>JAWKRX010000004.1:0-314397 GCA_041389425.1 Myxococcota bacterium
CGGGACTGGGGCGCACCGATCCTGCGCTCGACGTCCTCGACCATCGCTTCGAGAGAGCCGATCCGGTCGACGAGCCCGTGCTCGAGCGCTTGCTTCGCGCTGAAGACCCGGCCGCTCGCGAGGCGCTCGATCTCCTCGGGCGAGAGCTTCGGCCGACCCCGGCCGACGATCTCGCGAAAGCGCGCATGGAGATCGTCGACGATCGATTGGAGCTGCGCGCGCTCCTCGGCCGAGAGCCGGCGGAACGGCGAGCCGGCGTCCTTGAATTCACCGCCGGTCAGCGTCTGATCCTCGACGCCGAGCTTCTCCATCAGGCCCGCGAAGGAGAGATTCGTGAAGATGACGCCGATCGAGCCGGTGACGGTCGTCGGATGGGCCTGGATCGTATCCGCCGCCATCGCGACGTAGTAGGCGCCCGAGGTCGCGGTGCCCATCAGCTGGGCAGCGACCGGAATCCGTCGTTCGTTCTTGAAGCGGACGATCTCTTCGTAGACCTGCTCGCTCGCCGTCGCGGTTCCGCCCGGGCTGTCGATCCGCAGCAGCACGGCCGAGATCTCCTCGTCCGCCCGCGCGCGATCGAGCATCTCGACGACCCGCGCGACGGTCCCGATCTCGGGCCCACCGAAGAAGTTGCCGGACGGCTCCACCTCGCCGATCGTGCCGTCGATGTCGAGCAGCAGGATCTTCGGCCCCTGACGACCGCGTACGACGCTCTCGACCAGCGCCGCTTCCTCACCGCCGCCGAAGACGTCGACCGTGATGCAGCCCGTCCCGGATCCGACGAACAGCGGCAGCAGAACCGCAAAGAGCCAGGCGCGGGCCGCCTGACTCGCCCTCGCCTGGCTCCTTGATCGATTCACGCGGCCCCCTCGCCCGGGGCCACGCGCACGCGGCCCCGGCTCCGCTGCCGTTCCGCCCGTTCAGCTGCAGCCGCTCGTGCTGCCGCAGTTCGGGCATTTGTAGCAGGCGCCGTTGCGGATCATGATCGATCCGCAGTCCATGCAGGACGGCGCATCCGCCTGATTCACGAAGACCGAGCCCGGCTTCGAGGAGGTCGCCTGGGTCGCCTCCGTCGTCGCGCTTCCCGACCCCCCGGCGACGGCGCCCGCCGCCTGGGCCGGTGTCTGCACGAGCGGAGTCACGACGCCCGATCGCGTCGCCGTCGGCAGCGCGATCGGCGCGAGGCCCGTCGCCTCGTCGACGCCGCCATCACTCGTCTCCTCGCTGGCGAGATAGCGATCGCCGAGGTAGCGGAAGACGTAGTCCATCACGGACTTCGCGATCGGGATCTTCTTGTTGTTCGTGAAGCCCGAGGGCTCGAACCGCGTGTGGCTGAACTTGTCGACGAGCGCCTTCAGCGGAACCCCGTACTGGAGCGCGATCGACGTCATGGTCGCGATCGTGTCCATCAGGCCCGAGACCGTGCTCCCCTCCTTCGCCATCTTGAGGAAGATCTCGCCCGGCTGCCCGTCCTCGTAGAGACCGGTCGTGAGGTAGCCCTCGTGGCCGGCGATCGAGAACTTGTGCGTGTACGCGACCCGCTCGTCGGCGAGCTTGCGGCGCCGCGGCCTGTACTGGTCGAGCTCGACCAGATTCGTCGCTGCGTCCTTCTTCTCCACCTTCACGTCGCGACCCGCGTTGAGCGGCTGCGTCCGCTTGCTGCCGTCCCGGTAGACCGCGAGTGCCTTGAGCCCGAGCTTCCAGCCCGCGGTGTAGGCCTGCATGACGTCCTCGACGGTGGCGTCGGCCGGCATGTTGACGGTCTTCGAGATGGCTCCCGAGAGGAACGGCTGCACCGCACCCATCATCCGGATATGGCCCATCCACTCGATCGAGCGGACGCCGTTCTGCGCCCGGAAGGCGCAGTCGAAGACCGGCAGGTGCTCCGGCTTCAGGCCCGGCGCGCCCTCGATCGTCTCCCGGGCATCGATGTGGGCGATGATCGCCTCCACCTCGGCAGGGGAATAGCCGAGCTTCGCGAGCGCCATCGGCACCGTCTGGTTCACGATCTTGAGGAACCCGCCACCGACGAGCTTCTTGTACTTCACGAGCGCGATGTCGGGCTCGACCCCGGTCGTGTCGCAGTCCATCATGAACGCGATCGTGCCGGTCGGCGCGAGCACGGTCACCTGACCGTTCTTGTATCCGTTCTTCGTGCCGAGCTCGAGCGCCTCGTCCCAGGCCCGCCGCGAGACCTTCATCAGATCGGCGGGGACACCCGACGGCGGCACCATGTAGGCCGCATCGCGGTGCATCTCGATGACCTCGAGGAAGGGCTCGCGGTTCTCCTCGAACTTCACGAAGGGCCCCATCGCTCCGGCGATCTCGGCGCTCATGCGATAGGCCTCGCCGCACATCAGCGAGGTCAACGCCGCGGCGACGTTGCGGCCCTGGTCGCTGTCGTAGGGCAGACCGAAGGCCATCAGCAGCGCGCCGAGGTTGGCGTAGCCGAGCCCGAGCGGACGATAGAGATGGCTGTTCTGCTCGATCTTCGGCGTCGGATAGTCGGCGAAGTCGACCAGGATCTCCTGACCGAGGATCGTGAGCCCCGCGGCGCGGCGATAGTCCTCGACCTGGAACCGGCCTTCCCCGTCGAGGAAGGTCATGAGGTTCAGGCTCGCGAGGTTGCAGGCCGTATCGTCGAGGAACATGTACTCGGAGCAGGGATTGCTCGAGTTGATGCGCCCCGAGTTCTTCACCGGGTTCCAGCGGTTGATGGTCGAGTCGTACTGGATGCCGGGATCGCCGCAGACGTGGGCCGCATCGGCCATCGTGCGCAGGACTTCGTCGGCGCGGAGCGTCTCGACCGTTTCACCCGTCGTGACCGACTTCGTATCCCAGGCATCCGCGCGGCCGGCCTTCTCCATGAAGCCGTCCGTGACCCGGACCGAATGGTTCGCGTTCTGGAAGAAGACCGAGTCGTAGGCGCCGCCCGGGACGTTGAAGCCGCCGGCGTAGCCCTCCTCGATCAGGGCCCAGGCCTTCTTCTCCTCGTCGGCCTTGCAGCGGATGAAGTCCATCACGTCGGGATGATCGACGTTCAGGATCACCATCTTCGCCGCCCGCCGCGTCTTGCCGCCGGACTTGATCACGCCCGCGAAGGCGTCGAAGCCCCGCATGAACGAGACCGGGCCCGAGGCGACGCCGCCGCCGGCGAGCAGCTCGCGCGACGACCGGATCGAGGAGAGATTGCTGCCGGTGCCCGAGCCGCCCTTGAAGAGCATGGCCTCGGTCTTCGCGAGATCCATGATCGATTCCATCGTGTCGTTCACCGAGTTGATGAAGCACGCGGAAGCCTGCTGCGGCGTTCCCTCGACACCGAGGTTGAACCAGACGGGGCTGTTGAAGGCCATCTTCTGATGGACGAGCAGGTAGGTGAGCTCGTCGCTGAACGCGTCCGCGTCGGCGGGCGTCGCGAAGTAGCCGCCCTCCTCGCCCCATTCGCGGATCCGCCGCACGACGCGGCCGATCAGCTGCTTCACGCTGCGCTCGCGCTCGGGCGTGCCGACATGGCCGCGGAAATACTTGGAGACGACGACGTTGGTCGCGAGCTGCGACCATTTCTTCGGGATCTCGACGTCGGTCTGCTCGAAGACGGTCTCGCCCTTCTCGTTCGCGATGCCGGCGGTGCGGAGCTCCCATTCGAGGGTGTCGAACGGGTTCGTCTTGCCGTCGGTGAAATGGCGCTCGATGTGGAGACCGCCGCCCGGCCGACCTGCTTCGACGCCGTTCGCTGCCCCCGTCGTCGTTCGTTCGCCCTGCATCGCGATCGTCTCCTTCGACTCGTTGGCCGACTTGCGTTCTGACTTGCCCTCTGACTTGCCCTGAGCGTGGCCTGCCGACCTGCCCCGATCCTGCTGCCGATCCGTCGTCATGATCTCCCGATCCCCCCTCAATCGAAAAAGCCGCCGTGTGCGCTCGTCGTTGGTGCGTCCACGACCGGGCCCGACGGGACGGGCGAGCGTGGAAGATGAGATGATGGCCGACTAGATGAGTGGGGCGCCGGAATTGCTCCCGGCGCCCCCCGAACCGTGAATGACCTTCGCTGGGCCGCATCCCTTCCAGGAACCCGGCTTCGGCTCGCTTCGAACGCCCGGGCGTTCTCCGCCCGGCCCGACCTGAGCTGCTCTCGCGGACCGTTTCGATCGCTTCGATCATTCCGACCGCATCGACCAATCCGATCACGTCACGATCGCATCTCGATCACAGTGGCCGCATCCACCGGGCCCGGGCCCGGACCGCGCCGTGGCGCGATTCGATGCCCGGACCGTGTCGGCCTGCTGGCTCGACCCGATCCGTCACGCCGCGATCTTTCGACGTTCGCGGCCTCACGAAGAACCACTCGAGTTCGTGTTCCTCCCCGCAACTACCCAGTTGCGACCCCCCCAGGCTACAGGAGGAAACTCACATCCCCGTTGACCGGCAACTTGCCCGTTGCCGTTGCGTTCGTCAACGACAAAATCCACAAAATCTTGCGGCTGCTGCCCTTGTCGACCACAAGACCTTGTGGGTCCCTCTTCGCCCACCGGTTTGCGCGAGCTGGACAATCCGGCGTTTCTGAACGTGAATCAGAGTGCCCGCAAACAGCGTTCTTGGCCAGGGGCCGACGGCGGACCGGGCGTTCCGATCGGGCCCTCGAGGTTCCCGGGTCGCCCTCGATCGAGCGACCCGATCCGCAGCCCGCTCCGGCCGGCCGCGACCGCCTGCCCGGGGCCCGG
This sequence comes from Myxococcota bacterium, assembly GCA_041389425.1. GTDB lineage: Bacteria > Myxococcota_A > UBA9160 > UBA9160 > UBA4427 > UBA4427. The sequence goes on from JAWKRX010000004.1 coordinate 4,719, forward strand.
CAGCGAGGCGGTCAGACCGTGAGATGCCGCCGCACCACGTCGTCGTCGAGCGCCTCGATCGGCCCCTCGGCCACCGACCGCCCCTTGTCGAGGATGTGGAAGCGATCGGCGACCCGCCGGGCCAGGGGCAGCTTCTGCTCGACGAGCAGGACGGTCAGTCCGAGGTCGCGATTGAGCCGGCGGATCGTATCCCCGATCTCGTGGACGATGTTGGGCTGGATGCCCTCGGTCGGCTCGTCCAGGATCAGGAGCTCCGGCTCGAGGACCAGGGCCCGGCCGAAGGCGAGCTGCTGCTGCTGCCCGCCCGAGAGATCGCCGCCCCGCCGCCGGAGCATGTCCTTCAGGACGGGAAAGGTCTCGAGCACCCGGTCCATCGCCCGCCGCCCGCGCGCGCCGGGGTTCGCGACGAGCCCGAGCTTCAGGTTCTCCTCGACCGAGAGCCGCGCGAAGATCTCCCGCCCCTGCGGCACGTATCCGATCCGCCGCGCCGCGCGCGACTCCGCGGGCTCGCCGGAGATCGGCTCGCCGCGCAGCAGGATCTCTCCGCTTCGCAGACGCAACAGTCCCATGATGCATTTGAGCGTCGTCGTCTTGCCGACGCCGTTGCGCCCCATGAGGCAGACGCACGAGGCCTCGGGCACCTCGAACGAGACGTCCCAGAGCGTATGGCTCTCGCCGTAGAACTGATTCAGGCCCGAAAGACTCAGCACGCGACCCCCACGCTAAGCGCCCAGATAGACTTCGATGACGCGCGGATCGTTCTGGACGTCGTCCATGCTCCCCTCGGCCAGCACGCGCCCTTCGTGCAGCACGGTGACCCGGCGTGCGATCGAGCGCACGAACTCCATGTCGTGCTCGACGACGACCACGGAATGTGTCCCGGCGAGGGAGACCAGCAGCTCGGCGGTGCGCTCCGTCTCCTGATGGGTCATCCCGGCCACCGGCTCGTCGACGAGCAGCAGCTGCGGCTCCTGCATCAGCAACATCCCGATCTCGAGCCATTGCTTCTGGCCGTGTGACAGTGCGCCCGCCTTTCCGGCCGACGATTCCCTCAGCCCGATCGTCTCGAGGGTGGCCTCGATCCGATCCCGCTCCTCCCCCGAGAGCCTCGCGACGAGCGAGGACCAGACGCCCCGGCTCTTCTTCATGGCGAGCTCGAGGTTCTCGAAGACCGGCAGATGCTCGAAGACCGTCGGCTTCTGGAACTTCCGCCCGATGCCGGCGAGCGCGATGTCGGGCTCGCGCAGCGCGAGCAGGTCGACGTCCCGATCGAAGAAGACCTGTCCGGCATCGGGTCGTGTCCGGCCCGTGACGACGTCCATCATCGTCGTCTTGCCTGCGCCGTTCGGGCCGATGATGCAGCGCAGCTCGCCGCGATCGATCGACAGGCTGAGATCGTCGAGGGCACGAAATCCGTCGAAACGGACGGTCACGCCATCGAGGTAGAGGATCGCACCGTGCAGCAGATCCCAGCGCTCGCGCTCGGGAAACGCCGCCGCCCGGACCCGATCCGTGCCGCTCTCCCCTTTGCTCATCGCGCCCTCCGCCCCAGCAACCCGACGACGCCATTCGGCAGGAAGAGCGTCCCCAGGACGAAGAGCCCGCCGAGCACGAAGAGCCAGACTTCGGGAAAGAGACCCGTGAACCAGGTCTTCGCGAAGCTCACGAGGACGGCTCCGACGATCGCGCCGAAGATCGTGCCGCGACCGCCGATCGCCACCCAGATCACCACCTCGATCGAGCCCAGCGGCGCGAACTCACCTGGGTTGATGATGCCGACCTGCGGGACGTAGAGCGCCCCCGCGATGCCGGCGAGCACCGCCGATGCGACGAAGATCCAGAGCTTGAAATGCTCGACGCGGTAGCCGAGGAAGCGCGCGCGATCCTCGGCGTCCCGGATCGCGACCACGACGCGTCCGAAGCGCGAGGCGACGACCGCGAGACAGGCGACGTAGCTCGCGAGCAGGATCGCGACCGTCGTGCAGAAGAGCGCGACCCGGGTAGTGTCGGATTGCAGGTCGAAGCCGAGCAGCTCCTTGAAATCGGTGAGGCCGTTGTTGCCGCCGAAGCCCATCTCGTTGCGGAAGAACGCCAGCAGCAGGGCATAGGTCAGGGCCTGGGTGATGATCGAGAGGTAGACGCCGTTGACCCGCGCCCGGAAGGCGAACCAGCCGAACACGAGCGCGAGCAGCCCCGGCACCACCACGACCATCGCCATCGCGAAGGGGAAGCTCGAGAAGCCCCACCAGTACCAGGGCAGCGCGTCCCAATCGAGGAAGACCATGAAGTCGGGCAGCAGCGGATTGCCGTAGACGCCCCGATCGCCGATCTGGCGCATCAGGTACATGCCCATCGCATAGCCGCCGAGCGCGAAGAATGCGCCGTGCCCCAGGCTCAGGATGCCGCAATAGCCCCAGACGAGGTCGACCGCGACGGCGAGCATCGCATAGCAGAGATATTTCCCCAGCAGCGTGACCGTGAAGGTGTCGAGATGCAGCGCGGAGCCCTCCGGCACCGCCAGGTTCAGGATCGGCACCGCGACCAGCAGCGCGAGCAAAGATCCGACGACCGCGGCGTCGAGCGGACGGGCGAAACGCGTGCGGAAGCTCGAAAGCAGGCCCTTCAAAATGCACCTGCCGCGCGACCCTTGTGCGGGAACAGGCCGCGAGGCCTTCGCTGGATGAAGAGGATGATGAAGACGAGCACCACGATCTTCGCCAGCACCGCGCCCGCGTACGGCTCGAGGAATTTGTTCGCGATCCCGAGGCCGAGGCCTGCGACGAGCGTGCCCCAGAGATTCCCGACCCCGCCGAAGACGACGACCATGAACGAATCGACGATGTGGGCCTGGCCAAGGTTGGGCCCGACGTTCGTCAGCTGGCTCAGCGCCACTCCGGCCAGCCCGGCGACGCCGCTCCCCAGCCCGAAGGTCGCCGCGTCGATCCAGGCTCCGCGCACCCCCATCGCCCGCGCCATGTCGCGATTCTGGGCCACCGCGCGGATCTGGAGCCCGAGCCGGGTCCCCTGCAACAGAGCGACCAGCGCACCGAATACCGCGATGCTGAAGAAGATGATGAAGATCCGGTTGTAGGTCAGCGAAAGCGCATCGTTGACGACCCACTGCCCGCTCATCCACGCGGGCGTCTCGACGGAGCGATTGAGCGGTGAGAAGAGCGTCCGCACGGCCTGCTGGAGCACCAGGCTGAGCCCGAAGGTCGCGAGCAGCGTCTCGAGCGGCCGTCCGTAGAGAAATCGCACGACGCACCGCTCGATCACGATCCCGACGAGGCCCGCCACCAGGAATGCACTGGGGATCGCGATGAAGATCGAGGCCTCGATCGCGTCGGGCAGCAGCTGCTGCACGCCCCACGTGGTGTAGGCGCCGAGCATGATGAGCTCGCCGTGCGCCATGTTGATGACGCCCATGACGCCGAACGTGATGGCGAGCCCGATCGCGGCGAGCACCAGCACGAAGCCCAGCGAGAGCCCGAAGAAGAGCGTCTCGACGAGCGCGAGCACACTGCGCTTGCGATCGATCTCGGCGATCGCGTCGCGGGCGGCGGCATGGACGGCGACGAGCTCACCCTCGCCGTTCTCGCTCCGCGCGGCCAGGGCCGTGAGCGCGTTGTAGGCCTCGCCGTGCAGGCTCCCGGCGAGCTCCCGGATCGCCGCGATGCGGCGGTCCGGGTCGGCGTCGTCGAGCTCGGAAAGGGCGATCGCGACGCGGAGGGTGTCGCGTACGTCCCGATCGCGTTCGTCGACGTAGGCGGCGCGCAGCAGCTCGAGGGTTCGCGCGCTGCGATCGCCCATCAAGGAGCGCACGGCGGCCCCGCGCTCGTCGGCGTCGGCCGCCCCGAGCCGGATCCGCGCCAGCGTCGCCCGCGCGTCCGTCCGCATCCGGTTGTTGACGATGATCTTCTCGAGCCCCGCCGGATCGACGTCCGGGGCGGGCTCCCCCGTGATCGCGTCCGCGTATCGCACCTCGCGGCCCTCCTCGGCCGCCAGGTACACGCGGCCCGATTCCGGAGCGAAGTAGATGCCCGAATCGAGCAGGGCGGACAGGATTCTCGGGACCATCGGTGACCCGCTCTCGCCGATCTGCTCGACGGCCGCCGCCTTCTCGCGAAACGATCCGCGTGCGAGCCGATCGAGCGCCTCGTCGATCTCCCCTGCACGGGCCCCCTCTGCGAATGCCGCGAGCGCGAGGAGGACGAAGAGGAGCGGCGCGAACCGGCTCCGACGAACGCCCTGCCCTTCTGCCCGGCGCCTCGGGGCGCCGCCCGCCTGAGCCCTCCGATCCCTCGGTCCTTTCAACACATCCCCACTTTCGTCTTCCTCGCCCCGGCCGATCGGCCGGCCCATCCGGCGAGGTCGCGACATCGCCCGCACCGCGCAGCGGCCCGTGTGGGGCCCCCCGGACCGGAGGCTCCACACGAGCCCTCGGTCATCGCGCCGACCGTTATTCGGAGAGCATGGTCTCCGAGCGGCCAGCGCCCGCAATTCAGAAGTTCTGGCCCGAACACTTCTTGGTCACGGTGTTGTAGTTCCCGCAGTTGAGCTTCTCCGTCCAATCGGCCTCGATGATCTTGCTCTCCGGCAGGAAGTCCGACCACGCATCACCCGGGACGAGCCCCTCGGTCTCCCAGACCGTCGCGAACTGTCCGTCGCCCTGGATCTCGCCGATCAGGACGGGCTTCGTGATGTGGTGGTTGGGGAGCATCTTCGAGACGCCGCCCGAGAGGTTCGGCGTCTCGACGCCGATGATCGCCTTCTGCACCGCGGTCGGATCCGTCGTTCCGGCCGCCGTCACGGCCTTCACCCACATGTTGAAGCCGATGTAGGTCGCCTCCATCGGATCGTTCGTCACGCGCTTCGGATTCTTGATGTACGACTTCCAGGTCGCGATGAAGGCGTCGTTCACCGGTGCCTTGACGCTCTGGAAGTAGTTCCAGGCGGCGAGGTGCCCGACCAGCGGCTTCGTGTCGATGCCCGAGAGTTCCTCCTCGCCGACCGAGAACGCGACCACCGGAATGTCCTCCGCCGAGACGCCCTGATTGCCGAGCTCCTTGTAGAAGGGCACGTTCGCATCGCCGTTGATGGTCGAAACGACCGCCGTCTTCTTGCCCGCGCTGCCGAACTTCTTGATCTCGGACACGATGCTCTGCCAGTCGGAGTGGCCGAACGGGGTGTAGTTGATCAGGATGTCCGACTCCGCGACGCCCTTCGACTTCAAGTAGGCCTCGAGGATCTTGTTGGTCGTTCGGGGATAGACGTAGTCCGTCCCGGCCAGCACCCAGCGTTCGACCTCGAGGTCGTTCATCAGGTAGTCGACCGCGGGAATCGCCTGCTGATTCGGCGCGGCGCCCGTGTAGAAGACGTTCTTGGACGATTCCTCGCCCTCGTACTGAACGGGGTAGAAGAGCAATCCGTTCAGCTCCTCGAAGACCGGCAGCACCGATTTGCGGGAGACCGAGGTCCAGCAGCCGAACACGACCGAGACCTTGTCCTTCGCGAGCAGCTGCCTCGCCTTCTCCGCGAAGAGCGGCCAGTTCGAAGCCGGATCGACGACGACCGCCTCGAGCTTCTTTCCGAGCACGCCTCCCTTCTTGTTCTGCTCCTCGATCATCATCAGGACCGTGTCCTTCAGCGTCGTCTCGCTGATGGCCATGGTTCCCGACAGGGAGTGGAGGACGCCCACCTTGATCGTCTCGGCAGCGACCGCCGGCAACGACGCAGACAGGCCGAGCGCCGCCAGGGCAGTGATCCATCGAATCGCGCGTTTGATTTCCATTTTGAACCTTCGACTCCTGTATTTGTCTCGTCCGGGAAAGAGCCGCTCCGCGGGCGAACGGCCCGTGACGTCAGATCTGGATCTGGATCGCCAGCTTGATGGTGCTCACGTCGTCGCCGTCCGCGTCCGGCGCGTAGTTCAGCCCCTTGGTCGCGATGTCGCCGTACTGGTAGAAGAACGAGATGCGCGCGTTGTGGCCGTCGATCACGTAGTTGACGCCGGCCTCGTATTCCTCGCGGTCGCTGCTCTCGTTGGCGTAGACGCCCGTGTAGCGGAAATAAGGCTGGAACTGACCGATCCAGACCTTCGGCTCGAACATGTAGAGACCGACGACGGAGAAGGAATCCCCGTCGAACATCGTGAAGGCATCCGCATCTCCGAAGGCGTCCTCGTCGTAGTCGGCGTCGAAGTATTTGTACTCGCCGTTGAACGTGAAGACGCCCGCGCCCTCGAACACCTTCTCGAAGATCACGTCGGCCGACACGCCCAGGAAATCTCCGGGATTGTCGAAGGAGCCGGCGCCGTCCTCCTGGTATTGGAAGGCCGCCGCGAGCGTCAGGACGTCGCCCGCACTTCCGTAGTAGGTCCCGCTCGTGTAGTAGCCGGGATTCTTCTCGACGTTGAGGAAGTTGTAGGCCACCCGTGCGGCCCAGAGCGGATTGTCGTCCTGGTTCGGCCCCTCGTCCGACGAGGACTGGAGCCCCTGGAAGACGCCGAACACGTATTGGAAGGCGCCCTCGGGCCCCGCCGCGCCCCAGATGTTGACGCCCTGATCGCGGGCGTAGACGCCGGCCCCGCCCGATCCGAAATCGACCGAGAAATCCGACGAGTAGAACGGCGTCTTGTACGGATCGTGGGTGCTCGAATAGTAGGGGCCGTTCAGCTCCTGGCGTTCGGCCGGTACGAGCAGCCGCCCCGCCCAGACGTTGAAGTACGGGCTCAACTCGATCTTCGCGACGGCATCGAGCAGCACGAACTCTTCGAGGGAGGAGTTGCCGCAGAAGACGCACTCCGTGTTGAACTCGAATTTGACGTACTCGTGCACCTGTCCGTTGATGTAGACGCGGGCGTTGTTGATGTTGAAGTCGTTCGTCCAGTCCGATCCGCTCGGCGCAGCGTCCTCCCGGGCCGTGAAGTCGGCGCGCCCGCCGATGCCGAGACTGATCCATTTCGTATCGTCGATCGAGATCTTTCCACCTGCCTGCGCCGTAGCGGGACCGAACGCCGCCAGGGCCACACCGACCACGAGTGCTTTGAGTCTTTTCATTTTTCCCTCTGGTTGTAGAGCCGAGCCCGCAACCAGAGAGAGCAATCGCCGTGCCAAACGTCCCCGCCGGACGTAACGGAGATCAGCGTGGCCCGAGGCCTAACATCTCCGAATTCCGCGGCCAGATCCGATCGAGCTGCTCAATCCCCCGGCAAGTCGGCGGCGCATTTTCGAGCATTCGTCGGAATTGCATCGGTGCTATGCACCGGACCGGCGAGCGCGATGCCCGATCGCCGGCGAACCGGCACGGCTTCGCATTCGAGCGGAGCGTCGCCGACGATGGAGCAGGCGTGCGCAGACCCGCCGAATTGGGAGGCCGCACGAACGAAGATCCACCGAACCTTCCCGAATGGAGTCGGACTTCGACGCCGAGGAATCGGGGCGACGGCGCGCCTGAAGAAGCCCATCCGGGCGGCATCCGGCGGCGATCGGCGCGCAGGGGATCTCGAGCGGATCAGCGTCCGGCGGGCTTCCAACCGGTTTCTTCGCCGGATTTCGAAACGAGGTAGCCGCGATCCTTCATGCAGCTCTGATAGTCGGCTTCGACGTCGCCGGCGGCCTCGCGGCAAGCGATCTCGTCGCGCCGGATCTGGTCCGGAGAAGCGCCAGGCTTGAAGGAGACGTCCGCACAACCGATCGCGCCGAACACGATCGCTCCGACGAGGATCGAGGCTCGGCGGCGGAGACGGAGGTGGAGCGCGTCCGATCGCTCCGAGACTTCCGCGCGACTTCGAAGAGGCCAGGCGCCGACGCTGCTTGCTTCGCTCCCACATTCCGTCCGTCCGGCGATCCGCACCACTTCCGCTTCCTCTCCGAGTCTCCGCTCGTTCCTGCGCGTCGAGCCGGCGAGTCTTCGTCATCGCGCCGAGGTGCGCAAGCCGGAGACGTCGTTCGATGCGGCAGGCGGCGGCTCGCTGCGTCCCCTGCGCGCCGCGCCTGCCGCATCTTCCGACGCCCTCGAACGTTCTAGTGCGAGAGCATCCATGGGCGCCCGCCGGCGACCCGCCCCGCTCGCGCCGGATGCGCATGGGGCCGCGCGGCCGTGCGCGCATCGATCACGCCGCGCGCGGGGCGCTCCGCGCTCGCCTCGCTCCTTCGCCGCGCCGCTCGCAGCGCACTCGAGCAACCGGAGATCGCAGGTGGGCTGAGAACGGCGCGGGGCGCAGGACGCGCGCAGCCCGGACACGGCCTGGGCCGATCGTATTCCGACAGCGGCCGAAGCTCGCTGAAGTCCCCGCATCGCTCGCACAGATATTCGTAGACCGGCATGCCCTCTCCCTCCTCGGCGCTCTCGGCCGATTCCACCCTCTCGTCCCGCTCCCTCGTCCCGTCCGCTTCCCGCCGAGGCGGGCGGGACGCGCCGCTGCGGCGCACGGCGACGAGTCGCCGGCGCCGCAGCCTCGCCGCTCATTTGTCCGGAGAGAGCGGCACGTCGATCTCGCCCGAGAGGTGGCGGACCGGTCCGTCCACGTTCGGCTGGATGTCGAACTCGAAGATCTCGGTCGGGAGCCAGAGCGTGGCGCAGGCGTTCGGGATGTCGACGACGCCGCTGATGTGGCCCTGGCAGGGCGCGGTGCCCAGGATGCCGTAGGCCTGGGCGCCCGAATAGCCGAACTTCTTCAGGTACTCGATCGCGTTCAGGCACGCCTGGCGATAGGCGATGTGGACGTCGAGGTAGTGCTGCTTGCCGCCCTCGTCCACCGAGATGCCCTCGAAGATCAGGTAGTCCTTGTAGTTCGGGGTGATCGGCGACGGCTTGAAGATCGGATTCTTGATGCCGTACTTCGCCATGCCCCCCTTGATGAGGGAGACCTTGAGATGGATCCATCCGGCCATCTCGATCGCACCGCAGAAGGTGATCTCGCCGTCGCCCTGGCTGAAATGGATGTCGCCCATCGAGAGCCCGCCGCCGGGCACGTAGACCGGGAAGTAGCAGCGCGAGCCGCGCGACAGGTCCTTGATGTCGCAGTTCCCGCCGTGCTCCCGCGGCGGGACCGTGCGCGCGCCCTCGCTCGCGGCCTTGTTCACGCCGGGGCCGGCGAGGCGGCCCATGTGCGCGGTCTCGGCGTAGGGCAAGGTCGCGAGCGCCGGGATCCGATCGGGATCGGTATCGAAGAGCGCCTTCTCGCGGACGTTCCACTCCTGCAGCAGCTCCGCCGACGGCAGGCAGCCGATCAATCCCGGATGCACGAGCCCCGCGAAGCGGACGCCGGGGATGTGGCGCGACTTCGTGAACATCCCCTCGATGTCCCAGATCGACTTTTGCGCCTCCGGAAAGTGGTCCGTCAGGAAGCCGCCTCCGTTCTGCTTCGAGAAGAAGCCGTTGAAGCCCCAGAGACTCTCGGGGAACGCCCCGAGATCGAGGAAATCGACGACCAGCAGATCACCCGGCATGGCGCCGTTCACCCCGATCGGGCCCGAAAGGAAATGAACCTGCGAGAGATCGACGTCGCGCACGTCGTCCGCGCAGTCGTCGTTCTTGATCTGGCCACCGGTCCAGTCGAAGCACTCGACGATGAAATCCTCGCCCGGGTCGACCATGCGACCATCGGGATGTCGGGGTGCCAGCGATTGTGGATCGTGTCGTGATCGTAGGGGGACTTCGAGAGGTCGATCTGGATGAGCTTCCGGGTCATGGCGATTCCTTTCGATCGGGTTTCGTTCTTTCGGGTTGGCGGGACGGGCACCGGGCGCGCGGATCAGACCGCGAGCAGGGAGGAGACCTTTCGTTCGTCGACCTCCGAGCGCGCGGCCTCGTGGACGATGCGACCGTTCTCGACGACGACGACGCGATCTGCGACGTCGAGCGCGAAGCGCAGGACCTGCTCGGAGACGACGATCCCGAGACCGCGCTCGTCGCGGATCCGGCGGAGCACGCGCGCGAGATCCTGGATGATCGACGGCTGGATGCCGTCGGTCGGCTCGTCGAGGAGCAGGTACTCGGGCCGTGTCGCGAGCGCGCGGGCGATCGCGAGCTGTTGCTGCTGCCCGCCCGAGAGATTCCCGCCTCGTCGACTGCCCATCTCCTCGAGCACCGGGAACAGCGCGTAGACGTCCGCGGGAACCGTCTTGTCGACGACCGACGCGAGGCCCACCTCGATGTTCTCGAGCACCGTCAGCGAGCCGAAGATCATGCGGCCCTGCGGCACGTAGCCGAGCCCGGCCGCGACGCGCTCGAAGGTCTTCATGGCGCCGAGCTCCCGGCCGTCGATCTCGATCGTGCCGGCGGTCGTCTTCGCGAGGCCCATGATCGAGCGCAGCAGCGTCGACTTGCCCATGCCGTTGCGCCCCATCACGGCGACGATCTCGCCGCGCTGGACCGAGAGATCGATCTCGTGGAGGACCTCGCTCGTCCCGTATCCCGCGCAGAGCCCCTCGATCTTCAGCATGCGCTCCTCCTCCCCGTCCGCCTCGCGGCTCAGTGACCGAGATAGACCTCGATGACGCGCGGATCCGCCTTGATCTGCTCCATCGAGCCTTCGGCGAGGATCCTTCCCTGATGCAGCACCGTGACCTTGTGGGCGATGTCCTCGACGAAGCCCATGTCGTGCTCGATCACGAGCACCGAGCGGCCGTGCGCGATCTTCTGGAGCAGCTCGGCCGTCTTCTTGCGTTCGCTCGGGCTCATGCCCGCGACGGGCTCGTCGAGCATCAGGAGCTCCGGATCCTGGATGAGGAGCATCCCGATCTCGAGCCACTGCTTCTGGCCGTGCGAGAGCCTTCCGGACGTCTCGTCGAGAACGTCGGAGAGAAAGACCGTCTCGGCGATCTCCTCGATGCGGTCGAGGATCGCGCGCGTCTTCCGGAAGGCGAGCGCCCCGAGCACCGAGCGTCCGGCCGGATACGAGATCTCGAGATTCTCGAACACGGTGAGGTCTTCGTAGATCGTCGGATTCTGGAACTTCCGCCCGACCCCGACGTGGACGATCTGATGTTCCTTGAGCGCGGTCAGCTGATGGTCCTTGAACCAGACCGTGCCCGCGGAGGCGCGTGTGCGCCCGCAGATCAGGTCGAGGACCGTCGTCTTTCCGGCGCCGTTCGGACCGATGATCACGCGGATCTCCTCCGCGTCGACGTAGAACGTCAGGTCGTCGACCGCCTTGAATCCGTCGAAGGAGACCGTGAGCCCTTCCACGTTCAGCAGATAGTTCGAAGGCCGTGAGGACAGCATCAGCTCGCTCCCCCTTCCTGGACCGATTTCGTGAGTGCGCGGCCCGCCGTGGAGCTCTCGATGCGGGCGTCGCTCTGCGCGCGCAGCCGACGGCTGGATCCGACGAGCTTCTGCCAGACCCCCGCCAACCCGTTCGGAAAGAAGAGCACGACCGCGATGAAGAGCCCGCCCATCGCGAGCAGCCAGAGCTCGGGCATCGTCTCCGAGAACGTCGTCTTCGCCCAGTTGACGAGCAGCGTCCCGTAGACGGCTCCCAGCAGCGAGAGCCTTCCGCCCACCGCCGCGAAGATCACCATCTCGATCGACGGCACGATCCCGACGAACGACGGCGACATGAAGCCGACCTGGAGCGTGAACATCGCCCCGCCGATCGCCGAAAGCGCGGCCGCCCAGCAGAAGACGAAGATCTTGAAGCTCGCGACGTCGTAGCCGGAAAAGCGGACACGATCCTCGCGATTGCGCATCGCGACCAGGATGCGTCCGAGCTTGCTCCGCAGGACGAGGTGCGACGCCGCGAGCGCGCCGAGCAGGAGGAGCGCGTTCACGTAGTAGAGGATCAGCTTCGCCTCGTCGCTGCGGATGTCCCAGCCCTTCAGCGTGCGCAGGTCGGTGATCCCATTGACGCCGCCGGTCAGCCCCTGCTGCCCGATGATCACGATCGAGAGGATCGCGGCGACGGATTGGGTGATGATCGCGAAGTAGACGCCGCCCACCCTGCGCTTGAACATCGCGAAGGCGATCAATCCGGCGAAGAGCGTCGGAACCGCGACGACGGCGAAGAGCGCGAACGAGAGACTTTGAAAAGGCACCCAGAACCAGGGGAGCTCCGTCAGCTGGTTCCAGTCCATGAAGTCCGGAATGCCGGGCGTCGACTGGATCGCCGTCGACTCCGGATCCGAGGCCTCGAGCTTCAGGAACATCGCGAGGCAGTAGCCGCCGAGGCCGAAGAAGACGCCCTGCCCCAGGCTCAGGATGCCGCCGTAGCCCCAGCAGAGGACCAGACCGACGGCGACGAACGCGTAGGTCAGGTACTTCCCGAAGAGATTGAGCTGGAACACCTCCAGCATCCCGGGCAGCACCGCGAGCAGCAGGAAAGCGAGGGCGCCGTAGGCGAGCCACTCCCCTCGCGAGGCGATCCCGGATGCACGACGAGTCGAACCCCCCATTGCCGGACTCCCTCCTAGGACCGGATCCGCAGGGACATGAGCCCCTGCGGCCGGATCATGAGGATCGTGACCACCGTGAGCAGCGTCAGGACCTTCGCCATCGAGCCGCTCAGGAAGAACTCGAGCGTGGATTGCGACTGCGAGATCGCGAGGGCGGAGAAGATCGTGCCGAGCAGGCTGTGCGCACCGCCGAAGACGACGACCAGGAAGGTGTCGACGATGTAGAGCTGACCTGAGGTCGGCCCCGTCGAGCCCAGCATCGTGAACGCGCTCCCCGCGACCCCAGCGATGCCGCATCCGATCCCGAAGCTCATGCGATCGATCCGCTCGGTGTCGATACCGACGGCGGCGGCCATCTCGCGATTCTGGACGACGGCGCGCATCTGGCTGCCCCAGGCCGACCGGAAGTTCCAGAGGTAGACGAGCACCGTGATCCCGAGCGTCAGCGCCATCACGAAGATCCCGTTGATCGGCACTTCGATCGTCTCGCTCACCGCCAGCGAGCCCATCATCCAGTCCGGCAGCGTCACGCCGACTTCGCGGGCGCCGAACACCGATCGGAAGAGCTGTTGGAGGATGAGACTGAGCCCCCAGGTGGCGAGCAGCGTGTCGAGCGGGCGTTTGTAGAGATGCCGGATCAGCGCCCATTCGACGAAGACACCGAGCGCCGCGGACGCGAGGAACGCGAGCAGCATCGCGACGAAGAAGTAGCCGGCGAAGAGGCCGGAGAGGTGCTCGGAGAAGAGGTTCGAACAGAGCCAGGTCACGTAGGCGCCGAGGATCATGAACTCCCCGTGCGCCATGTTGATCACGCCCATCTGGCCGAAGATGATCGCGAGGCCGAGCGCCATCATGACGAGGACCGAGAACAGGATCAGGCCGGCGAATCCCTGCATCACGAAGATCGAGCCGAGCTCGGTCCAGGTATATCCTTCGAACATCACGCACCTCCGATCGCGAATGGATGGCCGGGCCCGGAAGAGAGGAGACGAGCGAGGCGCCTGCCCTGCGCCCGACGGGCAGGCGCCTGCCGGCGACTACTGGTATCCCTTCGGAAACGGATCCGGCTCCATCAGCTCGTCGGTCTCGAAGACGACTTCGTACTGCCCGTCCGGCTTCGCCAGACCGATCCGGGTCTTGCTCCAGAGATGGTGGTTCTCGTGGACCCGGACGTAGCCCTCCGGCGCCGTCGTCAGCTCGATGCCCGGCGAGGCCTTGCGGATCGCGGGGATGTCGAAGCTGCCGGCCTTCTCGACCGCGGCCTTCCAGAGCCAGGGCCCGAGATAGGCGGCCTGCGTGACGTCCCCGATCACGATCTCGTCGCCCCACATCTTCTTGAAGGCCGCGACGAACTTCTGGTTGTTCTCGTTGGGAAGGCTCTGGAAGTACTTCATCGCCGCATAGGCACCGACGATGTTCTCGCCACCGATGCCGAGGATCTCGTCCTCCGTCACGCTGATCGTGAGCAGCGTCCACTTGCCGGACGCGAGATCGATGCCGGCAGCCTTCAGCTGCTTGTAGAAGGCGACGTTGCTGCCGCCGACGACGATCGCGTAGATCACGTCGGGCTTCTTCAGCTTGATCTTGTTGATGAGCGAATTGAACTGGGTGTGACCGAGCGGGTAGTACTCCTCGCCGACCACCGTGAGCCCGAGCTTCTCGATGTGCTTGCGGGCGATCTTGTTGGACGTGCGGGGCCAGATGTAGTCCGAGCCGAGCAGGTAGAACGTCTTCGCCCCCTTCTCCTTCACGACCCAGTCGATGCCCGCGATGATCTGCTGCGTCGCCTCCTGCCCCGTGTAGATCACGTTGGGCGACTGCTCGAGCCCCTCGTAGAAGGTCGGGTAGTAGAGCATCCCGTCGTACTGCTCGAAGACCGGCAGCACCGCCTTGCGGGAGGCCGAAGTCCAGCAGCCGAAGACCGCCGCGACCTTGTCCTTGACGAGCAGCTTGCGCGACTTCTCCGCGAAGGTCGGCCAATCGCTCGCACCGTCCTCCTGGATCACCTCGATCTTGCGACCCAGTACGCCGCCCATGTCGTTGATCTGCTGGATCGCCAGCTTCTCGGCCTGGACCGAGCCCGTCTCGCTGATCGCCATCGTTCCGGTGACGGAATGGAGGATCCCGACCGTCACGGTCGTATCCGTCACCGCGAGTCCCGTCGTGTTGACCTTCGCGGTCTCCGGCGCCGCCCATGCGATCGCCGCGATCGCCGTGGTCGACGCGATCATCACCAGTGCGCCACGCAGGACGTTCCACCGGCGCCTTCTCTCGAACGTCTCTCTCATCTCGTCCTCCATCTCTTCGCCGTGCACGATCGGATCGATCGGAGCGACTCTGTGTTAGGCCTCGTTTGCATCCCGAGCGCGATCATCGTGAGTGCAACGGACGTGCCACGCGCAGCGCTTCGTTCACGCGCCGCGCCGATGCCGACCCGCCTGGGCGGATGCGGCGCACCGACCGCCGGTTATCGCGCAGGTCGGCCGGCGACCCGAGCCGGGGAACGTGCGCGGATGCATCCACGATCGGCATGCGACTGCGCATGCGTTCGGCATCGCACGCTTCGCAGCGGAAGACGCGCGTCGACGAACGTGGCCGAACGCCTCGATCGTGCGCGCGTCCGGTGCATCGCACTGACCGATTCGATCCGGCTGTGGCAGTCTTCGCGCGCAGGGAGCGCCCTTGTCCGCGACCGACCTCTCGCAAAACCCCGATCCCGTACCGGCTTCGGTTCCGCTTCCCGCTCCGCGCGTGAATTCGGCCGGAGCGGAGACGGCCATGATCCGTCTCGCGCGCTACGAAGCGCGGAGCGCGATCGGCTTTTCAGGCCCTGAGACGGCGCTCCGCACCCTGCGCCAGGAATCGCCGCTGCGCTTCCTGCGGCCGGACGCCGAGCTCGGCGACGCGAGGCCGGTCGTGATCGCGAACACCGCGGGTGGCGTCGTCGGCGGCGATCGCCTCTCGCTGGCGGTCGAGGCGAACGACGGCGCGTCGCTCTGCGTGACGGGGCAGGCCGCGGAGAAGATCTACCGCTCGCGCGGCGACGAAGCCGAGCTCCATTTCTCCTTCACCAGTCTCGCCGGCGCCCGGCTCGAGGTCGTGCCGCAGGGCACGATCCTGTTCGACGGCGCCCGTCTGCGCCGCGAGACGCGGCTGCGGGCCGACGAGGACGCCGTACTGCTCTACGGCGAGATCCTGTCCCTCGGCCGTGCCGCGAAGAACGAGACCTTCGATTCGGGCCGCTTCCTCGATCGCACCGAGATCGTGCGCGGAGGTCGCGTCGTGCTCACCGAAGCGGTCCGCCTCGAGGGCGATCTGATCGCGCATCGGCGCTCACCGGCGGGTCTGGGCGACGCACGAATGGCCGCCGTGATCCATCTGCTCCATCCCGATCCCGAGCGGTTCCTCCCCGATCTCCGGCTGCGGATCGGGAAGCGAACGTGCCCGGCGTGCACGTCGCGGCCGCCGTCCACGAAGGCGGCCTGCTCGTCGTCCGCTGCCTGGCGCACGCGGGCGCCGTGCTGCGTCCGTACTATGGATCGATCTGGGCACACCTGCGCGCGCGCGTGCTCGCCCGCCCCGAACGGATGCCGCGCATCTGGTCGATCTGATGCGGGCGGTCGGCTAAGTATGCGCTGCACGCGCGAAGCGGCGCGGCCGCGCGCATCGCGAAATGCACGCGGCGCACGCCGCAGGCGATCCGAATCGAGGAGCGAATCCGATGAATCTGACGGCGAGGGAGAAGGACAAGCTCCTCGTCTCGATGGCCGCCCTGGTCGCGAGGCGCCGGCACGAGCGCGGCGTCAAGCTCAACTATCCGGAGGCGGTCGCGCTGATCACGGACTTCGTGATCGAGGGCGCCCGCGACGGCCGCAGCGTCGCGGACCTGATGGAGAGCGGAGCCCGCGTCATCCGCCGCGACGAGGTCATGGAGGGCGTCGCCGAGATGCTGCCCGAGGTGCAGGTCGAGGCGACGTTTCCGGATGGCACGAAGCTCGTGACCGTCCACGAGCCGATCCGATGAACCTCAGCGAGGAGAAGTGATGCGACCCGGCGAGATCCTGTCCGCGGAGGGCGAGATCGTCCTCAACGAGGAAGCGGACCGCGTCGTACTGCGGGTC
Source organism: Myxococcota bacterium (assembly GCA_041389425.1). GTDB lineage: Bacteria > Myxococcota_A > UBA9160 > UBA9160 > UBA4427 > UBA4427. Next base: position 21,235 of record JAWKRX010000004.1, read on the forward strand.
TCGAACACGGGCGATCGGCCGATCCAGGTCGGCAGTCACTACCACTTCGCCGAGACCAACCCCGCCCTCGCCTTCGACCGCGATGCGGCCCTCGGAAGGCGGCTCGACATTCCATCGGGGACCGCGGTCCGCTTCGAGCCGGGCCAGGAGCGCGAGGTCGTGCTGATTCCGTACGCCGGCGAGCGCAGGGTGATCGGCTTCAGCGGGCGCGTGATGGATCGCCTCCCGCCGGCCCCGCGCGCCGCGGCCTCATCGGGGCGCCCGGCGGCGCGCATGACGCGCCGGGCCTACGCGGGCATGTTCGGGCCGACCGTCGGCGACCGCGTCCGACTCGCGGATACCGAGCTCTTCATCGAGATCGAGAAGGACTTCACGCGCTACGGCGAGGAGGTCAAGTTCGGCGGCGGGAAGGTGATCCGCGACGGCATGGGCCAGAGCCAGACGACACGCGCCGCCGGTGCCCTCGACACGGTGATCACCAACGCCGTGATCCTCGACTGGAGCGGCATCGTGAAGGCCGACATCGGCCTGAAAGGCGGCCAGATCGTCGGGATCGGCAAGGCGGGCAATCCGGACGTGCAGCCCGGCGTCGATCTCGTGATCGGTCCCGGCACGGAGATCATCGCCGGCGAGGGCAAGATCGTGACCGCCGGCGCGATCGACGTCCACATCCACTTCATCTGCCCGCAGCAGATCGAGGAAGCCCTGGCCTCCGGCGTCACGACGATGATGGGCGGCGGCACCGGCCCCGCGACGGGCACGAACGCGACGACCTGCACTCCCGGCCCCTGGCATCTCGAACGCATGATCCAGGCCGCCGACGCGTTTCCGATGAACCTCGGCTTCTTCGGCAAGGGCAACGCCTCGCTCCCGCAGGCGCTCGTCGAGCAGATCGTGGCGGGGGCCTGCGGTCTCAAGCTCCACGAAGACTGGGGCACGACGCCGGCCGCCATCGACTGCTGCCTCTCCGTCGCCGACGACCACGACGTCCAGGTCATGATCCACACCGACACACTGAACGAGTCGGGCTTCGTCGAGCATTCGATCGCCGCCTTCAAGGGCCGCACGATCCACGCCTTCCACACCGAGGGTGCCGGCGGCGGCCACGCCCCCGACATCATTCGCGTCTGCGGCGAAGCGAACGTGATTCCCTCGTCGACCAATCCCACGCGGCCGTTCACGGTCAACACCGTCGACGAACATCTCGACATGCTGATGGTCTGCCATCATCTCGACCCCCGGATTCCCGAGGACGTCGCGTTCGCCGAGAGCCGCATCCGCAAGGAGACGATCGCCGCGGAGGATCTGCTCCACGACATGGGCGCCTTCTCGATCATGGCCTCCGACAGCCAGGCGATGGGCCGTGTCGGCGAGGTCGTGATCCGGACCTGGCAGACCGCCGACAAGCTGAAGCGCCAGTTCGGCCGCCTCGAGGGCGAGCGGGGCGAGAACGACAACCTGCGCGCCCGGCGCTACGTCGCGAAGTACACGATCAATCCCGCGATCGCGCAGGGCATCGCGGAACACGTCGGCTCCGTCGAGGTCGGCAAGCGGGCCGATCTCGTCGTCTGGTCGCCGGCCTTCTTCGGCGTGAAGCCCGATCTCGTGCTCATCGGGGGAACCATCGCCCACGCGGCGATGGGCGATCCGAACGCCTCGATCCCGACGCCGCAGCCCGTCCATCAGCGCCCGATGTTCGGCGCCTTCGGCCGGGCGCGTACGGCGAGCGCGCTGACCTTCGTGAGCCAGGCGGCCCATGCAGCCGGGCTCGCCTCGCGCCTCGGGATCGCGAAGGCGACGGCCCCGGTCTCGAATACCCGCGGCGGCATCTCGAAGCTCTCGCTCAAATGGAACGACGCCCTGCCCGTCATCGAGGTCGATCCGGAGACCTACGAGGTCCGGGCGAACGGGCGGATCCTGACCTGCGAACCGGCACGCGTCCTCGCGCTGGCGCAGCGCTACTTCCTGTTCTGATGCGGCGCCTTCGCCGACATGCGGCGCGGGGCCACTGGCCGACGGGCGAGGCGATCGCGACGGTGACCCTCGACTACGACGCGCGCCATCGGCGCCGGATCCGGCTCGCCTTCGACGGCGGGGGCGAGGCCCTGCTCGACCTCGATCGCGCCGTGGCGCTGGCGGGCGGCGACGGCCTGCAGCTCGAGACCGGCGAATGGATCGCCGTGATCGCGGCGCCCGAGCCGATCCTCGAGATCACCGCCCCGGATCCGCTGCTCCGGATGCGCCTGGCCTGGCACCTCGGCAATCGCCACGTGCCCGCGGAGCTCGGCACCGACCGGATCCGGATCCGCCCCGACCACGTGCTGCGCGACATGCTGGTCGGCCTCGGCGCGGTGGTCACGGAGCGGATCGCCGCCTTCCAGCCCGAACGCGGCGCCTACGATGGCGCGTCGGCCTCGCACTCTCACTCGCACGCCCACGACCATGACCCCGACCACAGCGCCGCCTGACTCCGCACCGGGCGCGCCCGGCTGGATCCGCCTGCTCGGCTGGCTCTCCCCCGGCTTTCCGGTCGGCGCGTTCGCCTACAGCCACGGCCTCGAGTCGGCCTTCGATGCCGGTCTCGTGACGGATCGGACGAGCCTCGCGGCCTGGCTCGTGGGCCTGCTCGAGTTCGGCTCTGCGCGCAGCGATGCGGCGCTCCTCGCCCTCGCGAGCCGCGCCGCCCTCGCCGGCGACGATTCGGCGCTCGGCCGGGTCGCGGCGCTCGGCGCGACGCTCTTCGGTGCGCCCGAGCTCGCGCGCGAATCGCTTCAGCAGGGCGAGGCGTTCTGGACGACGATCGCTGCGAGCTGGCCGCATCCCCGCCTCGCCGCGCTGAGGCCGATCCTCGCCTCCGGACGCATCGCCTATCCGGTCGCCGTCGGCGCGGTCTCGGGCGTCCATGGAATCGAGCCCTTCGCGGCGTGTGCCGCCTACCTGCATGCCTTCGCGGCGAATGGCGTCTCCGCGGCGCTGCGGCTGGGCATGCTCGGCCAGACGGACGGACAGCACGTCCTGCGCGACTGCGAGCGGACGATCCTCGCTTCGGCGCGTGCCGCCTGCGAAGATCGCCTCGAAGACGTCGGCTCGGCGTCACTCGCAGTCGATCTCATGGCGCTCGCCCACGAAACCCAGACCACGAGGTTGTTCCGCTCATGACGCATCCCGCCCGCATCCGATCCGAGAACGGCCCCCTGCGCGTCGGCGTCGGCGGCCCCGTCGGCTCGGGCAAGACGAAGCTGCTCGAATGCCTCTGTGTCGCGATGCGCGACGCGTACGACATCATCGTGATCACGAACGACATCTACACGCGCGAGGATCAGGAGATCCTGACCCGCTCGGGGGCCATGCCGCCGGAGCGCATCATGGGCGTCGAGACCGGCGGATGCCCGCACACGGCGATCCGGGAGGACGCGTCGATCAACCTCGCGGCCGTCGCGCAGATGCAGGCGCGCTTTCCGGCAGCCGAGCTCTGCCTGATCGAATCCGGGGGCGACAATCTCGCGGCGACCTTCAGCCCGGAGCTCGCGGATCTGACGCTCTACGTGATCGACGTCTCGGCCGGCGACAAGATCCCGCGCAAGGGCGGCCCGGGCATCACCCGCTCGGATCTGCTCATCATCAACAAGACGGATCTCGCGCCGCTCGTCGGCGCCGATCTCGGCGTGATGGATCGCGATGCGCGGCGCATGCGCGGCGAGCGGCCCTTCCTCTTCACGAATCTGAAGGAGGGCCACGGCGTCGCCGAGGTCCGCGCGTTCATCGAGCGGGCCGGCGGCCTGCGGGCCTGAACGCCGGCGCACTTCCCGTGCGCGCCGCGCGCCCGCTCAGATTCCGGTGAATCGGATGCCGAGGCCTTCGGGACATTTGTGGCGCACGTTCAGACCGATGATGAGCGCCGTCATCGCCTCGACGATCCGTGCATTCGAGAGCGGACCACCGTCGAGCGCACGCAGGCCTTCCACCAGGGGACAGAGCGCCATGATCTTCTCGCGCGCCGCCTTCGGCCCCGAGACGACGACGTCGCATTCGACGGGCTCGGCGAGATGCTGCAGACGATGGGAAGACACGTTCTGGAATGCAGAGACGACCTCGACGCCCTTCGGCACGAGGGATTCGACCAGCTCCGCGGCCGAGCCCTGCCAGATCCCGACGGTGCGCACCGCGCCGTCGCCGATCGCCGTCGCGAGCGGGACCGTCATCGAGACCACGATCTGTCCGGGGCGAAGCGATTCCTTGATCGCCTTCAAGGTGCCGGCCGTATGCTCGAAGGGAACGGACAGGATCACGATCGCCGCGCCCGCCGTCGCCTCTTCGTTCGAGAATCCCTCGACCTGCGCACCGGCGACCTGGCTCTTCACCTGCTCGGCCGCCTCGACGGCCCGCTCCGCCTTGCGCGATCCGATCAGGACTCGCCGCCCCGACCGGCAGAAGCGCAGCGCGAGGCCGAGCCCCTGATCTCCCGTCCCACCCAGAATCGCGATCGTCTCGTCTTGCGTCGTCATGGCGCGGGACTCTAGCCTCGTTTGCGCCGAGTGGAACCGCCGATCCACCGGCGGCCGCAGCCCCCGCCATGCCCGGGAAAGAACCCTATCCTCGCGCCCACCATGTCGACCGCCCCCGAACACACCCCCGTCCGCATCGGTCAGCACGACGCCCGCACCCTCGCCATCGAATGGGCGGACGGGGCGACTTCGCTGCTCGACGTGCGGGCGCTGCGCATGGCCTGCGCGTGCGCCGAATGCGTCGACGAATGGAGCGGCGAGCCCCGGCTCGCCGAGCGCGACGTGCCGGCGGACGTCGCACCCGTCGGGATCCACTCGGTCGGGCGCTATGCGATCCAGGTCGATTGGAGCGACGGCCACTCGACGGGGATCTATCCCTTCGAACGCCTGCGGCGCCTCGCGGCCGCCGTCCCGGGCAGGCCGGAGGGAGGCCCGCTGCAATGACGAACGCGAGCCCGCCCGCCGGCTTCCGCGAGAGCGCACCCGGCCCTGCCGCGGTCGCAGAGCGCGAGCTGCGCGACGCGCTCGCGGTCGCGTCCCGGGCCTGCGATGCCGCGCGCGCCGAGATCCTCCCGCGCTATCGGCGGACCGCGATCGAGACGAAGCAGGACGGTTCGCCCGTCACCGTCGCCGATCGCGAAGCCGAACGCGCGATCCGGCGCGTGATCGCCGAAGCGTTCCCGGACGACGCGATCCTCGGCGAAGAGCTCGGCGCGAGTGGGCGCGGCGCACGCCGGCGCTGGATCGTCGACCCGATCGACGGCACGATCGCGTTCACCCGCGGCATTCCGCTCTTCACGACGATCATCGCCCTGCTCGTCGACGACGAACCGGTCGTCGGCATGATCGATCTGCCCGCGGTCGGCGATCGCATCGGGGGCTACCTCGGCGGCGGCGTCCATCGCGGAAGCGAGCGGCTCTCGGTCTCCCCGATCGCCCGCCTCGAGGACGCCCTCGTCTGCCACGGCGATCTCTTCTGCTTCGATCGGGCCGGGCTCCGCGCCGTCCACGAACGGATGGCGGAGCGGATCGGCAAGCTGCGCGGCTACACCGATGCCTTCGGCCATCTGCTGGTCCTCTCCGGCGCGGCCGAGGCCATGGTCGACTGCGACCTGAATCCCTGGGATGCAGCAGCGACCCGGGTGCTGGCCCGGGAGGCCGGAGGCCGCTGCTGGGTCCGCGAGCGCGAAGAGGGTCGCAAGCTCGATCTCGTGTTCGGAAGCCCGGCGATCGTCGACGAAATCGGCCGGCTCTTCTGACCTGCGTCCACCTGCGCCCACCTGCACCGGCGCTGCCGAGCCGGCGCATCGCCCCCGGACTGCCGGATCCCGACCCCGAGTCGCCATCCGATCCCGCCCGGACACCCGGACTGCCCACGCGCTGAGCGCTATGGTCCGCCCGCTCGAAAACCGGCCCCAGGCCCCGAGAAGGAGCGCGCCCATGACGACCCGCGAATCGACCGCCTGCGAAGACGACGCCCGACTCGTCCTCGAGGCCGGCGCCCTGCTGCTCGCCGAAGCCGTGTCCGCGGCGAAACGCCTGACCGCGGGCGGGGACCGGATCGACGACCATCAGGTCTCGACCGAACGCGTCGCCTACGCCGCGACGGAAGCGGTCGCGGCGCATGAAGTGCTCGCCCAGCTCGAGCGCTGGCGCGCGGATGGCCAGGCCACGGCGATGCGCGAGAAGATCGCGATCGCCGCGGTCGGCGAGCTGATGACGAACCTCCAGATCCGGCTCTCGGCGGCCGCCGACGATCTCGGCATCGGCGACGCCACGATCGAAAAATGCTTCCCCGCGAACGTCCGCAGCGCCCTTCGCCGGACGACCGCGGAGGCCTTCCTGCGCGAGCTCGGTGCCCATGCGGCGGCGACGCGCGGCGCCAACGACTGGGCCCTCGACGAGACCCACGAGCAGGTGCGCGATCAGGTCCGGCAATTCGCGACCGAAGAGATCGCGCCCCACGCCGAACACATCCACCGCAGCGACGAGACGATCCCGGAGGCGTTCATCGAGAAGATGGCCGAGCTCGGCTTCTTCGGGCTCTCCATCCCCGAGGCCTACGGCGGCGTCGAGATGGGCAACCTCGCGATGATCCTGACGACCGAAGAGCTCTCCCGGGCATCGCTCGCGGCCGCCGGCTCGCTGATCACGCGGCCGGAGATCCTGACCAAGGCGCTGATGGGCGGCGGAACGGAAGCGCAGAAGAAGCACTGGCTGCCGAAGCTCGCCTCGGGCGAGATCATGGCCGGCATCTCGGTGACCGAGCCCGACATCGGCTCCGACGTCGCGAGCGTGAAGTGCCGGGCGACGCGCGGGACGGTGGGCGGCGTAGAGGGCTGGATCATCGACGGCCCGAAGGCGTGGTGCACCTTCGCGGGCCGCGCCAACGTGCTTGCGGTCCTGCTGCGGACGGATCCCGATCTCGCCAAGGGCGCCAAGGGCCTCTCGCTCTTCGTGGTGCCGAAGCCCTCGACCCGCGACCACGCCTTCGACTTCTCCCAGCCCGGCGGCGGGCGCCTCGTCGGCAAGGCCGATGCGACGCCCGGCTACCGCGGCATGCACTCCTACACGCTCAACTTCGAGCGCTGGTTCGTCCCGGCCGACCATCTCGTCGGCGAGGAAAAGGGGCTCGGTCGCGGCTTCTATCTCCAGATGGCGGGCTTCGCGGCGGGCCGGCTCCAGACCGGCGGTCGCGGCTGCGGCCTCGCCCAGGCCGCGCTCGAGGAGACCGCGAAATACGTCGTCGATCGCAAGCAATTCGAGCAGCCGATCTCCGAGTTCCAGCTCACGCAGTACACGCTCGGCAAGATGACGGCCCAGATCGCCGGTGCCCGCGCGATCACCTACGCCGCTGCCCGCGCCTTCGACGAGGACGAGCGCGCCGCAGCGCCGCTCGCCGCCCAGGCGAAGCTGCTCGCCTGCGACGTGGCCGTCTCGGCCACCCAGGCCGGCCAGCTCATGCACGGCGGCTGGGGCTATGCGGAGGAGTATCCGATCAGCCGCTACGTCGTCGATGCGACGGTGCTGCCGATCTTCGAGGGCGTGAAGCCGATCCTCGAGCTCAAGGTCATCGGCAAGGCGATCCTCTCTTCCTGATCAGCGGCGCGCCCGATCCTCGGCGAGCCTGATCAGCGCAGCGCCCGATCCGGCAGATCGCTCCCGAAGAAGGCGCCGAGCACCTCGATCATCGGCGCCACGTCCGCCGCACCCGCCATCTCGCGGCACGAATGCATCGAGAGCATCGGGTTGCCGACGTCGACCGTTCGGATTCCGATGCGCGCCGCGCTGATCGGACCGATCGTCGAGCCGCAGCCGAGGTCGCTGCGCGTGACGAAGTTCTGCGGCGTGACGCCGACGTGCGCGCACAAGGCAGCGAAGAGCCCGGCCGTCTCGGCATCCGTCGCATACGACTGGTTCATGTTCCGCTTGATCACGGGCCCGCGGCCGATCACCGGGCGATGTCCCGGCTCGTGACGGTCGGCGTAGTTGGGATGGACGGCGTGGGCCATGTCCGCGGAGACGAGCCAGGAACGCGCGACCGCGCGTTCCGCGAGCTGCGGCGAAGGGCTCGCCTTCCGGCCCGGGCCCTCGAAGGCGGCCCCGATGCGGCCGAGCAGGTCGGCGAGGAAGGGCCCGGCCGCGCCCGCGCGGCTGCGACTGCCGACCTCTTCGTGGTCCCAGAACACGATCGCCCGCGTCGCCGCGATCCCGCCGGCCTCCCCCGCCGCGAGCAGCGCGCGCAGCCCCGCATGACAAGAGGCGAGATTGTCGAGGCGCGGCGCGAGGACGAACTCCTTCGCGGCGCCGGCGAGCGCCGCCGGCTGCGTGTCGTAGACCATCAGGTCGTAGGCGAGGATCTCGCCGCCCTTGTGCGCCTTGGCGCGCTTCGTCTTGCCCCGGCGACCCGCAAGCGATTCTCGCACGAGGGCCGCGAGGTTCTCCCGCTCCGACAATCCGACGACGGGAACGAGATGCTGCTGGGCGTTCAGCTTCAGCCCTTCCTGGGCGAGCTCGCGGTTCAGATGGATCGCGAGGCTCGGAATCCGGAGCAGCGGCCGCTCGAGATCCACGAGCTCCGTGCGGACGTCGTCGCCATCGCTCAGCACGACGCGGCCGGCGAGGGAGAGATCGCGATCCAGCCAGGTGTGGAGCAGGACGCCGCCGTAGGGCTCGACGGCCAGCTGCTGGTAGCCGTGCGCCCGTACGTCGGCGACCGGCTTGATCCGCAGGTTCGGCGAGTCCGTATGCGCGCCCACGATGCGGAAGCCCGCCTCGGCGGGTGGCTTCGAGCCGACCTCGAACGCCGCGAGGCTTCCCCCCGCGCGCACGACGTAGACCCGCTCGCCGGGCGAAAGCGACCAGACCTCGCGCTCGTCGAGCCGCGAGTAGCCCGCCTCCTCGAGCAGGGCGACGGCCGTCTCGACGGCGTGGTAGGGCGTGGGTGATCCATCGATGAAGCGAAGCAGGTCCGCGGCCGGGTCTTGCATGACGCGGGATCATAGCCGGGATCAAGGGCTAGAAGCGGAGCTCGACCGACATCGCGTTGCGCGTCTTCGCCCGCAGCCGGAGCCGCACCAGCATCTCCTCGTCGCCGATCTGGATCTCACGCTCACTGCGGAAGAGATCGGTGCTCTTCTTGCGGAAGGGCTTCTTGCGCTCGAGCTCGCGGGGGTTGCCGCGCTCGACCGCGTCCGCGATCGCCTCGTCCGTCGCGTGCTCCCGGGCACGAACACCCGGCTGCGCGCCGCGCACCGCGAGAAGTGCATCGATCTCGCGACGCGACGACGTACGGGGCATCGGCGGAACGGCTTCGGCGAACTCGACCGCCGCTGCGATCGAGGCCGGGCGCTCATCCGAGCGGGCCGGGGTCGCCGATCCCGGCTCGGCGAGGCCTTCCTGCGCCGAGCAGACCAGCAGCACGGCGAGGGTCGCCGCTGCGAGTCCGTTCGAAGCCAATCGCAGCTCAGCGTCCCAGCCCGTCGGGCTGGCGTTGCGGATCGGATCGTTCGTGCGAATCGCGTTGGACTCCATGACATGACCTCCGCCCCCGCTGGGCGGGGGCTTCCATCACCGAATTGGAGTGCAATACCTACGCCAGGGTTCCTGGCGACCTTCGGGGGGCTCGCGAGGCCGTGTCTTCGAGGGCGATCCAGATCACACCCGCGCGGGCCCGCAATCCGCGCGGGCCGCCGAAATCCGGCGCCCGAAGCAGGATAAAAAACTTCCGCCCCTCGGGACCCCGAAGCCCGCTTCAGACCGGGCCGGGCGGGACCTGCGCCAGCCAGCGGGCCGCCTTCCTCGCCATCCGCGCCAGGCTCTCTTCGGGAAAGCGCGCGGCCACGCCCTCCATCGGGAACCACTGCAGCGCCTTCGATTCCGCCTCCTGACGCGCGAGCGGCGCCGCCTCGGAGGCCTCGAGCAGGAAGCGGATGTCGTGATGGGCGTGGGCCGGCTCGGCCTTGCGCGCCGGGATGGCGTGGACGTCGAGATCGAGAATCACGGGACCGCCGGCCGCGGGGATCGGCACGAGCTCGACGAGTCCGGACTCCTCGCGCGCTTCGCGCAGCGCGGAGCGCAGAACATCGCTCTCCCCGTCGGTATGCCCGCCGAGCTGGAGCCAGCGGTCGAGCTTGCGATGGTGGGTCAGCAGCACGGCGCGCGATTCGCGCGACACGATCCAGGCGGAGGCCGTGACGTGACCCGGCGCATAGCAATCGCGCTCGAAGCAGCGCGGTTCGCTCTCGACGAGGTCGAGGATCCGCCGCGTGGTCGCGCGCTCCTCGCGGTGGGCGTCGAAATAGCGCTCGAGCAACGCGATCAGGTCGGCACGCGTCAAGACCGATCCGCCTCCTCACCGTCCACGCTCGACCACCCGCCGGGCCCCCGCCCGCTCGGGCCTCGCATCAGAACGACAGGCCGAAGCCCGCCGAGAAGTTGAAGCCCTCGTCCGAGAATCCGAAATCCGCCCGGAACAGCGCCGCCCGCTCGATCGTGACCCGCCCGCTGACCCCGTAGCTCTGGATCAGGCTCTCGTGGAAGAGCCTCGTGCCGTCCTCTCCGACACCCCCGACCTCGTAGAACACCGCGGCGCCGATGCGCTCGATGCGGATGTGGCGCCAGACGGTGAAGCCGCGCGGCAGCAGCCAGAAGCGGTACTCGGTCGCCGCCGACCAGACCGCGTCGTCGCGCCAGCGGCCTTCGATGAAGCCGCGCTGGATCTCCGATCCGCCGAGCGTCGGGCGGGCGAAGAAGGGCAGATCGCCGGAGGAGAGCCGCGATTCGAAGTGGAAGGCGAGCGTATCGGTCGGCGGATTCTCCTCGTCCTTTGTGCCGCCGTCGTGGAAGATCGGCCAGACCGTGAAGACCTGGTCGGCAAACAGCGAATAGATCGCGCCGACGTCGCCGTCGGTCTGGGCGAGCGCGGCATCGATCGAACCACCGACGGCCGTGCCGCGATAGGGATTGCGCTGGCTGTCTCGGGTGTCGTAGCGCAGCCCGGCCCCGAGCCAGCCGAGGGCGACCTCCTGCGACTCGCGGAACAAGAACTGGAAATCCGCGGGCGCGCTCGGGCTCTCCATCGAGGGCTGGCCGCCGACGCGGCCGTGATCGAGCCAATGGCCCTCGCCGCGCAAGCCGACCTCGAACACGAAATCGTCGAGCTTCCCCGGCAGCGAGTGGGCCAGCCCGAGATCGAGGAAGACGACTTCGTCCGAATAGCTGGTCTCGTCGTCTTCGTTGGTCGTGGGGCCGATGCCGAAGAAGCGGCGGGTCAGGGTCTTGCGATAGCCACCGCCCGCGCCGAGGAAGCTGCGCTCTTCCTGGAGGATTCCGCCTTCGGGCAGATCGACGTGCTTGAGCCAGCGCCGCCAGCGCAGGACGTAGCTCTGCTGTCCCTCGGTCGTGTAGGAGAAGAAGCCGCCGAGAAATTCCCGGCGGCGCTGCTGCCGGAAATCGATGTCGGTCAAGGCGATGCCCACGCCCGTGCCGACGTCGGCGTTGTGGAAGAAGATCGGCAGCGCGAAGCTCGAGACGAGAAAGCGCTTGAAGGCGTTGCCCGGCTTGATGCGGCCTTCCGGGATGTAGCGCCAGCGCTCGGGGTGATCGACCAGACGCGCCTTGTCGACCTCCGGGATGCGGCCATCCCGGTCCATGCCGCGATACGGGTCGTAGACCGACTCGATCTCCGGCGTCGCGGGCTGGGGGGCGCTGTCCTCCGCGACCGCACGCCCGGGCGCCGACGACGTCGCGATCGCCCAGGCGAGCAGGACGAGCGGCCCGAGCGATGCGCGGCACGGGCGATGGGAGCGAGCGGGTGCGTGCATGATCTCGATTCGGGCCTTCCGCCAGCGCATCCGCCCCGCTCCGCCGAACGGACCCGTCGCAGCGATCAGCTGCGGACCGGCGTCCGCATCGTGACGAATTCCTCGGCCGCCGTCGGATGGATGCCGAGTGTGCCGTCGAAATCGGCCTTCGTCGCCCCCGCCTTGATGGCGACGGCGAAGCCCTGGACGATCTCGCCGGCATCCGGCCCGACCATGTGGAGACCGACGACGCGGTCGCTCGCGCGGTCGACGACGAGCTTCATCATCGTTCGCTCGTGGCCGTGGGTGAGCGTGTGCTTCAGGGTCCGGAAGGTCGAGCGGTAGACGTCGATCTCGCCGAAACGCTGGCGGGCATCGGCCTCCGTCAGGCCGACCGTCCCGACCGGCGGCTGCGAAAAGACCGCCGCGGGCACGTTCTCGTGATCGGGCGAACGCGGGCCGCCGCCGAAGAGCGTCTCCGAGAGGCAGACGCCCTCGTGGATGGCGACCGGCGTCAGGTTCAGGCGGTTCGTGACGTCGCCGATCGCCCAGATGCTCGGCACGCTCGTGCGCGAGTAGCCGTCGACGCGGATCGCCCCGTCCGGCGCGAGCTCCACCCCGACTTCCTCGAGCCCGAGGTTCGCCGAGTTCGGATGCCGACCGGTCGCGAAGAGGACGAGATCCGCCTCGAGCTGGCTTCCATCCGTCAGCGTCGCCCGGAGCCCCGAGCGCGCCTTCGCCAGCGCCGTCACGCTCGCACCGAAGCGCAGATCGATGCCGCGCCCCTCCATCTGCTCCGCGAGGTGGCGCCGGACGTCGTCGTCGAACCCGCGCAGGAAGAGCGGGCCGCGATAGAGCTGGGTCACGTCGACGCCCAGCCCGTTGAAGATGCCCGCGAACTCGACGGCGATGTAGCCCCCGCCGACGATGATCGCCCGCCTCGGCAACGAATCGAGGTAGAAGAGCTCGTTCGAAGTCACACCGAGCTCGGCGCCGGGAATGTCCGGCAGCGTCGGCCAGCCGCCCGTGGCGACGAGGATGTTCTCCGCCGAATAACGCACCCCCGCGACCTCGACGGCATGCGGACCGACGATCCGGGCGCGGCCATGGACGTGCTTGACCCCGGCGTCCTCGAGCAGCCCCGCGTAGATCCCGTTGAGCCGTTCGATCTCGCGCGTCTTGTTGTCGCGCAGCGTCGGCCAATCGAATCCAAGCTGGCCGACGGTCCAGCCATAACCGGCCGCGGCCTCGCTCATCTCGTCCCGGAAATGGGAGGCGTAGACGAAGAGCTTCTTCGGGATGCAGCCGACGTTCACGCAGGTCCCGCCGAGCGCGCCCTCTTCGGCGACGGCGACCCGCGCACCGCGCGCCGCCGAGAAGCGCGAGGCCCGCACGCCCCCGGACCCCGCACCGATCACGAAAAGATCGAACTCACGCTCCGACACGCCCACTCCTTGTCCGCTTGCCCCGGATCCGCGCCCGACCATAGCCCGCTCCGGCCGGGGCCGGACGACCGCCGCTGCGGATCGGCGCGATTCGCCGCAGCGCATGCGCCGGGCGGGACGCGAGATGGTCTAACGTGTCCCGCGTGTCGCCCGATCGCCCCGAATCGACGAGCCCGAACGCCCCCGCAGCGAGCCCCGAGCCGCAGCCGGCGCGCCGCGTGCCCGTGCTCGTCCTCTCGGGCTTCCTCGGCTCCGGCAAGACGACGATCGTCCAGCGCCTGCTGGCGGATGCCCGCCGCCGCGGCCTGCGCATCGCGCTCGTCTCGAACGAGCTCGGCGCCCTCGGCATCGATCGGGCGCTGCTCGGGGCCGGCGGCCAGGCCTACGTCGAGCTCGAAGGCGGCTGCGTATGCTGCGAGCTCTCCGACGATCTGGTCGACACGCTCGACGCGCTCGAGCGCGAGGTGCATCCGGACCGGTTCGTGATCGAGACCTCCGGCGTCGCCCTGCCCTACGACACGCAGCTGAACTTCTGGCGCGACCCGGTCCGGCGCTTCATCGGCGACGACATCGCCGTCGTCGTGGTGAACGCCGAGCAGCTGTACGAGGGCCGCGATCTCGAGGGCACCTTCGAAGACCAGGTGCAATCGGCGGATCTGCTCGTGCTGAACAAGCTCGATCTGGTCCCGGAGAAGCATTGGCCCGAGCTCGAGCGGCGCCTGCGCGAGCTCGAGCCGGAGGCGCCCTGCGTGCGCGCGGTGCAGGGCGACGTGGATCCGGACCTGCTCTTTCCGCCGGACCTCGCTCCGGGGCTCGCTTCGGGGAGAGCCGCGCGCGACCGCAGCGGACCGGCCCCCGCCGCTCCGCCGCATCATCACGAAGCGTTCACGACGGATGAATGGCGACCCGAGCCCGGCATCCCGACCGAGCGCCTGCGCGCCGAGCTCGAGGTGCGCTGCGCCGAACAGGCGCTCCTGCGCGCGAAGGGATTCGTGCAGACTGCGAGCGGCATCGCACTCGTCCAGGTCGTCGGTCGCCGGATCGAGATCGGTCCGCCGCCCGAGCCGCCGCCCGAAGCGATCGTCGGGCGGATCGTGACGATCCGCCGATCGGCTTCACAGCCCGCGGCGAAGGCCGGCGGGCACGACCCGGAGACGCCGCGCGGCCATCGTGGGTCGGGCTCCTAGCTTCCGGCGGGCCGCGGGTCGCGGGACCGGCCCGGCCGGGCCGCTCCGTGCGACGCCCGTTTTCGCGGCGCCGCACGCCCGCTCGCGACCTCGCGCTTCGGGGCCGCGGACGATGCGCCCTGCTTCTTCAGTCGTTCGCGCGAGCGGGGACCACCGCCGCCCGTGCGGCGCTCCTCTTCGATCCGCTTCTTCGTCGCCGCGAACGAGCAGATCGGGCACAGGGCGAGATCGTGACCGCGCGCAGGGCAGGACTCGCGGCCGAACAGAATCATCGCGAGATGGAGCCAGCTCCACGACTCCCGGGGAAAGAGCGCTTTCAGATCGCGCTCCGTCTGCTCGACGCTCTTGCCATCCGAGAGTCCCCAGCGCGCGGCCAGGCGATGGATGTGGGTGTCGACGGGAAAGGCCGGCTGCCCGAAGGCCTGGGCGAGGACGACGCTCGCGGTCTTGTGGCCGACTCCGGGCAACGCCTCGAGCGCCGCGAGATCCGCGGGCACCTCGCCGCCGTGCTCGCGCACCAGGATCTCCGAGAGCGCGCGGATGTTCTTCGCCTTCGCCGGCGCGAGGCCGCATGAACGGATCTCCGACAGGATCGTCTCGACCGGGAGCTTCGCCATGGCGGCCGGTGTGCGCGCCCGCGCGAACAGACCGGGGGTCACTCGATTCACCCGCTCGTCCGTCGTCTGGGCGGAGAGCAGGACGGCGACGAGCAGTGTGAAGGCGTCTTCGTGGGCGAGCGGAATCGGCGGCGCCGGATGGCGCCGGCGCAGGACTTCGACGATCCGCTTCGCCTTCTCGGCCCGGGTCATGCCTGCCCTTCCGTGGCGCGGCGACTCGAGAGCCCCGGCCGGCGGGGCAGATTATCAGACGGCGATTGAGACGCCGCCCGAACCGACTACTCTGTGCGGCGCACCCCGATCCGACCCGGAGCGGGTCGACCGCGGAGTCGCCCGATGCACCGCGCGGTCGAGGCGTGCGACCGGGCCGCCAGCGGGCGGCTGCGAGCCGAGCGGGTCATACCAAGCGGGAATCGATTGCCGAGCGCGCTCTACACCCGGATCCGGAACGCCGCCCGAGCACGCAACACCCTTGCGAACCAGGACGCGGCCGGGGGAGCGTCTGCCCCGCGCGCCATCGGCGTTCCGGCGATCGCCGGTGCGACGCACGTCGGGGTGGTTCGGCGCGTGAATCAGGACGCCTTCGGCCGCTTCGACGACCCGGAGCGAGGCGAGATCCTGTTGACGGTCGCGGACGGGCTCGGCGGCCACCGCGGCGGCGAGGTCGCGAGCCGGATGGCGATCGATCTGGTCGGTCCGCTCGTCGCGTCCGGCGCCGAACCGGCCCACCTCCGCCTCGTGCGTGCGATCGAGGAGGCCAATCGACAGATCCACGAAGAGGCCCGTGTCGACTACACCCTCGAAGGCATGGGCACGACCCTCGTCTGCCTGCTCCTCGCCCGCAGCGGCGAATGCCACGTCGCCCACGTCGGCGACAGCCGTCTCTACCGCCTGCGCGACGACCAGCTCGAGCCGCTGACGGAGGACCATTCGCTCGTCGCGACGCTCGTCCGCGAGGGCGTGCTCCGCCCCGAAGAGGCGCGCACCGATCCGCGGCGCAACCAGATCCTGCGCGCCCTCGGTGTGCGCAAGGAAGTCGAGATCGACGTCGCGCCGGTCGAGACCCGCCCGGGCGACGTGCTCCTGCTCTGCAGCGACGGCCTCCACGGCCTCATCGAGGACTTCGAGATCCGCGACCTGACCCTCGAGCACCCCGAGGTCGAGGTCGCCGTCGAGCGCCTGATCGAAGCGGCGAATCGCGCGGGGGGCACCGACAACGTGACCTGCATGCTCGCGCGGTTCCCGGACCCGCCGCCCTCCCCGCCCGTGCCGCCCTGGCGGGCGAGCGCGCAGCGGATGGTCGCGATGGTCCGCGCCTGGCTGCCCGCGCGTCGTCCATCGTGACCGGGCAGCGGCGACGCCTCGTCGACTGGGTGCCCGAAGGAGCGATCGGCAACGCCGACGCGATCCTCGATCGCTTCACACGCTGGTGCGGAGACGCCGGCATCCGCCTCTATCCGGCCCAGGAGGAGGCGCTGCTGGAATGCTTCACCGATCACCACGTCGTGCTGAACACACCGACGGGCTCCGGCAAATCCCTCGTCGCCCTCGGCATGCATTTCAAGGCCCTCTGCGAGGGTCGCCGATCCTTCTATACGGCGCCGATCAAGGCACTCGTCAGCGAGAAGTTCTTCTCGCTCTGCGAGGAGCTCGGCCCCGAGAACGTCGGCATGATGACGGGCGACGCGTCGATCAACTGGGCCGCCCCGATCGTCTGCTGCACCGCCGAGGTGCTCGCGAACATGGCGCTCCGCCAGGGCACGGCGACCGACGCGCCCTATGTCGCGATGGACGAGTTCCACTACTTCGCCGACCGCTCCCGCGGCTGGGCCTGGCAGGTCCCGCTGCTGGTGCTGCGGAAGACGCGCTTCCTGCTGATGTCGGCGACACTCGGCAACACCGCGCCGATCGAGGAGCGCCTCGCGAAGCTGAGCGGTCGCCGCGTCGCCCACGTCTTCTCGGACGAGCGCCCCGTCCCGCTCGACTACACCTACCGCGAGACGCCGATCGTCGAGACCGTCGAGTCGCTGCTCGCCGCCGGCCGGCAGCCCATCTACATGGTCCACTTCACCCAGCGCGAGGCCGCCGAGCAGGCCCAGGGGCTGACCGGCGCGCAGATCACGGACCGCGACGAGAAGCGCGCCCTCGCCGAGGCGATCGGCGGCTTCCGCTTCGACTCGCCCTACGGCAAGGACATCCAGCGCTTCCTGCGCTTCGGCATCGGCCTGCACCACGCGGGCCTGCTCCCGAAATACCGCCTGCTCGTCGAGCAGCTCGCGCAGCGCGGCCTGCTCAAAGTCATCTGCGGCACGGACACCCTCGGCGTCGGCGTGAACATCCCGATCCGCACGGTTCTCTTCACGAAGCTCTCGAAATTCGACGGCGAGAAGGTCGGCATCCTGTCGGTCCGCGAGTTCAAGCAGATCGCCGGCCGCGCGGGCCGCAAGGGCTTCGACACGGCGGGCAGCATCGTCTGCCAGGCGCCCGAGCACGTGATCGAGAATCAGCGGGCGGCCGAGCGCGCAGCGGGCAAGGGCAGTGGCAAGGGCAAGGCGAAGAAGCCGGAGAAGAAGGCCCCGCCGCGGGGCTTCGTCGGCTGGACCCGCGAGACCTTCGAGCAGCTCGTCGAGCGGCCGCCCGAGATGCTGCGCTCGCAGTTCAGCATGAGCCACGCGATGCTCGTCGCACTGCTCCAGCGCGGTGCGGATCAATCGCTTCCGGGCTCGGGCTACCGCGAATTGATCGCGCTCGTCGAGGACAGCTTCGAGACGCCGGTGCGCAAGCGGCGGCTGCGGCGCGAGGCGGCGGTGCTCTTCCGCTCGCTGCGCCATGCGGGCATCGTCCAGGTCGAGAAGGCGCCGGCGGCCGTCACGGGCGAATCGCTCCGCCGGCGGCCCTCGGCGATCGCCCGCGTCGATGCCGCGCTCCAGCGCGATTTCGGCCTCCACCACACGCTCTCGCTCTACCTCGTCGACGCCGTCGCCGCCCTCGATCCCGAGTCCCCCGACTACGCGCTCGACGTCGTCTCGATCGCCGAATCGATCCTCGAGAATCCGCGGGCGCTGCTCGAGGCCCAGGTCCGGACGCGCAAGACCGAGCTCGTCGCCGAGATGAAGGCCGAACGCGTGCCCTACGAGGAGCGCATGGCCCGCCTCGAGAACGTGACCTGGGACAAGCCGATCGCGCCTTTCCTCTACGCGACCTTCGACCTCTTCGCCGAGCAGCATCCCTGGGCCCCGAAGGATGGGATCCGCCCGAAATCGATCGCGCGCGAGCTCTGGGAGGGCTTTCTCTCCTTCGACGACTACGTCCGGCGCCATGGCATCGCGCGGCTCGAGGGTGTCCTGCTGCGTTATTTGAGCCAGGTCCACACGACGCTCGCGCGCAACCTGCCCGAATCCGCCCGCAACGACGAGGTCATCGAGGTCATCGCCTTCCTGCGCGCCATGCTGGCGCGCGTCGATTCGAGCCTGGTCGAGGAATGGGAGAGCCTCGTCGATCCGAACCGGGCGGCCACGCCCGCGCCCGAAGCCATCCCGGAGCGCGCGCCGCGCCGGCTGGATCGGCGCAGCTTCGACGCCCGCGTGCGGGCCGAGATGCACCTCTTCCTGCACGCCCTCGCCCAGCGCGACTTCGAGGCCGCTTCGGCCTGCGTCGCCAACCCCGAAGAATGGGGTCCCGACCGGATCGCCGCCGAATTCGCCCCGCTCTTCGCGGCGGGCGACGGTCCGCGCGCCGATCCCGAAGCGCGCAAATCCCATTGGACGCGGATCGAGGAGAGGACGGAGCGCGGCGGGCGCCTGCGCTTCGAAGTCGTCCAGACCCTCGTCGACGACGAAGGCGAAGGCGACGCCCAGATCGAGGCCGAGGTCGAGCTCGACGAGGCGCGGATGCCGGCCGGAACGATGCTGCGCCTGATCGGCCTGCGGACCTGATCGCCCGCGTGGTCGGCTCCCCGCCCACGGATTAAGCTCGCGCCGTGAGTCCCCGCAAACGTCCGCCCATCGACGGTCCCCGGATCCGCCTCGCGCAAGGCCCGCGAGCGGTCGCCGACGCATCGGCCGGAGTGGAGCGCGGGGAAGCCGATGCGGCGAGCCCGGTCGACGAAGCGCCGGATCCCGGATGGCGCGGCCGCGTCGTGAGCCGATCCCTCGCGAGTGCGGCCGACAAGGCCGTGCGAAGGGGGCAGCTGCTCCTCTCGGCGGCGAGCGATCTCGTCCTGCGATCCGGGGGCGACGACTTCACCGTCCAGAAGGTGGCCTCCGAGGCCGGCCTCACCCTGCGCGCCTTCTACCAGCATTTTTCGGGCAAGGACGATCTGCTGATCGCCCTGATCGAAGAGTCCCAGCTCGTGATGGCCCGCTTGCTGACGCGGCACGCCGCGCGCCACGCCGATCCGCTCGACCGGATCGGCGCGGCGCTCTACTGGGCGCTCGACGATCGCCAGCACACGGCCGGCGACTACAACGCCGCGCTGCTGCGTTATGTCCAGCGTACCGCGCTCACCGCTCCCGATCGCGTCAGCGCCGCGCGGCGGCCGGTCGTCGCGGTGTTCACGCGCTTGATCGACGACGCGATGGTCGCCGGCGCGATCGAGCGGGGCGATCCCGAGCGCTCGGCCTTCGCGCTGATGGCGCTCCAATCGAGCTTCCTGCAGGTCGCCTATCTCGGGAACGATCTCTGCTCCCGCCTGCCCTCGCTCCCGGAGCTCGTGCGGTTCTGCGTCCTCGGTCTCGGTGCCCGGCTGCCGATCGGCTGGGAGGCGCGCTTCGTGATGAGCGACGAAGAGGCGGCCCTCTCGCGCCGCGCATCGGAGCGCCTCGCCGCGCAGTCGCTGCGCCGCAGCGACGCCCGCTGAAGGGCACCCCAGCGAGTCCGCCGCGCCGCCACGGCACGCGGCGAGCCCCGACCTCAGCCGCGCCGCGCGGCGACCCGCGCCCGGACCTCGCCCTTGATGATCTTCCCGCTCGGGGTCCGCGGGAGCGGCTCGTCCGTCCGATGCCAGATCGTCGGCACCTTGTAATGCGCGAGCGACCGGCGACACCAATCCGCGAGCTCCGCCTCCGAGGGCGGATCCGCGGGGTCGACGACGACGAGCGCGCAGACCGCATCCCCCGTCAGCGCATCGTCGACGCCCACGATCGCGGCCTCGAGCACCCGGGGATGCGCCTCGAGGCAATGCTCGACCTCGGTGGGCGAGACGTTCTCCGCACTCACGAGCAGCATGTCGCGGGCGCGTGCGTTGATGTAGAGCCGATCGTCCTCGAAGCGCGCGACGTCGCCCATCGCCAGCCAGCCGCCGGGGAGCAGCGCCGCGGCCGTCGCCTTCGGATCGTTCCAGTAGCCCAGCATCACGTAGGGGCTGCGGACGTGGACCTCGCCCTCTTCACCCGGAGCGACGGGAGTGCCCGCGGCATCGCGCAGCTCGACCTCGACCGTGAGCGAGATGCGGCCCGTCGAGGTCGGATGCCGCTCGAACTCGGGGCCGCCGATCGACGCGATGACGGCGCCGGCCTCGGTGCTCGTATAACCCATGCCGAGCAGGCGGCCGGTGCTCGGGAACGCCGTCCGCAGACTCTCCTGCACGGCGCCGCTCACCGGCGCACCGCCGATCCCCACCTGGCGCAGGCTCGAGGTGTCGTAGTCGCGCAGCGTGGGACACGCGGCGACGCGGGGCGCAGCGCTGCCGAGCGCCATCCAGAGCGTGACCCGCTCGCGCTCGATCGCCTGCAGCGTGCGCTCCGGCTCGAAGCGGCCCGGCAGGAGCACCATGCGGAATCCCTTGACGGCGCCCATCACCACCGCGCCGTAGAGCATCGAGACATGGAAGAGCGGCGAGGTCACGAGCACCACGTCGTCGGCAGGCGGAGCCGGCGTGCCGGCCTCGGGGAGCGGAACGCCGAAGAGCCCGCGGCCGTACGCCTCGGTGTACGCACTGACCTGCGAGAAGCCGCAGGCGGCGCGGTGGGGGACGGTGACGGCCTTCGCGCGGCCGGTCGTACCGCTCGTGAAGATCAGGAAGGCCGGATCGTCCTCCCCGATCGCGAGAGCCGGCGCGAGCGTCTCGCCGGGAATGGCCCGGGATCCGGCGCCGCCGCGCACACCGCTCACCGGCGCCGCGACGAGCGACGCGAACGCTTCGTCCATGCAGAGCGACGGCAGGCCATGCAGCACGCCCTTCACGCGTTCGAGTCGCACGGCATCGCCGAGCACCAGCGAAGGCGATGCGAGCGCCACCGCGTCGGCGAACTCCTCCGCCGTCCAGAACCCGTTCATCAGGCAGGGAATCGCGCCGAGGGCGCTCGTCGCCCAGAAGGCGACGACCCATTCCCAGCGATTCGCGGCGAAGAGCGCGACCCGGTCTCCGGGCCGGATCCCGTGGCGATCGCGCAGGGCGCTCGCCGCGCGCTCGACGAGGACGCGATGTTCGGCGAAGCCGATGCGCCGGTCGCCGTCGATCAGATACGGCCGGTCGCCGAAACGGTCGGTGCGGTCGAGCATCTCGCGCAGGGAGCGGAGACGGTCGCGGAAGACCCACATCGCGTTCCCGCGCACGTCCTCGCGCACGATCTCGAAAGCACCGCCGGGGCCCGTGAGTCGCGCCCGGACCTCGGCGGGATCCGGCAGGCTCATCGGCCGGTGAACCGCGGATCGCGGCGCTCGAGGAAGGCCTGGATGCCTTCGCGCATGTCGCTCGTCGTGAAGGCGACGTGTTGCGCCCGGGCTTCGTCCTCGGTCGCCTGCTCGAAGCTGCGCCCCGAGCTCTCGTCGAGCATCCGCTTGATCAGGCCGAAGGCCGTGGTCGGACCGTCGGCGAGGCGCCGGCCCCAGGCTTCGCCGAGGGCGTCGAGCTCCGCTGCGGGCACGACCTCGTTGACCAGGCCGAACTCGAGCGCCTCCTGCGCGCTCAACATGTCGCCGAAGAAGGCCATCCGCTTGGCGCGGCGCAGGCCGATCACGCGCGGGAGCGACCAGGAGGTGCCGCCGTCGAGGGCGAGTCCGCGCTTGATGAAGACCTCGCAGAAGCGCGCACGATCGCTCGCGATCGCGAGGTCGCAGGCGAGCACGAGGCCGAGAGCGACGCCCATGGCGACACCGTCGACGACGGCGAGGGTCGGCTTCGGCAGGCGGTGCAGGCGATTGATGAGGTCGCCGACGATGCGCATCTCGTGGAGCACGGCCTGGGGCGGCCCGCCGGTGAGCCCCTTCGGGCTCGAGGATTGCTGCAATCCGCCGCCGAGATCGGCGCCCGCCGAGAAATTGCCGCCGGCACCGCGCAGGACGAGCGCGCGGTCGTCGGGGTTCGTCGCGACCTCGTGGAGCACGCGGTCGAGCGTCGCCCAGATCGGTGCGTTGATCGCGTTCTTCTTCTCGGGCCGGTCGAAGGTCAAGGTCACGAGACCGTCCTTGCGGTCCACGATCGTGTCGGTCATCGGGTTCCTCTCGGGATCGGATGCGGGCGAGTCACCGTGCGCGTCGGGGGCTCAGGCGCTCTTCGCCGTGAGCCGGTCGAAGAAGAAGCGCTGCGCGTTGCCGTACAGGTACGCGTCGAGGACCTCGGGTGGCAGATCCAGATGAAGGGCCTCCCCGATCGTGCGCGTGATCGAGAGGACCGGCGCATCGGACGCGAAGATCACCTTCTTCTTGCCGCGTGTCCGCATGTAGTGCAGCAGCACCTCGGGCAGGTATTTGGGTGCCCAGGCGGAGGTCATGAGATGCAGATTCGGGTACTTGATCATCAGCCGGATCGCGATCTCCCACCACGGATCCGCGCCGTGGATCATGCAGAGCCGCAGCTCGGGGAAGCGGACGCAGACGCGGTCGAGATGGATCGGATTCTGCGCCTCGCCGGGGATCGGCGGGCCCGGGAGCCCCGTGTTCATGCAGAGCGGCAGCTCGAGCTCACAGCATTTCGTGTAGAGCGGGTAGTAGACGGCGTTGCCGGCGTCGTACATTCCGTCGCCCCAGAACGCCGGCCCGACCACCGCGGAGACGACGGGGAGATTGCGGACGAACGCCTCGAGCTCGCGCAGCGAGGGCATCGGCCGCAGCAGGTCGAGCCCGCCGACCGAGAGCGCGAAGCGGTCCGGGCGCGCCTCGACGAAACGGATCGCCGAGCTCCCGGGCTCGCGGAGGTTCGCGGAGAGCACCGCGCGCTCGACGCCGTTCGCGTCCATCTCGGCGAGGACCTTCTCCATCTCCCATTTGCCGAAGATCGAATCGCCCTGCTTGAAATACTCGTTCTTGACGCGGTGCATCCACTCCGGCTGGTCTTCGTCGCCGAAATGGACGTTGATGAGACAGTCGTGTGCGCGCTCGGGCTTCGTCATCTCGATCCTCTCCGCATCGCGGCCTACTGCTAGTCCGCGACCTTCGCGTCGCCGAGCAGGGTCCGCGCGTTGTCGCGCATCACCTTGAAGACCTCGGCGTCGCTGAAGCCGCCCAGCTCCTTCGTGAAGTCGACGGGGGAAGCGAGCCCTTCGCCGTGGGGCCAGTCGGAGCCGAAGAGGATCTTGTCGACGCCGATGAGATCGGCGAGCGCACGCAGATCCTCCTCGTAGTAGGGCGTCACCCAGACGTTGCGGCGCAGGACGTCGAGCGGATCCTCGGGAAAGGCCTGCGGCATCTGGTTCGCCTTCTTGCGCAGCTTCTTCGCGAGCGGCGCGACCCAGTCCGAGCCGTTCTCGATGCTCGCGACGCGCAGGGTCGGGTGGCGGTGGAAGACGCCGTGGACGATCAGCGAGGCCATCGAGTCGTAGATCGCGCGGTCGTCGACGAGCACGCCGTCGAGGGGATCGGTCGCGCCGAAGGGCTCGAAATCCGGCTTCCCTCCCCAGGCGGCGGCGAACTGGAGGTAGCCGCTGTCGCCGAGATGGAAGGCGACCGGGATGCCCGCCTCGGCGATCGCGGCCCAGACCGGATCGTGCGCGCGGTGGCCGAGGGAGCGCGGCCCCTGCGCCGACGGGACCGGCGCCGGCCGAACGTGCACGAGCCGTGCGCCGCGATCGAGGAGCGAGCGCAGCTCGACGAGCGCGGCGTCCGGATCCGCGAGCGAGAGCAGCGGTGCCGAGAAGATCCGGTTCTCGAAAGCGAAGCCCCAATCCTCTTCGAGCCAGCGATTGAACGCCGAGAGGCAGGCCATCGTCGCCTCCGGATCGTGACGGAGTGCCTGCTCCACGCCGACCCCCAGCGTCGGGAACATCAGCGTCGCCGCGAGCCCCTGCTCGTCCATCACGGCGAGCCGCGCACTGCGATCGCGGTACTCCGCGTGGATCGGCTCGACGCGCGTCAGCGTGCGCGGATCGACGCCCGCCGGCACCTCGCCGCGGAACAAGAGCTCGATGCTGCCGGGCACGATCACGGGATCGAAGGTCGGATTCGGGATGAAGCGGCTGACCTTGTCCGCGATCACGACGAAGGCGCGCTTGCCGTCGCGCAGGATCTGGACGCCGCGGCGCTTCATCGCCGCCGGCTGGTGGCGCGTGAAGCAGTCGAGCGATTCGTAGTAGTGGTTGTCGGCGTCGAAGGGGCGGTACCGGAGATCCATGGGTCTGCCTCCCGGATGGGCGCGGGGTCGTGCGCCGCCCGACGCTAGGAGAGAACTGGATTCTCGTCAAAAGAGAATCGGATTCTCACCCAAGAACCGGATGGAGAGCGTGATTCGCGACGGCTCGGAGGATCGGGAGGATGCACGCTCGGTGCGGCGGCCGCCGACCGGTGCGGTGCAGCGCGCCGTTCGCGGGGAAGACGAAGCCGGGCCTCGGCGCGGGCTCAGCCCGCCAGCGCCGCGCGGTGCAGACGGCTCTCTTCGGCGGGATCGACGACACGCGGGCTCGCGGCGCGGCCGGAGATCACGAGGGCTTCGCCATCGATGCCATCGACGCCATGGACCCGGACGTCGAGCGGGCGCGCCGAGGCCGCCGCGGCCAGGCGCGCGACGAGCGCTCCGAGCAGGGCGCGCAGTGCGGGGGAGGCCGTCGCGAGCCCCCGGACTTCGAGCGAGAAGCCGTCGCGACCGCCGGAGTAGCTCCAATCCGGCGCCGTCAGCAGCCATTCGCTCGCCTGGCTCGCGACGAAGCCGGGGCCGTCGACGAGGGCGGCGCCGGCGCGCTGCCAGGTCGGAATCGGGGGCTTCGCGTTCCAGCCCGCCACGATCTGATCCGCCAGCGCCGCGAGCTCGGCTTCCCCGCCGAGCTGCGCCCCGATCAGGGCGACCAGCGACTCGACGTCCGCGAGCGGCGTCGCCGCGGTCGCGTCGCAGGCCCCTTCGACCCAGGCGCGTGCCGGGGAAGTGAGGGCGCGATCGACGCCGTCTTCATCGAGCTTGCCGGCGGCGAGCCCATCGCGGATCTGCGCGGCCAGGGCTTCGACGAGCGGGGAACGCAGGGCGCTGGCGGATGCCGGCGCAGCGCCGCGCGAGGACGAGCTCGAAGACATGGCGGGACTCCCGGCGCAGAAGGCGCTGTGTCGCCATCGGCGGTGGCCCGGAGCGACTTGAGACGCGGCCCCGGGGCGCCCCCGGCCCCGCCGGCCGGCCCGCTCCCTCAATCCTCCGCATAGCGCCGCAGCGCCGCGTCGTACTCGGGAAATCCGACGAGCGCCTGCAGCGCCTCGAAGGCGAGCCGCCGCGGCGCCGGCCGGCCCGCGGCCAGGGCGGCGAGCGCTTCCTGCATGGCGCGCACGGCGCTCGAGAGCAGCGTCAGTGGATAGGCGGCGATCCGGAAGCCCATCGCCTCGAGCCGGTCATGGGGGAGATTCGGCGTGGCGCCGTCCTCGACCAGGTTCACCATCTTCGGGATCCGCGGGAACGCCTCGCAGAAGGCCGCGAGCTCACGCTCGCTCTGGGGCGCCTCGAGGAACAGGATGTCGGCGCCGAGATCGGCGAACGCACGGCAGCGTTCGATCGCCTCGTCCATGCCGAGCACGGCCCGGGCATCGGTGCGCGCCATGACCAGCAGATCGGCGCCGCCCTCGCGCGCATCGACCGCGGCCCGGATGCGAAGCCGCGCCTCGTCCCGGGACACGACCTGCTTGCCGCGCGTATGGCCGCATCGCTTCGGGGCGAGCTGATCCTCGATCATCGCCCCGGCGAAGCCGGCGCGCGCATAGCTCTCGAGCGTGCGGCGGACGTTCATCGGGTTGCCGTAGCCCGTGTCGGCATCACCGATCATCGGAATGTCGACCGCCTGACAGATGCCCCGGCCCTGGTCGAGCATCTCGCCGAAGGAGATCAGCCCGGTATCCGGGGCCGCGAGGCGCGTCGCCGACACGGCGAAGCCGCTCATGAAGCCGAGCCGGAAGCCCGCCCGTTCGACGAGCCGGGCGGAGAGCGCATCGAAGCAGCACGGCATGACGTGCATGCGATCCTCGCCGAGCAGGGCCCGCAGCCGCTCGGCCGGAGCCCCCGGCGCCACGCGCTGCCTTCCGGTCTCCATTCGCCCCCCTTCCCGAGTGCCCCTTCGATTCCCGCGCCGATGCACCGGCGCAGGCCCGGGTCAGGCCGGCCCGGATCGTCTAGCCTACGCGCGCCCGCCGAGAGGAACCATGCCCTCCGCCTTCGATGCCCTGCTCGAGCTGCTCGATCTGGAGACGATCGAGCAGAACCTGTTTCGGGGCCGCCAGCCGAACGAAAAGCGCCAGCGCGTCTTCGGCGGCCACGTGGCGGGGCAGGCCTTGATCGCCGCCGGCCGGACCGCCCCCGACGATCGCGCCGTGCATTCACTGCACGCCTATTTCCTGCGGCCCGGCGATCCGAGGATCCCGATCGTCTACCAGGTCGAGCGGACCCGCGACGGCCGGAGCTTCGCGACCCGGCGCGTCACCGCGATCCAGCACGGGCGCCCCATCTTCGCCCTCGCCGCCTCCTTCCACGTCGAGGAATCGACCTTCGAGCACCAGCGCGCGATGCCCGACGTACCCGGTCCGGACGCGCTCGAGGATTGGCAGTCGGCGATGCGCCGGGTCGTCGCGCTGCGCGCCCCCGGCGATCGCAAATACGCCGACTGGATCGAACGCGATCGCCCGATCGAGAGCCGCCACGTCGAGCTGATGGATTATTTCGGAGGCCGCCAGGCGCCCCGCTCCAACATCTGGATCCGCGCGAAGGGCCGCCTGCCCGACGATCCCCTGCTCCACCGCTGCGTCGTCGCCTACGCCTCCGACATGACCCTGATCGACACCGCCGCGCGTCCGCATCCGATCGAGCTCCTCTCGGAGGAGAGCGAGAACGCGAGCCTCGACCACGCGATGTGGTTCCACCGGCCCTTCCGCGCCGACGAGTGGCTCCTCTACTCCCAGGAGAGCCCGAACATGTCGGGCGCCCGCGGCCTCACGATCGGGCATTTCTACCGCCAGGACGGCGCCCTCGTCGCCTCCGTCGTCCAGGAGGGGCTGTTCCGGATCCGCCGCTCCGGCGAGTCGAGCCCGCCAGGCGCCTAGGAGCCTGACCGCCCGCTGCGGCCCGACTTCCGGGCCGGCCTGCCCAGCCGCTGTGCAGCGACTGACATCGAAGCGTGCAGCACATCGCGCACCACGGAGCGGCTTCGCACGCAGTTGCGCCACTTTCGGCCCAGATCGAGCCGGAGAGGGCGCCTCGTTGCGTCGACGCGCGGCTGCGCGCATCCCTTCGCGCTTGGCACGTCCATTGCTTTGTCGGGCCTCGAACAGGGAGATCGACGCGCCGGGCTGCGGGGACGCGAGTCGGGTCGAGCTCCGAACGAACCAAGCGCCCACGCCATCCCCGATTGGAGACCAAGACGATGTTCCGACGACCCCTCACACGCACTGTCCTGACCGGTGCGGCCCTGCTCGCGGCGAGCTGGCTCGCTCCCGGTGATGCATTCGCGCAGGAAGAAGAGTTCGACACGGCTCTCTTCACCGCGAATAACATCTGGATGATGCTCTCGGCCGCCCTGGTGTTCGTCATGCACCTGGGCTTCGCGATGGTCGAGTCCGGCCTCACCCGGGCCAAGAACACGACCAACATCCTGTTCAAGAACACCTTCATCCCGTGCGTCGGCATCCTGACCTACTTCCTCTGCGGCTTCAATCTGATGTATCCCGGGGAGTTCAACGGCTTCTTCGGCTTCGCCGGATTCGGCATCTCGGGCGGTTTCGCCGAGGGCGCGAACACGCCGAGCTACGCGAGTGGCGGCTACACCTACTGGACCGACTTCCTGTTCCAGGCGATGTTCGCGGCGACCGCCGCGACGATCGTCTCCGGCGCCGTCGCGGAGCGCGTCAAGCTGGGCTCGTTCATGATCTTCTCGACGATCTTCGTCGGGCTGGTCTACCCGATCGCCGGCTCCTGGAAATGGGGCAAGGGCTTCCTCGACGCCGCGGGCTTCTACGATTTCGCGGGCTCGACGCTGGTCCATTCGGTCGGCGGCTGGGCGGCGCTCGTGGGCACGCTCGTGCTCGGCGCGCGCATCGGGAAGTACGGCAAGAGCGGCGACGTCCATCCGATGCCGGGCCACTCGATGCCGCTCGCGACGATCGGCGTGTTCCTGCTCTGGCTCGGCTGGTTCGGGTTCAACGGCGGCTCGGTCCTCTCGGCCGACCCGGCCCTCACCTCGTTCGTGCTCGTCACGACCTCGCTCGCCGCGGCGGCGGGCTGCATGGGCGCCATCCTGGCCTACAGCTTCGTCAGCTCGAAGCCCGACCTCTCGATGGCCCTGAACGGCATCCTCGCCGGTCTCGTCGGCATCACCGCCGGCGCGGACGTGATCAACCCCACGACCTCGATCCTGGTCGGCTTCATCGCGGGCGGCCTCGTGGTCGCCTCGGTGCTGCTCGTCGACAAGATCAAGATCGACGATCCGGTCGGTGCGATCTCGGTCCATCTGGTCTGCGGCATCTGGGGCACCCTCGCGGTCGGGCTCTTCTCGACCAACCCGGACCACAGCCTCGCGATCCAGGCCTACGGCGTCCTCTGCTACGCGGTCTTCACCGTGCTCTGCGCGGCCATCCTGTTCGTCGGCCTCAAGGTGACGATCGGGCTGCGGGTCTCGGAAGAAGAGGAGCTCGAGGGCCTCGACCTCGGTGAGCACGGCATGCGCGCCTACGACCTCACGGGCTCGCCCGGCTTCATGGAGGAGTCCGGCGGCTCGATGAAGGGAGTCTCCCTCGCATCGCAGAAGCTCGTGCGAAACGAGAACTGATCCAACCCAAGACGGTGTCGCCGCCCCGCATCGGCGGGGCGGCGAACCGGGGAGAACGAGAAATGAAGAAGATCGAAGCGATCATCAAACCGTTCAAGCTCGACGATGCGAAGGACGGACTGGCCAAGATGGGCGTACAGGGCCTGACCGTGAGCGAGGTCAAGGGATTCGGACGCCAGAAGGGACATACGGAGCTCTACCGCGGCGCGGAGTACGTCGTGGACTTCCTCCCGAAGCTGAAGCTCGAGATCGTGGTCCCGGACGAAGATGCGGAGAAGGTCGTGCTCGCGCTGCAGGAGGCCTGTCATACGGGCAAGATCGGCGACGGCAAGATCTTCGTCCTGCCGGTCGACGATGCGGTTCGCATCCGGACCGGAGAGCACGGCGACGCGGCCATCGCGAGCAGCTGAAATCCGTCGCGCTCCGAACGGAACGCGATCCAACCCGGGCCCGACCGCAGCCAGCGGCCGGGCCCGGCCCGTTTCAGGGCACGAGCACGACCTTGCCCACCGTCTCCCGCCGACCGAGGGCGACGAGCGCCGCCCCCGCCTGCTCGAGGGGCAGGCGCGCCGAGACGAGCGGCTCGATCGCGCCGCGTTCGATCAGCGCGAAGAGCCCGGCGAAGCACTCGGCGATCCGGGCCGGCTCGCGCTCCGGATACGCGCTCCAATGCAATCCGACGAGCGAGACGTTCTTCAGCATCACGCGGTTGAGCTTCACGCTCGGGATCTCGCCCGAGGCGAAGCCGATCACGAGCAGGCGACCGTTCCAGGCGATGCATTTGAGCGAGCGATCGGTCGTCTCGCCCCCGACCGAGTCGTAGATCACGTCCGCTCCTCGGCGCTGCGTCGCCGCGAGGACCGCCGGGACGAAATCCCCGGCGCGCGCATCGATCACGGTCCCCGCGCCGGCGCGCCGCGCGATCTCGCATTTCTCCGGTCCGCCCGCCGTCGCGATCACGTGCGCCCCCAGCGCCCGGCCGATCTGCACCGCCGCGAGCCCGACGCCCCCCGCCGCCGCGTGGACCAGCAGCGTCTCTCCCGCCGCGAGCCCCGCGCGCCAGACGAGGGCCGCATACGAAGTCGGGTACACCGTCGAGAGTGCAGCCCCCGTCTCGAACGCGACGCCCTCCGGAAGCTTCACGGAAGCGACCGCCGGTGCGACGACCTCCTCGGCGAATCCGCCGGTCCCACAGCGCGCGAGCACCCGATCGCCGACCGCGAAGCCCGTGACCCCCGCCCCGGCCTCGAGCACGACGCCCGCGACCTCGCTGCCCGGCACGAAGGGAAAGGGGGGTTTGACCTGGTACTCGCCCTTCAGCATCAAGAGGTCCGAGAAATTGCAGCCGGCCGCGCGCACGGCGATCCGGAGCCCGCCCGGCCCCAGCGCCGGCGGGGGCGTCTCGACGACGCGCAGGGCATCGGGCTCCATGAATCGATCGACGACGACGGCGCGCATGGCGGATCCCTAGCAGATGCGGGCCGCAGCCGGATAGACTGCAGCGCCGGGGGGCTCCATCCATGTGGCATTCGTTCCGCGTCCGGGCTGCTGCGATCGTCGCGCTGCTCGCGCTCCTGCTTCCGACGGGCTGCGCGGACGCGCCGGTCCCGGCGGTCCCGGAGGCCCCGGCGGTCTCCGCGCGCGGACCGGGCGACGCCGCGCCGTCCGCGACCGCCGCGCTGGACCGGTCGGCGACGCCGCCTTTTTTCCGCGTCGACGGCGGATCCGGCGCGACGCTCTTCCTGCTCGGCACGATCCACATCGGCCCGACGGCCGGCTGGCAGCTCCCGCCCCCGGTCGAGGCCGCGCTGGCGAAGGCCGACCGCGTCGTGCTCGAGGTCGACCTGCGTCTCGCGACGGAGGAGGCCGTCGGCACGCTGGTCGCCGAGATCGCGCTGCTCGGACCCGGGCGGCAGGTGACCGACGTGATCGCGCCCGAGACCGCCAAGCTGCTGGAAGCCGAGGACGCGCGCCTCACGCGCCTCGGCGTTCCGCCGGGCATGCGCGGCATGATGAAGCCCTGGTTCATGGCGACGGTCCTGGGGGAGTCGATCTACGGTGAGCTCGGCCTCTCGAGCCAGAGCGCGGTCGAATACCAGGTCCTCGCGGCACTCGGCGAGCGGCCGCTGATCGGTCTCGAGACCTTCGAGCAGCAGCTACGGATGCTCGACGGCCTCGAGCCCGCGCTGCAGGACCTCATGCTGCGCGAGACCTTGATGCAGCTGGACGAGGCCCGCGATCTCGCCGATCAGCTCGTCTCCGCCTGGCAGCGCGGGGACGAAGCGCGGCTCGCCGCCCTCGCACGCGAGGGCATCGACGAGCTGCCGGAGCTCGACCGTTTCTACGACCTCGTGCTCGGCGACCGCAATCGGCGCTGGGTCCGGCAGCTCCGCCCCCTGCTCGAGGGCCGCGAGCACGCCGGTGAAGACGTGCTCGTCGCCGTCGGCGCGCTGCACCTGGTCGGCGAGGATTCCCTGGTCGAGTTGCTTCGCGCGGCCGGCTATCGCGTGAAGAAGGTGAAGCCGTGATCCATCCGAGCGTCTGGGTGGCGCCGACGGCCCAGCTCTACGGCGCGGTCGAGATCGGCGCCGAGTCCTCGGTCTGGCCCAACGTGGTCGTCCGCGCCGAAGCGCATCACGTGAAGATCGGCCGCTACACGAACCTGCAGGATTTCGTGATGATCCACATCGGTTACGCGCATCCGACCGAGATCGGCGATTTCTGCTCGATCACCCACCATGCGACGGTCCACGGCTGCCGCATCGAGGACGATTGCCTCGTCGGCATCAACGCGGTCGTGATGGACGGCGCCGTGATCGGGCGCGGATCGATCATCGCCGGCGGGGCGATGGTGCGCGAAGGCAGCGTCTTCCCGCCCGGTTCGATCATCGCGGGCGTGCCCGCGAAGCAGATCGCGGAGCGCGACAGCGCCCGTGCGAATCGGATGAATGCCTGGCAATACCATTGGAATGCCGCGGCCTATCGCCGCGGCGAGCATCGCGCCTGGACCGGCCCCGACTACGAGGCCTGGCTGCGCGAGATCGCCGGGAAGATCGAGCGGGACGAGGATCTGCTCGCCGCGCCGCGGGCCACCGCCGCTCGCTAGTGCCCGGCCAGGGCGCTAGGCGCCTTGCGCGAGCACCGGCCAGAAGTCGACGATCCGCCCGCGGCGAACGAGGGCGAGATCGCCGAATTGCAGCATCACCGATTCGCTCTGGGTCGGCCGGTAGAAGACGTAGCCGTCGACGTCGAGATCGACGGAGCGGGCGCCGTTCAACATCTCCTGGTTCGAGCTGCGGCCGAAGACCGGATTCTCCGACAGCCCCGGCGGCGAGACGGGCCGCGCCAGCCAATGGCCGCCGTAGACGAAGAAGGTGCGCGCCCGATTGGGATCCCAGAGCGACCAGAGGTCGTTCAGCGGCCCCAGTGCCGGAAGCCGCAGACCGTCTGCGGCCTTGAGCACCGGCGTCGCGATGTAGACCGCCGGCACGTGGGGCTCGAGCGTCGGCAGGTCGAAGTCGAGCGGCTTGACGAGCCCCGACCCGACCGAGAGCTCGTTCGCGATCCCTTCGACGTCGCTCCAGAGCCGGTAGGTCGGGCTCCCGGCGGCATTCAGCGTCGGTGCCTCCGCGCCGCCGGCTTCGCCGAGATGGCTGCGCACGACGTCGAGGAATTCGGCGTAGCGTCGGCAGACCCGGCCGAACGCCCGCGCCTGCTCTCCCGGCATCGCCGCCAGCTTCGCGACATGGGCGTCGTATCCCATCAGCCCCGCGAACTCGATCCGGGGATCCGTCTCGACGACGGCGAGCAGGCGCGCGAGCTCGGCCGGATCGGCGATCCCGCCGCGGTGGAGACCGACGTCGATCTCGACGTTGATCCGCAAGCGCAGGTCCCGGCCCGCCGCGAGCTCGCGGTACTGGCGGAGGCGTTCGGGCGTATCGATCAGCCACTGCAGCTGGCGCGCCGGGTCGAAGGCGCCCGGCACGTGCAACTGATGGAACCGATCCGCGGCGACGACGGGCATCGGCTTGCCGAGCAGGACGTCGCTCGCGGGCAGATCGCGGGCGATCTGGTTCAGGAAGGGCTGGTGGAACGACATCAAGCGCGCCGTTCCGGCCCGCTTCATCGCGTGCTCGAGCAGGCGCGGACTCGGGAGCGATTTGGTGACCCAGCGGAGCGGGCGCACGCCGGACTCGGCGACGACCGTATCGACGTTGCGGTCGAAGCGATCGAGATCGACGAGCATCGTCGGCCGCGCGATCCCCTGATCGCGAAGCGAGCGCTCGAGCTGGGCGAAATAGCTCGGATGCCCGCCCTCGCCGCGACTTCCCGGCCGCGCGGCCCAGGCCGCGAGGCCCGCCGCGCTACAGGCCGCCGCGAAGAGGAAATGCCTCCGATTCACCGCCGCCGTTCCCCACCCTCTCGGCCTGCTGCCTCAGCGGGACTCCGCCGAGATCCCGCGGAAGATCAGATCGACGGCCTGGTGGATCGACGACCGGCACGCTTCGTCCTGGACCATGCCATTGGCCCAGGGGATGCGGGCGCCGTGGGTCACGTGAAAGAGGACCCGGGCCGCCTCGAGCACGTCCACGTCCTTCGCGAGATCGTTCTTCATGCGGCCGCGCTGGAGGATCTCCATCAGCAGGCCGATCGTGCGGTCGTAGAGCTGGAGCACCCGGCGGGCGACGCGCGCCTCGGTCTTCGTCGTCGCGCGCAGGGCGATCGTGGTGAGGTCCCGGTCGGCGACGTAGAGCTCGTGCTGTACGTCGAGAAAGTCGCGCAACCTCTCGGCGGTCGGACGATTTCGATCGTCCTTCGAGCGGAAGCGCGTCCACGCCTCCTCCTGCAGCTCGAAGAGCTCCTCGATCAGGAGCTCTTCCTTGCTCTGGACATGACGGTAGATGGAACTCGCGCCCATCCCCGCGCGCTCGCCGATCGCACGCAGGGTCGCGCCGTCGAAGCCCCGCTCGTCGAAGAGCGAGCGCGCGGCGGCGCGGATCCGTGCGCGGCTGCGGCGACCGCGGGCGAGGCGACCATCATCGGGGCGCAGACGCGGGCGCGCGGGCGCGGCGCCCGACGTCGCCTGCGGCGAAGATCCCGCGGTCGCACCGGGTGCCGCCGGATGCGTCGCCCCGGTCTGCAGCGAGCCGCTCGCACCCGGCTGTGTCGAACGCGCGGTCGTCGAGCCGCGATTCTCCGGCGGCGAATGAGTCGAAAGCGGCGAGAGAGGCGTACTCATGGCGCGACTTCCGATCGGGCGGCTCGGGCGCCTCGATCGTTGGGGGAAAACTTCGGGCGCAGCGCGGCGGCCCTCATCATTGCATAGATCCGATCCCTCGCCAGACGATTGCGCTGCCCTCGCGCATCGCGCCCGCGCGCCCGAGTCGCCAACACGGAACACCGAGTGGCGCGAGCTCGCCCCACACCTCGAATCCATGGGCGAGATAGAACGCGACGCTCTCCCGACGATCCGATTCGAGATAGATCGGGCATGGATCGGCCGACGCGAGCGCGCCGAGCGCCTCGACGAGACGCGCCCCCAGACCGCGGCGACGCGCGCTCGGAACGATGCCCAGCACGGCGACATACCAATGGGGCTCGATCGGATGCTCCCGGCGGAGCGCCTCCGTGACGCTGCCCCATTGGTCCATCGCCCGCGCGCCCTGCCCGATCAGACAGCCGACCTGACGCCGGAGCGAGGCGCCGGCCAGGGGGAATCCGCCGGGCTCGATGGCGACGAAGCCGCCGACGACCCCATTCTCGTTGGCAATCACCCTCGTCTGCGTCCGGGGATGGCGATCGAGAACGAGTGCGCGCAGGCCGGCCCGATTCGCGCGCAGCCGGCGGCGCGGACTCGGCCCGTGGATCGCGCGGTTCATGGGGTTGTCGAGAAATGCGAGGGCCAGTGCCTCGAGCAGGGCCACGCGGCCGCGGCGATCCGGGGTGTCGACGGTGGCCGGGGGCATCGCCGCGCATGCTACCCCTCGGACGCCCCGGCGCCCGGGTGACCATCGACTTGAGACGGGAGCGCCCTGCGCCGATAGATTTCCCGAAACCCATCCGCCTCCGGCCCGCTCTCGGGACCGGTCCGAAACGCCGGGGAACGCATCCGCTTGAAGCGCCGGGATCCGATCGTCTGCCGCCTCCGCATCCAGGACGAAGACCGCGAGCGCGTCTTCACCGTGGGCGACCGCCCGATCGTGATCGGCCGCGCCCCCGACTGCGATCTCCACCTCCCCAACGAGAGCATCTCGCGCCAGCACGCGCGCATCGCGCGCGAAGACGATGGCTGGGTCCTGCGCGACCTCGGCAGCAAGAACGGCTCGCGGGTCAACACCTTCCACGTCAGCGAGCAGGCGCTGCGCAGCGGCGACCGCCTCGACCTCGGCTCGATCCGCATGTACGTCGAGATCGGCCCCGAGTCCGCCGCATCTCGCGCGCGCGTCATCTTCGAAGAGAAGAAGGCGCCCGGCCGCCATACCGAGGTCCTCGATCTGCAGGACCTCGATCATCTGCTCCAGGGCGGCGAACGCAGCCCCCACCTCTCGCTCTTCACGGAAAAGCGCGCCTTCACCGCGAGCGGCGACGACTCCGGCCGCATCGCCGAGACCGCGGGCGAGCTCATGCGCCTCGTCTCCGAAGCGGCGGAGAGCCTGCTCTCCTGCACGACGCTGCCCGAGACCCTCGACCGCATCCTCTCGCTCGTGTTCGACAACATTCCCGTCGAGCGCGGCGTCATCTGCCTGCTCGATCCCGAGAGCGGCTCGATCGAGCCGATGGCGATGCGCAATCGCGAAGGCGTCCCCGACGTCCCGATGACGATCAGCACCAACATCACCGGCGCCGCGATCGCCGACAAACAGGCGATCCTGATCCGCGATACCGCGATGGACGACCGTTTCGGCGGCGCGGAGAGCGTGATCCTGCTCGAGATCCACTCGGCGATGTGCGCGCCGCTGCTGCGCGACGGAAAGGTCAGCGGCTACCTCTACGTCGACCGCCAGTCGGCGAGCCACGCCTTCGAGATGCCGCAGCTCGAAGCGCTCTCGATCCTCGCCCTGCTCGCCGCCATCGCCGTGGAGCAGGCCGCCCTGCGCGACGACGTCCGCCGCGAGCAGGAGCGGCGCGTCCGGCTCGCGCGCTACAGCTCGCCTGCCGTGGTCGAGCGGATCCTCGAGGCGCCGAGCGCGGGGTCCTCGGGCATGGTCGCCGACGAGGGCCAGGTCTCGATCCTGTTCGCCGATCTGACCGGCTTCACGGATCTCGCCGAACGCCTGCCGCCGGCGGAGGTCATCCTGATCCTGAACGAGATCTTCGAGCGGCTCACGAGCGTGGTCTTCGCCCTCGACGGCACGCTCGACAAGTACAGCGGCGACGGCATGATGGCCTTCTTCGGCGCGCCCCTCGCGATGGCCGACCATGCGGTCCGCGCCGTCGAGGCCGCGATCCGGATGCAGGAGGCCGTGGCGGCGCTCAATACGGCCCGTGGCGACGTGCGGCCGATCGCGGTGCGGATCGGCGTCAACTCGGGCACGGTCGTCGTGGGCGACATCGGGACACCCCAGCGCAAGGACTACACCGTGATCGGCGACGTCGTGAACATCGCGAGCCGGCTCGAGTCCTCGGTGGCGCAGCCCGGGCAGATCGTGATCGGCGAAGCGACCTGGCTCGGCGCGCGCCACGCCTTCGAATGCGACGCGCTCGAGCCGGTGCGCCTCAAGGGCAAGCAGAAGACGGTGCGGCCCTATCTCGTGCGGCAGCGCATCGCAGATCCGGAAGGCGCGACGCGCGCTCTCTAGATCGGCGCGGCCCTCGGTCGACTTACAAGACGCACCCGGCGAGACGAGGGGGATGCGAATGGCTCGCCCTTGGCACGGCCTGCGTCGCTTCTCGGGACTCGCTGCCTCTGCGATCGAAACGCTGAAGCGACCTTCGGCTGCGCTTTACTTCGCATCCCCCTCGTCTCGCCGGGCGCTCGCTTGGGTGCTGATCGGGGCGCGGGATCAGCGGGGGCGTACGTCGTGCTCGAGCAGGGGTGGGGGACGTGGCGAAGGGCGATGCGGTCGGGATCGGCACGGCGATCGCACCCACCCCAAAGCAAAGATGCACGGGCCGTCTCACCCGAGCCCGTCCTCGCTCGCGGCGAGCGGACGGCGCGGGGCATGGGACGCGAAGTAAAGCGCAGCCAGAGGTCGGTGCGGCTTGCAGGCCGCAGCCGCAAAGCGATGCGAGAAGCAATGCACGCCGTGCCAAGGGCGAGCCATTCGCGTCCCATGCCCCGCGACGGCCGCGACTTGTTCACCTGAATCGGGCCCACGGCCGGAACGGACCGAGCCCCTGGCGCCACACCCGGTGTCGACTAGCTTTGCGGCCGCGCGCCCGGCGCAGCACGAGGACCGATGCAATGACGACCAACGCCGAGATCGCCGACCGGGGGAAGAAGGTCCTCGTCGGCAATTACGCCCCGCAGCCGATCAGCCTGGTCCGCGGCGAGGGCTGCTGGCTCGAGGACGCCGAGGGCCATCGCTACCTCGATCTGATGGGCGGGATCGCGACGGCCTGTCTCGGCCATGCCCATCCGAAGCTGCGCGCCGCCCTCGAGGCCCAGGCCGCGCTGCTCTGGCACGCCTCGAACCTCTTCACGACCGAGCCCCAGATCCGCCTCGCCGAGCGGCTCTGCGCCGCCTCGTTCGCCGAGGCGGCCTACTTCTGCAATTCGGGCGCCGAGGCGAACGAAGCCGCCTTGAAGCTCGCCCGCAAATGGCACCGCGATCAGGGCCGGGACCGCTTCGAGATCATCGCCTTCGAAGGTGCCTTCCACGGCCGGACGCTCTTCACCGTCTCCGCCACCGGAACACCCGCCTACTGGAAGGGCTTCGAGCCCATGGTCCCGGGTATCCACCACGCGCGCTTCAACGACCTCGAGAGCGTGAAGGCGCTGCTCTCCGAGCGGACTGCGGCGATCCTCGTCGAGCCGATTCAGGGCGAAGGCGGAATCCGGACGCCCGACCCCGGCTTCCTGGCGGGCCTCCGCCGCCTCGCCGACGCGAACGGCTGCCTGCTGATCTTCGACGAGGTCCAGACCGGCATCGGCCGGACCGGCACGCTCTTCGCCTATCAGCAGGAGGGCGTCGTCCCCGACGTGATGACCCTCGCGAAGGCGCTCGGGGGCGGCATCCCGATCGGCGCGATGCTGACGACGCGCAAGCTCGCGAGTGCCCTCGTGCCGGGGACCCACGCCTCGACCTTCGGCGGCAACCCGCTGGCCTGCGCGGTCGCGTGTGCAGTGCTCGACGAGCTGATCGAGGGCGGCGTGCTCGACCATGCGAAGGCGATGGGCGAGCGGCTCGGCGACGGCCTCGACGCGATCGCAGCGGCGCTCGGGCCCGACAAGATCCTCGCTTCGCGGGGCCGCGGCCTGCTGCGCGGGCTCGCGCTCGTCAAGCCCGTCGCCGGGGTGATCGACGCCTGCCGCGCCCGGGGCGTGCTCGTGATCTCCGCGGGCGGGAACGTGCTGCGCCTCGCGCCGCCGCTCGTGATCTCGCCCGAGGAGATCGATCGCGGGCTGGCGGTGCTGCGAGAAGTGCTCGAAGAGATCGCCTAACGCCCCTTCCAGACCGGCGGGCGCTTCTGGGCGAAGGCGAGCGGTCCCTCGACGAAGTCCTCGCTCTTGATGAGCTCCGCGATGGCGGGATAGCGCTCGTTCATCGCGGCCTCGACGCCGGCGTGATCGAGGCCGCGCAGCGTCGCCTGCTTGGTGGCGCGGACGGAGAGCGGCGAGCATTCGAGGATCTGCTCGGCCCAGCGCCGCGCAGCGGCCATCAGCTCGCCCGGCGGAACGATCTCGTTGACGAAGCCGAGCCGCAGCCCCTCCTCCGCCGAGACGCGGCGACCGGTGAGGAGCATGCCCATGGCCTGCTTGAGGCCGATCTGGCGCGGGAGGCGGTGCACGCCGCCGGCCAGCGCCGCGAGGCCGACGCGGGGCTCGGGCAGCGCGAAGACGGCGCTGGTCGAGGCGATGATCAGATCGCAGGCGAGCGCGATCTCGAAGCCGCCGCCCATCGCGACCCCGTTCACGGCGGCGATCACCGGCTTCGTGAGGTCGTAGCGGGCCGTCAGCCCTGCGAAGCCGGTGGCCGGGCCGGCGCGCAGCTCGCCCTTCGCTTCCTCGGCCTGGTATTTGAGGTCGTTGCCCGCGGAGAACGCGCGCTCGCCCTCGCCCGTCAGGATCGCGACCCAGAGCTCGGGATCTGCGGCGAAGGCGTCGAATACGCCGGCGAGCTCTTCGTTGGCCATCCAATGGAGCGCGTTCATGCGCTCCGGGCGGGCGATCGTCACGACGAGAATGCGGCCCTCGCGTTCGGCCCTGCAGAACTGGAGATTCTTTCCGCTCGCCATGCCCTCTCCCCCTCGATTGCGCCCGCTCCGCCGCGAGCGGTCCATCGGCCGTCGGGCCGTCGGGCCGACACGTCCGATCGCGGCCCGACTAACGCCCGCGGCGCTTGCGGACCGCTTCCGCGAGCATTCCGAAGAGCGGCAGCGTGCGCTCCCAGCTCATGCATTTGTCGGTGATGCTCTGGCCGTAGACGAGGCCGGCGTTTCCCTTTTCCTGGGAATGCGGCTGGTTCCCGTCGAGCAGGAAGCTCTCCAGCATCAGGCCGAAGATCGAATGGCTCCCCTCGGCGACCTGGCGCGCGATCGACTCGGCGACGGCGGGCTGCTTCACATGGTCCTTGCCGCTGTTGGCGTGGCTCGTGTCGACCATGATGCGCTTCGGGAGCCGTGCGGCCTCGAGCTGGGCTTCGACGCGGGCGATCGATTCGGGCTCGAAGTTGGGCCCGCTCGAGCCGCCGCGCAGGATGACGTGGCAGTAGGGGTTGCCGCGGGTCGAGACGATCGCGGCGATGCCCTGCTTGGTCACCGACAGGAAATGGTGTTCCCCGGCGGCCGCACCGATCGCGTCGATCGCGATCTGGACCGTGCCGTAGGTGCCGTTCTTGAAGCCCACGGGCATCGACAGGCCCGAGGCGAGCTCGCGATGGACCTGGCTCTCGGTCGTGCGGGCGCCGATCGCGCCCCACGAGATCAGGTCGGCGAAGAACTGGGGCGTGATGGGATCGAGGAACTCGGTGCCCGCCGGCAGCCCGAGCTCGGTCACGCCGAGCAGGAAGCGGCGCGCGCGGTAGAGCCCCTCGCGGATCGCGAAGCTGCCGTCGAGGTGGGGATCGTTGATCAGGCCCTTCCAGCCGACGGTCGTGCGCGGCTTCTCGAAATAGACGCGCATCACGATGCAGAGATCGCGCGCGTGTTCGCGCTGGATCGCCTGCAGCCGCCGCGCGTATTCGAGGCCCGCCTCCGGATCGTGGATCGAGCAGGGGCCGACGACGACGACGAGCCGATCGTCCTCGCCCGCGAGCACCCGCTCGATCGCCGCACGACCGCCCCAGATCGTCTCGTTCTGGGCATCGCTGACCGGCAGATCCTCGATCAGGATCGCGGGGGCGATGAGGGGGCGGATGTGCTGGATGCGAACGTCGTCGAGCTTGTGGGTCATGGGGTCCTCGCGCCGGCCACGCGGCGCAGGCCGCGGGAGGCGCCGGGGCCGTCGGCGCGTGCACGACCCGGAGGCCGGTTTATACCGACGCGGCCCGGACCGGACAAGGCCGGGGCGACGCTAAGCCCCCGGACCCTCTAGGGATTCGCCGGACGGCGCGCCGCATCCCGGCCGCCGCCCCGGCTCGCAGCCGCCCGCCCCGCCGCGACGATGCTGAGCCCGTGCAGCACGAGGCCCGGCCAATAGACCGCCCAATATCCCAGCAGGATCGCGAGCCCCCAGAGCGCGGCGGCGCGGGGGCGGCCCGCATAGAGATGGCCCAGGCCCGGGATGAGGATCGCGAGCACCGCCGCGACGTCCGCGCTCGGACTGCGCCGCCCCCGAAGCTCGCCCGGTGCGCGCGATCCGCTGCTCCGCGCCCGTCCATCGCCGGGCGATCCGCGTGCGCGCCCGCTCATCTTGCCTCTCCGACGCCCGCCGCGAGCAGGCGCCCGAGCTCGCGGACGCCGCGCGCGATCTCCGCCGGCCCGAGCCGCGCGAAGCCCATCACGAAGCCGAGCGCGGCGGGGGCCCCCTCGAGATGACACGGCGCGACCGGATACAGCCCGATCCCCCGGCGTCGCCCTGCCCGCACCCAATCGAAGGGCCGATCGCCCGGGAGTTCCGGCAGCTCCAGGAGCAGATGGAGCCCGGCGCGGCTGTCGTGGCGGACGGGGGAGAAGGGGGCGAGCTCGCGGTCGATCGCCTCGAGCAGGGCCGCCCGACTCGCGGCATAACAGGTGCGGGCGCGGCGCAGATGGCGCTCGAAATCGCCGCTCGCGAGGAACCGCTCGAGCGCCGCCTGCTCGAACGCGGGCGAAGACCAGTCGGCCAGCCATTTCGCACTCCGGAACGCATCGACCAGCCCGGGCGGCACGACGACGTAGGCGATCCGGAGCCCCGGCAGCAGCGTCTTCGAGAAGGTGCCGACATAGAGCACGCGCTGCTCCGCGTCGAGACTCTTCAGCGCCGCGATCGCCCGGCCGGCATAACGGAACTCCGAGTCGTAGTCGTCCTCGAGCACGAACGCGTTCGCCCGGCGGGCCCAGGCCAGCAGCGCCTGGCGCCGCGCCAGGGACATCACGACGCCGGTCGGAAATTGATGCGACGGCGTCACGTAGGCGAGCCGGCAGCGCTCGAGGCGCCCGGCCGGAATCCCCGAGAGATCGATCCCCTCCGCGTCGACCGGCGCAGCGACGAGGCGCGCCCCGGCGGCTTCGAACGCGCGGCGGGCCCCCAGGTAATGCGGGTCCTCGAGCAGGACACGATCGCCCGGATCGACGAACAAGCGCGTCGCGAGATCGAGCGCCTGGGCGAGGCCACCGACGATCACGATCTCGTCGGCCCGGCAGGCGATCCCGCGCGCCCGCCCGAGATAGGCGGCGATTTCCTGCCGGAGCCCGGGCAGGCCGGCGGGATCACCGTAGTCGAAGCTCGCCGGCGGCACGGCCCAGGCCGAGCGGGCGAGGCTGCGGCGCCAGCCGTCGTAGGAGAGACGCTCGAGATCCGGCACGCAGGGACGGAAGTCGAAGGGCAGCGGCGCGCGGCGCGCGTCTTCGTCGTAGAGGCTGCGGGGCGAAGAGGCCAGCAG
Organism: Myxococcota bacterium; assembly: GCA_041389425.1. Classification (GTDB taxonomy): domain Bacteria; phylum Myxococcota_A; class UBA9160; order UBA9160; family UBA4427; genus UBA4427. Next base: position 63,636 of record JAWKRX010000004.1, read on the forward strand.
CGCGCGCCCCATGCGCGAGAGGCGGGGCGGCGGCGCGAGCGGTGGCGCAGCCGCGCCGCGCCCGCGCACCGACGACCGCAGGGGCCCCCGCGGCGTCGCAGGAAGGATGCGCGTCGAGATCTGCGCAGCGACGAAGGTGCCCGCGCCGACCTGCGACACGACGTAGCCCTCCGCAGCGAGGGGCGCGAAGGCCGCGACGACGGTGCCCCGGGAGATCGAGAGCTCCGCGGCGAGCGCGCGCGTCGTCGGGAGACGGGTCCCGGCCGCGACCCGGCCGGAGAGGATCGCGTCGCGAACGGCGCGGTAGATCTGGTCGTAGAGCGGGCCCTGCCCGTCGAGCGGAAGATCGCGGATCGCGAACGGGCGCGGCGCCCGGCTGCGAACGGAACGAGCCGAAGCGGGCCGGCCGGCTACCGGACGATCGAACGAGGCGGACCGGGGCATGGGCGGCTCCGAAGATTGGTCCACTGAAAAAGTGCGAACTTGGACCACGCAAGGGGACCAGCTCACAGTACGTTGTCCGGCGCCGGAACGAAAGGCGCCGGCCGCACGACGGTCCGGCGCAGGCCGCGAACGCGCCGTCGTCCGTCCCTCGACCGCCCTGCCACGGAGGCCCGAACCCGATGACCCGCACGATCGTCCATCGCGCCTGCACCCTGTGTGAAGCGACCTGCGGCATCCGCGTCACGACGGAGGGCCGCAGCGTGCTGCGCATCGAAGGCGACCCGGAAGATCCCTTCTCGCGCGGCCACCTCTGCCCGAAAGCGCATGGTCTCGGTGAGATCCAGAGCGATCCCGATCGCCTGCGAACGCCGATGCGGCGGACCGATGCGGGCTTCGTCCCGATCGGCTGGGACGAAGCGCTCGATCTCGCCGCCGAGCGCCTCGCGGCGATTCGCGAGGTCGCGGGCACCGATGCGATCGCGCTCTACCGCGGCAATCCGACGGTCCACGATGCCCAGTCGATCCTTTATTGGAACGTGCTGCAGCGCGCGATCCCGACGAAGAGCCAGTTCTCGGCGGGCTCGCTCGATACCTGGCCGCGCTGGGTGCAGGCGGGCCTGATGTACGGCGGCTTCCTGCATACCCCCGTCCCCGACCTCGAGCGCTGCGAATACCTGCTGATCCTCGGCGCGAATCCGGTCGTCTCGAACGGCAGCCTGATGACGGCCCCGGGCATCAAGCGGCGGCTCGGCGAGCTCCGGGAGCGCGGTGGACGCATCGTCGTCGTCGATCCGCGCCGGAGCGAGACGGCGCAGATCGCGGATCGGCACGTCGCGATCCGGCCCGGCGGCGACGCGGCGTTCGTGCTCGCGATGCTGCAGGTGCTCTTCGCCGAAGGGCGCGTCGACCTCGGCGCCTGCCAGGGCCGGGTGAACGATCTGCCCCGGGTGCGCGATTGCGTCGCGCGCTTCACGCCCGAGCACGTCGCCGCCGCCTGCGGCGTTGCGCCCGAAACGATCCGCGAGATCGCGCGGGACTTCGCGAAGGCGCGCGCGGCGGCGGCCTACGGCCGGATGGGCGCGAGCGTCCAGCGCTTCGGCACCCTCGCCCACTGGGCGATCGATCTGCTGAACATCGTGACGGGCAATCTCGACCGCGAGGGCGGGCTGCTGTTTCCGAGGCCGGCCGTCAGCCTCGGGTTCGTCGGGCCGAAGTCCGGCGAAGACGTCGTGTTCGGCCGCCATCGCAGCCCGGTCTCGGGCCACGACGAGATCCTCGGCGAATGGCCGATGGCGGCCTTCGCCGAGGAGATCGAATCCGAACGGGAGGACCGCATCCGCGCCCTCGTCGTCATCGCCGGCAATCCCGTGGCCTCGGCGCCGAACGCCGCTCGCATCGATCGCGCGCTCGCGAAGCTCGAGTTCGTGCTGGCCTTCGACTACTACATCAACGAGACGACCCGCCACGCCGATCTCGTCCTGCCCCCGACCGCGGTGCTCGAGAACGAGAACTACGACGTCGCCCTGCTGCATTTCGCGGTCGAGAACGTCGCGAAATGGTCGCCCGCGGCGCTGCCGGTCGAGCCGGGCATGCAGCCGATCTGGCGAACGCTGCTCGGGCTCGCGAAGCGGATGATGGGGCTCGGCGCGCTCTCGGACGATCAGGTCGATGCACTCGTCGTCCGCCAGCTCGTGCCGGCGCTGCTCGAGCGCAGTCCGTTCGCGGGCAAGCTCGAGATCGAGGCGATCGTCGCCGGCCTCGGCGACGAGCCGGGACCGCGGCGCCTCATCGACCTATTGCTCCGGCTCGGCCCCTTCGGCGACGGCTTCGGGCTCGTCCCCGATGGCCTCTCGCTCGCCGCCGTCGCGGCGGCGCCCCACGGCATCGCGCTCGGCCGGCTCACGGCCTCGCTGCCCGAATCGATCCGCACCGCGAGCGGCCGGATCGAGCTGGCCCCCGAGCGCATCCTCGCCGACCTGCCCCGGCTCGAAGCCTGGATCGACGCCTCGATCGAGGCCGGGCGCGACCCGCAGCTCGCGCTGATCGGCCGCCGGGAGATCCGCTCGATGAACTCCTGGCTCCACAACCTGCCGAGCCTGATGAAGGGCCGGGAGCGCTGCACGCTCGAGGTGTCGCCGATCGACGCCGATCGCCTCGGCCTGCGCCACGGCGGCCGTGCCCGGGTCGAGAGCCGGATCGCGAGCATCGTCGTTCCGGTCGTGGTCGACGACCGGATGCGCCCCGGAGTCGTCAGCCTGCCCCACGGCTGGGGCCACGACCAGCCCGGCGTCCAGCTCTCGGTCGCCACCCGCCGGCCCGGCGTCAACGCGAATCTCGTCTTCGACGACGCCGAGATCGACGTGCCTTCGGGCACGAGCGTGCTCTCGGGCGTCTCGGTGCGCGTCTCTCCGGTCTGAAGTCGTTCCCGCTCGCAGCGGTCGCCCATGAGCCTGAACCGAGTGGACCGCGCGGCCGGCTTGGGTCGGGCTCCCGGCCGGCTAGAGTCGTCGGGCGCGCGTCGCTGCGCGCGGCGGAACCCAACGCGGAGGATCAAGCGCCATGCCCTCGCCCCGTTCGCTTCGTGGAGCGCCTTCGGCGCCTGCCCTCGCCCTCGCACGCATCGCCCCGCGCGCATCGGCGCAGGTGCTCGCGACCGGCCTCGCGACCCTCCTCGCCATCACCCTCTGGCTCGCAGCCGCGATCGCGCTGCTCGCGCCAGCGGCCTCCGCGCAGGAACTCGCGATCGGCGATCCGGCTCCGGATTTCGCGCTCGTCGGCTCGGACGGCCAGACCCATCGGCTCGCGGATTTCAAGGATCGCCAGGCCGTCGTGCTCGCGTGGTTCCCGATGGCGTTCACCTCCGGCTGCACGATCGAATGCAAATCGCTCGCCGACGACGGCGAGCTGATCGAGCAATACGACGTGACCTATTTCATGGCGAGCGTCGATCCGGTCGAGGGCGACAAGGGCAACGCCGCCTTCGCCAAGGCCCATGCGGCCCGCTTCCCGATCCTCTCCGATCCGACGAAGGCCACCGCGGCAGCCTACGGCGTGCTCTCGCCGGCGGGCTACGCGAGCCGCTGGACGTTCTACATCGGCAAGGACGGCCGGATCGCCTTCATCGACAAGCACGTCTCGAGCCGCCTCGCGACTTCGGCGCAGGACATGGCGAAGAAGCTCGGCGAGCTCGGCGTTCCGAAGCGGGCGGCGCAGCCCTGAGCGTTTCGTCGGAAGCCCTGAGCGATTCGTCGGCAGCCTCGAGCGGACCGTCGACAGCCTTGAGCGAACCGTCGACAGCCCCGAGCGATTCGTTAGTCGCTCAGGCCCGCTAGACTGCCGGAATGTCTTCGCCTTCCCGGATCGCGCTGGCCCTCTCCGGCGGCGGCGCCCGCGGTGCCTACCAGGTCGGATTCCTTCGCCACCTCGCACGGCGCCATCCCGACCTCCCCGTCGAGATCCTGACCGGCGCGTCCGCCGGCGCGGTGAACGCCATCTATCTCGCGAACCATACGGGCCGCTTCGTCGACCGGGTGGAGGGGCTGACGGCGGCCTGGCAATCGCTCTCGGTCGAACAGGTCTTTCGCGTCGACGCCCTCTCCCTGCTGCCCCGGGGCCTGCGCTGGATCGTCCAGCTCGGCCTGCTCGGCGGGCGTCGGATCGTGCCGCAGGCCCAGGGCCTGGTGGATACGAGCCCGCTGCGCGAGTTCCTGATGAGCGTGCTCGAGACCCCCGACGGCAGCCTGCCGGGGATCCGCCAGAACCTCGCGCACGGATCGCTCCGCGCCATCGCCCTCTCGACGACCCACTACGCGAGCGGCAGCACCGTCGTCTTCTGCCAGGGCGAGGAGGTCGAGGCCTGGGAGCGTCCCCAGCGACACAGCGTGCTGCGGGATCTCACGATCGAGCACGTCATGGCCTCCGCCGCGCTGCCGCTATTCTTCCCGGCGATCGAGCTGGCCGGGCAGTGGTTCGGCGACGGCGGCATCCGCCTCCATTCGCCGCTCGCGCCCGCCGTGCATCTCGGAGCGAGCAAGATCATCGCGGTCTCGACCCGCGCCATGGCGCCGGCGAGCATGCTCGCGCGCAGCGAGGGCGTTCGCTATCCGACGCCGGCCCAGGTGCTCGGCGTGCTCTTCAACTCGGTGTTCCTCGATCTGCTCGATCAGGACGCGCTCCGGCTGCAGCGGGTCAACCGCCTGCTCGAATCCGGTGCGGGGCCGACCGAGGAGAATCTGCGACCGGTCGATCTCCTGATCCTGCGCCCGTCCGTCGAGCTCGGCGAGATCGCTCGGGCCTACGAGCCCGATCTCCCGAAGCTCTTCCGCTTCCTGACCCGGCGCCTCGGCACCCGCGAGCAGCGCGGGCGCGACATCCTCAGCATGCTGATGTTCCAGGGCGATTTCCTGGGCCGCATCATCGAGCTCGGCGAGGCCGACGCCGACGCGCGGGCGGACGAAATCGCGCGTTTCCTCGAGCGCTGAGACGTGGATCGAAGAATGCACCCCCTCCGAAGAAACGCTTCGCCCGTCGGCTGATCGATTCTCCGTTTGATCTAGACCGCGTACCTCGCCCGATGCGACGCACAACGCACGATCGCCCGCGTCGGGATCCGCCCGAAATAACACTCCCGCAGCCAGCCCCGTTCGGGTAGAACCCGCTCCGGAAACAGCCTCTTCTGAAGAACTTCCCGCGCCGTGAGCGCCTCGCCGATCAGCCCCAGCGCCATCGCCGGCGGCCCCAGTTTACGGTTCTCCGACCGCCCCTTCATGTAGTTGCGCCACACGACCCACACCGCCATCCGGTACAGCGCCGACTGACGGCGCTTCGAGAACGCGATCGTCTCCCGCTTGTGATTCGCACTGCTGTGCCGGATCAGCAGGTCCGACAAATTCACAGGGAAGAGCGGATTGCGCGTCGTTCGCGCCGCCTTCGAGCTGGTCCGCTCGTGCAGGATCGTCCGGTCCCGAAGCCGTGCGATGGCCCGGACGTAGGCCGGATGCTCGTCGCTTCGCAGCACGACCTCGCCCCGCGCTGGAATCACCCGCCGCAGTAGCGCCTCGACTCGCTTGCGGGTCGCATCCGGATCGGGCCGGCCGTATCGCCTTTCGAGCACGGCGCGCCTTGCCCGCTGGGCGGGCCGCATCGTCCCGCTTCGCCGCAGCTCGACGTCGTTGAAGCCGTAGACGAAAAGCGAGGGGCCTACGACGAGGTTCAGGTCCATGGGCCAGTACTGGCTGTATTCGAAGGTCCTGAATCCGTCGAGAACGAGGGGCTCGCTGGGCGTCGTCTTGGGGCGGAGGCGTTCGTGGAGGAGGAGGCAGTGGCGGCCGAGGCGATCGGAGAGGGTGCGGATGGTCGAGTGGGAGACCTGGTGTTCGCGGGCGATCTGGCGCAGGGCGGAGCAGGCGACGAGGCGGTGGAAGACGAGCTCGAGGAGCCTGGGCCGTTTCAGCCAGTAGGTGGCAGCGAAGGTCTGTGAACTGAAGTAGCGGCCGCAGTGTGAACAGCGGTAGCGCTGGATGCGATGCGGGGGCTGGCTGCGTGGGTAGAAGCCTTTGCGCTGGAAGCGCCAGGTGGCTGGATTCGTTCGGGAATCGCAGTTGGGGTTGGGGCAGAAGGGAGGTCGGCGGAGGTAGGCGAGGTTCGACATGAACCCCGACTACGCAGGGTTCGTGCCGGGTGCATTCATCGGTCCACGTCTCGAGCGCTGAGCAGCGGGCGCGGAGGCGGCCGGGACGCGTTCGCGCCTAGCGCGTCGTCCCCGACCCACCGTCGACCCACATCGTCTGCGCCGTGACGTAGGCCGAATCGTCGCTCGCGAGGAAGACGGCGACGCGTCCGACGTCGTCCTCGCAGTCGCCGACGCGCCGCAGGGGGATCTGCGCGATCGCCGCGGCATGGCCCTCCGGATCGAGCTTCGACCAGTCGATCATGCCCGGCGAGTTCGCGAAGGGGCAGATCACGTTCACCCGGATCCCCTCCGGCCCCCACTCCCGCGCGGCGACCCGCGAGAGACCGCGAATGCCCTCCTTCGCCGCCGCATAGGCGCCCTGGGTCTCCTGCCCGCGCGTCCCCGAACCGCTCGCGAAGTTGATGATCGAGCCCTTCCCGCGTCGCGCGAGATGCGGATGCGCGCTCTGCATGCACCAGAACGTCGCCCAGAGATTGGTCTCGAGAACGCGCGCGAAGGTGGCGTCGTCGAAATCCGCGAGGAGCAGGCCCGGCGTCGGTGTCCAGGCCGCGTTGTTCACGAGCACGTCGAGGCCGCCGAAGGTGTCGACGGTCCGGGCGATCGCGGCCTCGCAGGCGGCCCGCGTCGCGACGTCGCCCTCGATCGCCAGGCATTTCGCGCCCTGCCCTTCGAGAAGCTTCGCGGTCTCGGCGAGCAGATCGCCGTCGATCTCGAGCAGCCCGAGCGAGGCGCCCTCCCGCGCGAAAGCGAGGGCGATGCCGCGGCCGATCCCGCGCCCCGCCCCCGTGATGAATGCGACCTTGCCCTGCAATCTCGCCACGCCCGCGTCCCCCCTCGCCCGTCTCGCTTCGCCGTCCGCCGTGCGTCGATTCCCACGACGCCGGATCGCCTATGCTCCGCCGCCGGAGGCCGCCCCATGTTCGAACATCTCCGCTCGCCCGTCACGCTCGGCACGCTTCAGCTCCGCAATCGCATCGCGATGGCGGCGATGGGCGTCGAGATCGCCGAGGAGGACGGCCACGCGCGCGAGCCCATCATCGCCTACTACGAAGAGCGCGCCCGTGGCGGCGTCGGCCTCATCGTCACCGAAGTCTGTGCCGTCGCGTATCCCCGCGGCGCGACCGCCCATCGCCAGCTCGCCATCTCGAGCGACGACTACCTGCCCGGCCTGCGCGAGCTGACCGATCGCGTGCACCGCCACGGTGCGAAGATCGCGCTCCAGATGGTCCACCACGGCAAGGTCGCGCGCGTCGACGTCAAGGAAGGCCGTCCCGTCCTGATGCCCTCCCTGCCCCGCTTCAAGGGCGCGAACGACATGGCGAACGACCTGTCCCGCGAAGAGATCGGACTGCTCATGGCCGCGGCCGGCACCGGAGGCCGCAAGCCCGAGATCAAGGTCGCGGATCGGGACGACATCGCCTGGGTCGTCGAGGCATTCGCATCGGCGGCCCTGCGCGCGCGGCAGGCCGGCTTCGACGCGGTCGAGATCCACGCGGCCCACGGCTATCTCCTCTCCGAATTCCTGTCCCCCGCCTGGAACTTCCGCGAGGACGAATACGGCGGTAGCCGCGAGAATCGCGCGCGGCTGCTCTGTGAGGTCCTGCGCGCCGCGAAAGCGCGCGCGGGCCAGGACTTCCCGATCTGGGCGCGCATCGATTGCCGCGAGTTCCGGACTCCGGGCGGCATCACGCCCGAGGACGCGGAACGCACGGCCGAGCTCGCCGCCGAGGCCGGTGCGGACGCGATCCACGTCTCCGCCTACTCCGACTCGACCTCGGCTGCCGGCTTTACCGAGGCGCCCCTCGTCCACGAGGAGGCCGGTTACGTCGAGGAGGCCGCACGCATCAAGGCGCGCATCCGCGTGCCGGTGATCGCCGTCGGACGCATCGAGCCCGAGCTCGGCGACCGCTTGATCCGCGACGGAAAAGCCGACGTGATCGCGATGGCGCGCAAGCTCCTCGCCGATCCCGCGCTCGCCCGGAAGATCGTCGACGGCCGGCCCGAGGACGTCCGTCCCTGCATCTACTGCTACACCTGCGTCGCCCAGCCCTTCTTCGACCGCCCCGTGCGCTGCGCCGTCAACCCGATGACCGGGAACGAGAGCCGGATTGGCTCCGCCGAACGCGAAGCGAGCGCCCGGAAGAAGCGCATCCTCGTCGTCGGCGGCGGCCCCGCCGGCCTCGAGGCGGCGCGCCTCGCTCGCCTGCGCGGCCACGACGTCGTGTTATGCGAGAAATCGGGCCAGCTCGGCGGCACGCTGCGCTTCGCTTCGCTCGTCTACGAGCCCAACGAGCGCCTGCTCGAGTGGCTCGAGACGCAGGTGCGCAAGCTCGGGGTCGAGATCCGGCTCGAGACCGAGGCGAGCCCGGAGCTGATCCGCGCGATCGCGCCCGACGAAGTCCTCGTCGCCGCCGGCGCGATGCGCGAAAAGCCGCAGATCCCGGGCGTCCAGCGCGAACACGTCTTCGATGGCGACGACCTGCGCTCGCTGCTGACCGGCCAGGGCGACGGCAGCGCATCGAAGAAGCTCTCGCTCGTCGGCCGCCTCGCCGTCCGCGCCGGGCGCGCGACGGGCATCACGGGCCGGCCGGGCCGGCTGCGCGAGGCCTCGAAGGCCTGGATGCCCCTCGGCAAGGAGGTCGTCGTCGTCGGCGGCGGGCTCGTCGGCCTCGAGCTGGCGGAGTTCCTGGCGGAACGCGGGCGGCAGGTCACCGTGCTCGAGGAGGGAGCGCGCTTCGGGCTCGAGCTCGCGCATCCGCGGCGCTGGCGGGTGCTCCACGAGCTGCGCGCGCACGGTGTCCGGCTCGTCGCCAACGCGGTCGTCCGGGAGATCGGCGAGACGGCGGTCGACTACGAAATCCGCAGCTCGCCCTCGGAGGGGCAGCTCGCCTCCGCGCGAGCGGATAGTGTCATCCTCGCGATCGGCCTCGGCCCGAACCCGGGCATCGCGGCGCGCCTCCAATCAGCCGGCGTACCGATCCGGGAGATCGGCGACGTCACGGGCGTCGGCTATCTCGAGGGCGCGATCCGCGACGGATTCGAGGCGGCGCTGTCGCTGGGCTGAGGCTCTCACTGGGCTGAGGGTCTGCCTCGGTCGAGGCTTCCGGGGGTGTGGGCGGTGAGACTTGAAGGGTTCGGGCGGTCGCGGATCGGCTGGGCGATCGGCCTGGCGGCGGGCGGGGCACTCGCGATTTCGGGCTGCGCGAGCTGGACGGGGCGCGGCGACGGCGCGCTCGCCGCATCCGAGCCGCGGGCGAGCGAGCCCGCGCTCTATCGCGACGCGCGCCCGCTCACCTTCGCCGGGCGACGGACCGGTGAAGGTTATTTCAGCCCCGACGGCCGTTCACTCGTCTTCCAGAGCGAGCGCGAGCCGGGCAATCCCTTCTACCAGATCTACCGCTGGCGCCTCACGACCGGCGAGCTCGATCGCATCTCCCCGGGCCTCGGACGGGCGAGCTGTGCCTGGTTCCATCCCGACGGCGAGCGCATCCTCTTCGCCTCGACCCACGAGGATCCGGGCGCCGAGCTCGCGCAGGCCCTCGAGCTCGAAAAGCGCGCTGCCGGCCGGACGGATCGCTACAGCTGGGACTTCGATGCGGGCTACGACCTCTTCGTCGCCGAGCCGGACGGCAGCCTCACGCCTCTCGCGAAGGCCGAGGGCTACGACGCCGAGGGCTCCTTCTCGCCCGATGGTCGCTTCGTGGTCTTCGCCTCGAACCGACACGCCTACGAAGAGCCGCTTTCGGCCGACGAACGCGATCGGCTCGCCCGGGATCCTTCGTATTTCGTCGACCTCTACCGCCTCGAGCTCGCGACCGGCGCGCTCGTCCGCCTGACCGAAACACCCGGCTACGACGGCGGCCCGTTCCACTCTCCCGACGGCAGCCGGATCGTCTGGCGACGCTTCAGCGAAGACGGCGCGCGGGCCGAGATCCATGCCATGAACGTCGACGGCAGGGGCGCCCGCGCGCTGACGCACCTCGGCGTGATGTCCTGGGCGCCGTTCTTCCATCCGTCGGGCGACTACATCGTCTTCTCGACCAATCTCCACGGCTTCGACGACTTCGAGCTCTACCTCGTCGATGCCGAGGGCGAGCGCGACCCCGTGCGGGTCACCGAGCGCGCCGGCTTCGACGGCCTGCCCGTCTTCGCGCCGACGGGCGACGTGCTCGTCTGGACCAGCAATCGCACCGAGGGCAAGCAGAGCCAGCTCTTCCGCGCGGATTGGAACGACACCGCTGCCCGTGAGGCGCTCGGCCTGGCGACGCGCCCCGCTGCCCTGCTCCCGTTCCTGCGCAGCCCGCTCGCGACCGCGCCCGCCGCCCCGGGTCGGGTGCGACCCGACGACATCGCAGCGCATGTCGCAGCCTTGACCGACCCGCGCACCGGGGGCCGGGGCACCGGCCAGCCCGGTGAAGCCCTCGCGGCCGAACACGTCGAAGCGGCGATGAGCGCCCTCGGCCTCGTGCCCGCCGGAGACGATGGCCGCTTCCTGCATCGCTTCGAATACAGCGCCGGCATCGCACTCGGTGAAGGCAACGCGCTGCGCGTCGAACGCGCTGGCACCGGTCCGGCGCCAGCGCACGGCGCGAGCACGCCGCCGCGCCCAGTACCGGACGCAGGACCGATCGACGCGGCGACGCCTTCGCCGATCGTCGACACCGATTGGCGACCGCTCGCGTTCTCGACGAGCGGCGAGATCTCGCCGCGGCAGCTCGTCTTCGCCGGATACGGCCTCGTCGCCCCCGCCGAGCGCGAGCATCCGGCCGTCGACGAGTACGCGGGCCTCGATCTCGCGGGACGCTGGGCCCTCGTGCTGCGTGACCTGCCCGGACCGATCTCGGGCGAGCGCCGCCAGCATCTTCAGCGATACGCCAGCCTGCGCCACAAGGCCATGATCGCCCGGGATCGCGGAGCGGTGGGCATCGTCTTCGTGAACGGGCCGCGCAGCGGCTTCCGGGAGCCGCTCGCGCCGCTGCGCTTCGATGCCGCGATCGCGGGCTCCGGTCTCGCAGTGATCTCCGCGAGCGAAGCACTCGTCGACCGCTGGCTCGCAGCCTCGGGACGAACGCTCGCAGAGAGCCAGGACCGGATCGACACGGCCTTCGCCCCGCCCGAAGGGTCGCCGTCTTCCGACAGCGACGCCGGCTCCGCTGCGGGCGATGAGGGCGATGCCGGCCCTGAGTCGAACGCGGCGGCCGTGACGGACGCGGCGACTGAGCTCCGATTCGAGCTCGCCGACGTGCGCCTCGGCGCGCGCATCGCGCTCGAGACCCTGCGCAGCACATCGCATAACGTGATCGGCCGCCTGCAGGTCGGCGGGCAGCCGAGCCGGCAGACGATCGTGCTCGGGGCCCATCTCGATCATCTCGGCCGCGGCGAGGGCTCGGGCTCCCTCGCCGATGCGAGCGAAGCCGGCCAGATCCATCCCGGCGCCGACGACAACGCCTCCGGCGTCGCCGTCCTGCTCGAGATCGCGCGGTCGCTCGCTCGGCGCCGGGCCGCGGGCGAATCCCTCGGCCAGCGCGACTTCGTCTTCGCCGCCTGGTCCGGCGAAGAGCTCGGACTGCTCGGCTCGGATGCCTGGGTCGATCGACATGTCGGGCCGCACGCGCGCGAAGCCGGCCCGGTCGCCTATCTCAACTTCGACATGGTCGGTCGCCTGGGCGACGAGCTCGTCGTCCACGGCGCCGGCTCGAGCCTCGCCTGGGACGCACTGATCGAGCAGGCCGCCCTGCCCGGCCCGCTCGCCCTCGCACTGCGCGACGACGCCGATCTCCCGACCGACTCGACCTCGTTCTACACCCGGGGCCTGCCGGTCTTGTCGGCCTTCACCGGCGTCCACGCCGAGTACCACACGCCCCGCGACCGCCCCGAGCTCCTGAATTTCGAGGGCGCCGCCGCGATCGCCGATCTCTTCGCCCGGGTCGCGGTGCTGCTCTCGCGGGCGCCCGAGCCGCCCGCATTCGAGGCCCGGCCGCTCGCAGCAGGCAGTCCGAATCGCGGCGGCTTGCGCGTCTATCTCGGAACGATCCCCGACTACAGCGAGACCGACGTCCGCGGCGTCCGCCTCTCGGGCGTCAGCCCGGGTGGCCCGGCCGACGCGGCGGGCCTCCAGCGCGGGGATACGATCGTCGAGGTCGATGGCCAGCCGATCGAGAATCTCTACGACTTCACCTACGCCCTCGAAGCCCTGCGCGTCGGCCAGACGGCCCGGATCGTGATCCTCCGCGACGGTCGACGGACGACCCTCCCGGTGGTCCCCCGGTCCCGGGATTGAGTAGGGTTCCGGCGTGAACAGCGAGATCTCCGATCGCTTCCGCGCCCTCGCCCGGCGACCGGAAGGCCAGCACGGCCTGGCCGAGGGCGCGCTCGTGGTCGCGGCCGAGGCCCAGCCCGGGGTCGACATCGAGGCGGGCCTGCGCCGGATCGAGGAGCTGGCCGCCCGGGCCCGCGCCCAGGTCGAATCCGCCGTGAGTCCATTGCGATCGGTCTCGGCCCTGAATCATTGGCTCTTCGAAGTCGAGGGCTACCGCGGCAATCAGGAGCAGTACGACGATCTGCGCAACAGCTTCCTCGATCAGGTCCTCGTCCGGCGCCGCGGCCTCCCGATCACCCTCTCCGTGCTCTACGTCGAAATCGCGCGCCAGCTCGGCCTCGAAGCGTATGGCGTCGGATTCCCGGGGCATTTCCTCGCGAAGGTCGTCGGCCTCGGCGAAGGGACCCAGGAGCTGATCGTCGATCCGTTCTTCGGCCGGATCCTGACGCTCGAGGATTGCATGGAGCGGCTCCGCGCCGCGGCGGGCGAGGACGTGCCCTTCGATCCCCATTGGGTCCGGCCGGCGACGTCGAGCGAGATCTGGATCCGGATGCTCAACAACCTGAAGCTGCTGTACCTGCGGCAGGGCGACGGACTCTCGGCCCTCGGCTGCTTCGACCGGATCCTCGTCCTCGAGCCGACGGCCCCCTACGAGCTGCGCGACCGGGGACTGCTGCTCGAGCGGCTCGACTGTCTGCATGCGGCCATCGAGGATCTGACGGCCTACCTCGAGCTCGCGCCGCGGAGCGAGGATGCGGGGGCGATCCGGATCAGGCGGGACGCTCTCGTCCGGCGGCGCCCTGCGCTGAACTGAGGCGCGACCTCGTCGCGAAGGGCTGGCCCGAAGAATGGCACCGGGCGCCCCAACCCTTGGGACGCCCGGGCCATCTCATTCGCAACCTCATCGCCCCAGGCGAGTCGGCGCGTTCGACGCAGCAGGCTCAGCGGGAAGGCGCCGGATGGACCCGCGCGCTCAGATCCCCGCTCTCGATGAAGCCTTCGTTCTTGCCGATCGGCCGCAGCACGTTCATCAGGTCATCGAAGACCTGGATGCCGTGGTCGGTCGCGCCCTGGAACCCGACGACGAGCTCTTCGACGCCATCGCCGTCGACGTCACCGAAGGCCGGCCGTGCCCCGCGCTCGAGGTCCTGGTCCGCGATCCGTCCGGTCTTCAGGATGAAGATGTCCTCGCGCCTCGCCGGATAGCCCCGGATGGCGTCGTCGAGGATCGCCACCCGGCCCCGGCTGTTCGAGCCGAATCCGACGGCCATCTCGTCGACGCCGTCGCCGTCGATGTCGCCGAGGGACGGGACCGCGATGCCGCCACTCATCGAGCTCGTCGCCGAGGGCTCGATCTGGACCCAGGGTCTGCCCGTGCGGTTGACCGGATGGATCGCGAAATTCGCGCCGGAATCCTCGAGCACGACGACCATCCCCCCGTTCACGTTCGAGAGGCCGACGACCAGCTCGGCGCGGTCGTCGCCGTCGATGTCGCCGAGCGCCGGGTAGGTCGTGCCGCGGAACTTGTGCGGAACCGGGACCTGCATGTAGCCCTCGGCGTTGCTCCGCGCGCTCGCCATCGGCGCGAAGCCGGTCGAGACGTCGTCGAAGATCTGCACCACGCCGCGCATGGCACCGTTGAACCCGACGACGATCTCCGCGCGGCCGTCGCCATCGAGATCGCCGCAGGCGGTCGTCGTGAGGCCGATCTTCGAGCGATAGAGCTCCGTGCCGGCGGTGATCGAATCGACCCCGACGACCGCACCCGCCTCCATTCTCAGGATGGCGATGGTCCCGCGGCTCCCCTTGCCGAAGCCGACGACCAGGTCGCGGTCGCCGTCGCCCTCGAGATCACAGGTGCTGGGCTGGACGGGCGCCTTGCTGGCCAGCGAGTCCATCGTGAGCGGCAGCGTGCTGCCGTCCGGCATCAGCTGGGAGATGACCGCGGTGCGTCCGGTGGAGAGGCCGAGCATCACGTCCGGAAGCAGCACACCGGTCGTGCCGTCGTTTCCGCCCGTGTCGCCGTCATCGCCGCCGGTGCCGCCGTCGTCGCCGCCCGTGCTGCCGTCGCCGCCGGTACCCCCATCGTCTCCACCGGTGCTGCCATCGTCGCCGCCGGCTCCGCCGTCGCCACCGCCGGTGCTGCCGTCGTCACCCCCCGTGCCGTCGCCGCCGCCACCGCCGCCGATCCCGCCGTCGTCCGGCACGATCGGCTCGAGGCGGATCTCGTTGGAGTAGGCCGACACGGCCCCCCCGGCACCATAGGCGCGCAGCGCAACGAAGAGCTCGACCGAATCCTCGAGGTCGAGGGCATAGACGACGGTGCCGCCCGCGGCGGGCGGTAGACCGAGATCGAACTCGGCGCCGTAATCGCCGGTGTTCATGCCGAGGTGCATCGTGTAGCCGGCGACGCCGGCGGTCGGGCTCGGCTGGAAATGCATCCGGTATTCGCGGAGCGCAGCGCCAGCCGGTGCGGCGACGAGGGTCGCGAGCGCTCCGGCCGCGAGGGTCCGCACTGCGTGTCGGCGGCAAAGCGGCGCGAACGAGGCGAACGAGCGGCGAGCGATCCGGGAGGTCGTTTGGACGCGAGCGGCAGGACGAAGCGTGGCGTATTCCATGGCCGGATACTTCGGAGCGCAACCCCACGCGACCCGTGACCGACCTCACCCGGCCCGGAAATCTCGCCGCGACACCGGATCTTTTCGCTCGCGCAGGCGGCTTCGATGCGGAGCGTTCGTATGGCGGATCACTTGCGCAGCGCAGGATGCACGCCTGCCGCGACCCGCGACCGGCCAGAGTGAAGGTGAGAGAAGCGGGAAGCCGGGAGTCGAAGCCTGCGAAGGGATGCAAGCCGAGAGCGCGGGAATCGACCGAGGGTCGATCGCCGCCGGGGCTCAGGGCATCGAGACGAGCGCGGCGACGTCGTCGACGAGGCGGCCGATGGCGGGATCGAGCTCGGTGAAGCGGATCGCGAAGCTGCCACCCTCGCTTCGGACCACCTCCCCCGAGAGCTCGAAGGGCGATACGGGCACGATGAAGACGTAGAGCCGGACCTTCGCACCGGGTTCGGGGCAATGGCTCGCCCCTTCGAGGCGTGCGCCCGAACGCGAGAGGTCCGCGAGGATTCCCGCGCCCTCCCGTTCGCCGGCGGAGCAAAGCGCATCGAAGCGCGTACGGAAGCGGGGATTGCGGCGGCGATTCACGGGGCTCTCCGGCGAGCGGCTGACGAACGGGTGACTGCGGGCAATGCAGGGGGGATCGGTGCAGGCAGGGGGCGCCTTGAGCCATCGCATGCGCAGCTCCGCGGCAGACTACGCAGTCCCGCCGCCTCCGCCCGCGCGATAAGCTCGGCACATCGATCGCAGGGAATGCAGGGTCGACGCGACGCGGAGCGCCGGAGTCGACGAGGAGCTCGGGATGCGGTGGTTCTTCTCGGATTCTGCCGTCGCGTGGCGCGATGGAAGGCATGGCTTCGACGCTCGCGCAGGCACACGCGAGAGGGGTGTGGATTCATGGATCGGGGGGCCGGAGCGAGCAGCCCGCCGGCGACTCGCCGGCATCGTGCTGCTCTGTGCCTTCGCATTCGCGCTCGCGAGCGAACGCGCTGCGGCCCAGCCTGCCCAGGTCTGCCTCGACGATCCGCCGGCCCCGGAATGCGAGAGCCAGGCCTTCACGGCCCAGGTCACGACGGTCTCGGATCCCGGAGCCCTCTTCGGCCTGCTCGCCGTCGGCGAGACGATCTCGGGCACGATCACCCTCAACACCGCCGCCGAGGACATCGATCTCTCGAACGCGAACGGCAACTACCCGAACGGGCTCGAGTGCGCGACGGTGCGCTTTCCGAACGGGCGCGCGATGACGATCCGCCTCGATCCCCAGGAGCCGACCGCCGAACGGTTCATTCTCGTCGAGAACGACGTCGAGCAGCCCTTCGGCGGCGGGCTCTCGCTCTTCTCCGACAATGTCGCCGCCACGACCGCCGGCGCCGGCGACATCACGGGCGGCGACGTCCCGCCGGGCTTCGAGATCGACGGGCTCGGCGGGCTCGGTTACGGCTACAGCGACGCGTGTATCAGCGGCATTCCGCCGGGCCCCTGCCCGCCCGAGCTCGTCACGGACGATTCGATCCCCGGCCCGCCCGGCGACGTCGCGGCGCTGCCCGGCGCGCAGCTCCACTTCCAGTTCCAGTCGGTGCTCCAGCCGAGCACGGGCGTCGTCTTCTCGGATCTGCTGTCGCTCGAGGCGCGGGCGCCCGTCAGCTGTCCCGAGCCAGGCCCCGCCGCCAGTCTCGTCGCGGGCATCATCGGCGTCGCGATCCTCCGCTCGCCTTTCCGGCGCGGTCGCCCGGCGCCTCGCCCCGACTGATCGCGCGGCGCGTGATCGCCGATCCGCGCCGGACGCCGACTGCGCGCGGTCAGCGCCGCGGCGGGAAGCGTTTCATCGTCGCGAGCACCGCGAGGCCGAAGAGGCTGTAGGCGAGCGTGAAGACCCACGCCGGCGCATCCCAGTAGAGCAGCCGCCCGAGCGCGCCCGCGATGAAGCCCTCGCCCTCGCCCAGCCGCGACTCCCCCGCGTGCCTTCGCAGCGCGTACTCGAGCACGGTGAGCGGACAGGCGGCACCGAGCCAGGCCTGGGCCACGACGACCGCGATCGCGAGGGCGTGGAGCCAGCGAAAGCCGCGGCGGTCCACCCAGCGCCAGCCGAAGCCGTGGCCGATCCACACGAACACGAGCCCCAGCACGACGAAGGCAACGAATCCGAATTGGAGGCAGAGCACGCCGTCGGCGAGCAGCCGCGCCGTCCCGGGCGAGACCTCAAGCGTCGACATCGCCCGTGCCCGGCGCCGGCGCGGATCCATCTGCGGTGGTGATCGGGGGGAGATCGACGGGCGCGTAGTGCAGCACCGTCGGGAACGGGTCGTAGAAACGATGCAGCAGGGCCTTCCACTCGGCATAACGCGGCGAGCCGCGAAATCCCTGCTCGTGCGCCTCGACGGAGTCCCAGGTGACGAGGAGGAGATATTCGCCGGGGCGCTCGATGCCGCGGTGGAGCGAGTGGGAGTGGTAGCCGGGCATCGACGCGATGATCGCCTGCGCGACGGCGAACGCGGACTCGAAGGCGGACTCCTGCCCGGGACGGATCGAAAGCGGCGCGACTTCGAGGACCATCGGTCGCCTCCTTTCCACTCCGCCGCCCTCACTCGCCTCGACTCAAGGCGATCCGCGGACGCGCGTCAGGATAAGTCGAGAATCGCCGCGGGGCCGCCCGAACGGCGGAATCGAACTTGACGACTTCTTGATACGCGATCCGCCCCTCTTGACGCCATCTCGAGACCGGCCCGCCTACGCTCCTTCGTCATCGGAGGCAGCATTCCATGGATGGACTCTACGTCGTCGGCATCGTCGGCTTCTTCGCGCTCAGCTGGGGCTTCGTGCGCCTCTGTGAAAGGATGGATTGAGCGATGGCGGCCCTGGAAATCATCGGGGGCGGTCTCGCGATCGCCCTGCTCCTCTACCTCGTGATCGCCCTGCTCGCGCCGGAGAAGTTGTCGTGACGACGAATGCCGTGCTCCAGGTCTCGCTCCATGCCCTCGTGCTGACCGCGCTCGCGATCCCGATCGGTCGCTACATGGCTGCGGTCTACGAGGGGCGTGCGGTCCGCGCCCAGCGGCTGCTCGGTCCCATCGAGCGATTCGTCTACCGCGTCGCGGGCGTGCGGGACGAGGACATGGCGTGGCAGACCTACTGCGGGGCGCTGCTCGTCTTCAATGCCCTCGGACTGCTCATGCTCTACAGCCTGCAGCGTCTGCAGGGCTTCCTGCCCTTGAACGGCGCAGGACTCCCGGGTGTCGGCGTCGACGTCGCGCTCAATACGGCCGTCAGCTTCGCCTCGAACACCAACTGGCAGACCTACGGCGGTGAGACGACGATGAGCACGCTGACGCAGATGCTGGGACTGACCGTCCAGAACTTCCTGTCCGCGGCGACCGGCATGGCGGTCGTCGTCGCGTTGATTCGCGGTTTCACCCGCCGCAAGGCCGCCGGCATCGGAAACTTCTGGATCGATCTCGTGCGCTCGACGCTCTACGTCCTGCTGCCGCTTTCGCTCGTCGTCGCGCTGTTCCTGATCGCCCAGGGCGTGCCGCAGACCTTCGAGGCGAAGGCGACGGCGGAGCTGCTCGAGCCCGTCGCGATGGGAGACGGGAGCACCGTCACGGCGCAGGAGATCGCGCTCGGCCCGGTGGCGTCCCAGGTCGCGATCAAGCAGCTCGGGACCAACGGGGGCGGCCACTACAACGTGAATTCCGCGCACCCGCTCGAGAATCCAACGCCGCTCTCGAACTTCGTCGAGATGCTCGCGATCCTGCTCCTCGGCGGCGCGCTCTGCTTCGCGCTCGGGGAGCTCGTGAAGGATCGCCGTCAGGGCGTCGCCCTGTACGCAGCCATGAGCGTGATCTTCCTGCCCCTGATGCTCGCCTGTCTCGTCGCCGAGCAGAGCGGCAATCCGGCGCTGACGGCGCTCGGCGTCGATCCGGCAGCGAGTGCCCTTCAGTCCGGCGGCAACATGGAGGGCAAGGAGGTCCGCTTCGGGATCGCGAGCTCGGCCCTCTGGGCTGCAGCGACGACCGCGGCCTCGAACGGCTCGGTGAACGCCATGCACGACAGCTTCACGCCCCTCGGCGGCCTCGTCCCCCTCTGGCTGATGCAGTTCGGCGAGGTCGTGTTCGGCGGCGTCGGCTCCGGTCTCTACGGCATGCTGGCCTACGCGATCGTCGCGGTCTTCATCGGCGGCCTCATGATCGGGCGCACGCCCGAGTACCTCGGCAAGAAGGTCGAGGCCTTCGAGATGAAGATGGCAGCGCTCACGATCCTGCTCCCCGCCGCCGTGATTCTGCTCGGCACCGCCCTCGCCTGCCTCGTGCCGGCCGGGACGGCGACGCTCGGCAATCCCGGGGTCCACGGCTTCAGCGAGATCCTCTACGCGTTCACTTCGGGCGCAGCGAACAACGGCTCCGCCTTCGGCGGCCTCACGGCGAGCGGTCGCTTCTGGGCCGTCGCGATCGCGGTCGCGATGTTCTTCGGCCGCTACTGGCTGATCATCCCGATCCTCGCGATCGCGGGTTCGCTCGCGAAGAAGAACGTCGTGCCCCGATCGGCCGGCACGCTCCCGACCCACGGCCCCCTCTTCGTCACGCTGCTCGCGGGAACCGTCGTGCTCGTCGGTGCGCTGACCTTCTTCCCGGCGCTGGCGCTCGGACCGATCGTCGAGCACCTGCAACTCCAGGCCCGCTGAGCCGCCCGACCTCCACTCCACCGCTCGTACCGGAGATCCCATGTCCACCGCGAAGCCCTCGAGACCGCTCTTCGATTCGCCGATCGTGCGTCGCGCCGTCACGGACGCGCTCCGCAAGCTCGATCCGCGCCACCTCGCGCGCAACCCTGTGATGTTCGTCGTCGCGGTCGGCAGCGCGTTCACGACGCTGCTCGGCCTGCATGCGCTCGCCTCGAGCGGCCGGGGCGACGCGCCGGCGCTGTTCACTCTCGCGGTCTCGGCCTGGCTCTGGCTGACGGTGCTCTTCGCCAACTTCGCGGAGGCGATGGCGGAGGGCCGCGGCAAGGCCCAGGCGGACGCCCTGCGCGCGGCGCGGCGCGAGGTCGAGGCGAAGGTCCTGCTCGAGCCCCGATACGGTGCCTGGGTGCGCAAGCTGCCATCGACGCAGCTTGCAAGAGGGGACGTCGTCCTGGTCGAAGCGCGGGACGTGATCCCTGCCGACGGCGAGGTCATCGAAGGCATCGCCTCGGTCAACGAATCGGCCGTCACGGGCGAGAGCGCGCCGGTGATCCGCGAGAGCGGCGGTGATCGAAGCGCCGTCACGGGCGGGACGATGGTGCTCAGCGACTGGCTCGTCGTGCGCGTCACGACCCAGCCGGGCGCGAGCTTCCTCGATCGGATGATCGCCCTCGTCGAGGGCGCGAAGCGCCAGAAGACGCCGAACGAGATCGCCCTCGACATCCTGCTGGCGGCCTTGACCATCGTCTTCCTGCTCGCGACCGTGACGCTGCTGCCCTTCTCGGGCTACGCGGTCGCCGCATCGGGCGTAGGGTCGGCGGTCTCGATGACGATCCTCGTCGCGCTGCTCGTCTGCCTGATCCCGACGACGATCGGTGGACTCCTGTCGGCGATCGGCATCGCGGGCATGGACCGCATGATCCAGGCGAACGTGATCGCGACGTCGGGTCGCGCGGTCGAAGCCGCCGGCGACGTCGATGTGCTGCTGCTCGACAAGACCGGCACGATCACGCTCGGCAACCGCCAGGCGACGACTTTTGCCCCGGCCCCCGGCGTCTCCGAGCGCGAGCTCGCCGAGTCCGCACAGCTCGCTTCCCTCGCCGACGAGACACCCGAGGGCCGGAGCATCGTCGTCCTCGCGAAGGAGCGCTTCGATGTCCGCGGTCGCGACATCCACGCGCTCGGCGCGACCTTCGTCCCGTTCAGCGCCCAGACGCGCATGAGCGGCGTCGATCTCGACGGAAGACGCCTGCGCAAGGGCGCCGTCGAAGCGATCGAGACCTTCCTGGGCGAGAACGGCGGCAAGCTGCCGGAGGAGGTCCGCGCCGAGGCCGTTCGGATCGCGCAGGGCGGCGCGACCCCGCTCGTCGTCGCGGACGGCGCGCGGGCCCTCGGCGTCGTGCAGCTGAAGGACATCGTCAAGGGCGGCATCCGCGAGCGCTTCGCCGAGCTGCGCCGCGTCGGGATCCGCACGGTGATGTTGACGGGCGACAACGCCATCACGGCGGCGGCGATCGCCGCCGAGGCGGGGGTCGACGATTTCATGGCCGAGGCGAAGCCCGAGCAGAAGCTCGCCCTGATCCGCGACTACCAGGCGAAGGGCCATCTCGTCGCGATGACGGGCGACGGCACCAACGATGCGCCCGCCCTCGCCCAGGCGGACGTCGCGGTCGCGATGAACACGGGGACCCAGGCCGCCAAGGAAGCCGGCAACATGGTCGACCTCGACTCGAACCCGACCAAGCTGCTGGACGTCGTCGAGATCGGCAAGCAGATGCTGATGACGCGCGGCGCGCTCACGACGTTCAGCATCGCGAACGACCTCGCGAAGTACTTCGCGATCATCCCCGCCGCCTTCGCCGCGACGTACCCGGAGCTCGAGGCCCTCGACGTCATGGGCCTCCACTCGCCGCAGAGCGCGGTGCTGTCGGCGGTAATCTTCAATGCGCTCATCATCATCGCCCTGATCCCGCTGGCGCTTCGCGGCGTCGCCTATCGTCCGGCGCCCGCCCCGACCCTGCTGCGACGCAACCTCCTGACCTACGGTCTGGGCGGGGTGGTGTTGCCTTTTCCGTTCATCAAGGGAATCGACCTCGCACTCGTCGCCCTCGGGCTGACGTCGTAATCCTGGAGCAGCCCAATGACCGCCCTCTTGCGACCGGCTCTCGTCCTCTTCACGTCGCTCGGCCTCCTGACCGGCGTCCTCTACCCGCTCCTCGTCACCGCCCTCGGTCAGTCGCTCTTCCCCGAGGCCGCCACGGGGAGCCTGATCCGCGACGGCGGGCGCGTGCTGGGCTCGACCCGGATCGGACAGGCGTTCAGCGATCCGCGCTTCTTCTGGAGCCGACCTTCGGCGACCGCGCCCGTCCCCTACAACGCCGCCGCATCGACCGGGACCAATCTCGGCCCGTCGAATCCGGCGCTGCACGTCGCCGTCGCGGGCCGCATCGAGGCGCTTCGCGCCGCCGGCGCCCCGGACGGTCCCGTCCCGGCCGACCTCGTGACCGCGTCCGGTAGCGGCCTCGACCCGCACATCTCGCCGGCAGCGGCCGCCTACCAGGCGGAACGCGTCGCCCGGGCGCGCGGGATCCCCCTGGCGACCGTCCGCACGCTGATCGATGCCCACACCGAGCCGCGGGCGTTCGGCGTGCTGGGCGAGCCGCGCGTTCACGTGCTGCAGCTGAACCTCGCGCTCGACCGGATTCCGCAGCGCGCGAACGACATGCGGACGAGCGGGTCGGAGTCGATGTAGCGTGAGCGCGGAGTGAAGACGCCATGAGCGATGGTTCCTCGCGTCCCGATCCGGACGCGCTGCTGCGCCGAATGAGCGACGACGAGGCCCGGGCCAATCGGGCCAAGCTCAAGATCTTCTTCGGCTTCGCGCCGGGCGTCGGCAAGACCTACCGCATGCTGCAGGTCGCCCGTGATCTCGTCGTCGAGCAGAAGGTGCCCGACGTCGTGGTCGGCCTCGTCGAGACCCACCAGCGCTTCGATACCGCCGCCCTGCTCCTGGGGCTCGAGATCCTGCCGCGCAAGCCCGTCGAGTACCGGGGCACGCGGCTCGAGGAGTTCGACCTCGACGCCGCGCTCGCGCGGAAGCCCCGGCTGCTGATCGTCGACGAGCTGGCCCACACCAACGCCCCGGGCTCGCGCCATCCGAAGCGCTGGCAGGACGTGCTGGAGCTCCTCGATGCCGGCATCGACGTCTACACGACCGTGAACGTGCAGCACGTCGAGAGCCTGAACGACGTCGTCGCCCAGATCACGGGCGTTCCCATCCGCGAGACGATTCCCGACTCCCTGCTCGAACGCGCCGACGAGATCGAGCTCGTCGACATCGCGCCCGAGGAATTGCTCGAGCGCCTGCACGAGGGCAAGGTCTACCTGCCCGAGCAGGCGCTCCGGGCGGCCGACCAATTCTTCCGGCGTGGGAACCTGCTCGCGCTGCGCGAGCTCGCGCTGCGCCGAATCGCCCAGGCCGTCGACGAGGACGTCCGCCTCGCCCGCGAGGCGCAGGGCGTGACGGATCCGTGGGCGACGGTCGAGCGCATCCTCGTCTGCGTCGGGCCCGCGCCGAGCAGCGGACGGCTGCTCCGCACCGCCCGCCGTCTCGCGACCAGTCTGCACGCCCCCTGGATCGCCGCCTATGCCGACACGCCCGCCTCCGGCGCGATGGACGAAGCGGACGCCGCGCGCCTCGAGGCCCATCTGCGCCTCGCCGAATCCCTCGGCGCGACGATCGCCCGGCTCTCGGGCCCTCGCATCGCGGAGGAGCTCCTCTCGTTCGCGCGTCGGGAGAACGTCACGCGCATCGTGATCGGGAAACCGACGCATTCGAAGCTGCGCGATCGACTGAGAGGCTCGCTGCTCGATGCGATCGTGCGGGGCAGCGGCGAGATCGAAGTCCTCGTCATCTCGGGTGATTCCGACGAGCCTCGCAGCGACCCGCCGCCCCCGCCCGGCTCGCGGCCGATCGACTGGGTCGCGAGCCTGAAGGCCGTCCTGCTGATCGCCGCCACGACCGCGGTCGCGGCCCCGTTGCATTTCGGGCTCGGCGTTCCCGACGTCGCGATGCTCTTCCTGCTCGCCGTGATCGCTGCGGCGGTCCGTCTCGGGCGCGGACCGTCGCTGCTGGCGGCCGCACTCGCCGTCGCCGCCTACGACTTCTTCTTCGTCCCGCCATTCCTCACGTTCCGGGTCTCCGACATCCGCTTCCTGATGACATTCGCGATGATGTTCGGCGTCGGCATCCTGTCGAGCGAGCTCGCGACGCGACTGCGGCGTCAGGAGCAGGAGGCCCGCGCCCGGGAGGCGCACACGGCCGCCCTCGTCGCACTCTCGAGCGAGCTCGGGAGCGTCGTGCTGCTCGCGGACGCGGCGCTTCGGATCGCGCGCCTGGCTGCACGGACCTTCGACGCCGGCGCCGCGATCCTCGGGCCGGATGCGCAGGATCGCCTCGCGTCGCTCGCGAGCGAACCGAATCGCCTCGTCCTCGACGCGAACGAGCAGGCCGTCGCACGTTGGGCATTCGACCATGGACGGCCGGCCGGCACGGGCACCGACGCGCTCCCCGGTGCACGATCGATCGCGATGCCGCTCGGCCCGGTTCAGCGGCCGATCGCCGTGCTCGCCCTCTTCCGCCGCGACGGCGCGTCGCTCTCCACCGAACAACGCCGCTTTCTGCAGGCCTTTTGTCGCCAGGCGTCGATCGCTCTCGAGCGAACCGTCCTGGCCGAACAGGCGAGCTCGGCGCTGCTCAAGGCCCGCACCGAGACGATGCGCAGTGCACTGCTGGCTGCCGTGTCCCACGATCTTCGCACGCCGCTCGCCGCCATCACGGGCGCGGCGACCGCGCTGCGCAGCCTCGCGCCCTCCGACGGCGGCGCCCATGACGAGCTCGTCGAGACGGTCTGCGACGGCGCCGAGCGTCTCGAGCGACTCGTGACGAACCTGCTCAGCATGACCCGCCTCGAGGCCGGCGACGTCACACTCCGGCGCGACTGGGTCCCGCTCGAGGAGATCGTCGGCTCCGCACGAAGCGCCGTCGACAAACCGCTCGCCGGACGCCGGGTCGAGGTCGCACTCGCTCCGGATCTTCCGCTCCTGTTCGTGGATCCGGTCCTGATCGAGCAGCTTCTCGTCAATCTCCTCGAGAATGCCCTGCGCCATGGCCGCGACGCCGGCGCACCCGGGTCCGGCGGCGAAGTGACGCCGATCGAGCTCTCGGCTCGACGCATGGGCGACGGCATCGAACTCGTCGTCGCCGATCGCGGACCGGGGCTCCCGGACGAGGTCCGACAGCGGCCGTTCGAGAAGTTCGTGCGAGGCACCGGTGCACGAGGACCCGGTGTCGGCCTCGGCCTTGCGATCTGCCACGGCATCGTCGCGGCCCACGGCGGCTCGATCGCCGCCGAAGCGCGTGCCGGAGGCGGTACGCTCTTTCGTGTGCGGCTGCCGGTGCCCGAGGCGCCGGCCCTCTCCGGGGATGGGCTCGAGCGCCGGACGGACGAGTGCGCATCCCGAGGACTGCCGCCCGCACGAATGGCCGCCGCCGATGGAGATCCCGAGTGACGACCGACGCGTCCACCGTCCTCATCATCGAAGACGAGACTCCCGTCCGGCGCTTCTTGCGGACTTCACTCACCGCCCACGGCTTCCGACTGCTCGAGGCGGAGACCGGCCGCGAGGGATTGACGCTCGCCGCCAGCCACAACCCGGACCTCGTTCTGCTCGATCTCGGGCTGCCGGATGGCGACGGGGTCGATTGGCTCGGGCAGCTGCGCGAATGGAGCCGCGTGCCCGTCATCGTGATCTCGGCGCGTGGGCGCGAGGACGACAAGGTCATCGCGCTCGACGCGGGCGCCGACGACTACCTGACCAAGCCCTTTGGCGTCGGCGAGCTGCTCGCCCGGATCCGCGTCGCGCTACGCCACGCCAAGGGGCTCGAGGCACCGAGCGACGTGCGGATCGATCTGCCGGGACTCTCGATCGATCTCCCCCGGCGCGAGGTCGAGGTCGATGGGCACGAGGTCCGCCTGACGCCGATCGAGTTCAAGATCCTCGTCCTGCTCGCCCGCAACGCCGGCAAGGTCCTCACCCATCGGCAGATCCTCGCCGAGGTCTGGGGACCTTCCCATGCCGGCCTGCACCACAACGTGCGCGTCCACGTCGCGCTATTGCGCAAGAAGATCGAGCTGGACCCGACCCATCCACGCAGGCTGATGACCGAGACCGGCGTCGGCTATCGACTGCGGGACCGCGAGCCGGATTGAGCCGGGGTTCGGCACAGCAGCCGGCAGGCGACCCGGACGCGACCGTCGAGAGTCATCGGAACCCGATCAGGCCTCCCAGCCGATGACCGCCTTCGTCTCGAGGAATTCCTCGAAGCCGAAGATGCCCCATTCACGGCCGTTGCCCGAGGTCTTGTAGCCGCCGAAGGGCGCGCTGAAATCGGGCGGCGCGCCGTTGAGCGCGATCTGTCCGGCGCGAATCCGGCGCGCGACGTTCCGCGCCCGCTCGAGACTGCCCGACGAGACATAACCCGCCAGGCCGTAGCTCGTGTCGTTCGCGATCGCGACCGCCTCTTCTTCCGTGTCGTAGGGCAGGATCGAGAGCACCGGCCCGAAGATCTCCTCGCGGGCGATCGTCATGTCGTTGCGCACGTTGGCGAAGATCGTCGGCCGGACGAACCAGCCCTTCGCGAGCCCCTCCGGCCGTCCGGGGCCACCCGTGACGAGCGTCGCGCCCTCCTCGATGCCCTTCTTGATCAGGCCCTGGATCTTGTTCCACTGCGCTTCGCTCACGACGGGCCCGAGGCGGGTATCCGCCGCGAAGGGATCGCCGACCTTGAGCGACTCGGCCGTCGCCTTCGCGATCGCGACCGCCTGATCGTGCAGCTTGCGCGGAACGAGCATGCGTGTCGGGGAGTTGCAGGACTGCCCGCTGTTGAGCACGCAGGCCATCATGCCGCCGCCGATCGCCGCGTTGAGGTCGACGTCGTCGAGGATGATGTTGGGCGATTTGCCGCCGAGCTCCTGGGTGACCCGCTTGACCGTCGGCGCCGCGGCGCGCGCGATCTCGATGCCCGCGCGGGTCGAGCCCGTGAACGAGACCATGTCGACCTCGGGATGCGTCGAGATCGCCTGCCCGACCGTCGGGCCATCGCCGTTCACGAGGTTGAAGACGCCCGCCGGAACGCCGGCTTCGTGGAGGATCTCGGCGACGAGGATCGCGTTCAGCGGCGCGACCTCCGTCGGCTTCAGGATCATGGTGCAGCCCGCCGCCAGCGCCGGCGCGACCTTGCACATGATCTGGTTGATCGGCCAGTTCCAGGGCGTGATCAGCCCGCAGACGCCGACCGCTTCGCGGCGGATCAGCGTCTTGCCGTGCATCTTCTCGAACTCGTAGCTCTTGAGGACCTCGATCGTCGCCCCGAGATGTCCGAGCCCCGTCGCGGCCTGCGCCGCCTTCGAGAGCCACATCGGCGCGCCCATCTCCCGGGAGATCGTTTCGGCGAGCTCGTCGAAGCGCTTCTGGTAGACGGCGACGATCCGGCCGAGCAGCGCGAGCCGCTCTTCGCGCGTCGTCTGCGAGAAGCCGTCGAAGGCGCGGCGCGCGGCCTGGGCCGCGAGATCGACGTCCTTCGCGCTCCCGAGCGCGACCTGGGCGATCACCTCCTCCGTCGCGGGATTGATGACGCTCCCCGTCCGGCCCTCGACCGGATCGACCCAGCGGCCATCGATGTAGAACTGGAGCTTCTTCTGGACGTCCTTCGACATGTCTCGTCTCCTCGGGCGCCTCGCCGTGCGGGCGCCGATGGGCCGGTCGCGAGCCTGCTGGATCGCGCCGGCGGCGCGGCCCTTCAGCCCTGCGCCGGCAGGATGATGGACTGGTACTCCGTGTACGGACCGATGCCCTCCGGCCCGAGCTCGCGGCCGATGCCCGATTTCTTGAAGCCGCCGAAGGGCGCATGGAAGTCGAGGATCGTCGCCGAGTTGACGGCGACGCAGCCGGTGCGGACGCGGGCGGCGATGTCCGCCGCGTGCTCGATGTCCTTCGTCCAGACCGAGCCGCAGAGGCCGTAGGGCGAGTCGTTCGCGATCGCGACCGCTTCGTCTTCGCTGCCGTACGGGATCACCGAGAGCACCGGCCCGAAGATCTCCTCCTGCGCGATCTTCATCGAATTGTCGACGTCGGCGAAGACGGTCGGCTCGATGAAATAACCCTTGGCGAGATCCTTCGGGACGTTGCCGCCGCAGACCGCACGCGCGCCCTGCTCCTTGCCCGAGGCGAGGTAGCCCGCGATGCGGTCGCGCTGCCGCGCGCTGACGACGGGGCCGACGTTCGTCGCCGGGTCCAGCGCGTCGCCGAGCTTCATCGCGCCGACCGCGGCGCCGAGAGCCTCGACGATCTCCTTGTAGCGCGAGCGCGGCGCCAGGATGCGCGTCTGCGCACCGCAGGCCTGGCCGTTGTTGAGCAGCGCCGAGCCGAGCAGCGGCTGCAGCGCGGCGCCGAGATCGACGTCCTCGAGCACGATCGCCGCCGACTTCCCGCCGAGCTCGAGCGTGCAGCGCTTGATCTGTTCGCCGCAGATGCCGCCGACGCGGCCGCCCGTCACCGTGCTGCCCGTGAAGCTGACCTTGTCGATGCCGGGATGGCGGACGAGGTATTCGCTCGTCTCGCGCCCCGCGGCCACGATGTTGATGACGCCCGGCGGCAGCCCGATCTCTTCGACCGCCTCGGCGAGCAGATAGGCGTCGAGCGCCGTCTCGGGCGAGGCCTTGAGCACCATCGTGCAGCCCGCCGCGAGCGCCGGCCCGAGCTTCATCGCCGCGATGAAGAGCGGCACGTTCCAGGGAATGATGCCCGCGCAGACGCCGACCGGCGCGCGCCGCACGCGCACGCGCGCGCCGAAGGCCCCGGCGCGCTCGTCGACGAAGGCGAACTCGCCGGCGAGGCGCGCATAGACGTCGAGCACCATCGTCGCCGCGAAGACCTGCACGCCCATCGACTGCTGCGAGGGGCAGCCCGTCTCCTGCGCGATCAGCTCCGCGAGCGGCCCGCTGCGCGCCTTCAAGGCATTCGAGAGCTTCGTGATCGCCTCGCCCCGCTCCTTCGGCGACCAGCGGGGGAACGGCCCGGAGTCGAAGGCGTTGCGCGCCGCGGCAACGGCGGCATCGATGTCGGCGGTCGACGCATCGGGAACGCGGCCGAGCGCCGCTTCCGTCGAAGAGGAGCGCACCTCGATCGTCGCGCTCGAACGCGACGGCTGGAAGCCGCCGCCGATGAAGAGATCCCGCCGCTCGACGAATCCTGCTGCTGCGCTCAACTCGACGCTCTCCTTCTTCTTCTATCGGTATTGGTCAGCCCGTGAGATCGATCGGATCACCGACCCGCTGTTCCCGGGGCACTATAGCGAGGCCCCTCTGCTCGGGGAGTTCGGGCGCCCTCGCGCGCCGGGCTTGGCGCCGCTCGCCTCGGGCGCCCGTCGGGACTGCGGCCTGCGAGCCTCTCCGCGCCTCCTGCGCCGGCCCGCTCGCAAGCCCGCTACTCCACGCCGAGTGCGATCAACGCATTGCCCGGCCGCTGCGCCTGCCCGTAGCCCGAGCTGATGAAGAGGCGTCCATTGGCCACCATCGGTCCCGCCGTGCCCTGGATGCCGCCGCCCCGGGTCGTCGCGCCGAGCAGCGTCTCGAACGCGCGCGCCGAATCGAAATGCCAGAGAACCGCGCCCGTGCTCCGGTCGAGGGCGTAGACGACGCCGTCGACGGCCGCCGCGAAGACGACCTCTTCCGCCGCGAGGGGCGGCGCCCCGACGATGCCGACGCAGCGCTCGCGCCCGCCGCAGAGCGTCTCCCCACGCGTCTGCCAGACACGCTCGCCCGTCGCCGCTGCGATCGCGACGACACCGGGCAGCGCCGCGCGATCCGTCCCGAACTCGTCGCCCTCCGTCATGCTCGGGACGTAGACGACGCCGTCGCGGCCCGAGAGCCCGTACCGAATGCCGCCCTGCGGCCCGCCGCGGACGATCCGCTTCTTCCAGACGAGGCGCCCCGTCGCCGGATCGAGGGCATGCAGGAGCCCCGCCTTCTGGCCGGCAAGCAGAAGATCACCCCCGGCGATCTCGGCGAGCAGCGTCGTGCCGCCGAAGTCGACGTCGGGGCCTTCCGGATCGGGACAGCTCGTCCGGCTGCCGAACGAGCAGGCGGCATTCCAGGCATCGCCGGCCTGCGCTTGATAGGTCCAGACGACGCGCCCCGTCGCCTGCTCGAGGGCGAGGATCGAATCGCTCATCGCCGTCGCCGGCCGGCTGTGGTTGTTGCCCGTCCCGACGAAGAGCAGGCCGCGCGCTTCATCGAGGGTCGGCGTGTTCCAGATGCTCGCGCCCGACGGCCCGTAGATCTCGGTGCCGATCGAGGTCCGCCCGGAGAGCACCGGCGGATCCGTGATCGTCGGCGTCCGCCAGAGGATCCCGCCCGTCGCCGTATCGAGGGCGACGACCGAGCCCGCATGCGTGCAGCAGGGCTGGGCCGGATCCATCGAGTTGATGTCGTCGTTCGACGAGAGCGGCACGAAGACCCGCCCGCCCGAGACAGAGAGCGAGCCCGTGATCGCCGCGTTCGGATGCGGATCGACGACCTGCTTCCAGAGGAGCTCCCCGCTCTCCGCATCGAGCGCGTACACGTTCGCCGCGCGGTCGCCGAAGATCGCCCGCACGATCGGCGCGCCGTCCCCGCCCGTCGCGACGTCGATCGTCACCGCCGAGCGCACCTCCGTCGCCGCCTTGAACTGCCAGCGCGTGCAGCCCGTCTCCTGATCGAGTGCATACACCGATCCGTTGTGGCTCCCGACGAAGAGCGCACCGCCCGCCGCGGTCGCCTGCGAGCGCAGCTGCGAGGACTCCGGGAACGCGACCACCCACTTGACCGCCAGCTTCGCGACGTCCGCGCGCGCGATGCCCTCCCCGTCCGGGACCGAGCGCCGATTGCGCGGCCCGTTGCCCCAGCTCGGATAGGCGAGATCGCTCCAGTCGAAGGCGCCCTGCTCCGGCCCGCAGCGCGGCGAGACCTCGAAGCGCCGCACCGCGGCGGGCGAGTCGAATCGCACCCCCGTGAAGAACTCCGCCACCGCGCGGCGACTCGCCTCGTCGAGGGGCGCACCCATGCGCCGCATGTTGCCCTCGGTCAGCGCGTCGTACACGAAGCCCGGCGGACGCCCGCGGTTCTGCTCGAGGAGGGAGGAGAGGATCGGGAGCGAATGGCAGACGGAGCAGTTCGCGGCGAAGACGGCGGCGCCGACGGGGGCGGGGCCGGTCGGGGCCTCGGCGATCGACGCGCGATCCACGGCGGGCGGCGGCGACGGTTCGGCGCAGGCGGCGACGAGACCGAAGAGCGTGAGCGCGAGCGGGATCGATGATCGGCTGGAACGCAACGGCCAGCGGATCCGAGTGTCGAGGGAAGTCCAGTCGGTGAATCCCACTTGCCGCGAGTAGAATCGAATCACTTACTCTCCCAGGCGAGACTCCGGCGCAGGTCCGAGGTCCCGTGCTCGCATCGAAATACCACGGAATTCGCGCTCCAAGCCGGGTCTGATCCGCGAGCGCGGTGACCGCTCGGCGCGCGAAGTCTACCCCGGGATGCACGGCTCGAAAGTCGGCTGTCGGGCACTAGGCAAAGCTCGGGGGGCTCGACCGGATCTTGAACGCCCGGAAGGGCGATCCGGCCACGAGCCTGCGCCAGCCGTCCTTCGATTCGCGGGACTGGCTCCGATGCGACTGCACTCCGTGCGCCGAGAGGCGGGATGCGGCCGCGCAAGCCACCCTCAGTCGTGCGACGCCGGGCGAGCGGTACATCACCCGGGCCATGACGATGGTCTCCGGCTCGGGGCCCCGCGCCGCATATCAGGCGCGCCAGGAGCTGGCCTACCTCCTCCCGCGCCGCTGACGTCCCCGCGATCGCGCAGGCCCCGTTCCCCTGCGCCGACCCCCGCCACCACGGACCGGGATCGGTCGGCGTTGGACGGGCCGGACTGGTTCCTCGAAAAGCTCGACGCGGAATCAAATGGGCGGATCCCAACAGCAACACACGCGCATGTTGCCTTCTTGCATCAAGGAGGCCCGGCCCCTGGTCGAAGTTCGCGGCTAGGAGGGTTCCAGAATGGCCATGATCAATTGCCCCGATTGCGGCAAGGAAGTTTCGTCCAAGGCGCCGGCATGCGTCGCCTGTGGGTCGCCGATTTCGGCTCAGACGATTCAAGCAACAGCCAAGAAGTGGAAGGCCATGCAGGTCGTCGGCATGCTCCTGATCATCTTCGGCGTTGCCGGAATGTGCTCGACCATCAGCGACCCCAAGGCGGCATCTGAGGCGTCTGCTGCCGGGACGACTGCCCTGATGTTCATCGCAGGAATGGGATTGACGATCTTCGGGCGCCTCGGCGCTTGGTGGAATCACGCGTAGTCGAGCCTCGTGACGCAAGACGGGGCACGGCTTCAGCCAGCGCCTCCAGGCTGGTCGAAAGACCTTGGCCGAAAAACGAGAGGGCCGCCGAGGAAGTGATCCCGGCGGCCCCTCGCACTCTCGGTGCGCGGGCGCTCTATTCCGCTTTGTTCTCCTCCGCCCGCCTCTTCAGGAACGCGCGGTGCGCATCGCGCGACACCTCCTCCTCATTGTCGGCGATGGGGTCGAGCGAGAGCTCGAGTGTGAACGCGAGTTCTTCGAGCGGCCGCTTGTCGGCCTCGAGTTCGGCGCAGGCTGTGATCGCGAGTCTCAGGATTCGGGCGTGCCTCCGGATGTCGGAAAGACTCGCCTGGCTCCCCTGCCCGAAGACCCCGGGCTTGACCTTCTTGCCTCTGTCCATCGCCTCGGCCGCCTCGAGGAACTCCTCGAGGTCCATCAGAATGGGGAAGGCCTCGCCGGGGTCGTCGCTCATCGCGACAAGCTGGGCCGCGCGCACGCGGTTCCTCGCTGTGCTTCGAAGGGCCTTCGAGGACTCGCCGTCTTCCCCGTCTTCGAGTCGCATCGTGAGGTTAAGCCCGCGGGCCATGGCTACTTATCCTCGCTCGCCATCCGGCGACGCTGCTTCTCGAGCCCTTAGATGAGATCGAGCCGGACTCGCACGTCGATGTCGTTCGCGTTGAGTTCCTGCTCGCTCCAGGCGTAGAGGAAGCTGCTGGCCACCTCCGCTTGCTCGACGAGCGCCGCCAAGCGGCCGGGGCCCTTCGGGAGGATGACCGTCTGCCCTGCCGCAGCCGCCTCCATCCCGGACAAGAGGCCTCCGCGTCGCAGAGAAGGCTCACGACACCGTCGGTTGAGTCCCCCGGATTGACGACGAGAATGGCCGCTCTCACGCGAGAAAGGGCGAGGTCGCGAAGCGATGCGGGAGCGATTTTTCCCGATCCGCCTTCCGAGAGGTTGGGAGACAGTGCGAAAGCCATGGTCACCTCCAGGGGAAATGCAGGCGGTCGGCGGCTTGACGCTTCCGAGCCTCCGGTCTTCGATCAAGCATTGGCGATAGCAATCTGAGACACCCTGTTACTGGTCCGTCGTGTTAGGATCGAACCGGCCCCCAAAGTGGCCAGGAGACGCAATTGATGGATCGCGACCATGCCTTGCGCACTTCGAGATCCTCGTTTAGCTGTGAATTTTCGATCGTTCTCCGAGCAGTGCTGATGCTCGCTTTGACTGGCCTCGCTTTCGCATGCAAAACCGTCCCTATTAAGCCCGCAACCGCGATCGCGGTGCCACAGGGCTTAACCCAGACCCAGGTCAGAGTTGCGATAATCGCCGCCGTACTTGACCAACCGGTTCCCGAGAATTTGACCAAGAGAGAGGAGATGGCGGACCGAGCGCTCGGAGTTGCGCTTTGGCCCTTCTATCGAAGCGTCAACCCGCGTCGCGACGGGGAGTGGTTCTTCGAGTCGAGTTCGGAAGACAGCGTTACCGCTAGTTTTCAGCGTAACACCCACCTCCTGCGCGTACTGATCGCTTTTGACGCCGCCGCCGCGCGAGTGTCAATCGTCGACGCTGACAATCTGCGTTACACGGAATCCAGGATTCACAAAGCCGTACCAAAATGGATCTCCGACCTCGAGATCCGCATCCGACGATCGTTCTCACAGATGCAGGCTGCGATTGAGACGCAGGGGATACTGCCGGCGTCGAAGGACTCATTGATTGACTGATTCGAAGGAATCTCCTTGCGTTGAGTGGTACGCGGAGACCGGACCAGTCGTGTTCCTGGCACTGGCCGGAGACTGGTTCGACTTCCTGGGGCTTCGACTGGTCTGGGTCCGATTCTTCCCGCAGCTCGATCCACTGCCGAACTGTCGAAGGCCATCGACCGGCTTGGCGTGGTTAGTCGGCATTTACACGGCGTTCTACGGCATCGTCTCGGCTCGCTATGAATCAGCGACGGCGCGCATAGAGCATCGAACAAACGCAATCCTCTCCCTATACCAGACGGACCAACGGACTGCGCTTAAGCAGATTTCGAAGTCGCAGGAATCTCTCGCTCCCGTCGATCCGGACTTCCTCGATCCCATCACCGTATTCCGCTCTTTGGGACAGCGGACTCGCGACGAAGATAACGTCGAGACGCTGAAGCGCCTTGCTGAGTCGGGAGTGACGATTCTCGGAAGCGCGGCATTCGACCTGTCGGGTGCAGATCTCGACGGGGCCGACTTCTCCAATTCGAGAATTCATTCAGGCGACTTCAGTGGCGCGAACCTTCGTCGATCCAGATTTAAGTGGACGGAGATCTACCTCGCGAATTTCGACGGGGCAGATATGCGGGAAGCGGTACTAGACCATGCGAGCCTGAACGACGTCGACCTTTCGACGGCTCGACTCGCCGGGGTCTCGCTGATCGGCGTGCGCTTGGATCGATGCTCGCGGTGGCCCGCTGGATTCGATCCGCTGAATCACGGAGCGACTCCAGCGCTTCCTTCGAATGGCGAGTCCGGTTGCTATGACGGCCGTCGTTTCATCGATGGAGTACTGGTAGATGGCACATCGCCCCACGCTTCGGGCGATCCGCGTTGATTGCCGACGTCTTCATCGTCGTCACCGTGCCGTGCTTCGTCGTGTAGGTGCGCTCACTGTTGCTTGGCAGCAGTGACTTCGGCGGAGCCACCTCGGGGCGCAGTCGACTCACGAACAAGTTATGTACGCGGCACCGCTTCGCGATCTCCCGATCGCTCCACTTCATCCATTCGGGATCTCTAAGAAACGTCGTCACGACTTGGCGCTTGTCGGCATTCGTGCGGCGGGCGCCGGCCTGAGATCGGGTCGATACTTCGCGATGCTGAGATAGACCTCGTGAGCGATCTGGCGCGCCGTCGCGAGTTCAGGGCCCGAAGGGAATGGCATCGACTGCAGGCTCCGCCCCTCCCGCAGGTGAAACCATCCCATCGAGTTTTCGCGGGATAGCTCGTAGTAGGCCTCGTCGAGCTCTGGATCATCATGGGAGCCACCATCTTGATTCGCAAGGGTCAGCATGACCTCCCGGCGGGTAAAGTCGTGGTGCTTAGCGTCGCGAATCACGCGACCCCACCACCAATCGCGAAACGACTCCCATCGCGGCGAGATCGGTGCCGCGACCAAGAATGGGCGATATCGCGCCACACCTGCGCCCACCTCGATCGAGGCCAGGCCTTGCTGCGGCATGAGATTTCGATCGTCGATCGGAAAGCCCGTCGCAAGAAACCTCGTTCGCGCCAACAACTGGACCTGCGATAGCAGCGGCACCGAGGTTCCGGTTTGGTGGCAGAGAACCCTGATCGTCGTAGCCAGTCGGCACGCCTCTCCTTCCATTCCCCGATCAAACGCCAACGCAGAAGCCTCAAGGAACCGGAGCTGGTTTCGGAGGTGCAGCTCGACCTGTTCGGAACCGAGGCGCCTCTTCGACCGCTTGGGCTGTCCGACCTTCCCGCAACTTCTGCTGTCCATTGTTCCTCGTGGCGGGCTTACTCACGAGCTTACTTTTCGACCCACAGCCCCAATCGTCCGCTCCGGTATCGCATAGACGCCGCGGCCGTTTTCAACGCGATTCCGGCGGGTTGTGGCCTGTTGAACGCTGGTGCCCCGGGCAGGAATCGAACCTGCGACCAACTGCTTAGAAGGCAGCTGCTCTATCCGCTGAGCTACCGGGGCCCGGGGGCAGAAAGTAACGGAGAATCGGAGAGTTGCCGGGGTGGGGTCAGGCCGACCACTGCCCCTGCTTTTCGACCATTGGGGCACAGTGGCGATCGAGTGGCTGAGCTTTGTCGGGCGCCCCCAGCAAGATGCACACTTGTCAGTGGGTGAACGGCGGCAGTGGCATACCGTGCTCCACTGAAGCGACAGATGCGCCGCAGGCTCCCGACGACCCACCAAGAACGAGAACAAGAATCGAGCTCGAGCGCCCCTGGCCCAGTGGTGTGCCTCTCTCAGCGATCGGATGGACGGCGCCGAGCTCGTCTCGAAGGCGGAGCGGGGGGCGACACCGAGCTCGCCGGCCATCGGATCCGCGCCGGCGATAAGGCCGTTCTCTGGTCCGTCTCGGCGAATCGCGACGAGCGGGTCGCGGTCGAGC
The DNA here is from genome assembly GCA_041389425.1 of Myxococcota bacterium. Lineage (GTDB taxonomy): Bacteria > Myxococcota_A > UBA9160 > UBA9160 > UBA4427 > UBA4427. The sequence continues at coordinate 99,950 of JAWKRX010000004.1, forward strand.
CCCTCGTTCCCTCTCCTCGATCGCCCCGCTGAGTCCGTTCCCGAAAGGGGTCGTTCGCCGATCTCGATGCATCGCCCCTGCGAGCGATCCGGCGTGCTGCCCTGCGCCGACCGAAGACGTACATTCCGCCTCGCTCTCTCGAGGCGCCGCGTGCACCGATGGTCCGAGCGCGCGGATCGGCCTTCGATCGAGCACCAGGAGGCTGGGATGAGTCGCAGCGAGTCGAAGGCGAACAAGCGGAAGGCGATCCTCGACGCCGCTCGGCAGGTCTTCTATCGCGAGGACTATCTCTCGGCCAACATCGACGAGGTCGCGCGGATCGCCGACGTCTCCAAGGGCTCCATCTACCGCTACTTCCCGAGCAAGGCGGCCCTGTACGTCTGGGTGCTCGGCCAGGACAGCAAGGATTTCTTCAGCGCCGCCGAGCGCCGCGTCGCGCGGACCGATCCGCTCCCGACGGCCGATCGGATCCGCAAGCTCTGGAACGACTACGCGGAGCACTGGATCCGCAATCCCGACGCATTCCGCATCTTCTGGGCCCTCGACAACGAGGAGCTGATCGGCGAGCTGCCGAGCGACCTCTCGGAGCGGATCGCCGAGAACTGGAAGCGCTCGCTCGAGATCACGAAGGACGTCCTCGACGAGGGGGTCCGGCGCGGCGAGATCGAGCCGATCGACACCTGGCTCGCAGCGCAGGCGTTCTGGACCCAGGCGACGGCGCTGCTCGACCACGACAACTCGCGCGGGCGGCGCAAGATCCGCGGCCGCCCGTTCCGCGAGACCTACGGCTTCGCGATCGAGCTGCTGCTGCGCGGCATGCTCGTCGACCGGTCCGAGTCGAAGCTCGCGATCGGCGAGCGGGGCGAGAGCGATCGGGCGGAAGAGTCGGACGACTGACCGCCCGCGGCGGGGCGGCGAGCGTCGCCGCCGTGAACGGGCGTTCGAAGACGACGATCTCTGAGCTGCCATCGGTGCCATCGGCATCGCGGCGACCGATCCAGCAGACGCCCGCCTCGCCGTCGACATCCGCGATGGTGAGATCGATGCCGATGGCCGCGCGAACCACGCGGGCCACGAGAATCGGATGGGGACCTCCTGGTCGAACGGAACGTCCCGGCGACCGTGAAGGGCTGCAACCGGCGGTCGATTCCGGCCCGACACGACCTCGCGTCGGAGTTCCATCGGCGCAGGGCCGGGCGTCGATCGCGAGCACGGGCCCGCCCGTGGCCAGAGACGTCGCCATGGGAATCCGGGAAACGCCCGCCGGCGGAAGAATCGACGCCTGTGTGAAGCCCGCGACAGAGGCGGGCTCCCGCCTCGATCAAGCTTCGAATCGAGCCCCGCGCCGGAGACGCACCCTCTCCCGACCCCCGAGGAGGCCCGCCATGCCCATCCGACCGACCTCACACGCCCGCAGCCGATCCCTGCGGCGCCTTCGGCACATCCTGCTTCGCGGCGCCGCCCTCGCCTTCGTCGTCGCGACCCCCGCGATCGCTGCGACCTTCAGCGTGAACTCCACCGGCGACGCCAACGACGCGAATCCCGGCGACGGCTTTTGCTTCACGGGGGTCTTCATCCCGATCGGCGCCGGCTTCCTCCCGGAGTGCACGCTGCGCGCCGCGATCAGCGAGACCAATGCGCTGCCGGGGAGCGACGTCGTCCAGTTCGCGGCGACCCTGCCGAAGGTGGCGTCGGTCGTCGAGATCTCGCCCCAATCGCAGCTGCCCGTGATCCGCGGCCGCCTCACGATCGATGGCGCCAGCGCGGACGGCTACGCCATCGCGGATCCGTTCGCGACACCGATCATCCAGCTGGGCGGCGCACAGGCAGGAGGCGGGGCACGCGGTCTCGTCCTGGGCGGCGGCAGCAACGGATCCATCGTGCGCGCGCTGGCGATCCACGGCTTCGAAGGGCACGGCATCACCGCCCGGCCCGAGACCAACTTCGAGTGGGTCGAGAACATCGCGATCGAGGGCTGTCAGATCGGGATCTCCCGCGGCGTCTTCTATCTCGGCAACGGCGGCTCCGGGATCTACCTCTACCGTGTGCGCGAGTCCAGGGTCGGCGGCCTCTGCAATGCAGCGAGCTGCGCCGCGAAAGGGAACGTCCTCGCTTCGAACGCCGCATCGGGTCTGACCATCTCGACCGGCGTCTTCGTCACGGCGCTGGGCAACCGGATCGGGACCGACCGATTCGGCAACTCGACCTTCGTCCCCTTTGGCGGCGCGACACCGAATGCGGGCTGGGGCATCTGGCTCATTCAAGGTGGCCGCAACACGATCGGCTCCCTCGAGGCGGGCGGTGGCAATCTGGTCTCGGGGAACGAGGCCGGCGGCATCCGCGTCGACAGCATCCAGAACCTGCTCGTCGGGAACCGGATCGGCACCAACCGCGACGGCACGGCGGCGCTCCCGAACGAGGGAGACGGCATCGACGTGACCCTCGGCGGCAACTTCGTCGGCATCGCGGAGCGCGGCAACCTCGTCTCCGGCAACGCCGGCTACGGGATCCACGTCAGCGCGCCGACCACGATCGAGAGCAATACGGTCGGCCTCTCCCTCGACGAGCAGAGCGAGATCGGCAATCCGCTCGGCGGCATCTTCGTCGAAGGCGATGCGAGCCTCGTCCAGGACAACATCGTCGGCGGAAACGGATCCGACATCGCCGACGCGGGCATCTCGATCACCGGGAACGACCATCGCGTCTACGCCAACCTCGTCGGGACGAACAGCCTGGGCTCGGATCTCGGCAACGCCGGGGGCGGGATCGCGGTCCGGGGTGCGGGCACGCGGGTCGGCGGACCCGGCCAGGGCAACATCGTCGGCTTCCAGACCGTCGGGATCTCGATCGCGGTCGACGCGAGCGACGCGATCGTCCAGGGCAATTGGGTCGGCACCGACGCGGCGGGGGCGTCGCTCCCGAACACCTACGGCATCGCCGCGAGCGGGGAGGACGTGTTGATCGGAAGTCTCGACGGGCTGACGAACGGCTCGGGGAACACCGTCGCGAACGCTTTCTACGGAGTCACCGCTTCCTATCAATCGATCGGCACGCAGATCCTCGGCAACTGGATCGGCACGAACGCGAATGGCGACCCGATGGGCAATCAGCAGGGCATCCGACTGCGCGGCAGCGACAACGCGGTCGGCGGCCTCCCGGATTGGAACGCCGTCCAGGTCGCGGCCGGCGCCAACGTGATCGCGAACAACGTCCAGGGCGGCGTCGTCACGGATGCCACTTCGATCACGGGGAACAGCATCCGCGGGAACCGGATCGAGGGCCACGTCGGCGTTCTCGGGATCGATCTCGAGTTCGACGGCGTGACGGCCAACGATTTCGGCGACGTCGATCTCGGCGCCAATCAACGCCAGAACACACCCGAGTTCGATCTCGCGCAGACGAGCATCAACGCGTCGACCGGCGAGCTCGAGGTCCGCTACCGCGTCCACAGCAACGAGGCGGACGCGGCCTATCCGCTCGCGGTCGACTTCCATCTCCGCGCGGGCTACGACGAGGAGGCGGGCCTATACCTCGGCTCCGACAGCTACCCCGCGGCTTCGGCGACGCTCTACCGCGCCGTCGCCATCACGCCCCTGGTCGACCTCGAGGGCCTCGGGGGCGTGCTCGTCGCGACCGCCACCGACGCCAACGGCAACACGAGCGAACTCAGTCGCCAGTGGGTGCCGCTTCCCGAGCCGGGCGGATCGGCAGGCCTCCTGGTCGGCGGGCTCGGCGCCTTCGCCCTGCGGCGCCGCCGGATCGCGCGAGCCTGAAGGTCCGTGATCTTCGAAATCGACCGCCGACCTGCGTCCACCTCGGCGCCGCGTGCTCCGCGAACGGAATCGTCACGAGCGCGTCGCGACCGCCGTCACTCGCTCGACTCGTTCCGAAAGGCAGCGCGCTCAAATCGTTCGCTTCGGCCTCCGAGGCTCTCGATCGGGCGGCAGGCGGATCTCTTCGTCGGGCATCGGATCGCCGACCGGCACTCGCTCCGGCTCGGGCGGAGGCGGCTGCCTCTCCGGTCGGCCGCCGGGCGGAGGGCCGCGATTCGGATCCGGCGGTTCAGGGATGACAGTGGGCATGGCGCTCCTCCTCGTTGGGTTCGTTGGGTCGGTCGCGAGAGGCAGGCCGCTCACCGGTGGGTCCGAGCGCGGGCATGCCGCTCACGGGCGATCGCTCGCGCCGGCGACGGCGGACGACCCGCTCCGACCTCTCGTCGTCTTCACGCCTTCGACGAATCGCCCGGGCTGAGTCGATCAACCCCGCGAGCTGAAATGCTCCGGCGCGATCTTGACGACGACACGGGACTCGCCGTCCTCGCGCATCGGATACCGGTCCTCATCGAGATAGCGGCGGGCCAGCGCATCGATGTGCGCCTCCGCGTCCCGGCGTGTCGTGTCGGCGACGCGGCCGCGGACTTCGAGATAGCGATAGGGATCTTCGGGATCCTGGATCGAGATCGCCACGCGCGGCTCGCTGCGCAGATTCTCGAACTTCTGGCGATCGTCGGTCGTGTTGACCAGCACGTGCTCCCCGTCGAAATCGACCCAGACTGGTGTCGTCTGGGGTTGGCCGTCGGGCATCAAGGTCGCGAGGTGACCGAACGACTTCTTCCGGAACAAGTCCTGGAACTTCTCGGGGACGTCGAGGGGCATGAGCGGCTCCTTTCGTGGAATGCCGCGATGCGCGGCGATCATCCACGATCACAGGGATTGCAAGGACCGCGCCGCATCGGATCAGGTCTCCTCGATCCGGCGTTCTCGCCGTCTCGGCCCGGAGACCGCGCTCTGCGCCGCCTCCGCCCCGCACGGTCCACCGGTCCGATTGCATTTTGTGCAACCTTCCACGACGCGCCTCGTGCGTGCGCCGCCTCCGCCGTCGTCCCGGCACCTTGGCACGAATGCTGCTCTTTCATGGGCATGCACCGCGGCCCCCTCTGGCAGTTCTATCTCGCGACGTTCATGGTCGTCTTCACGGCGCAGCGCGGCGCGGTCGCCTGCTTCGAGCTGCGCGACGCGCCGTTCGACGTCGTCGGCATCGCGTATCTGCTTCAGGCGGTCCTCGCGGCGGTCGTCGCCGTCGGCATCTGGATCGGGCGGCGCTGGGTGCTCCTGCCGGTCGTCCTGCTGGGCCTGGCCAGCGCGGCCACCGCCTTCGTCCGCGGGCTGACCGGGCCCGAGCCATCGATCTCGTTCGCCATCGGCGGCTCGGCGGCGAGCCTGCTGCTGGCTGGCGGACCCTTCATCCTGCTGCGCGCGGAGTTCCGCCAGGGCGAGAGCAATGCCGAGCGCGCCGAGCGCAGCGCCCGCGTGCCGCGCACGCGCCCGGACGAGCGCTAGTCGTCGAAGCTGGGCTCGGGAATCGTCTGGCGGGCGAGTCCGGTCCTCCTGCGGTCCGCCTGGATGCTGGGCCGATACCTCAGTGCGCCCTCCGACCCGAGAGGCGACGCGAAAACGGCGACGATCCGTGTTCTCGTCGTTAGGTGGCATGGGTCTTGCTTTCTTCGAGAAGACCTTCCTCGCTCGAAGCGGGGGCTTCGAAGCGGAGGATGGATCGAACGCAGGAGGCGAGCAGATGTGGACTCTGGGCTGGGCGATCGCGACGATCGTCCTATTCACGATCGCCATCGTGCCGACCAACGCGTCGACCGGCGGCGACTTCCACGCGTTGTTTCTCGTGCTGGCGATGACGACGGCCGGCATCTTCGGGTTTTCGCTGTTCATCACCCTGGGGCGTTGGCTGCAGGAACGGAACCGGAAGGGCTCTCAGCCCATGCGCGATTCGAGCGCACAGGAGAACCCGTTCGGCAGGAGCGGCTGACCGGGCGGAACGTGTTCGTGCGAACGTTCCGCCCCATCCGTCGAGCCGGTCGGTCGCGATCCGTCGCCAGCCGTGGCGATGATCGATTTCGCCTCGATCTCCTCTAGGCTCCGGTCGGCGCAGCCAGGCTGTCGTCGACGCGAGGAGTCGGGCGATGAACGGAGTCGCGGGGATCGGAGTTGCATGGCTCGCGGTGTTCGCGGCGCAGGTCGCGGCGGCCCAGCCCCTCCTCCAGGCCTCGTTCCCGGAAGGCAGCGAAGACTTCGTCTACACCGACGACGCCCTCCTCGCGACGAACGCCCCGGCCTACGCCGCAGGCGAGTGGCTCCCCGAAGCCGCGGGCGCACATGGCGTCCTCTCCATCACTCTCGGCAACCGCGATGCCCTGCCCGTCCTCGGCATGTCCGGCGGCTGGTCGCGCACGTTCGAGCTCGCCCGGCCGGTCCGTGATCTGCGCATCCTCTTCCGCTGTCAGCTGATCCAGGCCTCGGGCTACGAGGGCGACGAGTTCGCGCAGGTCATGGTGCTGCTCGACGGCGCCCCCCTGCCCGCGTCCGGGCTCGACTTCGTCGCCCGGATCGCAGGCGACGGCGACGGCGGGACGGAGCGCGCCACGGGCTGGCTCTCGATCGCCCGGGACGTGGCCTCGGCCCGCGCGGGCCGCCACGTCCTGACGATCGGCGGATACAGCAACAAGAAGACGGCCGAGAACGAGTCGACACAGATCCTGATCGACGACGTGCGCGTCACGGGGATCCCGGACGTACAGCGCTAGGCCGGCGACCCGCCGCCACGGGACCTTCGCCCCGACACTCCTGCCCCGCTCCCTACGGCTGCTCGACCTGCATCCCGTCGAGCTTCGCGAGACGCGCGATCAGATCTTCAACACGGGAGCTGTAACCCCATTCGTTGTCGTACCAGGCGACGACCTTCGCCATCCGGCCGTCGATGACCTGGGTCAGCGGCGCATCGAAGATCGACGAATGGGAATTGCCGATGATGTCGCCCGAGACGATCGGGTCGGTCGTGTACTCGAGGATGCCGCGCATCGGCCCCTCGGCGGCCTTCTTCATGGCGGCATTGATCGATTCGACGCTGGCGTCCTGCTCGAGCTCGACCGTCAGGTCGACGACGCTGCCGTCCGGCACGGGCACGCGCATCGCGAGCCCGTCGAGCCGCCCCTTCAAAGCCGGGATGACCTCGCCGATCGCCCGCGCGGCGCCGGTCGAGGTGGGCACGATGTTGGTCGCGGCGTTGCGCGAGCGGCGCATGTCGTCCTTGTGGGGGGCGTCGATCAGGCGCTGGTCCGAGGTGTAGGCGTGGATCGTGCTGAGCAGGCCGCGCTTCACGCCGAAGGTGTCGTGCAGGACCTTCACGAGGGGCGCCGCGCAGTTGGTCGTGCAGCTCGCGTTGCTGATGATACGGCTGTCGCCGTTCACGACGTGGTCGTTGACACCCATCACGAGCGTCGCCTCGAGCGGATCCTTGCAGGGCACGGTGAGGATCACGCGCTTCGCACCCGCAGCGAGGTGCTGCTCGAGCTGGGCGAGCTTGCGGAAGGCGCCGGTGCTCTCGACGACGTAGTCGACACCGAGATCCTTCCAGGGAAGCTTCGAGGGATCCTTCTCCGAGAGGATGAGGAAGGGATCGCCGTCGATGTTCATCGTGCCTTCGACCAGCTCGGCCTTTCCGGGATAGCGGCCGTGGATGCTGTCGAATCGGAACGCGTATAGGAGCGCTTCCGGCGGAGCGATGTCGTTGATGGCGACGAGATCGAAATGGCGCCGGAGCTTGGCGATCCGGGTGATCGTGCGCCCGATCCGGCCGAATCCATTGATGGCGATCCTGGGAATCCGCATGCAGAGCTCCTTCGGCTTCAGGTTCCGCCCAGCCTAGCGGCCGCCGTCTCGAGCGTCGCGCCGCCAGGACCGGGAACCGGGACTCATTTCCGATAGTCCGGATGGACAGGGGAGGATCCGGCGGGCATGCTCCGAACGACGCCTGCCGGTGTTCGGGCGTCGATTGAAAGTCCCCGAGATGTCCCTTTTCGCCTCATCCGCCCTGCTCGGTCTTCCCGACCGGCTGCTGCCGAAGTCGATCGCGCAGGACGCGGATGCGCTGACCCGCAATCGGGGCCGGATGCTGGTCGTCGTGGTGGCGGGTGCCGTGCTCTTCGCCCTCGCCAGCGCGGTCTTCCACTGGGCGACGGACTCCGCTGGCCGGGCCCTCTTGAATCTGGTCTGTGCGCCCCTCGGCGTACTCGTGCTCGCCTCGCTGCATTTGCCCGTCCCGGGCGGCGCAGGCGCGGCATCGCCCGTCGGAGACGGCCCGTCGCAGGCGGACCCCGGCCCGGGCTCGAGCGCAGCACAGATCGCGGCCGTCCGAAGACTGCGCCGATCCCTCTTCACGTTTCTCGGGCTTCTCTTCAGCGCATTGTGCCTCGGCCCCTTCCTCTCCAACCAGCCGTTCGGTGTGCCGGTCGCGTTGACGGTCGTCCCGTTCCTCGGCGCCCTGATCGGGGGGCTGGCGGTCGGGACGGCGTGGACGGCCGTGACCCTCGTGGCTCTGTGCGCGATGGCGATCGGGGTCTCGGACGATCCCGAGCGGAGCCTCGTCGCCTGGAACGCCGTGATCGTCGCAGGCGTCGTCGGCATCGGAGGCTGTTTGTCCGAGGCCGCGCGCGATCGGGCCCGGCGCGAGGCGGACGCCTCGAGCCGCGAGGCGTCGGGGCTCGCGCGCTCGCGGGACGAGACCGAAGCCGAGCTGAAGGCGAGCCGGGAGCTGCTCGCACTCGCGTTCCGGCGGACGCCGGCGATGCTGATGCTGAGCGAGCTGGCGACGGGCCGGATCATCGACGTCAACGAGTTCTTCGAACGGCGATCGGGCTGGAAGCTGGAAGAAGTCCGCGGACGCACGCTCAGCGACCTGAATGCCTGGGTTTCGATGGACGATCGTCAGCGCCTCGTCGAGACGATCCTCGATCGGGGACGGACCCAGGACGTCGAGATCACGCTGCGGACGCGGTCGGGCCGGGAGATCTGGCTGCTCGCCGCCGCGGACATCCTGGAATTGAACGGGGAAAGCCACGTGCTCTCCCAGGCCATCGACATCACCGATCGCAAGCGCGCCGAGCAGGCCCTCGCGCTCTCGCGGCAGCTGCTCGAGGATCGCGTCGTCGAGCGGAGCGAACGCCTGCGCGCCTCGCAGCTGGCGCTGCGCCGCCAGCGACAGCTGGCTTCGATCGGCACCCTCGCCGCCGGCGTGGCCCACCAGATCAACAATCCGATCGCCGCGATCATGGCCTCGGCGGAGTATGCGCTGCTCGCCGCGCAGGACGGCGGCGATTCCGCCGACACGATCCGCGACGCAGCGCTCCGCTCCGTCATCTCGGAGGCCGCGCGCTGCGGCCAGATCGTGAAGAACGTGCTGCGCTTCGCGCGGCAGCAGCCGACCGCACGCTGGGTCGAGGATCTCGTTCCCCTCGTCCACCGCACGGCCGCGCTCTGCCGCAGCTATGTCGCCGAACACGGCGGCGAGCTCCGGATCGATGCGCTGGAAGACGCCCTTCCGGCCCTGATCAGCCCGATCGAGATCGAGCAGGTGCTCGTGAACCTGATCCGCAATGCCGCCGAGGCGCTCGACGGCCGGGGCGGCATCCGGATCGGCGTGCACCGACGCGATCGCCGGATCGAGATCTCGATCGACGACGAAGGCCGGGGCATCGCGCGCGAACGGCTCGAACACCTCTTCGAACCCTTCTACACGACACGCGTCCAGCAGGGCGGCACGGGGCTCGGTCTCTCGTTCGCCCATGGCGTGATCGTCGACCACGGCGGCGAGATCCACGTCGAGAGCGAGGTCGGCAAGGGCACGCGCTTCCGGATCCTGCTGCCGCTCGCGCTGGATACGGCGCCCGTTTCTCCGTCCGCACCCGATGCTAGTGCCGGAGCGATCCCGGCCTGACGGCCTCGCCTCCCGCCGGCGCGGGAGCGCGCGTGATCGCGACCGGGATGTTGCTCATGCGCGGCAGCCCCGTGTAGCGCTCGTAGTCGACGTCGACGGCGGAGAGCCGGCCCGTATTGGCGCCGATCTCGCGGACCTCCCCGTCACGCTCGGGAGCATCGCCCCAGCTATGCGTCATCGAGACGAGACCGCGGCGGAGATTGCGGTCGGTCGCGGCGACGCCGAGGATCGAGGCCCGCGCCGAGCGGATCTCGACGAGGTCTCCCGGTGCGAGGCCGAGCGCCGCGAGGTCGTCCGGATGCAGATGGGCGGGGTTGGTGGTGCGCCCACCCAGCTGGCCGGGCTCGTCGCAGCCGACCGAATTGAGCACGTTCATCTGCCGCCGTGAGACGAGACGGAAGGGCCGGTGCGCGTCGGATCCCGACGCTGAAGGCGATTCCGCGGCGATGTCGCGCCCGATCGCGGCGAGATCGTCCATCATCACCGGGCTCGCGAGCTCGAAGCGCCCCTTCCAGCCCGCGTCCTTCTCCGCGACGAAGACGGGCGGATCCGGAAAGATCGCGCCCGCCGGATGCGCCTTCACCTCGTCGAGCGAAATGCGCGAGCCCTTCGTCACCTGCGCGAAGAGCGCGTCCGTCGTCGGCGCCTCGCGCATGTCCATCGCCCAGCCGGCGACGCGCACCGTCCCCGAGAACGAGACCGGCTTGACGACGAGCTGCAGCCCCATGCGCTGCGCGACGCCGTAGAAGAAGCGCCAATCCTCGATCACGTCCGCGCCGGGCGGCGGCTGGACGATCGCCGGCGTGTACTGCGCCCACGGCGCCGTCGTTCCGAAGCCGACGGCGTAGTTCGAGAGGTATTCCTGGCCGAGCGTGATGCCCGGCATCTCGAGCGGATGCCGGACGGCGATCACGTAGTCGGCGACGCGCGCCGTCGCCGACATCTTCGTATCGATCTGGACGAGCAGATCGAGGGCACGCATCGCTTCGAGGGTCTTCAGCTGATCGGGCCAGGCTGCGACGGGATTGCCGCCGTGGCTGATCAGCGCGCGCACACGCCCCTCCCCCGGCAGCAGGATCTCCTCCGCGAGCGCGGCGGTCGGCATGCCCGCGGCGGTATTCGCGAGGCCGCGCACGCGCATCTTCTCGCCGAAGCCGTAGGCGTATTCCGGCGTCGGCGGCAGCGCCTGCGCTTTCGCCGGCATCGGCTGGCCGAGGCAGCCGGGCTCCGCGACCCGCTCGCCGGCGCGCTGCCAGCGGCCGCAGATCGTATTGAGGGCACGCAGCAGGTATTCGAAGAGCGTCGTCTGGCCCGACATGTTGGGCCCAGTGCCGGCCGTCGCGACGCCGGGACCGCGGGTCGCGAAGAGCCGGGCCGCCGCGACGAGATCGGCGACGGGAACGTCGGCCCGGCGCGCGACGTGCTCGGGTGTGAAGGGCGCCACCGTCTCACGCAGGCGTTCCAACCCCTGCGCGTGCTCGGCGAGGAACGCGGCGTCCTCGAGCCCCTCGTCGAGGATCGTGCGGATCAGCGCGGCGACGATCGCGACGTCTTCGCCGGGCTTCGGCTGCAGGTGCAGCGTCGCCCGGCGCGCGGTCTCGCTGCGGCGCGGATCGATCACGATCAGCGCGAGGCCGCGATCGAGCGCATCGGTCAGCGTCCGGCCGGGGTTGGTATGCGGAACGCCGCCGGACATCGCGACGAGCGGATTGCAGCCGATCAGCATCAGGACCTGCGCCTGCTCGAAGGGCGTCGGGGGCGCCATCCAGCTGCCGAAGAGCGCCGTCGCCACCATCTTGCCCGGCTGATCGATCGTGTTCGAGTTGAAGCCCATGCGCGATCCGAGCGCACGCAGGAAGGCCGAGGTCACCGCCCCGTTCGCCGCCCCCGCGTTCGTCGCCATCGTCCCGGAATAGGTCGCGATGGCGCGCGGGCCGTGGGCCTCCCGGATCGCCGCGAGCTTCTCGGCGATCTCGTCCATCGCCTGCTCGACCGGGATCGGAACGAAGTGCCCATCGGGCAGCCGCTTCTGCGATTGCAGCAGGCGCCGCGGGCTCTGCTGCACGGCGGCCATGTTCTGGCCCTTCACACAACAGAAGCCCCGGTACAGCGGATTGTCGGGATCCCCTTCGACCGCGACGGGCCGGCCGTCCTCGACGGTCACGAGGACGCCGCAGCCCGCATGACAGGCGCGGCAGATCGTGTGGCGGCGTTCTCGGCTCATCGGGCTTTCATCCATCGTCCCTCGTCCCTCGTCGTCGGCTCATCGTCGAGCCATCGATGGCCCGCCCGCGGCGCATCGGGCGGCGGTGATCACGCTCGGACGCATGCAGGGCACGCTCGACCGGGGAGGCTACCCTCGGCCGCGCATTTTGCGACCGGACGCACGGCCTTCGCCGCACGCACGGCGACCGCGAAGCAGGAAAAGGGAGAGAGCATGTCGGATCTGATCGTGACGGGCGGCAGCGTGATCGACGGGACGGGCAGCCCGGCGCGGCGGGCGGACGTGCGGATCCGCGGCGGGGTGATCGTCGAGGTCGCTCCGGATCTCGCGCCCCAGGGCGAGGTCGTCGTCGATGCGCGCGGGGCCTGCGTGACCCCGGGCTTCATCGATACGCATACCCATCTCGATCCGACGATGTTCTGGGATCCGTCCTGTGATCCGATGCCGCAGCACGGCGTCACGACGGCGCTGATCGGCAACTGCTCGCTCTCCCTCGCGCCCGTTCGGCCACAGCATCTCGAAGAAGTGATGGACGTCTTCTGCTTCATCGAGGACATGCCGATCGAGGAGTTCCGCTCCGGCATTCCGTGGAACTGGCAGACCTGGCGTGAGTATCGCGACTCGATGAACGCGCGCGGCTCCGCGCTCAACATGGCCTCCCTGATCGGCCATTCGATGCTGCGCATCTTCGCGATGGGCGCCGACGCGTGGACGCGGGCGGCGACGCCGGCGGAGATCGAAGCGATGTGCGGCGAGCTGGCCGATGCGCTCTCTGCGGGCTGCCACGGCCTCTCGACCTCGTTCTTCGACGTCGACCGCGCGGCGCGCCCCGTGCCGAGCCGCCTGGCCGACCTCGCCGAGCTCACCGCCCTCGCCGATACCCTCGCCGCCGCCGGTCACGGCATCGTCGAGTACATCCCGAATCAGACCGGCGAGGATCCGCTCGGCGAGATGAAGCGCATGGCCGAGCTGCTCGGCCCGCGCGGCGTGCGCTCGATCTGGAACGGCCTGCTGCATACGGATCTCAACCCCGGCCGGACGCAGGAGCTGATCGAGTACACCGCGACGCTCGCGCAGTACGGCGCGCCCGTCTGGCCGATCGTCTCGCCGCGGACGATCGATTTCAACGTCGACTGGGACCAGACCATGGTCTTCATGATGCTGCCGAAGGGCTGGAACCAGGTCATGCTGGTCCGGGGCGCGGCGCGTGCCGAACGGCTGCGCGATCCCGCCTGGCGCAAGGTCGCGCGCGAGGAGTGGGACGCCGTCGACAAATCGCTCTTCCCGAATACGCGCATCGACTTCGTCCGCTTCACCTCCGTCACGCGCAAGGAGAACGAGCCGTGGCTCGGCAAGAGCCTCGCCGATCTCGCCGCGGCGCGCGGCGGCCATCCCTCCGACGTCTTCGCGGACTGGATCCTCGAGAACGATCTCGAGCCCGGCGTCGTCGCGATGGGGATCGGAAACGGCAACGTCGAGGCCGTCGCCGAGATGCTGCGCGACGAACGGACCCTCGTGAGCGCGAGCGATGCCGGCGCCCACGTCCAGATGATGTGCGCCGCGGGAGACACCACCCTCTTCCTGACCCGCCACGTCCGCGAGCGCGGCGACTTCACCCTCGAGCGCGCGGTCCACGAGCTGACCGGTCGCCAGGCCGAGAGCCTCGGCTTCCCGGACCGGGGCTTCCTGAAGCCCGGCTACGCCGGGGACCTCACGGTCTTCGAGCTGGGCCGCCTCGATTGGGGCAAGGACGTCTTCGTCCGCGACCTTCCGTCGGGCGGACGCCGGCTGCGGCGGCCCGAAGGGGGCTATCGCGCAACGGCGGTGAGCGGGGTGTTGACCCAACAGAACGGCAAGCTGACCGGGGCGAATCCCGGGCGCGTGCTCGACGCAGGCGCGCGCGGACCGCGCTGAGGGCCTCCCGAGCCCCTGGCGGCCGGCTCTGCCCCCAGGGACCACGGCTCCCGACACGCGGCCGTTTCGGGCCGGGCGCGAAAAACCCCGAAGGGAATCAAGCACTTGCGGCACTTGCGGGGCGCCGTCGGGAGCCGCGGACGCTATGCTGGCGCGCGTTCGCTGACCCGGTCCCCACTTCGCAAGAGAGTCCCGATGAACCGCATTCGCGCCGCCCGACAAGCCCTCGGCTGGACCCAGAACGACCTCGCAGAGCGCGCGAACGTCTCGCCGCGCACGATCCATGCCGTGGAGAAGGGGCGTCCGTGTCGTCAGGCGACGAAGCGACACATCCTCAACGCGCTCGGCGTTCCGTGGGAAATGCGGAACGAATACTTCGTGCGCGTGCGCAGCGTCCGGCCCGCTCCGGCGGCGGCGGTCGAGGCCCAGTCGGCCTAACAAGCCCGGGCTCGACCCGCCCCTGATCCCGGCCTCGAACTCCCGACCGACCCGAAGTCGCATCCCGCCCCTGCCGATCGCAGACCGATCCGGAGGACCCGCATGGATCTCGCCCCTCGCCTCGGGCGCCCGCAGACGGGCGTCGTCCTGACCGGTGGCGTATCGGGCCTCGGCCGCGCAAGCGCCGAAGCGCTCGCCGCCGTCGGCCGGCCCGTCGCGCTCTGGGATCTCGATGCGGATCGCTGCCACGAGGTCGCCGAAGAGATCGCCGGGCGATACGGCGTCGTCACCTTCGGCTGCGCCGTCGACGTGCGCGACCCGGCGGCGATCCAGGCGGGCGCCGCGAAGACCCGCAGCGCCCTGCCCTCGATCGGCGGCTTCGTCCATGCCGCCGGCGTCGTCGATACCGCTTCGCTCGACGGTCTGACGCCCGAGAGCTTCAACGCCGGCCTCGAGATCCATCTGAGACCGATCGCGCTGCTGGCGCAGGCCCTGCTGCCCGACCTGCGCGCCCATGCGGGCTCCGCGATCGTCGCCTTCGCTTCGATCAACGCCACCCTCGGCAACGCGATGAACCCGATCTACAGCGCCGCCAAGGGCGGCGTCCTCTCTCTCGTCCGCTCCCTGGCCGATCGCCTCGCGCAGGACGGGATCCGGATCAACGCCATCTCGCCGGGTCAGATCCGAACGCCGATGATGCAGCCCGCCCTGGACCATCTCGGCGACGCGGCGTTTACCCGACGCATCCTGCTCGGCCGGATCGGTGATCCCGCGGAGATCGGACGGGTCGTGAGATTCCTCCTCTCGGAGGAGGCCAGCTACGTCACGGCCAGCGAATTCGTCGTCGATGGCGGCAACATCAGCTCACAACGGATGTAATATGGGCGCGGCCGAGCGCCCTCGGCCATCCGCGGCGCCCGCCGCGCGAGCCGGATGTACGAGAACGGGAGATCCCATGACTGCTCTTCGCTTCGCAATGTTCGCCCTCGGCCTCGTGGCCTGCCTCGCCCCTTCGCCGGGCCGCGCCGTCGATCTCGGACTCGCGCCCTACATCGAATACAACGCGGGCGTCTCGATCATCCGGAACCAGAACCTGACCCGCGCCAATCCGATCGGCCTCTCGGGCAAGGTCGAATCCGAGCCGGGCTACAACGTCGGCGGCGCGATCGGCACGAAGTTCCTCCAGCATTTCCGGACCGAGATCAACGTCGGCTACCGCCAGAGCGAGGTCGATGCGATCCGCCTCGTCGACGGCGACGTGAGCGACGGCAAGGGCGAGATCTCGATGATCCACGTGCTCGGCAACGTGTATGCCGAGTACGACTTCGAGGTCGGCGTGATTCCGTATTTCGGCCTCGGTGTCGGCTACGGCAAGATCGAGATCGACGCGCGCAACAAGCCCCGCACGATCGAGGTCGACTCCTCCGACGACGCCTTCATCTGGAACGTGATGGCGGGCGCGAGCGTTCCGTTCAGCGACGTCACCAGCTTCAGCCTCGGCTACCGCTATCTGCAGAGCGAAGACCTCAACTTCCGGGCGCGCCGCATCGGCCCGCCGGTGAACGGCGCGCGGCAGGTCGATTCCGAATTCGACGCCCACGAGGTCGTTTTCGGCATCCGCTACAGCTTCTGATCCGGGCGGCGCACGCGCCGGCGCGGACGCTCAGAATCGGAAGGTCCAGCGCAGCTTCGCGACCGGCCGCGTCGTCATCACGCGCAGATCGCCCGGCGTCGCGTCGAAGTCCTGGCCGACGACGAGGAAGAACTCGCGTCCCGGCTCGATGATCCAGGAGAGGCGGGACTGCGCCGAAATCCGGTTCGAGAAGTTGTCGTACTGGACGACCGTGCTCCAGGCGATCTCCGTGTTGAAGGCGATCTGCACCCGCACGCGGGCCAGCCGCGTCGCGAATCCGGTGTGGCGCCGGAACGGCTCGTCGAAACCGCGCCGGCAATTCCCGGTGCCCCGCGTCGACCCCTTGCACGCGTCGTAGTCGAAGAACTGCCGCTCGTCGTATTCCAGCGAGAGCAGCCAATGGGGCGACGGGCGCCATTCGACCAGCGGCGAGACGCGCGCCCCCCAGCCGTCGTAGAACGTTCCGGCGCTGCCCGTGAGCTTCACGCGGATGGGCCGATGGAGGCTCGTCGTGAGCTCCGCGAGGCCGCTGTAGCCGTGGTACTCCCGGGGCGGGATGCCGATGTGCGGCGTGATGAAGAAGGGCCGGGGAACGTTGTCGTAGAGGTAGATGAATTTCATCTCGAACAGGTCGTCGAGCTGGGACGTCAGCCGGACCGGTGAGAAGTTGAACGAGCCCGTCTCGGGCACGTTGTCGCGATTGGTGAAGAAATTCGCCGTCGTCTGGAGGTCGATCATCCGGAATGGCCCGGTCGATTGCCGGAACCGCAGGCGGTACTCGCCCTCGTAGCCGCGCACGTCGGTGCGGTTCACGAATGCCAGCGCCGGGTCGTAGCCCTTCTGGAACTCCTTGTACTTCAGCTTGAAGTTGACGCGATCGTTGGGATACACGATCGAGGCGCCGAACGCCGAAGAGCGATCGCCGTAGGCGTCGCCGCGAAAATCCTGCTGGATCCAGCCGTTGACCGAGATCGATCGGTTCGGGATCAGGCGGCTGCTGCGGAAGTTCACGTCGGCCCCGGCGAGCAGGTTCTCCTCTTCCGACGCCGGATCGCCGTGGGTCAGGATCATGCCGACGGCGGACTCGTCGAGCACCGTCGCCGAGACGCGTGCGACGGCGAGATTCGTATCGTCGAACCCCGCGTTGCCGTCCTGCTGGATGTCGAGCAGGCCGATCCGGTAGCGACCGACGCGGCCGGTGACGCGGCCGCCGCCGTGGAGCCGGATGCCCTCGAGATCCGGCGAGAGCCCGATCCGGCGCGAGAAGAACGGAATGCCGTTCTCGTTCTCGAGCCCGCCGAAGTCGAAGAGGCCCTTCTCGCGCAGGAAGAACTCGCGCTTCTCGGGGAAGAAGAGCGCGAAGCGCGTCAGGTTCACCTGCGTATCGTCGACCTCCGTCTGCGCGAAGTCGGTGTTCGCGGTGACGGACGCCGTCACCGAAGGCAGCACGCGGTAGAAGGCGTCGAAGGACGGCTCCGTGATCAGCTTGTCGCGATTGCGCAGCTCGTCGTGGACGGCGCCGACCGAAATCGCGGGCACGACGTCGAGACCGATTCCGACGCGTGCGACGCTCATGCCCGTCAGGACGCCCGCCTGCGCCATGTTCACCGAGAGCCGCTGGATCGTCGGATCCGCCCAGCGATCGTCCTCGTTGAAACGACGGACACGGCGGCTCACGTTGAGGCCCCAGTCGTCCTGGCCCTCGACGAAGCCGAGCGTCTTGAACGGAATCGCGATCTCGCCGACCCAGCCCGACTCGACGATGCGGGCCTTCGCGTACCAGATCCCGTCCCAGTTCTCCTCGAAGAGGTCGCCCTCGAAGGTCGCGTCGCGGCGGCCGCCGAGGGGATTGATCTGGAAGAAGAAGCCGCTGCGATGATCGTGGAAGGTGTCGAGATTGATGCCGAAATTGTCGTCGTAGAAGAAGAGCTCGGAGCGGGCCATCCGATTCGCGACGATCTTGTCGGGCTCGGGATCGAAGGCATGGACGGAGACGAAGAGCGTGTCGCCGTCGGTCAGGATCCGGACCTCGGTCCGGAAGCTCGGCGGTGCGCCCTGGACCGGCTCGACCTGGGTCAGATCGGTGATCACCTCGGCGCGTTGCCAGATCGGATCGTCGAGCACGCCGTCGATGACCGGCGCCTCCTCGACGAGGACGGCATGAACGGTCGGAACCGTGCCGAACGCCGCGGCGTGTGCGAGCCCGGACGAGGAATCCGGCGCGAGCGAAGGCTCGATCAGCGGTGCGAGAAGGGCGGCGGCGAGAACTCCGAACGCACGAATCCGAGCGAAGCGATGAGACCCGACCTGCCCCCGAAACAAACCCGACCCCTTCCGATCCCGTACGCGCTCCGTCGTGCCCGTGCCCCGACGCTAACGCGATGCAACGGAAGACGCCTCCAGGAGCCTGACCCAAGATGGCCGCGCGGCGCCTGAGCGCCGATCCATCGCCTCTCGCGGCGTTGCGCTCAGTCGCCGTAGCTCGGCTACGGCTCCCTCGCGCGCCTTGCGAGAGGCGCGTCTCGACGCTCAGGCATCCACGCCCATCTTGGGTCGGGCTCCTAGCCCCCGACGAGCACCTTGCGGGCGTGCTCGGTATCCATGTACTCCTTCCACTCGACGATCTTGCCGTCGCGCGCGCGCATCAGGAAGTGGTAGGTCTGGCGGTATTCGTCGCCGCGGAAGGTGGTCCCGCGGCTCGTGGCCTCGATCGCGACGCGATCGCCCTCGGCGGTCATCGCCTGGATCTCGAAGCGCAGGCCCTTCGGAAAGAGATCGAGAACGGCGGGCATGCCCGCCACGGCGCCCGCCTTGTCGGCCGTGCCGCTGAAGGGCAGCGTGCCCGTCACCCAGATCTGGAAGTCGTCGGCGTAGTTCTGCTGGACCCAATCGACGTCGGCCCGCGTGAGCGCATCGATCATCTCGCGCGCGAGCGCCTTGTTGTCCTCTTCGAGCTTGCTCATCGCCTGGAATTCCCCTTTCGTCTAGTGGATCGCGACGCCGCGGCGCAGGAGCCTTCCGGGCAGCGCCCCGGTATGCACCCCGTCCTTCAGCAGGACCTCGCCGCCGACGATCGTCGCCGAGATCCCCGTCGCCTTCTGCACGAGGCGGCGCGCCCCCTCCGGCAGGTCGTATTCGATCCTCGGCATCTCCGGCGCGATGCGCGCCGGATCGAAGACGACGAGATCCGCCGCCGCGCCGGTGCGCAGCACGCCGCGATCGGCGAACCCGAAGGCCGCCGCGGGCCGACCCGTCAGCCAGTGGACCGCTTCTTCGAGGCCGACCTTCTGCTCGCGCCGGACCCAATGGCCCAGCAGATGCGTCGCGATCGAGCAGTCGGAGATCTGCGAGACATGGGCCCCCGCGTCCGAGAAGGTCGTGAGCGTGCGCGGATGCTTCATCAGGGCCAGCACGTTCTCGGGATCCTCGTTCGCGATCGATTGCAGGAAGAGCTGCTCGAAATCGCTCGCGAGGGCGAGCTCGATCATCAGCTCGACCGGATCCCTGCCCTGCTGCCGGGCGAGCGCGCCGAGGCAGCGGTGGGGGCCCATCGGCTCGTCCATCAGGAAGACCCAGTCGAAGTCGGGCCTGCGCGCCTCGGCGCCGATCGCGTTGCCGTAGGGGCCGTGATGGGCCTCGTGGACGAGCTTCGCGACCAGATCCGGATCGCGCAGCGCCCGCTTCTGCTCGGCGATCGGCTTCGCGCGCAGCGCCTGCCAGAGCGGCAGCCGGTCGAAGGGCAGCTGCCCGGCGAAGGAGAGGATCACGTCGAAACGGCGCGAGTGGACCTGGCCGTACATGCGCCCGCCCGCCTCGCCGACGCGGTCGAGCAGCCCCGTCCAGGCGCGCCAGCCGTCGGGGGCGTTGCGCGTGCTGCCGACGCCGAACATGAAGGTCGCCCGGGATTCGAGGGCGAGCTTCGACATCCGCTCGAAGTATTCGGCCTGGGCCTCGGGATCCGAGAAGGCGGCGTCCTCGTTCGTGATCTCGAAGATCCCGCCCGCCGCGCCCGTCGCCGAGACGAGCGCCGCGACCTCGTCCCAGCGCGCGAGCCGGCTCGCGACGGGCCGGTCGTCGGCGGTCTGATGATTGAGCGTGCGCGAGGTCGTGAAGCCCATCGCCCCCGCCGCGAGGCTCGCGCGCAGCTCGCGCAGCATCGCGTCGAGATCGGCCGGCGTCGCGGCGTCGCTGAACGCGCGCTCGCCCATCACGTAGGTCCGCAGCGCCGAATGACCGACATAGCCCGAGTAGTTGATGCCCTTGGGCAGCCGCTCGACGACGTCGAGGTACTCGCCGAAGGTCTCGAAATCCCAGCGGATCGCCTTCGCCATCGCCGCCGGCGAGATGTCCTCGGCGCGCTCGAGATTGCGCACGACGAGCTCGCGTTGGCCGTCACGCGAGGGCGCGAGGGTGAAGCCGCAATTGCCCATCACGACGGTCGTGATGCCGTGGTAGGAGCTGCAGGTCCCGAGCGCGTCCCAGTAGATCTGCGCGTCCATGTGGGTATGGCCGTCGATGAAGCCCGGGGCGACCACCTGCCCCTCGGCGTCGACGGTCTCGCGGGCCGCCGCCCCGGCCAGGCGGCCGATCTCGACGATCCGGCCGTCCGTGATGGCGACGTCGGCCGGGCGGGCGGGCGCACCGGTCCCGTCGACGAGCAGACCGTTTCGAACCAGCAGGTCGTGGGCCATGGCGCTTCGCTCCTCATCGGCTGGCGGCGTGCGTCTCGCGGGTCGAGGGCATGTTCTCGCGCCC
Organism: Myxococcota bacterium; assembly: GCA_041389425.1. Taxonomy (GTDB): domain Bacteria; phylum Myxococcota_A; class UBA9160; order UBA9160; family UBA4427; genus UBA4427. Next base: position 120,697 of record JAWKRX010000004.1, read on the forward strand.
GGCGGCCGCTGTCGACCCGTGCCCCGTCTGCTAGCTTCCGCCCGCTCTCAGGCCTCCGCAGACCAGGCGGAGATGCCCCGCGCGCCGGTAGCTCAGCTGGATAGAGCATCAGGCTTCGAACCTGAGGGTCGGGGGTTCGAATCCCTCCCGGCGCGCCACTTGAATTCCCGCACAGAGACGATCGGTCGCGCGGCCTTCCGTTGACACTCCACGGTGTCCACGAATTGCCAGTTGGTTCGCCCTACGGAACGAGCCCGGTCCCAGCGTCGGACTTCGACCTCTGCTCGCGCCCATCGGCTTCAACCGCTCTTCGACGCCGTCACTCCACTCATCGGGCACGAGCTGAAGGACGTCGCATCGAGTGGCCGCGTCCAGGCGCGGAATGCAGCGATCCAGCGGGCGTGAATGGCCGTTTCATTGCCGTCGACCGTTCTGACCGGGCATCCGATGGGACGACCTCCATCATTGCCTACAGCGCATCTTTCCTCAGTTGCCGCCCGACGCTTCGAGCCAATAGAGGACACGCTCGGATTCCCGGATGGTTTCGCGCCGACGAATCGAGAAATACGGCGCGAACGCCTCCTCGAATCCCGCCGCGTGGTAATTCGGGAAGATGTCGTCACGGGTTCGCAGGAGCCGCTGGACCTGGCTATCGCTCTTCGGGACGAATTCGAGAATCAGTGTCTTGCAGAGGGATCGCAGGTAGGCCGCGATTCTCGCAAGCGGGACGTTGTTCCCGATTGCAAGGTGGTGCACGAGCGCCAGCGCCATCACGACGTCGGCCGGCCCCCGTTCGATCAAGGACATACGCTCTTCGTTTCCCCAGCCGATCGCGGGAGTCGGGTTCGAGAGGTCCATGACGAGCGGAAGCATCGAAGTTTCGCCCTCCGCACGGATCCGGCGGTAGCTCTCTTCGATGGCAGCGTGGTCCCGATCGAAACTGATCGTCGGGATTCCGCGACGGGCTGCGAGCCGGCCGTAGCGGCCGGTATTCCCGCCGAGATCCCAGACCGATCGAGGCCGCCTCATCGCGTCCAGAAAGGCGTCGACGAGCTCGAGCTTGTGGCTTTCGGCCGCGGACGAATAGTTCGTCTCGGCGTAGTAGTCGCTCCACTCGGTCTTCCTCGGCTGCCAGTCGAGGTGCCTGATGCAGTTCTCCAGGCTCTCGAGGATGCCCACCAGCCCTGCCTTCGAGAGCCCGCCGCGCATCGCTATTTCGGCACTGTCTTTTCGATCGGCATGAACGCGCTGGCTGCGGGCATGCCAATGCAGGTGGATCAATAGACCGATCCGGCAACGCGTGCGCCAGGGAAGCAGGCGACTCGCGAGGTCGAGCGGCATTCCGTCGAGCTCGACCCGGAGCCATCGCAGGCACTCCGGGTCGCGGTAGGCCATCAGGGCGAGGGGGGCGAGAAAATGGCTGCAGAACTGCCGGTAGGCGACCCACGGTCGATTCTCCGGATGGCGTTCGAGGGAAAGCGTATCGATGAAGACCGGGCGCCCGCGAAGGAACTGGACGTTGAAGGCGCTCGCGTCCTTGAGCGACAGCCCGAAATCGAGGGCCGTCTTCTGGATCCGGAGGGTCAGCAGGGCAGCATCCTTCAGCTGGCTGAACGACCATTCGTAGGGGTAGGAGACGAAGGGAAGCTGCTCAGGAAGCAGGATCTTGTACGGCGCGGCCCCCCGATCCGCCGACTGGGAGCGGGCATCGGACGAGTCGATGGGCAACACGAGCTCGACCTCTTCATGGGGGAGAAGGGAGCCGTCTCGAGCCGCGGCCGCGTAGAACCCTGAGGCCATCAATCGATCGTAGTCTTCGCGGTAGCTCGCGTTGACTTGCCGATAGATCCGGCCTGCATGTCGAAAGAGATGGCCGCTCGGATCGCGAAAGGAGCCCGCCAGCCTAGCGGCGATCATGGCCCGCGCCGCTTTCCGGCGCGTCGAGGGGCTTGATCCCGAAGAACCGCTTGATCTTCGACCAATGCAGCTTGACGGCGACGATCGTCCCGGCGACCCCCCCCACGATCATCTGGATGAGCATGCTGCCCGTTCCGGGATCGAGATAGGCGAATGCGTCCCGCGGAAAGAGGACGACACTGGCCAGGTACAGGCCCAGCCAATCCCAGGCGACCCGCGTCGAATGCGGTTTTCGGCCCGGGAGGGGTTGCCTGGGAAGTGTCATATCGCTCAAAGTATCCGCCGGCAGATTGGGCGTCAACGCGACCCGCTGATCGACTCGGAGATGACCGCCATGCGTGACGCCGAAAGCGGCCATTGGGTTCGCGACGCTTTGGCCCTCCTCGCGCCCGTGCTGGTCGTCTTCGTTCTTCCGGCGCTTCAGCTGAGCCGCGGCAATCTGGAGATTCTCGGACTCCACGCGTCCATGTTCCGGTGGCTGGCAGGCGGTGCGGTCGTGCTCCTCTTGCTGGGCACCGTGCTCGCGCGGCTTCGCCATCGGCATCGGACGATCGAACTCGCCTTCCTGTTCTATCTGGCCCTCGCGCCGTGCTGGCCCGTTTACATCCTTGCCGGAAGCTGGGTCTCCCGCGACGTCGCTGCGATCGCCGTGATCGCACTGACCTTCGCGGCTGTCGCATCCGTGTTTTCCAGAGAGTCGGCGAGGGAGGCCGTCCTCCTCGGAACCGCGATCTTCGGAGTCGGCCTCCTGGTGCTCGCCCTCATCGAAGCGAACACCCTGCGATCGACGAACAAACACCTGAAGAACCGGGAGCGCCGATCGGCACGGCGCGAGGCGCCGCTCGTCCCGGGTCTGGCCCGGGACGAATCCCGACCGGACGTCTATCACGTCGTCTTCGACGAATTCCAGACGGATTTCTTCGAGCTGGCGACGCGCCCCGAACAGCGAGCCGCCCTGGGCGGATTCGTCTTCTTTCCCGACGCGACGACGCCCTGGGGTCGAACCGACATGGCCCTCGGCGCCACCTTTTCAGGCGAGCCCTACCGCTACGAAGGCGAGCCGGTCGACTACATCCTGCAGGCCTTCCTGGGGGATCGATCCCTGCTCTCCCGGCTCGAGGATCACGGCTACCACACGACCGGATTGCTCCACCAGGTCTATCCGACCGTGTCGACGACACCCTTCGATCGTACGCTTCAACACATCCGCTATGGCGACTTCGGCGGCAGCACGGATCAGGCGCAACTCTTCACCGCCCTCTGGATGGAGGGCAATTTGCCCGAGTCGATCGTCGAACGGCTCGTTCCGCCGAATCTCCTGGACATGCTCCGCGCCCAGACCTTGTTGCCGGCGAGCTATGGCTACTACTCCGTGCTGAGCCTGCGACGCTATCTGGCGGACGAGTCGACCTGGGCGTCCAACGTCCCGCGCTACGTCTTCATCCACATGATCGTGCCCCATGAGCCGATCGCCCTCGACGAGGACTGCTCCGAATCGGAATCCGAGGACCTGACCATCGAGGGACAGGCCCGCTGTGCGGTGAACCTCCTGATCGAGCTCGTCGAGGCCTTGAAGCGAGAGGGACGATTCGACGACTCGCTGATCATCGCCCACGGCGACCACGGTTCCCGATATGCGCGTCACGGTCGGACGCTCGTTCCGATCGGCTCCGATACGCGGCTGGCCTGGCAGGAGGCCCGTTCGAGGCCGCTCCTCCTCGTCAAGCCCGCAGGTGAGAACGCCTCGATGCCGCTTCGTGAAGATCTGCGGCCGGCCGATCTCTATGACATCTACCCCACGATCCTCGCAGCCGCGGGGCTCGAGCGCGGGGGGGTCGCCATCGGCTCGTCGCTGACGCAGGCTGCACCCGCCGATCGAGCGCGCGACTATCACTTCTACAAGAAGGATCCGAACGACGACCGCCTGATCGACGGAGACATCGCGCGCTATCGCGTGACGTCCGACGGGCCCGTCTTCGACCGCAACATTCCGATTCGACGCTGACGTCGTCACGATCGCTCACACCGAAGATCGTTCTCGCCCCACTCCCCGCCCCCTCGAGTCGCACAGCACGAAGACGAGGTCCCGGGGACCATCGGACCCTCAGGCGGGTTTTGCGCTCCCGTTGGTCGGATCCTCGAACTCGGCCTGCCGTCGATGGGCCGCCGGCGGGCGCCCTTTTCCGAGCCGGGATTGGGGCCAGCGCGCGCAGTGCGGCGCCCGCTCGCCCGGCCCGACGACCCGCCCCCCGCCCCCTGCGCTCCAGCCGGCGCGCCCGATCGGCCCGCCCCGTCCGCCCCCAACCTCCCGTGCGCGGGCGCGATGGCGAGAAATCCCGCCGTTTTTTCCCTCGCACCTCGTAATCCGTGACGCCAGTCATGATTCGAGTCTCCGCGCGGGCCGAATCGCTTCCCGAACCGAGACGAGGGCTCCGCTCCGAAGCGTCGAGTCCCGACGATCGCGGGGGAAACGGTGGACGTGGTGCGAATCGCTAGTGCGCAGGGACGATCACGGTCGATTGGAGAGCAGGTGGGCAGCCATGCCGCCCGCGCTGCCGCATCCGCGAGCGGCAACGGCGCTCTGCGCGGCGGCAACTCGAGTCATTTCCTGGTGCATCTCGCCCTGGCCTTCGTGCTCTCCGCCCTCGGCTGCGGGGATTACGGCGGCAACTCCACGACGGTCGATTCCCCGGCCGCCATCGATACCCCGACCCCGGGCGCGCTCACGATCAGCACCCCCCCGGACCGCGCCGTCGAGGCGACGGGCACCCTGACGAGCGTCGACCTCGGAAACGCATCGGCCTCCGGCGGCAGCCCGCCGCTGACCATCGCCCACGACGCGCCGGCCGGCGGATTCAGCGTCGGCAGCCATACGGTGATCTGGACGGTGACCGACGTCACGGGTGCGACGGAGACCGACATCCAGCGTGTCACCGTGATGGAGGTCGGCGAGCTGGTGGGCGATCCGGTGGCCGGCGCCTCCGCGTACGCCGCCAATTGCCGTGCCTGTCACGGCACGAATCCCGCGACGAACGTCGCGCGCATCCAGAACGGCGCGACCGTCGCCGGCATCGAGCACGCGCTCGATACGGTGAGCTCGATGCGCAGCCTCTCGAGCCTGCTCTCGCAGACGCAGACCCTCGCGAACCTCGCGGCCTACATCGACGCCGCCGCCAACCCGCCCCCCTCGCCGCCGGCGCCGCCTTCGCCTCCGTCACCGCCCTCGCCGCCGCCGACCACGCCGCCCACGACGCCGCCGACCACACCGCCGACCACCCCGCCCCCGCCCACGCCGACGGGCGAGCTCTGCAGGATCGACCAGGATCCGATGCAGCCCGTCGCCCTGCAGCGCCTCTCGAAGCTGCAGTACACCAACACCCTGCGCGACCTGCTGCGCATGCAGCTCTCGAGCGCCAACGCGAACGCCGTTCTCGCAGCGATCACGCCGCTCTTCACGCAGATCCCCGACGACAACATCACCCACGGCTTCGCGAGCTTCGATCAGAGCGTCTCGGCGAGTCACGTCGAGGGCTGGTTCGACGTCGCCTGGACGATCGCGGGCGAGGTCACGGAGAGCAGCAGCATGCTGGTCGACTTCGTCGGCGAATCCTGTGCGACGAACGCCAGCGATACGAGCTGCCGCCAGCGCTTCGTCCAGAGCTTCGGCGCCCGCGCCCTGCGCCATCCGCTCTCGAGCGCCGAGGTCGCCTTCTACATGGGGGCCTCGAGCTACCGCGATCTCATCACGCAGCTCCTCGTCGCGCCGGGCTTCCTGAATCACGAGCAGTACCGCGGCGACCTCGATCCGCAGAGCGCGAATCGAACGGAGCTCTCGGCCTACGAGCTCGCGAGCAAGCTCTCCTACCACTTCTGGCAGACCATGCCCGATCAGGCCCTCTTCGACGCCGCGGCGAATGGCAGCATCGAGAACGACTTCGCCGGCGTCGTCGACGCCGTCTTCCAGAATCCGCGCACCCGCGAGGGCATGAAGGCCTTCTACGGCGGCTGGCTGCGCCTCGACGAGATCCCGCAATTCGATTCGAGCAAGCCCGAGCGGGCGAACTTCCTGGCCGAGGACTACGGCTTCGGCACCGACCTGCCGGCGAACCTCGACCTCGCGGCCTACCGCCAGGCCGCGATCGACGAGGTGCTCGCACTGACGGATTACACGACCTTCGTGCGGGACGGCGAGCTCGCCGATCTCTTCACCTCGAACGAGTCGTTCGCGACCAACGCGGCCCTCGCTTCGGCCTACGGCGTCACGCCCTGGAGCGGCGGCAACAGCCCCCCGGTTCCCTTCCCGGACTCGCAGCCGCGGGCGGGGGTCCTGACGCGCGCCGCGCTGCAGATGTACGGCGACTTCAATTCGCATCCGATCCTGAAGGGCGCGCGCGTCCGCACCGAGATCCTCTGCGACGAGATCGTCGCGCCGGCCGACATCGCGACGCCGGAACAGGCGGTCGTGCATCCCACCTTCTCGACCCGCGAGCGGACCCAGGCGATCACCGAGATCAGCGGCACGGCCTGCGCGGGCTGCCACGCACCCTTCATCAATCCCGTCGGCTTCCCCTCGGAGAGCTTCGACGCGATCGGCCGCTTCCGAACGGAAGAGGTGCTCTTCGACGACGCCGGCGACCCCTTCTTCCGGGCCCTGGTCGAGACCACGAGCATCCCGCGTCTCGACAGCGGCGATGGCGACGTCGTCCTCGACGCGATCGGGCTGAGCTCGATGGTCGCGACCCACGAGAAGACCAGCGAGTGCTTCGCGCGCCACTACTACCGCTACGAGCATCGCCGCACGGAGGTCGAATCGACCGACGCGTGCGAGGTGGACGCGCTGGAAGCCGCCCTCGAGACGGACGGCTTGCAGGGAATGCTCAAGGCTGCGGCGCTGCTGCCCGAGTTCAAGCTGCGGACGATGTCGAACTGACACGTCGCGAGTCCGTCCTCGTCTTCGGGATCGCCCCTCCCCGGCTGATCCCGGAGCGCGGACGCTGGAGGGTCCGAGATGCGATACAACACGATCAACCGCCGCCACTTCCTGCAGGGCGTGGGCGCCGGTCTCGTATTGCCCTTCCTGCCTTCGCTGGCGCCGAGGACGGCGCGGGCGCAGATGGTGCTTCCGAAGTACTTCGTCGCGATCGGGACTCCGCACGGCAACGTGCCGATCGAGGACTGGGCGCCCATCGAAGCTCCCGGTCAGACCGAGGTGCCGCTCTACGCAGGGAGCGCGGCGGAAGGCCGCAACCACACCCTGCGCCACGGCACCCTCGCCAACATGACGCGCGCGAACGTCCACGCCTACAACCCGAGCGGAACGCCGGAGCTGACGCGTGTCCTCGGACATTTCCTGAACCCGTATCTCGCCAAGTGCAGCGTGATCAGCGGGCTCGACGTGCTCTTCTACACGGGTCATCACCGGGCGGTCAACCTCGGCAACTTCCGCGACCTCGACGATCAGAGCATCGCCTCGAACTGCATCCTGCCCTCGATGCCGACGATCGACCGCGTGATCGCGCGCTCGCCGAGCTTCTATCCCTCCGGTGATCCCTTCACCGTGCGCTCGATCCATTTCGGAATGCGGATCTCGAACGACGGCCCGGTCGGCTCGGTCTCTGCCACGCCCGATACGGGCCAGAGCCCTCCGCGGGCCGTGCACATCTTCGACGCCGTGTTCGGCACGGATTGGAGTGGCGGCGGCTCGTCCGGGACGGATCCGCGCCTCGGCGTGATCGACCGCGTGCTCGACGACTACAACCGGGTGATGAACTCGCCCTACGGCGATGGTGCGCGGATCAGCAGCTCGGATCGGGCGCGACTCGACGAGTTCGTGACCGGCCTGCGCGACACCGAGACGAAGATCGGCAACCAATCCTTCACGTGCGATACCGTGAACCGCCCCAGCACCGCCAGCAACGTGTACGTGAACGGTGAACGACACGCCGACGAAGCCGCGGACTGGGCTGCCTACATGGGCGTGATCAAGGCCGCCTTCCAATGCGGTCTCACCCGCGTCGCGACGATCGGCACCGATCCCCTGCCCGACGACTTCACCGGCAACTGGCACGAAGACATCGCACACCGGGGCAATCCGAGCATCGCCGAGGACTACACGATCCGATCGCATCGCTTCGCGGCCCAGGCCATCTTCACGTCGTTGATCTCACAGCTCGACGTCTCGATCGACGGCGAGAGCGATACGACCTACCTCGACCAGGCCATCGTGGTGTGGAATCACGAATCCGGTCAGCAGACCCACTACTCGGTGGGCATCCCGACCCTGGTGGCCGGCAGCGCCGGCGGGGCCCTGCGGACGGGCCGATTCCTCGACTACCGGAATCTGAGCAACGACGGCATCTGGAACGGCTTCCGCCCCGATTACGCCCACTGGGACCGCCCGGGCGTTCCCTACAACCGCTGGCTCTACACCATGCTCCGCGCGATGGGGATTCCCGATTCGGAGTACAAGGTCGGTCCGCTCGCGGGCATGCAGGGCTACGGCGATCCGTACGTCCGCAACATCCGCCGCAACGACCACTTCCCCTACAGCAACGAGTCGATCGCCGACATGGGGCGCGTGCTCTCCGAGATGCTCGTCTGAGCGGAGGTCTTTTCAGTCGAACCGCGGCGGCACCGGCGAAGCCGCGATGACGTCCGTGAGCGACTTCTCGATGTCGAGCCGCCAGGTGCGGTAGCGCTCGGCGTCGTGGGCGTGGGTGAAGATCGCGAACTGCTTCTTCTCGATCGCGTCCGCCACGAGCACACCGACCGCTTCCGGCTGGACCGGCGTGCGCATCTCCTCAGGGAAGTAGATCCAATCCGCCCGGCGCTCCGGCGGCACGCCCGAGAACCGCGCCGTCTCGCCGAGGTTCGTCGAAACCAGGCCCGGGCACAGCACCGAGACGTCGACGCCCTGCGGCCGCAGCGCGCGGGCCATGACCTCGGAATAGCCATAGGCCGCGAACTTCGAGGTGATGTAGGGGCCGGCATCCCAGGAATAGGCCCAGATGCCGGCGACCGAAGCGGTGTTCACGACATGGCCGGAGCCCCGCGCGATCATCGCCGGCACGAAGGCGCGCACCCCGCGCACGATGCCGAGCACGTTGACGTCGAGGATCCACTGCCAGTCGGCGATCTCCGCCCGCTCCGGCGGCCCGAGCACCGAGACGCCGGCGTTGTTGCAGAGCACGTCGACCTTCCCGAAGCAGCGGATCGCCTCGTCGCGCAGCCGCTCGACGTCCGCATCGCTCGTCACGTCGCAGCGCAGGCCGAGCGCCTTCGCACCGAGCGCCTCGACCGCGGCCACCGTCTCCGCGAGCCGCACCTCGTGGACGTCGGCGATCACGACGCTCGCGCCCCGCCGCGCCAGCTCGAGGGCGATGCCGCGCCCGATCCCGCTCGCTCCGCCCGTCACGACCCCGACCCTGCCCTCGAAGCTCGCCATGATCACCACACTCCTTCGCATGCCGCGCGCCGCCGACGCTAGCCCAGCTTCGCCTGCGGATCGGCCGGCACTCGCGGCGGGCGGCGGACGCCTGGCGGGGCAGGATCGAGTGTCTATGCTGGCCGGGCCCATCCGATCCCGCTGCCCGACCGTCGCCCCGAGCGCCGGACGGCGCGCAGCGCGGATCGATGGTCGTCTGGGGATCGGCGATGGCTTCCGTCGACCGCTCGAAAGACGAATGCGGCCCGGCGTGGCGGCATTCCGGCTGCGGCCGTCGGTGCGCTCCGCTCGCAGCGCTGCTCGCCGTCGCCCTCGGCTTTCAGGCGACGGGATGCGGCGGAGCCGAGCCCACGTCGGTACCCCGCTCCGTCGTGCTCTTCGTACTCGACGCCGCACGCGCCGATCATTTCGGCCATGCGGGCCACGTCCGGGCGACGACACCGAACGCCGATGCCTTCGCACGGGAGGCGGTCCGTTATTCGACCGTCGTCAGCGAAGCCCCCTTCACCTTTCTCGCGATGGCCTCCCTGATGAGCGCGCGCTCCCCCGCCGAGAGCGGGCTCTCGGGGCGCAGCGGCGGGCGGATCGGCGAGTCGCTCCCGCTGCTCGCGGAGCACGCGCGTGAGGGTGGCTTCGCGACCTACGCCTACTCGGAGAATCCCTTCATCACCGGTCATTTCGGGTTCGACCGCGGCTTCGACCATTTCGAAGAGGCCTTCCCCGTCGCCGCCCACGGCCGGGGCCACGAGCTGGCCGCCGACCACGACACCGGCGCGCGCATCGAAGCGCTGCTGGACCGCGCGGCGGCGAAGGGCGCCGAGCCCTTCTTTCTCTACCTGCACATTCTGCGCCCCCACAACCCCTACGCCCCGCCCGCCCCCTTCGCCGGCCGCTTCGGCGCCGATCCCGAACGGCGCAGCGCCGGATCGACCGCGCATCTTCTCCAGCTCGATGTGCGCGGCCCGCCCTTCGACGCCGATGCGCTCGCGGACCTCGCCCTGCGCTACGACGAGAACCTCGCCTACGCCGATGCGCTCTTCGGTGATTTCCTCGCGAGCCTCGAACGCCGCGGACTCGCGAGCCGGACCATCGTCGTCCTCACCTCCGATCACGGCGAGGCCTTCGGCGAGCACGGCCGCCTGCTCCACAGCACGCAGCTCTTCGAACCGATGCTGCGCGTGCCGCTCCTGATCCGGATTCCGGGCGTGGCGCCGCGGATCGACGATCGGCCGGTGCAGCACGCCGATCTCGGCCGGGGATTGCGCGCCTACTTCGCCGCCGCGCACGACCGGGACGCCGCCGCGCCCCTCGCCCGCCTCGCCCCGGAACGGCCCCCCGACGCGCCCCTCTTCTCCTGGACGAACGCGAAGACCCACCACGTCGCCGCCCGGACCCCCGACCGCAAGCTCGTCCTCGACGCGCGCACGCTCGAGGTCGTCGCCCACCTCGACCTCGCTGCCGACCCGGACGAGCAAAGCGCCGTTCCCCTCGACGCCCACGGGCATCGACTCCGCGAGGGCGTCGTCGAGAAGATCGCCGCGTGGACGGGTGTCCCGATCGAGCGATTCGATGCGATCGCCTCCACGCCGGCCGAAGACGAAGGCGGCAAGGACGATGAGTTCGAGAGCGAGAAGCGGACGCCGAGCAGCGGCGCGGCTGAGCCCGAGCTGCGTGCGCGCCTCGAAGCCCTCGGTTATGTCGACGACCGCGCGGTCGAATGAGATTCGCCGACACGCGCCACCGCCATCCCGAATCGCTCCGCCATCCGGACCTCCGAGCCGAGCGCCCGGAAATAACGGGCCTCGAGCGCCTCCCGCTCCGGCAGCTCCGCGCCCTCGAAGCCCGCCGCGAGCAGGACGGCCCGCAGCTCGTCCGGACGGTATCGATTCACCTGCGGCTCGCCTGCGCCTTTCAGCCAGGCGGATTGCTGCGCGAACACGTCGCGGTAGCGCTGGGGGAGCGACTCCACCGGAAATTGATAGTCGAGCACGACGGCGCTGCCGGGTGCGAGCAGCGCGCGCAGCTCGGCGAGTGCGCGCGCGACCGTCTCCTTCGAGAGGTAGTAGACCACGCCGAGCCAGCTGACGACGGCCGGCGCGTCGGCCCGGAACGCGCTCCCGCGCAGGGCGTCCGCGAGCGCCATCTTCTCGAAATCGCATTCGACGAACACGAGCGAAGGGGCGAGCGAATCGGGCAGCGAATCGCCGATCGCCTCGAGCCGCCGCCGCTTCCAGCGCTGGGTCGCGGGATGATCGACCTCGAAGACGCGCAGATCGGCGAGCGCGGCCGGACGGCGCAGGGCAAAGGAGTCGAGGCCCGCGCCGAGCACGACGAGCTGGCGGACGCCCTCCGCGTGGGCCCGGGCAACGAGGTCCTCGGCATAACGGGCGCGGAACGGCAGGAAGAGCCGGTTCTCGCGCAGGATCCAGGGCGCGTCGTCGCCATACGCGGCGATCAGCCGCTCGGCCTCCTCGCCGAGCAGTTTCTCGGCGAAGCGATCCTCGAGCAGGTGCGGCGGCGGATCGAAGCGCAGATGCGCCGCGCGCGCGGCGGCGACCTGGAGCGCGGTCTGGCTCGGCTCGCCCTCGATCATCGCCGGCGAGGTCCGGGCCGCAGCGGGCGCTGGACCTTCGCGCGGACGCGCGTCGGCCTGGGCGACCGCCCGCCCCCCGCGCCGGCCGCGGCGCTCATGCCGCGTCGCTCGCGATCAGACGGCCGAGGGTCCGCAGCTGCTGGGTCGAGCCGCCGAGGGTCAGCTCGAGCTGGCGCGCGTAGACGTAGAAGCGATGCAGGGGATATTCGCGATCGACGCCGGCGCCGCCGTGCAGATGCTGCGCCGCCCGGACGACGCGCGAGCCGCCCTGGGCCGCCCAGTATTTGGCGCTCGCGACCGCTGCCTCCGCCGGCAGACCCGAGTCGATCCGCCAGGCCGCCTGCAGCGCCGTCAGGCGAACGCCTTCCGTATCGATGAAGGCGTCGGCGGCGCGCTGGGCGACGGCCTGGAAGGTCGCGATCGGCTGATCGAATTGCTTGCGGGTCTTGGTGTACTCCGCGGTCAGCCGAAGCGCCTCGGAACACACGCCCGTCGCGAGGGCGCAGAGCGCGGCCGTCGCACGCAACACGATCCAATCCACGATCTCACGCCCCTGCGCCACCGAGCCGAGCAGCTCGCCGCGCGCGCCGTCGAGCTCGAGCAGGGACTCGGGCTGCTGGCTCGTCGTCGCGAGGGGCGTCTGCCGGACGCCCGCGGCACCGGCCTCGACGAGGAACACGGCGACGCCGCCGTCGACCGCCGCGGGCACGAGCAGCAGATCCGCGACCGGGCCGGCGGGGACGCAATGCTTGCGGCCGGTGAGGCGATAAGCCTGGCCGTCCTTCGATGCGCGGGTATCGGGCGAGGTCGGCTCGCGATGGGGCTCGACGAGGGCCGCCGTGAGGACGATCTCGCCGGTCGCCGCGCGCGGCAGCCAGGCCTCCTTCTGCGCGGCGCTGCCGAAGCGCGCCAGCGGAAGCGCGCCGAGCACGGTCGTCTCGAGCAGCGGAACCGGCGCCGCCGTGCGCCCGACCTGCTCGATGATCCCGGCCAGCGTGAGGAATCCGAGATCGGCGCCGCCCTGGGCCTCGGGAACGGCCGCAGCGATGAGCCCGGCCTCCGCCAGCTTGCCCCAGAGCCCGCGATCGAAGCGCGGCGCGTCCGAGAGCTCGAGCGCGCGCAGGCGCTGCGGCGTGCAGGCATCGGTGAGGATCTGGCGGGCGAGCTCGATCGCGGCCGCTTGTTCGTCGGAGTAGTCGAAATCCATCTGGGTCTGACCTCGAGAATGCGTTGGGGATTCGGCGGGCAGCAGCGGGGGCTCGCCCGAACTGTTCGATGGCTCCCGGCGACTTCAGTGGCGCGGAATGCGCGGCAGGCCGAGCCCGAAGAGCCCGATCAGATCCCGCTGGACCTCGTTCACGCCGCCGCCGAACGTGAGGATCATCAGGCTGCGATAGAGCCCTTCCAGGTGCCCGGCCGCGACCGCCTCCGGCGAGCCGCGCGTGAGGTAGGCGCGCGGGCCGACGACCTCCATCAGGAGCTGGAACGCGTCGAGGTAGAACTCGGTCCCGAAGACCTTCGTCGCCGAGGCGTCCGCAGGCGAGAGCGCGCCCTTCTTCGCCGAAGAAGCGACCTTCCAGTTGAGCAGGCGCAGGTACTCGGTCCCCGCGTAGACCTTCGCGAGGTTGACCTGCACCCACTCTTCGTCGAGCAGCCGGCGGCCGTCGGCGAGGCGCGTCGCCTTCGCGTATTCGAGGGTGGTTCCGTAGGCGCGCTCCATGATGCCCGAGGAGCAGAGCGTGACCCGCTCGTGGTTCAGCTGGTTCGTGATCAGCTTCCAGCCCTTGTTCTCGCCGCCGACGAGGTTCTTCGCGGGCACGCGGACGTCGTCGAAGAAGACCTGGTTGATGTCGTGCTCGGAGAGCAGGTGCAGCGGATCGACCCGGATGCCCTTCGTCTTCATGTCGACGATGATCATCGAGATGCCGGCGTGCTTGGCGGCCGTCGGATCGGTGCGTACGGCGAGCCAGCAGTAGTCCGCGCCGCCCGCGAGGCTCGTCCAGGTCTTCTGGCCGTTGATCACGTAGTCGTCGCCGTCGCGCACGGCGCGGGTCTGGAGCGACGCGAGGTCCGTTCCCGAGTTGGGCTCCGAGTACCCGATGCAGAACTCGAGATCGCCCGCGGCGATCTTCGGCAGGAAGAACTGCTTCTGCTCGTCGGTTCCGTAGCGCATGATCGTCGGGCCGACGGTGTTGACGGTCAGCATCGGCACCGGCGCAGCGGCGCGCATCGACTCGTCGAAGAAGATGAAATGATCGACCTCGTCGCGCCCCTGCCCGCCGAATTCCTTCGGCCAGCCGAAGCAGAGCCAGCCGTCCTTCGCCATCTGCTGGCGGACGGCCTTCGTCTTCGGGCCGATGCCGTGCTCGTGGAGCAGGTCTTCGCGGACGGCGGGCGTGAGCAGGCGATCGTAGTAGGCGCGCAGCTCGCTGCGGAGCTTCTGCTGTTCTTCCGTGAGCCCGATGTACATGGCGTGATCCTCGTCGTGGGGGCCTGCGCGCGGCGGGATGGGCGCGAAGGGCCGTCACGATATCACGGCCGCGATCCGGAGCGAATGGCGAGACGACGGCCCGAGCGGCGTCCCGAGCCGAGCGATCAGAAATAGGCGCGCAGAGCACGGATCCGGAGATCCCCGGGATCGAGGCGGAGCGTGTAGATCACGTCCACGCCCGGCGCATCGGGCTCGCGCTCGAGGCGGGCGCGGACGTGCAGCGCGAGCTCGTCGCCCGCCACGAGCAGCCGCCCGATGCGTTCGAAGCCGAGCCGCCCGTTGCGAGCGTGGGTGCTGCGGTAGAAGGCCCGGATCGCCTCGCGGCCGCGCACCGCCGGCGCGCCGACGGGATCCTCGAGGGTGGCGTCGTCTGCGAAGAGCGCGACGACGGCCTCGAGATCCGTCGCGCCGTGGCGGGCCAGATACCGCTCGACGAGGTCCTCCGCGGAAAGCACCGGCGGCTCGTCGTCCTGCATGCCGAGTCGGCTCGCCATCGCTCTCCCCCGGGTCACGGCGGAGGGGGCTGGATCAGGCGCTGATCCGCTTCCGCCAGCGCCCGTCGCGGAACGCGGCGAGCAGCTTGCGAGCCCGCCCCGCGTGTTCGTCGGGGCGAGTATGGCTGACGCGCAGGAAATCGTTCAACCCGACGATCCGGGCCACGTCCTGGCGGGTCGCCTGGCAGAAGCCCATGGTCCAATCCTCGAAGGATCGCTCCTTGATCTCTTCCCGGATCAGCTTGGTCATGAGAACGTGGCGCGGGTCGAGCTCGATCCGGTGGTAGAGCGCGTCGACGGCTTCGGCCGGGCCCTCGAGCACCTGGAAGAAGCTGCCCTCGGCGTACAGCAGCATCCCCGTCAGGCCCTGCGCCTCGTTGTGGCGCCGTGCCGCCGCGAGCAGCGCCGTCAGTTCCTCCGTCTCGAAGGACTGCGCCGCAGCGCTCGTATAGATGCACTGGATCAGGTCGGGCGCGTCGCTCTCGGGCGTCGGGGTCTCTTCTGCGTCTTCCATGGATGGGCCTCTCCGGCAGATCCTCGGAACGATCGGATCCCGACCCGACGACTTGAGGCTGCGCGCCCAGGTTGCCGATCGCCCGCGTCGCCCTCGCGGCTCTCGGCCACCGGGAGGCGCGATGCCTCGCCGGCCCGAGCGCGCGGGCTGCACGCCGATTGCGACCGCCCCGCACGGCGCGCCGAGCTCGGGTCAGGCACCTAGGCCTCGAGATCCCGCAGGACCGTCCGGCTCGCCAGCCAGAGAAAGGCCGCCGCGACGAGATGGGCCGAGAGCGCGACGAGCAGCGAATGGCGGATCGACTCGACGCCGTAGCGCGCGGCGCCGACCTCGTTCAGCCATCCGACGACCGGCGGCGCGATGCCCAGGCCGAGCAGCGTGTTGCAGCTGACGACGAGCGCCGCCGCGAGGGAACGCACGCGCGGGGCGACGACGGTCTGCACCACGCTGTAGAAGGGCCCGAAGCAGCTGCCCGTCAGGATCGAGACCGGCGCGAGCATCCACATCGCCTCCCGAGCCGACCCGGCCTGGACGAACCCCACCGCGAAGGGGAACGCGACGACGAGCGCGAGCGCCGGCTGCCAGAGCAGCCAGCGCCGGTCGCGCAGGGCGAGGCGATCCGCGAGGACCCCACCCGCGAAGGTCCCGAGTGCGGTCAGCAGCCCCGAGGCGAATGCGAGCCGCGCGCCGGCCTCGCTCGTCGAGACGCCGTGGACGCGCGTCAGGTAGGGCACGCTCCAGCCCAGCACGGCGTACATGCCCACCGAATGAAAGCCCGAAGCGAGAAAGACCGACCGCACCGACGGAATCGCGAATAGCATCCGCAGCGCCTGCGCGAACGGAAGCCCGCCCGCGCCGCCGCCCCGCTTCGCGGGATCGAGCGCGCCGCGTTCGGGCTCCGGCACCGTCCAGCGGATCAGCGCGGCGAGCACGAGGCCCGGCGCCCCGAAGACCATGAACGCGACGCGCCAGCCGTAGGCGTCCGCCAGCCAGCCGCCGAGGGCAAAGACCAGGATCGAGCCGATCGGGCCGCCGATCGCGAGAATCGACAGCGCCGTCGCCCGGCGCTCGGGCGGGAAGGTGTCGGAGAGCAGCGACTGCGCGGGCGGTCCACCGGCGGCCTCGCCGATCCCGACGCCGACCCGGATCGCGAACATCTCGGCCCAGGTCCGCGCGAAGCCGGTCAGGAAGGTGAGGCCGCTCCAGACGGCGAGACCGAGGGCGATGATCGAACGCCGCACGCCGCGATCGGCGGCGATCGCGATCGGGATGCCCGCCGTGCCGTGCAGCAGCGCGAAGGCCGTCCCGGTGAGGAGCCCCATCGCCGCGTCGGAGACGCCGAACTCGTGCTTGATCGGATCGATCAGGACCGAGAGGAGCTGGCGATCCATGACGTTGAGCGCCGTCACGCACGCCAACAGGAAGACGACGCGGCCCGGCCGCGCCGGGCGATCGATCGGAGCACGGGCACGTTGCGGATTCAGGCTCGGATCCCCCGCCGCCGCGTGCGCGGCGCGCCCAGTCGCTAGCATAATCCGGCGTCCGCGCGCCCCTTCGCCGAAAGGACCCCATGCAGGCAGCGATCATCACTGGCCGGCAGACGATCGAAGCGCGGGACTACCCCGAGCCCGCACTGCGCGCCGGCGGCGCGATCGTCGACGTCGTCTGGTGCGGCATCTGCGGCACCGACGTCCATGCCTTCTACTCCGGCGATCCCTACCCGCCCGGCCTCTGCGGTCATGAATGGATGGGCCGGGTCCGCGACGCGGCCGACGACGTGCAGAACGTCGCGCCCGGCGATCGCGTGAGCGTCGGCATCCTGCCGCCCTGCGGCGAATGCGTCTCCTGCCGCGCGGGGCTCGGCGCCTGGTGTCAGCTCGCCATGATGTCGCTCGGCGGCGGCGATCCGCGCGGCTCGGCCCACGGCGCCTTCGCACCGCGGATCGCGGCGAGCGCTTCGCGCCTCGTCCGGATCCCCGACGCGATCTCCGACGCCGCCGCCGCCCTCGTCGAGCCCGCGACCGTCGCCTATCACGGCGTCCGCCTCGGCCGTCTGCGGGTCGGAGATTTCGCCGTCGTCCAGGGTGCCGGGCCGATCGGGCTCTTCGCGCTGCAATGGGTCCGGCATGCGGGCGCCCGGGAGGTCGTCGTCGTCGAGCCCTCGCCCGCCCGCGCGCGCCTCGCCCGGGAGCTCGGGGCGACGACCACCTGCCTGCCCTCCGAGGTCGCCGAGATCGTCGCCGACGGGACGGGCGGCCTCGGCGCCGATGCGGTCGTCGAATGCGCGGGACGGCCCGAGACGATCCAATCCGCCGTCGATCTCGTGCGGCGTGGCGGGACGGTGACGCTGATCGGCCTCTCGGACAAGGACGCGACGATCCGGCCGGGCATCTGGCTGATGAAGGAGGTCACCGTCCGCTGCTCGATCGCCTACGAGCAGCGCGATTTCGGTCCGGTCGTCGACATGATCGCCGACGGGCGCGTGCGCGCGGATCCGCTCCATTCGCGCACCGTCGGCCTGTCGCGGCTGGCCGAGGCCATGACCGAGCTCGGCGCCGGCAACGCACGCGACGTCAAGATCCTGGTCGATCCGAACGCCTAGCGCGGGCCGCCGGATTCCGGGCGGGCGGCGCAGGGGCGGCGACGAGGCGCGGCAGAAATGCACGCTCCGGCTGCACCGATCCGATGCACCGGCGCGCGCGACGACGCGGCGGCGCATCGCGTATCGTGAGGCTGCTCGCGTGAAAGCATGCGCGAGCGGCGCAAGCCGCGTGAGCGGCGCGAGCAGGAAGCCGGACGCAGCCCGTGCTGCGCCCCGAACCCGAGGAGCCCGAGATGGGATTGGCCGGTGAGGCCGCGATCGTCGGCGTGGGGGAGTGGAAGCCCGAGCGCAAATACGCCGGCGAGCTCCGCTTCACCATCGAGCAATACGCCGAGCTGGCGCGGCTCGCGCTCGAAGACGCCGGCATCGAGGCCGGCGAGGTCGACGGCCTCGTGACCGCGCGCATCGGCGAGTCGTCGAATTTCATGCCGGCGACCGTCGCCGAGTACTGCGGGTTCGCGGTGAACTTCGCGGAGCTGGTCGATCTCGGCGGCGCGAACGCCGTCGGCATGGTCTGGCGGGCGGCCGCGGCGATCGAGCTCGGTCTCGCGAACGTCGTCGTCTGCGCGATCCCCGCCCGGCCCACCCCACAGCGCCCCGGCGCGAGCCAGGGGCCGGATCCGCGCTGGTTCTTCGGCGCATCGTCGCCCGAATACGGGTCGCCCCAGGCCGAGTTCGAGATCCCCTACGGCCATCTCGCCCAGAACGCCGGCTACGCGCTGATCGCCCAGCGTTATGCCGCCGTCCACGGCTACGACGCCCGCGCGATGGCGAAGATCGCCGTCGACCAGCGCACGAACGCCTGCGCGAATCCCGACGCGATCTTCTTCGGTCAGCCGCTGTCGGTCGACGACGTCCTCGCGAGCAAGCTCGTCGCCGATCCGCTCCATCTGCTCGAGATCGTGATGCCCGTCCACGGCGGCCATGCCGTCGTCGTCGCCGGCCGCGAACGCGCGCGCAGAACGCGCCATCGCCCCGTCTTCGTCCGCGGCTGCGGCGAACATCTCGCGATCAAATCCCCCGCGAACGCGCGGGACCTGCTCGCGACGCCCGTCGGCCCGGCGAGCGAGTCTGCCTTCCGGATGGCCAACGTCCGGCGCGACGAGATCGATCTCGCCTGCCTCTACGATTGCTACACGATCACAGTGCTGCTGACCCTCGAAGACGCGGGCTTCTGCAAGAAGGGCCAGGGCCTCGACTTCGTCCGCGACCACGACCTGACCTTCCGCGGCGACTTCCCGCTCAACACCCACGGCGGCCAGCTCTCCTACGGCCAGGCCGGGGGCGCCGGCGGCATGTCTCAGGTCGGCGAGGCCGTGCGACAGATCCGGCACGCGGCCGGCGCGCGCCAGCTCGCGCGCTGCGATACCGCCTTCGTCTCCGGAACCGGCGGCGTCATGAGCGAGCAATCCGCGCTGATCCTGCGCGGCGAATGACGGAGGCGAAGATGACGTCCCGATCGACGATGCCCCCGAAGCCCCTCCCGCTCGCGACGCCGACGTCCCGCCCGTTCTGGGAAGGGCTGCGGCGCGGCGAGGTGCGACTCCAGCGCTGCGAGGCCTGCCAGGCCTGGGTCTTCTACCCGCGCACGAATTGCCCGCGCTGCCTCTCCCCGAAGCTCGCCTGGCAGACCGTCGCCGGCACCGGCCGCCTGCATGCGTTCACCCTCGCGCGCGTTCCGACGGCGCCGTTCTTCGCCGACGACCTGCCGCAGAAGCTCGCCCTCGTGGAGCTCGACGAGGGCGTGCGCATTCCGTCCACACTCGTCGGCGTCGACGAGGATGCGATCGAAATCGGCATGCGCGTCGTCCCGGTGTTCGAGAAGACCGAGGGCGGGGAAGGCGTGTTGCTGCGGTTCACTAGGGACGACTCGCGATGAGAGGCCAAGAAGAGATCATCCCGCTCAGAACCTCAAACGTGGACCGCCAATTTCACCCGGCACGATCCGTGCTGAGTGGCGGTCATGCTCGCCACCACACCCGACCGACGTCCGCCCTTCTGCCCCCATCCCGACTGCGATTCCCGAACGAATCCCGCCGCTTGGCGCTTCATCAAGAAGGGCTTCTACTGGCGAAAACGCAGCCCCCACCGCGTCCAGAAATACCAGTGTTCACGCTGCCGACGAGGATTCTCCTCCTCCACCTTCTCGCCGGCCTACTGGCTGCGCCGTTCCGATCTCCTCCCCGACGTCTTCCATCAGCTCGTCAGCTGCGCCGGCTTCCGGCAGATCGCTCGCGCAAGGAGCGTCTCCCACTCCACCGTGCGCCGCATCAGCGACCGCCTCGGCCGCCACTGCCTGCTCTTCCACGAACACGCCAGACCGAAGTCGTGTCCGAGAGAACCCCTCGTCCTCGACGGATTCCGGAGCTTCGAACACAGCCAGTACTGGCCCATGGACCTGAACCTGGTCGTCGGTCCCAGCTTGTTCGTCTACGGCTTCAGCGACGCGGAGCTCCGAAGGAGCGGCACGATGCGGCCCGCGCAGGCGGTGAAGCGAGCGATTCTCGAGCGGCGGTACGGCAAGCCCGATCCGCAGGCGACGCGCCGCTCGGTCGAGGAGCTGCTGCGGAGAGTGGTACCAGCGGGCGGAAGGGTGGAGCTGCGCTCGGACGAGCATCAGGCCTATCCGCAGGCCTTGTCGCGCCTTCCCGATCGCGTCTTTCTCCACGCGCGGACGAGCTCGAAGGCGGCCCGGACGACGAGCAACCCGCTCTTCGCGGCGAACTTGTCGGACCTGCTGATCCGGCACTCGAGTGCGAACCACAAGCGGGAGACGATCGCGTTCTCGAAGCGGCGTCAGTCGGCGCTGTACCGGCTGGCGATCTGGACGGTGTGGCGGAACTACATGAAGGATCGGTCCGAGAATCGGTCCCGAGGCACGCCCGCGCAGGCGCTGGGGATCACGACGGGTCCGCTCGGGCTCCGGGAGATCCTGGCGCGGCGGCTGTTTCCGGAGCGGGTGGGGATCACGGGGTGGTTGAAGCGTTGTTACGAGGGGCGGATCCGGACGCGGGCGATCGAGCGGTGTGCGGTGCATCGGGCGAGGTATGCGCGTTAGTCCCACCACAACTCGGCGAGCCGAGAGGAATCACTCTCCGGTTCATGCGGGTGAAATCTTCGGTCCACGTCTCAGAACGTGAACGTCAGGTTCGTCGTGGCCTCGCCACGGGTATACGCATCCCCGATGCGCGTGAAGCTCGCGTCGAACGACCAGAAGAGCGACTCCCGCAGGCGCAGGACGTAGGCGAGCCGGGCATGACCGCCGAGCTCGAAGCGGATGCCCCGCCCGCCCTCGTCGACGAATTGCGCAGCCGGCCCGCCCTCGACTACGAGCTCGTGGCGCCCGGCCCATCCGCCTTCGAGCCGCAGGCCCGGGACCTGCTCGACGAAGAGCTGCGGGCTGAAATAGGCACCGGACCGCGGATCCTCGGCGCTCGGATTCAGGCCGAACGCGTCGTCGCGATAGTGGTAGACGTTCGCGCGATAGAAAGGCGAGACGGTGGCGATGCCGAGGTCGGCGATCTCGGTGGCCACTTCGCCCTGGACGCCGAGGAAGGGGTTCGCGCCGATCTCGTACGCATCCACCCAGCCCACGTACGGCTCGACGAAAGCCGAAACCCGCTGGCCCGGCCGATCGGGCCGCGCGACACGACCGGCGAAGCGGTTCTCCCGGGCGGCCCCGATCTCCCGCCGGACGACGTCGCCGCCGTCGTCGAACGCGACCTCTTCCCCGACGAGGGCGGTGAACGAATCGAAGCGGAGCTTGCGTTCGTAGCCGACGCGCCAGTCGAAGCGCCCACCCTCGCTC
Source organism: Myxococcota bacterium (assembly GCA_041389425.1). Taxonomy (GTDB): domain Bacteria; phylum Myxococcota_A; class UBA9160; order UBA9160; family UBA4427; genus UBA4427. Next base: position 142,560 of record JAWKRX010000004.1, read on the forward strand.
ACCCAGGCCGCGCGGCCGACGACGTCCCGGGCGCTCTGCGTCAGCGCGTGATAGCCGAGGCCGATCTCGACCCGATGTTCCGGATCGAAGCGGTACTCTGCATCGAGCTCGAAGAATCCCGCGGCCTGGTTCTGCCCGGACACCCCCGCCTCGTCGATGTCGGCCGAGCGGAAATAGTCTTCGAAGCCGGCCTCGAGCTCGAGCGTCAGGAAGGGCGTCACGTCCCCGCGGCCCTTCGCCGCGAGGACGACACCGCGCAGCTCGGTCTTCGAACCCCCTTCCTGGAAGAATCCGCGGACGAGGGGCCCCGCCCGTCGCTCGCGGCCCCGCAGCAGATCGCCCCGCAGCGCGGCCGTCTCCCGCTCCCGGGCCCCGTAACGCACGGCCAGGTTCGAATGGTGCAGCGCCGAGTCGCGATCACCGATCCAGGCGTAGGCCTGCGAGAGGCCGCGATGGGCCTCGGCGTTCTCCGGATCCCGTGCCAGCACCGCGTCGTACTCGGCGATCGCCGCCCGCGCGTCCTCCTTCTTCGCGCCGATCAGGCGCGCGAGCTTGAGACGGACGCCCAGATCCTCCGGACGCTCGCGCAGGAGCACGCGGTACTGCATCACCGCCTCGGAGCGATGGGCCTCCGACGACGAGAGCAGATCGGCGAACGTCTCACGGACGGCGGGATCGGGCCGACGGCCGACCGCCTCCCGGTAGGCGTCGATCGCCCTCTCCCGCTTGCGCGGATCGGCGCCGAGGACCTCCGCGTACTGCAGGCGCAGCGCGGCGTCTTCGGGCCTGCGCGCGACGAGCGCCGCATAGCGCTGGGCCGCTTCATCGCTGCGGGGATCCCGGCGAGCGATCATCTCGGCGAGCTTCTTCTGGACGTCGAGATCGCCAGGGCGCTCCTTCTCGAAGTTCCGGTACTCGCGGATCGCCTCGTCGAGATGGCTCGGATCCCAGATCAGCAGGTCGCGGTACTCGGCGCGCCAGGTCGTCTCGCCGGGCTTCGCGGCCAGGAGCCTCCGGTATTCGGCCAGCGCTTCCTTCAACTGGCCGCGATCCTGGGCGAGCAGTCGGGCGAGTGCGTGGCGCCGCGTCAGGTCCTCGCGTTTCGCGAGCCCCATGCGGTAGTAACGGATCGCGTCCGCGCGGCGATAGGCGTAGCGCTCCCAGCCGAGGAAATCGGCCTGCTTGAACGCCACGTCCGGATCGTCGTCGAACCGCGCGAGGTAGCGGTCGTAGGCCTCGATCGCTTTCGTCGTCAGGCCCTGCTTCTCGTTCGCGACGCCGAGCTGCTTCAGCGCCTCGCGATTGTCCGGGTTCAGCTCGGCGGCCTTCTCGTAGGACTCGATCGCCGCGCGGTAGTTGCCGATCTTCATGTTCGCCCGCGCGCGCAGCACGTACCACCACTCCGTTCCCGAAGCCGGCTCCTCCGCCGCCCCGGCAGCACTCCCCATGAGCAGCACCGCCAACACGACGCTCCAGACCTTTCGCGAATCAAGAGATCGCAAGCTCGTCCACCACCCTTCCCGAATCTTCCGGCTCCGCTGCGAACGCGACGCCCACGCGCTGGAAGAAGAATGCATGCCGCCCCACGTGGACCGTCCGGCCGATCCTCGCGCTCCCGTCCGCGTCGACGACCCGCCAGAGCCGGTCCGGCTGCGGCGGCTCGCCACGGATCACGAGCCCGAACCCGGACGGCGAGCGATCGCGCAGCCAGCCCACGCGCTCGCTGCCCGCCACACGCCAGCGGGCCCGGGCGAACGTCCAGCGCCGCGGGTACTTGCGGCGAGTCCGCCGCGACGGCCGGAGACAGCCCGCCAGCGCGAGCGCGAAGGAAGCGACCGCCATCAGGTAGCGACGGGCCTGATGGCGGTGCGAAGCCTCCCAGGTCTTCGGATCCGCGAAGACCCCGAGCAGGAGCGCGTGGTTCTCGGCTTCGCGGCGATCGGCGAAGGCCAGACCCAGTCGCGTCCGCCCCGCGACGCACTCTTGATAGGCGACGCGGGCGCGCAGGCGGATCGGCTTCTCGAGGCCGAGATCGAAGTCGAACATCGGCGGCAGATCGATCGGCGCGTCGAGCAGAACGGCGCAGCCGCCGATGCCGACGTCCGCCGTCCACGCCTCGATCGGCCGCCCGCCCGGCGCACGCGCCGCACCGACGTGCAATCGAACCGGGAATGCGCGCGAGACTCGCTCCTCTTCGCGCCGCTGCGGCCGCTCCCAGGCGATCATCAGTCCGCCCAGCAGGAAGAGCAGATTGAGCCCCGACCAGGCCAGATTGAAGACGTAGGCGTCCTGCTCGACCCCGAACTCGGCCAGCTCGAAGAGGCCCTTGGCCATCGCGAACGCGGTGATGCCGGCGAGCACCAGCGTCCAGCGGGCCGAGCGCCAGTCGAAGCGATGCGTCTGGCTGGTGATCCCCTTCGGCGTCACCTGGAAGCCCAGCGATTTCGGAAGCAGCAGGTCGAGCATCGAGCGGGCGAGCGGCGCGCTGACCGCGCTCTCGTAGAAGGATCCCCAGAGCGGGCGCGACCAGCCGGGGATCAGGACGGCCGAGATCATCGGCAGCACGACGAGATACGGGATCAGGAGCGCGGTCAGCACCGAGACGTCGGAGAGAATCGGATGGAGGTGGAAGAGCAGGTAGTAGAGGGGCGTGATCCAGAAGATCACGCGCGGGATCGGATAGAAGAAATGGTAGAGCGACGCGAAGTAGCCGAAGCGTTGACGCAGCGAGAGCCCCCGGCAGAAGAGCGGATTGTCGCGAAAGAAGATCTGCAGGCAGCCGAGCATCCAGCGCCGGCGCTGCACGATGTAGGAGGCCAGATTCTCCGCCGAGAGCCCCACGGCGATGTCGCGATCGACGAAGGCGGATTTCCAGCCGGCGGCGTGGACGTGCTGGCTCGTGTGGATGTCCTCGGTGATCGAGAGGAGCTTGAAGCCACCGACGGATTCGAGCGCCTTTCGGCGGAAGACCGCACCGCTGCCGACGAAGAAGGCTCCGCCCCAGCGGTCGCGCTCCGACTGGATGCCGTGATTGAACATGTCCTGTTCGTTCGGAATGCGGCCGGCGGAGCGGAAGGCGTGCTGAAACACGTCGGGATTGCGGAAATGATGGGGCGTCTGCACGAAGCCCATCTTCGGATCGACGAAATGGGGGACGGTCTCTTCGAGAAAATCGATCGTCGGAACGTGATCGGTATCGAAGATGACGACGAGCTCGCCATCGGTCTGCGCGAGCGCGTTGTTCAGGTTGCCCGCCTTCGCGTGGGATCGGGGCCCCCGCCAGTAGCCCGCTCCGAAGCGTCGGGCGAGCTCGCCGACCTCGTCCCGGTGGCCGTCGTCGCAGACGTGCAGGCGCGCGTTCGGATAACGCAGGGCGCGGGCCGCGACGAGCGTGCGCTCGAGGATCTCGAGGGGCTCCTTGTAGATCGGAATCATGACGTCGACGCTCGGTGCGAAGCCCGGCGCGCCGGGGCGTTCGCGCCGCTTCGGGCCTCCGAGCCCCGTCTGGACGACGAGCAGCACGACGGAGACGAAGCAGTAGAGCTCCGCGAGCCAGAGCGAGTACGAGATGAAGGGGCCCGCCGGCTCGATGAAGTTGAGCGTCTCGCGGCCGCGCCAGCCCAGATAGAGGCCGCAGACCGCGAAGGCCGCCGCGAGGAATGCGAAGCGCAGGGGCGGCTCGAAGCGCGTTCCCCGCGCGAGCAGGACGAGCGGGAACAGGAGGAGGCAGGCGGCAAAGGTCCGCTTCGGGAAGCTCGCCTGGAACGCACGCCCATCGAAGGGAAGCAGGAAACCGAGCCACTCGTCCCAGGTCCGCGCGAGGCCGAGCGAGAGCGTCTCGTCGAAGGCGAGCCAGTTGTGCAGGTAGTAGGGCGTCTCGCGCCCGACGAGCGCCTTCTGCCAGAGCGCTTCGAGCTTCTCGCGCCGCAGCGCCTCGGCGAGCTCCGGATCGACGACGTCGGCGAGGGAGTGGACCGTCGCATAGAGCGGGAGCGCCTCGAGCTGCGAGAGCGCCGTGCCGTCCGGGCGGTAGCGGTCGTAGAGCCGGCCATCCCGGCGATAGGCCTCGCGCAGCGGAGCCAGCATCTTTTCGCGGAGCTCCGGCTCGAGCCGCCAATGCCAGCGCCAGTCGGCAGCCACGCGCCAGTAGATCGGGAAGACGTCGTAGCCGAAATCGCCGATGGCACCGGTGCGGGGATGCTCGAGTCGCAGGATTTCGTTCTCGCGATCGAAATAGATGCGCTCGGGTGGAAATGCGAGGCCCTTCTCGACGAACACGAAGCGCAGCACGTCGTAGACGGTGTCGGCGACGCAGGACCAGTCGTGTTCGCGATCGACCTTCGCGAAGAGGCGATAGGCGTACGGCGCGAGATAGCCGAGATGGATGACCGGGACCCGCTCGCGCTTCGACCAGTCGCCGGCAGTGACGTAACAAGCCTCGCCGACGACGAGGATCTCCTGCGCCCAGATGTCGTCGAGGATCGCGAGCGCCTCCTCGGCATGACGAGGCTCGTCGAAACGGCGGGCGGCGATGAGCAGCGCGAGGGCGATGTCGGTATCGGCATCGGTCGCGGAATTCCGGTCGAGAACCCGGCCCTTCCATTTCCAGCTGAAGAGCGCATCCGCGCGCCCGCGCAGATGTTCGGTCGTCCAGCGCCAGACGGCGTCGAAGGCCTCTCGATCGTCGCCCCAGACCGCGCGAAGCATCGCGTAGCTCTGGCCCTCGGAGGTCGTGATCCGATCCTCGTCGAGGCTGACGACGCGCCCATTCTCGATGTAGTGGAATTTGTAGTAGCCCCAGAGCGCCGTGAGCGCGTCCGTGCGAACGATGCGCGGATTCGGCTCGGCAGCCGGATCGGCGACGATCGGCCTCGAACAGGCGATCGACAGCGCGAGTGCGCCGAGCGCAACCCAACCGATCGAACCGATCCGAATCACCACGCGCCTCGCTCGCCGTGATCGCCCCGGATTTCATTGAGTTTGGGGGCCATTGACCACGAAAGGCGCTGAGTCTAGCCCCGATTCGCCCCGAAGCGCGGCTGCGAGCAGATCGCGAGCAGGTCGATGCAGCCCGGCAGGACGGACTCGACGCGATAGTCGGCGTCCGTGACCTCCTCGAGCACGCCCTGCCGCCGAGCCCCCAGGCGGACCAGGATCGAGAGCCAGGCGAAGGCGGGATCGAGCACCGCGCTCGGGAGTCGGCGGCGCAATCCGAGCGGATCGAGGCGTGTGATGCGCCGGATCGATCGGAGCCGGTCGGCGTGGTAGCGGGCGGCGGGGCCGTGGGCGTGGATGCCCCGGAGCTCCACCCGTTCGAAGTGGCGGGAGAGTACGCGGGCGAGCTCGTCACCCGTGTACTCGCGCAGGTGGTACGGATTCTCGCCGTCGGATTCGAGGCGATTCGGGGTCGTGAGGAGAGCGATGCCGCCCGGCCGGAGCAGGCGGGCCATCTCGCTGAGATAACGGCCCGGATCGGCGAGATGCTCGACCACCTGGAAGCTCACGATCCGATCGAAGCGGGCAGCCCTGAATGGAAGCCGTTCGAGATCCCCGCAGACGAAGCGTGCTCCGGCCTGCCGCGCGCGCGGCGCGGGGCGCACGCGATCGAGACCGACGACGGGCAGACCCGCCGCGGCGAGCTCCGCTGCGCCGTAGCCCGTCCCGCAGCCGAGATCGAGCACGCAGGGGGCGGCCCCGGAGATCGCCGCCCGCGCGGCCGTGCTGCCCGGAGCCGCTTCGCAGGCCACCGCGAAGCGGTACGCCGCGCGATGCCGCGCGAGATCCGCGCGATACAGCGCGTTCGCATCGTCGAGTCGTTCGCCGGTCCGCTCGTCCATGCCCCCGCCGACCGGTGCCCGGCGCCCGCCGCCTAACGGAACTTCGGGATCACCTTCTCGCCGAGATTCTTGATCGTCTCGAGCGCGGCCCATTGCGGGACGGTTCCCATCTGGATCAGGAACATGACCTCGTCGGCGCCCGCATCCTTGAGGCGCTGGACGTAGCCGATCGCGTCCTCGACCCGGCCGTAGGCGTGGTTGGTGTTGAACATGCCGGTCGATTCCGTGCCCGCCGTGATCTTCTCCTCGTGGAGATAGGCGACGAGCGCCTCGCCCTCGGCCTTGAGCACCTCTTCGTCCGTCATGTCCGCGATCTCGGCGCGCGGCGGCGGCATCTCGACGCCCGGGCTGTACCAGTGGCGGATCGCCTCGGTGAAGTAGCGCTGGCCGCGGTAGCCGATGGCGCGGGCCTTCTTCTCGTCGTCGAGCACGATCGCGGGGCAGAGCGCCGCGAGATGCTCGTTCGGGAAGTCCGGGATCTGGCTCTCCTTCGTGCGCCGCTTGATCGCCGCGCGGTAGACCGCGTTCTTCTTCGCGATGTCCTCGGGACCGGCGAAGCCGAGCACCAATGCCCCGAGCCCCCACTCGCCCGCCTGGTTGAGCGTCTCCTCGCGCGTGCAGGCGAGGTACATCGGGGGATGCGGGTCCTGGTAGGGCTTCGGGAAGATCGGCCGGCGCGGGATCTTCATGGTCGGGCTGTCGTGCTCGAAATACTCCTCGCGCCACATGCGCGGGATCATGCGCGCCGACTCCTCGAGCTGGGCGGGGATCTCGTCCATCTCGGTCTGGAAGGCGCCGGCTTCCTGGGGTGTGCCGCCCTTGCCGATGCCGAAATCGACGCGGCCCTTCGTGAGCATGTCGAGCATGCCGATGCGCTCGGCGACCTTGACGGGATGATTCATCTTGAAGGGCAGGCAGACGACGCCATGGCCGATGCGGATGCGCTCCGTCTTGCCGGCGACGTAGGCGAGGAAGGTCTCGGGCGCGCTCATGTGGGCGTACCACTTGAGGCAGTGATGCTCGACGGCCCAGATCCGGTCGAAGCCGACCTTCTCGCCGAGCACCGCCTGCTCGACGCTCTCCTGCATGATCTGGTATTCGCCCTTGCGCGAGGTGTCGACGATCTGGGCCTCGAAAATCATGGAGAACTTCACGGGCGAACCTCCTGGCCGTGGCCCTCTTGTCCACGGACTGTCAATCGCTCGACTCTAACAACGCGGAATGCGGCGGGGCAATGGGCCACAAGGCCGCCGCTCGGCGACGAGTGGGCGCGCCGGGCGACGGGCGCTGCCCCGGGCGTCTCAGCCGCGGCGCCAGACGAGGCGCTGCGCCGGGCAGCTCAGAACCAGGCGATGCCGTCGGTCGAGTTGCGGATCACGGCCTTGCGCCCGACGACGACGAAGAGGCCGTCCGCGAAGGCGACGTCCTCGAGGTGGCGCGAGGTCTCGGCGTCGCGGGGCGTCCAGGTGATCGCGTCCGGCGAGCTGATGAGCGTGCCGTCGTCGCCGACCGCGACGTAGACCCCCGCGCCGAAGGCGGCCTCCGAGAGGCTGACGGAGACGTTCGAGGTCTGCGCCATCCAGTTGATCGCGTCGGGCGAGGTCAGGATCGTGCCCGCGTTGCCGACCGCGACGAAGAGATCGTCGCCCCAGCCGATGCCGCGCAGGTTCTGGGCCGTTCCCGAAATCTGCGCCGTCCAGGTCTCGCCGTCCGGGGAGGTGAGGATCGTCCCGCCCTCGCCGACCACGACGAAGAGATCCTCGGCGAAGACGACGTCGATCAGGTCGAAGTCCGTTCCGCTCGTCTCGAGATTCCAGGCGCCCGTGTTCGTCGAGGTCAGGATGCGCCCGTCGTCGCCGACCAGCAGATAGGTCGACGCACCGAAGGCCGCGCCGCGGATCGTGCGCGAGGTCGGGAGGAATTGAAAGAACCAGTTGGCGCTGTCGGTCGACGTGTAGACGACGCCCTGATCACCCGCGACGACCCAGGTATCGCCGCCGAAGGTGATCGCGAAGAGCGAGCCGCAGCAGTCGGCGCTCTGGCGCAGGAACTCCTCGCCGTCGGCGGAGTTCGCGATCGTGTAGTCGTGGCCGACCGTGACCCAGGCGTCGTCGGCGAAGTCGACGGCGAACAGATGGGGGTTGTTGGAGAATCGATTTCCGAACCGGATGCCGTCGCCGCAATCCCCGGCGACCAGGGCGAGCGAGAGCAGACTGATCAGGACGACGAAAGGAAGCTTTCGACCCGCCATCACGCGACCTCCGCCAGGCGGGACGGTACGACCGGGTGGGACGGCCCGTCAATGTGACGTGCATCCCATGCGCCTGCGCCGCCGACGCCACCCACGACCCGAGAGGGGACACACCGCCGCCGGCGCGAGTTCCCTCGCCCGGCGAATTTCCCTGTTCGGCTCGGTCCATCCCGGACTCGAGCCCGGACTCAGTAGTTGAGGAAGAGCGTGAGCAGGAGGATGTGGTTCGAGCGGTCTTCGCGCCGGCGATCGATCCACTGATTCTGGTAGCCCGCCTCGAGCACGAAATGCCGCTCGGAATCGAGCCGGAATCCCGGCCCTGCGAAGAAGCGGTTCTGTCGGAAGCCGCGCCGCTGGCCCCAGGGCGTGTCGTCGAGATCGAAGAACGGCTCGTCGTAGAAGGCGAGATAGATCCGATCCGTCCCCGGGATCGGCGCGTTCATGCGCACGAGCTCGCGCAGCCGCCAGCCGACGTTCTGCTGATGGATGCGCTGCTCGAGGCGCGTCCGCGACTGGAAGGCGAACCCGCCGACGGGAACGTTCCAGACGAGCTGCTGCCAGGGGCGCAGCTCCGTGAACGGCTTCGCCCGGGCCGGATCGTTGTCGACGACCGCGAAGCCCGCCGTCAGGATCACGCGATCGGTGATCGCGTAGCCGAGGCCGACACGCGGCAGCATCCCCAGCTCGTACGACTCGCCGAAGCTCCGCCAGCGCCCCTGGAGCTCGAGCCAGGTGCGAAAGCGATCCAGCTTCGGATGGAGGAATGCGAGGTCGCCCTGGGCGAGGGCCGTCGCCCAGATCTGGCCACCTTCGCGCGGTTCGCCGGCGTGCGCCCTGCCCGCGTCCATCGCCAGCGGGCCGAGCACGAGCACAGCGAGCGCGAGCAGGCTCGCGAGCCGGCTGCTGCGATCGGCGTTGCGCCGGGGGAAGGCGCATGCGCGGAGCGGTCGGGTGCGAGGGAACGAAGAGCGGGCGGACGACATCCGCAGAGGAGCGTGACCGATGTGGCACGGGTACGCTAGGTCCCGGCCGAGGGGCGCGGCCGACTGGCACCGCCGAGCGGTCGCGCCCGAGATCGAGGGCGAAGGCGAAGGCGAAGGCAAAGCCGAAGAGGAGCGATCGACGTGAAATGGTCCTTCAAGATCGCGGAATTTCGCGGCATCGGCGTCTTCGTCCATGCCACGTTCCTGATCCTGATCGGCTTCGTCGTGATGAGCCATTGGGCCGTCGGCCACGACCTCGCCAAGACCCTCGAAGGGGTCGCTTTCGTGCTCGCGCTCTTCGCCTGCGTCGTGCTCCACGAATTCGGCCACGCGCTCACGGCCGCGCGCTACGGGATCCGCACGCGCGACATCACGCTCCTGCCGATCGGCGGGGTCGCCCGCCTCGAACGAATGCCCGAGAACCCGCGCCACGAGCTCTGGGTCGCCCTCGCCGGGCCGGCGGTGAACGTCGTGATCGCCCTCGGCCTCTTCATCCTGCTCGGCCTGTTCGGGACGACGACCGGCTCGTTCGAAGGCTTCAGCGTGACCGACGGCTCCGTGGTCGAGCGGCTGATGTTCGTCAACCTCGCGCTCGCCGCCTTCAATCTGCTCCCGGCGTTTCCGATGGACGGCGGGCGCGTCCTGCGCGCGGCGCTCGCGACGCGCCTCGAGTACACGCGCGCGACCCAGATCGCCGCGAGCGCGGGCCAGGCGATGGCGCTGCTCTTCGGGCTGATCGGCTTCTTCACGAATCCCTTCCTGCTCTTCATCGCGCTCTTCGTCTGGATCGGCGCCGCCCAGGAGGCGGGGCTCGTCGAGATGCGCGCCGCGCTGGCCGGCATTCCCGTCGTGCGCGCGATGGAGACGGTCTTTCGTGTGCTCGCGCCGGGCGACTCGCTGGCCCATGCCGTCGACGAGACGCTGGCTTCGGCGCAGCAGGACTTTCCGGTCGTCGACGGCGGCAGTGTCGTCGGCCTGCTGACGCGCCAGGCCCTGCTCGAGGGGCTCGCGCGAAGGGGCCCCGATTCGAAGGTCGAGGAATCGATGCTGCGCGAGTTCGTCTCGGTGGAGACGTCGGAGATGCTCGACACGGCCTTCCGCCGCCTCGACGGCAAGACCAGCCGGACGATGCCGGTGCTGCACGCGGGAACCCTCGTCGGGCTCGTGACCCTCGACAACGTCGGCGATCTCGTCGCGATCCGCTCCGCCCTCGAAGGACGGCGCCGGACCAGTCGCGCGCGGGTCTGAGCGGAACCGAAGGCTCGCGCCCCGCGCCGGCTCAGCCGCTGGACTGCCGGCGCCGGACCGTCGCGATCAGGAGCGTCAGATCCAGCGGCTCGTTGGCGGCGAGCGGCTCGAGCCGCGGGCGCCGGGGCGGCGGCGGCGGCGCGAGCCGGGCCGCGGCGGCTTCGAGCTCGGCGAGCGAGGAAGGCAGCCGATCGGCGAAGAGCCAGGGATCGGGCACGAGCTTCGGATCGACGAGGAATCCGAAGTCGACCTGGTCGTCGTGGGAGACGGCGGTGATGTTCATGCCGCTGCCGACCTGCAGCATCGACATCGGATAGAGCTCTTCGACCCGGGCGCCCGCCATGTAGGTCGGGATCGGGAGCCCGCGCACGTTCGAGCAGACGAGGTTGCCCGGCATCGGGGCGAGGCGCGGCGCGCGGTGGGCGGTCTGCATGACGAAGTGCAGCGCCGCGGGCGCGAGCGATTCACCGAGGGCGGTGATGAACTCGAAGGCGCCGTCGCGGGTGCGCTGCTTGGCGCCGTCCGCGCTCGTGTGGATCTTGCGCAGGCGCTCGGCGGGGTCGTCGACGTCCGTCGCGAGACCGACCGGCATGCTCGTCAGCTGATTGCCCATGCTCTGATCACCGGGATCCCGGAGCGAGACCGGACAGAGCGCCACGAGCGACGCCTCGGGCAGCTCGCCCCGCTCGAGCAGGACACCGCGCAGCGCGCCCCCGACCAGCGCGAGCATCACGTCGTTCAGCTTCACCCCGAAATGCTTCTTCAGCTCGCGCAGGGGTGAGAGCGGCAGCCGCGTGAACGCGAAATCCCGGTGGCGCGAGAGCCGGCTCCCGTTCCAGGAGACCCGGGGCACTGCCACGGGCGCATCCCGCCGCAGCAGCGCGAGGGGAAGCGACGCCGGCACGCGCGCGAGATCGCGAAGCGCACGCCCCGCATGCAGCGCGAGGCGTGTCTGCCGCCGGAGCCCGTTCTCGAGCACCCGCCGGCCGATCTCCCAGGGCGCCGGCGGCCGCGGCAGCCGCTCGCCGGAGCTCGCCGCGGCGGCGGCCGCGGCCAGGGGCGGTTGGCTCGGATCGGGGGAGAGATCCATCAGGATCTCGGTGAGGCCGATCCCGGATTGGCCGTCCACGAGGCAGTGATGGAGCTTGATCAGGACGGCGACGCGGCCCTTCTCGAGGCCTTCGATCCACCAGCACTCCCAGAGCGGACGCGCGCGATCGAGGGGCTGGGCATGCAGGAAGCTCGCGAGGCGCGCGAGGGTCTGGCGATCCCCGGGCGCGGCGAGCGCGATCCGCCGGACGTGCTCGCGAACGTCGAAGCCCGGATCTTCGACCCAATAGGCACAGTCGAGGCCGAAGGGAACCTCCTGCAGCTTCCAGTGGAAGCGCGGAATCAGCGCGATCCGCTGGCGCAGGACTTCGAGGAACGACTCGAAGCCGAATCCCGCGTGGGTCGAGGGATCGAGGATCGAGAGCCCGGCGATATGGCACGGCGCTTCCGGCGTCTCCATCGCGACGAAGACGGCATCGCCGTCGGTCAGCTGATGGATGTCACGGGGCTCGGACGGCGTCATCGCGAGCACTCCCGGCCAGCGGCTGCGCGCACGGCGCCGCGGGCCTGGACGGACGAGGTTGTTTCGATCGCAGCGGGGGGGAGCGCGCCGGAGGGTAACGGGAAATTGCGTCGACCGCAGCCCTCGTCCGGTCGCAGTGGCTTCTCTTCGCGCGCTTGTCCTCAGTACTTCACCGCGATCCGGAGCTCGCCCCGATCGTCCGCCCAGCCGAATCCGATGCCCCACGTCGGCTGCACGCGCCGCGCGCTCGGCTCCTTCAGATTCCGCAGGCGACAGAGCTCGTCGGCGATCTCACGATGGCTTTGGAGGCGCTTCGAGAGCTCGCTCCCGCCGAGTACGACCGAGACGACGCCGACGAGCGCCAGGGCGCCGGCCCCCGCCGTGAGGCCCCAGCGCAGCGCGTCCGAGCAGTCGTCCCCATCCCGGCATTGCCACTGCACCGAGGCCACCGACGAAACGCCCGTACTGACGAGGAAGGCGCCGAACGCCGTGGCGATCACCGGCCCGTCGAGCGGCGTGCGCTCCCGCTCCGCGATGAGCGCCTCGATCCGCCGATCGATCTCGTCCGGCGTCTCGGCCCGCGCGCCCGATCCGCCGGTCGCGACGAGCGCGCCGACGAGCCCGGTGACGAGTCCGACCCGAAGCCGCCCGGCCGCGGCGCCGCTCCGCCGACGCGCTCCGCCGCTCGGGGAGCGAATCCATGATCGGGCGCGTGCGCGAGCGCTTTCCATCCCCGCCTCCGGCCGCGAAAACTAACCCATCGCCGACAGCGGCGAAGCCCGGCGCCCTGCGGAAGACTCACGGGCATGGAATCGAATCCGCTCGCCGCCGGGAGCATCTCGCTGCGTCTCTATGCCCCGGATCTCGATGCGGAAGGCATCGTCGAGGCGCTGTGCGCCCAGGCCGGGCTCGGCGCTCGGGTCGGCTTCGACGGTGTCCAGTTCGCCGAGCATCACGGCGGCTTCGGCAGCTACCTGCCGAATCCGATCCAGCTCGCGGGATTCGCCCTCGAAGCGATGCCGCGCGGCTGGGCGGCGGCCTGTCCGATCCTGCTGCCGCTGCGCCACTGGTCGCAGACGGCGGAGGACATCGCCTGGCTCGCCGCGCGGCATCCGGGGCGGGTCGGCGCCGGCTTCGCGGTCGGCGGCCTCGCGCAGGATTTCGAGCTCGCGGATCTCGACTGGTCGGCGCGCTTCCGTGTGCAGGCGGAGGCCCTGCCCCGGATCGTCGGTGCCCTGCGCGGCGAGGCACCCGAGCCACTCGGGCTCGACGCGGCCCTGAAGCGCTGCGCCCGCTCTCCCGTACCGGTCGTGGTCGCCGCGCAGAGTCGGCCCGCCGTGCTGCGGGCGGCGGGCCTCGGCATGGGCCTGCTCTACGACTCGCTCCAGACCCCCGAGCATCTCGCGTCGCTCTCCGCGATCCATGCGGCGGCCGGCGGCCCCCCCCAGCGGATCCTGATCCGCCGGGCCTGGCTCGGCCGGGCGCCGGGCGAGGCCTCGAAGAGCCAGCTCGCCTTCTACAAGAGCTACACGTCCGAAAAGACGCAATCGAGCTGGGGCGGCGACGAGCTCGTCGCCGCGGAGAGCGCGGACGAGCTCGCCGAGCGCCTCGCCCTCGCCGCCCGGCAGACCGGCTCGCAGGCATTGAACCTGCGCCTGCATCAAGTCGGGATCGGGCACGAGGCGATCCTCGAACAGATCGAGCGCCTCGGCCGCGCGGTGCTCCCGAGCCTGCGCGAACGGCTCGCCGAGGCGAACCGCGAGGAATCCGCACCGGCGGAATGAGCCGGTTGCAGTGCTCAGCCGCCGCCGGTCATCGCCTTCGTGAACTGGCCGAGGTCGAAGTAGTCCCGCCAGGCCTTGATCTTGCCGTCCTCGAGCTCGAAGACGCCCATCACGCCGGCCTCGACCCAGCGGTCGCCGATCTTGAAGCGGTCCGTGCGCTCGTTGAGAACGGTGCCCGTCGGCGATTCGCCCTGATGATGGACGCGGAACTCGACGGCCTCGGCCATGCCGATGAAGCCCTCGATCGTCTTGCGGATCATCTCGGCGCCGACGTTCGGGGGATCGATCGGAACGTTGGTGTAGACGGCGTCGGGCGTGAAGAAGCTCATGATCAGATCGACGTCCTTCTTGCTCCAGGCGGCGATGAAGCGATCGATGATCTCTGCGTTTCGGGCCATGGCGGAATCTCCTCTTCTCGGGTGCAAACGACGCAGCGGCGACTCGATGGCGACGGGCGGGATCCATGCCCTCATGCCCTCTCGCCCTTTCGGCGCGATCTCCCATCGACGGTCCGGAGCGGCGGCCCGGGATCCCAGAGTGTTAGCCTAGCGAGGCGCCGATCCCCAATCCTCCGCCGCGGGGCGGATCGAGGGCCCGGGATTCGCGCGGGATTCCGAGTGATCGAACCCGAGAGCCGCCCCATGCGCGAATCGATTCCCATCCTGCCGATCGACGACCCGGACTACTGGCAGGATCCCTACGCCGTCTACCGCCGCCTGCGCGCCGAGCATCGCGTCGCCCAGAACGATCAGGGCCACGTCGTCCCCCTGCATTGGAACGACGCCGCCTGGGCGGTCAAGGGCACGGACTTCATCGCCGAAGGCATCGAGGTGCTCGAGCGCCGCGGCTTCCGGCCCGGCGATCCGATGCATACCTGGCGCAGCAACGCGATCGGCGTGATGGAGGGCGACGACCATCGCCGCGTCCGCTCTCGCGCGACCGGCGCGCTCTCGAAGCGTAACATGGACGCCATCCGCCCGCTGATCCGCAAGCATGCCCATGCGCTGCTCGACCGAGTCCGCGGCGCCGGTACGCTCGACGTCCACAAGGACTACGCCGCGCCGCTGCCCCGCCTCGTCATGATGGACTTCCTCGGCATCAGCGCCGACGAGCTCTCGGGCTCCTTCGCCGCGATGTCGCGGGTCAACATCGTCGACTGCTTCGGCCCGAAGGTCACGCCCGAGCTGCGCGCCGCGGCCAACGAAGCGATCCAGAAATCGATGGACTACGTCGCGAAGCTCTACGAGAAGCGGCGGCTCGAGCCGCGCGACGATCTGCTGACGCACCTCGCGCAAGCCAAGGACCTCGAAGGCGAGCTGACCCACGGCGAGCTGATCACGCTCTTCTCGACCATCTTCGGCTCCGGCGCCAGCACGAGCAGCGTGCTCGCGAGCGGCATCCTCGAGCTCACGCGCCATCCCGAGCAGGCCGCGCTCCTGCGCGGCGATCCCGAGCGCTGGAAGAAGGGCGCCTGCGAGGAGACCCTGCGCTACCGCCCCGCGATCATCGCGATCGGCCAGAAATCCGCCGCGGATCAGGACGCGTTCGGCCTCCGGTTCGCGGCCGGCGAGCCCATCGCCGTCGTGCTCGGCGCCGCCAACCGCGATCCCGAGCGCTGGGCGGATCCCGAGCGCTTCGACATCGGGCGCGACCCGACCGTGATGTCCCTGACCTTCGGCATGGGCGCCCATTTCTGCCTCGGCCACGCGATGGCGCGGGCGACCCTCGAAGAGGCGCTCGCCTGCTTCGCCCTGCGCTGCGATGCGCTCGCCCTCGAGAACGAACCGCGCTGGATCCCCTTCGTCGCCGAGAACAAGCTCGACCGGCTGATCGTGCGGTTCGAGGATGCGAAGGGCTGAGGGGCGATCTGGATTCGCGCGCGAGCTGCCGGTCAAGCCGTTCGGATTGACGACCGAAGAAGCGTCGGATAGGAATTGCGCCTTGGTCGAACGACGAACCGGACATCCGCGCAGCCGACCCATCCGGGTGGCCCTCTGGCTCCTGGTGGTCGGGCTTGCCCTGGCGCCGAACCTCGCGCTCGCCGCGGCAGCCTGCGCGCCCGCCTGCTGTCCGGCCGAAGCCGAGCGCGAGTCCGAGCGCGAAGATTGTGGCTCGGGCTTTGATCGGCGCGGCTGCTGCGAGATGGCGCCGGCCTCGTTCGAAGCCTTCGCGCAGGGCCCCGTCGAAATGCCGGCTCCCCTCGCCCTGCCGGTCCGCATCACCGCCGCTCCTCCGGTCGAGCACGTCGATCTGCGAGCGCGCTTCGTTCCCGCCCAGATCGCCCTGGCGACCTCGCCCCTGCGCTTCTCCGTCGTCCTCCGCATCTGATTCCCTCGCCGTCCGGTCGCCCCGTTCGAGGCCTCCGCCGGTGCGGCGGCCTCGTTTCCTCCCGTGCGTGCGAGGCAATCCGCCGTGGCCACAGCCGTCTTACCGGCTGGCGCCGCCCGACGTATCGCGAGTCTCATCGGACTCGTCTTCACGGCCGTGGCCTGCCAGTCCCAGGGTACCCAGCGATATCACGAGCTCGCATTGGAGCTCGACCGCGCCGATCCCGACCTGCGCCGGTCGCCCGTCGCGGCGAATGCGATTGGAGCGGCCAACGCGCCCGGAGTGACGCCCGAGCCGGGCGCTCTCTTCGCCAGAGGCGAAACTCTCGAGCGCCGCCGGCTCGTGACGGCAGTGCTCGAACGCAATCCGAACCTCGCAGTGGCCCGCCAGGCGTGGCGCGCTGCGCTCGCTCGTTATCCACAGGCGACGAGTCTCGAAGATCCCTTGCTCGGCTTGGGCCTGGCGCCGCTTTCGATCGGCTCGAATCGCGTCGAGCCGGGCACGCGTGTCGATCTGAGCCAGCGGCTTCCCTTTCCCGGCAAGCTCCGATTGCGGGGCGAGGCAGCGCTCGCGGACGCCGAGGCCGCCGGCGAGGATTGGGAGACTCTGCGCCTCGAGCTCGCGACCCTCGCCTGCCGGCTCTTCGACGAGTGGGTCCTGGCGGCCCGCGCCCTCGAAATCAACTCGCTGCACGGCGCGCTCGTCGAGGAATCGCTCCGAATGGCGCTCGCCCGCTATGCGGCGGGAGAGGAATCGAAGGCGGCCGTGCTCGGGGCCGAGCTCGCGGTCAGTCGGTCGCTGTACGAGCGGGTCACCCTCGAGAGTGAGGCCGAGCGGGTCGCGCAGCGGATCAACACCCTGCTCCACCGGCCTGCGGATCTTCCGATCCCGAACGCACCCGCGGTCGTCGAGCTCCCCGAAGACCCGTCCGAATCCGCCGAAGATCTCGTCGCGCGGGCACTCGCGACGCGTCCGGAGCTGGGGGCCGCCGATGCCCGCGCGCGCGCCGCACAGGCGCGGGTCGACCTCGCGTCGCGCGAGTTCATGCCCGACTTCACGTTGATGGGCGCCTACGACCGGATCTGGCAGGAGGAGGCTCTCCAACCCTTCGTCGGTGTTCAGATCAACGTCCCGCTCGCGCTCGGGCGAAGGCGCGCGGCGGTCGAGCAGTCGCGCGCCGAGCTCGCGGGCAGCGAGCTTCGGCGGGCCGCCCTCGAAGACGACGTCGGGCTCTCCGTCGCGAGCGCCGCCCGGTGGCTCTCCCAGGCACGTGCCGCCGAGGCGATCGTGCGCGACCGGCTCCTGCCGGCCGCTGGGGAGCAGGTCGAAACCGCACGGACCAGCTATGCGGCCGGTCGGGCGACGATCGCCGCACTGATCGACTCCCTCGCCGAGCTGCACGCGCTCGAGCTCGCCCACCACCGCGCACGCGCCGAGATCGCCATCCGACGCGCCGAGCTCGACCGCGCGCTCGGACGGATTCCGGGGCTCGCATGGTGAAGAACCGGATCTCGAGTGGAGACGCCGACATGAAGACACGCTCGCTCCTTCTCTGTGCGCTCTCGATCGTCGCCCTCGCCTGCGGCGGTCCGGCGGCCGAGCCCGTCGAGCTGCGCTTCGAAGACGCTCGGCTCGTCGTCGAGGTGATGCCGCCGACGCCGCGCGTCGGAACGAATGCCTTCACCCTCACGCTGCGCAGCGCCGACGGCGAGGCGATCGAAGCCGACGCATTCGACGTCGCCGTGCGCATGCCCGCGATGGGGGCGATGGCGGCGATGGGCGGCCCTGCAGCAGTGACGCCGGACGGACCCGGCCGTGCACGTGCGGAATTCGATCTCGCGATGGGCGGCACCTGGCAGATCGAGATCGAGGCCCGCACTGGCGAAGGGATGCCCCTGCGCGCCGAGGGAACGCTTCGCGTCGGAACCCCCGGGCTGCGCCTCGAGGCGATCGCAAGCGGCAAACCGGAAGCGGCGGCCCCCGTGCAGGACGCCGCCGAGATCAGGATTTCGCCGGATCGCCTCCAGCGGATCGGCATCGAAACGACGACGGTCCAGCGCCGCGCGCTCGCACGCCGGGTGCGCGCCTTCGGCCGCGTGGTCGCCGCCGAATCGGCCGTCGTCGACGTCACGCTCAAGGTCGGCGGCTTCGCCACCGCGCTCGAGGCCGACGCCCTCGGTGAATCCGTCGAGCGCGGGGAGCCCCTCTTCGAGTTCTACAGTCCCGCGCTCTTCACTGCCCAGCAGGAATACGTCCAGGCCCTCCGCAGCCAGACGAAGGCCCACGGGAGCAGCGCGCCGGACCGCGCCGACCCCCTCGTCGAAGCAGCGCGGGCCCGCCTGCGCCTCTGGGACACCGACCCGAGCGAGATCGAGCGCCTGACGCGCACCGGCATCGCGCGCGAGCGCGTCACGCTGCGCGCCCCGATCAGCGGCGTCGTCCTCGAGAAGAGCCTCGTCGAGGGCAGCGCCTTCGAAGCGGGTCAGCGGCTGTATCGCATCGTCCCCCTCGACCCGATCTGGATCGAGGCCGACGTCTATGCCGCAGAGCTCGCCGACATCACGATCGGGGACCGCGCGACGGCGACGCTCCCCGCCCTGCCCGGCCGCGTCGTCGACGCCCGGGTCGCGTTCCTGCAGCCCCGGCTCGACGCCGCGACGCGCACGCTCCGCGTTCGACTCGAGATCGCGAATCCAGGCCATGCCCTTCTCCCGGAGATGAACGCCGAAATCGAGTTCGAGGGCGCGCGGCGGGAACGGCTCGTCGTCCCCGAATCGGCGGTGCTCGCCGCCGGGCGCACGAGCTACGTCTTCCGCGCCCTCGGCGACGGCCGCTTCCGCCCCCAGGCGATCGAGGTCGGGAGCCGGATCGGAGACGAGGTCGAAGTGGTCGGCGGTCTCGCCGAAGGCGACGCGATCGTCCGAGCAGGCACCTTCCTCGTCGCTGCCGAGAGCCGTCTGCGCGCCGCCCTGGAGACCTGGGAATGACCGGCGCAGCCTTCGGCGACGAAGGCGTGATCGAACGCCTGATCGCGCGCTGCGCACGCGAGCCGCTCGCGACCTGCGTCTTCGTGCTCGCGGCCTTCGCGCTCGGCATCGCTTCGCTCCGCTCGACGCCGCTCGATGCGATCCCGGATCTCTCGGACGTGCAGGTGATCGTCTCGAGCGAATGGCCCGGGCAGAGCCCCGATCAGGTCGAGGATCAGCTGACCTATCCCGTCTCGACGCGGCTGCTCTCTACGCCCGGCGTGCGGACCGTGCGCGGCCTATCGCTCTTCGGGCTCTCGCTCGTCTACGTGATCTTCGAGGATGGGACCGATCTCGACTGGGCGCGCACGCGCGTCCTCGAGCGGCTCGGCGGGCTCTCGGCGACCCTGCCGGAGGGCGTCGAAGCCGTGCTCGGACCGGATGCGACGGGCGTGGGCTGGATCTTCGAATACGCCCTCGTCGACCGCTCGGGGGTGACGGACCTCGCCGAGCTGCGCACGCTGCAGGATTGGACCGTGCGCCAGGCACTCGCGAGCGTTCGCGGCGTCGCGGAGGTCGCTTCGATCGGCGGCTTCGTGCGCGAGTTCCAGATCGAGGTCGATCCCGACCGCCTGCTCGCCCATGGCCTCGGCCTCGACGACGTCGTCGATGCCGCCCGCGCCTCGAACGCCGATGGAAGCGCTGGCACGATCGAGTTCGGCGATCACGAGTTCGGCGTCCGCACCCGCGGCCGGGTCCGAACCCTCGACGATCTGCGACAGATCCCACTGCGGACGAGCGCTTCGGGTACGCCCGTCCGGGTGGCCGACGTCGCGAACGTCCAGCTCGGTCCGGCGATGCGGCGCGGGATCGCCGAGCTGGACGGCGAAGGCGAGGTCGTCGGGGGCATCGTCGTGATGCGCCAGGGCGAGAACGCGCTGCGCGTGATCGAGAGCGTGAAGTCGCGCCTCGCCGAGATCGAGGCCGGGCTGCCGGAAAGCGTCGAGATCGTCCCGACCTACGATCGCTCGCAGCTGATCGAGGCATCGATCGATACCCTCCGGCGCACGCTGATCGAGGAGATGTTCATCGTCTCGCTCGTGATCTTCGGGTTCCTGCTCCACGCCCGCAGCGCGCTCGTGCCGATCCTGACGATCCCGATCGGCGTCGCACTCGCGTTCGTCCCCATGGTCGCCCAGGGCATCACGGCGAACATCATGTCGCTGGGTGGCATCGCCGTCGCGATCGGTGCGATGGTCGACGCGTCGATCATCGTGATCGAGAACGTCCACAAGCGCCTCGACGACTGGGCGCAGAACGGACGCGTCGGAGCACGCGAGACGGTCGTCGTCCGGGCGATGCAGGAGGTCGGCCCATCCGTCTTCTTCGCGCTGCTCGTGATCACCGTCTCCTTCCTCCCGATCTTCTCCCTGGAGGCGACCGAGGGCCGGCTCTTCAAACCGCTCGCCTACACCAAGACCTGGACGATGGGATTCGCGGCGGTGCTCTCCGTGACCCTGACACCGGCGCTCGCCGTGCTCCTGATCCGCGGGACGATTGCGCGCGAGGACGATCACCCGGCTCAGCGCGTGCTGGTCCGTCATTATGGCGCCCTCGTCCGCCGCGTCGTGCGCCGGCGCGGCCTCGTGATCCTTGGCGCCGTGCTCTTGATGGCGACCACGATCCCCGTCGTGCTGCGTCTCGGCAGCGAGTTCATGCCTCCCCTCGACGAGCAAACACTCCTCTACATGCCCGTCGCGCCGGAGGGGATCTCGATGACGTCCGCCGGAGCGGTGCTCCAGCGGATGGATCGCGAGCTCGCATCGATTCCGGAGGTCGTGCGGGTCTTCGGCAAGATCGGGCGCGCGGATACAGTGACCGACCCGGCGCCGCTGTCGATGGTCGAGACCGTCATCGAGCTCGCTCCGCGCGAGCGCTGGCGAGTGGGCCTGACGCCCGAAGCGCTCGTCCGCGAGATGGACGAGAAGCTCGACTATCCCGGCATGCCGAACCTTTTCTGGATGCCGATCCAGACGCGTACGGAGATGCTCGCCACCGGCTTTCGCAGCCGCCTCGGCCTCGAGGTCTTCGGTCCCGATGCGGCTTCGATCGAGGCGGCGGGGCTCGCGATCGAGCGCGTCCTGGCGGCGATGCCCGGCACGCGAAGCGTCGTCGCCGAGCGCCTGACCGGAGGCTTCTATCTCGACATCCGGCCGGATCGGTCCGCCGCCGCGCGGTACGGGCTCCGCGTCGGCGACGTGAACGCGGCCGCCGAGACGGCGATCGGCGGCCGAAGCGTCTCGCAGGTCATCCTCGGCCGGGAACGGGCGTCGATCAACGTGCGTTATGCGCGGGATTTCCGGGAAGATCTCGATGCGCTGGCGCGCGTGCTCGTGCGGGCGCCGTCGGGGGCGACGATTCCGCTCGGCGAGCTCGCGCGCTTCGAATTCGTGCTCGGATCGCCCTTCGTGCGCAGTGAGGCGGGCCAGCTCGTCGGTCTGGTCACGATCGATCCGGGCGAGGTCCCGATCGCCGACTATGTCCAGCGGGCCCGCAGCGTGATCGCGGAGCAGGTCGCGCTGCCGACCGGCGTCCGGCTCGAATGGGCCGGGCAATTCGAGCATTACGAACGCGCCCGGGAGCGCCTGGCCTGGGCCGTCCCGATCACGCTCCTGCTCGTCGCCCTGCTGCTCCATCTCAACACGCGCTCGCTCGTCGAGACGGGACTCGTGCTGCTCGCGGTCCCCTTCTCCCTGATCGGCGCGTTCTGGCTCCTCTACCTCCTCGGCTACCCGCTCAGCGTCGCTGTCGGCGTCGGCCTGATCGCCCTCGCCGGGCTCGATGCCCAGACCGGCGTCGTCATGCTGCTCTATCTGAAGCTCGCCCATGCCGAGCGCGTCCGGACCGGTCGCATGACGACGTTCCTCGACCTCGAACACGCGATCGTCGAAGGCGCCGCCCGCCGCATCCGCCCCAAGCTGATGACGGTGACCGCGATGACGGCGGGCCTGCTGCCCCTGCTCTGGAGCTCGGGAACCGGCGCCGACTTGATGAAGCGCGTCGCAGCCCCGATGGTCGGGGGGCTCGCGAGCTCCTTCGCCCTCGAGCTGCTCGTGTACCCCGCGCTCTTCGCCATCTGGAAACGCCGCTCGCTGGTCGACGTCGCAAGGCCGGATCCGGAGTGAGCGTCTCGAGAGAGGACCCGATCGAAGATCCGAGCATGGATGCGATCGCTCGCGCGATCGAAACAGGAGAATGTCGATGAAGATGGACGCCCGCCTCGTACCCGCAGACGACGCCGAGTTCGCCCGGCTCCGCCCCCTGGCTTCGCTCCCTCGCCTCGCCTGCGTGACGCTGCTCGCGCTCGCCGCCTGCTCCCCGCCCGCGCCACGCGAATACGCCGGTCACGGCGAGGCGATCGAAGTCGACGCCGCGGCCCGCACCGTGACCCTCGACCACGGCGACATCCCCGACCTGATGAAGGGCATGACGATGACCTTCGACGTCGCGCCGAGCGTCGACCTCGCCTCGCTCGCACCCGGGGCCGAGGTCGATTTCCGCCTCTCGGATGCGGAGGGCGGGCTCACCGTCGTCGAGATCCGGCCCGTCGGCGACGCGGCCGAGAGCGGGTCCGCTTCGCAGTCCGGGGAGTGAGCATCGCGCGCGGACCGGGCAACGCGCTCGCCGAGAATGACGGGCGCTGAGGGAACGGCGGGCGTAGCGCGCGCGCTGCGAGGCGCGTCCCGGCCGCCGGTCCGGCCACGGACCCGGGCGATCGATCGGCCGCCCCCGCTCAGATCGGCGGCAGGCGGTCGAACCAGGGCTGCGCGCTCTCGAGCTGGCTCGCGAGGCGGAAGAGCGTGGCCTCGTCGCCGAAGCGCGCCGCGAACTGGACGCCGACGGGCAGGCCGGCGGGTGCGCCCTCCGCAGGGGCCGTCCAGTGGAGCGGAACACTCATCGCGGGCTGGCCCGTGATGTTGAAGAGCGAGGTGAAGCCCGAGGCGCGGGTCGCGGGGCCGGTGAATGCATCGGTCGCCTGGGACAGACTGAGCGTGCCGAGCTTCGCGGGGACGAGGGCCATCGTCGGCGAGAGGATCAGGTCGTAGCGCTCCATGAATGCGCCGAGCACGCGGCTGGCGCCGTGGATCGCATCGCGGGCGCGCGCGTACTCGACGCCGCTCGCCTTCCGCCCGGTCTCGATCGTCGTCCAGGTGATTTCCTCGATCTCGTCGCGCCGCGCGGGGCGACCGAGTGCGGCTTCGCGCTGGGCGAGCTTGAGCGCCGTGCCGGCGCTCGCGAGCAGCGAGAACCCCTGGTACACCGCGGCGATGTCGATCGCCGGCGACGCCTCCTCGACTTCGTGGCCGAGCGAGGCGCATGACGCGGCGGCCCGCTCGGCCGCGGCATCGCATTCGGGATCGACTTCGGCCGGCAGCACGGGCCGGCGCATCCAGGCGATCCGCAATCGCCCCGGCGAGCGGCCCAGCTCCTCGAGGTAGGGCCGCTGGCGGGGCGGCGCGGCGTAGGCGTCGCCGGTCGCGGGCCCCTGGATCGCGTCGAGCAGTGCCGCGCTGTCGCGCACGCTGCGGCTGACGCAATGCGCCGCCGACATCCCACCCCAGCCTTCGTATATGCGCGGCCCGAGCGGCACGCGGCCGCGCGTCGGCTTCAGGCCGAACAGACCGCAGGCCGAGGCGGGGATCCGGATCGAGCCGCCGCCATCGGTCGCGTGGGCGGCGGGCACGATGCCCGCGGCGACCGCGGCGGCAGCGCCGCCCGAGGAGCCGCCCGCGCTGCGCGAGAGGTCCCAGGGATTGTGGGTCGCGCCGTGGAGCGCCGACTCGCTCGACGGCGAGCCGCCGAACTCCGGACTGTGGGTCTTGCCGAAGATCACGAGGCCCGCCGCGCGAAAGCGCTCGACGAGCGTGCTGTCGAAATCGTTCTGCTGATCGCGGAAGAAGCGCGAGCCCTCGGTCGTGATCGTGCCCGCCATCGCGACGCCGAGATCCTTGAGCAGGAAGGGCACGCCGGCGAGCGGGCCGCTCGGGCGCTGCGACGCGGCGGCCGCCGCCCGCGCGAGCTCGAAATGCCGGACGACGATCGCCGTCAGCTGCGGATCGACCGCCTCGGCCCGGGCGATCGCGAGCTCGAGGAGCTCGGCGGGCGTCGCCTCGCCGCGCCGGACAAGCCGCGCGAGGGCGACGGCGTCGAGCCGGCGATAGGCGTCGAAATCGGAAGGCTTCACCACCTTCGCGCGCGCCACCGCCACCGGCACGGCCGCTGCCGCGACCGCGACGGCGCTGGCTTCGAGAAAACGTCGACGGGTCCATTGCCGGTCCATGCAGCTTCTCCTCGACTTCATTCCCGTAAAGAGGGGCGTTCGGTCCGGGCGCTCAGCGCGGCTCGGTGACGACGATCGTGGCGAAGCCGCCCGGGGCGACGGTGACGTCGAACTGGCGCGGCGCCGCCCCCGCCTGACCGAAGGCGACCTCGACGACGTGGTCGCCGGGGCGGACGGGGATCCGCGTCGCGAGCACCCGGCCGGGCAGCAGCGTCCAGGAGCGCGTATCCGGCCGATCGGCGGCGACGAGTGCGGCCTCGGTCGCGAGCGCCGCGAAGATGCCGAGCAGATTGTCGCCCTCGTTGCCCGCCGCCCGGGCGCCCTCGGCGATGGCGGCGCGGGTGATCATCCGGGTCAGGCCGGCGGCGATGATCTGCGGCTTGTGCGCTTCGTACTCGGCGGTGACTGCAGCGCCGAGATCGGTGATCAGCTCGAGCGGCGCGTTTGCCCCGTCGACGGCCACGGCGACGCTCGAGAGCTGGCTCCCGACCGGCTGGAGCGCGGGGAAGACGAGCACCTTGAAGGCGCTGCGCTCGAGCACGCCGAGATCGCCGGTCACGATCGTCCCGACGTAGCCGATCGCCGCGCCGATCGGCATCCGCTCGGGCACTTTATGGGGCACCCGCCCGAGCGCCGTGACGACGAGGATCTCGCCCATCGCTCCCTTGCCCGTCGCTCCCTTGCCCGGCGCCGCGGCCGGGCCTTCCGCGAGCAGCTGCTCCAGCGCCGGGCCGCGATAGGCGTTCCCCGGCGCGAGGCGGGCCACCGGCGCCCGCAGCGAGGCGAGCGTCCCGGCGCTCGTGAGCGCCTCCTCGTAGTAGCGGAGGGCGCGGTCGCCTTCGCCGAGCTTCTCGAAGACGTAGCCCGCGAGGTAGGCGCCGAGCCCGGCCGGCCCCTTCGCTTCGACACCCTGGGTCGCGAGGAACTCGCGGGCGGCCTGGAAGCGCCGGGCTTCGACCGCGGCGCCGTCGAGATCGCCGGCGGCGAGGTAGTTGAGCAGGTTGATCGCGTTCAGCGCGAGGCGCTCGGAGGGGGGCGCCTTGTACTTCCCGCTCGCGTCGCTGTAGAGATACTTCCCGAGCGCGTCGATGCCGTTGCGGCGCAGATCGAGCAGCTCGATCTCCTGCTCCGCAGCGGAGAGATCCTTGCTGCTCTCCGCATAACGGCCGAGGCTCTGCAGGACGATGCCGCGCTCGAGCACCGTGAGCGCATCGGTCCCGCGCCAGCGCCGGGGCAGCTCCTCTTCGGAGTCGACCCGCAGCGCCTTGTTGAGGGACTCGAGGCTCGTCGCGTAGTTGCCCGACTGGACGGCCAGCGTCGCGGCCTGCATGCGATCCGTGTAGGTCGCACAGCCGCTCGCGAGCAGGCCCGCGAGCAGCAGCCCGGCGAAGAGCGCTCGTGCGGCGGCCCCTGTGGATCGGCGGCCCCGTCGCGTTCGCATCGTCATCGGCCGTGCTCTCGCGATCGCGGCGGCTAGCGCTCGATCTGCTTGCTGCGGTCGATCTGATCCTGGAATCGGATCACGCCCGTCTCGATCTCGATGATCTGCAGGAAGAGCGAGTACTGGACGCGATGCTTCTTGTTCAGGCGCTCGTCGACGGAGGTGATCTTGCCCGTCACGAAGTACTGGGCGCCGAGCTGGCGGCCGAGGCGCTGGGCCGAGGCCGGATCGTAGATCGAGCCCTGCTGGATCCCGATCTCCCGGGCGAGCTCTTCCTGGCGCGAGCGGTCGACGACGGCGACTGCGCCGGAGTTGATGAGCGAGGTCTCGATCGAAGAGAGCAGCCAGAGCATCTGATCGTCGAGATGCTGGGAGGTCGCGTTGCGGATCGGCCAGATCGCGAGGATCGGCTGCTTCGCGCTGCCCTTCACCCGCTGTTGCCAGAAGGCCGAGCTCTCGAGCCGGCCGAGGTAGCCGTCGACGAGATAGGTGATGTCGTCGCGGTCGAGCAGGACCGACATCGCGGGGCGATCGAGATCGGGATTGGCCGTTCCCTCACCACCGCGCAGGGCGCGCGGCGCGCAGCCCGACGAGACGAGCACGAGGGCGGCGAGCGAGAGGACGAGAGCGAGGGCGGAAAAGACGCGCGGCGTACTGGGGCGAATCATCCGAAGAAGCCTCCGATCGCGGCAAAGGGCAGCAGCGCGATGTCGAGCGGAACGGTCAGCAGGAAGAGCGGCACCTTGGCGGCCGGGACGATCGTCGAGCGCACGGTCGCGCGCGTGATCCCGAACAGGTAGTCGCTGTTGTAGCCGGGCCCTTCGGCCTCGTTGTACGGCCCGGGCTTGCCCGGATCGGGCGGTGCGTAGGCGGGCTCGAGCTCACGCGGCTCGGTGCCCCCGTCCTGCGCGAGCAGGATCGGCGCCTGGCCGGCCGCTTCGGCGGAATCCAGCGAGAACGCAGGATCCGTGGCGGAAGACTCCGCGGAGGCGCGGGTGGCGAGTAGGCCCGCGCTGATCAGCCCGAGCGAGAGAGCCAGCGCCGCCGATGCCGCCAGCCGCTTCGAAACGGACCGCGTCCGCCGAACGGCTGCCCCGGCCGAATGATCTTGAGTCCCCATCGAGAATCCTCCCCATCTGGACTTCGCGCGCCCGGAGCCTAGCCGGCTCCGCGCCAGACCCGCCACGGCAGGCGCCTCCGCGCAGGCGGATTCCCGCCGCCGATCGGTGAGTTCTGCCCCCCGTATGTCTCCGCATCGCGTAATCTGGGTTCCATGCCCGCCCCGATCCTGCCCGGGTGCGGCGCCGGAGGAGCCCCGATGCCGACGATCCACGATTCTTTCTGTCGCTTCTGTCACGCCGGCTGCGCGATCAAGGTCACGGTCGAGAACGGCCGCGCCGTGAAGGTCATCGGCAACAAGGACAACCCGATCTACCACGGCTACACCTGCGCGAAGGGCCGCGCCCTTCCCGAGCAGCATGCCCATCCGGAAAGACTCCTCCATTCCCAGAAACGCGGCGCCGACGGCCGCCATACCCCGATCGCCTCCGGCCAGGCGATGGACGAGATCGCCGAGAAGATCTCGCGCATCGTCGAACGCCACGGCCCCCGCTCCGTCGCCCTCTACACCGGCACGTTCTCGCTCCCCTACCCCGCCGCGACGCCCCTCGCCCATGCCTGGCTCGCCTCGCTCGGCTCCCCGATGCTCTTCACCAGCGCGACGATCGATCAGCCCGGCAAGATGATCGCCCCGGCCCTGCACGGCGTCTGGCAGGGCGGCGCCCGCGACTTCGATTCGGCCGACGTCTGGATGTTCGTCGGCGCGAACCCGACGATCTCGAAATCGATCGGCATCCCCTGCATGAATCCCGGCAAGCATCTGCACGACGCCGTCCAGCGCGGCATCCAGCTCGTCGTCATCGACCCGCGCCGCAGCGAGCTCGCCCGCGTCGCCGCGATCCATCTCCAGCCGAAGCCCGGCGAAGATCCGACGATCCTGGCCGGCATGCTCCGCCTGATCCTCGACGAAGGCCTCGGCGATCGCGAGTTCCTCGCCCGCAACGCCCGCGGCCACGAGACGCTCCGGCGAGCGATCGAGCCCTTCACGCCCGAGTACGTCGAGCGCCGCGCCGACGTCCGCGCCGCCGACCTGCTGCGCGCCGCGCGGCTCTACGCCTCGTCGACGAACGGCGGCGCCAACGCCGGCACGGGACCCAACATGGCGCCGCGGGGCGCCCTGACCGAGTACCTGCTGCTCGCGCTCAAGACCGTCTGCGGCCACTACAAGCGCGCCGGCGAGCGCATCTCGAACCCGAACGTCTTCCAGCCGCGCGCCCGGGCGAAGGCGCAGCCCTCGAGCCCGACCCCGGGCTGGGGCTTCGGCGAGAAGATCCGCGTGCGCAACCTGACCAACACCGCCTCCGGCCTGCCGACCGCCGCGCTCGCGGACGAGATCCTGCTGCCCGGCGAAGGCCAGGTGCGCGTCCTGATCAGCGTCGGCGGCAATCCGATGGCCGCCTGGCCCGATCAGCGCAAGACCTACGAAGCGATGAAGGCCCTCGAGCTCAACATCACCCTCGACATCAAGATGTCGGCCACCGCGAAGGTCGCCGACTACGTCATCGCGCCGAAGCTCTCCCTCGAGGTCCCGAGCATCACCCTCCCGACCGAATCCCTGACGCCCTACGCCATGGGCTATCCCGCGCCCTACGGCCAGTACACGCCGGCGATCGCCGACGTGCCCGCCGGCTCCGACCTCGTCGAGGAATGGGAGTTCTTCTACGGCCTCGCGCAGCGCATGCAGCTCCCGCTCTCCCTCGCCGCCGCCTACGAATGGGGCCCCGATCACGCCGATCCCATCCGCACCGAGCTCGACCTCGAGAAGAAGCCGACGACCGACGACCTGCTCGAGATCCTGACGAAGGGCGCGCGCGTCCCGCTCTCCGAAGTGAAGCGCCATCCGGAGGGCAAGATCTTCGACGACCCCACCGCCGTGGTCGAACCGGCCGACCCCGACTGCACGGCACGCCTCGAGCTCGCCGACCCGACCATGATCGGCGAGCTCACCGAGATCGCCGCCGAGCCGATCGCCCCCGACGCGAAGTATCCCTTCCACCTCGTCAGCCGCCGCCTGCCCGACGTCCACAACTCCGCCGGCCGCGACATCGCCAAGCTCGTCCGCAAATACAACTACAACCCCGCCTTCATGAACCCCTTCGACCTCGACAAGCTCGGCCTCGCCAAGGGCGATCTCGTCGAGATCAGCTCCGACCACGACACCATCCTCGGCGTCGTCGAGCCCGAACCCGAAATCCGCCGCGGCGTCGTCTCGATGCCGCATTGCTTCGGCGATCTCCCGACCCCGGAGAACGATCTCAAGACCCGCGAGATCGGCAGCAACACCGGCCGCCTCTCCCCCGTCGACCGCGACTACGACCCCTACACCGGAATCCCGCGCATGAGCGCGATCCCCGTCGCAGTCTCGCGGGCCTGACGCGGTTCGGGGCGCACTTGCGGCCTGGTCTCACAAGGCGCGGTCGGCGCGGCGCAGGGGGACGCGAATGGCTCGCCCTTGGCACGGCCCGCATCGCTTCTCGGAGGTCGTTGCTGCTGCAATCTGCAAGCGGGGGCGAGCTCAGGCTGCGCTTTACTTCGCGTCCCCCTGCGCCGCGCCGCCCGCTTGCTGCGGGGTAGGACGGGGGGCGCGACGAAGCACGTCATTCGTTCGTTGGGTGGCGCCGTACCGCGCACGCCCCGGTTGCCGCATCCGAACGCAGCACCGAATGCTCATCGCAGCAACGGACCTTCGAAGAACCCGGTCCGGCGCACCGCATTTCCCTCCGTCCCTCCGACTCACCTCGGCCCCGTACCCCCTCGCTGCGAGCGACCGGCGCGGTGCGCTGGGCGCGAAGTAAAGCGCAGCCTAAAGTCGCTTTTGCGAGGCGAATGCCGACGCAACTCCATCCGAGAAGCGATGAAGGCCGTGCCAAGGGCGAGCCATTCGCGCCCAGCGCGCCGCGCCGGTCGCGCCTTGTGAGCCTCCTACGCGGACCCAGAGCGAACCGCAGAGACCGATCGAAGCGCGGCGCGTCGGCGGGTCAGAGTTGGCGGAGGATCCAGCGCTGCCGCTTGCGCAAGTACTCCGAGGGATTCTTCGGATTCGAGCGCAGCGGGCTCGGGAGCATCGCGGCGAGCAGCGCCGACTCGTGGGGTACGAGCTTCGCGGCCGGGCGCTTGAAATAACGTCGCGACGCGGCCTCGGCGCCGAAGACGCCGTCGCCGAGCTCTGCGATGTTGAGATAGACCTCGAGGATCCGCTCCTTCGGCCAGAGCCACTCGATCCAGAGCGTGAACCAGGCTTCGATCAGCTTGCGCAGGAAGCTGCGGCCGGGCCAGAGGAAGAGGTTCTTCGCGACCTGCTGGCTGATCGTGCTCGCGCCGCGCAGCGAGTCCCCGCGCCGCCAATCGTCGAAGGCGTTGCGCAGCTCCGTCAGGTCGAAGCCGCCGTGCTGATAGAAGCGCTGGTCTTCCGACGCGACGACGGCCGCGCGCAGCGAGCGCGCGATCTGCTCCGACGCGACCCAATCGTATTGGAGATCGAACGCCCGCCCTTCGGCCCGCGCGTCCCACCAGCGCTGCACCATCATGGCCGAGGCGAGCGGCGGGACGAAGCGCAGGAGCGCGACGGGCACCGCGGGCGCAAAGAGCGCAAAGAGAAGCGCGAAGACGACGATCCGCCGCAGGCGCCCGCCGGCCCGGCCTCGCGGACGATCGCTGGCCTGGCCGCCGCGCGTTGCCCGGGACGCCCGGGGTGCCGGTTTCGCGCGCGCCGCGCGCCCGGACTCGGCCGCGGCGAAGGCCGCCGAAGACGGCGGGTACTCGTCGCTCCCGAGTCCGTCCGGCGACGCGTCGGCGTCGAGCAGGGCGCGGGCCGGATCGGGATCGATGCCCCAGCTCCAGCTGCGGGGATCGGACGGATCGACGAAGGGCCGCTCGCGCGGCGCGGCCCGTTCGGCCGATCGCCGGCTGGCGCGGCGACCGAAGACCCGATCGAGGAGCCGGCGCAGGGGACCCGCCTCGGCGGCCCGCCGCCGGCTGCGCTCCCTTCGCGCGGTGCGCTCGAGCGCCTTGCGGGCGCGGGCATCCGCCTGCTTTCGGCGCTGGCGTCGGCGATGCCATTGTCGGCGTGAACGGGCATCCATCGCGCTTCCGGCCCACCCCGCCCGGTTCGAGTCGCCGGAAATTGACACGGGTCGCCCCGAACCGCGAGATGCAGCGCGGTGCAACCGGTGATCCGGCGGCCGCGCTGCGTGAATCCGAGCACACGCCGTGCGCCCCGCGAGCCCGTCTGGCACCTTCCGCCCCGCGCTCGCCTCCCGAGCCGGGCCGAAGCGGCTGCCCGCCTGCGCGAGCAGTGCCCGCCCGACCCGATCGGAGGGCGCACCTCGGAATCGAGCGCACCGGGCATCCGCCGACCATCCGTCGCACCGAGAAGGAAGGAATCCTCCCATGGCCATCGAAGAGGGCAAGAAGGCACCGGCCTTTGCGCTGAAAGACCAGAACGGCAAGAAGCACGCGCTCAAGGACTACGAAGGCAAGCACGTCCTCGTCTACTTCTACCCGAAGGACGATACGCCCGGCTGCACGAAGGAGGCCTGCGGCTTCCGAGACCTCTTCGGTGATCTGAAGAAGCGCGGCATGGTCGTGCTCGGCGTCTCGGCGGACAGCGAGGCGTCCCACCAGAAGTTCATCGCGAAGTACGACCTGCCCTTCACCCTGCTCTCCGATCCCGACCGGGATCTGATGACGAAATACGGCGCTTACGGCGAGAAGATGATGTACGGCAAGAAGGTGACGGGCGTGATCCGGTCGAGCGTCTGGATCGGACCCGACGGCAAGGTCGTCAAGCATTGGAAGAAGGTCCCGAAGGCGGAGACCCATCCGGCGGCGGTGCTGGCGGCGCTCGAGGGGTATGAGAAGGGCTGAGGGACGAGCCCCTACGCCAGTCCGAGCTGGGGCAGCGTCCCCTCCGCGATCATCGTGAGGCTCCCCGTCCCCTCGCCGTCCAGGCCCGCGCCGCGGACCGTGAGGCGCACGGGCTGGATGCGGTGGATCGGGCGCACGCGGGTGCCGTCCTGGCGGACGACGTCGCAGGGATGGGAGACGTCCCAGGTATCGCTCTCGACGTGGGCGTCGCCCCGCCAGATGCCGAGGCCCTTGCCATCGGCGAAGCCGCCGCTGTACCCGAGCCCCTGCATGTCGACCGCGGGACAGAGCGCCGTCGCCTCGATCACGACCTCGCGGCCGTCGGCCGTCCGCGCATCGAAGCGTGCGCTCTTCATGCGGCGCGGGCGGGCGTCGTCGTGGAACACGACGGCGAGCTTCGAGCTCGCCAGGTGGATCGCGCCGGCCCCCGCGCCCCCGGCACCCACAGCGTCGAAGCCGCCCTGTGCGATCTCGGCGGTGAAATAACTCGGTCTTCCGGAGAACTCGGCGATCTGGAGATGGCCGCCGATCGAGCCGGCGGAGAAGAAGAGGAACGCGAAGAGCGAGCCCGCGCTCGGCGCCGGCGAAGGGCCCGTGACCGGCTCGGGAATCCCCATGTTCTCGCGCACGCCCCAGGAATGGTCGCGCGTCGCCCACCAGCGATCGAGCTCGACGCGTTCGCCCGCGAGCTCGAGCCAGCCGCTGCAATGGCCGACCTGATCGAAGCGGCGCGATTCCTCGACGACGCGGCCGCGCACGCGCGTGAACCGGGCGGATTCCTCCTGCGCGGGAAAGTCGCCCGTCCATTCGAGCTCCCCGGCGACGCCATCGGCGCCCGTGCGTTCGACGCGCAGGCGCGCACGGCGCAGGGGCTCGAGGATCTCGACGGAGATCGGCCCGCAATCGGTCACGAAGCGCGGCCGCAGGGAGCGCGAGGCGCGCACGTTGAACTGGCGCGTCCCGCGGATCGCGATGAAGCCCGCATCGACGACGTTCATGTTGTTGTAGACGCCGAGCGTCAGCTGGAGCGTGCCTCCGCCCTTCGGATCGCTCGCCGCGAACCAGTAGCGATCGAAGAAGCGCGGATCGCTCGTCCCGACGTGGTCGAAGGTCGTCGGCAGGGTATGCCAGAGGGTGTCGTCCATGGGTGTGAGCATGATGCGGTCACACTATCATGGCGCCGCAGACTGTCGAGACGATGCGCGAGCGGGATGCGCCTCGGACCTGCGCACGTCAGGCGATGCAGGACGCGACGGGAGAAGATGCAGCGATGGACGGAAAGCCGGAGGGCCAGGCCGAGAACGCCGAATTCGAAGCGCGCCTCCTCGCCTGGCTCGCGAAGCGGATGCCGGACGCCGCAGGCCTTCGCATCAGCGGCCTTCGCAAGCCCGGCGCCGGCATGTCGAGCGATACCCATCTCTTCACGGTGCATTCGCGCGGCGGCTCGCTCGACATGGTGCTTCGCTGCGCGCCCCGGGCGGAGGGGCCGTTCCCCGAATACGACCTCGCGATGCAATTCGGGATCATGCGGCAGCTCGGTGAACACACCGACGTGCCCGTCCCCCCGGTCCTCTGGCAGGAAGAAGATCCGGCCTGGCTCGGCGTTCCGTTTCTCACGATGAAGGCCGTCGCCGGCGAGCCGCCCCTCGACTGGCCGTCGTATCACGCGAGCGGCTTCTATGCGGATCTCTCGGAGCCGGCCCGCCGCCAGCTCTGGACGACGACGATCGATGCCCTCGCGAAGCTCCATCGCGCGGACTGGCGCGCGATCGGCCTCGATTTCGTTCCCGGCGGCCGCCCCGGCGACGATCCGGAACGTCATGTCCTGCAGTACTGGCGGCGCTATCTCGACGAATGGATCAAGGACGATCCGCGCGAGGTCGTGCCGGTGTACGACGAGGCGCTCGACTGGCTCGAGAAGCATCGCCCGCCCTGCCCGCGCACGGCCCTCGTCTGGGGCGACGCGAAGCTCGGCAACGTGCTGTACCGGGTCGGCTCGGGCGATGCGGCGGGCGCAAGCGATGCGCCGAGCGAGGGCGGCGCGAGCAGCGGCGAGAGCGTCGAGGTCGCGGCGGTCATCGACTGGGAGATCGCGATGATCGGCGACCCACAGGTCGATCTCGCATCGCTGCGGATCTCGGATCTGCGCGCCCAGCAATCGGCGGGGCGCTGCCTGCCGGGGACGCCCTCGGAGGGCGAGCTCATCGCGATGTACGAGCGGGCGAGCGGCGAGAAGATCCGCGATTTCCGCTGGGACATGCTCTACTCGGCCTTCTGGCGGGGCGCCGTGACGATCAAGGTCATGCGGCGGATGAAGGCGCAAGGTCACGACATCTCCGACGAGATGTTGACGAACCACTTCCCCGTGCCCCTCATGCGGGAGCTGCTGGCGCGCTAGCGTCTCGCGATGGCCGGGCGCCGCGCCCGCTCTCTCTGCCCGACCGGAACCGCCCCCCACCCGTGGAGGAATCGACATGAGCCTCGCCCATCCGATCTCCGGCTATTCGCACGTCAACATCCTGGTCGACGATCTCGCAGCCGCCCACGACTTCTACATCGAGAAGCTCGGCTTCGAAGTCCTGCCCCGGCCGGATTTCGGCGGCTTCGCCGGCGCCTGGTACCGGATCGGTGATCTCCAGCTGCACCTCTCGGTCGTGAAGGAGATGCCGGATCTGAAGGGCGGCTTCCCGCACATCGCGCTCTACATCGAGCCCGCCCACTTCGACGAGACCGTCGATGCGCTGAAGAGCAAGGGCATCCCCTTCGTGATGGACACGATGTCGCGCGAAGATTTCGGCGTCCCCGTTCGCGCGGCGTTCTGCAAGGATCCGTCGGGCAACGTCGTCGAGCTGACGGACGTCGGGCCGCTCCGCTAGCGCCGCCGGGCCGGAGTCGAATCCGGCGCCGCCTCCAGCCCCCAGAGCCGCGCTGCCGTCCCGCCGAGACAGGCCGCGCGCTCGGC
This sequence comes from Myxococcota bacterium, assembly GCA_041389425.1. GTDB lineage: Bacteria > Myxococcota_A > UBA9160 > UBA9160 > UBA4427 > UBA4427. The sequence continues at coordinate 177,259 of JAWKRX010000004.1, forward strand.
CGCCGGCAGCCCGTCGAAGGCGCTCCGCCCGAGCGCCACGAGCTCGGCATAACGCCGCCCCTGGATCTGGCAGAAATCCGAGCCCCACATCAGCCGCTCCGCCCCGAACGCGTCGACCAGCTGCCGCACGAACGGAAGCGCCTCGCCGGCCTGCTCGATCGTGGCATCGAGCACGTGCGTCGTCACCTTCAGATGGAGCTTCGGGTAGCGCGCGAGCGCGAAGAGCGATGCGGGCGACGTGGGGTCGGGAAAGGCGCAGTGGTCGAGGGAGACCGGCACGTCCCGGAACGCGTCGAGGAACCCGAGGAGCGCCGGCAGCTGGTGGTTCATGATCGTCACGATCAGATGCGCGCCGAGCTCGGCGGCGCGCTCCCAGACCGGGAAGGTCCGCGGGTCGTCGAGCCAGGTCTCGTCGGTCCGCGAGACGGCGAAGATCCGAACGCCCTGCATGCCCGCATCGCGGATCCAGGATTCGAGCGTCCCGATCGCGTCGTCGGCGAGCGGATCGATGCAGGCGGCGGAGACGAAGCGCGCGGGATGCGCGCGCGCGGCATCGGCGGCATAGGCGTTGTCGAAGGTGTACGCGCCGACGGCCTGGACGAGGATCGCGCGATCCACGCCGCATGCGTCCATCTGGACGAGCAGCTCTTCGGCCGAGCAGGGGCCGTCGATGTACCACTGCCCCGAGAGGGCCCGGGGCGTGAACGGATAGCGCGCGAGGTCCGGCGCGATGACGTGCACATGGCTGTCGACGATCATCCCGCCCGCTCCCGAGCCCGGCCCTCCGCAGGCTTGCGGAGCCGCTCCGGCGGACCGAAGCTAGGGATCCCGATCGCATGGATGCAAGCGATTCTGCCCCGGCAGAGGGCTTCGCCGGCGGCGCGCCGAGAGCGCCGTGCATTCTGCGCGCGGGAAGCGACGAGGTCCCCATGATCGACATCCGTCCCGTCAATCCCTGCCTCGGCGCCCATGTCTCGGGCGTCGATCTGAAGAAGCCCCTCGACAAGGCCGATCGCGACGCGATCGAGGCCGCGCTGCTGCGCCATCACGTTCTGTTTTTTCGCGACCAGGATATTTCGCCCGACGAACATCTCGCCTTCGCCCGGCAGTTCGGGAAGATCGACGTCCCGCCCTTCCGCCCCAAATACGGCGAGAATCCCGAGATGATCGTGCTCGATCAGCAGGCGCCGAAGGGCGAAGGCGCCGACGAATGGCACAGCGACAACACCTTCGCCGCGGAGCCGCCGATGGGCTCGATCCTGCGCGCGGTGAAGCTCCCGAGCCTCGGCGGCGACACGCTCTGGGCCAACATGCACGCCGCCTACGACGCGCTCTCCGCCCCGATCCGCCGGCTCGTCGACGAGCTCCAGGCGGTCCACGACATCACGAAGCCGCTCCGCCGCGCGATCGCCGCGGGCCATAGCGAGGCGAACCTCGCCGAGGTCCAGGCGCAGTGGCCGCCGGTCGTGCATCCCGTCGCGCGGACCCATCCCGTGACCGGAAAGAAGGCGCTCTTCGTCAACGGCAACTCGACGACCCACATCGTCGGCCTCTCCGAACGCGAGAGCGAATCCCTGCTGCGGCTCCTGATCGATCACGTCCGCGATCCGGTCTTCCAGGTCCGCTTCCAATGGGATCTGCATTCGGTCGCGTTCTGGGACAACCGCTCGGTCCAGCACTACGCGGTCCCCGACTACAACGAGCGCCGCATCATGAACCGCGTCACGCTGGTCGGCGACCGCCCGCGCTGAACCCGCCGCGTGCCGGCGCGAGCTCCGAGCCGCGCTCCGGATGCGGGGCGGCGCACGAAAGGAAGAAGACGATGACGACCGAGGCGAAGAAGAAGCCCGAGCTGCGATTCCGCCATCTCGATGGCGAGAAATGGCAGGAGGTCCGCGCCCTCGAGATCGACGGCCGCCGCGCCAGCGTGCGCGAGAAATGGCTCGACTTCACGCCCGGCTTCCTCTCGCTCTACGCCGAATGGGATCCGGGCATGATGGTCCACAAGCACGGCCACCAGAGCGACCACGTCGTCTACGTCATCTCCGGCGAGATGCTGTGCGGCGACGTCGTCTGCAAGGCCGGCATGCACATCACGCTCGAGAAGGGCGCCGTCTTCGGCCCCTTCATCGCCGGGCCCGAAGGCGTCGTGCTCTTCGAGGTCATGATGGGCGATCCGCGCTCCTTCGCCGCCGATCCGGAGGGCTGGAAGAAGCTGCTCGCCGAGAAGAAGGCGAAGCAGCTGCCCAACCCGCCGATCGACATGCCCGACTGGCTGGTCGATACCCGCACGAGTGCCCCCGAATGAGCACGAAGCTCCGCCGTCCCTTCGAGGTGATCGACTATCCCGAGCTGATGCGGACGCACGTTCCGCCGCCGGAGTACTTCGAGACCGACTACCTGATCGGCCCCGAAGCGATCGAAACCCGCCAGCTCGCTCGCCTCAAGCAGCGCGCCGCCCGCGCCTATCAGGTCCCCTTCTTCCGCAAGCGCTGGGATGCAGCGGGCTTCCACCCGGACCAGATCCAGAGCCTCGCCGATCTCTCGCGCGCGCCGAGCTATACCGTCGACGACATCCGCAAGAGCATCGAGCAGCATCCCCCGCTCGGCGACTATCAAGGCGCCTCGCTCGAGAACGCCGCCGTCGATCCCCTGCGCGTCTTCATGTCCGGCGCCACGACCGGCGCCGCGCGGCCGACGCTCTACACCCAATGGGACCGCGAGGCCGGCGCCATCCTGACGGCCCGCGCCCTCTACGCCCAGGGCATCCGCCCGGGCGACGTCGTCCTCAACGCCTGGGCCTACTCGACCCACAACGGCGCCTTCTCGATGGACGAAGCGCTCCATCGCTGGCTCTCCTGCGTCGTCCTGACGACCGGAACCGGCAACGTCACGAGCAGCCGCCGCCAGGTCGAGCTCGCCCGGCAATACCAGGCGACCGCGATCCTGACGACGGGCGACTACCTGCTCCATCTCGCCGACGTCGCCCGCGAGATGGGCCTCGACCCGAAGAAGGACTTCAACCTCAAGGCGCTGCCCAACATCGGCGACCGCGAGAAGCTCGAGGCCACCTTCGGCGTCCCCAACTACCAGTCCTACGGCTTCCACGAAGTCCAGTGGGTCGCGATCGAATGCCCGGCGCGAAAGGGCCTCCACGTCTTCGAAGACGCCTTCATCGTCCAGGTCGTCGACCCGGAGACCCACGAGCCCGTCGCCGAAGGCCAGCAGGGCAGCATCTGCCTGACGGAGATCTACAAGACCGGGAGCCCGCAGTTCCGGTACAACATCCAGGACCTCTCGACGCTGCTCCCGCGCGAGAAATGCGATTGCGGCAGCTGGCTCCGCCGCATCGCGCCCTTCGCCGGCCGCGCCGACAACATGGTCAAGCTGCGCGGCGTCAACATCTGGCCCGAGGCGATCGGCGAGGTCGCGCTCCAGGACCCGCGGCTCGAGAACGAGTACTTCGTCCGCGCCGTCCGCGAGGGCGAGCGCGACGAGATGATCGCCCACGTCACGACGCGCGCCGAAGCGAAGCTCTGGGACGCGATCCAGCGCGAGACCGAAGCGCGCCTCAAGGAGCGATTCGGCGTCCGGCTCAAGGTCGAGGTCTCGGCCATCGACTCGCTCGACGCCTGGACGGAGGTCAAGACCTCGCCCAAGCCCAAGCGCTTCCGCGACGAGCGCTGAACCAAGCGGTCTTCCCCGGGAGCGGCCCAGCGCCGCGCCCGCCACGAGGAGTCGGGACACGGATGGGCGCGATCGATACCTGGTGCAACGGATTCACGCTCGAGCATCGCCAGCGCTGGGAGACCGTCATCGCGGCCCAGGGCCTCGCGCTGCGGATCCGCAAGGGCGACGACGATTCCTTCGTCGAGCCCGACGGCATGATCGCGCGCATGGACGAGATCGGCTTCTCGACCCTGCTGCTCCCGGCCTGCGAGATCCCCGACCACGCCCTCCCCTTCGCCTACGAGCGCTACACGACCTCCCCCGAGCTCGTCACCCGCCTCGCCAAGGCCCATCCCGGCCGCTTCTACGGCCTCTTCAGCCTCGACCCGACGACCGGCCAGGAAGGCGTCGACGAAGCCGCCCGCGCCCTCGCCCAGAAGGAGTTCGTCGGCCTCCACATCCACACGCACAGCTGGGACCGCCCCTTCGACCACCGCGACTACTACCCATATTACGCGCTCGCGGCGGACCACGACGTCCCCGTCATCATGCAGGCCGGCAGCTCGGGCGGCCTGCTGCCGTCGGAGTGCGGCAAGCCGGTCGGGATCGACCGGCCGGCGATCTACTTCTCGCGCGTGCGCTTCGTGCTCTCGCATCTCGGCTGGCCGTGGACCGAGGAAGCGATCGCGATGGCGATGAAGTTTCCGAACGTGTTCATGGGCACGGCAGCCTGGCCGCCGCATCGCTGGCCGCAGGTGTTCGTGGACTTTCTCAGCGGTCAGGGGCGGGGGAAGTGCATGCTGGGGACGAGCTTTCCGACGGTCGGGCATCGGCATGCGCTGAAGCGGCTCGCGGGGCTGGGGCTCGAGACGGGGGTTGAGGAGGCGTATTTGGAAGGAGCGGCGCGGCGGGTGTTCACGCGGATTTGAGGGGGATGTGCATCCGCGGAGGGCTCCGGTCTCCGCGGGCTTGGTCTGGCCCCGAGACGATCCCGGTGCGGGAGGGGAGATGCGAACGGCTCCCTCACACGCGATCGCAGCCCTTCGCGGCGGTAACTGCGGCTGCTGTCTCGGTGGCGACGCGGCCGAAGGCCTCCGACCGAAGTTCCCCGTGTCTCCACGAAGCGGATGAAGCGCCTCCCCGGCCGAATCCCTTTCGCCCGAGGATCAGTGCTGAGCCCGTCTCTGCCGATCCAACGCCATAAGAGGTCCGCCGGCAGGCGGCACTTCCCCGGCGCTCGAGACATGACCCATGCGCAGGCGTAGACTCCAGCTTCACGATTTGGAGGTGCGACATGTCGGCTTCGTTGAAGCAGATCGAGGAGCAGGCTCGATCGCTCAGTCCAGAGGAACGGGCGGAACTGGCCGAGTCGATGCTGGAATCGCTGCATGCCCCCGTCTCCGAAGTGGAGGCCGCCTGGGCAGAGGAAATCGAACGACGGGTCGCGGCCTTCGACCGCGGAGAGATGCCTTTGCATCCCGCCGAGGATGTATTTGCTGAAGCCCGTCGAATCGCGCGGTGACTCGCGCACGCTTCGTTGCGCCCGCGCGGCGAGAGTTTCTTGCCGAGGTCGCCTACTACAACGGCGAGGAAGCGGGACTGGGAATTCGCTTCGCCGCTGCAGTCGAGGAGGCCGCGGCCCGGGCGGTGCGTTCCCATCGGCTGGTTCGCCTGCCTCGGCGAACACCCGACGGGTCTTCGTCAGGGACTTTCCGTTCGCGCTCGTATACCGCCCGGATGACGATGGGATCGTGGTTTTTGCACTTGCCCATCACGCTCGCCCGCCGGACTACTGGCATCCTCGAGTGCCGGAAACTTAGCGATATCGATCTTCGCGCACGGCCGGGAGCGGGCCGGCCACCGGGCAGCTTCAGACGAACGATCCCTTGCTCTCGGGCACTCGAGCCTCCGCCCGCCCCGTAACGCGGTACGGCCTACCACAACCAAAACGGGAGCAGCTCGAGTCCCGACGCGCCGGAGGGCAAAGTCACTCTCGACTTCGCTGAGTACGGGCAGAACTGCTGAGCAAGGCGTCATGCCATGCGTCTTCTCGAATCATCTGGAGTCACCCTGCGCCCGCACCGTGCGCACCACCCGCGACCGGGAGAATATGTACATCCACGAGATCAATATCCAGGAGTATCCGAGGAGCTGCCTCCTCATGTGATGGATTCGTGATGGCAGCTCTGGTAGGGTCACGCGCGAACCGCATGAAGCGGGTGGCGCAGTGCGCCCCCGCTGAACCAGAGCGTTGGGCTTGCCCGTGCGATTCGCGTACGCCATTGCTCTTGCATTGATGACGGGCTGCTCGGAGCCGAGCGTCGATCTGCATCTGATTCGCGCAGCCTCGGGGCCGCTGCACGGTCAGTCTGCGGTTGAATCGCCGTGCGAAGATTGCCGGATCTACTCATGGGTAGGTCACGACGGCATCCCTGTAGAAATTTCGGCTGAACGATCGCCTGCACTCTCCATTCCATTGGATCAGCTCGTCGATGCCGAGCGATCGCGAGGATCGGGCCTCTACCGCCCATTCTGTGACCTGTACGCGATTGCTCATGATTCCAGAATGACTCCCGAGGAATCGGACGCCCTCAGCCTCGCATACCCCGGCGCTGCCTTCGCAGCGGTCGTCCGCGATGAAGTCTTGGACGCAGGCTTCAATGTCTTTCAGGCGGGGCGCTTGTTTCTCGCGTTCACGAGTGCCGAGCGAGCAGAACGCGCCGCTCACCTGATCGGCATCTCGCCTGACTTCGCGATCGCGGAGGATCCTGATCGACGCGAATTTCGCGAGAGTCGGGCGGCCCTGTTCCGCTCTCTATCGACCGAAGAACTCGCCGAGCTGGCGGAGCAAAGTGGCCTGGACCCCCACGAGACGACCGCGGAAAAGGTCATCGATGCCACGTTGTGTCCCTAGCGTGAACTCCACTCGACGGGGAGAAACTCAGACCTTCCTCTCGCCCGAACCTGCTCTCTACACCGCCTCAAATCGCATCCGGATTCGCCACCAACTCCGCCGGCACCGGATGCCGAAACAGCTCCGACGCATTCCGCCACGCGATCTTCTCGATCTCGTCCTTCGGAAACTTCCCGATCTGGCTCCAGACGATCGACTGCGTATCCGGCCAGGTCCCGTCTTGATGCGGATAGTCCGACTCCAGCAGCAGATGGTCGACCCCGATGTGATGCCGCTGCTCGAGCCCCGCCAGATCGTCGATCGTGCAGAACCAGAAGTTGCGCTGCATGACCTCGCGCGGCGTCATCGCGATGCCCTCCCACGTTCCGAAGATGCGCTGGTAGCGCGCGACGTGGTCGAGGCGGTCGAGCAGGCCGGCGACCCAGCCGATCCCGCCCTCCGAGAGGCAGATCTTGATGTTGGGGAAGCGCACGGGAATCTTCGAATAGAGCCAGTCGATCGCCGCGAACATGGCCCAGCCGAAGAAGAGCACGCCGACGGTATCGGACGGCGCGCCGGAGGAAGTCGTCGGCGCGGTCGACGAAGAGCCGACGTGCAGGCAGATCACGGTCCCCGTCTCTTCGCAGGCAGCCATGAAGGGATCCCAGTAGCCGGTATGCAGCGACGGCAGGCCGAGGCGCTCGGGCAGCTCGGGGAAGGTCACGGCCGAGAAGCCGCGCTTCGCGTTCGCGCGGATCTCGGCGGCGCCCTCGACGGGATCGAGCAGCCAGGGGAGCTGGAGCGGGATCATGCGGCCGGGGTAGCTGCCGGCCCATTCTTCGTGGTGCCAGTCGTTGGCGGCGCGGACGACGGCGCGGGCGAGACCGCGGTCGGGGACGTCGAGCTGATAGCGCTGGCCGGCGAAGCCCGGGAGCGACGACGGGAAGCAGACCGAGGCGTAGACCCCGTTGAGATCCATGTCGTGGATGCGGGCGTGGATGTCCCAGGCGCCGCGGCGCATCTCGTCGAAGCGCGCGGGATCGAAGGTCCGCTGGTGGAGCGGCTTGCCGACGACGGCGTTGAGGCCGACTTTATGGTGCTTCTTGCCGTTCCAGAGCCAGTACTCGCTGCGGCCGTCGTCCTCGGTCATGACGCGCGGCGCCTGATCGGCATAACGCTTCTCGACCCGGCCCTCGAACATGTGGGGCGGCTCGACGAGATGGTCATCGACGGAGATCAGGGTCGTATGGCGCTTCTGGCGCGGGGGATCGGGCAGCCAGTCGATCTTCTCGGGCTTGGCGCTGGCCTTGAAGAAGCCTTCTTTCGTCTCGATCTCGTCGAAGGTGATGGAGCCGGCCATATCAGTTCTCCAGGACGATCACGCCGCGGGTGACGCGCCCGTGATGCAGGTCGTCGAGCGCCCGGGGCGCTTCGTCGAGGGTGTATCGGGTATCGAGGATGCCGGCGAGGTTCAGTCGACCTTGCATGAAGAGGTCGACGAACTCGGGCAGATGACGGCGGGGATGGACCGATCCGCCGAAGGTGCCGGTCAGCGTGCGATGGCGCAGCAGGGCGGACGTTTCGACCCGGAGCTCGACCGAGCCCATCGCGCGGCCGATCACGACGACCGTCGCCCCGGAGCGCGTCGCGGCGATCGTCTGCTCGAGGGTCCCCGGAACGCCGACCGCGTCGAAGCCGTAGTCCGCCCCCCGTCCCCGCGTGAGCTCCTGAACCGCTTTCACGACGTCGGTCGACGACGCGTCGATCGCATGGGTCGCGAAGCCGAGCTCCACCGCCTTTTGCGCCTTGCGCGCGATCCGGTCGACGGCGACGACCGTCGTCGCACCCCGAAAGCGCGCGCCCATCATCGTCGAGAGGCCGACGCCGCCCGAGCCGATGACGACGACGCTCGATCCGGGCTCGACCAGCGCGCGGTGGATCGCGGCGCCGAGCCCCGTCGTCACGCCGCAGGCGAGGCCGCAGACGATCTCGAGCGGCGCGTCGTCGCGGATCTTCGTGACGAAGCGCTCGGGGACGACGGCGTACTCGGCGAAGGAGCCCTGGTAGTGGAGCGTGTGGATCGGCTCGCCGCCCTTCGAGAGGCGCGTCGTGCCGTCGAGCATCTTGCCCGTGAACATCGGCGCGCCTTCGCAGAGCGCGGGATCGTCGCGCAGGCATTGGAAGCATTCTTCGCAGGGGCCGATGATCGAGCAGACGACGTGGTCGCCCGGGCGCAGCCCCCGCACGCCCGGCCCGACCTCGACGACGACGCCCGCGCCTTCGTGGCCGAGGACGATCGGGAACGGGACGGGCACGTTGCCCGAGCTGAAATTGAGATCCGTATGGCAGACGCCGACGGCGGCGATCTTGAGCTTGACCTCGCCGGCGAGGGGCCTCGGATCGTCGATCTCCTCGACGGCGATCTTCCCCGGCCCGCGGCAGACGACGGCCTTCACGCTTGCCCCGCGCGCAGGATCCGCCCGGGGCGCGCCTTCAGCTCGCCGACGAGCGAGCGGCCGTTCTCCGTGATCGCGACGCCGTTGACGAAGACCCAGTCGATCCCCTTCGGCTGATCGGCGATGAGCCGCTCTTCGTCGCCCGGCAGATCGCGAACGCGCCGCAGCGGCCCGGGATCGAGGGTCGCGAGGTCGAAGACGACGAGATCGGCGGCGGCGCCGACGGCGATCCGGCCGCGGCCTTCGATGCCGAAGAAGTCGGCGAGCTCGCTCGTCAGCTTCTGGATCGCGCGTTCGAGGGAGAAGACGCCGCGATCGCGGACCCAATGGGCGAGCAGCTCGGTCGGCATGTTCGCATCGCAGAGCTGGGCGACGTGCGCTCCGGCGTCCGACTGGCCGAAGATCGCGCCGGGCTGGGACATCAATTCGGCGACGGGGCCGTCTTCGTCGTTCGAGAGCACGACGAGAAACCGCGTCTCGAGATCGTCGTCGAGGGAGAGATCGCAGAGGACGTCGATCTCGCTGCAGCCGCGCTCGCGGGCGATGGACGCGACGTCGCGGCCGATCAGCGCCGCATGCTGCTTCGTCTCGGCGACGACGAACTTCTCCCAGACGACCGGCGGCTTGACGTCCGGAACCTGCCGCACGGCCTCGGCGCGCCATTTTGGATCGCGGTAGAAGCGCGGGAACTCCGAGACCGGATGGCCGAGCAGCTCGAGGAAGATCGGGACCGTCCGGAAGTAGTACGGGTTGTCCATCTTGAACTGGAGCTTGAGCGGCAGGCAGGTGATCTGCGGATGGACGTCGGCGCCGCGGGCGACGCCGGCGGCGTGCTCCTTCATCATGCCGCGATAGTCGGTCTCGGGATAGGTCGTCAGCATCGGCGTCCAGGAGAGCGGGCGGCCGATCTCGGGCTGGATCGCATAGCTGTCGCGCCAGGAGACGGGCGCGCCCGGCGCGTAGGAGATGGCCCCCCGCCCGAGCTCGCCGAGCACGCTGGCGAGGGCGACGAACTCGGCCTTCGTTCCGTTGCGCGAGGGGACGGGCAGGCCGCGGTCCCCGCGGTGGTTGGCGGAGAAGCTCGAGGCGAAGCCGACGGCGCCGGCCCGCATGCTCTCGGCGACGACCTCGCGCATCTTTTCGATCTCTTCGGGCGTCGCCTCCCGCTCGTAGCCCGCATCGCCCATGACCCAGAGGCGGACGGGGCTGTGCCCGACATAGCAGCCGTAGTTGAGGATCGTGCCCCGCTGCTCGATCAGGCCGAGGTATTCGCCGAAGGTCTCGAAGCGCCAGTCGATGCCCGCGTCGAGCATCTTCTCCGACATGTCCTCGACGGCCTGCAGCGTCCGGACCATCGCCCCGCGCTGCTCCGGGCGGGTAGGAGCCAGGGAGAAGCCGCAATTGCCGGCGATGACGGAGGTCACGCCGTGCCAGCAGGACGACGTGAGGCCCGGATCCCAGAAGACCTGCGCGTCGTAATGGGTATGCATGTCGAAGAAGCCGGGGGCGACGATGCGCCCGGTCGCGTCGATCTCGCGCTCGCCCTCGAGCCCGGGGCCGACGGCGACGATCCGGCCGTCCTGGATCGCGACGTCGGCGATGCGGCCCGGCGCCCCGGTGCCATCCACGACGAGCCCGCCTCGGATCACGACTTCGGCGCGCATGCTCACCACTTCTCCGGATCGGCGGCGATCGCGGCCGGGACCGGATGCCGGAAGAGCTTCGAGGCGTTGCGCCAGGCGACGAGCTCGGCCTCCGCGCGCGGCAGCTTCGAGAGATGCTTCCAGACGACGGCCTGCGAATCGGGCCAGGTCCCGTCGAGATGGGGATAGTCGGTCTCGAGGGTCACGTGCTCGGCCCCGATGTGCGAGAGCACGTCGAAGGCCGCGCCCTCCTCCAGCGAGCAGAACCAGAAATTCCGCTGCAGGACCTCGCGCGGCGTCAGCGGGATGTTCTCCCAGGTCCCGTAGATCGCCTGGTATTTGCCGACGTGGTCGAGGCGATCCATCAGCCCCGCGACCCAGCCGACGCCGCCCTCGGAGAGGCAGATCTTGATGTTCGGGAAGCGCACGGGGATCTTCGAATAGAGCCAGTCGACGGCGGAGAACATCGCGTAGCCGAAAAAGAGTACGCCGATGCAATCGCCGGGCGCGTCGCTCGAGGTGTTGGGCGTCGAGCCGGAGGAGCCGACGTGGAGGCAGACGACGGTTTCCGTCTCCTCGCAGGCGGCGAGCAGCGGATCCCAGTAGCCCGTATGGATCGAGGGCAGCCCGAGCGGCTCGGGATTCTCGCTGAAGGAGATCGCCTTGAAGCCCCGCGCGGCGTTGCGCCGGACCTCCTCCGCCGCGAGCTTCGGATCGAGCAGCCAGGGGATCTGGCAGGGGATGAACCGATCGGGATAGGCCCCGGCCCAGGCCTCGAGATGCCAGTCGTTGAACGCGCGCACGGTGGCGAGGGCGAGCTCGGGATCCTTCACGCCGAGCTGGAGCCGATGGCCGCAGAAGCCCGCCATCGCCGACGGGAAGCAGACCGAGGCGTAGACGCCATCGAGATCCATGTCGTGGATCCGGGCATGCACGTCCCAGGACGCCTTGCGCATCTCGTCGAAGCGCACGGGCTCGTACGAGCACTCTTCGATCGGCCGCCCGGCGACCGCCGCGAGGCCGATCTGGGGGTTGAGCTTGCCGTCGTAGAGCCAGGCCTGGCCGCCGTCCGGATTCTCGACGATGCGCGGCGCCGCTTCCTGGAATTTCTTCGGGAGCCGGCCCTCGAAGAGGTCGGCGGGCTCGACGAGATGATCGTCGGTCGAGATGATGGGCAGATGCCGCTTCGCGCGCGGCGGATCCGGCAGGATCGTCACCTTCTCCGGCTTCTTGCCCCGCATGAAGCCCTCGCGGGTCTCCATCTCTTCGAGCTTGATCCCCGCCATCGGCGCCCTCTCTTCCTCGTGCTCTTTCTCGAGCTCTGCCGCGTTCCTGCCTTCGTGCGCTTGCGCGTCCCCCGTTGCTCCGGACTTCGCCCCGCGCCGCCGAGCGCCTCCCCGCTCTCGCTCCGCCTAACGCGGCGCGGGCGCGAGCGACCAGCCGGGCAGCAGGCCGAGCTCGCTGCAGAGCTCCTGGCCCTGGACCGTCGTTCCGTTCAGCTTCGCGGCATCCGGCGATTCGAGCAGCCAGCGGACGACCTTGCCGATGACCGTCGCGGGCGCGCCCGTCGAGGCGTCGAAGCCGAAGGCGCCCATGTCCTGGGCGATGCGCTCCGTCGCGATGAAGCCGGGCTGGATGTTGTACGCCCGCACGCCTGCCTCGCGCATCTCCGCCGCGAGTACGCCGGCGATGCGGTGGAGCGCACCCTTGCTGAATCCGTAACCGAGGCCCCAGCCGCCCTTGCCCGCCGGCTCCGGCGGATCTTCGTAGGCGACGGTGGACGTGATGTTGATGACGGTGCCCTGCTTGCGCTTCACCATCTGCGGCACGATCGCCTTCACCAGCACGACCGGCGCGAGCGCGTTCGCCTCGAGATGGTCGCGCAGGACGCGGATCGGCGTATCGAGGATCAGGTCCATGTGGCCGGGGCCGATGTAGCGGCCGTTGTTGATCAGAACGTCGATGTGGCCCCACTGCGCGAGCACGGCATCCGCCGCCGAGACCAGCGAGGGGTGATCGAGCAGATCGGCCGGGACGGTCAGACAGCGGCGGCCCGCGGCCTCGATCTGCGAGGCGGTCGAATCGAGCGAGCCGGGCAGCGGCGTCGTATCCGAGCGCTTGAGGGTCGAGCTGTGCTCGCGGGACTCGCCCTCGTGGACGGTGCGCGCGGTGATCGCGACGTCGAAGCCGGCCTGCGCGAGCTCGATGGCGATCGCCTTCCCGATGCCGCGGCTGGCGCCGGTGACGAATGCGATCTTGCGGGAGCTCTCGGATCCTCGGGCGGCGGTCGACACGCTGGTCCTCCGCTCTCGACCCCGGAAACCCGTCGAAGGAGGGAGAGACGGAGGGGGAGAGCCGGCTCGACGCTAACGACGGCGACTGCGCGTCGCAAGGCGCCGGAATTCGCGCGCCCCGCGTTGCTACGCTCCGCGCGTCCCGAGCCGAGAGGTCGCCCGATGCTGTCCGACGAACGCCAGATCCTGAATCTGCTCCATCTCTACTGCGAGCTGCAGGACGCCGCCGATTTCCGGGGCGTCTCCGAGCTCTTCCGCCATTCGGGCTATCGCGTGAAGGGCGGGCAATCGCTCCACGGCTTCGACGAGGTCTACGCCCTGAAGACCCGTCACGACAAGATCCACGAAGACGGCACCCTCCGAACCAAGCACGTGACGACCAATACGATCCTCGAGCTCGATCCCGATGGCCGGACCGCACGCACGCGCTCCTACTTCACCGTCTACCAGGGAACCCCCGCCCTGCCCCTGCAATGCGTGATCGCCGGGCGCTACCACGACACCTTCGAGAAAGTCGACGGCCAGTGGCGCTTCCAGGACCGCTACATCATCGGCGACCTGCAGGGCGATCTCAGCCATCATCTGCGGGACAATCCGATCGCGAACCGCTGATCCAGCCCGAACCAGTGCCGGCTCCCGCCGGCCGGGAGCCCGACGTGAAGATGAAGCTCGAAGCCGCGACGCCGCGCGCGCTGTTCGTCGTATTCGCGAATCCCCTGCCCGAGCACGAAGCCGAGTTCAACCGCTGGTACGACGAGGTCCACGGACCCGACGCCCTCGGCAACGGCTCGTTCACCGCCCTGCACCGCTTCCGCGCCGTCGGCCCGGGCTACCGCGCGACGCCCTACCTCGCGCTCTGGGAGGCCCCCTACGACTCGGAGGCCGAAGCCTGGGCGTACATCGGCCCGCGCGCCCAGGCCCTGCGCGAAGCCGGACGCGCCGGCGGCGAGGTCGCCTCCGTCCGTTATGCGTTGATGCTGGTCGCGGCTTCGATGGAGGACGGACCGGCACTCGAATCCGTCGGCTCCCTCGTCACCTGGCAGAACGATTGGCGCGACACCGCGACCGCGCCGACCACGCGCACGTGGTGGCTCGGCCTTCCTCCGGAGGCGCACCGTGCCCCCGTCCGCTGGCTCGTCACGAGCGACGCCGCCGGCCGCGGCGCAGGCCATCATCTCGCGATCCTCGCCCATCCCGAGGCGGCGGCCGAGTCCAGGGCGACCAGCGGCGCGGAAGCCCGCCCGGGCGCCGCGCCCACGCTGGACGCGCCCGCCGTTCCCGGCAGCGCTGCCGGCATGTCGCCCCTGCCGCCGTACCACACGATCTTCGGGACCACCGTCGGCAGCGACGAGACGAGCGTCCCCCGCGCCCGTGCCTGGCGGATGGTGTGGGAGCCGGTGATCAGCCAGCGTGCCTGAAGCCCGGCGTCATTCGGCGCCCGCCGCCTTCGATGCCTTGCGCGCGTAGTCGAGCGCTTTCGGGGTCTTCAGCTTCGTGACCCGCGGCAGGGGCAGCTCGGTCTCGCGCTCGCCGACCCAGCGGAAGGTCATGAAGCCGCGGCGGTGGCCGGCGGTCTCGAGATGGTTCGGGTGGTCCGTCGGCTTCTGCGCGATCACGAAGCGCACCTTCCCGTCGGGATCGACCTGGACGTCGTCGTGGGTCCGGGCGGTCTTGCGCTGGGCGTAGTCGACGGATTCGTGCCAGGGATTCTCGATCGCGAAGTTCCAGTAGCGCACGTCGAGGCGATCGACCTCGACGACCAGGGCTTCGTCTTCCTCGATCTCGTACGTCCCGATCAGGTAGAGGTTGTCGATGCTGCTGATGTCGGCGCCGAAATCGTCGCTGTTGAGGCGCATGAAGGCGTTGATCGAATCGCCGAGCCCCGGCGTCACGTAGTGATGGAGCCGGGCGAGGCCGTTGACGGCCCCGAGCGTCGCGCGGATGCCGTGGGCGACCTCGGCGTCGGTCGACGGCGCGAGGGGATCGAAGGGCTTTCGGCCGACGACCTCGACTCGATAGGTCGCGAGCTGCTCGCTGGCGCGATCGCCGATGTATTGCCGCACGAGGATCGATCCATCACCGGGCTTCGACTGGATCCATACGCCCGGCGCCTTCGGCTTCTTCGCCGTCAGCCAGAGGGTGAAGTTTCCCTTCGCGTCGAGCTCGAGGTCGCGTTCGTTGACGTAGCCGATGGCGCGGCTGCGGCCGTTCGGCTCGCGGTGGAGGACCGTGAACGAGAGATGATCGAGGGTCCCGCGGTTGCCGGTGATGCGATAGTCGTAGGCGCCGTTCCAGGCGAGGTTGTCGTATTCGGCGTTGGGGTTGTCGCCGCCGAGCTTGCGCCGCGGCGTGTCCATGCGCGCGAAATGCGGCGCCTGCGGATGGCCGTCGCCCGAGACGTCCTGGGACATCGCGAGGGTCCGCAGCAGGAAGCGCATGCCTTCGGCGGCTTCGCGCTCGCTCGTCGCGTCGGCGAGGATCATGCCGCGCAGCTCGGCGATCGTCGCCATCAACGCATCGAAGGCCTGCACGCTCTCGAGCTGCTCGAAGCGAGCCCCCTCCGGTGCCGACGCCGGCGCCGGCTCCTTCGCGCCGGCCGCGCCAGCCGCGAGCCACACCGTCCCGATCAGCACGACGACCGCGAACGCGCCCTTCCCCGAATCGCATCTTCCTCGCATGGAATCCTCCTCCGAGCGGATGGCTCGGCGGCGATGCTACGCGAGCGGGGCCCCATTGCCAGCGCGCGTTTCGGGCGCGAAGCTCGCTCGCGGCCCCGGGACCGGGCCTCCCGACCGCGCACCGCGCAGCGCGGCGAAAGCATCGAACACACGCGCGGCGCGGCCGAGGACCTCGACGATGGCGCACGAAGACGATCCGCTCCGCGCGAGCCTCGAGCCGTGGATCGGCAAGCCGATGAGCAGCGGCGGCCCGGCCGAAGCGCCCGATCCCGTGAACCTGCCGATGGTGCGCCATTGGGTCGACGCCCTCGACGACCACAACCCGATCTACCTCGACGAGGCCCGGGCGCGCGCCAGCCGCTTCGGCGGCCTCGTCGCCCCGCCCGCGATGCTGCAGGTCTGGACGATGGGAAGGCCGCGGCTCGAGGGCATCGCGGAGCGCGGCGGCTCCTCGAGCGAGATGGATCCGGCGAGCCCCTTCGTCGCCCTCGCGAAGGCCGGCCTGCCCGGCACCCTCGCGACCAACTCCGAGCTCGAATTCCTCCGCTACCTGCGGCCGGGCGACCAGCTCTATTCGACCTCCGAGCTCGAGTCGATCTCCGAGCGCAAGACGACCGGCCTCGGATCGGGTTATTTCGTGACCTGGATGACGCGTTATTTCGCGCGCGGCGCGCAAGCGGACGAGCCGGTCGGCCGGCAGCGCTTCCGGATCTTCAAGTTCGCGCCGGGCCGGCCGGACGCCGCGAAGGCGGCGGAGGCGGCGCCGCCGGCCGCGCGACCGCCGGCGGCTGCGCAGGGTCCCGACAAGACGAGCGCGGCACCCGCCCCGCCGAGCGGCGAGCGCCTGCCCGACTTCGCCCTCCCCGTCACGACGACCCGCATCGTCGCCGGCGCCCTCGCCTCGCGCGACTTCATGCCCGTCCACCACGATCGCGACTACGCCCGCAAGCAGGGCGCGCCCGACGTCTTCATGAACATCCTGACGACCAACGGCTACGTCGCCCGCTACGTCACCGACTGGGCCGGCAGCGAAGCACGCCTGCTCGCCATCCAGATCCGCCTCGGCGGCCCGGCGACGCCGGGGACGACCCTGCGCTTCAGCGGCGAAGTCGTCCGCGAAACGCAGGAAGGCGACGAGCGCGTGCTCCAGATCTCGCTGAAGGCCGTCAACGAGCTCGGCATGCATGCGAGCGGAACGGTCGACCTCACGCTGCCCCGCCGCTGAGCAGCGGCGCCGCGCTCGACGAAGCCCGCGAGCCAGTCGGGCGGAACGAACGGCACGAGCAGATCGAACAGAACGAACAGAACGAGTAGAGCGAACAGAACGAACAGAACGAACGTATCGAGACCACGAGCGAAGGAGAAGAGCGATGCACGGTTGGGTCGTCCGCGACAAGGGCTTGCCGAAGGATGTGTTCCACTGGGAATCGTTCCCCGAGCCGACCCACGAGGCGATGAGCCGCCTCGCGATGGACATCGAAGGCTTGCGCGAGCGGCGCGGGGACGAGCCGGCCTGCGATCACTACGCCTTCGTGCGCGTGCTCGCAGCGGCGCTCGCGACCCCCGACCACACGATGGCGACGGGCGCCTATCCCGTCCCGATCCCGCGCCCCTACGTCTCGGGCCAGGAAGCCGTCGGCATCGTCGAGGAGACCACCCCTTCCCTCGCCCATCTGAAGGGCAAGCGGGTCATGGGCTTCACGCCGCAGCCCTTCGGCAGCTTCGCCGCGAAGACCGTGATGGCGCTGCCCACGATCTGGGAAGTGCCCGAAACGATGAGCGACGAGGATGCGGCGGGCTTCGTGATCCCCGCGCACACCGCCTATCACGCCGTCCATCGTCGCGGCAAGGTCCAGGCGGGCGAGACGGTGCTCGTGCTCGGTGCCGCCGGCGGCGTTCCGTCCTCGGCGGTCCAGCTCTGCGCGGCGGCGGGCTGCCGCGTCATCGCGGTCGCCGGCGGCGCAGAGAAGGTCGACTTCTGCCGCAAGATGGGCGCCGAGATCGCGATCGATCATACGCGCGAAGATTTCGTCGACGCCGTCAAGCGGATCGTCGGCGACCACGGCATCGACGTCATCGTCGACTTCGTCCAGGGCGAGCCCGGCCGCCGCGCGCGCCCGCTGCTCCGGGTCGAAGGCCGCCACCTGCTCTGCGGCCACGCCGGCGGCCTCATCCCGATCCACCCGTCCGAGTTCTACGTCCAGAACTGGACCCTCGTCGGCGTCTGCATGGGCTCGGGCTACGGGCCCGCCCTGATGGAGATCGAGCAGAAGGCCCACGACGACCTGATGGCCCTCGTCCGCGCCGGCAAGTATCGCGCGACCACGAGCCGCGTGATCTCCTTCTCCGAGATCCCCGCGGCCCTCGAAGACCTCGCGGGGCGCCAGACCTTCGGACGCGTCGTCGCCCGCCCGTGAATCGCACACGCGGGGGGGAGACGGAGGGGGCGGCGCCTCGTTACAAGACGCGACCGGTCCGGCGCGCTGGGCGCGAATGGCTCGCCCTAGCACCGGCCCTCATCGCATCTCGAACTCATCTGGCTCGGCAACCTGAACGCTTGCCCGACCTCAGGCTGCGCTTTACTTCGCGCCCAGCGCACCGGACCGGTCGCTCGCGCCATGCAGCGTCGGCACGGCCGACTTCCAGCGCATGCGATTCGACTCTGCTTTGAATCCCACCCCGCCGAACTTGCACCCATGCGAGCGCCCGGCGTGGAAGGGGGGATGCGAAGTCAAGCGCAGCCTGAGGTCGGCCTTGCTCGGCGAATGCCGAAGCACCCCATCCGAGAAGCAACGCGCGCCGTGCCGAGGGCGAGCCATTCGCATCCCCCCTTCCACGCCGGGCGCGTCTCGTGGGTCCGAGTCCGTCACTCGCGTTCGGAGAAGACGGCGGATGCGACGCGAAAGCCGGCGACCGCGGCGGGCATGCCCGCGTAGATGCCGAGCTGCATGATCGCTTCGCAGATCTGGGCGCGGGTCAGGCCGTTGTCGAGAGCCATCCCGACATGCGTCCGGAACTCCTCCATGCGGCCCAGCGCGCCGAGCACCGAGAGCGACATCAGGCTGCGCTCCGCCGGGCGCAGGCCCGGGCGCTGCCAGGTCGCGCCGGCGGAGAGCGTGATCAGCGCGTGCATGTCCTCGCGAATCTCTTCGGGGATCGCGAGCGATGCCAGGATGTCCGGACGCGGAACGGAATCGGCCATCGTCTTCCTCTCAGCGATCGCCACGGCGCGCAGCGACCGCCGCGGCGCTCGGCTCTCGCAACGGCGCTCAGCGCTTCGGCTCGGGCGGCGCGGGCAGCTCGTCCGCGATCTCCCGGAGCTTGTTCTTGGCGACCTTCTCGAGGGTCGCGGTCGGGAACTCGTCGCGGAAGTAGACGGCGCGCGGGACCTTGAAGCCCGCCAGCTTCGCGCGGCAGTTCGCGAGGATCGCCTCGGCGTGCTCGGTCTCCGAGCGCTTCTCGCCCGGCGCGCGGATCACGAAGGCGACGGGGACCTGGTCGAGCATCTCGTGCTTGCGGCCGACGACCGCGATGTCCGCGATCCCGCCGACCTCGCGGCAGCAATCCTCGACCTCACGAGCCGACACGTTCTCGGCACCGACCTTCAGCGCATCCTTGT
Source organism: Myxococcota bacterium (assembly GCA_041389425.1). Classification (GTDB taxonomy): domain Bacteria; phylum Myxococcota_A; class UBA9160; order UBA9160; family UBA4427; genus UBA4427. Next base: position 196,511 of record JAWKRX010000004.1, read on the forward strand.
CGCGCTCCTTGTAGAAGAAGTTGCCCTCGATCCCGAGCACGACGCGATCGCCGGTCTTGAACCAGCCGTCCTCGGTGAACGACTTCTTCATCGCCTCGGCGTTGTCGTAGTACTCGAGGAAGAGCTGGATGCCGCGGCGGCCGCGAATCCAGAGCTCGCCGGTCTCGCCCTGGGCGCACGGCCGACCCGTATCGGGATCGACGATCGCGAACTCGTAGCCGGGCGTCGGCTTGCCCATCGAGCCGACGGGATAGGTCTGGAGCCAGTCGTTGCGCGTCGCGTGGATGACGGTTTCCGTCATGCCCCAGGCGGCCATCACGCGAATGCCGAGCATCTTCTCGAGCTCGGGCATGATGAGCCCGAAGACGCCGACCTTGAGCTTGTTGGCGGGAATCGGCTTGCCCGCGATCGCCTTGAAGACGAAAGGGATCAGCGAGATGTGGGTCACGCCGTGCTTCACGACGACGTCCCAGAAGCGCGACGCCGAGAACTTCGGCTGCAGCACGACCGTGCCGCCCGCCCCGATCGTCGTCCAGAACGACCAGCTCTGGGCGTTCACGTGGAAGAAGGGCAGATAGACGAGATAGGTATCGTCCGTCTTCATGTCGATGTTCGCGGGGCCCATGCGGCTCGCCCAGAGCGCGTTGGCATGGGTGTGCACGACGGCCTTCGGGCGCGAGGTCGTGCCCGAGGTGAACATGATGCCGGCGGGCGCCATCGGATCTGCGGGACGCGCCGGGAGCGATGCGCCATCGCCGCGCAGCGCCGCGAAGGACTCGAGGCCGTGGGCGCGCTCCTCGGCGCTCGCCGCCTCGCCCGAGTTGTCCTCGGTCACCGCGATGAAGCGCAGCTTGCGTGCGTTCGCCTCGACGAGCTTCGCGAACTGCGGCTGGGTCACCGCCCCGACGCAGCCCGTATGCTCGGCGAAGTATTCGATTTCGGCGCCGGCGCTGCGGGTGTTGGTCGTGACGCCGACGGCGCCGAGGCGTGCGCAGGCATACCAGGTGAGCACCGCCTCGGGACAGTTCTCGGCGTGGATGAGGAGCTTGTCGCCCTTCGTGACGCCCCGCGCCGCCAGCCCCGCCGCCACGTTCGCGACCTCGCGCTCGAACTCGGCATAGGTGTACTGCCGGCCCGCGCCGCTCTTCGGCTCCCAGATCAGGAAGGGATGGTCGGGCTTGTTCTTCGCCCAATGGGAGAGCAGCCAGGGGATGTCCTGGCCGGCGAACTGGAAGGCGTCGACATATTTCGGATCCAACATGGGGGCACATTCCTTTACACGGGTCGATCCGCAGACGAACGCGGCGCGGGGGTTCGGGGCGCTCCAGGGCTGCCCGGGCGCCTACGGTAGACGATCCGGACGCGAGTTGGCCCCGGTCGGGTGCCCGGGAATGTGCCGAACGGCGCTGCGCCGGTCGACCGTCGATCCCCGCCCGACCGGACCTGCAAACCGGCCGCAGGAGGGCTGCAACGCTCCATGCTTCTGCGATACCGTGCGCCGCCCCAGGGAGGAACAACCACCATGCATGATCAGCTCACGACGCCCCGTCCCTTCTTCAGCGCGCTCGCCCGCCTGATCGCCTGCTCCGCCTGCACGATCGCCCTCGCCGGCTGTCAGTCCGACAAGCCCCCGACCATGGGCGACCGCATGCTCGCGGTCGGTGCCTCCCATCAGCAGGTCACGGACCAGTGGCACGCGGCCAACGAGATGAAGAACCAGGCCCACGACGACATCCGCGCGGCGCAGAAGGCGATCAAGCAGGCCGAGAAGGATCTCGAGGAAGCGCGCGAGGATCTGATCGACGCGAACGAGCGCCTCGCCGAGGGCAAGGCGGGGATGGCGGCCGCCGTCTCCGAGTTCAACCGGCTCTTCCCCGGGCAGGCGCTCCCGACCGGCGAGTAGGAGCCTGACCCAAGATGGCCGCGCGGCGCCTGAGCGCCGATCCATCGCCTCTCGCGGCGTTGCGCTCAGTCGCCGTAGCTCGGCTACGGCTCCCTCGCGCGCCTTGCGAGAGGCGCGTCTCGACGCTCAGGCATCCACGCCCATCTTGGGTCAGGCTCCTGGCGCCCCGCCCTCAACGATCGACGACGTAGCGCTGATGCAGTTGGACCGGCGCGGCCTTCGCCCGCCGGATCCGGATGTTCAGGATCTCGACGAACAGCGAGAAGGCCATCGCGAAGTAGATGTAGCCCTTCGAGACGTGCTGCCCGAAGCCGTCGGCGATCAGGATGACGCCGATCAGCAGCAGGAACGAGAGCGCCAGCATCTTCATCGTCGGATGGCGCTCGATGAACGCCGAGATCGTCCCGGCGAAGACGAGCATCACGCCGACGGCGATCATCACCGCCGCGATCATGATCTCGATGTGTCGCGCCATGCCGACGGCGGTGATCACCGAGTCGAGCGAGAAGACGATGTCGAGCAGCACGATCTGGAGCAGGATCGCGCCGAAGGCCGCCTTCACGGGGGCCGTGCCATTCGCCCCGTGCTCCGCGCCCTCGAGCTTGTCGTGAATCTCCCAGGTCGCCTTGCCGACCAGGAAGAGCCCGCCGAAGAGCAGGATCAGGTCGCGCCCCGCGAAGGCGTGGCCGACCAGGGAGAAGAGCGGCTTCGTCAGGCCCATCACCCAGCTGATCGCGAGAAGCAGCGCGATGCGCATGCCCATCGCGAGCAGGAGTCCGATCTGGCGGGCGCGCGGCTGATCGGCATCCGGGAGCTTCGCGACGAGGATCGAGATGAACACGATGTTGTCGATCCCGAGCACGATCTCGAGGCCCGCGAGGGTCAGGAGCGCGATCAGGCTTTCGGTCGTGAGGAGCTCGGCCATGCGGTTACTCGTTCTCCGGTATTCGGGTGGATTCGCCGTTCGGCCGCGGCGCGTCTGATTCGGCCGACGAGGCCGATGGCGAGGGCGATGGCGACGATGCCGCCGACGCGGTCGCCGGTCGCTCGGGCACCTTCCAGCGCTCGCCGATCGCGAGGATGCGAACGCGATCGTCTCCGCCGGACCGCTCGGCGACGACCCGCGCGAGCTCCCGGGGCGGGAGGTCGAGCGGCTCGTCGGTGAGGTCGAAGGTGCCCCAGTGCATCGGGAGCAGGGTCCCGGCGCGCAGGTCGAGGAAGGCCTGATAGGCCTCCGCCGGATCCACGTGTTGATAGGCCATGAACCAGCGCGGTGCATAGGCGCCGATCGGCAGCATCGCGACGTCGATCGGCGCGAAGCGCCGGCCGTACTCGGCGAAGCCCTCGAAGTAGCCGGTATCACCCGCGAAGAAATATCGATAGTCGCCCGAATCCACGAGCCAGGCGCACCAGAGCGTCTCGTTCTCGCCCTGTCCGATGCGAAGACTCCAATGCTGGGACGGGAGGCAGGTGATCGTGAAGCGTCCCCGGCGCGCGCTCTGCCACCAATCGAGCTCGACGACGTCCTCCCGGCCCCGCTTGCGGAACCAGCCGGCCAGCCCCTTCGGCACGTACCAGCCGACCGTCGCCGGGAGCGTCTTCACGGTCTCTTCGTCGAGATGGTCGTAGTGATTGTGGGAGACGACCGCGAACGCGTCGGGGGGAATCGAATCGACCGGCAGGCCCGGCGGCACCGCGCGTGCCGGAATCAGCGCCCGCTTCGAGAAATGCGGATCGGTGAGGAAGACGTCGTCGCGATCGTGGACGGCGAAGGTCGCATGCCCCACCCAGGTGACCGTCGCGGAATGTTCTTCGCCCGCGAGGTAGGCGCCGTCGTTCGCGATCCGCGGAATCACCGGCGGCGCGTCCTTGTCGTAGGGGTTCGCCGCGGTCTTCCACGCCAGCATGTCCCAGACCGAAGGGCGGTCGAAGCGGTGCCAGGGATTGAAGTAGCCGTCTTCGTCGCGGTGGGGGGCGTAGAGCGGCGCGGCGCCGGTGCTGGCGCCCTCGCTCTCGGCCTCACCCTCGACTTCGCCGGCGCTGGCCCGCTCGCCCTCGCTGCGGGCGATCGCCTCGGACGCGAGCCCTGCGCTCGCGAGCACGAGCGCGAGCCCGCACGCGATGGCGCGCCGGATCCGCCGCGCCGTGCGCGCGCGCGCGGGAGCCCGGATCGATCCGCATTCGATCGGCCCGCTCACGGCACCTCCTCGATCGGCTCGACGGGCCGGCCCGATGCGAGCCAGGCGTCGATGCCCCCCGCCAGCGGCCGCACGCGTTCGATCCCCCGCCGCTTCAGCATGAGCGCCACACGGGCGCTCGAGGCTTCGTTCGGTCAAGCACAGTAGAGGATGATGTCCCGATCGCGCGGGATCTCCGCATGCCGTGCGTCGAGCTCGTCGATCCGGATCACCTGCGCCCCTGGCAACCGATGCGCCTGGGACTCGAGCGCCAGGCGGTCGCGCAGGTCGTAGACCATCGGCGGCGCCTCGCCCTCGAGCAGGGCGCCGAGCGTATCGACGTCGATCCGGGCGATCCGGAGCAGATGCAGGAAGCGCTGCCGCTGCCAGAACTTCCAAGCGATCCAGAGCACGATCGAGACGGCGACGAAGCTGATCAGCCGCGCGCCGAAGGCCGACAGGATCGCGAGGAAGCCTTCGATCTGATCGCGCAACAGGTACCCCGCCACGAGGAAGGCGCCGTTGAAGAGCAGCGCCCCGGCCGCATCGAAGGCGATGAAGCGGCCGTATGCCATCCCGCCCGCTCCGGCGAGGGGCGGCGCGACGGTCTGCAGGCCGGGCAGGAATTTGGCGAACAGGAGCGTCGACGGCCCGCGGCGCTCGAAGCTCTCGCGGGTCGTGCGCACGCAGGAGTCCGGCTCGAGCGAGATGCGGCAGAGCAGCCCGAGGACCGCATGGCCCCGGCGGCGGCCGATCTCGAACCAGAGCAGATCGGCGGGCAGCGAGGCGAGCGTCGCTGCGACGAGCAGGCCCGGGCCCGAGAGCTCGCCGCTCGCGACCAGGCTGCCGGCGAGCAGCAGCGTCGGAATGGACGGGATCGGGATGCCGAGCTGATCGATCGCCACGGCAAGGGCGACGATCCACGGGCCATGACTGACGAGCAGGGCTTGGAAGTCGGGCATCCAGACTCGGTCCGCGGGTTCGAACGGGCGCACCCGAGCATAACGCCTGCGCGTCCCGGGCGGCAGCTCGCCGCCGCCGGCAGGGCGGCGCGGAGGCGTTCAGGCGGCGGGGGCCGTCGCGGCGATGGCCCGCCGCGCGCTCTCGAGGCAGGCGCGGACGTCGTCGAGGAGCGTGTCCGAATCGCGCTCGAATTCGAGCGAGAGCGCACGGTCCGGCCCGAATCCGACCTCTCGGAGCGCGCGGAAGAAGGCGATCAGATCGAGTCGCCCCTCGCCGAGCAGGCAGCCCGAGGCGAAGAATCCGGCGCCCTCGAAATCCTTGAGATGAACGCCGAGCACCCGCGGCCCCAGCCGCAGCACGGCCTCGACCGGATCCTCACCCGACCGGATGAAATGCCCCGTATCGACACACGCCCCGAAATTCGGCGCGCGCCCGGCGAGCGTCGCCTCGAGGTCGGCGATCGCGTCGTAGCGGGTCCAGGGCCCGTGGTTGTGGATGCCGAGGCGGACGGAGGGGTGGGCGCGACAGAGGCGATCGAGATCGTCGAGCACCGCGTCGTCGGGCGAGATGGTGAGCAGCGGAATGCCCGCCTGCAGGGCGAACCGGAAGAGCTGCTCGGCGTCGGCGCGGTCGCCGACGGAGTGGACGCCCGAGGCGGCGATCCGGATGCCGCGTGCGGCGATCGCCTGGCGGGCGGGCTCGAGGAGCGCCGGATCGTCGCTGACGGGCAGATGCGAGCCGAGACGGTAGAAGAGGATCTCGAGCTCGGGGATGAGCTCCACCTCGCGGACGCCGAGGGAGACGAGGACGTCGAGCATCGGCTCGAGGGCGTAGCGACGGAGCGTGAAGCTCTGGATGCCGAGGGCGAAATCCGCGTCGGGCGGCGATGCCGCGAGGCCCATCGCCCGCGCCGCGGGCCCGCCGAACGCCACGGCTGCACTCAGGGCAGCCGCTCGCAGCAGGAAGACGCGCCGCGAGAGCGCGCCGCATTCCGATTCCGACGCGGCCGCGCGCGTCGGCGAAGCGCCGCGCTCGTCAGCTGTCATCGTCGTCGTCGTCGCCGCCCTCGATCTCGACTTCGTCCGCTTCGCCGAGCAGCGAGAGATCCGACGCATCGTCGTCCTTGGCGCGCACGACGTCGCCGAGCTGGACGTCGCCCGGGGTGCGGAAGAACTCCTCCTCGGTGCGGGACTGCCCGGACCCGTCGCGGTAGACCGTCGAGCCGTCCAGCGGGATCGGCTGGCCGAGGATCTCGAGGGCCGGCAGATCCGGATCGATCGCCGTCACCGGCCCTTCGAGCCGGACGTCGTCGTCGCCCGCCTCCGCATCCTCGCGCTCGATCGAGATCGCGCGCGCCGTGCTCGTGCCGGTCGAGGCCGCCTCGATCTCGAGGAAATCGCCGACGCGGAGCTCCGAGAAGGAGAGATTCTCGTCGTCTTCGTCGCTGTCGTCCTCGAGGAGCGTGTCGCCATCGGCTTCGATCGTGACGCCCAGGACGACGAGCGTCCGGGCGATCGGGTCGATGCTCGTCACCGCGGCGTCGATCCGGACGTCGCGCGGATTGTCTTCCTCGTTCTCGGACTCGATGCGCGTCGCGATCAGGACGCCGTTCTCGATCCGCCCCTCGCATTCGACGCGGTCGCCCGCCGTGGGCATGAATCCCGGCGGATCGAAGGTCGCGCCCGAATCGTCGACGGGAATGCCGAGCAGACAGTAGTCCGGCGACTCGGCACAGAGCACGACGATGCCTTCGAGGTCCACTTCGTCGCGGTCGTCCGAGCCGATGCCCGACGACTCGCGTTCGAGCCGCGTCGCGTCGACCTCATCGCCCGTGACACGCAGGAGGCCTTCGACCTCGACGAAGTCGCCTGCCGCGAGGGACGTCGGAGAGACGTCGTCGAAGCGGGTCGCATCGTCGTAGTGGATCGTGATGGTACCGAGATCGAAGACCCCGCTCCCGTCGACGTTCTTGACGAGATTGGCCACCTCGCCGCGCAGCTCCACGCGGTCGTTGCCCGTCGCCGTGCCCTTGCCCTCGATGCGGGTGGCGAGAATCGCCCCAGCCGAATCGAAGAAGCCGCTGATTTCGACGAGATCGTCTTCCGCGAGCCCGGCGAAGGTCGCGCCGCCGCCGAAGCTCGTCCGGGTCACGTGGGCGAGGACGGTCGTCCCGAGCACCTCGAAGCTCTTCTCGACGCCGGGAATCGTCTCGACCGGCGCGCTCTGGATCGGCCCTTCGATCGAATCGTCGAAGACCACGCGCCGTGCATCGCCGGAGCGGCCGTCTTCCGATCGATTTCCCTCGACGCGCACGACCATGCCGACGCGCAGATCCGCCTCGCTCGCCGACGCCCCATCGAGCTCGATGCTCGCGCCCTCGAGCGCCCATTCGACGCCGTTCACGAAAATGCTGCCGAAGGAATTGATCGAGCCCTGGCTGATGCCGGTTCCGCTCATGCCCCCGCTGTCGGAGGCGGCACAGGCGAACGAGAGCGCCGCGAGCGCGGCTGCGCCGAGCGAGCCGACGAGCCAGGCGAGGCGGGCCGATGCCCGCGGACGGTGCCCTTGCGCGACGGCCCTGCCGCTCGCAACGGCGCCTTCCGAAGACCGAACGGCCTCTTCCGCCACGATCCGATCAAGCTTCGTCATCGACCTCGTCCTCGAAATAATAGATGCCGACCATCGCTCGCCGACGCGGCGCATCGCTCGTCGCCGCACCGAGATCGCGATCGTGTCTCGCCATGTCGTCGTTGAGCGTCTCGAGCAGCTGCTGTCCCCGATCGGCGAGCAGCGCCCGGAGCGCGGGCAGGTAGTCGGCCGGCAGATTGTCGTAGGCGACCTTGCGCTGGAAATAACGCTCGGCGACCTCGGGCTCGAGATTGTGCTCGATCGACGCGATCAGATCCGCTGCGTCCGTCCCGAGGATGTCGAGCTTCGCCGCCTCGTCGCCGGCGGGAATATACGCGCGTTCGACCAGATGGATCCGGCCGTCTTCGCGCCGGGCCACGGCGCCGACCCGCATGAGCTCGTCGAGCACCGCGCGCGGCGGGACGTCGGCGCCGTGCAGCGCCACGAGCCGCGAGAAGGTCGGCCCGTCGCCGTCCGCGCTCCCACCCGACGGGCCACCCCCCGACTGATCGAAGGGCAGCTCGAGTGGATTGCCCGCCGCATCCTGGAAGTTCGGGTCGACCGCCCAGGCCGAGACGACCCGCGCCGCCCGGTTCACGCGCCGGCGCGCCTGCGATTCGCTGACGGCCGGCTCTTCCTGCATCAACCGGCTGGCTTCCTTGCGCGTCAATCCCGTCAGCACGGCGACGCGGGAGATCGTCAGCTTGCGGCCGGGGACCGCGAAATCCTCTTCCGCCGCCTCGACATAGGCCCGCTTCAAGAGCTCGGCGAATTGCCCGAAGGCCATGCCCCGCTTCAGGACGAGCCGCACGAGCGGTCGCAGCAGGGCGACGACGGCGCGTTCGAGGGCTTGCGTACTGGCGTTCGGCACTTCCGTCTTCACCTACCGGTCGGTTCGAAAGCGATCCCTGTTCGGCTCGCGGACGTTTCGGCCCCGCCAAGATCCGGGGCCGGGCACAGCACCGGATCCGAATTCAATCCAGCTCTGCCTCCCGGCTCATCGGTCGGCATCCTAGCCCGATTGGTAAATTTCGACCATTCTTCCGATTCCGGTGGCGATTTTTCCCGCCCGAAATCACGGCGCTCCCCAGCATGCCACCGACACCGCCCGCAGGGAACCCCTCCGGGCGAAATCATCAACCATGGGATTTAAGGCCCATGTCGATGGGTGGCCGACCCTGCCCGAAAGTGGCTCTCGCGGACGCGCTCGCCCCGACAACGCCGGTCCGCTGCCGCCCGCCGGCGCACGGCGCGCCGACCGGCCGTGCCGGTCGGCGCATCGATCAGGCGCGCGGACGCGGCCGGGCGCCGCGAAGCAGACGCCCCGGCATCGCCCCCGTCGGCTCGCCCTGCTCCATGACGACCCGACCGCTCACGATCTTCTTCTCATAACCCGAGGCCCGCTGGATCAGTCGCCGTGCGCCACCCGGAAGATCGAAGACCATCTGCGGCCGGTGGAGCGTGAGCCGATCGAAGTCGATCACGTTCACGTCGGCCTTGTAGCCGGGCGCCAGGACGCCGCGATCGAGCAGCCCGTAGACCTGGGCCGTGTGCTGCGTCATGCGGTGGACGGCGTGCTCGAGCCGGATCTTCGGGCCGCGCGTCCGGTCGCGCGCCCAATGGGTCAGCATGAACGTCTGCAGCGACGCATCGCAGATGACGCCGCAATGGGCGCCGCCATCGCCGAGCGAGAGCACCGTCTGCTCGCTGTCCAGCATCTCGCGGAACGGCTCGAGATCGCCATCGGAGTAGTTGAAGAACGGCAGCAGCAGCAGCTCGCGGCCTTCGTCGCGGAGCATGTGCTCGTAGAGCAGCTCTTCGGGCGAGCGGTTCTCGCGCGCGGCGATCGCCGCGAGGCTCTGGTCGGCGCTCGGCTCGTAGTCCGGCGGATCGCCCATCGGGAAGAGCCGCGCGTAGATCGCCGGATTGTCGAGCATGCTGCCCCAGCCGGGCTCACCGACCCGCTCCGCCGACAGGATGCGCGCCTTGACCTGCGGATCGCGCAGCCGCTTCACGCGTTCGGGCAGCGGGAGGCTCGCGATCTCCACGTAGGCGGGCCGGCTCAGCAGCGGGTTCGCCGTCGTCTGATGGCCGACGAGAATGCCGAAGGGCCGGGCCGCGAACTGGGCGATCACGTTCCCGCCGCGCTTCACGCTCTCTTCGCAGGTCCGCATCAGATCGCGCCACTGGTTCGGGCGCGAATCGAATTGCAGCACCGTGAACGAGACCGGCCGGCCGGTCTCGATCGAGAGGCGCTGCATCCAGTCGATCTCCTTCAAGGCCGCGTCGGGCCCGTCGCCGCCCGAGTCTCCGGCGGCGCCGGCGTTCGCGAGCTCGAAGACGCCGAGGCCGGTGTCCTTGAGCGCGCGGCCGATGCCGAAGAGCTCGTCTTCCTGGGCGAAGGTGCCCGGGACCGGCTCGCCGTCGAGGGCGCGGTGGCCCATCGTGCGCGAGGTCGAGAAGCCGAGGGCGCCCGCGAGCAGGCCCTCCTTCACGATCGCGTACATCTGCTCGATGTCCTGCTTCGTCGCCGCCTCGTTCTTCGCGCCGCGTTCGCCCATGACGTACGCGCGCACGGCACCGTGCGGCACGTGGGTGCCGAGGTCGACGGCGAGCTGGGACTTCTCGAGGGCATCCAGGTATTGCGGGAAGGTCTCCCAATCCCAGCGGATGCCCTCCGAGAGCGCCGCGCCGGGGATGTCCTCGACGCCTTCCATCAGCTCGATCAGCCACTCGCGGCGATCGGGCGCCGCGGGCGCGAAGCCGACGCCGCAATTGCCGGCGACCATCGTCGTGACGCCGTGCCAGCCCGAGGGCAGCAGGTGCGGATCCCAGGTCGCCTGCGCGTCGTAATGCGTATGGATGTCGACGAATCCGGGCGTCACGAGGCGGCCCTCGGCGTCGATCGTCTCGCGCGCGGCGCCGGAGACGCTCCCGACCTCCGTGACGATGCCGTTCGAGATCGCGACGTCGGCGCGCTGTCCGGGGCGGCCGGTGCCGTCGATGACCTGGCCGTTCTTGATCACGAGATCGTGCATGGAATTTTCCTCTCGGCGGGATTGCCGGGTTCGAATCGGGGAGAAGCGCGAAGCCAAGCATGGCGCCGTCGCTCGCGAACGTCGAGCCGACCGCCGACCGGCCTCGCGAGGCGGCCGGCGCGCGGTGCTCGTCTCATGCGGGTCGTTTCGGTCCGCCGCGGGTGCCCGGCCAGCGCGAGCTCCCGATCGTGTCGACGAAGGGCCAGAACGCATCCGGATCGAGCGCGCCTTCGAGGGTGATCGTGCGCGCGGTCGGCCGATCGAGGGTCAGCTGGGCGCGCACCGCACCGCACACCGGCAGCAGCGTCGCGATCGGATCCCAGGGGCTCTCGAGCAGCCGGAGCTCGCCTTCGACCGAGATGCGGTGGACCGGCTCGTAGTCGGCCTTCACGACGACGACGTGGGGCGGGAAGTCGTAGCTCTTCTCGGCGAAGCCGACGGCGCGCGAGACCTTGATCCAGTAGTCGCGGTCGGTGAAGGGCTGCGGAAGCGGCGCCGCACCGGTGGTCCGGCCCCGGAACTCGAGGAAGGTGTAGCCGGCGTGGCCGCAGCGGGCGCGCACGCCGTCGCCGTTGCGGAAGTACTCGATCTCCGCGAGGAATTTCGGCTGGCCGTTCGTGTCCTTGCTGATGTAGACGGCGGATTCCTGGTCGATGCCGTAGGCGAGCGCATAGCCGCCCGGCGTGCCGCGATAGGTCGCGTCGACCTTCACGACGACGCCGTACTCCGGCTCGTCCGAGACCGGCACGTTGTAGATCGAGAGATGCACCTCGGACGTCTGCGCGGGCTCGAGCCCGGGCGGCAGCAGGGCCGCGATGCATTTCGGATCGGTCGGATAGTCGATGCGCAGGATCGGCCAGCCGCCGATCTCGCCGGGATCGATGCGCAGCACCTCAGGATCGTTCGCCATCTCGCAGCTCCTCTCGGTTCTCGCCTCGGGGCGGCTCCACGCTCGGATCGGTCTCACGCAACGGCATCGCGCCGTCCGGCCCGCCGGCCGACGCGAGGGTCAACGTGTGCGCGAGGAATCGCGCGGCCTTCGACGCGCGCTCCCGCAGCGGGTACTCGTCGAAATGGACCCAGCTGAAGAAGAGCGAGTACCACGCCCCGACGACGATCTCGAGCAGCGTCTCGCGATCGACGTCCTCGCGGATCTCGCCGCGGCGCGCGCCGTCCTCGAGCAGCTCGCCGAACGCGGTCCGGATGCGCCGATCGTCCGCACCGGCGGTCTCGGGAAACGCGAGGGCCATCATCGCGCCGATCAGCTCGCGCATCGGCGGCCCCTTCTCGAGCGCGCGGTCGGCGGAGCTCTCGAAGAGCGCGACGACGTGGGCCGAAAAGTCGCCCGGCCGCTTGCGCACGCCTTCGACGTTCTCGAACAGGTCGCGCATGGAATGATCCGCGACCTCGCGGAGCAGATGGAGCTTCGACGGAAAGTGGTTGAAGAAGGTCCCGTACGCGATGTCGGAGCGGCGGACGATCTCGGCGACGGTCGTCGCTTCGTAGCCCTGGGTCTCGAAGAGCGCGAGCGCCGACTCCACGATGCGATCCCGGACCGCGACGCGGCGGCGCTCGCGGCGGGAGGGCAGCGCGTCGGCGGCGCTCATCTCAGCCCTCGCCCCGGATGTCGGCGATCGTCGGGCCGATGCGGTCGGCGATCTTCTGCATGGCCGCGACGTCGAAGCCGTAGACCCGGGCGGCGTTCTCGCCGAGGATCGCTCGGATCTCGTTCTCCGGAAAATCGAAGAAGGTCTTGCGCAGGGCCGCCATGGTATTCGGCCAGGTGCCCTCGAGATGGGGATAGTCCGAGCCCCAGAGCAGCTTGTCGATGCCGATCTCGTGCCGGAAATGCGCCTCGTGACGCGGCATGAACGAAGCGCCGATGAAGCATTGGCGTTCGAAATAACCCGTCGGCCCGAGCGAGAGCGCGCGCGTGAAATGCTTGAAGATCGGATCGTTCGCCTTGAACTCGAGCACCCGCAGCTTCTCGAGGATCCAGCCGCAGCCCGCCTCCGTGAAGAGGTACTTGAGATTCGGATGGCGCTCGAACGCCCCCGACCAGAGCAGCGCCGTGAACGGGCGCTGGGCGAACATGTCGACCTCGCTGATGAACATCGCCGTCGCACATTCGACGTCGCCGTAGTCCGGCGACCAGCCCGAATGCGATTGCAGCGGCATCTCGAGCTCTTCACAGACGGCCCAGAGCGGCTCGTAGCGCGGATGGTGGTAGAAGGGATGGGTGCCGGTGCTGGTCGGCAGCAGGACGCCGCCCCAGAGGCCCATATCCCGCGCCGCGCGGATCTCCTTCACCGTCTCCTCGATGTCGTCGACGTTGATGAGCGCGACCCCGGCATGGCGTTCGGGATTCGTCTTGCAGAGATCCGCGAGCCAGCGGTTGTACGCGCGACAGCCCGCGAGGTTCTCCTCGGGCGACACGGGATAGCGGTACTGCATCAGGCCGGCGCCGAACGGCGCCATCTGCGGGAAGATGATCTCGCCCGCGATGCCGTCGGCATCGAGCTCCGCGATGCGGACGGCGGGATCGAACTCGCCTCGGCGCGGCGCAAAGGGGCTCTTCTCGTCGCAGAGCATCTGCATGAGCTCGTCGTCCGAGAGCGTCGTGCCCGGATCGGACATCGCCTTCATGCGCTGCCCGCCCTCGCCCGCCTTCGTCGCGTAGGCCTCGACCGCCTCCTGATCGAAGAACGTGCCGGCCCGCGACATCATCTCCCGCGCGTGCGCGAGCCACCAGGCGTTGGCGGAATCGCGATACTGCCGAGGCAGGTACTCGTTGTACGTCGAGGGCAGCGCCCCGGCGTGACAATCCGAGCTGATGATCATGACCTTCGACTGCGATTTGGCGCCTGCCTCTGCGGCGCCTGCCTCTGCGACCGACCGTGACTCCGACATGCCTCGCCCCTCGCCTCCCCGCGCGTCGCCGGATCCGGACGCGCGCCTGTTGAGTGGCGGCCGACGATACCGGTCGGCGAACTCGGATGGCAATCAAAAACTGACAACCGTCCAAAAAAACCGGATCAGCCCGCCGACTGCGGCGCGAGCAGGGTCCCGGGTCGCGCCCCGGTTGCCCGGCCGGCCGCGAAGGTCGCCACGCCGTCGACGAGGGTGAGCCGGACGGGGGCCGCATCCCGGGTCCAGCGCCAGGTCGTCCCCCCGTTTCCGTCGGGGACGTCGTGGACCTTCCGCTTCGGGCGCCGCTCGACCTCGTCGAGGGCGAAGACGGTCAGATCGGCCCGCTTGCCGGGCGCGATCTCGCCGCGGTCGGCGAAGCCGAAGAAGCGCGCGAGCTTGCCCGTCTGGACGTGGACCGCCTCCTCGACGGTCAGCTCGCCCCGCTCGCGCACGAACTGCGTGAAGAGCACGATGTTGTCGCCGGCGCCGCAGAACATCTGGCCATGGGCCCCGGCGTCGCTGATGTTGCCGACCGAGCGCGGATCCTTCAGCAGGCGCGACACCATCGCGTCGTCGCGATCCCAGTCCGGCGCCGTCACCGTCGACTCGACCCCGTTCGCGAGCAGCCACTCCGCGAGCGCATCCGAGGGATGCAGCCCCTTCGAATCGGCATAGTCGCCGAGCAGCAGGCCGACGGGGCCCGCGCCGTTCTCGGAATGGTCGAGCAGGATCGGCCGGGGATGCCGGAACGGACAGGTCGGCAGCGCGAGCTCGTCCCAGGAATGCCGGGCGCGGGAGCGCCAGTCGGGGCAGCGCAGCAGCGCTTGCTTCGCGTCGGCGCCCTCGGCGGTGACGACTTCGTGCCAGACGTACTCGTTCGACTGCGCGAACAGCAGCGAGCGATCGAACGAGACGACCGTCGTCACGGGGACATGGGCATAGCCCGTCCAGAAATCCCGGCCCTCCCGCGCATAACGCTCGTGCATCTCGAGCAGCGGCTTCTGGATGCCGTGCTCCTTCTGCCAGCGCAGCGTCGGCAGGCCGGCCCATTGCAGGCGGATCGGCAGCGCGCCGATCAATCGCTCGACCCGGGCGAGCGCGTCGACGGCCGTCATGCGCATCACGGTATCGATCACGACCTGCAGCGTCGCGCCGCGGTGGCGCGCGAGCACCTCGAAGAGGGCCCGGAGCTCGGCATCGCAGGCGAGCAGCGTCGGCACGGGCCGATCGGCGCCGTCGTGATCCATCAGGTTCGTCGAGAGGCCGAGCGCGCCGGCCGCGAGCGCGTCCTCGAGGTCGCGCGCCATCCGTGCGATCTCCTCGGGCGTCGCTGCGCGGCGCCAGGCGTCCATGCCCATGGCAGCGAGGCGGATCGCGATGTGGCCGACGAAGGTCGCGTAATGGGTCGGGACCGCGACCTTCGCCGTCAGCGAGGCCTTGTACTCGGGCCAGCTCTGCCAATCCCAGGGCAGGTTCTCGAAGAAGGGCCGCTCGGGAATGTCCTCGAAGAACGAGAAGATCTTGACGACTTCCGCGCGTGCTGCCGGGTCCTGCGGCAGCGGCGCGAGAGCGAAGCCGCAATTGCCCATCACGACCGTCGTCACGCCATAGCCCGGGAGCGGATCGAGGTCGGGCTGCCACCACATCGTGCCGTCGAAATGCGTATGGCTCTCGATGAAGCCGGGAGCGACGAAGCAGCCGCTCGCGTCGTCGACATGCTCGCCCGGCAGCGGCGCGAGGCCCGGCGCGACCTCGCGGATCACGCCGCCGCGAATCCGGACGTCGGCGCGGAAGCCCGGGGCCCCCGTGCCGTCGACGACGGTTCCCCCTCGGATCAGACGGTCGGCGATCGGCTGGCTCATCGGCTCTTCTCCTCGGCGCTCGGGATCTTCGCGCGGACGCTGCGTCGCCCGACGGTAATCGCCTCGGCCGAGATCGTCATCCGGCCGCGGAGCGCAGGGGCAGGAAGACGCGGAACGTCGCGCCGGCCCCGGCCTCGGAGTCGACCGCGATCTCGCCGCCATGGGTCCGCAGAATGCCGTGGGCGACCGAGAGACCGAGGCCACTCCCGCCCTCGCGGAGCTTGGTCGTATAGAACGGCTCGAACAGGCGCTTGCGCGCCTCGTCGCCGAGGCCGGGCCCGTCGTCGCGCACGACCAGCATCGCCCGACCGTCCGACGTCCCGACACGAACCTCGACCGTCACGCCCCCGCTGCGCGACTCGACCGCGTTGCGAATCAGGTTCACGACGACCTGCTCGAGCTCGACGGCGTTGCCCCGGACCTCGACCGGCTCCGGCGATAGCGCGAGCTCGACGCACGCACCGCGGCGCCGGGCATGATCCGCCGTCGCGAGCCAGGACGCCTCGACGATCGCGTTGAGATCGTGGTCGGCGACCTGCCCCGGATCCGTGCGCGCGAAGAGCAGCACGCTGCGGACGATCCGCCCGCAGCGAAGCGCCTCGCGCTCGATCGTCTCCAGCGTCCCGCGGACGCCGCCGGGGAGCGCCGAGACCGACTTCTCGTCCGAGAGCTCGAACTGGACGGCGGCGAGGATCGCGCCGATCGGGTTGTTGATCTGGTGGGCGATGCCGGCCGCGAGCGTCCCGACGGCGGCGAGCCGCTCCGCCGAGCGCGCGCGTGCCCGGCTCTCCTCGAGCTCGCCCGCCTGGGACGCCAGGCGCGCCTCGAGCTGCTGCCGGATCAGGGTCTGATCCCGCACCATCCGCGCGGTCAGGGCGAGAAGCTGCACGGCCGCGAGTGAGATCATCCCCGTCGCGATCACGACCGTCGGCCAGCCCCGGTCGTGCCCGAGGCTCGCGCTGATCTGGTAGTAGAGCGTCGTCGGAACGAAGAGGAGGAACGCGAACGGCAGCGCGCGCGCCGTGACCAGCGCCCGCAGATCGCCCCGCGGCCAGGTGCGCCAGGCCGCGAAGACGAACAGCGCGAAATCACTCACGGCCATGCCTGCATAACCGAGCGACGTGCTCGTCGTCGCCGCCAGCAGCCCGAGTCCGAACGGCAAGCACAGGACCCCGATCCATTGCCGTACGCCGAGCCGGCCGCCCCCATAGGCGTTCGCCCCGGTCGCGAAGAGCAGCGTGGCCAGCGTTCCGAGCCAGACGACGAGGGGCTGAAGGCCGGGACCGTGCTCGTCGACGAAACCGGCGATCCAACTCGCGAGATAGGCGAATACCCAGTGGATCGCGCCGAAGCGCCGGACATGGGCCGTCAACAGGATGAAGACGACCAGCAGCGGCGCCGACAGCACGATCACCAGCTCGTTCAGCGCCTGCACCGACCTAACGCCCCCCAGCCCGTGCTCGACGACCGGTCGTCGGTTCGCCGTGCCTGCTCATCCTCTTCCGCTCGGCGCGGCCTGCGGGGCCGCGGAGCCCGCGGCGGCGAGCAGCGGCCGCGTCGCGTGGACCTCCGTCCGGGCGAGACCCGCATCGCGATGGACGAGAGCCGCCCGGTAGTCGGGATCACGAACCATGTCGATGAAGGCGTCGACGTTCGGATACTGCATGACGGCGATCTGATGCCAGCGTGCCGGCGCGCCGATCACCTGGCCGACGACGTGATTGAACAGGACCAGGCTCCCGCCACGCGCCGCGACGTGCCGAACGGCGACCTCTCCGTAGCGCGCGTAGGCGGCGGCACCGGTCGGCTTTTCCGAGGCGAGCGGATGCTCCGCGGGATAGCGGGCGAAGTCGTGATAGGCGAGCAGGTTCAGGAACTGGAGCGGTCCGGCGGGATCGAGAGCGAGGAGCTCGCGCAGCTGATCGCCGGAGGGCTCGAGCGGGTTCGCCCTCCCCTCCACCAGCTCGCGAACGATCGCGTCGATCTCGGCCACGCTGCGCTGCATCCCGCTCTCCTTCGGCGGGGACACTAGCAGTGGGCGGCGACTCCGGGGACGACCAGGGCGGAGAGCTCGGGCTCGTGGCCCGACCGGACGACCACGAGATGATTCGGCGGAATCTCGCGCCAGGCCGGATCTTCGGTGAGCCGCTCCGAGCTGACGATCACCGAGCGCGCCACGCGGCCATCCAGGGCCGGATAGAGCGCACCCGAGTAGTAGTAGAGCGATTCCGGCGCCTCGTCGGGATCGTTCGAGAATCGCGTCACCACCGCATCCCGGCCATCCGACAACGCGCAGTTCAGATAGCTCGGCTCGCCGTCGCCGTGCTTTTCGACGAGCTCGACCACCCGCGCGATGGCCTTCTCGAGGGCGTTCGCCATGCGCGTGCACGAGTCGACCCACGCCGGCGCGCGCAGCATCTCGTCGATCACGAGCGCGAAGACGTGCTCGGAATCGGTGCTGCCGTAGACGTTGTCGAAGGCCTCGTCGCGAACGCCCGCCAGCATGTGGCGACGGACCTTCCGGAAGTTCCCGACGTCGCCGTTGTGCATGAAGAGCTGGGAGCGGAACCGGAACGGATGACAATTCGCCTCGTTGACGCCGCTCGACTGGGTCGCCGCGCGCACGTGGGCGAGGATGCATCCGCTCGAGACGACCCGCGTCAGGTTCACCAGGTTGCGGTTGTTCCAGGCCGGCGTGATCGAGCGGAAGACGGCGGGCTCGAGCCGGGCATCCTCGGCGTACCACCCGACGCCGAAGCCGTCGCCGTTGAGGGGCTCCTCGCGCTCGCGGCTATGCGTGCTCTGCCGGATCAGCGAGTGCTCGGGCTCGAGCAGCAGGGACGAGAGCCGGATCGGCTCTCCCATGTAGAGCGTGAATCGACACATCGATGCGGATCTCCCTGATCGGCCCGGGAAAGCATCGCGCGGGCCGGCGATCGTCCGGGGCGTTCCATCGATCGGACGGCGCGGGCCCCGACTCGATCCCTTCGAGGGGCGCCGGCACGCGCGCAGGCCCGGCGCAGGCGCTTTCAGATCGGGGGGGGCCGGTCTTCGGGTCGCGCGCCCGGCGGATCCCCGATCGACGCTCGGGGGATCGATCGAGCCGCTGCCCCTGCGCATCCCTCGCGCGGCGGAGGCGATGCGCGCGCGGACGAGCGCCTCGCGCCTCCCGATCGCTTCGGCTATTCCGCTTCCGCATGGAGCAATTCCCCAGCCGATCGTCGCCCCGCACGAGTCCACCGCCCCGTCGCCGCGCCGCGCGGGTCGCTCCTGCCCGCTCGCTCGCGTCGGGCGTCGCGACGATCCTCGCCTTCGCCTTCGCCTGTGCTCTGCCGGGCCGACCGACGGAGGTCCTGCCCGCGCTGAGCGGCCGGATCGCGGGCGCCGCGATTCCGGCGGACGCGCGGCTTCGCCTGGTCGTGATGCACCGCGAGACCCCTTCACTGCACGCCCGTCGGGAGATCGCCGTCGACCCCGACGGTCGCTTTCGATTCGCACCGATCCAGCTCGAGGTCGCCGGGCACGAGTTCAGCAAGCACTACCGCGTCTATCTCCATCTGCGATCCGGCGACGCGGACCGCGTGATCTGGCGAGCGGATGTCTCCCGCGTCGACGCGCCGCGACCGATCCCGATCGACTGCGATCTCGCGCGGCCCGCGGTCCTCGGCGAGGTCTGCCGCGTTCGCGATCCGCTGCGTCAGCCCTGGCTCCTCGCCGAAGGGGCGAGCACCTTCGATCGACTCTGCGCGGACTGCCACGGGGTCGACGGCCGGGGCGCGGAAGCCCGCGGCGAGCGCGAGCACCCGGAGCCCGCGCCGCCGGACCTGACTCGGATCGCGGCCCGCGCGGGCGGGCGCTTCGATCCCGATCGCGTGGCCGCCTGGATCGAGGGGCGTTCGCTTTCCGCCGGCCATTCCCGGGGCGACATGCCCGTCTGGGGCGAGCGACTCAGCATCGAATTCTCCCGCTATGCAGAAGGCGACGAGCTGATCGGCGCGACGCTCGATCCCCTCCTCGCCCATCTCGAAAGTCTGCAGGAAGACGTCGAGCCTCTGCGCGAGCACCTCGCCGACTGATCGACGGGTCAGGACGCCGCGCGATCGCCCCGATCGGCGAGGGCCCGTTCGCAGAACGTGCGGACCCGAGCGATCGCGAGGGGCGACTGAGAGAGATCGCCGTGGTCGACGGCGTTGACCTCGCAGAACTCCGCTCCGGGAATGCCCTCGGCCAGGTCGCGCCCCAGCCGGATCGGGACGGCGAGATCGCCGACGAAATGGAGCACCAGCGCGGGGACTCGAATCTGCGGCAGGAGCGGTCGAACGTCGGTTTCGATCATCATCGCGATCAGCTGGCGCACCGTGTCTCTCGGACCGATCAACCGCTCCATCGCGATGTAGGTCTCGTCGTCGATCACCTCACGCGAAAGACTCGGCATCAGGATCGATCGCAGCTGGCCGCGTCCCCATCCTTCGATCGCGTTCTCGAGCGTACGACGCGGGATGCCGATCGGGAACTCTTCCGACTGCAGGAAGCGCGCTGCCGTGCCGACCAGGATCAGTCCGAGCACCCTTTCGGGATGGCGCGACGCGAAATGGATGCACATCGGGCCGCCTTCGGAGAAGCCGAGCAGGAACGCACGCTCGAGCCCTGCGGCGTCCATCACGGCCTCGATATCGCGACTGCGCTGCTCGAGATCGGGGACGCGCAGGGCCGGATCGGACAGCCCCTGCCCACGCTTGTCGAAGGTCACGATGCGCGCGAACGCGGAGAGCGCATCGAGGGTTCCGCGCGACGACGGCAATGCATCCATCACGGTCAGGTGCGAGATGATGCCGGGCGCCATCACCAGAGCGATCGGCCCGGCTCCGCGCTCGTTGTATGCGATCCGGGCGCCATCGCTCCGAGCGAACGACGTCGGATGGATCGACGGGGCGGTCAGCTCTTTCAGTGTCAGACGGGCCGGACGCTTCGGCGCGGACGGCGGCTCGGGGGCCTTGCCGGACTGCGCTTCGGACTCGCCCGAACGCCGCCGGCGACCGATCAGACGCCGGGCTGCCATGCCGAGCGGAGACGCAACGACACCCAGGAGAACGATCATCGCCGCGAGCCCGCTCAACAGCGACTCGTTCTCGGTCACCCAGCCCACGATGTCCGCGAGGCTATTCATCGCGCAGGATCCTACTCGATCTTCGTCGTCTTCCCCGGCATCTCGCCCGGCATCAGCAGCGCGAGGGGGAACAGGACGATGAACAGCACCGCGATGAAGGCGAAGGCGTCGTAGAACGCCTCCATCATCGCCTGCGAAGCGATCATCCCGTCGAGCACATGGCGCGCGGCGACCTCGGCCGCCTCGGGCTCGAGCCCGCGATCCCGGAGCCCCTCGATCAAGCGCTCGACACCCGCGGCCGAGCCCGAATCGACGGGGCTGATGTGGCGCGCGAGCTCGACGCGGTGGAGATCGCTCCGGCGATCGAGGATCGAAGCCAGGGCCGCGATGCCGAAGCTGCCGCCGAGCTGGCGGAACAGGTTGTAGAGGCCCGCGCCCTTCGAGACCTCGAGGGCGGGCAGCGAGCGCAGCGTCGCGGCCGAGAGCGGGACGAACAGCAGCCCGCTCGCCGCACCTCGAAGTGCCTGGGCGATCAGCACTTCGTTCCAGCCCGAGGCGAGCGTCAGCCGACTCATGTACCCCAGCGTGAAGAGCATGAGGACCATGCCGAGCAGGAACGGTTTGCGCGGTCCGACGACCCAGATGAGGTTGCCGAGCACCGCCATCACGATCGCCGTCGTGATGCTCGAGGGGAGCGACGAGAGCCCCGACTGCCAGGCGGTCCATCCGAGCAGGGTCTGGGTGTAGACCGGAAAGAGGAAGATCACGCCGTAGAGCGCGAGCCCGCCGAGCGCCGTGAAGAGGCAGCCGACGGCGAAATCCCGGTGGCCGAGGACCCGCAGATCGACGATCGGATCCTCGGTCGTCAGCTCGCGCACGAGCAGGCCGACGATGCCGACGGTCGCGGCGGCGGCGAGCAGGACGATCTCCCCGCTGTCGAACCAATCCTTCTTGTTGCCGCGTTCGAGCAGCGTCTGCAGACATCCGATCCCGACGACGAGGAACGCGATGCCGGGCCAGTCGACGCGGCCCGTCGGGTTGCGGACGAGATGCGGCGGATCCTCGAGATTGGCGGCGCAGAGCGTCGCCGCCAGCAGGCCGAGGGGAACGTTGATGAGGAAGCACCAATGCCAGGAGTAGTTGTCGGTCAGCCAGCCGCCGAGGGTCGGGCCGAGCGCCGGCCCGATCATCGCGCCGACGCCGAAGATCGCCTGGCCGACGCCCTGCTTGGAAGGGGGGAACGACTCGACGAGGATCGCATGGGCCGTCGCCATGAGCGCGCCACCGCCGAGCCCCTGGACGATCCGCCAGAAGATCAGCGCATCGACGGTCTGCGAGGCGCCGCACATCGCCGACGCGGCGGTGAAGATCAGGATCGAGGTCACGAAATAACGCTTGCGGCCGAAGCGGTTCGCCATCCAGCCCGTCAGTGGCAGCACGATCACGATCGCGACGATGTACGACGTGATGACCCAGTCGATCTCGTCGAGGGTCGCGCCGAGATTGCCCATCATCGTGGGGACGGCGACGTTGATGATGCTGGTGTCGATGATCTCGAGCAGGACCGCGAGCATCACCGAGAAGACGATCACGAGCCGCCTGAAGTCGAGGCGGTAATGCTCTTCCGAGGTCAGCGAAAACGCCGGCTCCGCCTGCCCCGCACGCGCCCCCTCCGGAGCCGGGGGCGCCTCCGGCTCACCGGACATCGACGGTCACGACGGCCGAGAGCCCGATCGCGAGATCCGGGAGCGATTCGACCTCGGCGAGGGGACGCCGGCCCTCCCCTTCGTCGACTTCTTCCAGCGCGATCCGCACGGGCACCCGCTGCACGACCTTCGTGAAGTTCCCCACCGCCGGCTCGGGCGGAATCAGCGCGTATTTCGCGCCGCTCGCGGGCGAGAACGACTCGACGCGGCCGTAGAAGACATGGCCGTCCAGGGCGTCGATCTCGACGGTGGCCGGCTGGCCCGGACGCATGCGACCGAGCTGTGTCTCCTTGAAGTTGGCCTCGACCCAGCGCTGCTCGATGCGCGAGAGCGCGAGCAGCGATTCACCGGCCCGGACGATGTCGCCCGGCTCGACGTTCTTGCGGCCGACGATCGCGTCGAACGGCGCACGCAGCTCCGTCCGAGCGAGCGACAGGCGCGCCTCCCGCAGCTCCGCCTCGGCCTGGCGAAGGGGCGCCGAATTGCCGAGCACGCCCCGCTCGGCGTCGGCCCGCAGCGCGAGCGCCTTCACGTTCGCGAGGGCGGCGTCGTGGGCCGCCCGAGCGGCATCGAGCTGCTGATCGGAGACCGCCCCGCGCGAGGCGAGGCTTCGTGCCCGATCGAGCTCCCGGCCCGTCCGCCACTGCTCGACGGTCGCCGCCTTGCCCTCCGCATCCGCCGAAGCCGCCGCTGCCTCGGCCGAATCCATCCGATTGCGCGCGGCCGCGAGATTCGCCTCCGCGCGCGCCACGCGAATCTCCGACTCCTCCGGATCGAGCACGACGAGCAGCTCGCCCGCGGCGACCCGCTGGTTCTCGACGACGCGCACCTCGCGGACACGCCCCTGGATCTCGGAGGCCAGGAACGCGAGCGTTCCCTCGACGAAGGCATCCTCCGTCGACTCGAATCCGCGCCGCCCGAGCCACACCCATCCGAGCGTCGCGAGCAGGGCCGCCACGACGAGCACCGCCACGAAGCGTGGTGAAGCGGCGCCGAGGCGGCGGCGGTGGCGGTGACGGTCCGTTCCGAAACCGGTCGAAGGCTGCGGTCTTCGGCCGACATCGCAGCGCGAATCGCGGCGTTCCTGGTCGGGGATTCGGATGCTTCGGCTCGCCATGGCGGGCCCACGATAGGTCGCCGCATCTCGGGGATCGAGCCCGATTCGAAGGCCGTCGCCCCGCGGCCGGCGCGATCCGATGCGCCGCCCCTGTCGGACCCCCGCTTCGGATCCTAGAGTCGGGTCCAACCCAGAGGAGACGGCACGATGGCGATTCAGACAGGCGAGAAGATCCCGAACGTGAAGGTCAAGGCGACGGACATGAGCGACCTCACGACCGACGCCCTCTTCGCGGGCAAGAAGGTCGTGCTCTTCGCGGTCCCCGGCGCGTTCACCCCGACCTGCTCCGCGAAACACCTGCCCGGCTTCATCGAGAAGGCGGACGAGATCCGGGCCAAGGGCGTCGACGACATCATCTGCATGTCGGTCAACGACGCGTTCGTGATGAAGGCCTGGGGCGAGGATCGCGGCGCCGGCGACAAGGTCCGCCTGATCGCCGACGGCAACGGCGACCTGACGAAGGCCCTCGGCCTCGAGTTCGACGGCTCCGGCATCGGCTTCGGCCTGCGCTCGCAGCGCTTCGCCGCGATCGTCGAGAACGGCGTCGTCAAGACGCTGGCGGTGGATGCGGGCGGCAAATTCGAAGTCTCGAGCGCGGAGGCGATCCTCGCGGCGCTCTGACGACGGTCGCGGCGCTCTGCGGGCGGTCGCGTCTCACGAGACGCGGCCGGCGCGGCGCGCTGGGCGCGAATGGCTCGCCCTTGGCACGGCCCGCATCGCTTCTCGTCCGCCTCTGCTGCTGCGATCTGAACGATGGGGCGACCGGAGGCTGCGCTTTACTTCGCGCCCAGCGCACCGCACCGGCCGCTCGCCCGGTTGCTGACCGGGCGCGAGACGTTGCGGTGGCCGAGCAAGACTCGTCGAGAATCACCTCGCTCGGCTGGATGGGGTCAGCAGCGAGTCGCCCGCGTCGGGCAGCATCGAAACATTGCTGCAACGCCAACCCGAACCGAATCGAGCCCCGTTCAGCGCATGCGCGAGCGGTCGGCGCGGCGCGGGGGAGGCGAAGTCAAGCGCAGCCAAAGCCCGCCCCGCCGCGCAGATCGCAACTGCAATCCACGACGTGAAGCAACGCGGGCCGTGGCGAGGGCGAGCCATTCGCCTCCCCCGCGTCGCGTCGGCCGCGACTCGTGCGACGAGCGGGGCGTTCAGGCGGACCGCATTCCCGGCGCTTCGTGACCGCTCGCGACGACGTATTCCGAGTAGCTGCCGGGGTAGACGCGGGGGCCTTCCGGGCCGAGCTCGAGCACGCGGCTCGTCAGCTTCGACAGGAAGTGGCGATCGTGGGAGACGAGCAGCAGCGTGCCCTCGTAGCTCGCGAGGGACGTGATCAGCATCTGCTTCGTCGCGAGGTCGAGATGATTCGTCGGCTCGTCGAGCACGAGGAAGTTCGGCGGGTCGTAGAGCATGCGCGCCATCACGAGGCGGACCTTCTCGCCGCCCGAGAGCAGCTTGCAGCGCTTCTCGATCTCGTCGCCCGGGAAGCCGAAGCAGGCGGCGAGCGAGCGGATCACGCCCTGGCTCGTCTGGGGGAAGGCGTTCGAGAGGGTCTCGAAGACGGATTCGTCGCCGTCGAGCAGATCCATCGAGTGCTGCGCGAAATAGCCGAGCTTGACGGCGGCGCCGAGGGTGACCTCGCCGCCGTCCGGGGGATTCGCGCCGGCGGCGATCTTGAGCAGCGTCGACTTGCCCGCGCCGTTCGCGCCCATGACGCACCAGCGCTCGCCGCGCCGGATCAAGAGGTCGAAGCCATCGAAGATCGTCCGCTCGCCGTAGGCCTTGCGGATGCCGGCGAGCCGCAGCACGTCGTCGCCCGAGCGCGGGGCCGGACGAAAATCGAACTCGAGGGTCTGGGCGCGCTTGGGGGGCTCGACCTTCTCGATCTTGTCGATCTTCTTGATGCGTGACTGCACCTGGGAGGCATGGCTCGCCCGGGCCTTGAAGCGGGCGATGAAGGCCTCCTCCTTCGCGAGCATCGCCTGCTGGCGTGCGAACTGCGCCTCCTGCTCGCGCTCCGCGAGGGCACGCTGCTTCTCGTAGAAGTCGTAATCGCCGGAGTAGGTCGTCAGCTCGCCGCCGTCGATCGCGATGATCTTGGTCACGATGCGGTTCATGAACTCGCGGTCGTGGGTCGTCAGGATCAGGGCACCGTCGAAGTCGCGCAGCCAGCCCTCGAGCCAGAGGATCGATTCGAGATCGAGGTGGTTCGTCGGCTCGTCGAGCAGCAGGGCGTCGGGCCGCATGACGAGGATCCGGGCGAGCCCGACGCGCGTCTTCCACCCGCCCGAAAGAAAGCCGACGTCCCCCGCGACCTGCTCCGGCGAGAATCCGAGGCCGGCGAGCACTTCGTGGGCCCGGGCCTCGAGGCCGTAGCCGCCGAGGGATTCGAAGAGCACCTGCGCCTCTCCGTAGCGCTCGATGAGCTTGTCCATCTCGTCGGCACGTTCGGGATCGGCGAGGGCGAGCTCGAGCTCGTGCAGCCGATGGGCCGCGTCCGAGACGGCGCCGGCGCCCGAGATCGTCGCCTCGAGCACGGACTGGCCCTTCATCTCGCCGATCGTCTGGCTGAAATAACCGAGCGTGACGCCGCGATCGATCGCGACGCGGCCGTCGTCGGGCTCTTCTTCCTTCATCAACAGGCGGAAGAGCGTCGACTTGCCCGCGCCGTTCGGGCCGACGAGGCCGACCTTCTCCCCGCGCTGGACGGCGGCCGAAGTCTCGAGGAAGAGGATCTGGCCCCCGTGGCGTTTGGAGATCGAATCGAGTTGCAGCATGTCGCCCTGCCCTACCGCGCGCCCGAGCGCACACCCGACCGCGCCGCGCCGCTCCCGTCGGCGCCCGCGCGGGCCGCGCGCTTCGACTCGCGTGCGCGCCGAAGGACTTCCTTCGCGTCGAGGTGATCCTCGCCGGCGCGGGCGAGATATTCGTCGTAGCTGCCCGGATAGTCGCGCACGCCTTCGGGCGTGATCTCGACGACCCGCGTCGCGAGCTCGTTCACGAACCAGCGATCGTGGGAGACGAACACGACGGTCCCATCGTATTCGCGCACCGCGGCGACGAGCGCCTCGATCGCCTCGAGATCGAGATGATTCGTCGGCTCGTCGAGAATCAGCACGTTCGGCTGCTCGACCGCCTGCCGCGCGAACAGAAGCCGTGCCGCCTCGCCGCCCGAGAGTGCGCCGAGCCGCTTCTTGCCTTCCTCGCCCGAGAAGAGGACGGCCGCGAGCTGACCCTTCACGAAGCCGATCGGCTGCCCGGGACAGCAGCCGCCGAGCCAGTCCTCGAGGGTCTGGCGTTCGGCGCCGGCCTCGGCGACGAGCTGGGATTTGTGGTCCTGCGCGACATAGCCCGGATGCGTCTCGTAACCCCATTCGACGCGGCCGGCGTCGGCGGTCTTCGCACCGACCATGACCTCGAGCAGCGTCGACTTGCCGATCCCGTTCGGACCGATGATCGCGACGCGATCCCCGCGCTGGATCACGAGATCGACGCCTTCGAGCACGCGCTTCTCGCCGTACGCCTTCGAGATCCCGGCCAGCTCGACGACCTGGCGCCCGCTCGGCCGCCGCTGGCGGAAGCGGAAGCGCGGATAGCGGCGCGAGCTCTCGGGCAGCCGCTCGATCTCGATGCGATCGATCATCTTGAGCTTGCTCTGCGCCTGGCGCGCCTTCGTGGCCTTCGAGCGGAAGCGCTCGACGAAGGCCTTGTGCTCGGCGATCACGGCCTCGCGCTTCTCGATCTCGGATTCCTTGCGCTCGCGCTCCTCCTGCTTGGCCTGCACGAAGTGGGCGTAGTTGCCGGGGTAGGCCTTGATCGCGCCGTAGTCGACGTCGACGATCGTCGTCGCGACCGTGTCGAGGAAGCGGTGGTCGTGGGAGATGAGCAGCGCCACGCCCTTGTAGTCCTGCAGGAACTCCTCGAGCCAGCGGATCGAGAGGATGTCGAGGTGGTTGGTCGGCTCGTCGAGCAGCAGCACGTCGGGCTCGGCCGCGAGCACCTGCGCGAGCAGCACGCGCAGCTTGAATCCGCCCGAGAGCGTCGAGAGGGGCTGCTCGTGGACCGCCGTCGGGATGCCGAGCCCCTCGAGGATCTCGCCGGCGCGGGCCTCGAGGCCGTAGCCGTCGCCCTGCAGGATCACGTCCTCGACCACCGCATAGCGGTCGGCATCGAAATGATCCGATGCGCGGGCGAGGATCTTCTCCTTTTCTTCCATGGCCGCCCAGACGACCTCGTTGCCCATCATCACGACGTCGAGGATGCGCTCGTCCTCGTACTGGAAGTGGTCCTGCTCGAGCACGCCGACGACCGCGCGCTTCGGGATCGAGATCTCGCCATCGCTGGGCGAATCCTGGCCCGCGAGGATCTTCAGGAAGGTCGACTTGCCGGAGCCATTGGCGCCGACGATCCCGTAGCGCTCGCCGCGATTGAACTGGAGCGATGCGCCGGCGAAGAGCGTGCGGCCGCCGAAGGATTTCGAGAGGTTCGAGAGCGAGATCATGATGCGAACGGTCCTGTCGGGCGGGTCCGGGCGAAGTCGTGCTGCCGGGGGCGCGGCGGGCGCCTACCTTAGCGGAGAACGCGCCGAACCCGATCGGAGGCCCCCGTGCAGAACTTTCCCCATCTCTACAGCGTCTCGGCCCGGGCCGGCAGCGCGGGCGAGGTCGACCTCGCGAGCCCCGGCCTCCAGCCCCTCGCGAGCGCGGCCCCCGCGGAATTCGGGGGGCCCGGCGATCGCTGGTCGCCCGAGACGCTGCTGGTCGCCGCGGTCGCGGATTGCTTCGTGCTCTCGCTGCGGGCGGTAGCCCAGGCGTCTTCACTCCCCTTCACGTCCGTCTCGTGCCGGGCGGAGGGCACCCTCGATCGGGTCGAGCGCACGACCCGCTTCACGGGCGTGACCCTCGAGGTCGAGCTGGTCCTGCCGGCCGGGGGCGATTCCGCCAAGGCGGACAAGGTGCTCGACAAGGCGAAGACCGCCTGTCTGGTCTCGAACTCGCTGGCATGCCCGGTCTCGCTCGAGAAGATCGTCCGGATCGCCTGAGTCGCGGCCGCCCCCGCCGCGCCCGCCGGCCCCGACCGGATCAGTCCCGATGCCAGCTTCCCCGGGCGTAGGCCGTCCGATCCGCCGTGGTCTTCGGAAGCGTCAGCGCCCCGGCCCAGGCGCGCTCGAGCGCGTGGCCCATCTGGGTCACGAGCTTCGCGTCGGTGACCCGGACGACGAGCTCCGGCCCGTCCTCCCGGAGCGACAGGATCCGCTTCAGCGGATGCTCCGTCTTCTCGTGGGCCTCGACGTTGCGAAGACAGCCCTCGATCTCGTCGCGGTGCGCGGCGAGAAAGGCGCCGGAAAGGCGCAGCTCCCCGGCCGGATCGTCGTCGGCGATGCGTTCGCAGGCGGGACATTCGAGCGTGTAGGAGCCGATGGGCGGCGCTTCCCAGGTCCAGCGCCCATTGCGATAGCTGGCATGGCAGATCGGGCAGCCGGCCAGCTCGGGGAGCTTCCCGGGGGTCTCGGCATGGATGCGGCGGCTGTGTCGCGGGGTGTTCGCGGCGGGATGGTTCGTCTCTCTCTGGCGGCGCATGCAATCTCCTCCTCCACGACGAGCGTCGGTCCCTCTGCACCGAGAGCAAGCGCCGTGCCCGAATGAAGCGTTTCGAACCGTTCGCCCCGCACGTCTGCGACGAGCGATCCACTGCGACGAGAGCCGCGCACACGTGCCGGGACGGGTCCGGATCGGATCGCGATCGCTGCCGTGTTGAGCCGATCCGCCACGCTTCCGTGGCGACACGTCTCGGCGTCGCCCCGATCCCGCGTCGCCCGCCCACTGAAATGCCAGCGGAGGGCACCCGTCGAATGGCACGCTTCCTGCTGATCCCGGAACCGGCGGGGGCTGGCGCGAGCCAGCCGAGAACCGCCGAATCGCATCGAACGACGACACCGGACCGACGCGCGCGAACGGCGCAGGGTCGTGCGCGCACGGGCGAGTCCCCTTTCAACGAGGTGCACATCATGGCTGAGCCGAGAGAATCGTCCGTGGCCCCGCGAAGTTCCCTCTTCTCCGATCTCGATCCCTGGCGCGGAAGCGATCCGTTCCGAAGCCTCTTCGATCGCTTCTTCCAGGAGGGTCCCGAGAGCGGGCGCCTGCTGCAGGGCTTCACGACACCCCAGGTCGACATCACGGAATCCGCGGACGAATACCGGGTCCACGCGGAGCTGCCCGGCGTCTCGAAGGACGACGTCACCGTCGAGCTCGAGCACGGCACGCTCACGATCCGCGGCGAGAAGAAGAGCCAGCGCGACGAGAAGAACGAGAAGGGCCGCCGCCTCGAATGCAGCTACGGCGCCTTCTCGCGCAGCTTCGCCCTGCCGGCCGATGCCGATGCGGATCGGATCTCGGCGAAGTTCAAGGACGGCGTGCTCGACGTCTCGATCAAGCGGACGGCGGCGAGCAAGCCGAAGCAGGTCGCGATCAAGGGCTGAACGGCCCGCGCGGGCGCAAACGCGACGGCCCCGACCGATCCGGCGAGCCGGACCGATCGGGGCCGTTCATGCATCCCGTCCTGCCCGGCGATTCGGCCGGGCGAGACGGACGGACGAGCCTAACGGAAGGCCGATGCGCCGCCCGAGGAGCGACTCCGCCCCCCGCGCGTGCTGCGGCGAGCGCCCGACGGAGCGGTCGACGCCCCGCCCGAACGAGCGCCGGGGCGGCCACCCGAACGGGAACGGCCGCGGCCGCTGCCCGATCGATCGCTGCTCCGGTCGCCGGCGACGCGTTCGATCGCCGGCGCGTCGGCCAGACCGGTGGCGACGAGGCGCGGAATCTTCGAGCCGAGCACGCGCTCGGTGTCGCGGACCCAGAGCCGGTCCTCGCCGGTCACGAAGGTGACCGCCTTGCCGCGGGTCTCCGATCGGCCGGTGCGGCCGATGCGATGGGTATAGGTATCGGGCGTCGACGGCGGATCGAAGTTGATCACGTAGTCGATTCCCGCGACGTCGAGGCCGCGGGCGGCGATGTCGGTGGCGACCAGGATGTCGTAGCTCCCCTTGCGGAAGCCCTGCATCGCGCGGTCACGCTGCGCCTGGGACATGTTCCCCTGCAGCGCCACGGCCCGCAGGCCCTTCGCCTCGAGCTGCAGCGCCATGCGCTTGGCGCGGTGCTTGGTGCGCGTGAAGACGATCGCGGTCTTGCAATCCTCTTCGCCGAGCACGCGCTCGAGCAGCGAACGCTTCTGGGTCTCGCTGATCTCGTAGAGGAAATGCTCGATCGTCTCGGCGGGCCGGGTATTGGCCAGCTCGACGACGTGCGGCTGATGCAGAATCCGATCCGCGAGTCCGCGGATCGCCTTCGGCATCGTCGCCGAGAAGAGCAGGTTCTGGCGATCCCGCGGCAGCTTGTCGAGGATCCGCGTGACGTCGGGCAGGAAGCCCATGTCGAACATGTGATCCGCTTCGTCGAGGACGAGCGTATCGATGTCCGCGGTCGAGAGGGCGCGGCGCTGGATCAGATCGAGGATCCGCCCCGGGCAGCCGATCACGATCTCGGGTCGCCGGCGCAGGGCATCGATCTGGCTCTGCGGCGAGACGCCGCCGAAGATCGTCACGGTCTTGATCTTCGTCTCGCGGGCGAGCATTCGGAACTCGGCGTCGATCTGGACGGCGAGTTCGCGGGTCGGCGCGAGCACCAGCACGAGGGGGCCCTTGCCGGGCTCCTCGATCAGGCGCTGCAGGATCGGAAGCGCGAAGGCCGCCGTCTTGCCAGTGCCGGTCTGGGCCAGACCGAGCACGTCCCGCCCTTCGAGGCAGGCCGGGATGGTCTCGGCCTGGATCGGCCGGGGGGAATCGAAGCCGGCGTCCGCGAGGGCGCGCAGCAGGGTGGAATCGAGCTCGAACTTGGAAAATCCGCTCACGATCGGAGCGGTCGGTTGCGCGAGTGCGCTGGACAAAATGAGTTCTCCGCCGTGCCGGGCGGGTTCCGCCGGAAGCACGGCCTTTGATTTCTGACCCAGACAACAAGAAGGGAAAGAAGGGATTCGGGCGGCGCAGCCTCGATCGGGGGATGAATTCCGAGGCGCTGTTGCTTGCCGCAGCCGTGCCAGACGAGGAAGTCCGCTCGGCTCATTCGATGTTCGCATCCACAGGACGCGTGCGGGTCGTCGACCCGACGGACGCTGTGTAGCCCGTCTCTTCGGCGATTGCCATCCGAACTGGAGATGCTTCTCGGCTGCGGCTCGAAGCCCGGGCCCGAACGCCATCGTTTCGGACCGATCCGGAGGGGCGTGGGCGACCCGGGCGTCCCCGCCCCGAGCACGCCGCGCTAGCGTGATCGCCGGGCCGACGAGCGGCCCGCCGGAGACCCTAGCCGATGACGCGTCGTCCCCCGCGACTGGGCGAGCTCGAAACACGCCTGCTCGAATGGCTCTGGGGCCGCGAATGGGTCGACGTCCGCGAGGCCCACGCCGCCCTGGCGGCCGCCGGTCGCCGCTCGCCCAACACGATCCACAGCACCCTCGAGCGCCTGATCCGCAAAGGGCTCGTCGAGCGGCGGCGCGCGGGACGCGCCTTCGCCTATCGCGTGATCGTCTCGCCCCGGGCCTACCTCGATCGCGCACTCGAGCAGGCCATCGAGGAGATGCCCGGCGGCGATCCCAAGCGCCTGCTCGCCGCCTTCGTCGACGTCGCGGTGCGCCTCGACGAGGCGGCCCTCGACGAGCTCGAGCGTCTGGTCGCGGCACGCCGCCGCGAGCAGGCGGGCGAAGCGCTGGGCTCCGGCGATCAGGACTCCGGGGAGGAATCCGAATGAACGCACTGCTCGCCCCGCTCGCCGGATTCGCTCCGCTCGCGGCCTTCGCCGGTCTCTGGCTGGTCGTCGCCCTGCTCGTCCCGCTCGCAGCCGCGGGCCTCTGGCCCGTGCTGGCCCGGCACCTGCGCGCCCGTTCGCCCGAGACGCGTGCGCGCATCGCCGGCCTCGCAGCCGCCGCACCGCTGCTCGTCCCGACCGGCGTCGTCCTGCTCTGCGCCCTGCCCGGATGGCTCGGCGCGCTCACCGGCGCGGGCGATCACTGCACCGGCCACGGCGCGCATCCGCATTTCTGCCCGGTCCACGCGACGCTCGCGATGACCGCGCCACTCGCCGCCGCGCTCCTCGCCTTCGGCGCCGTGTTCGCGCTTCACGCATCCCGTGCGCTCGCCGCCTGCATTGCGCTCACGCGTGAACGGCGCTGGCTCCGGCACCGCCTCGAGCGCTCCCTCTCGCCGAACGTCCACGTCCTCGGCAATGAGGTTCCGATCGCCCTGACCCGCGGCCTGTTCGCGCCCGAGATCTGGATCGCACAGCGCCTGCTCGACGCGCTCGAGCCGGCTGATCGCGCCGTCGTCCTCGCCCACGAGCAGGCCCACGCGGCACGCCGTGATCCCGCCCGATTCCTCGCCGCCGATCTCGCGAGCCGGCTCCATCTCCCGCGCACGCGCCGCGCCATCCTCGGCACGCTGCGGCTCGCCGCGGAGCAGGCCTGCGATGCACGCGCCGGCGAGCAGGTCGGCGATCGCCTCCAGGTCGCGACGACCCTGCTGCGCGTCGAGCGCCTCATGCAGCGCCGACCGATCACCGACGCCCACGCCGCGGCCCTTCACGGCGCGAGCCTGCCCGCCCGGATCGAAGCGCTCGTCGCCGCGCCCTTCCCGGCGCCGGAGTCGCCGGGAAGCCGCCTTCGCCTCGCCTGGCCGTGGCTCGCCGCGGCCGGCGCCCTCGTGCTCGCACGCCCCATCCACCACCTCGCGGAGCATGCCCTCGAAGCGCTACTCCGATCCATGGTCGGACTCAGCCTGCTCTCATAGCGTGCGGCGCCATGCGCCTGAATCACCGCTCTGCCGACCTCGCTCGTCTCGCCCCTCCGACTCCGCGTTCGCTGCGCGCGCGCCTGTCGCGCCCGAAGCGCGCATCGGTTCTCGCCCCGCCGCTGCTCGCGCTCGCGATCTGCGCGGGCGACACCGCGTTCGCGGAGACCGCGAGCGACGAAGCCGCCGTCGACGAGATGATCGTCTTCGGCCGCGCCGAGGAGCAGCTCGGCATCGCGACCGCCGCCTCCGAAGGCCACGTCGGCCATGCCGACCTCGCCCTGCGCCCGATCGGCCGCGTCGGCGAGCTGCTCGAATCCGTCCCGGGCCTGATCGCCACCCAGCACTCCGGCTCCGGCAAGGCGAACCAGTATTTCCTGCGCGGATTCAACCTCGATCACGGCACCGACTTCGCGACCTTCTTCGACGGTGTCCCCCTCAACTTCCGCAGCCATGGCCATGGCCAGGGCTATACCGATCTCAACTTCGTGATCCCCGAGCTCGTCGAGGCGATCGACTATCGCAAGGGCGCCTATCGCGCCGACGTCGGCGACTTCGGCGGCGCCGGCGCCTCGTTCCTGTCGACCTACGACGTGCTGCCGGATTCGATCGCTTCGGTGACCTACGGCTCGTACCACTTCGCGCGCGGGCTCGCCGCGACCAACATCGAGACCGACGCGGGCAACGGCATCCTCGCCCTCGAGGCCCGGACCAACGACGATCCCTACGACCTCGATGCCAACCTGCTCCATCTGAACGGCTTCGCGAAATGGACGACCGCCCTCGCCGGCGGCACGCTGCGCGCCTCGGCGACCGGCTACCACGCGCGCTGGAACTCGACGGACCAGATCCCCGACCGCGCGATCGGAAGCCCCGATCCGACGATCAACGAACCGCGGCTCGGCTTCGTCGACCCCGATCTCGGCGGCGATACCACCCGCGTCGGCGCGACCCTCGACTGGCGCGAGGACGACGAGACCCCGCTGAGCGCCTCGACCTACTTCCTCTACTACGACTTCCAGCTCTTCTCGAACTTCACCTACTTCCTCGACGACCCGGTGAACGGGGACGAGTTCGAGCAGCGCGACCGCCGCTTCGCCTGGGGCGCGAAGGTCGGCCAGGACTTCGCACCGACCGTCTTCGGCCGGCCCCTCGAGATCAGCACGGGCTTCGATACCCGCGTCGACCGCATCCCCGACCTGGGGCTCTTCAAGACCGACGCGCGGCAGCGGGTCTCGATCGTGCGGCGCGATGCGGTGACGGAGTGGTCGGGCTCGCTCTTCGGCGAGGCGCGCCATTCGCCCGTCGATTGGCTGACGGTCGTCGCCGGCGTCCGCGGCGATCTCTTCGCCTTCGACGTCGATACCCGGGCGGGCGTCGGCGCGGGCACCAACTCCGGCGCCGAGGTCGATGGCCTCGTCAGTCCGAAGCTCTCGCTGATCCTGCGCCCCCACGAAGACTACGAGCTCTACCTGAACGGCGGCGGCGGCTTTCATTCGAACGACGCCCGCGGAACCACCATCCGCATCGATCCGGCCGAAGGCACCCCGGTGCCGACCGTCGATGGCCTGGCCCGCCAATGGGGCAGCGAGGCCGGCGCGCGCTGGCAGCCCGACGAGCGATTCCATCTGACGGGCGCCGTCTGGTTCCTGACCTCCGAGTCCGAGCTCGTGTTCGTCGGCGACGCGGGCACGACCGAGCCGAAGGGCAGCAGCAAGCGCTTCGGGGTCGAGCTGACGGCGTTCCTGCGACCGGTCGAGTGGCTCGCCCTCGACGCGTCCTACGCCTGGTCCGATGCCCGCTTCGACGATCTCCCGGATGGCGAGGACCGGATTCCCGGCGCCCTCGAACACGTCGTCTCCGCCGGCGCGACGGTGACGGCAGGCGCGCTCTCGTCGAGCCTTCGCGTGCGTCATTTCGGCGCCTATCCGCTGATCGAGGACAATACGCAGCGGGCGGGCTCGACCACCCTCGTCAATCTCGGCGGCGCCTACACCTGGAAGCGCGTGACCTTCGATCTCACGGTCGTGAACCTCTTCGATTCGAAGGACGACGACATCCAGTATTTCTACGAATCGCAGCTCGCCGGCGAGGCCGCGCCCGTGGAAGACGTCCACCGCCATCCGGCCGAGCCGCGCCAGCTGCGCGGGACGATCCGCGTCACGTTCTGACGCAGCCCGCCGCGGATCGGGCCATCGCCGACGGGGCCCTGCGACGATCGCGGCGCTCCGTCGACGCGAGCGCCTCAGCGTCCGGCGAGCCGGGCGGTGACCCCTCGTGCGCAAGCCATCAGTGCATCGGCGAGCCGCGCCGCGTTGCCGACCGAGATCTGCTGGGGCGACGCGACGACGGAGATCGCCGCGACGACGTCGCCGGCCGGGCCGAAGACGGGCGCCGCCAGCTGCGAGACGTGCGGGGCGCGCAGCGGATCGGGATCGACGACGAGATATTCGTCGTGGGTCATGGCCTGCATCAGACGATCGCGGCGCGAGATCGTCTCCGCCGAGCGCGGCTCGCGCGCGAGGCGCGCCATCACGTTGCCGAGGCTGCGGCGCGTCACGGGGTCGAGCGTCATGCAATAGCCGAGCTCGCGGGCGAGCCCGGCGGCGCGGCGGCAACGCGCGACGTCGCGCCGCGGAATCGGCGCCGCCGCCCGCGCGAGCCAACGATCGAAAGCCTCGTCGCCGCTCCACGCGACGAAGACCAGCCCGAACGGCGGCACGAAGGGAATCGCCTGCCCGACGCGCATCGCCGGCGGGAGGATCGAAGAGGCGCCCGCATGGGCAGCGACCACGATCTGGTCGCCCGTCGCGATCGTCGCGAGCGCCTCGAAGCCGAGCCGTTCGTGGAGCGCGGCGACGCCGGATCGCATCGCATCGATTCCCGGCAGGCTCGTCTCGGCGGCGTCGCCGAGCGCGATCAACCCCGGCCCGAGCCCCCAGGCCTTGCGATCGTCCCGCCGGACCCAGTCGACCCCCTCGAGCGAGAGCAGGATCGCCTGGCAGGTCGCGCGGTTCTGCCCGAGCGTGCGGGCCAGCTCCGAAACGGTGAAGGCGCGCCCCGGATGCTCGGCGAGATGCCCGAGCAGCCGGGCGGCGCGGCGTACCGCGGGCGACGGCTGCACGCCGCTCCGCTCCCGGTTCGCGGTTCTTGACTTCGGAGCGCGGCTCGGCATAGATTGCTGAATAAAGAGCATCCCTGCTGAAATCTCAACACCCCCCTCTTCGACCACAGCGAGCGCGGAGCCCCCCATGAAGCTCGACCTGCTCTACGAAATCGACGCCCCGAAGCCCTGGACCGACGGCCCGCATCCCCACGGCCAGCGCCGCCGCGAGCAGCGCGCCTATCGCGAGGCGATCGAGCAGATCAAGCTCGCCGACGAGCTGGGCTTCCACACGATCTGGGCCGTCGAACATCATTTCCGCGAAGGCCGTTCGCATTGCCCCGCGCCGGAGGTCCTGCTCGGCGCGCTCTCCCAGATCACCGAACGGATCCGCCTCGGCTTCGGCGTGACGCTCACGCCCTTCGGCTTCACCCATCCGGCGCGCATCGCCGAGAAGGTCGCGACCCTCGACATCCTCTCGAACGGCCGCGCCGAATGGGGCACCGGCCGCTCCACCCCGATGGAGCAGACAGCCTTCGGCGTCGACCGCGAGAAGTCGCGCGAGCATTGGAAGGAGGCGATCGAGATCGTCTGCGGGATGTGGCGCGACGAGCGCTTCTCCTGGGACTCGCCGAATTTCAAGTTCCCCGAACGCGTCGTGACGCCCAAGCCCTTCCAGGATCCGCATCCGCCCTGCTGGATGGCCGCGACTTCCGAGGGCTCGGCGGAGGTCGCCGGCAGCAACGGCCTCGGCATGCTCTCGTTCTCGATCATGCAGCCGCTCGAGCAGATGGCGCGCCAGGTCGTCGCCTATCGCAAGGCCGCCCTGACCGCGAAGCCGCTGACCGACGTGACGACCAACAAGGTCGCCGCCTACACCCTCGTCCACTGCGCGGACTCGCTGGCCCAGGCCGAAGCGAACGGGATCTGGGACTCGGTCGGCTGGTGGTACCAGAACCTCGCGCAGTTCACGCTCGACTGGGAGCTCGTGCATCTCTCGGAAGCCGAGAAGGCCTCGACCTTCCCGCTCATGAAGCCCCTGCTCGAGGGCAACATCCCGATCCAGCATTTCCACGACGCCGACATGCTCGTCGTCGGCGATCCGGAGCGCTGCCTCGCGAAGATGAAGCATTATGCGGATCTCGGGGTCGATCAGCTGATCTGCTACGTGCAGTTCGGCCACCACTCCCACGAATCCGTCATGAAGACGATCGAGCTGCTCGGCAAGGAGGTCCGCCCCGAGCTCGAGGCCTACGTCCCGAAGAAGGGCGTGCTCGAAGAGACGGCCGCGCGGCGGAGCCGCTGATGGAGTTCGGCATCTTCTGCGCCGCGCCGGTGGGTCCACGCCCCTGGGAGGAGTCCGAGCCGCGCCGCCTGCGCGAGGATCTCGAGCTCGGCATCGCCGCCGAGGCGGCGGGCTTCGACTCGTTCTGGGCGCCCGAGCACCATTTCCTCGAGGAGTACTCGCACAACGCCGCCTCCCATCTGACCTGCCTCGCCGTCGGCATGCGGACGAGCCGGATCAGGCTCGTCACGGGCATCATGAACCTCTGCGCCCCGATCAACCATCCCGTCCGCGTCGCCGAGCAGATCGCGATGATCGACGTCTATACGAACGGTCGCATCGAGCTCGGTACCGGCCGCGGCAGCGGCTCGACCGAGGTCAACGCCTTCGGCCTGCGCAACGAGGACACGAAGAGCTACTGGGAGGAGGCGATCCGCGCGATCCCGAAGATGTGGACCCAGGACCTCGTGTCCTTCGAAGGCAAGCATTTCTCGCTGCCCGAGCGCTGCGTCCTGCCCAAGCCGGTCCAGAAGCCGCATCCGCCGCTCTGGGTCACGGCGACGAATCCCGCGACCATCGAGCAGGCGGGCCGCATGGGCCTCGGCGTCGCCGTCTTCAGCTTCCAGAGCGCGAGTGCCCTCGAGCCCCTCGTCGAGCGCTACAAGAATGCGATCGCGAAGCCCGAGCCGGTCTCGGAGGTGATCAACGATCGCTTCCTCACGATCGCGCCCCTGCTCTGCCTCGAGGATGGCGACGAGGCGCGCCACTGGAACACTCGGCGCGGCAACGCCACGACCGCCCATCTCTCGGTGCATTTCGACACGATCCCCGCCGTCGCCGAGCGCCTCGCCGGCGAGCCGCGTCCGATTCCGCAGACCCGGCTGCGCGAGCTCGTGCGCGAGGCCATGCTCGATCCCGCGGTCGCGCCGGCCTTTCCGGTGGACGAGCAGGATCCCGAGAAGCTGATCGCGAGCGGGCTCTGCGTCGGTAATCCCGACGAGGTGCGGCGCGCCGTGAAGAAATACGAGGCCGTCGGCGTCGACGTACTCGGCATGATTCCGCGGACGAGCTGGATCGAGCCACAGGAGCTCGTCCTGCGCTCGCTCGCGACGACTGGGCGCGAGGTGCTGCCGGCGTTCCGGCACGCGTCGTCCGCGGCCCCGGGCGAATAGAGAAAAAGGAAGAGCACGATGACGGCGAAGGTCGATTCCGCATTCATCCGGCGAGCGGTCGAGCTCGCGGACCCGAACGCGGTGCGCGTGGCCCTGTTCCATCAGACGCGCGATCCCGAGATCGGCGCGCTCCCGATCGCGGCGAAGATGGAGAGCGCGGACCGCGCGCTGCTGATCGAGAAGGCCGTCGCCTGGCTCGAGCAGAACGCGGCGCCGGGCATGCCCCCCGAGCCGCCCGAGCCCTTCCTGCGCGAGCTCATGAACCTCGCGACGGGCGAGAACATGGACGATCTCGACTTCGAGGCCCGGCGCGATCTCGCGGCCTTCAAGCCCTTCCCGATGACCGCCGGCTGGACGAAGGGCAAGCCCGAGCTGCCGGAGGATTTCCGGGTCGTCATCGTCGGCAGCGGCTTCAGCGGCCTCGCGATGGGCGTGCAGCTCGGGCTGCTCGGCATCCCCTACGTCCTGCTCGACCGCCGCCCCGAGCCGGGCGGGACCTGGAGCATCAACCGCTACCCCGACATCCGCGTCGACACGATCTCGGTGACCTACGAGTTCTTCTTCGAGAAGAACCATCCCTGGACCGAATACTTCGCCCGCGGCCCCGAAGTCCGCGCCTATCTCGAGATGATCTCGCGCAAATACGGCGTGTACGAGAACACGCGCTTCGAGCGCAGCCTCGAGAAGGCGACCTTCGACGAGGCGCGTGATCGCTGGGTGCTCGAGATCGCGGCGCCCGGCGGAGCGGAGACGCTCGAGGCGAACTTCGTCGTGAGCGCCGTCGGGACCTTCAACAACCCGAAGTTCCCCCGGTTCGAGGGGCAGGAGAGCTTCCGCGGCCGGATCCTGCATCCCGCCCGCTGGCCCGACGACTTCGACGCGAAGGGCAAGAAGGTCGCGATCCTCGGCAACGGCTCGACGGGCGTGCAGCTGCTCGCGCCGATCGCCGCGGAGGCCGAGCAGGTCCACGTCTTCCAGCGCACACCGCAGTGGATCAGCCCAC
Organism: Myxococcota bacterium; assembly: GCA_041389425.1. Taxonomy (GTDB): domain Bacteria; phylum Myxococcota_A; class UBA9160; order UBA9160; family UBA4427; genus UBA4427. The sequence continues at coordinate 236,314 of JAWKRX010000004.1, forward strand.
GCGCCCAGTACGGCCAGCCGGTCGAGCCCGAGATCCGCTGGCTGCTCGACCACTTTCCCGGGTACTGGAACTGGTGGCGCTACATGGCGATCGCGGCGCTCTTCCAGACCCATCACTACCTGCAGCCCGACGACGCCTGGCGCGCTCAGGGCGGCAAGGTCAACGCCCTGAACGACAAGCTGCGCGCGGATCTCACGGCCTACATCCACGCGCAGACGGGCGGACGCCAGGATCTGATCGATCGCCTCGTCCCCGACTACGCGCCCTTCTCGCGCCGACCCGTCGTCGACAATGGCTGGTACAAGGCACTGACGCGGGACAACGTCGAGCTCGTGACCGAGGGCATCGCGCGCCTCACGCCGACGGGCATCGAGACCGCCGACGGCAAGCAGCGCGACGTCGACGCCATCATCACCGCCACCGGCTTCGACATCATCAAATACCTCTGGCCGACGAAATACACCGGCCGGGGCGGAGTCGACCTGCACGACTTCTGGTCGACCGACGGCCCGCGCGCCCATCTCGGCATGACGGTCCCCCACTTCCCGAACCTCTTCATCCTCTACGGCCCGAATTCGCAGCCGCTCTCGGGCGGGACGGGCCTGCCGATCTGGTACGTGCTGTGGTCGGCCTACGCGGCCCAGTGCATCGTGCGGCTGATCGAGACGAAGAAGACGCGCATCGAGGTCAAGGAGGACGTCTTCCAGCGCTACAACGCGGCGCTCGACAAGGAATGCCAGAACCTGATCCTGCTCCAGCAGGAAGGCGCGCCCGAGAAGAACTACTACGTCAACGAGTTCGGCCGCGTGCAGGTCAACGCGCCGTGGTACGGGCCCGAGTTCCACCGGCTCTGCAGCCAGGTCGATTGGGACGACTTCGAGATCCAGTAGGGCGCGATCGCGCTCCGCCGCCCGACCGACCCTGCCGCCGCGTCCGCCCTCAATCGGCCTGCGCGAGCCGGGGGCGGATCACGAACGCGGGCTTCGCCTCGAAGTGGAGCGCCATCGAGATCGAGGTGCAGCGGCCCGTCTCCGGATCGGGATGGCCGTCGGCGACGCGCGGGATCGCGTGGTAGAGGCCGGCGCACATGAAGCCCCGGTTGAAGGCGGCGTTGCGGCCCTGGGGCGTCCCGCCGATCGTGTGATCGTTCATCATCGACCAGAAGTTCTCGCTGTCCCAGTAGGCGCCGACCAGCCCCTCGACGCGACCGTCCGCGAGCACCTCCGCACGGATCCGCGCATCGCGCAGGTAGACGGCGTTGTCCTGCGTCTGCTGTTTGATCTTGAGGCGCAGGTCGATCGGATCGGTCGTCAGGATGCCGTTCTCGATGCGGCCACGGGCGCGCTCGCTCTGATAGGTCGGGTCGGGGTGGGCCGTGAAGCTCACGTATTCCATCGGATCGCCGACGGCGTCGAGCGTCACCGGCGCCGCCGCCGACAGGAACTGCACCTCGACGGCGTCGTCGTCGCGGGGATCGTCCATGCCGGAGATCTCCATCAGGATCGCGTAGCCGCCCTCCTTGATCATCGTATTCGACTGGTGGAGCCGGTCCATCAGGTCGTTCGGGCGGTAGCCGCGCACGCAGCCCATCAGGCGCCAGGCCTGGTTGTCGATGCCCGGCTCGCCGGCCGGACTCGTGAAATCGTCGTGCGCGCAGGCATTCGCGCCGGCAGAGTTCTTCGTCGAGTCGATGCCGTCGAGGTCGAGGCCGGCCACCTTCGCGGGACCATCGAGGGTCAGATAGCCGGGATCGGGCTGGGAGAGCGGATCCTGGCAGGCGTCGGGCGGCAACAGCTCGTGGTCCCAGCGGATGAAGCGCCCCTCCGCCTCGCGAACCCGCTCGCGCTCGGCCATGTACCGCTTCCACTGCTCGGGGAAGTACTCGACCTCGGTGACGTTGAGCCCCTCCGGACATTCGCCGGGATCGTCGTGGGGGATCTCGTCGGACCAGCGCGCCATCACGTAGCCCCGCACCGGCGGCTCGGCGCTCGCGAGCGCATCGCTCCCCGCGCCCCGGCCCGCGTCCTCGCAGGCGACCGCGTTCATTCCGAAGACGGACGCCAGGAGCACGGCTCGGGCACGCGCGAACGCGCGCGCCGAACGGATCGTCTTTTTCGCCGGGATCTCTGCCGGGATCGTCATGTCCGCATTCCCCTTCCGCTCCGATCGCTCAGACGAGGATCTCCGAGATCGGTCGCGACGTCTCGTTCGCCTTGAAGCCCCATTTCGCGACGTTCATGCCCATCACCTGCTGCAAGGTGAGGCCGACGCGCGCGGTCGTCTCGCCCGCCCCGCGCACGTGGATGCCGTTCCGGATCCGGCCGCCGCCGGTGCCCGCGAGCATGATCGGGAGGCCGGACACGCTGTGGCTGTTGGCGTCGGAGGTCTCGGAGTGGCAGAGCACGACCGTATGGTCGAGCAGGGTTCCGTCGCCTTCCGGAACCGAGGCGAGGATCTCGACGAAGCTCGCCCACGCTTCCATGCTCCGCATCACGAACTGCGTCGCCTGGGGCTGGTATCCGAGCTTCGGATCCTTCGCCTCCTCGTGGGTGAGCGTGTGGTGGGTATCGCTGCTGCCCGCCGTGTGGAGACGCGAGGCGCCGGCAGAGAACACGACGTTGAAGACGCGCGTCTGATCGCAAGCGAGGGCGAGCGCGAGCACCCGGGCCATCGTCTCGTGGTTGCGCACGACGTTCTCGATGTCCTGCGAGACCGGCCCCGCCTCCGGCGGCTGCGGAACCCGGCAGGCTTCGAGGGGCGGCGGCGCCGAGAGCTGGAGCTCCAGCTGGCGCTCGAGCTGCCGCAGAGACGTGTAGTAGGCATCGAGGCGTTCGCGGTCGGCCTGGCCGAGCTGCCGATCGAGGCGGGCGCGGTCCTCGGCGACCAGCGAGAGGACGCTCCTGCGCAGGATCGTCTGCGGATCGGGCACGAAGACGCCCGCGTTGGGATCCGTGAAGCCCGAGCCGAAGACGCGCATGTAGAGATCGACCGGCGTCGGCTCGGCGGCCTGGATCGCGTTCTCGTTGCGGCGGCTGTAGCTGTCCTTGGCGATGCCATGAGCGGCCATTTCGAGCGAGCGGAAGCGCGTCGCGCCGCCGATCGCGTCGGAGATCAGGAGGTCGAGGGTCGGCCCGTCGTTCTCGGTCGTCGTCGCCGGCGCACCGCCGGTGAGCGTGCCGATGACGCCGGTCCGGTGGACGTGATTCGTCTCCCCCGCCAGGATCACGCTGAATCCGCTCAGCACGCTGATGTGCTGCCGGACGCGCTCGATCGGCATCAGCTCGGGCGTGAGCGCGAAGCCGGCCCCCTCCTCCGCCGGGTTCCAGCGGTGGGGATTCATGCCGCAGCCGTAGAACCAGGTCCCGAAGCGGCGGGGCAGCGGCGCGCCCGTCGCGGCGAGGGCGTCGCCATTCGCGTTCAGGAAGGCCTCGAGGTACGGCAGGCCAAGGGCGAAGCCGGTGCCCGCGAGGCTCCCGCGGAGCGTGCGTTCGAGGAGCCTCCGACGCGTGATCCGTCGGCTCATGATCCCCCTCCCTCCCCTGGACGGCGCGCCGTCCGGAACCCGTCGGAGAGCGCGATCTCCCGCATCAGCGCGGCGATCCGGTAGCCCTCCTGCTCGAAGCGCCGCTCCAGCTGCCGCAGGAGCGGTCGCTCTTCCAGGGCCGCAGCGCGACCCACGGCATAACGATAGGCGGTCTCGACGAGACAGCGCCCGACGAGCGGGCTCTCCGCCAGGGCCCGTCCCAGCCCGACCGCGTCGGCGAAGGGCTCGCCGTCGAGATCCCCGCTCGCGTCGATCGTCGCGCCCCCCTCGCTCGCGCGGTAGCGCCCGATTCCATCGAAATTCTCGAGGCCCAGCCCGATCGGATCGGTCAGGGCATGGCAATTCCGGCAGCTCGCGTTCGACGAATGCACCTCGAGGCGATCCCGCGCGGTCTTGTGCTGGGGGTCGTCGTCCGCATTGAAGAGGCCGAAGTCGACGTTGGCCGGCGCCGGCGGAACGTTCTGGCAGAGGAGGGCCTCGCGCAGGAACAGGCCGCGCAGGGTCGGCGAGCTGCGCCCGGGATGGGCGTTCAGGAGATTGAAGCTCGCGTGCGTGAGGATGCCGGCCCGCCGGTCGCCGGGGGCGAGCTCCGCCGCCTCCCAGCCGGTCTCGGCCTGAACCGGCAGGGCGTAGACGGGCCCGAGCGTGCGCGTCATGAAGAGGCGGCGCGTGGTGAACAGCTCGCGATAGTCGCCCTGCCGTGCCACCAGATGATCGACGACGACGCGCAGCGTCTGCTCGCGGGCATCGGCGGCCACCTTCGCGCTGTACAGGGGGTAGCGGAGCGGGTCCTTGCCGAGGTCCGCGAACTCTCCGAACCGGAAGAGGTCCTCGAAGAACGCGCGAATACCGTCTTCGAAGCGCGGCGAGGCGAGCATCCGATCGACCTCGCGCGCATACGCCTCGGGCTCGGCCAGTCGCCCTTCGGCGAGGGCGGCGAGCAGTGCGTCGTCGGGCCCGGCGTTCCAGAGCAGGTAGGAGAGCCGGGATCCGAGGGTCGCCGGTGAAAGCGAGGCACGGCCGTCCGCGCCGGCGCCCGCCTCGACGGACTCGATCCGGAAGAGGAAATCGGGCGCGACGAGCAGGCTCGTCACGATCAGCTCGATGCCCGCGAAGAAATCGTCGACGCGCTCCGCCGCCTCGGCCGCGGCGTCGACGCGCCGCTCGATCTCGTCTTCTGCGAGGGGCCGCCGCAGGATCCGGGGCCCGAACGCGCGCAACACGGCCTCGCTGCACGCCGCATCCGCACGCGCGGGATCGGCCGGCGCGCACGGGAGCAGCCGTGAGCGGTTCGGCTCGGTCACGACCTGCCGCGCGACCTCGCGGGCCATGGCCTCGTACTGCTCGAAGCCGCTCGGCGTGATGGTCACGAAGGCGCTCGAGACGGCCACGAGCCCGTCGCGGCGCCCGTCGGGCTCGAAGCGCCCGGCGATCTCGATCTCGGGGCCGAAGGCGTCGGCGATCGCGCGCCGGTACTGGGCTTCGGTGAGGCGACGCATGGCGACCGGGCCGCCGGAAGCCGAAAGGGTCTTCCCGCCCTCGCGTCCCTGGGAATCGTGCGCGGGCGGGTTCGTCGTGCGGAACTCGTCGTGGCGGACCTTCCCGCCCGCCTCGGCGATGATCGAGGTGGCGAGCAGACACGCACTCGTGGTGGCGAGCAGCGCGATCGCGAGCCGGCGGCGCCAGGCGATCCGCCGCGCGCCGACACCGATCGCCAGCGCCGCCAGCAGCGCGTTCACCGGCAGCAAGCGCCCGTATCGCTCGGCGAGGAAGAGATGATGGTCGAGCCAGGCCTGGCCATGGCCGTCGAGGCGATCGAACAGCAGCGGGTACGCCGCATCGCCCGACTGCATCACGAGCAGCGCGGAGGCCGAGGTCAGCAGGCAGAGCGCGAGCCCGAACACGATCGGGGCCCAGCGATCTTCGAAGATGCCCCAGGCCAGCACGATGGCCGCGACGGCGAGGCCCGTGATCGGCAGGTGATTCAGCAGGACGTGTCGATGGGCCGGGTTCCCGACCAGCTCGTTCACGATCTCGGTCAAACCGAATCCCTCGAGCGAACGCCCCGGCCCGACTGCCGCAGGACGCCCGGCCGAGCATCACCCAGCCCGAACCGGTCGTCATCCGCCCCGTTCGCCCCGGCCTCCCGCGAGCGTTTCGCCTTCGCCTGCGAAGCGAGCGCCCTAGGGCTGTTCGGCGGCCCCCTGCGAGCCACCGATCCCGATCAGCTCCACGTCGAACGTGAGGGCCGCGCCCGGCTTGATCTTGGGCGGCGCGCCGCGATCGCCGTAGGCGATGCTGGCGGGGCAGACGAGGCGGGACTTGCCGCCGACCTTCATCTTCTGAACGCCCTCGGTCCAGCACGGGATCACGCCGCCGAGCGGGAACTCGACCGGCTCTCCGCGATCGACCGAGCTGTCGAAGACCGTGCCGTCGCGCAGGGTGCCGTGGTAGTGGACCTTCACGACGTCGCTGGCCGTCGGCGAGGCGCCGGTGCCGGGCGTGACCTCGCGGTAGACGAGTCCCGACTCGAGCTTCTCGGCGCCGGGCTCGGCAGCCGCTGCCGTCAGGAACGCCTCCGAAGCCGTCGCTTCGCCCGCCGCCGCCGCGGCGACCCGCGCCATCCCGAACTCCTGGATCTTGGGCATCTGCGTCTCGAGCTCGACGAGCGCCGGCCGGCCGAGCGCACCGTCGGCGATGCCCCGGGCGAGAATGTCGAGCTCGGCCTCGTCGAGGGCGAAGGGCGCGAGATCGCGCGAGAGCGCCAGGCCCAGGGCGTAGACCGTCTTCTGGTCTTCGGTCGTGAGCTCGGCCGTGGCGGCGCCGGCTCCCGCGCCCGTCTCCTGCTGACAGCCGAGCAGAGCGAAGAGGGCAATCGACGCGAATAACAGACTCGAGCGGCGGATCATCATCGGAATCCTTCCATGCGGCATCGCCCCACGGCCTGCGCAGCCGATTCGGATGGGGACGACGGGTATCGTGGTTTCGAGCGTGAGCCCGCGACGGGCTCGGAAAAGGAATGGCTGGCGGATCGCCAGGAGAATCGGAGGCCGAGGCGAGAAGCGCCGTATTCTTCCGAGCCGCGACCGCTCGCGCAAGCCGTACCCGCCCGGATCAGGCCGAGCCTTCGGGCTCCCGTGACGCGATCGACGCCATCAACGGCCCCTCCGCCCGCAGCATGAAGCAGGGCCCCGGCCCGCTGAGCCCCCCCGCCAGCGGCCGCGCCGACGACGACGGGACCAGCTGGTCGGAGAGCGCCGCGCCGACCTGGGTCATGCCGGGCGAGAGGCTCATCAGCGACGAGAGGAGCCGGGCATCGTCTGCCCGGCCGCCGAATCGTTCCAGGCAGAACCGGTTCATGCCGCCGAAGAGCGACCGACCGACGAAAACTTCGAGATCGCCCGACCGCGCTGCCCAGGCGACGTCGCCGCACGCCGGGCCTCGCCGGCTGCGCTCCCGTGCCGCGATCGAACGCAGCTGCCAACCCGCCAGATCCGCCTCGGCGACGAGCCGGACCTCCGCGTGGAGCGCGACCGCCTCCTTGCCGTCTGCGTCGGTCGGGCCGTAGTGCAGATCGGCCAGCCGGACGCAGAGATCGGTCGTCGAGGTGCCCTCCTCGAAGAACGCGTCGAAGAAGAGGCTGCGGGCGGCGATCCGCTCGCCGATCGCACGGGCCTGCGCATACGCCTGATCTTCCCGGCGCAGCGCCCGATGGCTCGAGACGAAGGCATCCACCTCCTGCAGCAGCGTATTGACGTGCGTACAGCCGAGCGGGCCGCCGAAGCAGCCCTTCAATCCGGAAGAGAAATCCTCGCCGAAGCGCCGCCCGATCAGCGCCTTCAAGCGCGGCATCGGATCCCGGCAGCACTCGCCCCGGGACGTCGCGTTGGGCTCGTGCATCACATGGGACTGCGCCCACTCGATCTGCTCGAGGCATCCCGAGTCGGCGGCGAAGCGGCCCGTGAGCTCCATCTTGTGGATGATGCCCGCCATCGTCACCCGGCCGCCGAGCGCCATCAGGCCGCCCTTGCGCAGGTCGAGGATGTCGGCGCGAAATTCGACCGCGCCGCCCGATGCCTGCTTCAGGGCGATGGAGAGACAACGCGTATGCAGGGGCACGCCGGCGATTTCGAGCTTCATGGCATTCCGTTCGGGCAGCGCGCGATCAGAAGGGATCGGGCGAGGCGGGCGAAGCATATCCGGCCGTGAAGCCGCCGTCGGCGACGAACTCGGAGCCCGTGCAGTAGGAGCTGTCGTCCGAGGCGAGGAAGGCTGCGAGCTTCGCGATCTCCGACGGCTTGCCGGTGCGGCCCATCGGCGCGAAGCGTCGCGTATGCGCTTCGATCATCTCCTCGATCGGCCGGCGGTCCTGGCCCGGCTGCGAAGCGAGCAGCGTGTGGACATGGCCCGGATGGACCGAGTTCACGCGGATGCCCCGCGGCGCGAGCTCCATCGCGACCGCCTTCGTCATCCCGCGCACGGCCCATTTGCTCGCGATGTACGAGATGATGCCCGGCGATCCGACCATTCCATCGATCGAAGAGATGTTGATGATCGAGCCCCCGCCCGCCCGCGTCATCGGCTCGACCGCCGCCCGCATGCCGAGGAACACGCCCGTCTGGTTGACCTCGGTGACCCGGCGATAGCTCTCGAGGGTCGTCTCGTGGAAGGCCGAGCCCTCGGCCGTGCCCGCATTGTTGACGAGCACGTTCAGCTTCCCGAACGCCGCCAGCGTCGCCCGGATCGCCTCCTCCCAGCTTCGCTCCTGCGTCACGTCGAGCGCGATCGCCAGGGCCTTCGCTCCGATCGCCTCCGCCGTCGCCTCGGCCTCGCCGAAGAGCAGATCCCCGACGACGACCCGCGCGCCCTCGGACGCGAACTCCTCGGCCATCGCGCGCCCGAGCCCGCGCGCGCCGCCGCTCACGAGCGCCACCTTGTCGTCCAATCGTCCCATCGCGTCCTCCGTCCGATTCCCCGCGAAGACCGCGCGCTTCAGCGAAGCGCGGCGATCCGACTCGCGAGAAAGTCGAGGGTGCGCCGCTCGGCCCCGTCATCGACCGCGAGGATCGAAGCCTCGAAATCCGTGACGCCGAGGTCTCGCAGGCGGCGCAGCCCTGCGTCGAGCATCGCCTCGTCACCGACGAGCGCGACGTCCGCGATCGAGCTCGCCCGCTCCCGGTCGAGCATCGCCGCATAGCTCGGCATCATCCGGTACATCCCCAGCATCTGCTCGAGCTTCGCCCGCGCCGCGTCCGCATCCGAGACGAGCGCGACGTGGACCCCCGCGACGATCCGCGGCGATGGCCTTCCCGCGGCGGCGGCAGCCCGCCGGATCTTCGGAGCGATATGACTCTCGATGGTCCGCGGCCCGACCATCCAGAGCAGTGTTCCATCCGTTCGACTTCCCGCCAGCTCGAGCATGCGGTCTCCGAGCGCGGCGAGCAGGAGCGGGACCCGCGGCGACTGCGGAAATCGCGTCGGGAAGTCGACCGCGAACTCCGCCCCCGCGAACCGGACCGGCTTTCCCTCGAGCATCGGCAGCAAGACCTCGACGTACTCGCGCATGTGGGCGACACGCCGGGCATAGGAGAGGCCGAGCATCTTCTCGATGACGGGCGGATGCGACAAGCCGATCCCGAGCGTGAAGCGCCCCTGCGCGGCCAGCGACGCCGCGACGGCCTGCTGCGCCATCGCCGTAGGATGGCGCGGCTGGGTCGGGACCACCGAAGTGCCGAGCTCGATCCGCCGGGTCTCGCGGCCGACGACGGCCGCCACGACGATGGCATCGAGACCGAAGACCTGCGGAATCCAGAGCGTGTCGAAGCCATGCGCCTCGAGATCCCGCCCCCAGCCGACGAGGTCCTCGAGGTCGCCATTGAAGGACTGCCCGCCGACCATCACACCGAGCTTCATGATCCCGCTCCTCCGGACCGGCTGCCGGGCCCCGCCCCCATGCTGCCTCGCTTCAGCTGATGTTCATCAGGTTGTCGCGCTGGCCCATCGCGACCTCGGCGCAGTAGCCGAAATCGACCGGCAGATTGACGCCGGAGATGAAGCCCGCGAGATCGCTCCCGAGCAGCACGAGCACGCGGCCCATCTCGACCGGCTCCGCGAAGCGGCCGATCGCGGGACAGAAGAGCTTGATCGCATCCTCGGGGATCTGCGTCGTCAGCTGCACCATGAACTGGCTCGCCGTCGGCGAGGGGCTGATGCAATTGATGCGGATGCCGCGCTTCGCCAGCTCGCCCGCGAGGGTCTGCGTGTAGACGATCAGGCATTGCTTCGAGAAGCCGTAGGCGTCGGCGTTCAGCGCCGGCGGATTCTGCAGCCACGCCGCCCCCGCCTCGAAGGTCTCGAGCGCGAGGAATTCGCGGACGAGCGGCAGATTGCTCTTCCAGGCCATCCCGGCCGTGGACGAGATCGAGGCGATGCTGCCGCCGGCGCGCAGGCGCGGGATCAGGGCGTCGGTCAGATGCCGCAGGCCGACGAAGTTGATCATCATCGTGTCGAAGGCCGAAAAGGGCGGATGGGGCACGCCCGCGCAGTTGAAGAGGACGTCGATCTCGCCCGGCAGCTCGCGGATCGCGGCGTCGATCGAGGCGCGATCCTTCATGTCGGTGCGGTGGGAGCGATGGACGGGCGCCTTCACGTCGCCGACGTCGAGCGCATGGACCTCTGCGCCGAGCGAGACCAGCAGCTCGGCCGCCGCGGCGCCCATGCCGGTCGCGCAGCCCGTGATCACGACCTTCTTGCCCGAATAACCCAGCACGTCCTTCATCTCGTCCTCCTCCGGTCGACCTGCGCCCGAAGCTCGCCGATCGCACTCGCGTTCGGAGCGCCTGCGCCGCATCCGCTTTGAACAGCGCTCCCGAGCCTGCTGGATCGTTCGAGGGCGATCAAGGCTCGACCGTGATCGCGATCGCCGGCGTCTCGCCGTCGCCCGTCAGGCGGCGGACCGCGGCGGCGGCCTCCTCGAGCGGAAAATGATGCGTATGCAGGCGCTCCAGCGGGAAGCGCCGCGACTCGATGAGGGCGATGGCCTGGCGGAAGCTCCGATGGTCGACGGCGCGCACGCCCCGGAGCGTGAGGCGGCGCAGGGCGATCTCGTCCGCCGGAAAATCGGCGATCGGCCGGCCCTTGAGCCCCGCGAGGACGATCGTCCCACCCGTCCGCGCGATCCGCACCGCGTCGAGCACCGGCTGCGCCGCATGGGGCGTCGCATCGACGACGACGTCGACCCCCGCGCCGCCGGTCTCGGCGCGGATCCGCTCGACCGGATCCTCGCGCGAGACGTCGATCGCGCAGTCGGCGCCGAGCTCGCGGGCGAGCGCGAGCTTGGCGGCGTCGCGGGCGCCGAGACCGGTGACGAAGATCCGCGAGGCGCCGGCCGCACGCGCCGCGAGCACGCACGCGAGCCCGCGCTGCCCCGGCCCGAAGATCGCGATCGAATCACCGACGCGCAGCGCCGGTGCGGCGACCGCCCAGGCGAAGCCCGCGCCGAGCGCGTTGTAGAGCGCCGCGATCCTCGGCTCGATCCCCGCATCGATCTTGTGGGGCACCGCGCCGGGCGGCAGATACAGCATCTGCGCATAACCACCCCAGAGCGCGGGCGCCGTCGTCGTCGGCACGAAGCCGTAGGTCCCCGGCGAGACGCGGCACGGCCCTCCGTCGAGGCAGCCGAGGCAGCGCCCGCATCCGAAATCCGCCTCGAGCACGACGCGGTCCCCGGGCGCGAGCTGCCAGCGCTGCGCCGCGCGCGCGCCGATCGCCTCGATGCGGCCGACGGGCTCGTGGCCCGGGATGACGGGAGCCGCGAGCGGGATGCGGCCCGAGAGGACCTCGACGTCGGTTCCGCAGATGCCGCAGGCCTCGACGCGCAGCAACGCGTCGTCGTCGCCGAGGCGAGGGCGTTCGAAGCGCTCGAGCTCGAGCCGATCCGGCCCGCGCAGGACCATGGCGCGGATTTCGGTCGTCATGCGAAGCCCCCTCCCCGGCTCATGCGCGCCGTCGCGTCTTCCGACGGTCGCCGCCGGAGGTCGACACCGACTGCTCCCGGGCGACGAGCAGGGCGCCGAGTCGCGCCGCTTCGCGCTCGCCGAGCTGCGATCGCAGGCGGGAAGCGAGCGCTTCGAGATCGGATTCGGCCGCCGCGGGCGCGGGCGGCTGCGCGACGATCCGCAGGCGCGAGCGCGCCTTCGAGTCCTGCGCGGGCGCGCCGTCCTGGGGGCGCAGGGCGGTGAAGAGGCGATCCGCGGCCTCGCGCAGCGCCTCGAACTCCGCCTTGCCGAGCTCGGCCGCGAGCGCCCGATCGAGGGTCCGCGCCGCTGCCGCGGCATCGACGAGCAGGCGATCGCCGCGCGGCGTGCGGACCAGGACGGTACCCCGGCGATCCGCCGCGTCCGGCTCGCGGCGCAGATAGCCGAGCGATTCGAGCTCGAGCCCGGTCACGCTGATCGATTGGCGACTGACGTGGTGGCGCCGCGCGAGGTCGCGGACCCGCGAGCCGCCGCGCTCGACGAGCGGGAGGACGAGCGCCTGCGACGGTTTGAGGCCGCGGTGCCCGAGCTTCGCCGTCGCGTCGATCAATCGCCGCTGAAGCGCGATCGCGAGCTGCGGGAGCCCGCCGAGCGGGGGCGCGAGGGACGCCGCCCGCCCGCCCTCGACGCGCGGCTGGACGTCGAGCGATCGATAGAGCTTCGCGACCGACGCCGCGAGCTGCCGCAAGCGAATGGGCCCCACCCGTTCCGCATAATCGCTCTCCGCCTCGCGCATGATCCGGATTGCGTCTTCGACCAGCGTCCGCCCGCGCGCCGAGAGCGCGACGCGCTGGCCGCGCGCGCCCCTGGCGTTCGTGCGGCGGACGAGAAAGCCCGCGCCCAGCGCGAGCCCCACCAGCTGGCTGCACGCCTGCTTGCTCACGCCCAGGGCCTGCGCGAGCTCGCCGAGCGGCCGTGCCTCGAGCCAGACGAGCGAGAGCAGCGGGCCCAGGCTGGGTCGCAGACCGGTGTGACCCCCCTCGCCCTGCAATTGCCCCAGCATGCGCAGCTCGAGATCGCGCGCGATTCCGATCAACGCGTGCGAGAGCGGCGCCGCCGCCTTCGGATCGAAGGGCTCCGTCTGCATGCGACGACGATAAGTCGGACGCTCGAATCGCGTCAATCCTGCTTGACGACTTCGTCAGGAATGATTTACAACCCGGGAACGGTCCAACCAGGAGGTCCGGCATGTCCCCCCGACGTACCCCCGATCCGGATCTCCGGATCGCGATCATCGGCGCCGGCCCCGGCGCGCTCTGCATGGGCGTGCGACTGCGCCAGGCGGGCTTCGAGAATTTCGTGCTGCTCGAGAAGGGCCAGGGCGTCGGCGGGACCTGGTACCACAACCGCTATCCCGGCTGCGCCTGCGATCTGCAATCCGCGATCTACTCGTTCTCGTTCGAAATCAAGAAGGACTGGTCGCGGCCCTACGCGTCGCAGCCCGAGATCCTCGAATACATGGAGGATCTCGCCGAGAAGTACGACCTGCTGCGCCACGTCCGCTTCGGCGCGGAGGTGAAGCGCGCGAGCTGGAGCGACGAGCGGGCCTGCTGGACGCTCGCACTCGCCTCGGGCGAGACCCTCGACGCCGAGATCGTCGTCAGCGCGCTCGGCATGTTCAACGCGCTCGCGTATCCCGAGATCCCCGGGCTCGACACATTCGGCGGAACCTGCTTCCACTCCGCGCGCTGGGACTGGAGCCACGACCTTTCGGGTCGCCGCGTCGGCGTGATCGGGAGCGCCGCGAGCGCGGTGCAGTTCGTGCCCGAGATCGTGAAGACCGCGGGGCAGGTCTTTCTCTTCCAGCGAACGGCCAACTGGGTCCTGCCGAAGGACGACACGCCCTACACCCCCGAGCAGCTCGAACATCTGCGCACGCATCCCACCGCCGCTCTCGAGCTCCGAGACGAGATCTTCCGACGCGTCGACGAGGGCATGACCTTCTCCGATCCGAAGGCGCTCGCCGAATACGAAGCCTACGGGCTCGCCGCCCTCGAAGTCGTCCAGGATCCCGAGACGCGGGCCCGGCTGCGCCCGACGCATCCCTGGGGCTGCAAGCGGCCGCTGATGTCGAACGACTACTTCCCCGCCTTCAATCGCCCGAATCTCGAGCTCGTGACCGAGCCGATCGAAAGGATCACGCCCACCGGCGTCGAGACCCGCGACGGCGCGCTGCGCGAATGCGACACGCTGATCCTCGCGACGGGCTTCGGCGCGAATCAGTACCTCTCCGCGATCGAAGCGACCGGCCGGGACGGCATCGCGATCGACGAAGCCTGGCGCGACGGCGCCATCGCCTATCACGGCATCGCGACCTCGGGCTTTCCCAACCTCTTCATGCTCTACGGGCCGAACACCAACAACGGCTCGATCCTGACGATGATCGAGTATCAGGTCGACTACGTGCTGCGCCAGATCGAGCGCATCGCGGACGAAGAGCTCGCGTGGATCGACGTGCGCCCGGAGGTGATGAACGCCTACGCCGACGAGATCCAACGCGGCATCGCCTCCGTCCGCGTCTGGAACGAGTCCTGCCCGGGCTACTACCGCAGCGCCAGCGGTCGCGTCGTGACCCAGTGGCCCCATTCGATGAGCGAGTTCCGGGAGCGGACGCGCAAGCCCGATCCCGAAGCCTACGAGACGATGCGCCGCAGCGAGCTTCCGGGCGGCCCGAAGACGAAGAGGAGCGCGGCATGACCGAGCGACCCGAAGATTGGCTGATCGCCGGCGGCACCGTCGTCGACGGCACCCTCGCCCCCGCGCGCCGCGCCGACGTCCGGATCCGCGACGGCCGCATCGCCGCGATCGCGCCTTCGCTCGCGCCCGAACCGGGCGAGCGCGTCTTCGACGCGACGGGCTGCCACGTCGCGCCGGGCTTCATCGAGAGCCACACCCATCTCGATGGCGTCATGTGGTGGCAGCCCGACCTCGCGCCGCTGCCGGGCAATGGCGTGACGACGGTGATCGGCGGCAACTGCGGCTTCGCCCTGGCGCCGGTCCACGAGGATCCGAAGGTTCGTGAAGAAGTGATCCAGATCTTCTCGTTCTTCGAGGACTTTCCGAAGGGTCCTTTCCACTCGCATCTGCCCTGGGACTGGCGGACCTGGTCCGACTACCGGGCGTCGGTCGAGCGTCACGTCCGCACGCCGATCCACTACGCCGCCTTCGTCGGCCACATCGCGCTGCGGCTCGCCGTGATGGGCATGGCGGCCTGGGAGCGCGCGGCGACCGCCGACGAGATCTCCCGCATGGCGGCGCTCTTCGACGATGCCCTGCGCGCCGGCGCGCTCGGCCTCTCGACGAATCTGATGGACCACGACGGGCAGGACCGCGCCGTTCCCTCGCTGAAGGCGGACGACGCCGAGCTGCGGGCGCTGCTCGAGGTCCTGGCGCGCCATCCGGGCGCGACGATCCAGGTCGTGATCGACAGCCTGATGCGCATGACGTCCGTTCCCTCGATGGAGCGGCTGTCCCGCCTCGCCGACGATCTGCCGATCCGGATGCAATGGGTCGGCGTGCCGACGCTCGCCTGGCAGCGGGACATGGGCATCCAGCAGCCGCTCACGGCGATCCACGAGCGTTTCGCCGCCGAGGGCCGGGACTACTGGACGGGCTTCATGCACGTGCCGATCACGACGGTCGCGAGCATCCAGCACTCCCTGCTCTTCGCCCAGTCGAACGAATACGTCTGGCACGAAGTCGTCACGGCGCAGACCGAGGCCGAGAAGCTGGCGCTGCTGCGCGACCCCGAATGGCGAAGACGCGCGCGCCATTCCTGGGATCACGACGCTATCAAGATCTCCTTCTTCCCGGCGCCGCAGGGGACCGTCCTCGACAACTCGGCCAACGACGTCGGGCCGGTCGGCATCACGCTCGGCGAGTACGCGGCGCAGCTCGGGGTCCACTGCTCGGACGCGCTCGCGGAGTGGTTCGTCCGCAACGGCGTGACCTCGACGGTGACGATGCCGCCCTGGCCGAAGGACGAGGAAATGGTCGTCCGGCTGCTGAAGGATCCGATGACCGTCGGCAACATCAGCGACGCAGGCGCCCACGGCCAGATGTTCTGCGGCATCGGCTACAACGTCATGCTGTTCAGCCATTTCGTCCGGAAGACGGGTGCCCTCTCGATCGAAGAAGCCGTCCACGTCCAGACGGGCAAGCTGGCCCGGCATTTCGGACTGGGCGATCGCGGCGAGCTGGCGGTCGGCAAGCGCGCGGACGTGACGGTCTTCGATCTCGCGGAGGTCGAGATCCGGGCGCAGAAGAAGATCTTCGACGTCCCGGACGGCGAAGGCGGCACGACCTGGCGCTGGACGCGGGATCCCGCGCCCGTGCGCCTGACGCTGGTCGAGGGCGTCCCGACCTTCGAGAACGGCGAATTCACGAAGGCCCGTCCCGGGCGATTCCTCGCCCCTACCCGGCCCGAGGTCGATGGGGCAACGTAGTCGCTGGCCGGCGCCCGGCCGCGCGCCGACGACCGGCCCCCGAGCCCCAGCGCGACGTCCGGGCTGCCGTCCGCCCGATCGCCGAGGAGGTCCGATCCATGCCCCAGAGCGCCTTCGATCCCGCCCGCCACCGCTGGCGCGTCGTCACCGTCCCCGACGACCAGTCGTCGTTCAAGATCCACCACGAGTACACCATCCTCGGCCACGACCTCGCCGGCGGCACTCTCGACATGGTCGTGCGCTGGTACGGCGACGGCGGGCATTGCCCGATCCATCGCCACGTCGGGACGACGACCGTGCTCGTCCTCGAGGGCGAGCAGCATCTGCGCGACGTCCTGCCCGGCGGCGGGCGCGGCCCCGAGAAGGTCCGCCGCGCGGGCGACTACCATCTCTCGACCGGCGACGCCCATCCGCATCTCGAGCGCGGCGGCTCCGAGGGCGGCCTCGTCTTCTTCGGCTGCCATGCGAAGGAGGACGGCGCGCTCTACGAGATCCTCGACGAAGCGGGGAACGTCGTGAACGTCACGACCGTCGCGAGCCTCGTCGACGATTGGAAGGCGAGCGCCTGAGCACGGCCTTCGCGTACGGGAGATGCCGAGCATGAGCGCCGAGACCGATTCCGCAGAGAAGCCCCTCGCCGCCCCCCTCGACCCGGAGGCGCTGCGCGCGAAATACCTCGAAGAACGCGACAAGCGACTGCGCGGCGACGGCAACGCCCAGTACCGCCCCTTCGAGGGTGACTTCGCCCGATTCCTCGAAGACCCGTACGTCGAGCCGGGCTTCACGCGGGATGCGATCTCGGAGGAGCTCGACGTCGTCGTGATCGGCGGCGGCTTCAGCGGTCTCTGCACCGGCGCGCGTCTGCGCGAAGCCGGCGTCTCCAGCCTGCGCATGCTCGAGAACGGCGGCGATTTCGGCGGGACCTGGTACTGGAACCGCTATCCCGGCGCGCAATGCGACATCGAGTCCTACGTCTACCTGCCGATGCTCGAAGAGCTCGGCGTGATGCCGACCCTCAAATACGCCTACGGCCCCGAGATCTTCGCCCATGCCCAGGCGATCGGACGCCACTACGACCTCTACCGCGGCGCGCTCTTCCAGACGCAGGTGACCCGGCTCGCCTGGGACGAGGCGAGCCTGCGCTGGCAGGTCGGAACGAATCGCGGCGACGACCTGCGTGCACGCTTCGTCGTCCTCGCGAACGGTCCCCTCTCCCGGCCGAAGCTCCCGGGCATCCCCGGCATCGAGACTTTCGAGGGCAAGCTCTTCCACACGAGCCGCTGGGACTACGCCTACACCGGCGGCGATACGAACGGCGGCCTGACCGGGCTCGCCGACAAACGCGTCGGCGTGATCGGCACCGGCGCGACCGCGATCCAATGCGTCCCGCATCTCGGCGAATGGGCTGCGGAGCTCTACGTCTTCCAGCGCACGCCCTCCTCCGTCGACGCCCGCCGGAACTCGCCGACCGACCCCGCCTGGGCCGCCTCGCTGCGCCCGGGCTGGCAGGCCGAGCGCGTCGCGAATTTCAGCACGATCGTCTCGGGCGGGTTCGTCGAGCAGGATCTCGTCGCCGACGGCTGGACCGACATCATCCGCAACCTCTCCGGTCTGGCCTCGGCGAGCGCGCTCGCGACGATGTCGCCCGAAGAGCTCGCGGCGAAGGTCGAGCTCGCGGACTTCCAACGGATGGAGATGATCCGCGGCCGCGTCGACGCGACCGTTCGCGACCGCCGGACCGCCGAGGCGCTGAAGCCCTGGTACCGGCAATGGTGCAAGCGGCCCTGCTTCCACGACGACTATCTCGAGACCTTCAACCGCCCGAACGTGATCCTCGTCGATACCGACGGCCGCGGCGTCGAAGCGATCACGAAGAAGGGCGTCGTCGTGGCCGGACGCGAGTACGAGATCGATTGCCTCGTCCTCGCGACGGGCTTCGAGGTCGGGACGGACTACGCCCGGCGCGCCGACTGCGAGATCGTCGGCCGGGACGGCCTCACGCTCACCGGGAAATGGTCGAAGGGCATCCGCACCTTCCACGGCCTCACGACCCGCGGCTTCCCGAACCTCTTCCTGCTCGGCGGCATGCAATCCGGCGTGACGCCCAACTTCACCGAGCTCTACGACCAGCAGAGCCAGCACATGGCCTACGTCGTCGGCCATCTGCTCGCGAACGGCCTGCGCCGCTTCGAAACGTCGGCCGCTGCCGAAGAGGGCTGGGTCCGGATCATCCAGGAATCGAGCTTCGGCAATCCCGATTTCGGCAAGAGCTGCACGCCGGGCTACTACAACAACGAGGGCCGACCCGACGAGGGGCCGGGCTGGTTCGGGGGCAGCTACGGCGGCGGTGCGCAGGCCTTCTTCCAGCTGCTCCGCGACTGGCGCGCCCGCGGCGGGCTCGAGGGCTTCGAGCTCGCCTAGCATCTCGGCGGCGCGGCACGGTGCACCGGCGAACGGGCGAGCGGGCGAGCGGGCGAAATCGCGAGGAGGATCGATGCGGGATTTTCGAGGCAAGACGGCCGTCGTGACGGGCGGCGCGAGCGGGATCGGGCTCGCGATCGCACGGGCCCTCGCGGGCGAAGGCGCGAACGTCGTCGTCGCCGACCTCGACGCGGGCGCCGCGGAGAAGGCTGCGGACGGCCTGCGCGCCTCGGGCATTCGCAGCCTCGCCGTCGCGACGGACGTGCGCAGGGCCGATTCGGTCGAGGCGCTCGCGGCGGTCGTGAAGCGGGAGATGGGCGGTGTCGACCTGCTCTTCAACAACGCGGGTGTCTACCTCGGCGGGCCGATGCGGCGCGCGACCGAGGACGATTGGCGCTTCGTGCTCGACGTGAACCTCGACGGCGTCTTCCGGGTCGGGCAGATCTTCACGCGGCTGCTGCTCGAGCAGGGTCGGGGGGGCTACGTCGTCAACACGGCTTCGGTCGGCGGCTTCCTCTCCTACGGCGCCGGCGTCGCCTACACCGTCAGCAAATACGGCGTCGTCGCCTACAGCGAGGCGATGCGCGTCGATCTCGAGCCCGAAGGCATAGGCGTATCGACGCTCTGCCCCGGGCCGATCGATACCAACCTGCCGGTCTCGGATCGCTTCCGTGCCGCGACCGAAGTGGTGGGCGGCTTCTCCGAAGCGCTCTCGCCGCTGACGCGCGGCGGCATGAAGCCCGACGCGGTCGGACCGATCGTGCTGGCCGGCATACGCAACGAGCTCCCCTACATCTTCACCCACGACGATCTCCGCGAGGCGTTCGCGAAGCGCTTCGAAACGGTGCTCGCCTGCTTCGACCGGATCGGGGCACCGGCGGCCGACTGATCCCCGCCCGCTCGGCGCCGGCCCGACCGCATCGCCCCCGCCCGCGGAATTCGAGTAGGATCCGTCCGCCACTCGCCACGCGTCACGAGGAGTCGGTCGCCATGGCCAGCCGTCCCGCCTCTCTGCTCCGAAGCCTCGCGCTCGCTCGCCCGGGTGCGCGCCCCCCGGCGGCGGCCGCCGGGGGCACGGCAACCGCCTCGAGGATCGAATCCGCCCCGGTCTTCGAGGCGACCATCTTCGCGGCCATCGTCGCGGTCTTCCTCGCGGCCATCCTCTCGGCCATCACCCTCGTGTCGGCGACCCCTGCTGCGGCGATCGTCGTCGGCCAGCTCGACGATTTCCAGGACGGCACGACACAGGGCTGGGTCGACGCGCTCGGCGGCGCGATCTCGCCCGTGCCGCCCGTCGTCATCGCCGATTCGGGGCCGGGGGGCGCCGGCGACTTCGCGCTCCGGGTGATGACCACGGGCAGCTTCATCGGCGCCGGCAGCAAGCTCGTGATCAACAACGTCGAGCCGCGCTGGCAGGGCAACTACCTCGCCGCCGGCGTCGACGGATTGATGGTCGATGTGCGCAATCCCGGCCCGACGGATCTCTTTCTGCGCGTCGCGATCGACGGCCCGGCCGTCGGCGCCACGGGAGGGCGCTGGGTCTCGCCCGCCGTCCTGATCCCCGCGCAGAGCGGCTGGCAGACGGCGACGCTCTCGCTCGCGCCCGAGGATCTGCTCCCGGGCGATTTCGCAGCGACGGAGGCCGAGGCGACCCTCGCGAACGTCGCGGTGCTACGCCTGCTGCATGTTTCGACCGCGAGCTGGGTGGGCGATTCCGGCGCCGCACAGATGTCGATCGACGACATCGAGGCCCTCCCCGAGCCGGCTGCGGGGACGGCGGTGCTCGTCGGCAGCCTGCTCGTCGGGATGCTCGGCGCGCAGCGGCGTCGCAACTAGCAAGCGGCCTCGGAAGACGAGCGGGGCCATCCGGAGAACACCATGGCGGACGAGAGTGCGGACGAGAGTGCAGACGAGACCGGGCTCGACGTCGTCGTGATCGGCGCCGGCTTCGCCGGGCTCTATGCCCTGCACCGCCTGCGCGATGGGCTCGGGCTCCGCACGCGCGTCTTCGAGGCCGGCGACGGCGTCGGCGGAACCTGGTACTGGAATCGCTATCCCGGCGCCCGCTGCGACTCCGAGAGCTACATCTACAGCTATTCGTTCTCGAAGGAGCTCGAGCAGGAATGGCTCTGGTCCTCGAAATATCCCGAGCAGCCCGAGATCCTGCGCTACCTGAACCACGTCGCCGATCGCTTCGATCTGCGCCGCGACATCACGCTCGGCGCCCGCGTCCGCTCGGCCCACTACGATGAATCCGGACCGTGCTGGCGGATCGAGACCGATCGCGGCGAGCGCGTCAGCGCGCGCTTCCTCGTCACCGCGGTCGGCTGCCTCTCGGCGGCGAACGTGCCGCAAATCCCCGGCCTCGATCGCTTCGCGGGCCGCTGGGTGCATACCGGGCAGTGGCCCGCCGAGGGCGTCGACTTCGCAGGCCAGCGGGTCGGCCTGATCGGAACGGGCTCGACCGGGATCCAGGCGACCCCGCGCATCGCCGCCGTCGCGCGCCACCTCACGGTCTTCCAGCGCACGCCGAACTACACCATCCCCGCCCGCAACCGTGCGCTGACCGCCGCCGACTGGGACGAGATCAAGGCGATCTATCCCGAGATCCGCCAGCGCGCCCGCGACGGCCGCGCCGGCTTCCCCTTCACCGTCGCCGGTGAACGCGCACTCGACTTCTCCGAGGCGGAGCGCAACGCAGTGTACGAGGCGCTCTGGCAGGAGGGCGGCTTCAAATTCCTCTACGCCTCGTTCGGAGACATCCTGCGCGACAAGGCGGCGAACGAGACCGCGTCGGAGTTCGTCCGGCAGAAGATCCGCGCGATCGTGAAGGATCCCGAGATCGCCCGGCGCCTCTGCCCGACCGACCACCCCTACGGCTCGAAGCGTCCCCCGATCGACACGGATTATTTCGAGACCTACAACCGCGCCAACGTGACCCTCGTCGACCTGCGCGAGTCGCCGCTGGTCGAGATCACGCCCGGCGGCATCCGTACGCAGAACGCCGAACATCCCGTCGACCTGATCGTCTTCGCCACCGGCTTCGACGCGATGACGGGCTCGCTGCTGCGCATGGACGTGCGCGGTACGGGCGGTCGCCGGCTCGCCGAGGCCTGGGCGGACGGGCCCCGCACCTATCTCGGCCTGCAGACCGCCGGCTTCCCGAACCTCTTCACGATCACCGGCCCCGGCAGCCCCTCCGTCCTCGTGAACATGCCCGTCGCGATCGAGCAGCACGTCGACTGGATCGCCGACTGCATCGATCACCTGCGCCGGAACGGGCTCAGTCGGATCGAGGCGCGCCTCGATGCCCAGGACGCCTGGGTCGACCACGTCAACGAGGCCGCCCGGGAAACGCTCTTCTACGAAGCCAAATCCTGGTATCTCGGGTGCAACATCCCGGGCAAGCCGGAGGTCTTCATGCCCTATGTCGGGGGGCAGCCCGCCTATCGCGATCGCTGCGACGCGGTCGCACGGGCCGGTTATACCGGATTCGCGCTCCACCCCTGATCGCGCCCCGGCGCCCGTACGAGCAAGCCCTCGAGCGTCCGCGCATGGCGCCGAACGGAATCCGGCTCGGAATCCGCTCGCCGGGCGTTACCCGCGGCCCGTCCGCGGCCACCCCCTCGGAGAGGCGCCGCGCCCTGCCCCTGCACCCGACGAGGTCCCCGTCATCTCCGCCCTTGCCCCGACCGCCATCGCATCCCGGTCCCGCTCGTGGTCCCTCGGCCGACGGGCCTCCCCTGCCCGCAGCGCGCGCCGAATCGCCCGCGCCCGGTGGGTCGGCGGCTGCCTCGCCGCAATCGCCCTCGCGATGGTCGTCGGCCAGGGCGCCACGCCGGCCGCGGCGGGAACCGTCCCGACCGGCTTCATCGAAACGCCGATCGGCGGCACCTGGAACGAAGCCGTCGGGATGGCCTTCACGAGCGACGGGCGGCTGTTCGTCTGGGAGCGCGGCGGCCGGGTCTGGACGGTGACGAACGGCGTGAAGTCGGCGGCGCCCTTCCTCGACCTCAGCCAGGAGGTCGGCGCCTGGCGGGATCTCGGCCTGCTCGGCTTCGCCCTGCATCCCAACTTCGTCAACAACGGCTTCGTCTACCTCTATTACGCCGTCGATCGCCATCACCTGCTGAACTTCGGGACCCCGGCCTACGACCCGAACACGAACCAGTATTTCGCGGCCTCCCAGGGCCGCATCACGCGCTACACCGCGGTGCTCCCCGCCGGCGAGTCGGACTACCGCAATGCGATCGTCGCCGACCCGGGCTCGCGCTTCGTGCTCCACGGCGCGAGCCCCGGCGAGGGCTGCCCGCTGCTCTTCGAGAGCCACGGCCCGGGGCATCTCGTCTTCGGCGACGACAATACGCTGCTCGCCTCCTGCGGCGACGGTGCGAGCTTCGGCGGAACGGATACCGGCAGCTTCCCGAATACCTACTTCGCCCAGGCCCTCGCCGACGGCATCATCCGCCCCGAAGAGAACGTCGGCGCCTTCCGCGCCCAGATGCTGAGCTCGCTCTCGGGCAAGATCCTCCGCCTCGACCCCCTGACCGGCCAGGGCCTGGCGAGCAACCCCTTCTACGACGGCGATCTCGACAGCACGCGGTCGAAGGTCTGGGCGCTCGGCATGCGCAATCCCTACCGCATGGTGCTCGTTCCGGAGTCGGGCGATCACGATCCGTCGGCGGGCCAGCCGGGCGTCCTCTACGTCGGCGACGTCGGCTACACGCGCCTCGAGGATCTCCACGTCGCCGACGGCCCCGGCCTGAACTTCGGATGGCCGATGTACGAAGGGCTCGAGGATCAGGACGAGTACGTCGTCGCGACGACGCAGAATCCCGATGCGCCGAACCCGCTCCACGACGGCACGAGCTGCAACCTGCCCTTCTTCCGCTTCATCGATCTCTTCCAGAACGCGACGCTCGACCCCGCGGCGCGCCATCCCAATCCCTGCAACCCCGCGGTCGACATCCCGTCCGGAACCCCGACCTTCTTCCACGCCCGCCCGAAGCTCGACTACCGCCACGGCGCGACCGGAGGCGCACGCTGGGGCAGCTTCAACGGGTTCGCTCCGATCATCGTCCCGGTCGGAACCGCGCAGGATCCCCAGGGCAGGAGCGTCCCGGGCCCGCTCTTCGGCGGCAGCACCTCGACGGCCGGCTTCTTCTACACGGGGACTTCGTTCCCCTCCGCCTATCACGGGAAATACTTCCACGCCGACTGGGAAGACCACTGGATCAAGGTCTTCGACATGGACGCGAACCACGATCCCGTCTCGATCTCCGACTTCCTGTCGGACGGGGGCGGCATCGTCTTCGCGACGATGGATCCGACGAACGGCGACCTGTACTACATCTCGTGGACCACCCAGGTCATCCGCGTCCGCTACATCGGCACCGGCAACGCCCCGCCGACCGCCCGCGCGACGGCGGCGCCGATCTTCGGAAACACGCCGCTCACGGTCCGCTTCAATGCCGACCTGAGCTCGGACCCCGAAGAGACGATGCTGTCGTATTTCTGGGTCTTCGGAGACGGCACGACGTCGACCCTCCGGAACCCGACGAAGGTCTACGCGGCGAACGGCGGCGCGCTCGCGACCCGGACCGTGATCCTCCAGGTCACGGACGCGGGAACGCCGGCCCGCTCCGATACCGACACGCTCACGATCTGGCTGAACAACCATCCGCCCGCGGTCACGCTGACCAGCCCGATCGACGGCAGCCTCTACTCGCTCGCGGCGCCGACGATCCTGCCGCTCTCTGCGCTCTTCGAAGACGCCGAGACGCCGACCCCGGCGCTCTCCTGCGAGTGGGTCGTGACGCTCCACCACAACGACCACTCGCACAGCGATCCGCCGATCACGACCTGCAGCGCGACGACCGAGATCGCGCCGCTCGGCTGCGATCCGAACGCGACCTATCGCTGGCAGGTCGATCTGACGGTCCGGGACGCACAGGGACTCGCCACGACGAAGAGCGCGACGCTCTACCCGAACGAGGCGAATTGCAGCGGGACGAACGTCCCGCCCGTGGCGGCGAACGACACGGCGAGCGCCCTGCGCACGATCCCGCAGACGATCGACGTGCTCGCGAACGACTCGGATTCCGACGGCCAGATCCAGCCGAATTCGGTCGTGATCGTGAGCGGCCCGACGACGGGGACGATCAGCGCGATCGATCCCGAGACCGGCGTCGTGACCTACCGCGCGCCGGCGAGCGGCCCCTCGACCGCCCTCTTCGCCTACACCGTCGTCGACGACGACGGCGCGGTCTCGAACACGGCGAGCGTCCTCGTCTCGATCAGCGGCTCGGCCGCGGTTCCTTCCCTGGGCCCGGGCGCACTGCTCGGCCTGGCGGCCGCGCTCACCGGCATCGGCCGGCTCGCGCTCGCCGAGCGCCGGCGGCGCGCCGGCCGAAGCGGCGCCGGGACGGGACTCCCCTCGGCCTAACTGCGCAGGTCGTAGGCGGCGAGGTCGGGCTTCGCCATCTCCTCGGTGAAACGCTGGTAGGTGAACGGCCAGACGGCGGGGACGCCGCGCGAGTCGAGGTACCAGCTCTTGCAGCCGGTGGCCCAGATCGTGTTGCGGGCCGCCTTGTCGAACTCCTCGCTGAAGCGCGCCATCGCGGGTTCGGAGGCCGAGATCTCCCGCGCGCGGCCGGCGCGCAGCTCCTCGACGAGCTGCAGGACGTAGCCCAGCTGCATGTCGGCGATCGTGATGAGGGAGAAGTTCCCGACGGGACCGTTCGGCCCGTTCAGCATGAAGAGGTTCGGGAAGTTCGGGATCGAGATCGAGAGATAGGCGTCCGGCCGATGCTTCCAGACGTCCTCGAGATCGACCCCGTCGCGGCCCAGGACCTTCATCGGCCTCAGGAACTGATCGACCCGGAAGCCGGTCGCGAGCACGAGTACGTCGAGCTCGTGGAGCCTTCCATCCTTCGTCCGGACGCCGCGGGGCTCGATCCGCTCGATCGCGTCGGTGACGAGCTCCGCGTTCGGCTGCTGGATCGCCGGGTAGAAATCGCCCGACATGATGAGCCGCTTGCAGGCCGCGCGGTAGTTGGGCCGGAGCTTCTCCCGCAGCACCGGATCCGCCACCGAATTCTCGAGATTCGCGCGGCAGATCGCCTCGAGGTTCTTCATCTGCTCGGACTTCGCGTCGACGACGCCGTTCGAGAAGGTCTCGTGGAAGTTGCGCGTCAGCTCGTCCGCCATCTTCCGGAAGCCCTGGCGGTCGCCCCGGAAGCCCGCCTTCTCGGCCTCCGTGAAGGCGGCGTTCTCCTGGGGCGCGATCCACTGCGGGGTGCGCTGGAAGAGCGAGAACTTCTGGACCTTCGGCACCAGTGCGCTCGTGATCTGGATGGCCGTCGAACCCGTTCCGATCACGCCGACGCGCTTGCCCTCGACGGGAACCGAGTGGTCCCAGCGCGCGCTGTGGAAGCAGGCGCCCTCGAACGAATCGAGGCCGGCGATGTCGGGGATCATCGGATGATGGAGCACGCCGGTCGCCGCGATGACGACGTCGGCTTCGTCGCGGCGGCCGCTCTTGAACGAGAGCTGCCAGCGGCCGCCCTTGAACTCGAGCCGGTCGACCTCTTCCTTGAAGCGGATCCGCGGCAGCACGCCGTATTTGCGCGCGACCCCTTCGAAGTAGGCGCGGATCTCGGCGCCCGGCGCGAAGCGGTGGCTCCAGTCGGGGTTCGGCTCGAAGGCGTAGCTGTAGATGTGCGAGGGGACGTCGCAGGACAGGCCGGGATAGGTGTTCTCCCGCCAGGTCCCGCCGACCGAATCGCCCTTCTCGTAGATCGTCCAGTCTTCATGGCCCGCTTGTCGCAGGCGGATTCCACTGAGCACCCCGGCCATGCCGGCCCCGATCACGACGAAACGCATCTCTACGTCCTTTCCCGGGCGCCGGCAGACGGGCGCCCGTCAGTCGAAATTCACCGCCGCGAAGGGCGTCAGCGGCGTGACCTGGACCTCCGCGACGATGTCGGCGAGCGAAGCCGACATGTGCTTGAACGGCGCGCTCGC
Source organism: Myxococcota bacterium (assembly GCA_041389425.1). GTDB lineage: Bacteria > Myxococcota_A > UBA9160 > UBA9160 > UBA4427 > UBA4427. The sequence goes on from JAWKRX010000004.1 coordinate 262,785, forward strand.
GCAGTGCAGCTCGAAGGCCTTCTGATCCGCATAGCAATCGAAGTACCAGAACTCGTCCGGGTTCTCGCTCGACTGGCTCATGACGTACACGAGCGTGCCGGGCTCCTTCTTCGATTCGATGCAGACCGATTCGTTGAGCTGCTTGAGCGCCTCGCGCTGGCCGGGCTTGGCGACGATCTTCGTGATGAAGGCGGGCTTCGACATGTTCTTCTCCTCGGAGGTGGAGGCGGGAGTCCACCGGAACCCGGCCCGCCGGTAAAGCCCTCTCGACCTCCGAATCGCAATCAACTTCTCGCACCACAGACAGTCTGTCAATAAGGGACGGGACGCCCCGGAGGCGAGGCCAAAAGCCCCGAGCAGAGGGCGCCCTCCCCGCGGCGCAGGGCCTCGGGCGGGCGGGTGAGCGGTGCGCGATCGCGATGGGGCCGAGGGGCGTTGGAGAGCGGCGGGGGCCGGGCCTCCGCTCGGGGCGACGTCGATCAGGGCGTCACGATCGGGAAGCCTGCGTCGACCCCATCGAGCAGGCGGAAGAACCCCAGGAGCTCCGTCCGGCTGCCGTCGACGTCGATCTCCCCCGAGAGCAGCAGGTCCGAGAGACCGGCCTGCCCCGTGATCAGGCGCAGAAAGAACGGGCGCGTCAGCCGCACGGTGGCGGCCGCCGCGGGATCCGCGGGCCGGGCCCAATGATGGAGGACGGCGTTCTCGACCTGCAGAACCCAGCTCTCCCCCGTATCCGTGAAGACGAAGTTGAGGGTGAGCGGGTCGCGCGCGCCGGCCGCAGCCCCGTCGAGCCGGGTCGCCATCGCCGCGAAGAAGAGCTCGAGGGGAATGCTCTCGAGCAGCGCGCCGGCCGCGCGTTCATCGAGGATCGGGTCGCCGATGCCGTGCCGGAGCTCGGCCGCCGCCGTCAGGTATTCCGAGCGCCAGACGCCCGACTCCGCCTGATAGCCGAGCTGATCGTAGGCGGCCGCGAGCAGGCGCTTCGCCTCTGCGTCGCGCTCGTCGGCGAAGACGAGGTGGTCGAGCAGCGTCGCCGCGAAGCGGTAGTCCCCCGAATCGATGGCGGCGCTCGCCTTCGCCTTCACGGCCGCGGGCCCCCCGATCGCGTCGACATAACGCTGGCCGAGCTCGGCCGGCGGGAGCGGATCGAGGTTCGCCGGATTGCCGTCGTACCAGCCGAGGTAGAACTGGTAGACGGCCTTCGCGTTGTGCCGGAGCGTTCCGTAGTAGCCGCGATTCGCGAAATCCCGCGCGAGCGTGGGCGGCAGCGCGAGCGATTCCGCGATCTCCCGCGGCGTCGCGCCCTGGTTGGCGAGCCGCAGCGTCTGGTCGTGGATGAAGCGGTAGGTATCACGCTGGTTCTTCAGGAACTCGCGGGCGCGCCCCGGGCCGAAGACCGGCCAGTGATGGCTCATGAAGACGACCTCGACGTCCGGAAAGCGCTGGATCGCATCGTCGATGTAGCCGCTCCATCGGCGGGCATCGCGGACCTTCGCGCCGCGGAGCGTGTAGAGGTTGTGCATCGTATGCGAGACGATCTCGGCGCCGCACCAGGCCTTCTGCGCCGGCAGGTAGAACGCGAGCTCCGCCGGGGCCTCGGATTCCGGTGCGTATTGGAAGACGAGCTCGACGCCGTCGATCGTCATCGGCTGCGGCGTCCGGTCGATTTCGACCGTCGGCGACGCGAAGCTCGAGGTTCCGGTCACGGGCTGCTTGCCGAGCCCCGAATCGACGAAGCCCCGCTCGCCCCGGGGCAGACCGAATCCGAATTGATAGGCGGCCCGCCGCGCCATCGCCGTTCCGGCGAGGACGTTCTCGCTGGTCACCTCCGCGACGAAGCGCGCGGGGGCGATGATCATCGGCTCTCGCGCCCCGGCTTCGGAGAGCAGGGCCGCGACCCCCTGGAAATGGTCGACGTGGCTGTGCGTGAACACGATGGCGCGGATCGGATCGTCGCCGAGATGCCTCCGCGCGAGGGCGACGGCGGCCCGCGCCGATTCGACGCTCGAGAGCGGGTCGACCACGATCCAGCCCGTCTCGCCGCGAATCCACGACATGTTCGCGAGGTCGTAGCCGCGAACCTGATAGATCCCCTCGGCGACGCGATAGAGGCCGTGCAGCCCGTTGAGCTTCGCCTGGCGCCAGAGGCTCGGGTTCACGCTCGCGGGCGCATCGCCCTCGAGAAAGGCGTAGTCGGACGGGCCGTAGCTGCGCCCCGCGGCCGTGACGATCCGGTGGTCCGCGTCGCGCTCGATCAGCCCGCGCTCGGCATCCTCGAAATCGCGCGCATCGGCGAGGGCGAGCCCGCTGGCGAATGCGGCATTCGCGGCGACCGTATGCGCGCTCGGCGCCGTGAAGCCCGCGGCATCGGCGGTTCCCGCCGCGGCCGGCTCCTGCGCCGCTTCCTCGCGGCAACCCATGGCGCCGATCGCGAGGCAGAGCCCGGCGATGCCGAGGGCGATCCACGCCGGGCGGAACGCCGGAAGCGGCGACGAACGGAGCGCGCGAAGGAGGGAGCGCCCTCTCCCCCGCCTCACGCCGATCGCCGTCCGCGCACGAGGCGGCCGGGCCGCGCGCCCGTCGGCTCGCCGTCGCGGAAGGTGATCTCGCCGGCGACGATCGTCGCCGCGTAGCCCCTTCCGCGCTGCAGGACGCGCCGCGCGCCGGTCGGCAGATCGGGCGTGATCTCGGGCAGCTCGAGCTCGATGCGATCGAGATCGATCAGGTTGAGATCGGCGCGCCGCCCGACCGCGACGACGCCCCGATCGCCGAGGCCGTAGAGATCCGCCGGTCCCTTCGAGAGCATCCGGATCGCCTCTTCGACGGGCAGCTTCGGACCGCGTGTCCGGTCCCGGACCCAATGCGCGAGCATGAAGGTCGGCATGCTGGCGTCGCAGATCATGCTGCAATGGGCGCCGCCATCGGCGAGGCCGGCGACCGTCAACTCGCTCGCGAGCATCTCGCCGATGTCGCCGAGATCGCCGTGGGCGTAGCCGCTGAAATAGACGTGGAGCATGCGGGTCTTGCCGCCAGCCGAAGCCTCGGCGAGATCGCAGAGCGTGTCGAAGAGCATCGCGATCGGATCGACCCCCGCGCGCTCGGCCCGCGCCGCGATCGACTCGGAGGGATCCGGCTCGAAGACGACGCCGTGGTCCATCGCGAAGGCACTGCGCAGGCTGTGGCGCATGATGCCCATGCCCGCGTTGTCGAAGCGATCCTCGCCGAGCAGCCGCGCGCGCCGCTCGGGCTCCCGCAGTCGCGCCACGCGCTCCCGCATCGGGAGCTCCGCGACCTCTTGATAGGCGGGCCGATTGGCGAAGGGGTTGAACGCATCGAAAGAGGCGAGCAGGCCCGCCGGCCGAGCGAGTACCTGCGGTACGAGCCGAGCCCCGGCCGCGTTCGCCGCGGCGCTGCGGCGTAGCATCTCGCGCCACTGGTCCGGATTCGCGTGGACCTGGACGGTCGAGAACGTGAACGCGGCGCCGGTCGCGAGGCTGATCTCGCGATAGAGCTCGACGTCGCGCACCGGCCCGTCGCGATCCTCGCCCATCGATCCCGCCGGCACGCTCTGGACGAGCGCGCCCCCGCCGTCGATCACGGCCTGCGCCAGGGCCTGCAGCTCCGCGCGGTCGGCGAAGGTTCCGGGCACGGGATCGCCGTGGATCGAGGTGTGGAGCGGAAGCCGGTTGGTCGAGAAGGCGAGCGCGCCGGCGCGAATCCCCTCGCGCACCATGCGCGCCATGTTCTCGAGATCCCCGGGCGTCGCGGGCGCCTGCTCCGCGCCCCGCCTGCCCATCGCGTAGACGCGCAGCGCGCCGTGCGGGATCTGGGCGCCGATGTCGATCGTGCGCGGCAGGCGTTCGAGGGCGTCGAGATACTCGGGGAAGGTCTCCCAATCCCAGCGGATGCCTTCGTGCAGTGCCGTCCCGGGAATGTCTTCGACGCCTTCCATCAGCTCGATCAGCCAGCCGCGCTCGTCCGGCTTCGCCGGCGCGAAGCCGACGCCGCAATTGCCCATGACGACGGTCGTGACGCCGTGCCAGGAAGAAGGCGCGAGGATCGGATCCCAGGTGACCTGGCCGTCGTAGTGCGTGTGCGGATCGACGAAGCCGGGCGTCAGCATGCGGCCGTCCGCGTCGAGCGTCTCGCCGCGGCCGGGCGCGAGCGCGCCGGCGGCGGCGATCTCGACGATCCGATCTCCGGAGGTCCGGACGTCGGCCATGCGCGCGGGCCGGCCCGTACCGTCCACCAATCGGGCGTTGCGGATCAAGAGCTCGGACATCGGAGATCCTCCTCGTCGAATCGGATGGCTCCGACGCTAGCCGATCCGCGCTGCGCGCAGGCCGTGCCCTCCACGGGCGCGATCCGATGGCGACACCGGCCCGACTCGGCGAGACTGCGCGCGATCCGGGAGTCGAATGCCTTGCCCAGCCCCCTGCCCTCACCCTCGCACGACCCGGCTGCACCCCCGCGCGCGCTGCGGAGCGCCTTCCTCGTCGGCGCGCCGCGCTGCGGCACGACCTTCCTCGCCAAGCTCCTCGCACGCCATCCGGAGGTCTGCTTCTCGAAGCCGAAGGAGACCCATTTCTTCGTGCGCGATGCGCCGGACATCCCGCCCGCACGCTGGCGTGAAGAATTCCTGCGGCGCCATTTCGGCCATCACGCGTCCGGAGAGCATCTGCTGATCGAGGGCTCGCCGCTCCAGCTGCGCGACCCGGCGGCGATCCGCCGGCTGCTGCAATTCGATCCCGAGGCGCGCTTCGTCGTCGCCCTGCGAAGCCCGATCGACATGGTCCAGTCGCTGCATGCGCGCCTGGTCTTCCTGCTCGACGAGGACGAGCGCGATCTCGAACGCGCGTGGGCGCTGCAGGGCGCCCGAGCGCGAGGCGAGCGGCTTCCGCGGCGCTGCCGCGATCGCGGGGCGCTCCAGTACCGCGCGATGGCGAGCCTCGGCAGCCAGCTCGAGCGGCTCTACGGCGAAGTCGATCGCAAGCGGGTCCACGTCGTCGTGTTCGACGACCTCGCCGCCGACGCGGCGAAGACCTACCTCGAGCTGCTCGCCTTCCTCGACCTGCCCGACGACGGGCGACGGCGCTTCCGCCCGCGCAACGAGAGCCGTCGTCATCGCTTCGACTGGCTCCAGACTGCGCTCACCCATCCCCCGCGCCCCGTCGCCGCCTGGCTCGCCGAGCGCGAACGCAGGGGAGAGCCCCGCCCGGAATGGGTCCGTGCCCTGCGGCGAAGCGTCAAACGCTGGAACACGATCCCCGAGCCGCGCCCGGCCCTGTCGCCGGCGATGTTCGGCGTGCTGCGCAGCGCGCTCGAGGACGAAGTCCGCCGGCTCGAAGCGCTGCTCGGACGCGACCTCTCCCACTGGCTCTCGGAAGATGCGCGCACGCGCTTCGGGCGTCCGCCGGGATTGCCGGGCGAGGACGAGCGACGCAAACCCGCCGGGGCGAGCGCCCGCGCCTGACTCCGCCCGCATCGCCGCCGCGGCTCGTCTTCAGGGCGCGCCGCCGGCCTCGACCTCGGCCCACGCGATCCCGCGCAGCTCGCCTGCACGAAAGCCCGTCGCGCGATCCTCGGGATAGAGTGCCGCGATCCTGCTCGCGACGGCCGGCGCGATCGCCTCGCCATGGCAGGCCAGACACATCGGCGCGGTCGCGAGCGGCTCGACATAACCCGTGCGCCCGCCCTCGAGCGCGAGCGCCTTCGGCTCGCCCGCGCTTTCGCCCGCCACCCAGGCTGCGAGCAGCGGCGCAGCCCAGTCCGGCGCGACGTTCGCGGGATTGCGCAGCTTGTGGCTCGCCCGCCCGACACGCAGCCCCGGCTCCGAGACGGCCTGCGCGATCGCCGGCGCGCGGTCGCGACAAACACCGATCGCGTTCTCGGGGCCGCCCTGCGCGATCGCCGCCGTGAGCTCGCCGACGAGCGTCGACTTGAGGCGTGCGACGGCCTTCGCCGCGCGATCGACGGCGGCGGCGTCCGGCGCGCCCGCACGCGCTGCCCCGGGCGGGCTCGGAGCGGGCCCGGGCTCCGCTCGCCCCCGCACCTCGGGCGCGAGAATCCGCTCGCCCGCCTGCAATCCGCTGAGGATCTCGATCCGCCCGTCGGCGAGGCGCTCGCCGGTCGTGACGACCCGCAGCCGCGCCGCTCCCGCCGCGCCCGCCATCACGACCTGCTCGAGCTGCCCCTCGCGTACGATCGCCGATTCCGGAATCAGCAGCCGAACGCGCTCGCCCGCCGGAATCGCGACGCGCGCGAAGAGCCCCGCGTAGAGCCGCGGATCCGCCGGCAGGCGCACCTTCACGAGCAGCGTCCGCGCGCCCGCCTCGGCGAAGGGCACGATCTCATCGACCGCCCCCTCGACGCGCAGGCCGAGCGACTCGACCTCGACGTCGACGAGATCGCCGAGCTGGAGCTTCACCGCCAGCGACTCGCGCACCGGCGCCTCGACCCGCAGCACGCTCGGATCGTAGATGCGCAGCAGTGGCCCGCCGGGCGTCGCCGTGTCCCCGGGCTCCGCGAGCCGATCGACCACGCGCCCCGCCACCGGTGAATGGATCTCCGTATGCGATTTCGCGATGCGCGCCGCCTCGAGTCCGCGCTGCGCCGCGGAGACGTCCGCCCGCGCGACGCGCAGCGCCGCCGCCGCGCGGTCGCTCTCCTGGACCGTCCCGACGCCTTCGGCGACCAGCTTCGCCTGCCGCTCGGCCTCGCGTTCGGCGAGCACCAGCCGCGCCCGGGCCGCCGCGTGGGCCTGCTCCGCCTCCTGCGCCCGCGCCTCGAGATCCCGCGCATCGAGCACCACGAGCACGTCGCCGACCTCGACCGCGCCGCCCGCCCGCACGCGCACCTCTTCGATGGTCGCGAGCACGCGCGAGGCGACGACCGTATGCCGCGCCGACGCCACCGAACCGCTCGCCCATTCGAAGACGGTCCCGGTCTCCGCCGCGACCTCGATCACCGCGCGATCGCCGTCCGCGGCGGTCGGAGTCGGCGCCGTCTCCCCCGCCTCGCCGCAGCCGAGCGCCAGCGCGAGCCCGACGAGTCCCACGAGAAGTCTGCAATCCGACTGCCGCCGCGTCTGCCTATTCATCGTCGCCCTCCTCGCGGCCGGGTCGGGGCAGCCCGTGGCCCGGCCGGTCGCGGTAGACACGCTCGTAGACGATCGGCACGACGACCAGCGTGAAGGCCGTCGAGACCACGAGCCCGAAGATGAAGGCCCAGGCCAGCCCCGAGAAGATCGGGTCGAAGGTGATCGGGATCGCCGCGAGCAGCGAAGCCCCCGCCGTCAGCGCGATCGGCCGCGCGCGCACCGAGCCGGACTCGACCAGCGCATCGCGCAGCGAGAGACCGCGGGCGAGCGCGAGATGGAGGAACTCGATCAACAGGATGGCGTTGCGCACCACGATGCCCGAGAGCGCGATCACGCCGATCATCGCCGTCGCGGTGAAGAAGACGGGATTCGCGCTGCCGCCGACCTCCGGCCGGAACAGGCCCAGCAGCCAGAATCCCGGCAGGATCCCGATCAGCGTCAGCGGAATGGAGATCATCAGCACGAGGGGCATCGCGGCGCTGCGCGTCTGATAGACGAGCAGGCCGTAGATGCCGAAGAGTGCGACGGCGAAGGCGGCGCCGAGATCGCGGAAGACGTCGCGCGTGATCGCGAGCTCGCCTTCCCCGAACCACTCGACCGAGACCCCCGGCGGCAGCGACCAGGGCACGCCGCCCCCGCTCGCGAGATACGTCCGTCCCGCGAGCGAACGGGGCTCGGCATCGGACGCGCCCTCGGCTGCCCGCAGCGACGCATCGACGGCCGCGCTGCGATCGGCGACGACGCGATCGGCCGCGACGTCCGCGACGACCTCCGCCGGCGGCCGCCCGACGGGCTCTGCATAGACGAAGGCCACACGCCGCAGATCCTTGCGGTAGATGGCGCGCTCGCGCGGGCGCGACTCGAACCGGCCGAGCTCCCCGAGCCGCACGCTCGGGGCCGCCGCGGCGCGCAGGCCACCGCGTGTCGGATCCGATTCCTTCACATAACCCGGCCGCCCCTGCAGCGGCAGCGAGGCGAGCGCCGCCTCCCCCGTCCGCCGGGCCCGGGCGACGCGCAGCCGGATCGGCAGCGGGTTCACCTCGCCATCGCGATGGATCTCGCCGACGTCGAGGCCGTCGAGCGCGAGGGCCACGGTGCGCGCGACGTCCTCCGTCGCGACCCCCGAGAGCGCGGCCTTCGTGCGACTCGTCGCGAAGACGAGCTGCTCCGCTTCGTGCTCGACCGTCGTATCGACGTCGGAGACGGCGGGCTCGCGTTCGAGCCGGGCCGCGAGCCGGAGCGCGCCGTCGCGCAGCGCCGCGTAGGGCACGCCGGGCTCGCCGTAGATCTCCGCCGTGATCGTCGAGAGCACGGGCGGCCCCGGCGGCACCTCGACGATCGCGATCCGCGCGCCCGCCTCGCGCGCGACCTTCTCGAGCGCGGGCCGCCAGCGCAGGGCCAGCTCGTGCGAGCCCTCGTCGCGGACGTGTTTGTCGATCAGGCCGAGCCGGAGATCCGCGACGTTCGGCCCCGCGCGCAGAAAGCTGTGGCGCACGAGCCCGTTGAAATCCATCGGCGAGGCCGTCCCCACGAAGGCCGAGATCTCCTCGACCTCCGGCTGCGCCTGCAGGAGGGTCGTCAGCGCCCGGGCCACCGCCTCCGTGCGCTCGAGCGTCGCGCTCTCGGGCAGGTCGATCACGACCTGAAGCTCGTTCTTGTCGTCGAAGGGCAGCATCTTGAGCGGAACGGCCCGGATCGCCGCGAGCGCCAGGGAGAAGACGAATAGCCCGGCGAGCACGCCCAGAAAGACGTTCGCCCGCCTGCGATTCTCGAGCAGCGGGATCAGCAGGCGCGAATAACGCCGCCGGATCGGATCGTCCGCATCGCCGCCGGCCTGATCCGCGGGGCCGGCGCCGGGCGCGGCCGCCTCGCCCTGCCCGTGCGCCGGATCGCCGCCGGCCTTCGGCCTCCGCAGCAGCTTCCAGGCGAGAAAGGGCGTCATGCAGAACGCGACGCCCATCGAGACCGCCATCGCGAGCGGCACGTTCACCGCCATCGGCCGCATGTAGGGCCCCATCATGCCCGTGATGAAGAGCATGGGGACGAAGGAGATGACGACGGCCGCCGTCGCGAGCAGGATCGGCGGCCGGACCTCGTTCACCGCCCGCCGCACCGCCGCCCGCGTCGCCCCCGCCCCGCGCTGCAGATGGCGATGGATGTTCTCCACGTCGACGATCGGATCGTCGACGACGAGACCGAGGGCGAGGATCAGGGCGAAGAGCGTGACGCGGTTGATCGTGAAGCCGAGACCCCAGTTGATCGCGAGAGTCAGCCCGAAGGTCAGCGGCACCGCGAGCGCGACGACGAGGCTCTCGCGAAGCCCGAGCGTCAAGAGCAGCAGCGCCGTCACGATCACCATCGCCTCGAGCAGCGAGCGCAGCAGCTCATTGACCTTGTCGTTCGCCGTCTCGCCCTGATTGCGGGTCACGACGGTGTGGACGCCCTGCGGCAGATGGCTCGGCGCGAGGATCGCGAGGCGTTCATCGAGGGCCCGGGCGACGGTGACGGCGTTGGTGCCACGCTGCTTCGCGACGGCGATGTGGACGGCGGGATGGGTCCCGTCCGGGCGCTCGGCGGTCGACGGGCCGCCCGCGTCCGACGCAGCGGCGCCCGCATCCGCCCCCGCGCCGAAGGCGATCCAGGTCGCCATGCGCCGCTCGTCGGGGCCGTCGACGATCGTCGCGACGTCGCGCAGATGGACCGCCGTTCCGTCGACGACGTTGACGACCGCGCCGCGCAGGGCCTCGGCGCTCTCGAAGCGGGCCCCGGCTTCGACGGCGACGTGGCGATCGGCCTGGTCGAAGCCGCCGGTCAGGGCGCGGGCGTTCGAGAGCGAGAGCGCCCAGGCGACGTCGAGGGGCGAGGTCCGGCGCGCGGCGAGGGCTTCGGGATCGAGCAGCGCGGCGACGACCCGCGGCCGTCCGCCGTGGACCGCCGTCGCGTTCGTCCCGGGCACGTCCTTGAGGCCGATCTCGAGTTCTTCGGCAATCCGCCTCAAGACGTGGTCGTCGACCTCGGGCGAATCGCTCCAGAGCGTCGCGATCCAGATCGGGACGTCGTCGATCTCGAGCGGCTTGACGACCCAGCCCGCGACGCTCTTCGGGATGCGATCGACGTTCGCGTTCAGCTTCGAATGGATCTCGAGCAGGCTCTCCTCGCGGTCCTCGCCGACGAAGAAGCGAACCGTCACGACGGCGCGGCCGGGCTGCGAGATGGAGTAGACGTGCTCGACGCCGTCGATCTGGGCCAGCAGCTTCTCGACGCGCGTCGCGACGTGGCGCTCGATCTGGACCGCGGACAGCCCGGGCGCCTCGACGAAGACGTCGGCGAGGGGCACGACGATCTGCGGCTCTTCCTCCCGCGGCGTCGCCCAGAGCGCGACGAGGCCCGCGATCGCGGCGATCGCCATCGCCAGACCGGCCGGGGCCGGGGCGAGGAAATAGCCGACGACCCGTGCGAGCCAGCCTTCTTCGTCGCCGGAAGCGCGGTTCATCGGCCGGGATTTAAGCAGGAAGCGTGCCCATTGTCGGCAGGGCTGCACGCTTTCCACCCTGTGCGGTCGCGTCGAGTGGGCGGCGGAGCGGGCTCGGGATGCAACCGCGAGTCGGGCCTCGGACCGACCCCCGGGCGCTCGATTGCCTTCCGGGACTTCGACCGATCGGTTAGTCTGGCCCGACGACACGGAACCGGGTCGTGTGCGTGCGGAGGCAGAGAATGACCCGGGCGACTCGAACGCGTCGGTCCCGCCCTTCACGGTCCAAGCCTAACGTGCATCCCGGCCGCTTCGCCGCGCTGCTCTTCTCGGCAATTCTGCTGGGGGGATGCGCCGGCGGAGGCCGTCCACTGCCCGCGCCGCCTCCCGATGCTTCCGGTGCGCCCGGTGCGCCCGGCATCGGAAGCGGGCTGCGCGCCGTCGACCCGGCCCGGCGCAGCGTGGCCGCCGAGAACGGGCGCTATGAAGTCGCGATCGAGGGTCCGTCGCTGCTCGGCTCCGGCGCCGACTTCGGATCCCAGGACGCCGACTTCGGCCTCCTCATTCCCGAGGACGAAGTCGTCCTGATCTTCATGAGCTACGACGACCCCAGCGTCACCCTCGACATGGTGACCGCCCACCGCCGCGACCAGGTCCGCAAGAACGGGAAGGCGCACTTCGAGAAGGAAGAGCGCTTCTTCCTGCCGTCCGGCCGTCATCGCGTCGCTTCCCTGGCCTACTTCGAGGGCCTCCCGAACGAGGAGACGCGCTTTCTGTATTCGCTCGTGGTCGCCGGCGCCGGCGGTCCCATCGAGGTCGTCGGATCGACCACCCGTCCGAAGAACGGCGCGAAGCTGCGACAGGCGATCATGCGCCTGCGCCTGCTGGGGGACTGACGATGGGCGCAGGCGGACGAAGCATGCGAGCGCCGAGCGGTCGGCGACGAGCGGTCTGGGCCGGCCGCATCCTGCTCGCCCTCGCCGCCCTGATCGTCGCCGCCGAAGCGCGGGCGGAACCGCTCCCCGAATGGCTCGAGTTCCGGCCGGGCGACGGATCGGCCGGCCCCCTCGCGCACGAGGCGCTCGCGAAGCTCCAGAAGGAGCGCGCCGGCTGGCTCGATGCCGGCTATGGCTACGTCGAGGTCGCGTGGCGCACCCAGATCACGATCGAACGGGAGCCTCGGGTGCGCATGCACCGGACGGAGATGCGCGGATTCGTCAGCGACGTCGGCGGCCAGCAAGGCGGCAACTTCGAGATCCACGTCAAGACCTCGCGTGCCCGGATCTCGATCCTTCGCGCCTATCTGCTGCGATCGGACGGCAGCATCGAGGAGGTGGACGCCCGCTCGATCCAGGTCACGGATGCCCAGGCTCCGGAGCTCTTCAGCGACGAGAAGCGCGTGACCATTCCGATGCGCGGCGTGGTGCCGGGAGCGATCGGGGTGCTCGAGTACGAAGAGGTCCGGGACCTCGACGCGGACCCGATGCCCTGGAGCCTCTACACCTTCCTGCAGATGGCTGTTCCGATCGCGTCCCAGGAGATCACGGTCGTCAACGAGCGTGATCCGAGCTGGCTCGACTGGAAGACCAACGACGCCGAGCTGAAATGCACGTCGCGAGCCGCCGATCGCATCGTCTGCGAGCGCGCCGCGACCGATGCCATCGCTTCGGATCCGGCGATCAACAGCTATGCCGACCTCGTTCCCCATCTGATCTTCGCCGAACGGGTCGATTGGAACGCCCTCGCCGAGCGGGTCGGCGGCCTGGTCGAAGGCAAGCTCGACTCCTCCCCGGCGATCGCCGCCGAGGTCGAGCGGATCCGGAGCGGATTCGCCGACGACGGCGCACGGGCCGAGGAGCTCTACCGGGTCGTCTCGAATCAGGTCCGCTACCTCGGGTTCGAGCACGGTGATTCCGCCGTCGTCCCCCATTCCGCCTCCGAGACCTGGGCGAAGCGATTCGGAGACTGCAAGGACAAGGTGACGCTCTTCGTCGCCATGGCACGCGCGCTCGGGATCGACGCACGGCCAGTGCTCGCCAGCACCTTTCATTTCGACGCGGAGCGCCTGCTGCTGCCCGCCGGTTCGTATTTCGATCACATGATCGTCTGCAGCGATGCCCTGCGCGTCGACGATGGCTGCGTCGACGTGACGCTCGCGAGCTCGCCCGCCGCGCTGCCCTTCCAGCTGCAGGGCGCCGTCGCGCTCGACCTCGGAACCGGCCCGACGACGCGGCGCCCGCGCCTGCACGAGCTGCCGCGTCGCGAGATCCTCTGGGAGGTCGCGATCGAACGGGAGGTCGAGCTCGGCTGCGATGGGGGGGCGAGAGAGACCGTCGCCCGCTCGAACGGCGGCGCCCTGGGCGACATCATCCGCTCGGCCCTCGCCGCGGCTACGCCCGCCGACCGGACGCAACATCTCAACGACGAGTTCAACTCGGCGCTCCCGGCGATCGCCGATCGGCCGGTCCAGCAGATCAGCGGGCTCGCCGATCCATCCCGTCCCTACAGCGTCCGCTATTCGACCGAGCAGGCGGCAGCGTTCCAGGCCAGGGGGCGGGAATCGTACTTCGATTTCGATGCGTGGCTGACCTTCCATCTGCGCTCGATGATCATCGAGAACAAACACCATCCGTACGATCTGCCCGGGCTCGAGCTGGCCTCGACGACTCGCTATTCGCTCTGCGAGCGGGGCCGGATCGAGACGCTCGGCCCCACGCTTCGATTCGAGCGGGAATGGGGCGAGATCCGGCGCTTCTACACGCTCGACGGCGACGACCTCGTCGTCGAATCGAAAGTCCGCATCCCTTCCCGTCGCCTGACGCCCGCACAGGCTGCGGACATGCGCCTCTCGATCGGACGCGTGCTCGAGCAATCGGCGATCCGATTCGACTACGCGATCGATTGATCCGTCCATCGCCCGCCCGGCCCGATCGGCCCGATCGGCCTGGCGACCAGCCGCCCACGACGCCGCGCGGGCCGGTCCTCGACGCGTCCGAGGCCGCTCTCAGAGCGGCATCCCGACCCGCCGCGCGAGCTCGGCGTGATGGCGGCGCAGCAGCGCTTCGCTGCGGCCGAAGGTCAGGCGGAACCCGGGCGGTGCGTGCTCGAGGCTCCGGCGGGCCTCGCGCGCGATGCGGTAGTCCTCGTCGTCGACGATCGCGAGCACCGCGCGGTGCATCGCCTCGACGTCTTCGCGCGATACGGTGTCGGCCCCGGGTCGGCGATAGGTCGTCGCCAGGGTGATCGACTCGCCGACCGATGCACCGGGAAAGAGCCGGAACATCGAGACGACGGGCGTCTGGCCGTCGAGGGCGTGGGTGAAGGCGAAGGTCGTGTTCGGGAAGACGGCGTGGACGGCCTGGTAGCTCATCGGCGGCCAATCGCGCTCGGGCTTCTCGAGCAGCTCTGCGTAGTCGAGCCCGGCGCCGCTGTAGCGCTGGTGCAGACCGTAGTCGTCGAAGATCGCGACCTGCGGATAGAGGTTCTTCGAGAGCGAATCGCGGTGGAGCACCGCGACGTGGTAGACCTCGCAGAAGGTGTCGTAGGCGAACTTCCAGTTGGCGGCGACCGGGAGCACGCTCTCGCAGACGCGCTCGAGCGCGCCGAGCTCGAGGGCGGCGAAGAGCGGCGCCGCCGGGCCGAGGAAGTCCGGGACGTCGATCGCCTCGTCGCCCGGCCGTGCGCGTACGAAGATCATGCCGCCCCATTCTCCGACCGGAACGCGCACCAGCCGCGGCGCCAAGACGCCGCCCACTCCGCGGCTTCCATCACGGCTTCCTTCGACACATTCCTCGCCGGCCTCGAAGGCCCGCGCGACGGGCCGCGCCACGAGCGCGCCCTCGAGATCGTAGGTCCAGGCGTGGAACGGACAGACGAGGCGGCGCGTCGGCGTGCAATCCGAAGCCAGGCGCGCGCCGCGATGCGGGCAGAAGTTGAGGAAGGCGTTCAAGCGACCCTGCTCCCCGCGCACGACGAGGATCGGCGGCCCGGCCGCATCGAAGAGGATGCGGTCGCCCGGCTTCGCGAGCTCGCCGGAGAAGCCGACGAGCAGCGGCACGTCGCGGAAGACGCTCTCGCGCTCGGCCTCGAAGCGGACGGGATCGGTATAGCTCGACGCGGGGATGCAGGTCGGCGCGGGATCGAGATCCGTGAGGTCGCCCGAGCGGATGTGGGCGACGAGGCGGCGCTGCATCGAACGCCATTCGGCGGCGAGATCGAGGGGCTTCGGATCGTCGTTCCGCGGCATCGAAGACGTCTCCTGCCCTGCTCCGCTTCGTCGCCCGGCGCGGGACCTAGCGGATGAATCGTTCCCCGAACGCCTCGATCGCGTCGATCTTCGCGCCGAGCGAGGCCGTGCGCTTGTCGCCATACGGCCAGGCCGAGCCCATCGTCGAGGTGACCCCGCGCTTCGCGAGCCCTTCGTAGAGCGCTTCCCCGGGCTCGGCATTCGGGATCACGAAGACTTCGAAATCGGCCTTCGCCTCGCCGGTCGAATCGCGGTGGCGCGCGAGGCGCGCCTGCAGATCGTCCAGCAGGGCATGGATCTCGGGCAGGTCGTAGTTCATCCCGAGCCAGCCATCCTGGCGGACTGCCCGTGCGAGCGCGGCGGGGCTCTTGCCGCCGACCCAGATCGGGACCGGCCGCTTCGGCTTCGGCGAGATGCCCGCCGCCTCGAAATCGAAGAAGCGGCCGTGATGCTCGACGCTGTCCTGCGTCCAGAAGGCGCGGATCACGTCCAGCATCTCGTCCATCCTCGGACCGCGCCCCTTCACGGGATGGCCGAGCAGCGCGATCTCCTCCTCGAGCCAGCCCGCGCCGACGCCGAAGCGGAAGCGGCTGTCCGAGAGGCGATCGAGGGTCGCGACCTGGCTCGCGACCGAGAAGGGCTCGCGCATCGGCAGGACGTAGACGTAGCTCATTGCGAGCAGACGGCGGGTCGCCGCGAGCACGCTCGCCGCCGTCACCAGCGGATCGGGAAACGGCGAGCGGTGGTCGAAGGGCGCCTCGCCACCGGAGGGATGGCGCGATGCATAACGCAGCGGAACGCAGACGTGATCCGCCAGTGCGATGCCCGCATAGCCGGCGCGCTCCGCGGCGCGGGCGACCTCGAGGGTCTGGTCCGGATCTTCGTCGATGTAGCTGAGCCAGAAATCCATCAGCGGCTCCGATTCACGGGCGCGAGCGCCTCGAGCGTCGGCCACCACGGCTCGCTCTTCGCCTCGGGATGCAGGGGATGCAGACAGACGTGGTCGGCGCCGGCGGCCTCGTGCTCCGCGAGCCGGCGATCGATCGCGTCCGCGTCGCCGGACGCGACGAGCGCATCGATCAGGCGATCCGAGAGTCCGCCGTCGAAATCTTTCGCTTCGAAGCCCTGGCGGATCAGACTGTTGCGGTAGTTCGGGAGCGTGAGGCCCATCGCGAGCGCCGGCGCCGCGCGGGCGATCGCGCGCGCCTTCGCGCGATCGGGCTCGAGCAGGACCTTGTGCTCGCTGCAGAGCAGGCGATCCGGGCCGAGGATCTTGCGGGCCTCGCGCGTGTGCTCGGGGATCACCATGTAGGGATGAGCGCCATCGGCCCGCTCGCGGGCGAGCCCGAGCATCTTCGGCCCGAGGGCGGCGAGCAGGACGGGCGGATGCTCGGCGGGCGCCACGGCGCCGTAGTCCGCCGCGTCGTAGCGGTCGAGATAGGCCTTCATCGCCGAAAGCGGCGGCCCGTAGGCATGGCCGCGGACGTCCTCCACGAGCAGACGATGGGAGACGCCGATGCCGAGCAGGAACCGGCCGCCCGACTGCTCGGCGAGGGTGTACTGGGCGGCCTTCATCGCGACCGCGTCGCGGGCATAGATGTTGGCGATGCCCGTCGCGACGACGAGCGTCTCGGTATGGTCGAGCAGCCGCGCCGCCAGCACGAAGGGATCGCGCCCGCCGACCTCCGGCAGCCAGAGCGCCGAGTAGCCGAGGGCCTCGAGCCGGCGCGCGAAGGCGACCGCCTCGCGGCTCCCGAGCCCATCGGGATAGAAGAAGACGCCACGCCCGCCGAGCTGCATCGAATGACTCCCTGCTCCGGCCGACGCGCGCCGCGCGAATCCCCGCGCTCCTGCGCTCCGCACCGCTCCACAGCTTCGGGAGCGCCCCCGCGCGCGTCAACCCTCCCGGATCGACGCAGCCGGCGCTCGGCGGGCCGAGCGGTATCGTCGGCGGTCGCGACGGCGGGACGATGGCCGGGAGCGTGGAGGCGAGCGCGATGGTGAAGAAGGACGGGTCGACGAAGTCGCAGACGGGGAATCCGGAGGGCGGAGCGGCGACGGCCGACGCGAGCGCCGCCTTCGATCGCCGCGAGCGCTGGAAGCCCGCGCCCCGCCCCGAATGGGTCGCGCGCATCAACGCCGAGGGGGAGCTCTTCGACAAGAAGTCGATCGTCCCCCTCGACGAGAACTCGCTGCTCGCGAGCGCCCGGGAGAACACGGGCCTCTCCGATTTCGGCGACGACGGCTGGATCGAACATTTCCGCGTGCTGATCCGGGCGATCGAGGAGGAGGCGCGCCTCAACCTGATGGGCCGCATCCTGACCCGCATCGATTTCGTCTCGTATCTCGAGACGCGCCTGCGGATCCAGGACGCCTATCGCCGCCATCCCGAGATCGAAGACGAAGTGATCCACCAGCCCGTCATGATCCTCGGCCATGGCCGGACGGGCACGACGATCCTCCACGAGGTCCTCTCGACGGATCCGCGTTTTCGCGTCGTGAAGCGCTGGGAGGCGATGTTCCCCTGCCCGCCGCCCGAGGAGGCGACCTACCTCAGCGATCCCCGGATCCCGCTCGCCGACGCGCGCATCAAGGTCTTCGACCGCGTGACCCCCGAATGGACGGCGATGCACGCCTTCGGCGGCGAGCTGCCCGTCGAATGCGCCGAATACCTCTACGCCTCGTTCCTCTCGAACGTCTTCGTCTTCTCGTTCCAGATCCCGAGCTATGCCGAGCATCTCGCCAAGCAGGACGTCCTGCCGACGATCCGCTGGCATCAGCGCTTCCTGAAGCTGCTGCAGTGGAAGTACAAGAAGGAGCACTGGCTGCTCAAGAACCCGATCTGGATCGACTACATCCCGCGCGTGCTCGAGGTGTACCCGGACGCGAAGATCGTGCTCACCCATCGCGATCCGATCACCGTCGGCGATTCCTTCGTCAACGTCATGGGCACGATCTTCTGGTGGCGCACCGACGATCCCTGGGGCGGCGGCATGCTCGACGAGCTCGTCATGGCCGACGGCCGCGCCGCGACCCACGCGAACCTGATGCGCTGGATGCAGGACGGCACGCTGAAGCCGGGCTCCGTCGCGAACGTCCAGTACGCGGACTTCATGGCCGACGCGCCGGGGACGGTCGAGAAGATGTACGGCGATCTCGGCCTCGCCTGGAATCCGGGCGTCGGGACGCGGATCCGCGACTATCTGGCCGCGAAGCCGCAGGGCAGCCACGGCAAGTTCGACTACGAACGGGCGACGCCCGAGCAGATCGCCCACGAGCGGGCGCGCTTCAAGGCCTATCAGGACTTCTTCGGGGTGCCGAACGAGATTTGAGGCGCGTTCGCGTCGTTCCTTCTCGAAGGAGGACGCGAAAAGATGGTGCTGGGCGACGTGATGCGAGCGATCGAATGAACCTCTTCATCCTCATGGCGACGGGCGCCGCGTTTCTCGTCGTCCTCGCGCTCCCTCTTCGCCGACTTTCTCCTCGCGCGGGCGGTACGGAATGGGCGCTGGCCTGGTGTTCGCTCTTCACCAGCGGGCTCATGCTGCGCCTCTCGGATTCGGCAGCCGGGCTGCGGTTTCTCTATCCCGCGATGGGCACCGTGTTCGCCGGGTTGTTGTACGCCGGCGCGCGCCGTTACGGGGGAAGAACCGTTCCCCCGGTCTTCTGGATCCTGCTCGGTGCGATCGCGACGGCACGGGGCATCCTCGTCTTCGCGGCCCCTCCGCTGGTCACGACGCTCGGGGCGACCGCCACGATCTCGTCCGGAGCGCTGCTCTCGATCCACGAGATCCTTCGCGTCGGGCGCCTCCGGCCTTCGGGGCCGGCGGAACGGCTGCTGCTCTTCGGCCTCGCCGCGCTCGTCCCGATCTCGAGCGTCTACGAGTGGACCAAATTCCAGGGCGCCGACCTGCAATTCGGATACTTCCTCTGGCTCGTCGGCGGCTGCTTCGTCGCGGGGACACAGATCGCCGCCATCTTCGAGCAGTACCTGGGCGACCTCGAGCGACGGCTCGCCGAACGCGGGGAGCAGCTCCGCGCGTCGCTGCTTCGCATCGAGGAGCAGGAGCGTCTGGTCGCAATCGGGACGCTGACCGCCGGCATCGCCCATCAGATCAACAACCCGGTCGGAGCGATCTCGGCCGCAGCCGAGTTCGCGCTCGTCGCGCACGACGATCCCGATGCGGAGAAGTCGCGCGACCGCGTCCTCGCGACGATCCTGGAAGAGGCGAGGCGCTGTGGGAAGATCGTACGGAGCATGCTCCAGTTCGCACGCGAAACGCCCTCGAAGAAATCGGCGGACGACCTGAACCCCGTGATCGCCCGCGCCGCCGAGCAGGCAAGCGGCTACGTCGAGCAGCGCGGCGGTCGGCTCACGATCGACCTCTTCCGCGAGCCCCTGACGGTGCGCATGAATCCGATCGATCTGGAGCAGGTCGTCATCAATCTGGTTCGCAACGGCGTCGAGTCGAACAGATCCGGCGCCTCCGTCTGCGTGGAATCCCGCCGCGAGGGGAACGAAGCGGTCCTGATCGTCTCGGATGACGGCGAAGGGATCGATCCCGAGCTGCGGCGCCGGGTGCTCGAACCGTTCTTCACCACGCGACTCGCGGAGGGTGGCTCCGGCCTGGGGCTTTCGGTCGTCCACGGCATCCTGCGCGATCACGGCGGCCAACTCGAGATCACGAGCCGCCCCGGTGGCGGGACGCTCGTGCGGGTCCGGCTTCCGCTGGAGCACGCATCGACTCCGGGCGACGAAGTTTCGGCCAGGCCTCGCCCCATGGGCGCGACCACGCGCCGTGGGAGCGCGGTGGCCTAACGCCCGACGGCCGCCATCGCCTCGCGACAGACGGCCTCGAGACGCGCGCGCTCGGCCTCCGGAAGCTCCGGTGCCCGGCGCTTCGGCAGCCCGTGCGAGAGCGCGGCCGCCCGCTCGATCCAGGCATCCCGGCCCGTCCCGTCGTCGCGCGGGAGATCGAGGAACTCCGCGATCGTCGTCAGCGTCTCGACCGGTCGCGTGACCAGCGTTTCGAAGCGCACGTCGAGGAAGACGTCGGGGGCGAGCTGCTGGCGGGCCGCCTCGCCGCGCAGGATCTGGTCGCTCCAGTACTTGCCGTAGAGCTCGATCGGCGGGCGCGCCGCGAGCAGCCGGTCGATCGCCGCGCCGTCCTCGCGCTCGAGGCGCTCGAGCGCTTCGTGGGTGTATTCGATTTCGCCCGCGAGGCCGTTCATGACGGCGACGGCCACGCGCAGCACGGCGTATTCGCGCATCGAGAGCGCGGCCTCGGGGCCGTCGCGGTGGATGTGAACGAAGCGCGCCTCGGGAAAGAGGCGGACGAGGTCGCCGAGCGTATCGATCGACGTCCCCGAGCGTTCGATCCAGGCCACTTTTCCGCTGCGCAGCGTCAGCCAGTCGAAGATGTCCCGGTAGTGCTGCGCCAGCGGCCGGGTCGGCGCCGCCTCGACCCGCGCGAGCAGCGCGTCGAAGAGCGCATCGGGCTCGTCGCTGATGCGCGGGATCGCGATCGCGAGGGCCCAGGGGACGGGATCGCCGAGCACGTGCCGCGCGCCCGGTGCGCCGAAGGGATAGACGACCTCGGGCACCGCGCCACCGCGCTTCATCACCATCGTCAGCATGGGATGGTCGAGCCGCAGGTGATGGGCGAGCTCCGGTCCGGGCACCGGGCGATCCGAGAAGCGGAAGGAGGTATCGAGCCCGGAGAAGAGCTCGAAGACGTTCAGGGTCTTCCGGTTCTCCGCGAGCATGCGCGAGAGCAGCGTCGAGCCGCAGCGGCCGGTCCCCACGACGAAACGGGCGGGGATCGCGACCGGCACGGCGCCCGGCCCGCGACCGGAGGACGTCCCGGGCTGCGGGCGCTCCGGGGAATTAGGGGAATGAGGGGAATGAGCGGACTGAGGGGACTGCGTGGACTGCGTCATCAGAGACTCCGCCAGGGCACGAGCTCGCAGCGGAACTCGGGCATCGGATCGAGCGGGCGCGACCAGCGGAAGACCATCGTGCCCTCGCGGTGGCCCTTCGGATCGAGCCAGTTCGCGATGCCCGTCGAAGCGGGCGGCTTCGCGTGGGCGAGGACGATGCGCACGCGGCCATCCGGATCGGCGACGGCCGTCCGCGCGTTGAGGCTGGCCGTCGGATCGCCGTAGCCGATCGTCTCGTACCAGTAGTTCGAGAGGCCGAGGCTCCAGTAGGCGGCGCGCCCCGGGACGAATTCGATCCGGAGCGCGAAGTCCGGCTCGACGTCGAAATAGCCGCAGGCGAAGGCATGGCCCGAGGGTGGTGCGATGTCGGTGCGCGCGTCGGCGTCCACCTGGGGCACGATGCGGTTGACGACGTTCGCGGCCCAGTAGTCGGAGATGCCGGCCCAGATGGCCGGGTTGCGCCGGGTGAACTCCGCCGTGCGGCGCAGCGCGTCGCGCACCGCATCGAGGGCGATCGGGAGCCGCGCGGCCGGTGCGTCGTCGCGCGAGAGCACGAATCGCCCCGGCGCGAGGCCGGTCCAGTCGGGCGCGTATTGCCGGATCATCACGTAGCGGGTGGCGGCATCGGTCCGGATCCAGTTGCCCGGATGCGGATCCGGGGAGAGCACCACCTCGACTTCGCCGCCCGGCGAGACGACGAGCGTCTCCTCGGTCAGCGAGGCGATCAGGTGGGACGGATCGTGCAGCCCCATCTTCCCGGTATAGGTCCCGATCTCGAAGAGCGGCGCTTCCCCGCGGCGGCCGCGGACGCGATGCGTCGCGGCGCCGTCGATCAATGCGTGCAGGTAGCGGGCGTCGGAGGTCACGCCTTCGTACTGGACCATGCGCCCGACCATCGGGACGAGCTGGGGGTGCGCGAGATCCGCCAGCTCGAAATGGTTCTCGAATCCCACGCGCAGCATCCGCATCAGGAAGCGGTAGCCCTCGGCCAGGGTCTGCGGATCGCTCGGCGTCTCGGGTCGCCGCAGGACGTCCCCGGCCTGCTTCAGCGACTCGCAGAACTCGTCCCAGAGCCCACCGGGATCGGCTTCGGGCTCGTGTCGGGTCTTCGTATTCGGCATCTCGGCCTCCATCGGGTCGACCGCCGATCCTAGCCTCGATTGGCCGCCCGCTGCCGATCGCTTGCGAGGCTGTTAGCCTCCGGTCTTCCATGCTCTTCATTTCACCGCCGAGCCCGCTTCGAAGTTGCCTTCGTGGCCTCCGTGCCTGCACGGAGAGCGCCGCGCGCCGGTTCGCGTATGCCCTCCTGCTCGCGCTCGCGCTCGCGGGCTGCGGCGGGGACGAAGGCCATGGCGGCGGCGCACAGCGGCCGCCGACGCCGGTCGTCGTCTCCACGCCCTTCGAGCACGAGTTCGCCGACCGCATCGAAGCGATCGGAACGGCGGTCGCGAACGAATCGGTCGTCATCGCGGCGCGGGTCACGAAGCAGGTCGACGCGGTCCGCTTCGAAGACGGCCAGACGGTGAAGGCCGGCGAGATCCTCGTCGACCTCGAGAGCAGCGAGGAGCGCGCGCAGCTCGCCCAGGCCCGGGCGACCCGCGCCGACGCCAAGCTCCGTTTCGAGCGCGTCGCCGATCTCGCCCGCCGCGGGACCGAATCGCAGTCCCGCTTCGACGAGGTGCGCACCGCCCTCGACGCCGCCAACGCCCGCGTCGAAGAGCTCGAAGCGCGGCTCGCCGACCTGCGCATCCGGGCGCCCTTCGCCGGGGTGCTCGGCCTGCGCGAGGTCAGCCCCGGCACCCTGCTCCAGCCCGGCGACCGGATCACGACCCTCGACGACATCGATCGCATCAAGCTCGATTTCTCGGTGCCCGAGACCTTCCTGGCGATGCTGAAGCCGGGGCTCGCGGTCGAGACCGAGGTCGCCGCCTTTCCCGGCCGCCGCTTCGAGGGCCGCGTCGCGGCGGTGGACAGTCGCGTCGATCCGGCGACCCGCGCCGTGCGGGTGCGCGCCGAGATCGCGAATCCGGACCATGCGCTGCGGCCGGGCATGCTGCTCTCGCTCGTGCTCGAGGCCAATCCCGACCGTTCGCTCGCCCTCGCCGAGCAGGCGCTCGTGCCCGCCGGCTCGAACCAGTTCGTGGTCGTGCTCGACGCCGACGACAAGCCGAGCCGTGTCCAGGTCGAGATCGGGCGCCGGGTCCCGGGCCTGGTCGAGATCCGCAAGGGCCTCTCGGCGGGCGACCGGGTCGTGATCGACGGCGCCACGTTGATCCCGCCGGGCGGCGTCGTCGAGGTCTTGCGCGAAGAAGTGCCGCCCCGGGCCTGAGGGCCGGGCGAGGAGTCGGTCATGTGGCTGTCCGACACATCCGTGCGACGCCCCGTCCTCGCGACGGTGATGTCGCTGCTGTTGATGGCCTTCGGCGCCCTCTCCTTCCGCAATCTCCCCCTGCGCGAGCTGCCCGACGTCGATCCCCCGATCGTCTCGGTCGAGACGACCTACATCGGCGCCTCCGCCGCCGTCGTCGAGAGCCGGGTCACGAAGCCGATCGAGGATCGCCTCGCCGGCCTCGAGGGCATCCACAAGATCGTCTCCGAGAGCAGCGAAGGCATCTCCCGGATCACGATCGAGTTCTCGCTCGCCCGCGACATCGACAACGCCGCCAACGACGTCCGCGACCGCGTCTCCCAGGCACGGGACGACATCCCCGCCGATGCCGATGCACCCGAGATCTACAAGGCGCAGTCGGGCGCCAGCCCGATCATGTGGATCAACCTCTCGGGCGACGACTACGGCCCGCTCGAGCTCACGGACTACTCCGAGCGCCATCTCGTCGACCGGTTCTCCGTCGTCGACGGCGTCGCCCGGGTGATCCTCTCGGGCGCCAAGCATTATTCGATGCGCATCTGGCTCGATCGGGTCGCCCTCGCCGCCCGGGAGCTCACGGTCGCAGACATCGAGACCGCCCTGCGGACCCAGAACGTCGAGCTGCCCGCCGGCCGCATCGAGTCCGAGCAGCGCGATCTCACGGTGCGCGTCGAGCGCGGCTATTCGAGCGCCGAGGATTTCCGGGAGCTCGTGGTGGCCCGCGGAGACGACGGTCATCTCGTCCGCCTCGGCGAGGTCGCGCAGGTCGAGGTCGGGCCACTCGAATCCTCCGGCGATTTCCGGGGCAACGGCGCCTCCCGGGTCGGCATCGGCATCATCAAGCAGTCGACGGCGAATACCGTCGGCGTCGCGAACGGCGTCATCGAGGAGGTCGCCCGGGTCGGCCCGAGCCTGCCGCCGGGCATGCTGATCGAGGTCGGCTGGAACAGTGCCGAGTTCGTGCAGGCCTCGGTCGACGAGGTCTACAAGACCCTCTTCATCGCGATGGCCCTCGTCGTCTTCGTCATCTACCTCTTCCTCGGGACGAAGCGGGCGGCGCTGATCCCGGCCGTGACCGTTCCGATCTGCCTCGTCGCGACCTTCGCCGGGCTCTACGCCTTCGACCTCTCGATCAACCTGCTGACGCTGCTCGCGCTGATCCTCTCGATCGGCCTCGTGGTCGACGATTCGATCGTCGTGCTCGAAAACGTGCAGCGGCGCATCGAGCTCGGGGAGCCGCCCCTCGTCGCGGCGCTGCGCGGTGCGCGCGAGGTCGCCTTCGCGGTGATCGCGACGACGCTGGTCGTCATCGCGGTCTTCGTCCCGATCGTCTTCCTCGAAGGCACGACGGGCCGGATCTTCCGCGAGCTCGCCGTCACGGTCTCGGTCGCCGTCGCCGTCTCCTCCTTCGTCGCGCTGACCGTCTCGGCCATGCTGTGCTCGAAGATCCTCGTGGCGACCGAGCCCGATGCCGGCCTCGCGCGCCTCGCCAACCAGGTCGTGGAGCGCTCGCAATCGATCTACGGTCGCATGCTCGAGACGGCGCTTCGCCGCCAGTCCATCGTCGTCGTCATCGTGCTGCTCGCCTTCGCGACGGCCGCCTGGCTCTTCCAGGCCGTGCCGCGGGAGCTCGAGCCGAAGGAGGATCGAGGCGCCTTCATGATCCTGATGCAGGCGCCCGAAGGTGCGTCCTTCGACTACACCTCGGCCCACATGCGCGAGCTCGAGAACGAGGTGCTGTTCCCGCTCGTCGAGGAGGGGCTCGTCAAATTCGTGCTCTCGCGGGTGCCGTTCGGCTTCTCGGCGGATACGTCCATGAATACCGGCATGGTCATCATGGTGCTGACGCCCTGGGACGAACGGCCGCTCTCCGCCGACGGCATCATGGGCCGGGTCGCGATGGAGGCGCGCGCGCTGCCCGGCGTGCTCTCCTTTCCGATCAGCCCGTCGACCCTCGGCCGCTCGACCTCGAGCCGCCCGGTCCAGCTCGTGCTCGGCGGCTCCCGCCATGAAGAAGTCGGCGAATGGCAGGCCCAGCTCATCGGCGCCGCCTCGCAGCTCCCGGAGCTCGCGGGCCTGCTCGGTACCTATCGCCCGACCCAGCCCCAGATCCGCGTCGAGGTCGACCGCGAGCGCGCCGCCGATCTGGGCGTGCCGGTCTCGGTCGTCGGCCGGACCCTCGAGACGATGCTCGGCTCCTCGCGCGTCACGACCTATCAGGACCGCGGCGAGGAGTACGAAGTCGTGCTGCAGGCGATCGACTCGCAGCGCGCCTCGCCGATGGACCTGACCAACCTCTACGTCCGCTCCGACCGCACGGGCGCGCTGATCCCCCTCTCGAACCTCGTCCGCATCCGCGAGCAGGCCGACGCCGGCACCCTGCGGCGCTTCAACCGCCTCCCGGCCGCGACGATCGAGGCCGGCCTCGCCCCGGGCGTGAGCCTCGGCGACGGCCTCGCCGCCCTCGAGAACCTCGCCCGCGAGATCCTGCCCTCGAGCGCGCACTTCGACTACGACGGCGACTCGCTGGAGTTCGTCGAATCGAGCGGCGCCGCCTACTTCACCTTCGCGCTCGCCCTGCTGATCGTCTTCCTCGTGCTCGCCGCGCAGTTCGAGAGCTTCGTCCATCCGCTCGTCATCATGCTGACCGTCCCGCTCGCGGTCTCGGGCGGCCTCGCCGGCCTCTACCTCACCTCCCTCGGCGCCGATCTCTTCGGGCTCTGGGAGACGCGCGGCACGCTCAACATCTACAGCCAGATCGGCATGACGATCCTGATCGGCCTCGCCACCAAGAACGGCATCCTGCTCGTCGAGTTCGCGAACCAGCTGCGCGCCCAGGGCATCGCGTTCGACAGGGCGATCCGCGACGCCGCCCGCGCGCGGCTGCGCCCGATCCTCATGACCAGCATCTCGACGGCCCTCGGCGCCTTCCCCCTCGTGATCGGCTCGGGACCGGGCTCCGGCGGGCGCCGCGCGATCGGCATCGTCGTCTTCGCGGGCGTGCTCGTCGCGACCTTCCTGACGCTCTTCGTCGTCCCCGTCGCCTACTCGATCCTCGCGCGCCGGACGGCGGTCCCGGGCGAGCTCGACCGCGCCGTCGACGCGATCGAGGCCGAGACCGGTGCCGCGGTCGGGAGCGGCGCTTGAACCGGGCAAGCGCGCATCGCCCCAGCGCCCGCACGGGCGGCGGTGCGCCGCGCCGCCCCGGCGCCTCCGTTTGCGCGCTCCTGCTCGCCCTGTCGCTGGCGGCCTGTGATCTCGCGGATCGGGACGATGCCGGGCGCAGCGCCGGCGGCACCGCCGAGGCCGACGCCGACGCCGACGCCGATTCCGCGACCGCGATCCGCCGCACCGGGCAATCCGGCAAGTCGCCGGCCGCCGCAGTCCCGCGCGATCCGCTCAAGCAGGCCTACTACGGCGATCTCCACGTCCATACCGGCTGGTCCCTCGACGCCTTCGCGTTCGGAGTCCGGGCCACGCCGATGGATGCCTATCGCCATGCGCGCGGCGAGGCGATCGAGCACGTCTCGGGCGTGCGGGTGAAGCTGGCGGGGCCGCCGCTCGATTTCATCGCGGTGACCGAGCACGCGAACTACCTCGGCGTCGCCTCCCAGGCGATGGCGCCGGACGGCGAAGCGCGCGGGATTCCGATGATCGCCGACCTC
The DNA here is from genome assembly GCA_041389425.1 of Myxococcota bacterium. Taxonomy (GTDB): domain Bacteria; phylum Myxococcota_A; class UBA9160; order UBA9160; family UBA4427; genus UBA4427. Next base: position 289,575 of record JAWKRX010000004.1, read on the forward strand.
GTCGGCGACGACGCGGAGAAGCGGCGCGCGGCGAACTTCGCGGTGCTCGGGATGCTCTCCGCGGATCGGATCGAGCCCGAGCTGAACCGGACCGACTGGGCGCAGTCGACCTGGCAGGCGCTCATCCGCCTCGCCGACCAGCACGACGATCCCGGCGAGTTCACCGCCTTCGTCGGCTACGAGTACACGCCGATGCCCGAAGGCCAGAACCTCCACCGCAACGTGATCTTCCGCGGCTCGGACGTCCCCGTCCGCCCCTTCTCCGACCTCGACAGCAAGAACCCCGAGGATCTCTGGAGGTGGATGGATGCGGCCCGCGCGAAGGGCGACGACGTCCTCGCGATCCCGCACAACTCGAACGGCAGCAACGGCCTGATGTTCGAGCGCGTCGACCGCGCGGGCCGGCCGATCGACGCCGGATACGCCGAGATCCGGCTGCGCAACGAGCCGCTCGCCGAGCTCTACCAGATCAAGGGCCAGTCGGAGGCCCATCCCGCCCTCTCGCCCACCGACGAATGGGCGGGATTCGAGATGCTCGAGGGCATTCTCGGGCGGCCGGCGGTGAAGAGCCGACCGCAGGGCAGCTATGTCCGCCGCGCGCTGATGGACGGCCTCGAGATCGCCGCGAGCGGCCTGCCGAACCCCTATCGCCTCGGGCAGATCGGCTCGAGCGACGGCCACAACGCGACGAGCCCGACCGAAGAAGACAACTTCACCGGCAAGCTCGGCGTCCTCGACGGCAGCCCCGAAGCGCGCCTTTCCCTCGGCGACGGCGAGAATCCGACCCTAAGCGATGCGTCGACCGGCTCGCCCTTCAGCGCCGCCGGCCTCGCCGGCGTCTGGGCCCATTCGAATACCCGCGCCGACCTCTTCGACGCGATGAAGGCCCGCGAGGTCTTCGCGACGTCCGGGCCGCGCATCGCCGTGCGCTTTTTCGGAGGCTTGGATTTCGAGGCCGCCGATCTCGCGAGCGGCATCGCGGCGGCGGGCTACGAGCGGGGCGTGCCGATGGGCGGCCTGCTCCGGGTGAAGGCGGGCGACGAGCGGCCCGTCACGTTCCTGATCGAGGCGATCCGCGATCCGCGCGAAGCGCCGCTCGAGCGCCTGCAGCTCGTGAAGGCCTGGATCGGCCCGGACGGCAAGGCGATCGAGCAGGTCTACGACGTCGCCTGCGCCGGCGGCGCGGTGCCGGATCCGCGCACCCATCGCTGTGCGCTGGAGAGCCGGCCGCCGGATCTCGCGACCTGCGCGGTCGCTCCGGGCCAGGACGCGGCGCAGCTCTCGGCGGCGATCGCCGCGCCGGACTACCAGCCCGGCGAGCGCAGCTTCTATTATGCGCGGGTGCTGCAGGTGCCGACCTGTCGCTGGAGCAGCTGGGACGCGCTCCGGCTGAAGGTGGAACGGCCGCCCGCCGCGGTCGCATTCCTGCAGGAGCGCGCCGTGACCTCGCCGATCTGGGTCGAGCCGCGTGATCGGAGCGGGGTCTGGGTCTCGAGCGAAGACGACCCGCCGACCGATCCTTCCGAATAGAGCTCGCGAACGGGCGATTGCCCGAGCGACAAGACCGCGATCGCCCCTATGCTCTGCGCCGTATGACCGCACCGCCCCAGGTCGTGATCTTCGGCGCGAGCGGCGACCTGACCCGTCGCAAGCTGATTCCCGCCTTCGCCCGTCTCGATGCCGATCCCCGCCTGCCCTCGAACTTCACGATCCTCGGCGTCTCGCGCACGCCGCTGACGACCGAGCAGTTCCGCGCCCAGCTCGCCGAATCGATCGCCCCGGCGAACCGCGCGGCCTTCGAGCGCCTCGCACCCCGCATCTCCTACTACACCGCCGATACCAGCGACGGCCCCGCCATGGACGCCCTCGGCGACCAGCTCGACGCCCTGCCCGGCGGCCGCGCTTCCGGCCGGCTCTTCTATCTCTCGCTGAAGCCCCAGCTCTTCGCGCCCGTCGCCGAGCGGCTCGGCGCCTCCGGGCTGCTGCGACGCTGGGGCCGCGGCGAAGGGTTCCGGCGGGTCGTCGTCGAGAAGCCCTTCGGCAACGACCTGCGCTCGGCGCGGACCCTCAACCGCGAGCTCTATCGGACGCTGCAGGAAGACCAGATCTACCGCATCGATCACTACCTCGGGAAGGAGACGGTCCAGAACCTGCTCGGCTTCCGCTTCCACAACGCGATCTTCGAGCCGCTCTGGAATCGCCATCACGTGGAGCTGGTGCAGATCACGGTCGCCGAGACCCTCGGCGTCGAGAACGGCCGCGGCGGCTACTACGACGAGACGGGCGCCCTGCGCGACATGGTCCAGAACCACATGCTCCAGATCCTCGCGCTGATCGCGATGGAGCCCCCCTCGACCCTCGCGGCGGACGCGGTTCGCGGGCAGAAGGTCGAGGTCCTGCGTGCCTTGCGGCATCCGGCGGCGAAGATCGACCAGCGGCGCTCGGTGCGCGCACGCTATGCCGCGGGCGAGATCGGCGGGCGGAACGTGAAGGCCTATCGCGACGAGGAGGGCGTCGCCGGGGACTCCGATACGGAGACCTACGTCGCCCTGCGCGCCCACGTCGAGAACTGGCGCTGGAGCGGTGTCCCCTTCCTGCTCCGCCACGGCAAGCGCCTCGCCTCCCGTTTCACCGAGATCCAGGTGCAGTTCAACACGCCGCCGCTCCAGCTCTTCAATCGCCCCGTCGAGCTCGATACCGCCGACGGGCCGCAGCTGCTCTCGGGCGACGATTTCTGCCAAGCGCGGCCCAACATCCTCCGGCTGCGCATCCAGCCGCAGGAATCGATCGAGCTCTCCTTCGGCGTCAAGCGGCCGGGCAACTCGATGGACATGGAGCCCGCGACCCTGCGATTCGACTACCACGAACATTTCGGCCATGCCTCCGCCGACGCCTACGAGCGCCTGCTCGCCGACGCACTGGTCGGCGACCAGACGCTCTTCCTGCGCGGCGACGAGATCGAGGCGTCGTGGGAATACGCGGATGCCGTGCGGACTTCATGGCAGCGCCCCGGCGCCCCGCCGATCCTCGAGTATCCGGCCGGCAGCTGGGGCCCCTCCGAGGCGGAGCTCCTGTTCGGCGATTGTCAGGGCGGGTTCTCGCGTGGCTGACGCGCGCGCAGCGACAGGGCATGGCGCCGACCGGCGCTTCGAGCTCGTCGTCGCCGCCGCGCCGTTCGAGGCCGCGGGGCGCCGAATCGCCGACTGCGTCCGCGAGCTCACGAGCACCGCACCGTGCACCGGCGAACGCGAGATCCGACTGGCGATTCCCGGCGGCTCGGCCCTCGCGGCGGCCGTCCACGCCGCCGCCCTGCTCGGCCCGCTCTGGCAACGCATCGCGCTGACCTGGACCGACGAGCGCTGCGTCCCCGTCGACGATCCCGATTCCAATCGCGGCGCGGCGCGCCGCGCGGGGCTGCTGGGCGGCGCAGGCGGCGGTGACGCGCATGGCTCGCGTGCGAGCCATGATTCGGCGAAGGCCGCGGCGGCCGGCAGTCCCGAGGCCGGCTCTACGCCCGCTCGGATCGTTCCGCTCTTCGAAGACGGCGAGAGCCCGGACGCGGCGGTCGCCCACAGCGCGCGGCGCATCGCGGCGGAGCTCGGCGATCGCCTCGACATCGCCGTGCTCGGCATGGGCGCGGACGGTCATGTCGCCTCGCTCTTTCCCGATCGCGACGCGCCGCGCGGCGGGGCGGTCGCCCACGTGCCCGACGCGCCCAAGCCGCCGCCCCATCGCATCACGCTGACGCGCCGAATGCTCGCGAGTGCCCGGCATACCATCCTCGTCGCGGCCGGCGAGGAGAAGCGCGCGGCGCTCGATCGTCTGTGCGCCGGCGACCGGCGGCTTCCGGCGACGGGCCTGCCCGGCCTCGTCGTCGTGACCGATCTCGAGCTCGCCCGGCCGGAGCGGATGCGATGAGCGCGCCCGCCTGCACGATCGCGATGGTCGGCCTCGGCGTGATGGGCGGCAGCCTCGCGCGCAATCTCGCCCGCCACGGCCAGCGCGTCGCCCTCTTCGATCGCGATCCGGCCGCCGGCCCGCGCCTCGCCGCGGGCCATCCGGAGGCGGGCTTCGTCCCCTGCGATTCGGTCGCCGCACTCGTCGCCGCCGTCGCGCGGCCGCGGGCGATCGTGCTGCTCGTCCCGGCCGGCGCACCCGTCGACGAGGCCCTCGCCGCCCTCTCGCCCCTGCTCGAGGCCGGCGACGTCGTCGTCGATGCCGGCAACAGCTTCTTTCTCGATACCGATCGCCGCGCCGAGGCGGCGCGCTCGGCGCCCTGGCATTTCGTCGGCATGGGCGTGTCCGGCGGCAGCGAAGGCGCGCTGCTCGGGCCTTCGCTCATGCCGGGCGGCGATCCCGCCGCCTGGTCGCGCCTGCGGCCCGTGCTCGAATCGATCGCCGCCGTCTCGGACTCGGGCCCCTGCGTCGCCGATTGCGGGCGCGGCAGCGCCGGGCATTTCGTCAAGATGGTCCACAACGGCATCGAGTACGGCGACATGCAGCTGATCGCCGAGACTGCATCGCTGCTGCGCGAGGGCCTCGGCCTATCGCCGGCAAGGTGCGCCGACACCTTCGCGGCCTGGAATGAAGCCGAGCTCGAGAGCTACCTCGTCGAGATCACGGCGACGATCCTCCGCACCGCCGATCCCGAGCGGCCCGGCGCCCCGCTGCTCGACGCCATCCTCGACCGCGCGGAACAGAAGGGCACCGGCCGCTGGACGATCGGCGCCGCCCTCGAGCTCGGCGTTCCGATCCCGACGATCACCGCCGCCGTCGATGCGCGCCTGCTCTCCGCCGACCGCGCGCGGCGCCTCGAAGCGAGCGCGCGCTTTGCCGGCGGCGAGGCGAAGACACGCGCGCTGCCGCGCCTCGCCGCCGACGTGGGCGTCGACGATCTGCGCGGCGCCCTCTACGCCGCCAAGATCGCGAGCTACAGCCAGGGCTTCGATCTGCTCGCCCGGGCGAGCGCCGCCTACGCCTACGGCACCGACCTCGCGAGCGTGGCCCGGATCTGGACGGCCGGCTGCATCATCCGCGCGGGCCTGCTCGGCCGCGTCCGCACCGCGTTCACTGCATCCGCGGCCGGCTCGGCCGCGGCCCCGCCGCTGCTCGTTCTCACGCCCGAGTTCGCCGCCGAGATCCGCACACGGCTCCCCGGCTGGCGGCGAACGGTGGCGGCCGCGGCGAGCGCGGGCATCGCGGTGCCCGGGCTCTCGGCTTCGCTCGCCTGGTTCGACGGGCTCGTCACTGCGCGCGGCAGCGCGAGCCTGATCCAGGCGCAGCGCGATTATTTCGGCCATCACGGCTACGAGCGCGCCGATGCCCCCGGCCGCGCGGTGCACACCGACTGGCCGAACGCGCGGCGCCTCGACTAACGCAGCCGGATCGGCACCCGCTCCCACGCCCGGACCCAGAGCGAGGGCAGCCGCTCGAGCGCGTCGAGCTCGATCTCGTGCTCCGGCCAGCGCGCGAGGATCTCCTCGAAGGCGATGCGGGCCTCGAGGCGCGCGAGGCCGGCGCCGAGACAGAAATGAATGCCGTGGCCGAAGGCGAGGTGGCGGCGGATGGGGCGCTCGATCTCGAAGGCATCGGGCCGCTCGAACTCGCGCTCGTCGCGATTCGCGGCGCCCCAGAGCAGGCGCACCTCGCTGCCGGCCGGGATCGTCGCGCCGTGGAGCACCACGTCGCGCCGCGAACGGCGCGCGAGCGATTGGACGGGCGATTCGAAGCGCAGCATCTCCTCGACCGCCGCGGGAATCCCGCGCCGGATCCCGCGCGAGCCGCCGGCGCGCGTCGCGGTCGCGCGCGAGCAGGACGAGACCGTTGCCGATCAGGTTGGTGACCGTATCGGTCCCGGCGAGCACGAGATTGCTGAATACCCCGCCGATCTCCTCGGGCGAGAGCGCGTCCGGGCCGGCCTCGCGGCGCAGCGCCGGCAGGATTCCGTCCACCTCGCCCGGCACCGCATCCCGTTCGACGACTTCGGCCCTGCGCGTCTCGGCCACGAAGGCCTGCATGCGGGCCGCGAGCGCGGCGGGATCCCGGGCGGCGCCGATCGCGAGGGCCGCCTGGCGGATCGGTTCGTCGAATTCCCCGGCCACGCCGAGCAGGCGATGGATCACGCGGCTCGGAAAGATCGCCGCAAAATCCTCGACGAGGTCGACGGGGGCGCCGCCGCGCATGCGCTCCTCGAGCGGGCCGAGCAGCGCGCGGCATTGAGCACGCACGGCCGGCTCGAGCGCCACGATCCGCCCCGGCGAGAAGGCCCGCGCGACGCTCGTCCGCAGGCGATCGTGGCCGGGCGGATCCATCGAGGCCATGTGGAGCAGCTTCGCGACGGGACTCTCGGAGGAGTAGGTCTGCCAATCGGCGGTGGCGGCCCAGACGTCGTCGAAGCGCGAGAGCAGATAGGCGCCGGAGCCGGGATGCCGATGGACCGGTGCCTCGTCGCGCAGCCAGCGGTAGTAGGCCGACGGATCCGAGCGGAACTGCGGATCGGCGGGATCGTAGGCGAGCGCAGTGATCGATTCGTCTGCCCGGCTCATGCCCGGGTCTGGGCGTCGCCGGGCGACGCGTCGGCGCGAAGCGGCGCGACGATCTCCCGCGCGAGCCGCTCCATCGCCGCGATGTAGGCGTCGGCGCGATCGAAGCGGCCGGCGGGCCAGAGGGCGACATGGGCGACGCCGAGGGCACGGTATCGGCGCAGATCGCGCAGGACTTCCTCGACGGGCCCGGTCAGGGGCACGAGTCGATCGGCTTCGGGCACCCGGGCTTCGGTCAGCGCGATCTGCGCGCGGATCGAGGTCGGGACCGCCGCCGGCGCACGGCCCGCCGCGCGGCATTCGCGCGCGAGCTCGGCCATGCCCGCCTCGAGCGCCGCCATCGGCACGTCGATGACGTGCCAGCCATCGCCGAGGCGAGCCGCCCGTCGGCGCGCCGCCGGGCTGTTGCCGCCGACCCAGATCGGCACGTCACCCCGGACCGGCTTCGGCTCGAAGCCGAGATTGTCGAAGCGGTAGTGCGGTCCGGCATGGCGCGGCTTCGTATCGCGCCAGAGCGTGCGCATCGCGGCGAGATGATCGTCGAGCACGCGTCCGCGCTCGCCGAACGGGATGCCGAGCGTCTCGTACTCCTCCGGAATCCAGCCCGCGCCGACCCCGAGAATCACGCGCCCACCCGAGAGCCGGTCGAGCGACGCGACCTGCTTCGCGACCGCGATCGGATGGCGCAGCGCCGCGAGATAGACGCTGATGCCGAGCCCGATCCGCTTCGTGCGCGTCGCGACCCCGGCGAGCGCGATCAGCGGCTCGAGGAAGGGATGCGTCGGCTCGAGGCGGATCTTCGCGCCGCGCAGATAGGGATAGGTCGTCGCCGACTCGATCGGCAGCACGAGATGATCGGCGGTCCAGAGCGCGGCGAAGTCCATCGCCTCGCCCGCCTCGGCGACGGCGAGAATCGCGCCGGGATCGGCGAAGGCGCCGGAGTTGGGGAGGATGATGCCGAGTTCCATGGTCCTCCTCGAAGCGTCGATGCCGTGAAACGCCCGCTCGCGTCGTCGCGCGAGAGCGACCCGGTCAGGTCCCCGCCGATCGCGACGCGCCGAGCCCGCTCAAGACGGCGAGCCCCAAAGCGAGCTGGATCGCCGTGCCCGGTTCGGGAATGACGACCAGCCATCCCGACGATCGACCACTCGGATCGATGCCGCTCCCGACGATGAACCGCCCATCTTCGGAGACGGCGCGCGCCTCGCTCAGCGTCCAGCCCGCGAGATCGATTCCGAGCGATTCGAGATGATCCGAAAGAGCGCGAACGCCTTCGGTCGGCGAATAGATGAATGCCTCCGGGTCGCTCCCGATACCGAACAGGCCTCCGCCGACGACCACGGAGCCGTCGCCCGAGACGTCGAGCGAGAAGAAGCTGTCCGGGAACGACGACCAACCGAAACCCGTCGGCGCAGCGAGCGGTCGCAGACCGCTCGACTCGGTCCAGACGAATGGCGCGTAGGGGCCGGCTTCGGTCGTGATTCCGACGACGGTCGAGCCGTCCGCGGAGATTCCGACGGCTTCGCCGTAGCCGGATCCGTGCTCGGATCCGAGTCCGATCATTCCGGATTCCTCGGTCCAGAGAAACGCCTGGAAATCGAAGCTCTCGTTCCAGGACTTGCCGACGACGCGGCGACCATCGGCGGAGGCATCATAGGCATAGGCATTGACGAAGCTCGCATTGAGGCTCCCGAGCGAGACCGGGCCGAGGCCGCCGTCCCAGACCGTCGCGGCCCCATTCGAGGATCCGACGACCCGATCCGCATCGCTTGCGAATGCCTGGGCCCAGTCGGCCGTCGGCCCGACCGCCTCGCGTGGCGCCAGGATCTCGGTCCCCGACCCTTCCGAATAGCGGAACGCCTGGATGCCGCGATCCGTGAGGGCGCTGCCAACGAGCGTCTGCCCATCGCGCGATCCTCCGGACACGTGAAGCGCATTCATGATTCCGCCCGGCAGGGTGTCGAACGTCCGGAGCCCCGAGCCGATCGAGTAGACGATCGCCTGCGAGTCTCCCCCGGATGCGGCGCTCGCCGCGCCGCCTGCGAGACCTTCGTCGGAGACCCAGAAGAAGCTCGCGGACGCGAATTCCTCGGGAAGCTCGGCGAGACCGTAGAAGCCGGGACTCGCCGAGGCCGTCGCGGGAAGCGCCAACAGCAGGCCGGCGACGAACGATCTCGACGCGTTCCTGCGGCGGTTCGTCTCGGGCCCAGACTCGGGCCGACGGGGCCGGGCGATTCGCCGATCGGGGAGCCGACAGGATCTCAATCCGTGACCTCCCCGCTCGCGATCCCGGGCTCCCCGGCGAGCCCTGCGAGCCCGACGCGCCGCAAACGATCGAGCGCGATGCGGTGGATCGTGACCGCCGGACCGCCCTCCGTCTTGATGAGGCGCAGGCTGAAGAGCCCCTTGTCGTGGCGGAACGTGTCGACCCAGTTTCCGCCGACGCCCGGATCTTCGTCGGCGAGCACCGCGACGACCGAGCCGTCCGCTTCGAGCGTGCAGCCGAACTTCGTCAGATAGCCCTGCCCGTCCTCGTAGCAGTCGAGGTTCTCCTGCCAGAGATTGCAGATCTGCAGGATCCAGTACTCGCAGGGCGGCGGCGTGAAACGGACGACGAGCGCCTCGTCCGCGCGCTTCTCCCAGCAGCCGAAGCCGTGGAGCCGGTCCGCGACGCCGCCATTCGAGAGATAGGTGGCTTCGGAGAAGACGATCTGGTTCGGCCGCGCCGACAGGTTGTCCTGCCACCACGCGCGCACGAGCTCCGCATAACCGACGACCAGCTGCCCGGCCTTGGCGAGCCCCGCGGCGACCTCCGCCGCCGCGACCGGCCGCGGCTTCGGCCGATCGAGGCGTTCGATCGCGAACTGCGGCGGAATCGTCTTCGCGCGCTCGTGGTAGACGAGCCGGATCAGGATGCCCGTCGAGTCGGGCGAGAGCGCGAGACCGTTGCGGGCCGGCGGCTTGCGCGAGAGGACGACCTCGAAGCGGCCGTCGGCGTCGAAGTCGATGTCGTCGCTCTTCAGGAAGGCGGTCGTCTTCAGGTTCGCCGGATCGAACTCGCCGAGGCTCGCCGCGCCGGTCGCCGACCAGCTGCGCGCCGCGAGATCGGCCGGCTGGGGCGCCGACCAGACCGCCATCACGAAATAGGGCAGCGTCCCGCGCGTCCCCGTGATGCGGTACTCGTGCTCGCCGCTCTCGAACTCGCACATCAGATGGTCCTGATCGGGGCACTGGGCGTTGATGCTGCAGCGCCAGGGCGCGTCGCGCAGCCGCGGCCGCTCGGGCTCGCAGTTCTCGACGAAGCGCTCGAAGCCGTTGCGGACGAGGCGCGAGAGGAAGCGGTACCACTCGGCCCGATCCTGATCCGACGGGAGATCGCCGAACTCCCCCACCATCCGGCCGGCGCCCTTCAGCGCCTCGCAGAAATCGTCCCAGGATTCGCCCTCCACAAGGCGTTGCGTCGCACGGCGTTCGATCTCGCGGGCTTCCATCGGGCTTCTCCTTCGCACGGGCATCGGTCCCGCTGGACTTTGGAGCGCGGCCCGCGCGGGCGCAACCGGCTCGGGCGCTCCGCCCTGACCGGTCTAGACTCCGCGCCGGGCGAGCGGAGCCCGGCGAGGTGAAACGTGTCCGTCGATTTTTCGAAGCTCGATGACAAGCGCGTCTTCGTGACGGGTGCCGCCGACGGCATCGGCGCCGCGCTCTCGCGCCGGCTGCGCGGGGCTGGCGCGCGCGTCTTTCTCTGCGACGTCGCCGAAGAGCGCCTGCGCGAGACGGCGCACGGCCTCGACGCGCCCTTCGCCGCCTGCGACGTGCGGAACACGACCTCGCTCGCGCGGGTCGTCGAGCGCGCCTGGCGCGAGCTCGGCGGCCTCGATCTCGTCTGCGCCAACGCGGGCGTCGTCGCCCAGGGGCCGATCCTCGAGTCGAGCCGGGAAGAGCTCGACTGGATCTTCGACATCAACGTGCGCGGCGTGCTGGATACGTGTCGCCCGTTCGTCCGCCTTCTGCGCGAGCACCGGCGCCCCGGCCACATCCTGATGACCGGCTCCGAGGCCGCCCTCTCCTACCCGCGCCTGATCCACGGCATGCAGCTGACCGCCTACCTCATGACCAAACACGCGGTGCTCGCCCTCGCCGATGGACTGCGCGCCGACCTCGCCGCCGAGGACATCGGCGTGAGCGTGCTCTGCCCCGGCCCGGTCGCGACGAACCTCAGCCAGAGCTCGCACGCCCTGCGCGGGACGGCAGCGGGATCCGCTTCGGGGGCAGCGGCGCCAGGCACCGCTCGGCCGCCGAGCGCGGGCCTCACGCCGGCCGTCCAGGAACGCCTGGCCGCCCTGTCCCTCTCGCCCGACGCGATCGCGGAGCGCACCCTCGAAGGCCTGCGCCGCGGCCTCTTCGTGATCCCGACCCATCCGCATACGGCGGAAGACGTCGAGCATCGCCACGCCGAAATCCGCGCGGGCCTCGCAGCGCTCCCGAAGACCTAGCAAAATTCGAAAAGCCCCACCGTTCCAGGATCGATCGCGGCAGCCTGCAACATGGCCCGTCGCAGAATCCCGGCGTTCGTACCCCGAACAGTGCAGAACGCGGCAAGGACGCCCAGCACCGACATCCGAGTGGGCCGGCCGAGCTGTGCGGGGTGAGATGTGATGGTCGCACGCGCAGCACGACGATGGACGTGCCGGCGAGCCTCGACGCGTGCGGCCGAGCCACGAACCCCGCGCAGCTCGGCCGGACCACCGGGCAAGGCGTTCGAAAGCGCCTCACCGCGGCCTGCTAGTGGAAAAGCCCCCAGCTCCCGTCCTCGTTCCGGGTCCAGCCGCTCGAGGCGAAGGTCCCGCCGTCGACGGAGAGCGTCACGCCCGTGATGTAGCTCGCCATCTCCGAGGCGAGGAAGATGCAGGCGTTCGCGCAATCGTCGACCGTACCCGGCCGTCGCAGCGGGATGCCGCGCTCGCGCGCCTCGCGCGTCCCGCCGGTGGCGCTGCCTTCGAACTCGCGCAGGTGCGGCGTGTCGACGATGTCGGGCGCGATCGCGTTGACACGGATGCCCTCGTCCGCGAGCTCGAGGGCGAGCGAGCGCGTGAAGTTGACCATGCCCGCCTTGCAGGCCGCGTAGACCGAGAACATCGGCGCCGCGCGCAGCGCCTCGATGCTCGCGATGTTCAGCACGACGCCGCCGCGCCCGCCGGCGATCATCGCACGCACGGCGGCGTCGGTCGGGCCGAAGAGGCCGTCGAAGTTCAGCCGCTGATGCGTCCCCCAGCCCTTCTGGCCGAGGTCGAGGAACTTCGCATAACGCACGCCGCCGACGTTGTTGACCAGGATGTCGAGGCGCCCGAAATGCCTCACGCTCTGGTCGACCATCGCCTTTACCTGCTCGAAGTCGCGCACGTCCGTCGTGATCGAGAGCGCCTCGCCGCCCGCGGCGCGGATCGCCGCGGCGGTGGCCTCGCCGGTCTCGGCGTTCTTTTCCGCGACGACGACGCGGGCGCCGAAGCGCGCGAAGCCCTTCGCGATGCCCTCGCCGATGCCCTGGCCGGCGCCGGTCACGATCGCGACGCGGTCCGTGAGAAGGATGTCCGACGGATCCATGCATTCCTCCGAGTGCGCTCCCGTCCGGTGCGGCCTGCGGGAGCGGCGAAAAACGATCGTGGCGCGGATCGGGGTTCTGGTAAAGTGCGGCGATGGTCGACCTCCACGCCCTCGAAGAGATCCGTCGCCTGCTCGCGATCTACGGCCAGCTGCTCGATTCGAAGCGGATCGACGAATGGAGCGAGCTCTTCACGGACGATGCGGTGTTCGCGGTCTGGGGCCAGACCTGGCGCGGACGCGCGGCGATCGCCGAGGGCATCGGCGGCATGCAGCCGGACACGCCCGGCAAGCACGTCGTCCTCGCGCCCGTGATCGACCTGCTCGGCCCCGATCACGCGCGGGCCTGGACGGACCTCTCCGCCTTCGCGAGCGCCAAGGACGGGGCGATCACGATCGCGACCATCGGGCGCTACCACGACGAGCTCGTCCGGCAGGGCGGGCGCTGGCGCTTCGCCCGCCGCGTCGTCGTGATGGCGGGGGAAGCGACGCCCGAGGGCGTGGCGCCCTCCCCGGCCCGATGAACGCGCGGGGCCGGGCGGTGCGCGGCGCGGGAGGCCTTCGATGACGCGCAGCATCCGGGGCCGGGTCGCGATCGCGGGTGTCGGCGAGTCGACCTATTACAAACGCGGCCAGGCGAAGGAGCCCGAGTACGTCCTCACCTTGCAGGCCATCCTCGCCGCCTGCCGCGACGCAGGCCTCGATCCGAAGCAGGTCGACGGCTTCGCCTCCTTCAGCAACGACCAGAACGATCCGGCGCGCATCGCGGCGGCGCTCGGCCTGCCCGAGCTGCGCTTCGCGAACATGGTCTTCGGCGGCGGCGGCGGGGGCGGCTCGGCCGCCGTCGCGAATGCCGCGGCGGCGATCGCGGCGGGCTATGCGGATTGCGTCGTCGTCTACCGCGGTCTCGCCCAGGGCCAGACCTACCGCTTCGGCCAGGGCAACTATCCCGCCGCGGTCTCGGGCGGCATGGCCTACTTCGCGCCCTACGGCGTGATGTCGCCGGCGCAGATCTTCGCCTTCCGGACGACGCGCCTGATGCACGAGCACGGCATCGAGCGCAGCACGATGCGCGCCGTCGCGATGGCCTCCTACCACCACGCCCAGGCGAACCCCGGGCCGTGATGCGCGGCCGCCCCCTCGACGCCGAGGGCTACGACGCGGCGCGCTGGATCGTCGAGCCCTTCGGCCTCTTCGACTGCTGCCTCGAGAACGACGGCGCAGCGGCGATGGTGCTCGTCCCCGCCGAGCGCGCGAAGGACCTCGCCCAGCCGCCCGTCTACCTGCTCGGCGCCGCCCAGGGTTCGGGCTACCGCGACGGTGCCGGCGTCCAGAACCCGCCCGACTTCGCGACCTCGAGCTTCAAGACCCTGGCGCCGCGGCTCTACGCGATGGCCGGCGTCTCGCCCGCCGAAGTCGACGTGATCCAGAGCTACGAGAATTTCACGGGCGCCGTCGTCATGAGCCTGATCGAGCACGGCTTCTGCACCTACGAGAACGCCAACGAGGTCCTCACCTTCGAGAACCTGATCGCGCCGACGGGCAAGCTCCCCCTCAACACGAGCGGCGGCAACCTCGCCGAGTGCTACATGCACGGCCTCGAGCTCAACATCGAAGCGGTGCGCCAGATCCGGGGCCAGTCCACTTCGCAGGTCCCGGGCGCCGAAGTCGCGCTCGTCAACTCGGGGCCGATGGTGCCGGTCGCGAGCAACATGATCGTGGGAGCGGCGAGCACGTTATGAGCGGATTCCTGCTGCCGAAGGGATTGCCCGCGCCGCGGCCCGCGAACGACGGCCTCGACGCGCCGTACTGGGAGGCGGCGCGCCGCCACGAGCTCGTGGCGCAGCGCTGCCGGAAATGCCGGACCTGGCAATGGGGCCCCGAGTGGCTCTGCCACGCCTGCCTCTCCTTCGAGGTCGGCTTCGAGCCGGTCCCGGGCCAGGGGCGGATCTTCAGCTGGGAGCGGGTGTGGCATCCCGTCCATCCGGCGCTGAAGACCGGGCTGCCCTACGTCCCGGTGATCGTCGAGCTCCCGGAGGCCGGCGGCATCCGCATGCTGGGCGTTCTCGCGGGTGATCCGGAGGCGAAGGTCGAGATCGGCGCGGCGGTCGAGCCGCTCTTCGAGGACCACGAGGACGCCGAAGCGCCGTATACGCTGGTCCAGTGGCGGCGGACCGGGCGGTAGGCGCCCGCGTCGCCGCCGGCCCGGAAGATTCGCGCTCGCGCGCGCCTCTGAAGCGGTAGAGTGGAGCGCAACGGGAGGACCAGTCATGAGCGCGACGACCCACGCAACGCCGAACACGACGAAGCCCGAGTACGGCCACATCGACTTCGCCTACGACGAAGTGCCGAACCTGCACGAGATCCTCGCCGACCTGCGCGGTCGCAGCGCGGTCGCCCCCGTCCAGTACCACGGCGAGATCAGCTACATGATCACGCGCTTTCGTGCGCTGCAGGATGCGATGGCCGACGACGAGAGCTTCCCCTCCGCCGCGGCCTATCTCCGCCAGTCCGCGCCCTCGATGGGCAAGACGATCCAGTGCATGGGCGGCCAGGAACATCGCCGCAATCGCGCGCTCGTCTCGGTCGGCTTCCGTCCGCGCATCATGAAGGAATTCGTCGAGGCCTTCCTGACGCCGGTCGCCCACGACCTCGTCGATCGCTTCGCCGCGCGCGGCAGCGCCGATCTCGTCGAGGACTACACCATGCGTTATGCGTTCACCGTCATCACGCGCCTGCTCGACTTCCCCCCGACCGACTTCGAGCAGCTGAAGCGCTGGGGCGACGGCCTGATCGCCTTTCCCTGGGATCCCGACTTCGCGATGCAGGCCAAGCGCGAGTTCGACGCCTATCTGAAGCCGATCATCGACGCGCGCCGGCGCGAGCCCGGCGAGGATCTGCTCTCCTCGCTCTGCACGGCGGAGCTCGACGGCGAGTGCCTCGACGACGAGGAGATCTACTCCTTCATCCGCCTGCTCTTTCCGGCCGGTGCGGACACGACCTATCGCGGGCTCGGCAGCATGATGTACGGCGTGCTGACCCATCCCGAGGTCGCCGAAGCCGTCCGGGCCGACGACGCCTTCGTTCCGTCCGTCGTCCACGAATCGCTGCGCTGGGAGCCGCCGACGGCGCTGCTCCCGCGCTTCGCGCCGAAGGAGATCGAGTGGGCCGGCACGCGGATCCCCGCCGGCTCCCAGATCAACTTTGCGATCACCTCGGCCAATCGCGACGCCGAGATCTTCAACTCCCCCGAGAAATTCGATCCCTGGCGCAAGGAGAAGGAGTTCCTGACCTTCGGCCACGGCCTGCATTTCTGCCTCGGCTCCCATCTCGCCCGGCGCGAGATGGAGGTCAGCCTCAAGGTCCTCTGCGAGCGGCTGCCGGAAATGCAGATCATCGAACCGGAGAAGGTCTGCATCGCGGGGACGGTGCTGCGCGGGCCGAAGAGCCTGCCGGTGCGGTTCGGGAAGCACTGAGCGGGCGGCGCCGGCCCGATCCCCTTCGCGCGCTCCGCCATCCCTTCTCCGCTCGGCCCGTCTCTGCTCAGCCCGCGGCCGGCTTCTCCTTCGGCACCGGCCGCGTGCTCGCGTGGATCGTCTCGACGCCCATCAGCACCGCCGCGAAATCGTTCGAGACCCAATCCGCATAATGCACGATCGTGCCCTCGACCGTCCCCGGCAGGCCCTGGGAGGCGAAGGCGCTGTGGTGGCGCACCATCTCGGCGATCTCGAGGGGGATGCCGTGCTCGACGCAGAGCTCCGCGCCGAGCGCCCCGTGGTCGCGCAGGGTGCGGCCTTCGGCATAGCTGAAGGTATTGCCGTCGTACCGGTAGATCATGGGCTTGTCGACGTCGTGGAGGATCGCGGTGGCGAGGGCGACGTCGGCGTCGACACGCAGCCCGTACTCGCGGCGGGCGACGTCGATCAGGTCGAGGGCGCGCGCGTTGACCTCGTTGACGTGGAGCAGGAGCGGCCGCGCCGGCATGTGCGGTGCCTGGGGCGAGACGGCGAGATCCGCGTAGGGCGAGCGCGAGAGCGACGCGGCCCAGGTCCGGAGGACGGCGCGGCGCAGGGCGGCATCCTCGATCTGCTTCGTGGCGGGCATCGCGGCTTCGAGGGCATCGATCGGATCCATGCGGCGATTCTAACCGGTCGTGCGGCGGATGGGGCGGCATCGCCGGGGTGTCGACGCATGCCCCGAGCGCAGTAGAGTGGACCGGGCGCGAGAACGGCGCGAAGAGGAGGGATCCCATGGCCAGCCACGGCGTCGTTTCGGCGGACTCCCATGTGACCGAGCCCGCGGATCTCTGGCAGGAACGCCTCGATCGCCGCTTCCGGGACCGCGCGCCCCACGTCACCAAGAATCCCGGCCCCGGACCGGCCTGGCTCTTCATCGCCGAGGGCACTTCGCCCTTCCCCGTCTCGGGCGGCTTCGCCGCGGGCCGCTCCGGAAAGGCGCTCGCCGAATTCCAGCAGGCGGGTTATGCGGACGCGCGGCCCTCGGGCTGGGATCCGGTCGCGCGCATCGCCGATCAGGAGCTCGACGGCATCGACGCCGAGGTGCTCTATCCCTCCCTCGGCATGAAGCTCTTCGCGATGGCGGACGGCGAGCTGCAGCGGGCGTGCTTCGCCGTCTACAACACCTGGCTCGCCGAGTTCTGCCGCCACGATCCGCGCCGGCTATTCGGCGCAGGGCTCGTCTCGCTCGAGGACGTCTCGCTCGCCGTTCAGGACCTCGAGGCGATCGCGAAGCAAGGCATGCGGGCGGCCATGATCTGGGGGGCTCCGCCCGAGGACCGGCCCTACGACGATCCCGCCTACGATCCCTTCTGGCGCGCGGCGGAGAGCCTCGGGCTGCCGGTCTCGCTCCACATCATCGCGGGCCGGGGCCGCGTCAGCAGCGCCGTCAGCAATGCGGTCCAGGGCCGGACCCATTCGGGCGTCTGGTACATGAGCGTGCTGCACGAGATCCAGGATTCGCTCGCGCGCATCGTATTCGGCGGGGTGCTCCACCGATTTCCCGGGCTGCGCATCGTCTCGGCGGAGAACGACGTCGGCTGGATCCCGCATTTCATGTATCGCATGGACCACTGCCACGAGAAGTACTGCGCCCTCTGGCCGGACGCGACGCCCGAGCCGCCGAGCTTCTATCTCCGCCGCCAGCTCTTCGCGACCTTCCAGGACGATCCCGTCGGCCCGGCGACGCATGCGATCTTCGGCAGCGACAATTACATGTGGGCTTCGGACTTCCCGCATTCGGATTCCACCTTCCCGGAGTCGCGCCAATGGATCGACAAGAACTTCGCCGGGGTCCCGGCCGACGTGAAGCAGCGGATCGTGCGCGACAACGCCGTCGCGCTCTACCGGATGGACCAGGCGTGACGCGGCGGGCGACGCTTCGACTGCGCCTGCTCGCGCTTGCGTTCGCGCTCGCGTTCACCGCGCCGGGCAGGCCGGAATCGGCGTGGGCGGGCGAAACGGGCCGTGCGGAAGCGGCGAACGAGGCGGCCGCCGAAGACGATCCCGGCGCCCGCGGCCGCGCGATGCAGAAGCGCGTCTATGCCGACGTTCCGAACGACGATCCGTGGCTGCGCATGGGCCAGGAGCAGGTCTTCGCGCAGATCTGGACGCGGCCCGGGCTCTCGATGCGCGACCGTCGCCTCGTCTCCCTGACGGCCGCCGCCTACGCCGCCTCGCCGCCGGGCTATATCTCTCATATCGAAGGCGCGCTCGACAGCGGCGACCTCGGCCCCGACGAGCTCTTCGAATGGCTGATTCATTTCACGAGCTATGCGGGCTATCCCAAGGCGGCGCCCGTCTGGGCCGAGATCCGGATCGCCCTCGCGAAGAGGGGGATCATGGCGCTGCCGGAGAGTCTCGGGCCGGGCCGGGATCCGGCGCTCGACCGGGAGCGGGCGAAGCCCGTTCGGAAATCGCCCGCGCCGAGCACGAACGAGGAGTAGCCGATTGGGATCGATGGCGGATCGCGGGGCCCGGGGCGCCTGCATCGCGGCGGCGGCGCTCCTCGTCTTCGGCGGCTGCGAACGCATCGACGATCCCTCCCTCGGCCCGGCGTGGGATCCCGAGGCGGCAGCCCCGCCCCCCGCAAAGGCGGCCGTCGGCTTCGATGCGAACCGCCATCTGCTCTGGGGCGATCTCCATATCCACACTTCGCAGAGCTACGACGCGTACACGATGGGGACCCGCGCCCTGCCCGACGATGCCTATACCTACATGAAGGGCGGCGCGATCGAGCATGCCCTCGGCTATGCGATCCAGGCGCGCCGTCCCCTCGACTTCGGCGCCGTGACCGATCACGCCGAATATCTCGGGATCGCCCGGGCGTTGGACGAGGACGCGGCGACGAGCGGGAACCGCCTGAGAGAAGTCGTCGCCAGCGGCAGCCCGTTCCGGATCAGCCTTCATTATCTGCGCGTCACCCTCGGCCAGATGGGCAGCCTCGAGACCCGCGAGGCGACCTTCGGCCAGCCCGGCATGGAGGCGATCTCGGACTCCGCCTGGCAGGAGAACGTCGCCGCCGCCCAGCGCCACGACGATCCCGGCCGCTTCACGACCTTCGTCGCCTACGAATGGTCCTCGATGCCGAACGAGGAGAACCTCCATCGCAACGTGATCTACGCGAGTGAACGCGTGCCCGATCGGCCCTTCTCCTCGCGCGACTCGGAAGATCCCGAGGATCTCTGGGCCGCGCTCGAGGGCCAGCGCGCGCAGGGCATGGACTCGATCGCGATTCCGCACAACGGCAACGTGAGCAACGGCCGGATGTACGAAGCGCAGACCTTCGATGGACGGCCCCTGGACGCCGACTACGCACGCCGGCGCGTCGCCAACGAGCCGGTCAGCGAGATCTTCCAGGTCAAGGGCTCGTCGGAGGCCCATCCCGAGCTCTCCCGCGACGACGGCTTCGCCGCCTTCGAGCTCTACGACCAGGTGATGTCCAGCAAGGCCCGTCCGAGCGAGCCGAAGGGCAGCTACTACCGCGACGCCCTCCGGACCGGGCTCGAGTTCGCCCAGCGCGAGGGCTTCAATCCCTTCGTGCTCGGCGCGATCGGGAGCAGCGACAGCCACAACGCCAGCTCGCCGACCGAGGAAGACGCCTATCACGGCAAGCTTCCGATGCTCGACGGCAGCGCGGGCCTGCGGCTCGGCGTGAGCCTCTCTTCGTTTCTCCCGAACCTGGGCGGCATCTGGAGCGCGGCGGGCCTCGCCGCCGTCTACGCCGAGGAGAACAGCCGCGCCTCGATCTTCGCCGCCCTGAAGCGGCGGGAGACCTACGCGACCTCCGGACCCCGCATCGCCGTACGCTTCTTCGGCGGCTTCGCCTACGACGAATCGCTCCTCGCCGACCCGGACTGGATCGCGCGGGCCGACCGCGAGGGTGTTCCGATGGGCGGCGCGCTCGACGGCGCATCGGGCGGCGGCGCCGCGCCGGTCTTCCTGATCTGGGCGGCGAAGGATCCGATCGGCGCCCACCTCGACCGCATCCAGATCATCAAGGCCTGGGTCGGCGAAGACGGAACGAGCCGCGAGCTGCTCTACGACGTCGCCGCCTCGGACGGCCGCCTCGAGAAGGCCGGCGATTACGGCGTCCTGCCCGTCGGCAACACGGTCGACGTCGAGAATGCGACTTACGAGAATTCGATCGGCGCGGCCGAGCTCTCGGCCGTCTGGCGGGATCCCGACTTCGATCCGGGCGAGCACGCGCTCTACTACGCACGCGTCGTCGAGATCCCGACGCCCCGCCATACGACCCACGCCGCGAAAGCCCTCGGCGTCCCCGCCCCGTCCCCCGCCTGGATCCAGGAGCGGGCGGTCACCTCCGCGATCTGGTATCAGCCGGAACGCGCCCCGCTCGAAACGGCCGCGAGCCGCCCGACAGGATCCCGATGAATCCCACGCCCTCGCATGCCGCCGCTCCGGCGCATGCCGATCCGAACGCAGCCGCCGGATCCGGCTCCGGCACGCGCCGCTACCGCTACTACGACCTCACGATGGCGGCCTTCGTGACGGTCCTGCTCTGCTCGAACCTGATCGGGCCCGGCAAGACCTGCATCCTCTTCGGGCTGACCTTCGGCGCCGGCAATCTCTTCTTCCCGATCTCGTACATCTTCGGCGACGTGCTGACCGAGGTCTACGGCTATGCGCGCACGCGCAAGGTCATCTGGGCCGGCTTCATCTCGATGATCTTCGCGACCGTCATGGGCCTGTTCGTGATCCACATGCCCGCGGATCCGGACGAGCCCTTCAACACGGTGATCCAGCCCGCCCTCGAGATCGTCTTCGGGAACACCTGGCGGATCGTCGTCGCGTCGATCGTCGCCTTCTGGTGCGGCGACTTCGTGAACAGCTACGTCATGGCGAAGATGAAGGTCTGGACCGAGGGCCGG
Source organism: Myxococcota bacterium (assembly GCA_041389425.1). GTDB lineage: Bacteria > Myxococcota_A > UBA9160 > UBA9160 > UBA4427 > UBA4427. The sequence continues at coordinate 310,122 of JAWKRX010000004.1, forward strand.
CATCTCTGGACGCGCACGATCGGCTCGACCGCCGTCGGCCAGCTGGTCGACAGCGCCCTCTTCTACCCGATCGCCTTCTTCGGCATCTGGCAGCCGGGGACGATGCTGAAGGTCATCGCCTTCAACTGGGCCTTCAAGGTCTCCGTGGAGGTCGTCTTCACCCCGATGACCTATCTGATCGTCGGCTGGCTCAAGCGCCAGGAGAACGAGGATTTCTACGACCGGGATACGGACTTCACGCCCTTCTCTCTCCGGGACTAGCCGCGTAGCCGCGCTGGCTCCGATAGTCGGCGAAGGCTGCCGCGAGCGCATCGCGCGTCAGCCCGAAGTCTTCGATCCGGTAGTGATGGGGCTTGCGGCGATCGCGGCGGTTCTCGCTGCGCCAGCGGGCGAAGCCCGCGCGGGTCTCCGCCTCGATCGGCAGGCCGAGGAAGCCGTAGATCCGCTCGATCGCTTCGTCCTGCCGCTCCATGAGATCCGCGTACTCGATGTCGAGGAACTGCTCCGGACTGCGCCGGGCCGCGGCGACGAGCCGATCGAGGGCGGCGCCCCAGAAATGCGCCGCGTCGCGGCCGCAGGCCGCCGCATCCGCGCTGTCGGAGTAGATCTGCCAGGTCTCGTAGTAGAAGCTGCTGATCGACGGGATGCAGGCGAGCGGATCGCGGTGGGAGGTGATGAAGCGCGCGCCGGGATAGGTCTCGAGCATCGCGCCCAGGATGTACATGTGGGCCGGTGCCTTCAGGAGCCAGCGCTTGCCATCGACCGCGTGGCCCGCGCGCCGGCGCTGCCACTGCAGGAACTGCAGCAGCCGGCGATGCTCGCGGGTCGCGTGCCGCGCGTCGTCCCGGGCGTAGTAGGCGTCGTAGCTGGGGATGTGGGCCTGGGAGGTCGGAACGGTGCTGAGAAAGCTGCCCTCGAGCAGCATGAGATCCTCGTCGGGGGCCTCGGCATCCAGCGGATGAATCGAGAGCAGCTCGGGATTCGCCGCGACGAGCGCCGCGACCTCGGCCCGGGCGACCTCGATCCGCACGTCCTGCGCATCCACGAAATTCCAGTCGAGCTCGGGCACCGGGAAGCGCACCTCGTACCAGCGCGTCGCGATGAAGCGCCGATCGCTCGAGAGCAGGCGCTGAAGCATCGTCGTCCCGGTGCGCGGGAGGCCGAGGATCAGGATCGGCGGCGCGACGACCTCGTCTTCGATCTCGGGCCAGCGCTGCAGGAAGACCTGCAGGCGCAGGCGATTCTTCAGCAGCTCGACGATGCGGCTCTGCTGGAGCGCGACCCCGGTCTCGTTGAGATCCGCCTCGCGCTGGAGGGCATCGACGAGCGCGGTCAGCGCCGGAAGGTGGCTCTCGCCCCCGAAATCGACGAGTCCCGTCTCCGCCCGCGCCTGTGCGACGAGCTCTTCGACCCCCGGAAGCCGCGCCACCATCCGCCTGTTCCGCCCTCTCGCGCGCCGAGCGCGACCCTTCGCGCCTAATGCACGTCGCCGAGCAGCTCGCCGCCGTCCGCGATCAGCGTCGTCCCGTAGATCCACGAGCCGAGATCCGAGGCGAGCATCAGGACGGCGCGCCCGATGTCGTCGGGGACGCCGATCCGGCCCGCCGGCAGCTTGCGACCCCGGGCGGCGAGGCCGTCGGCGTCGAACCATTCGCGCAGGGAATCCGTATCGACCATGCCCGGGGCGACACCGCAGACGCGGATGCCGTGGGGCGCGAGCTCGCGGGCGAGCGTGCCCGTGGCCTGGATGAGGCCCGCCTTCGAGGCGCCGTACGGAACGAGCCGGGGCGAGGCGCGATGGGCGCCCACCGAGGCGATGTTGATGATGACGCCCGGCCGCTTCGTCTCGATCATGAAGCGCGCGAAGGCCTGGGTACACGTGAGCACCGAGACGAGGTTGCGCTCGATCGTGCCGCGCCAGTAGTCGGGGCCGGATTCGAGGATCGTGCCCTCGGGCTTGCCGCGCCGCCCGCCGACGTTGTTGACGAGCACGTCGACACGGCCGAAGCGCGCCCGCGCTGCCTCGACGACCGCCGCGACGTCGGCGGGATCCTCGGCATCGCCGACGACCGTCACGACCTCGCGCCCGGAGGCCCGCAGCTCGGCCGCCGCCTGCTCGAGGGGCGCCGCGCGGCGACCGGTGATCACGACGTCGGCGCCGACGTTCACGAATTGCCGCGCGCAGCCGAGCCCGACACCCTGCGATGCGCCGGTGATGACGACGACCTTCCCCTCGAGACCCAGCACCGCATTGCTCATGCCCGAACACGCTCCTTTCGCGCCGCCCTTCCGGGCCGGCGCGTTCGAATCAATCCCGATCGCCCAGCAGCTTGCGCCGGACCTCGGCACTGCGGACGAAGACGGGCAGCCCCGTCGCGTCGAGATAGCCCGGCCGGATGCTCGCACCGCCGTCGACGGCGAGCAGCTGGCCCGTGACCCAGCCCGCGAGATCCGAGAGCAGGAAGAGCACGGCGCCCGCGATGTCGTCGGGCCGGCCGCGGCGGCCCATCGGGATCACCGCGCGATCCTCGGCGTGCTCACCGCTCCCCGCATTCTTCGGGACCTGGATCGTGCCGGGCGCGACCGCGTTGACGCGGATGCCGAGAGGGCCCCATTCGAGGGCCATCGTCCGCGCGAGCGCGAGCAGCCCCGCCTTCGCCGTCGCATAGCCCGCGCCGAAGGGCATGCCCTGGAGCGCGGCGATCGTCGCGATCTGCACGATGCTCCCGGGCTGCCGTTGCCGCGCGAGCTCGCGTGCGAAGGCCTGGGAGGTCAGGAAGGCGATCTTCAGGTTGAGCTGGAGGAGCGCGTCGAGATTCTCTTCGCTGTAGTCGAGCAGCGAGGCCCAGCGATCCATCGCGAGGCCGCCGACGACGTTGACGAGGCCATGGAGCGGCGCACCGCCCGCGGCCGCGAAGGCCATGATCTCCCGGGCGCCCTCGGCGCTGCTCGCATCGACGAGGCAGCGCTGGCCACGGCCGCCCCCGGCTTCGATCGCCTGCATCGCGAGATCGAGGGCCGCGGCGTCGCGATCGACCGCCGTCACGAACGCACCCTCGGACGCCACGAGGCGGGCGATCGCCGTCCCGATCCCGCCGCCGCCCGCACCGACGACGACGACGCCTCTTCCCGCCAGCGAGAGCTTCGACATGCGGCCGACGTTAACCCAGATGGCGCAGCCGGAAACGCCGCCCAAAGCGCCCCGATTGCGCTGGCGCATCGGCCCTGCGCAGCGCAGAATCGGTCCCCACCAGCGAATTCGAGGGTGAAGCATGCGTCAGGCGACCGGTCTCGTCCTCCAGCTCGTGCGCTGCAATGCGCCGGGGCGCGCCGCGGAGTGGCTCCGCTGGCTGGAAGAGATCCATCTGCCCGATCTGCGGGAGGTCGCCGGCGTGCGCGCCGCGACCGCCTTCGCGTTGCGCGTCCAGCCCGTCCCCGGCATGCCTTCGATCGGCTTCTCGCATGCGCTCTTGATCGAGCTCGCCGACGACCTCGGCGCCGGCGTCGCACGCCTGCATGCGCACGAGGCCGCGCTTCGCGAATCCGGGCGCATCGACGCCAGCCATTGCCTGATCGCGGAAGACCGTCTCCGCGCCCACGGCCGCCACGGCGCGAAGCCCGTGCCGGGCCCCGATCTGCACGGCCACATCCTCGCCTACGTCGCCTGCAACGATCCGCGCCGCGAAGCGGAGTGGGATGCCTGGAACGACGACGTCCACATGCCCGACATGCTCGCCTCCGGCGGGTTCACGGGCGTCTCGCGCTGGCGCCGCGAGCCGCGCAGCCACCGCGGCGCCGAGTTCGTCACCCTCTACGACGTCGGCGCGATCGGCGTCGATGAAGCGGTCACGCGGTCGGCGGCGGTGATGCCGGGCCTCGTCGCCAAGGGCCGCAAGCACGAAGCCCATGTCGGCGGGCTCACCTTCACGCTGGTGCGGCCGTGAAGGCGGCGAGAGGCAGGGCGGCGGGCGCCGCGATCGTCCCTTCGATTGCCCTTCGGCTCGCCATGGCGTTCGGCGCCGCCATCGGCGTGGGCCTCGGCGGCTGCCTTCCGGCGACGGAGGCACCCGAAGACGGGTCGTCAGCGGTGCGGGTGCACGCCGCGGAGTCCGCCTCGCCCGCCGTCGCGGACGCCGCCGTCTCCGTTCCCAAAGAATCTCCCGGCACCGCAGCCGCAAGCCTCACCACAGGCGACGAAGGCTGGCTGCGCCACGGCCGCACCGACGACGAGCAGCGTTTCAGCCCCCTCGACCAGATCGACGAGACCAACGTCGCC
>JAWKRX010000005.1:0-256967 GCA_041389425.1 Myxococcota bacterium
CCGCGGCCTTCGCCGCGCGCCATCCGGAGCGCCGGGTCGTCGTGGCGCTCGCGATCGCATTGCTCGTCGCGACGCCGGGGATCGGCGTGGCGCTGAAGAGCCTCGCACGCTCGGGCGACGTGCTGCGCGACTTCTCGCGGAACAAGCCCTATCGCGACGACTACGACTATTTGATGACGCCCTGGACGGTCGCCGAGGATTCGGCCGATCGCATGAGCCGGCACGTGCTCGACCTGATCGGCGAGGACGGTCTCGTCGTGTACGAGGATTACATGGCGCGCTACTGCGTCGTCTACCAGGCGATGCGGCAGGGCCGCGGCGAGCCGAGCGTGGTGCCGGATCGGGATCCGCGGATGGAGACGATGGTCCGGGAGGCGGTCGCCGCGGGACGCGCGGTCGTCTTGATTCCGTGGGATCGGAATCGACCGCGCGCGGCGCCGCCCGTCGGGCACTGGGAACGCGCTGGGGACCTCTACGTCCTCGCGCTCTAGCCGGGCCGCTGCTCAGCCGCCGGTCAGCGCCGCCACCACCCCGATCAGGAAGATCGCGGCGACGATCGCGTAGCTCACGCGATCCGTGGCGGCGAAGACGACGGGATCGGCGGTGAGCTCGCCTCGCCGGGCGAGCAGCCAGACGCGCGAGATCCAGTAGAGCATGAGGGGCGTCGCCAGCCAGAGCACCTCCGGGTTGGAGTAGTAGCGACTGACGTCGTCACGGCTCACGTAGAGGCCGAGCACCAGCACCGAGAGATAGCCGCTCGCGATGCCCATCGTCTCGACGAGGGCGGTATCGCCGACCTGATAGGCGCGGCGCGCGACCGTCCCGGCTTCGGATCGCGACTTCTCGATCAGCTCGACATAACGCTTCACCAGCGCGAGGCTCAGGAAGAAGAAGACCGAGAACGCCAGCAGCCAGCTCGAGACCTCGACGCCGGCGGCGACGCCGCCCGCGAGCACGCGATGGGTGTAGAGCCCGGCGAGCACCAGCACGTCGAGGAAGAGGCGCTCCTTCAGGTACAGCGAATACGAGAGGGTGGCGGCGAGGTAGGCCGCGACCATGGCGACGAAGGGGCCCGAGACGAAGCAGGCCGAGAGCGCGAAGCCGGTCGTGAGCAGCAGCAGCGTCCACAGCAGGCCCTGGGCGATCGAGAGGGTGCCGGCGGCGAAGGGCCGGGTGCGCTTGGTCGCGTGCCGGCGATCGGCCTCGATGTCGAGCATGTCGTTGATGAGGTAGCCGGCGGACGCGACGAGGCAGAAGGCGGCGAAGCCCGCGGCGACGGCTCCGAGGCGCGCGAGATCGGTCATCTGATGGGAGAGCACCAGCGGCGCACCGAGCAGCACGTTCTTCGCCCATTGATGTGGCCGGAGGGCGCGAAGCGCCGGCCAGCGTTTCGCCGGCGGGCCGATGCGGAGGTGTTCGGGCGCCGGATTCTGCTTTGCGAGCCGGGCTGCGAGGGAGCGCGAGGCGCCGACCGCGATCGCCTGCTCGGCGGCGGCCCAGATCGGCAGGTCGGCCTTCGCATCGCCGATGTACGCGAAGGGGCCGCCTCCTGCGTCGCGTCGGATGGCCTCCAGCTTGGCGGCGCTCTTGAGGTTCCGCTCGCCGCTGCTCGCGAGGACGCCGTCGAAGAGGTCGAGCTCCTCGGCCACGGCGCGGGCGATCCGTTCGTGCGCCGCGGTCGCGAGGACGACCCGACGTCCGGCCGCGCGCTCGGCCCGGACGCGCTCGACGACTTCGGCTCGATAGGGGAGGAGTGCCGCGTCGGGGCAGACCCGCTCCGCGATCCGGGACTTGAGGGCGGCCTTGCCCGCGAGGGCCCAGACCGGAAGGGCGAGCATGCGGAGGGGATCCCGCCGGACGAGCAGGCAGAGGGATTCCCAGAGCGTGTCGGTCGCGATCAGGGTGCCGTCGAGATCGACGTAGAGCGGGGCTCGGGCGGGTTCGGAAGCCGGGGCGGACATTGCTTTCCTCGCGCTCGGATCTTCGGCGCGCTGCTCGGGATCTTGCGTGCTTTCGCGCCGCCTGGCCGCGGCGCCGGAGGCCGCGTGCCGACCGCCTCGAGCGCGAGAAGGCCGTTGTCTTCGGCAACTTAGCTGCGATCCTGCGGCAGCGGAGGCTCAGGCGGCCCGGTCTTCGGCCGAAGACGGGAGCCGGGGATGCGGCTCGCGGCGGGGCGGGGTCGGGCGGGGCCGGCCGAACCGGGCGAAGCGGCGACGGGGGAAGGGAGCGCCGTGATACCGGGATTCTTCGCGATGGGGGTCTGGCTGCTGCTGCCGCCGATCTTCTTCTTTTTCTTCCGCCCCCACGTCGCGGCCCTCGTCACGATCCTCAGCGCGATGATGTTCCTGCCGGAGGGCCTGGCCTTCAACCTGCCGGTGTTCCCCTCGATGGGCAAGGACGAGCTCGGCGCGCTCTCGGCGATCGTCTGGTGCTTCGTCTTCGCGCCGGCTGCGATCCTGCGCGCACGACCGCTGCGCGGGCCCGAGATCCTGGTCGTGGTGCTCTTCCTCGGCACCGCCATCAGCTACGCGCTGAACCAGAACACGATCCGCATGGGCCCCATCGTCGTACCCGGGGTCGCCATGACGTCGATCGTCGCCGCCGTGATCTCGGATTCGCTGACCTGGCTCGTTCCATTCCTGCTCGGCCGCGCGCTCTTCGACCGCTCGGAAGCGCTGCGTGATCTGTTCGTCGTCCTGATCTTCGCGGGCCTGGGTTATTCGCTCTTGATGCTCTTCGAGATCCGCATGAGCCCGCAGCTCCATCGCTGGACCTACGGCTACATGCAGCATTCCTTCGCCCAGGCCGTTCGCGATGGCGGCGCCTATCGCCCCATGGTCTACATGCGACACGGCTTGAACCTCGCGCTCTTCACGATCATGTTCATGTCGGCGGCCTGGATCCTGATGAAGACGCGCCATCGCCTGCCCGTGATCCATTTCGTTCCGAAGGGATTGATCGCCGCCTATCTCACCTTCATTCTCGTCATCTGTCGATCGACCGGGGCCCTGCTGTACGGGCTCTTGATCATCCCCCTCGTCTTCTTCGCGCCGAGCCGCATCCAGATGCTCACCGCCATCTCGATCGCCGCGCTCGCCTTCTCGTATCCGGCGATCCGGGTGGCCCAGCTGCTGCCCGTCGAAGAGCTCGTGCAGATGGCGGAGGAGCAGTTCGGGGAGCGGCGCGCCCATTCCTTCGCGGGGCGTCTGCGCACCGAGGAGCAGATGACGATCCAGATCCAGCGCAAGCCCGTCTTCGGCTGGGGCAGCGCCGGGCGGGCGATGATGCGCGACATCGAGACCGGCGAGCTGAAGACGACCTTCGACGGAGCCTGGCTGATCTTCTTCATCCGCACCGGAATCGTCGGCTTCGTCTGCATCTTCGGACTGATGCTCTGGCCGGTCGTCACCGCCTTCCGCCGCATCGGCGCGATCCGCTCGAAGCAGGATCGCGCGATGATCGCCGGGCTCTCGCTGATGGTCGCGATCCACACCTTCGACATGATCCCGAACGCCACGACGGAGGCCTATCTGACGCTGTTGTCCGGGGCGCTCTCGGGCGCAGTGCCCGGCCTCCTGCGCGAGCAGGCGAGCCGCCTCGCGCGGCGCGGCGAGCCCGGCTCGCCTCCGGCGGCGGGCGACCGACCGGGCTCGCGGCCGAGCGGAGCCGGCGGGCGATCCGCCGCGCAGCCCGGCTCATCGGGAAGCGCGACGACCGCCCTCGGCAAGGGGTTGTTGGGCTCGGGACGACGGCGCGGTCCGAAGGCCTGATCGGAGTCGGTTCACCGGTAGACGCGGAGCCCCGGAGAAACTGCGCAGCCAGGAAGGCGCGCGCTGCACCGCCGGAACGGGCGGCAAGGGCGGCAAGGGCGGAGCGAGGCATTTGGAAAGCGGAGCGGGAAGGGGAATCGGAAGGAAGGTGCCTGGGGTGGTGGAGCCGGCGGGAATCGAACCCGCGACCTCTTGAATGCCATTCAAGCACTCTCCCAACTGAGCTACGGCCCCACAGGCGCGCGGACTCTAACGGGATGGCGGGAGCCTGTCAAAGCGATTCTCGAACGCCTTCCGGGAGCGACCGACGCGGTCCGGAGGTGCGCCCCGAAGCCCCTGCCCGGGGCGACCGTGGTATGCTGCCGCGCGCCGCCGGAGTGGCGAAATTGGTATACGCAGGGGACTCAAAATCCCCCGATCGCAAGATCGTGCGGGTTCGAGTCCCGCCTCCGGCACCACCGGTCCGGCCCCCGGATTTCGAGGCCTCCGCGCGATGAGGGACGCCATGAGTGGAGAGGCGCCGCCGCTGCGGCCCGACCAGTATGCGCGCTACCGCCGGCATCTGACGCTGCCCGAGCTCGGGCTCGAGGGCCAGCAGCGACTGCTCGAAGGCTCGGTGCTGCTGGTCGGCGCCGGTGGCCTCGGCTGTCCCGCCGCGCTCTACCTCGCGGCGGCCGGGGTCGGCCGGATCGGGCTGCTCGACGACGACGTCGTCAGTGCTTCGAACCTGCAGCGACAGATCCTGTATTCGACGCCGGATCTGGGGCGCAAGAAGGTCGAGGTCGCCCGCGAACGCCTGCTCGCGCTCAATCCCGACATCCGGATCGACGTCTTCGATACCCGCCTCGACTCGGGCAACGCACTCGAAGTCTTCGGCGACTACGACGTCGTCGTCGACGGCACCGACAACTTCCCGACCCGCTATCTCACGAACGACGCCTGCGTGCTGCTCGGCAAGCCGAACGTCTACGGCTCGATCTTCCGCTTCGAAGGGCAGGCGAGCGTCTTCGATGCGCGCCACGGCCCCTGCTATCGCTGCCTCTATCCGGAGCCGCCGCCGCCGGGCGCCGTGCCGTCGTGCGCGGAGGGCGGGGTGCTCGGCATCCTGCCGGGGACGATCGCCCTGGTCCAGGCGACCGAGACGCTCAAGCTGCTGACGGGAATCGGGAGCTCGCTGCGCGGACGCCTGCTCCACTACGACGCCCTCGAGATGAGCTTCCGCGAGTTCCGGCTCCAGAAGGATCCCCAATGTCCGATCTGCGGCGAGAAGCCGGAGATCGAAAGGTTGATCGACTACGAGGGCTTCTGCGGCATGCCCGCGCGCGAGGGCGACGTGCCGGCGGAGGTCCCGGTCTGCAGTGCCGCGGAGCTCGCGCGCCGTCGCGAGGCCGGGGAGGATCTCTATCTGCTCGACGTCCGCGACGCCGAAGAGCTCGAGAAGGCCCGGATCGAAGGCGCGCACTGGATTCCGCTCGCAGAGCTCGAGTCGCGGATCGGCGAGCTGCTGGGCGAGCGGCAGAGGCGCATCGTCGTCCATTGCCACCACGGGGGGCGCAGCGAGAAGGCCGCCCGCCTGCTGCTCGGACGCGGCTTCGCGGAGGTCGAGAATCTCGAGGGCGGCATCGAGGCCTGGTCGCTGACGGTCGATCCGCGCGTCGCGCGCTACTAGTCGCCCGCGATCCCGGCGCCCGGCGCCGATCTTTCGATTTCTCGGCATCGGGACAGGCGGGTCGCCTGCCCGGTGCCGATCAGGGAAGGGAATCCAGTCTTGGCGCGTACGAAGCTTCCGGATCCGCTCTCGCGACGACATCTGCTCGAGGCCGCCCTCGAGCCGGCCCGGGCGAAGGCCCTGGCCGAAGGCTATCTCGCGCGCGGGCGGGAGATCGAGGCGATCGATTTCCTCGCGAAGGCCGGCGACGAGGCGGCGCTGGTCGCCCTCGAGAACGAGGCGGTCGTGCGCGGGGACGTCTTCCTGCTGCGCCGCGTCGCGCAGGCACTTGGCCGCGAGCCCGGGCCGGAGCGCTGGCGTGCGCTCGCGGACGCAGCGAACCAGGCGGGCCGCCAGCGGGATGCCGAATCGGCGATCCGGCTCGCCGCCGTCGACGTCTGATCGTCGCGAGCGATGCAGCGCGTCGTCCGGATCGAGAATGCCCGCTCGCACAACCTGAAGGGCGTCGACTGCGAGATTCCCCTCGGCCAGCTGACGGTGATCACGGGCCCCTCCGGATCCGGCAAGACGACGCTCGCCTTCGACACCCTCTACGCCGAAGGGCAGCGGCGTTATGTCGGCTCGCTCTCGGCCTACGCGCGCCAGTTCCTCGAGCGGTTGCCACGACCGGAGGTCGATTCGATCTCGAACCTGCCTCCCGCGATCGCGATCGAGCAGCGCGGCGGCGCGACGAACGCGCGCGCGACGGTCGGGAGTGCGACGGAGGTCCTCGATCCCCTGCGGATGCTCTTCGCCCGGGTCGGGATCACCGTCTGTCCCACCTGCGACGAGATCGTCGACGCCGGCGGCATCGTCGCGACCGCCGAGCGGATCGCCGCGGAGGCCGCGGGCGAACGCATCCAGATCCTCGCGCCCCTGCGCGCCGGCAAGGGGAGGGCGGCGGAGGTCCGGGACGCCCTGGTCAAGGAGGGCTTCGCCCGGCTTCTCTCCGAGGCGGGCGAGGTCGTCGATCTGCTCGAGACGACGCCGCGCCAGAAACCCTCGGCGGAGCGGCCCTGGTGGATCCTGATCGATCGCCTCGCACTGCGCGGCGCTGACGACGAGCGGGGGCGCCTGATCGAGGCCGTCTCCCAGGCCTTCGTGCGGGGCGGCGGCGAGCTCGTCGTGCGCGTCGCGGGTGCCGCGCAGGAGCAGGCGCGGAGCTATCGCGAGGGCCGGGCGTGCAATCGCTGCGCGCGGCGATTTCCGGAGCCGAGTCCCGGGCTGTTCTCGTTCAACAATGCGCTCGGTGCCTGCCCGGCCTGCGAGGGATTCGGACGCGTCGCCGAGATCGACTGGGATCGCGTCGTGCCCGATCCCTCGAAGAGTCTCTCGGACGATGCAATCGCGCTCTTCTCGACGCGCACGACGCGCGGCTGGAAGAAATGGCTGCTCGACGGATGCCGCGCCGCCGGGATCGACGTCGGGAAGCCGTTCGCTTCGCTGGCGGAGACGGAGCGGCGGTTCGTCCTGGAGGGCGGCGGGCGTTTCGAAGGGGTCAAGGCGTATTTCGAATGGCTCGAGGGGCGGCGCTACAAGGTCCAGGCCCGGGTCCAGCTCGCGCGCAATCGGCGTTATGTCCCGTGCCCGGGCTGCGAGGGCACGCGGCTCTCCGAAGCGGCCCGGGCGGTGCGGATCGAGGGGCGTTCGCTCGCGGATCTCGGCCGCATGACCCTGGCCGAGCTGCTCGCCTGGATCGAGGATCTCGAGCAGCGCGGCGTGCTCGGCGAAGCGGCGCGCCGTCTGCTCGAGCTGGTCGGCGGCCGGCTGCGCACGATTCACGCCGTCGGTCTCGGTTATGTCTCCCTCGATCGGCCGGTGCGCACGCTCTCCGGCGGCGAGGCCCAGCGCATCCAGCTCGCCACCGCGCTCGCCGGCAGCCTCACGGCCTCGCTCTACGTGCTCGACGAGCCCTCGGTCGGACTCCACGCCGCGGATCTCGCGCGGCTCTTGCGGGTGCTCGAGGCGATCCGCGATCAGGGCAATACGGTCGTGGTCGTCGAGCATGCGCTCGCGCTGATCGAGGCGGCCGATCACGTCATCGATCTCGGGCCCGGCGCGGGCCGCCTCGGCGGAGAGATCGTCGCCGCGGGAACGGTCGCGGCGCTGCGCGCGCATCCCGCCTCCCGGACCGGCCGTGCCCTCGTCGGGGCCGATCGATCGGCGCTGCGCCGCCGCCGCGACCTCTCGGCGACGCCCCGCCTGCGCCTCGCGACCGGCCGGATCCACAACCTGCGCGACCTCGTCGTCGAGCTGCCGCTGCGCGGGCTCGTCGCGTTGACCGGCGTCTCGGGTGCCGGCAAGTCGACGCTCGTGCGCGAGATCCTCGTGCCCGGCCTGGCGCGGCGCGCCGGGCCGGCTTCCGCCGTCGCGGAAGCGGATGGAAAGGGCCGCCGCGGAATTCTCGCCGGGGCGTCGCAGCTCGATTCGATCGTGCTCGTCGATCAGTCGCCGGGCGCGCGGACCGGGCGCTCCAACCCCGCGACGGTGACGAAGGCCTTCGACGCGATCCGGCAGCGCTTCGCGCAGACCCGCGAGGCCCGCGCCCGGGGACTCGCCGCCGGCTTCTTCTCGTTCAACGTCGCCGGTGGACGCTGCGAAACCTGCGAGGGCACCGGCGAGATCGCGATCGACATGCAGTTCCTCGACGATCTGCGGGTGCCGTGCGAGGACTGCTCCGGCCGGCGCTACCGCAAGGAGGTGCTCGACATCCGGCTCGATGGCCGCTCGATCGTGGACGTGCTCGCGCTCGGGATCGACGAGGCCTGCGAAGTCTTCGCGGAGGATGTGAAGATCGCCTCGCGCTTGCGTCCGCTCGCCCGGGTCGGGCTCGGGTACCTCTCGCTCGGGCAGCCCCTCTCGACGCTCTCCGGGGGCGAGTATCAGCGGCTGCGCCTCGGACAGGCGCTGCTCGAGGGGGCTGGCCGGACGCTCTACGTCTTCGACGAGCCGACGACGGGCCTGCATCCGAGCGATACGCAGGTGCTGCTGCGCTGCATCGACGAGGTCATCGAGGGGGGCGCGAGCGTGCTCGTGGTCGAGCACGACCTCGACGTGATCGCGCAGGCCGATTGGGTGGTCGACCTCGGTCCGGGCGGTGGACCGGAGGGCGGTCGACTGGTCGCCGAGGGAACACCGGAGACGATCGCGCGCTGCGAAGCGTCGCTGACGGGGCGGGCGCTGCGCGCGGCGCTCGAACGCGGGCGGAGCGGATGAAGAGCGGGGCAGGGCGAGAAGAAGGGCGGATGCATGGCGGCGAGGGACGGGAATCGAACCCGCCTGGATCGCCGCGAAGCGATCCACACCCGATTTGAAGTCGGGGCCGAGCACCAGCTGCGGGAACCTCGCCGCGCCGGAGAATAGTCGGCCCGTGTTCCGATGCCGTCGGCTTTCGAGATCTTTCTCGTTCCCAGTTCCCGCGCGACGTGCCATGCTGAACGCGTGACGGATTACTCGCTCGGCGATGTCGCTCGCATCCTCAAGGTGTCTCCGCGCCGTCTGCGTTATTGGCGCAAGACACGGCTGGTCGCCTCGAAGTCGGCACTCGGCCCGGACGACGGCTACGGCTTCCGCGATCTCGTCGTCCTGCGCGCGATCGTCTCGATGATCGATCGCGGCATTCCGCTCCAACGCATCCGCCGCGATCTCGAGTTGCTGCGCGATCGCCTGCCCGATCTCGCGGATCCGGCCAGCGCCCTGCGTCTCGCGGCGGAGGGCTCGGAGAAGATCGTGCTGCGCCGCGACGGTCGCCTCGAAGAGGCCGGAGGGCAGCTGCTGCTCGAGTTCGCCGAGGCCGCTCAGCCTTCGGCCGCGCCGGTCCGGCCGCTCCTCGATCGCGCCGGCGCGAGCGAACGCGAGGCGGCGCCGGTACTCGCCGATGCGATCGGCTGGTTCGAGAGGGGCTGCGAGCTCGACGTCGATCCGCGCCAATGGGCGGAAGCGGCGCAGGCCTACGAGAAGGCGATCGAGCTCGATCCGGAGTACGCCGACGCCTACTGCAACCTCGGCGCCGTGCGTTACAACCAGGGCCAGCGGGCGGCCGCGCGCCGCGCCTTCGAGGCCTGTCTCTCGCGCGCGCCGGACCACGTCGAGGCGAACTTCAATCTCGCGAACGTGCTCGAAGAGGCGGGCGAAGACGAGCAGGCACTCGCCCTCTATCGCCGGGCGCTCGCGACCGACCCGCTCTACCCGGATCTCCACATCAATCTGGCCCTGCTCTACGAAAAGCTGGACCGCATGCGGCCTGCTTGCCGCCATTGGCGGCGCTATCTGCAGATCGATCCGCAGGGTCCCTGGTCGACGATCGCCCGCCAGCGCATCGCGCGGGAGTCGGAGCAGGCTTGATGCGCTTCGGGGCGGGGCCCGCTCGAGGGAAGGCCGGTCAAGTGTCGCGCTCCGCGACCGACTGGCGATAGGCGGCCGCGTCGAGCAATGCGGCGAGCTGCGCGGGATCGCTCGGGCGCAGCCGGATCAGCCAGCCGCGGTCGTAGCAGGATTCGTTGACGAGCTCGGGCTTGTCCGTCAGCGCGTCGTTGACGGCGAGGACTTCACCCGCGAGCGGGGCGAAGAGATCCGAGACGGCCTTCACCGACTCGATCGTTCCGAAGGGCACGCCCGCTTCGGTCGTCGCGCCGACCGCGGGCAGCTCGACGAAGACGATGTCGCCGAGCTGGCTCTGGGCGAAGTCGGTCACGCCGACGACGACCGCGTCGCCGTCCTCGCGCACCCATTCGTCTTCCTTCGTGAACCGCAGTGCGCCGGGAATCTCGTAGTCGCTCACCCGCCCTGATCTCCTGTCGATCTGTGGATCTGCCGATCGCTTCGCTGATCATTCCGCGGAGGCCGGCGCGTTCTTCCCGGTGAGGTCAAAAGGCGCGCGTTCAGCGCAGGAAGGGAAGCTCGACCACGCGCGCCGGGATGTCCTTGTTCCGGATCCGGATCGCGAGTGTCTGGCCCGCGCCGGCGAGAGCGGGCGGAACGTAGCCGAGGCCGATCGACTTTCCGAGGGTCGGCGAGGGGCCGGCCGAGGTCACACGGCCGACGACTTCGCCCGCGTGCACGATCTCGTAGTCGGCCCGGGCGATGCCCCGTTCGGTGAGCTCGAAGCCGACGAGCTTGCGGGCGAGCGGCTGGCCCGCCTTCGCGCGCAGGGCGGCGGCGCCCCCGAAAGAGCGCGCGAGATCCTTCACGTATCGCTCGAGGCCCGCCTCGAAAGGGGTCGTCGTCTCGTCGAGCTCGTGGCCATAGAGCGGCATGGCCGCTTCGAGGCGGAGCGTGTCCCGGGCGCCGAGTCCGGCCGGCTGGAGGCCGTCGGATGCGCCGAGCTCGAGCAGCGCGCCGAACAGCTTCTCGGCGTCGGCGTCGGCGCAGAAGATCTCGAAGCCGGGGGCGCCCGTGTAGCCGGTCGCGGAGACGAGGGCTTCGCGGCCGAGCAGGGCGAGGCGCGCGACGCGGAAGCGTTTCGGCAGCGTCGCCCCCTCGGCGAGGAGGCGGGCGAGGATGCGGGGGGAGGCGGGGCCCTGGAGCGCGAGCAGCGCCGTCGCGTCGCTGCGGTCTTCGACCCGGACGCCGGCGGGAACGCGGGCGCTGATCCAGTCGCGGTCCTTCTCCACGTTCGCGGCGTTCACGCAGAAGAACAGCTCGTCCTCGGAAAGCCGCGTCACGATCACGTCGTCGATGCAGCCGCCCGCGTCGTTCAGCATCAGCCCGTAGCGGGCGCGGCCGACGGCGAGATCGAGGAGGTCGCAGGTCACGAGGGCGTCGGCGGCGGCCTTCGCCTCGGGCCCCGAGAGATGGATCTGGCCCATGTGCGAGACGTCGAAGAGCCCCGCGCGCTCGCGTACCGCGGCGTGCTCCTCGAGGATCGACGAATACTGGATCGGCATCTCGTAGCCCGCGAACGGGACGAGGCGCGCGCCGAGCCGGCGATGGGTTTCGTAGAGCGGGGTTCGCCGGAGCGCGCTCAAGCCTTCGGTCCGGGATGACGCAGGCCGTAGGCCGTCAGGGTGTTGCGCAGCAACATCGTGATCGTCATCGGGCCGATGCCCCGGCGCGACGGAGTGATGAGGCCGGCGCGCCCGATGGCCGCTTCGAAATCGACGTCGCCGACGAGCTTGCCGTCGACCTCGCTCACGCCGACGTCCATCACCGCCGCGCCCGGCTTGATCCAATCGGCCTTCACCATGCGCGGGCTGCCGACGGCGGCGACCAGCACGTCGGCCGTGCGGCAGAGCGCGGCGAGGTTGCGGGTCTTCGAATGGCACATCGTGACGGTCGCGTTGCGCTGCTGCAGCAGGATCGACACCGGCTTGCCGACGATGTTGCTGCGCCCGATCACGACCGCATGCGCGCCCGCGAGCGGGACGCCGTGGCGATCGAGCACGGCGAGCACGCCGAGCGGGGTGCACGAGACGAGCTTCGCATTGCCGAGCAGCAGGCGCCCGAAGTTGAGCGGGTGCAGCGCGTCGACGTCCTTGGCGGGATCGATGGCTTCGGCGACCGCCTCGGGCGAGATGTGTTTGGGAAGCGGGAGCTGGACGAGGATGCCGTCGACGGCGTCGTCGCGGTTCAGCCGCTCGATCAGGTCGAGCAGCTCCTTCTGGCTCGTCGATTCCGGTAGCAGGTATTCAGCGGCGGCGGCACCGATGCGGGCGCAGGCGCGCTGCTTGCCCTTGATGTAGGAGCGGCTCGCCGGATCGTCGCCGACGAGCACGACCGTCAGCTGCGGCGGGCGGCGCCCGCTCGCGACGATGGCCTCGATCTCCCGGGCCATTTCGTCGCGGAGGGATTCGGCGAGGGCGAGGCCGTCGACGACGACGGTTTCGATCTTCGCGGCCGTGGGTTCGCCCACGATCAGGCCGCGCTCTTGCTGGACTTGCCGCCGCTGGACTTGCCCCCTTCGCTCGAGCCCGAGGGCTTGGTGTCGCCGCTGCTCGAGGCGCTGGAAGAGGAAGAGGACGAAGACGATCCGCCTTCGCTCGAGCTGCTGCCGCCGTCGCCCGATCCGCCCGATTTCTTGCTGCCGCTGCCGTAGCCGTCGGCGTACCAGCCGCCGCCCTTCAGGATGAATCCCGGCGCCGAGAGCAGGCGCTTGACCTGGCGGCTCTTGCACTTCGGGCAGGTCTTGACGGGGGGCTCGGTGATCCGCTGCTCGCGTTCGAATTCGACGCCGCATTTTCCGCACTGGTAGTCGTAGGTCGGCATCCGGTCCTGGTCCTCGGAGGGGGGGGCGCTTCGGCGCCTTTTGATATCCCATCGGACCCGGACTGCCAACGGCCTCCGCCGTGCGCGCGGGATCAGACCCGACGCGAGTCCTTTCCGGGCTCGGCGAACGCGGGCGCTGCATCGCCGGAGGCGCGACTCGGCGGTGCGGGCGGCAGGCCGGGCAGGGCTTCGGGAGCCGGGGAGGGCCCGGCACTCGCGCCGGACTCGTTCGGAGAGGGCCGTCGGCGATCGGCCTTCAGGTAGGCGACGGTGCCTTCGGAAAGTCCCTTGACCAGCGGGTCTTCGGCGGGATCGGCTTCGAGGGTCGCGAGCAACGCGAGGTGGGTCTCGGCGGCGCTGCGCATCGATTCGGCGAGCCGGGTCCGCAGGGCGCGCATCTCGCGAATGTCCTGGGCGAGCTGGGCGGCGCGCCGGTGGGAGGCGTCGAGGATCTTTTCCGCGCGGACCTCGACCTCGGCCAGGCGCAGCTCGGCGTCGCGCTCGGCCGTGCGCCGCAGCTCGTCACACATCGCCTGGGCCGAGATGAGGGTCTGCTTGAGCAGCTGCTCCTGGGCCGACAGCTCCTCGATCCGGCGCTCGAGGCGCCAGAGGCGATCGGTCTGGCTGGCGTTTTCGCGGACCAGGGTCTCGTAGTCCTCCGAGACGATGCGCAGGAAGGCGTCGACCTCGTCGGGGTCGTAGCCGCGGAAGCGGCGGGCGAAGGCGTGGCTCTGGACGTCGAGGGGCGTCATGCGCATGGGCGTTCGATCTCCTTCGGCCGCGCCGGGGGCGGGCTCTCATTGCGGCAGCAGATCGGCCAGGTCGCTGCCCGGCTTGAGGAATCCCATCTTCCCCGCAGCCGATCGAGGCGCTGGCGCGCCGCTATTTCTCGCGCATCGCCCGCGATCGGTCGGTGGCCGCCCGCACCGCCTCGTAGACCGCCGCCCGGACGCCACCGGCCTCGAGCCGTTCGAGTCCGGCGATCGTCGTGCCGCCCGGGGAGGTGACCTGATCCTTCAGAACCCCGGGATGCGCGCCGGTTTCGAGGGCGAGCTGGGCGGAGCCGAGCACGGTCCGGATCGCGAGGGCCTGCGCCGCGTCCCGCGGCAATCCCTGGCTGACCCCGGCATCGGCGAGGGCCTCGAGGAAGAGGAAGACATAAGCCGGGCCACTGCCGGAAAGGCCCGTGACGGCGTCGAGCAGGTCTTCGTTCGGTGCGCGCCAGCACCAGCCCGCGGCCTGCAGAACCTGTTCGACGAGGGCGAGATCGTCGGCCTCGACGCTCGGCCCGGGGAAGTAGGCGGTCGCCCCGGCGCGGACGAGCGCCGGCGTGTTCGGCATCGTGCGAACGATCCGGGTGCCGGCCGGCAAGGCCGCCGAGAGCGCCGAGAGCGGGACGCCCGCTGCGATCGAGACCCAGACCGGCCGGGCGCTCGCCTTCGGATCGAGCGCGGCGAGCACCGTTGAAACGGCGCCGGGCTTCACCGCGAGCACCACGAGATCCGAATCCGAAACGACCTCGTCGTTGCTCCCCGAGGCCTTCGCGCCGATGGCCGCCGCGAAGGCGTCGCGGGCGGCGGCGATGGGATCCGCGGCCCGGATCTGGCTCGCGGGCAGGCCCGCCTCCACCAGGCCACCGGCCAGCGCCTTCGCCATCGCGCCGCAGCCGATGAATCCGATCCGGGACTTTTCGAAACGCGTCTTCGCCATGGTTCGGGGGCTCTCCGTCTCTCGGTCTCGCGGGCGTCTTCGCGCGCGCCTGATCGCAGGGGACTGCTCGTGCTCTAGCGTGGATCGACGCGTGGCCCGAACAGGGCCGTGCCGACGCGCACCAGCGTAGCGCCCTCCTCGATGGCGACTTCGAAATCGTTCGACATCCCCATCGAGAGATCGCCCGCCGAGCGGGCGAGCTCCGGCTCGTCGCCCGCCCACGCGTCCCGCCAGGTGCGCAGGCGCCGGAAATACGGCCGCGCGTCCTCGGGATCCGCGCTCGCAGGGGGCACGGCCATGAAGCCCCGCAAGCGCAGCGACGGGGCCTCGCCGATCGCCCGGGCCAGGGTCGGGGCGTCCGCGAAGGCGACGCCGCCCTTCTGCGGCTCGTCTCCGACGTTGACCTGGATCAGGACGTCGACGATCCGCCCGGCCTCGGCCGCATGCCGCGCCAGGGGCGCGACGAGCTCGATCCGGTCGACGCTCTCGACGACATCGAAGAGCTGCACGGCGAGGGCGAGCTTGTTGCGCTGGAGGCGGCCGACCATCCGCCACTCGAGCGCCGGCGCCGGCCGCTCGCCATCTCCGGCGAGCGCGCGTTCGAGCTCCGCCCGGACGTCACGCGCCTCCTGGACGAAGTTCTCGCCGAGGACCCGCAGGCCGGCGTCGATGGCCGCGACGATCCGGTCGAGGGGCTGGCGCTTGGCGACGCCGACGAGCGTGATCTCTCCGGGCGAGCGCCCCGCGCGGGCCGCGGCGCCCGCGATGCGCGCCTCGACGGCAGCGAGGCGTTCGCGTGCCTGCGCATGCCCGTTCATCGATCGGACCCGGCATCGGGACCCGCCGCTGCGCCGCTTCCGTTCGCCGTGTTCACCCCGTCCGCCGTGTTCGCCGTGTTCGCCGAATTCACCGCGCCGCCGCGTGCGAGCATCGCGAGCGTCTCTTCCCGGGGCAGGCCGATGACGTTGGTCCGGCTGCCGACGAGCCGTGTGATGAATCGGCTCGCGCCGCCCTGGATCGCGTAGGCACCCGCCTTGTCGAGCGATTCGCCCTCGGCCACATACGCCGCGAGCTCCGCCCGGGTCGCCGCCCGCATCTCCACGGTGCTCGTCACGACCCGGCTCTCGACCGCGCGTCCATCGCTCCACGCCAGCGCGATCCCGGTCATCACCTGATGGCCACGGCCGACGAGCCGCGAGAGCATCTCGACCGCATGCGACGCATCCCGCGGCTTGCCGAGGATCTCGCCGTCGATCACGACGACCGTATCCGCGCCGAGCACCGCCCGCGCCGGCTCGGCGGCGAGGCGCTGCGCGACATCGAGGGCTTTCTCCCGCGCGAGTCGCTCGACGAGGACGGCGGCCGACTCGCCGGGCTCGGCGCGTTCCTCAATCGTCGAAGGCTGGACGTCGAAGAGGATTCCGATCTCCGACAGGATCTCCCGTCGCCGCGGCGAAGCGCTCGCCAGCACGAGTCGATCGGTTCGGGCGGCGGGAGTCGGACGGGCATGCGCGGCGGATACGGGATCGTTCACACGAGCGAGTTAACGAGGGGGGCACCGCCCGTCAAGGTCGCTGCGTCCCCTGCTGCGTTAGCCTGCGAAGGGTCCGGCCTTGCGGCCGCCGCTGCATCGCATCCGCGGCGCGGCGGCCGGTCGGGATCGACCCGTTCGAGGGAGAGCGCGATGCCTTTCGCCCCGGCCGCCGGCCCGCCCGCCCCGCTCGGCATTCGACCGCGGAAGGCGATTCGCTGGCTGCTCCTGCTCCTGCTCGTGCCGCTCACGGTCATCGGCTGTGCGAGCCGGCTCGAATCGACGCGGACGGATGGCCACGCGCGCTTCGTCCACAAGACGCTCCGCTACGCGATCGACCGGCCGGCCGTGCTGGACACGCCGGATTGGAAGCGGGTGCGCGCGCCGGAGACGGACCTCAGCGTGCGCCATCGCGACGGCTCGACCTTCGCGCTCGTCTCGAGCTGCCGCCCGACCCGGGCGACCCCCGCCCAGCTGGCTTTCCACGTCCTGCACGCGAGCGGGGGAAAGCGGGTCGGGGAGGGAACGGCGCTCGAGCACCGCGGCCTCGCGGGCTACGCCCAGACCCTCGAGCGCGTCGAGGGCGATCTGTGGATGCGGATCCGGACGGTGACGCTGCAGGGCGCGGAATGCAGCTACGACTTCTTCCTGCTGGCGCCCGACGCAGCGCGGTTCGAGGCGCTGCTCCCGACCTTCGATCACTGGTGGCAGAGCTTCGAGCCGGCGGCGCGCGAGCTCGGCCCGCCGGGCGCGTCGCCGGGTGGCGGGGAGCTCGCGCGATGAATCCCGAGCAGATCGTCGAGAGCGGGCTGGCCCGGCTCGGGCAGGAGACGCTCACCCGCCTCGCGGCCCTCGGCGACTTCGCGCGCTTCGTGGTCGCGACCCATCGCGTGCTCTTCTTCCGCCGCCTGCCGTTCGCCGAGACCCTGCGCCAATTCGATGCGATCACCGTCCGCTCGTCGACGATCGTCTTCATCACCGCGCTCTTCACCGGCATGGTGCTCGCGCTCCAGACCGCGAGCGCTCTCGGCCGCTTCGGCGCCAAGCCCTATACGGGCAGCTTCGTCGGACTCGCCTTCGTGCTCGAGCTCGGACCGGTGCTGACGGCGGTCGTCGTCGCGGGCCGGGTCGGTGCGGGGATCTCCGCCGAGCTCGGATCGATGGCCGTCTCGGAGCAGGTCGATGCGATTCGCGCCCTCGGCGCCGACCCGACCCAGAAGCTCGTCGTGCCTCGCGTCGTCGCGACGACGCTCGGCCTGCCGATGCTCGCGATGTTCTCGAACTGGCTCGGCATCCTCGGTGGTCTGCTGATCGCGACCCAATCCGGTATCGGCGCCAGCTTCTACTATCAGAGCGTCGTCGGCGTCGTGACGCTGACGGATCTCTGGAGCGGGCTCGTGAAGACGCTCGTCTTCGGCTGGCTGATCGCGATGATCGCCTGCCATCAGGGGCTCGCGACGAAGGGCGGCACGGTCGGGGTCGGGCAGGCGACGACGCGGACCGTCGTCGTCAGCTCGATCGCGGTGTTCGTCTCGGATTTCTTCCTCACGAAGGTGATCCTGCTGTGGTGACGAACGAGCGCGACACGAGGGAGCCGCGGGCGCGGGGTGACGTGCCGCTGATCGAGCTCGTCGGAGTCACGAAGGGCTTCGGAGGCCGCCCCGTCCTGCACGGCCTCGATCTCGCGGTCGGGCGCGGTGAGATCTTCACGCTGCTCGGCGGCTCCGGGTCCGGGAAGTCCGTGCTGCTGAAGCACATGGTCGGATTGCTGCGCCCGGACGCGGGCCGGATCGCGATCGACGGCCGCGACAGCGCGCAGTTCCGGGAGCGCGATTGGGTCGCGGTGCGGCGGCGGATCGCCTACGTCTTCCAGGGTGCGGCGCTCTTCGATTCGCTCTCGGTGAAGGAGAACATCGCCTACGGCCTGCGCGAGCATCTCGCCCTCGACGAGGCGGGCATCGATCGGCGGGTCGCCGAATGCCTCGAGGCGGTCGGGCTCGCGGGCATCGAGGCGCGCATGCCGGCGGAGCTCTCGGGCGGCATGCGCAAGCGCGTCGCGGTGGCGCGCGCCATCGCGCTGGCGCCGGAGGTCATCCTGTACGACGAGCCGACGACGGGACTCGATCCGGCCAACGCGCGGCGGATCGGGCAGTTGATCGTGTCGCTGCGGCGCGAGCTCGACGGCACGGCGGTCATCGTGACCCACGATCTCGATCTCGCCTTCGCGATCTCCGATCGGGTGGGGATGCTCGCGCGGGGCAGGCTCATCGCGGTGGGGACCTGCGACGAGATCCGGGCGAGCCGTGTGCCCGAGGTCCAGGAATTTCTGGCGGGTGAGCTCGAGGCGCCGGCCGCGCGTACGGGTGGAGCATGACGATGGATCGCGACGCACGCATCAACCGGACGGTCGGGCTCTTCGTGGTGCTGGCGCTCTGCGGTCTCGCAGCGGGCATCCTCTCGCTCTCGGCGGAAGGCGGCTTCTTCGAGGCGCGCTACCGGATGAACGCGCGCTTCCAGAACGTGCTCGGCCTGCTGCCGGGGGCGCCGGTCTGGCTCGGTGGCAAGGAGGTCGGGCGCGTCGAGGAGATCCGCTTCGAGCCGGCGCCGGCGGAGCGGCCGGTGCTCGTCGTGCTGGCGGTGCAGGAATCGGTGCAGGATCGGATCCGGACCGATTCGGTCGCCACGATCGGGACGATCGGGCTGCTCGGCGATGCGTACGTCGAGATCAGCTTCGGGACGGCGGACGCGCGCCGGATCGAGGCGGGCGAGGAGATCGCGACCCGCGATCCGGCCAACGTGACGGCGCTGATGGCCGAGGGGCGCAGCGCGCTCGCCAGCATCCATGCGCTCTCGGGCAGCCTGAACGCCGTCGTGAAGACCTTCGCCGAGAACAAGGGCGCGGAGCGCGCGGTGCTCGCGCTCGAGGCGGTCTCCGACATCATGATCGAGACCCGCGAGGGCTCGGGCCTGATCCACTCGCTGATCTTCGAGCCCTACGACGGGACGGGGCTCGACGAGATCAGCGCATCCCTCGCCGGAGTCGAGGAGATCGTGAACGAGATCCGGACCGGCGACGGATTGCTTCACGACCTGATCTACGAGCCCGTCGACGACCGGCGCGTCTGGCAGGATCTCTCCGAGTCGACCGCGGCGCTCCAGCGCATCCTCGCGAAGGTCGAGCAGGGCGAGGGCACGCTCGGGCTGCTGGTCAACGATCCGACGGTCTTCGAGAACCTGCAGCAGCTGCTCGGCGAGGCGCGCCGGAGCCGCGTCCTGCGGACGCTGATCCGGATGATGCAGGACGACGCCGACGCGGATGAACGACCGCCGGCGGATCCGGCGGGCGAGCGCCGCCGCCGTTAGCAGGGCCCCGGGCGCCGCCGCGCACTTCGTTGCCAAGCCCCGGGCCGTCGAGTACGCTCCGCCGCGCTTTGCCTCATGCGTGCAAGGCTCTGGAATTCCACGTGTTTTCTCGATCGGGCCGGTGCTGCTGAGGCGTGCCGGGCGATGCGCCCGAGGGCGGTCCCCGTCGCCGCTTCCGCTTCCCCCGATCCCAGACAGCGCCCCGCTACCCCTTCGCCGAGGTATCCCCATGCGTGATTCCGTCCGGGACTGGACCCCGCCGGACAAGCCGACCATCAGCCTCGAGAACGCCAAGCTCGAGGAGATGTCGAAGAACGAGCGGATCAAATCCGAGAGCCAGGGGCTCTTCTTCACGAGCGACGGCAAGTCTTCGCGCCCCTTCGCGGAAGAGATCGACGAGCTGACGCGCGGCGAACGCGAGACGATCGGGAACGTCGCCAAGGAGCTCTCGAAGTTCTACGGCATCTACCGCCAGCAGGAGCGCGAGGATCGGGGCCGCAAGAGCGGCGACCACATCTTCATGACCCGGATCAAATGCCCGGCGGGCGGCGAGCTCTCGGCGAAGCAGTGGGCCGCGCTCGACGACGCCGCCGATCAGTTCGCGGACGGCACGATCCGGCTGACCTCGCGGCAATCGATCCAGTACCACTACGTCTACGGTCCGAAGCTCGCGCCGCTGGTCCGGCATCTGAATCGCCACTATCGGCCCGATTCGACGCTCTCCGCCTGCGGCGACGTGAACCGCAACGTGATGACGTCGCCCGCCGACGGATTGATCGGCCCCGGCGACTCGCGCGGTCGGGCGCTGGCGCTCGAGATCGCCGAGGAGCTCGCGCCCCGCAGCAGCGCCTACTACCAGGTCTGGTCGACCGACGACGAAGGCCGGACGGTCGCCCCGTTCCGGACCGACGAGCCGGTCTACGGCACGCAGTACCTGCCGCGCAAGTTCAAGGTCGGGATCGCGCACGTCGCGGACAATTCGGTCGACATCCGGACCCAGGACGTCGGGCTCGTCCCGATCGTGACGGATGCGGCGAGCGGCGCGGCCGACGGCTCGCTCTGGGATCTCTGGTCGGGCGGCGGGCTCGGGCAGACGCATAACAACGATGCCACGGCGCCGCTGCTCGGGCTCCATCTCGGAAGGATTCCGCGCGATCAGGTCGTCGCGGCGACGCGCGCGATCGCGATCCTCCAGAAGGAGAAGGGCGAGCGCAAGGATCGGCGGCAGGCGCGCTGGAAGTACACGATCCGGCGGATCGGCGTGGTGGAAGTCCGCAGGCTCCTGCGCGAGCGCTTCGGGATCGGGCTCGAGGAGGCCCCGCCGCAGCCGCTGCCCCTCTCCCGGCTCTTCCTGGGCTTCAGCGATGCGCTCGACGGCAGCAGCAGCTACGGCCTGTCGGTCGAGAGCGGTCGCCTGCGCCCCGAGCTGCGGCGCGGGCTGCGCGCCGCGATCGAGCGCCTCGACCTGCGCGTCCGGTTGACCGGGCACCAGGACATCCTGCTCTGCGGCGTGCGCGATCGCGGCGCGCTGCTCGAGATCCTGGACGCCCATGGCGTCCCGCGCCCCGAGAGCGTCTCGCCGCTGCGCTCGCTCGCGATCGCCTGCCCGGCGAAGCCGACCTGCGGGCTCGCGATGACCGAGGCGGAGACGATCCTGCCGACCTGGATGGACGAGCTCGAGGCCGCCGGCCTGGGCGACGTTCCCGTCGAGATCCGGATGACCGGCTGCCCGAACAACTGCGCCCGGCCGCCGTCGGCGGAGATCGGGATCTTCGGCTACGGCAAGAACGATCACGTGGTGCTGGTCGGGGGGACCAAGCGGGGCGACCGGATCGCGCACACGCTCTACGCACGCATTCCGGGCGAGCGCATGGTCGCGGTGCTCGGCGGATTGCTGCGCGCCGTGAAGGAGCGCGCACCGGCGGGCATGGAGCCGGGCGATTGGCTGGCGGCGCAGGATCCGGTCCAGCTTCGGGCATGGGTCGGCGTCGACGACGCCGCATGAACGACGCCGCCTGAACGACGCGGCTCGTCCGCAATCGGAACGAGCCGGTGCAGCGCTGCGTTTCGGGTCCCGGTGGGCTCAGAATCGGATCGGCAGGCGCTCCGGGCCGCGGATCAGGGAGCCCCTGCGCCACTCGATCTCGCCGTCGAGCTCGAGGTCCGGCATGCGCTGCGCGAGCAGCGGGAGCACCTCCGCGATCTCGGCCCGCGCGAGCGATGCGCCCAGGCAGAAATGAACGCCGCCGCCGAAGGTGAGCATCGGCTCGCCGTGGCGCCGCAGGACGTCGAAGCGATCGGGATCGGGGTAGGCCTTCGGGTCGCGGTTGGCGGCGGGGGCCGAGGGCAGGATCACGGTGCCGGCCTTGATCGCGAGCCCGCGGTACTCGACGTCCTCGAGCGCGGTGCGCGGATTGCCCGAGCCGGCGCCCTCGTAGCGCAGCACCTCTTCGGCGGCGGAAAGAGCGTGCTCGGGATGGGCGGCCAGGAATCGCCAGGCGTCCGGATGGCGGGCGAAGGTCGCGATCGCGCAGGCGAGCTGACACTGGGTCGTGTCCTGGCCGCCGAAGATCAGGACGGTCAGCATCGCACGGAGCTCGTCGGCGTCGAGGCAATCGCCGCCGCTCGCTTCGAGGGCGACGAGCGCGGAGGTCAGGTCGTCGCCGGGGGATCGCCGGCAGCGCTCGATCAGGCCGTCGGCATAGTCGTCGAGGTTCGCGAGGGCCGCCTCGATGCGGGGCCGCTCTTCGCCGATGCGCGATCCGAAGGCGAGCGAGAGATCGCGGGACCAGGCGTGGAAACGGGCGAAGTCCGAGGGCGGCACGCCGAGCAATCCGCCGATCACGCGCACGGGGTAGGGCGCGGCGAAGGCCTCGACGAACTCGCAGGCGCTGCGGCCCTCCAGCGAGTCGATGAACTCGCGGGCGGTCTCGCGCATCATCGGCCGCAGGCGTTCGACCTGACGCGGGGTGAAGGCGCGGGAGACGACGCGGCGCAGCCGGGCGTGGGGCTCGCCCTCCTTGTTGGAGAGGATCTGCTCGAACCACTCGCGCAGCCTTCCGCTGCGGATGCCGGCGAGGTCGAGGGCGTCGTTGCCCTGGAGCCGGAAGCGCTTCTCGTGCAGCAGCCAGTGGACCGATTCGTAGTCGAGGAAGGCGAGGCCCATGGGCGTCGTCGCATACCACGAGCGTTCGCGCGCCGCGCGATGGGCGGAATGGATGTCGAGATCGTAGGCGGCCGAGAGGGTATCGATGAAGGGGGCCGCGGCGCCGGGCTCGAAATGGACGGCGCTCATCGCCGGGGCTCCGCGGCGCCGAGCTTGCGCGCTCCCGCGAGATCGAAGAAGGCGCGCAGGCGGAGCAGGCGGCCCGCATCGTCGAGCTCGGCGACGTCGATGACGTCGACCTCCATCAGCTCGCCGTCCCGGGCGATCGTCGCACACATCGGCACCGCGCCCTCCCGACCGGCGACGCAGGCGGGGCCCGTGATCACGACCTTCTTCGCGAGCTCGTTGTCGCGATAGAAGGCGCGCACGGCGTCGAGGCCTTCGTGCACGGGCCCGCCGACGGGGATCTGGATCGAGGCGTTCGGGGCGTAGAGGGAGACGATGCCTTCCCAATCGCCGGCCGTGATGAAGGCGGCATAACGCTGGAAGACCTGGGCGAGGGCGCTCATCGGGGCTCTCCTTTCGGGTTCGGGCGTGCGGCGCGCCCCGTGCCCCCATCTTCGCGCACTCGCAGCGGAGAATCAGCCGCCGAAGGAATCGCAGTCGTCGGGGTTGCCGCGCGAGAGGCCGCGCTCGAGCCATTGCTTGCGCTGGGCGGACGAGCCGTGGGTGAAGGACTCGGGGTGGACGCCGCGGCCGGACATCTTCTGGATCCGGTCGTCGCCGATCGCCGCGGCAGCCCGCAGGCCTTCCTCGATGTCACCCGGTTCGAGGAGGCCGCGCCGTTCGGCATGCTGGCCCCAGACGCCGGCCAGGCAATCGGCCTGGAGCTCCATGCGGACCGAGAGGGCATTCGCGCCGTCCGGCCGGCTCTGCTGCTCGGCGCGGACCTTGCGTTCGATGCCGGTGAGGGTCTGGATGTGGTGGCCGATCTCGTGGGCGAGGACGTAGGCCTGGGCGAAATCGCCGGGGGCGCCGAAGCGCTGGCTGAGATCGTCGTAGAACGCGAGGTCGACGTAGACCTTCTGGTCCGCCGGGCAGTAGAAGGGCCCCATCTCCCGCTGGCCGACGCCGCAGCCCGAGCGCGTCGCCTCGCGGAAGAGCACGAGCTTGGCATCGCGGTAGCCGGGCAGCAGATCGGCCCAGGTCGCCTGCAGATCGTCGAGCACGAAGGAGACGAAATCGACCTGCCGCTCCTCGGCAGCGGTCGTGTCGAGGGGAGCAGCACCACCCGCCGAGCCGGCTCCGCCCGGAAAGCCCGATGCGCCGGGAAAGCCCGGCGCGCCGCCCGGGCCGCTCGTCGCGAACGGATCGGTCCCGAGCTCGCCGCCGCCGAGCAGGGAGAGGGGGTTGATGCCGAGGAAGTACATCACGACCAGCATGACGATCAGGCCCGTCAGGCTGAAGCGCCCGTTGCGCCCGCGCGGGAGCGGCAGGCCGATGCGCGGCCCGCCGAGGCCGCCGGGCAGGCCCGACGGCCGACCGCCGCCTTCGGCTCGCCGGTCCTCGAGATTCTCGCTGCGCTCTTTTTCTTCCCAACGCATCAGGCGACGAGCTCCCACTCGACTCCGCCGCCCGCGGCGTCGGCCCGCCGGACGCGGCCCTCGCGCAGGAGCTTCAGGAGATGGGCCGTGACCGATTGACCGGCCGCGGCGAACAGGCTTTCCGGGTAGCCCACGTAGATCCGGCGCACCATCGCCGGGACCTCGCGCACGCCCGCCTCGAGGGCGGCGACGATCTGGCGTTCGCGCTCGCGCCGATGGGCGATGTACTCCTCGATCTTCGCGACGCCGTTCTCGATGCGCGGGCCGTGCGCCGGATAGATCTGGTGCGGGGCCTCGGCGCGCAGGCGCTCCAGCGAGCGCATGTAGTCGCCGAGATCCCCCGAGCCGCCGGGGATCACCGTCGTCCCGACGCCGAGGACGTTGTCGCCGCTGAAGAGGTTCTGCTCCTGCTCGAGCACATAACAGAGATGGTCCGGCGCATGGCCCGGCGTGTACACCGCGCGCAGCCTCGCGCCCTCGGTCTCGATGACGTCGCCGTCGTCGATGCGCTCGAGCGGGCAATGCGCCTGGCGATCCGGGTCGGCGAGGGCCACGGGGCTCACGCCGCCCGCCGGTCCAGCGAGCCCGGTCTCGCTCGGCCACGGCCGCTTGTAGACGGGCATCGCGCCGAAATGGGCGACGATCTGATCGACGCCGCCGATGTGGTCGGGATGCGCATGGGTGAGGACGATGCCCTCGAGTCCGTCGCAGCCGACCCGGGCGAGGGCTTCCTCGAGCACGGGCAGATAGGCCTCGTAGCCCGAGCCGGTATCGAGCAGCAGGCGCCTGCGACCGGTGCCGACGAGGTAGGTGTTGGTTCCCGGGCCGGTGAACATCGAGGGGTTCTGGCCGAGCGCGACGGCGACGCAGGGCGAGAGCTGCTGCACGTTCGGCAGCTGCGTGCCTCCGAGGATCGCAGGATTCGATTGCGCCATGGGCCCTCGTCTCGTGCCGTGCCGCCCTTGCCCTGCCGAGGGCCCGGGCGCGCGCGGAATCAGCTCCCGGCCACCATCATGGCGCCGATCCGGATCGGAGGCGAGGCCGTGCGCCCATGCCATTCGAGCTCGCTGCCGACGCGGTCGATCGCGCGCAGCATGTCCGGCAGCGTGCTCGCGATCGTGATCTCCTCGACGGCGTGCACGATCTCGCCGTGCTCGATCCAGAGCCCGGCCGCGCCGCGCGAGTAGTCGCCGGTCGTCGGATTGAAGCCCATGCCGATCAGCTCGGTGACGAGCAGGCCGCGATCGATCTCGGCGATCAGGGCGTCGAGGGTGCCGGCGCGGGGCTCGAGCCAGAGGTTCGTCGTGCCGGCGCGGGGGGCCGAGCCGGTGCCGCGCGCGGCACTTCCGGTCGACACGAGCCCGAGCTTGCGCGCGGAATAATGGTCGAGGAGCCAGCTCTCGAGGCGCCCGTCCCGGACGAGCACGTTGCGCCGCGTCGCGAGGCCTTCGCCGTCGAAGGGCTTGCTGCCGAGCCCGCCGGGCAGGCGCCCGTCGTCGATGATCGTGACGAGGTCGCTCGCGATCGTCTCGCCCATCCGGCCTTCGAGGAAGCTCGAGCGGCGGTAGATCGAATAGCCGTTCGCGCACGAAGCGAGCTGGCCGACCAGGCTCGGCGCCGTCCGCGAGTCGAAGAGCACGGGCACTTCGCTGGTTCCGACGCGCTTCGCGCCGAGGCGGCGGAGCGCGCGGGCGGCGGCTTTGCGGCCGACGCCGGCGGCGTCTTCCAGGTCGCGCAGGCGGCGCGCACTCGTCGACCAGTGGTCGCGCTGCATGCCGCTCGCATCCTGGGCGATCGGCTCGGAGAAGAGGCCGTGGGAGGCGGATTCGTACTCGCCGAAGAAGCCGCGGCTGTTCGCGTAGACGATGCCCGCGAAGCCCGAGCCGGCCTGGCTGCCCTCCGAATTGACGATGCGCGGATCCGCGCTCCGCGCCGCCGATTCGGCACGCCGCGCGTCCTCGATGCGCGCCGTGATCGGCACCTCGCGATCGGCTGGATCGAAGAGCGCGAGGTCCGGAAGCTCGCCGGCGAAGCCGCCTTCGGGCAGGCCGGCGAGCGGGTCGGGCGCGGTCTCGCGGGCGAGGGCCACCGCTTCCTGCGCCATCCGTTCGACGGTCTCGGCGGCGAGATCGCTCGTCGAGACGATCGCGGTCCGCATGCCGCCGCTGCCGGCGACGAGGGCGCGGATGCCGAGCCCGCGGCCCTGGGCCTGCTTCACGAACTCGACCTCGCCGCCGCGCACGCGGACTTCGCGGTCGTCGCCGGCGACGAGCAGGACGTCGGCCTCGGTCGCGCCCGCCTTGCGGACGGCCTCGAGGGCGCGGAGGGCGATGTCGGGGAGCTCGCTGCTCGGGAGCGAAGGGGAGCGCGGGGCGGTGCTCATCCCTCGGTTCCTCCGACGGTCAGCGCATCGACGCGGATGGTCGGCAGGCCGACGCCGACCGGCACGCCCTGGCCGTCCTTGCCGCAGGTCCCGACGCCCTGGTCGAGGGCGAGGTCGTGGCCGATCCGGCTGACGCGCATCAGCACGTCCGGGCCGTTGCCGATCAGGGTCGCACCCTTGACCGGCGCACCGATCCGGCCGTCCTCGATGCGATAGGCCTCGGAGGCGCTGAACACGAACTTGCCGCTCGTGATGTCGACCTGACCGCCGCCGAAGGAGACGGCGTAGAGCCCGTTCTTCACGGAGCGCAGGATCTCCTCGGGATCGTCCTGGCCCGCGAGCATGAAGGTATTCGTCATGCGGGGCAGGGGCAGGTGCGCATAGCTCTCGCGGCGACCGTTGCCCGTCGGCTGGACGCCCATCAACTTCGCATTCAGGCGATCCTGGAGATAGCCCGTGAGCACGCCGTTCTCGATCAGGACGTTGCGCTGGGTCGGCGTGCCTTCGTCGTCGTAGTTGAGCGAGCCGCGGCGCCCCGGCAGCGTGCCGTCGTCGACGACGGTGACGCCCGGAGCGGCGACACGCTGGCCGAGCTTGTCCCAGAAGGCGGAGGTGCGCTTGCGGTTGAAGTCGCCCTCGAGGCCGTGACCGATCGCTTCGTGCAGCAGGATGCCGGGCCAGCCCGGGCCGAGCACGACGTCCATCGTGCCGGCGGGGCAGGGGCGCGCCTCGAGATTCAGGATCGCGATCCGCACCGCCTCGTCGACGAGCGGCTGCCAGCGCGCCGGATCCTCGAGCTCCGCGAGCTCGAAGCGCCCGCCGGCGCCCTGGTAGCCGACCTCCCTGCGCGACCCGTCGGCGGCGATGACCTGCACGTTGACCCGGATCAGCGGCAGCACGTCGCCGACGCGCGTGCCGTCGCTCGCGGCGACGAGCATCTGCTTGTGCTGGCTCACGACGCTCGCCATGACCTGCTGGATGCGCGGGTCCCGCGCGCGGGCGTAGGCATCGATCGCGTTCAGCCAGGCGACCTTGCGGGGGGTCGGGATCTCGGTGGGCGGCGTCGCGACGGGATAGAGATTGCGCGTTCCCGTCGCTGCGGCGAGGGCGACGGGCGCATGGGGCCGGAGCTCGTCGGCGATCGCGCCGGCGGTGGTCGCCGCGAGCTTCGCACTCGCGAGGCTGATGTCGTCGCTGTGCGCATAGCCCTGGCGCTCACCGCGCAGGGCACGGACGCCGATGCCCTGCTCGACGTGCCGATCGCCGGATTTCACGAGGCCTTCTTCGAGGGAGACCGAGTCGGTCGTGGTGTGTTCGAAATAGAGGTCGGCGGCGTCGACCTGCCGTTCGAGGGCGGTGTCGAGGATCTTCTCCAGCAGGCGATCGTCGACGGCGAAGCGATCGCGGAAGAAGGCGAGGGCCCGGGCCTCGGCCGGCGCTTCCGTCGCGCTCGATTGGGTCATCTCGTTCGGCTCTACTTTCAGCGCTGTTTCAGCGCGTTCTCAGCGGGTGTTCGGGCACGGATTTCGGCGCGGCGGCTTGCGCCGCTCGGGGCACGCTCCCCACCCACCGGCTGGACGCATCGCTTGCTTCGACTGCACGATCCGGCGACCTTCGGACTCTCTCGGCGCGCGCCGATTCCGAGGACACGCGCGGACTGGCGCAGCTTAGCGGCATCACGCGCCGCTTTCTTCGAGCGCGCTCGCGACCTCGCCGAGATCCGTGAGCGCGCGGACGTCGAAGATCCGCACGCCGAGGGCCGCGATCGCGGCGAGGACCTCGGGCGTGTCGTCGCCGACATAGGCGAGCTCGTCGAGGCCGGCCGAGAGGGCCTCGCCGAGGGCTTCGAAGACCGCCCGGTCGGGCTTCGCGCGGCCGCGCCTGGAGGGGATTTCGACGGCATCGAAAAAACCAATCAGATCGAGGCCTTCGAGGATCTCGGGCAAGCGATGGTCGAAGTTGCTGGCGAGTCCGAGGCGAAGGCCGGCCCGGGAGAGGGCCTCGAGCAGGGCGCGGGCCCCGGGCCGCTCGCGCCAGGATTCGGGGCGGCGGTAGGTCTCGAAGAGCGAGAGCGCGAAGGCCTTCGGCGCGCGGAACTCGACGGTGCTGTCGGTCGCCTGGAAGACCTGGCGAACGCGATCGATCCACCAGGCGGTCTCGGCGGCGGCGCGCTCGGCGGCGTTCACGCCCGAAGCCGCGGCCGCCGCGAGGGGCGGCGAGGCGCGCAGGACGCGGACGAAGGCGTCGTCGAGACGCCAGGCCGGAAGCCGGATGCCTTCGGCGAGGGCGGCGCGCGCGTAGACGGTGCCGACGCTCTCGCGCGGCTCGATCAGGGTGCCCGTCGCATCGAAGACGACTGCGCGAATCGTCATGCGCCCGGGCCGCCGGGCTTGTCCGCGACGGCGACGAAGCTCGCGGGCAGATCGCGCTTGGGATCCGGATCCTCCCGCTGCACGCGGATCTCGACGAATCCGGCGCGCGCGAGCCACGCCGTGACGAGCTCGGGTGCGAATCCGAGCCAGAGCAGGCCGAGCTCCTGCTCCATCCAGCCGTGCTCGTGCGCGAGGAAGTCGACGACGACGACGCGCCCGCCCGGGCGGACGATCCGCGCCAGCTCGCGCACCGCCCGTTCGGGCTCTTCGAGCGAGTGCAGCACCATGTGGGCGAACGCCGCGTCGACGCTCGCATCGGGCAGGGGCAGGGCGTGGGCGTCGCCCGCCTGGAACGTGATCGATCCGCGGGCCTGCCCCGCTTCCTGTGCCCATTTCTGGCGAGCGGCTTCGAGCATCGCCTCGGAGCGGTCGATGCCCACGACGTCGAGTCCCTGACGGGCGAGCTCGAGGGCGAGCACGCCGGTGCCCGTGCCGATGTCGGCGACACGCAGCGGCGGCCGCACGAGGGCCATGATCGCGCGCGCGCGCAGCAGGTCGTCGCCGAAGACGCGCCGCAGGGCGTCCCAGTCCGGACCGACCTCCTCGAAGAAATCGCGTCCGGAGCGCGCGCTGCGGCTCGCGAGCGTGCGGCGCAGGAGCGCGTCGTCGCGATCGGCCGTCGGATCGCCGGCGAGGCCCGCGCGCGCGAGATTCCAGGCCTCGTGCCACGGCCCCGAATCGGGCAGGCTCGAGCGATAGGCGACGTAGGTGCCCTTGCGGCGATCGGTGAGCAGGCCCGCTTCGCGCAGGATCGCGAGATGGCGCGAGACGCGGGACTGCGCCATCCCGAGGATCGTCATCAGCTCGCCGACCAGCAGCTCCTGCTGCTCGAGCAGGCGCAGGATCCGGATGCGCGTCGGGTCGGCGAGGGTCTTGAAGACCTTCTGCAGCTGCTCCGCGGCGCTCGTCGTCATCGGCAGCTCCGCGCGCGGGCGGCGGCGCAGCTCATGGCGTGCTCCGGAGCGTGAGTGTCGGCAGGGCGGCGGTGCCGCCGATCCGGAGCGCGGCGCGGCCGTCGGCGCCGATCGGCAGCTGCGCGGCTTGTGCGAGGGCGCGCAGCTCGGGATCGAGGATCTCGACGTCGGCATCGAGGGCGAGCGGCGGGGGCTGGCTGTGGTGGACGAGACCGATCTCGCCTTCGAGCTTCGCGCGGAGCTGCTCGCCTTCGAGGGAGACGGCTTCGATGCGCGTCGCGCCGCTCTCGAGGATCGCGAGCGTGCCCGTCGCGCGGCTGAAGCGCAGGGGAACGGGGATCAGGGCGGCATCGATCTGCAGCGACGGCGACTCGAAGTCGACACGGCCGCGCAGCGTCCCGCCCGGATCGAGAGCGACGTCGGCGACGGCGGCCAGCTCGCCGGCGACGCGGACGCCGGCGGCTTCGAGGCGCAGCGGCAGGCGCTCGATCGCGACGCGCTCGACACGGCCGTCGAAGGCGGGCTCAGCGCCGAGCACGAGCACGCCGTCGATGCGCCCGAGCGCGCTGTCCGCATAGATGCGCAGCCGCGGACGCCCCTTGAGCCACGAGGTCGAGAAGCGCGGCGCGACCTCGAGCGGGTCGACGCGCAGCGCCTCCACCGAGGGATGCTCGATCCGCACGTCGTTCGCGCGCAGGACCGGCCCGCGCCCCGTCCACGCCGGCGCGAGCGTTCCGATCTCGACGCGCGCGCCGCTGGCGGCGCCGATCTCGAAGGCCAGGCGCCGGGCGACGGCATCCCACGGAAAGAGCAGCGCGACGAACGCGATCGTGACGAACACGGCGATCAGGGCGGCGGCCCAGAGCGGAAACGAGCCCGACGCGGCGGGCGACTGCGCGAGGCGGGACTGGCTCACGCGCCCACTCTACCGGACCGGACGCGGCCAGCCGCATGCGCTCGCGCGGCGTTCATGCGAGCGGCTTGAAGCCCGAGACCGAGAAGGTGACGTCGATCAGTTCGGCCGCCGTGCCCGAGGTCGAGAGACCGGCCCGGCGCTTGATGCGGAGGCTCTTGATCGAGAGGGGCTGATCCGCGTTCTCGATGCTCGCGAGGTAGCCGACGGCCTGCTGGAGCGTGACGTTCTTGAGGCTGACCTCGACCTTCGTCTCCTCGTAGCGCTCGCTCTCCCCCGACTGGCGCTTCTCCATCGAGGTGGGCTTCACCCCGGCCCGTGCCGCGAGCGCCTCGAGCAGCGTCAGCAGGTTCTGGCCCTCGCGGCCGTTCTGGATCCGGCCTTCGACATCCACGAGGCGGACGTTCAGATCGTCCCACTCGCGCTTCATCCTCTGCATCAATTCGAGCTGGCGGGCCGCGTCCTCCGCTTCGGCCTTCGCGTCCTCGACCGCGCCGCGAATCGGCAGCACGATCCCGAAGAGCAGGATCACGAAGGCGAGCGCCCCCCCGGCCGCGCCGACGAGGACCCGCTCGCGCGGCGCGAGGCCGTCCCAGAGTGCCTGGATGCGTCCGAAGATCTCGCTCATGCGCCCCCCGCGCTCCCGTCGGCCCCGGCCGCGAGTGGAATGCTCACGTCGAAGCTGACGCCGCCCGTCTTGCTGTCGGTCTTGACCGAGCCGGCGACCTTCGCCCCCTGGAAGGCGGCGTTCGCGGCGAGCACCGCCGTCAGGCGATCCGCCGCCTCGTAGCCGCCGGCAGCCACATCGAGGCGGATCTGGTTGCGGTCGATCGTGACCTCGTTGATGCGGACCTCGAGATCCTGGGGAATGGCCCGCGAGAGCTCGGCGAGCAGCTGCAGGGCGGAGCGATCGTCGTTGTAGAGCCCGAGGAAGTCGGCGCGTTCGCGGGCGGAGCGCAGCTCGCCGCCGAAGGCGTTGGCCGGCTCGTCCGGGACGGGCTGGCGGTTCGGGAAGGCTTCGCCGAAGAGCGCTGCCATCGCCTGTTCGTGGCGGGCGACGCGGCGATGTTGCAGTACGACGGTCGTGACGGTGCTGACGAGCAGCAGGCCGGCCAGCAGCGCGGCGAGCAGGACGGTCGGCCGGAGCTCGCGGCCGAAGTAGGCGGCGAGATCCTGGCGGAACGCGAGCTCGCCCTGGCGGAAGTTCATCTTCGTGACCGGCTCGCCGGAAAGGCGCAGGGCGAGGGCGAGGGCGGGCGCGAAGAGCAGCGGATCGATGCCCTCGACGAGCTTCGCGTGGGGCGCGTCGGCGGGCATGCGGAGGCGGTGGGTCGGGAGCCCGGTGCGCTTGGCGAGGATTTCGTCGAGGCGGTCGAGATGCGCGCTGCCGCCGAAGAGGGTGAGCTTCGCATCGCGGACGACGGGGCCGGTGCCCTGGCGGGCTTCCGCGGCTTCGAGGGTGCGCACCGCTTCGCGAGCGATCCGGTCGACGATCGCGGCGACCCCCGGCGAGCCCGGCTGGCCGCCGCGGCCGAGCGCGCCGCCTTCGCATTTGCGCTGCTCGGCCATCTCGAGCGACAGCCCGGTCTCGGCGGCGATCGCCTCGGTCATCGCGCGGCCGGCGACGGGGATGCTATGCGCGAGCACGGCACGTCCGTCGTGGAGGGCGCAGAAGGTCGTCTTCTCGTGGCCGACGTCGACGAGCAGGTGGGTCCCCTCGAGCCGGAAGACCGGCGCGAGGTTCGCGAGCACGAGCCCTTCGGCCTCGATGACGTGGGGATCGCAGCCGCCGGCCTGGAAGAGGCCGAGCGTCTCGGCGACCTGGGATCGGCGTGCGAGCGTCGCGGAGACGACGGCGTGGCTCTTCTCGGATCGGAGCAGGTTCCAGTCGACGTAGATGTCGTCGAGGCGGAAGGGCGTCTCGGCCTCGATCTCGAAGGGGATCGCCTGGGCGAGGCGTCGGCTGTCGGCGAAAGGAAACTCGAGCCTACGGGTCGAGAGCTGGCGGGCGGGCAGCGCGGTCGCGACGTGGCCGGTCGGGAGCTTGTGCATCGCGACGAAGCGCTGCAGGTGTTCGGGGAGCGGCGTGGCGGCGTCGATGCGCGGATGGACGCGGAACTGCCCGGGCTCGAGGCTGCGCGGAGATACACGCAGCTCCACGGCCTTGAGCGTGTGGCTCCCGGCGTCGAGGCCGAGCACGCTTCGCTCGAAGATCGCCATGCTTTGTCCGACTCCCCCGAGATCCGGTCGCCGCCCGGGTCTTCGTCCGCTCGTTCGACTGCTCTTTCGTCCGCCTGCGGCGTGATCCTGTGGGCCGGATGGCCTTCAGCGTGCGTCCGTGCCCCGCAGGCGGCGCCAGGATAGCAGCAGCGGGCCCTCGGCCGAGCGTGTGTCGATGATCGCTTCCTGCCGGCGGACCAGGTTCCCGACCCGCGCCTCCGCCACCACCCGGAAGACCTCGGGCCGGGCCGGCAGCTCGACCGGCGGAAAGATCGATCCCTCGGCCAATGCGCCGTCCGCGACCTCGTTCATCGGCACGCAGCGCTTCGGATCCCCGCCTTCCTCGCCGCAGATCTGCTTGCCCTGGCGCCTGAGATGGAAGATCGCGCGCACGGCCTTCTCGTTCAGCAGGCGGCGGTCGCCGTCGACCCCGGTATAGACGAGCGAGAGGACCCAGGGCTCGGCGCGGTTCAGGTTGATCCCCGCCTGGCCCCCGATCGGATGGACGGTCACCGATTCGCGCAATGCGTCGAGCAGCCGCCCGTCGACACCTTCGACGAGGCCGATCTCGTCGAAGGAGAGGAAGGGCCCGTTCGCGGCACGGTAGGGCGGATCCTGGTCCTGGTAGTAGGCGTTTTCGTCGCGGCCGTCGCGGGCGGTCGAATCCGCGTCCATCCAATCGATCAGGTTGCGGGCGAGGGCAGTGGTGTCGTAGTTCTTCTCCTCGCGCGTGCCCTCCATGCCCGCGATCACGTAGTCGAGCACGGCGATCAGGTACAGCTCGGCATCGTCGAGGGACTCGCCGGCGTCGTCCGCGGGCCGGGCGCCGAGCTCGTCGTCTT
Source organism: Myxococcota bacterium (assembly GCA_041389425.1). Taxonomy (GTDB): domain Bacteria; phylum Myxococcota_A; class UBA9160; order UBA9160; family UBA4427; genus UBA4427. Next base: position 33,700 of record JAWKRX010000005.1, read on the forward strand.
CGCCTTCGCCCGGCACGCTCGGAGGAACAAGGGCGTTGAGGTTCAGGCGCACCCCTTCGTCCTCGATCCGGATCCGCAGCGAGCGCTCGCGCGAGAACGCGAGCGGAAAATCGCCGACCCGTTGCCAGAGATCGCCGGAGGGCAGCAGCGCCTGGCCCAGCCCGGAAGCCGGCCCGCCCGCCGCGGCTGCCGGATCGATCTCCGTCGCGGAATCCTTCAGCCGCGAGAGATAGACGATCGCCTCGGCGATCCGGATCCCGCCGCGGGCGAGGGCGTCCGCCTCGGCGGCCGAGAGGCGATTCTGCGCGATCGTCGTATCGATGATGGCCCGGCGCTGGAAGGCGTAGACGGTGGTGATCAGCGCGAAGATGAGCACGAGCACGATCGCGAGGACGATGCCGCGCTCGCGCTCGTTGCCGCTGCCGCGGATCGGATTCGGGGGCGACGCGCTCATTCGGCACAGCTCTCGGGCGCGAGCGCGGCGACGGCCGGATAGGTCGTCTCGATCGTGCTCCAGCAGGTATTCGCCGAGTCGCGCAGGACCTCGCAGAGGCGATCGTCCCCGCCGCAATTGCTCGCGAGCATCTGCTGGTACCAGGCCGCATCGCCCGAGGCGAGGCATTCGTCGACCGTGAGGCAATCGGGATCTTCCTCGCCGTCCTCCTGGCCGAGGGCGATCAGGGCGGCGACGTCGAGCGGCCGCATCACGAGGGCGACGCGGCGTGTCTGCAGCAGCCCCGGGACCTCGTCGGCTTCGGGATCGAGGGGCGCCTCGCCCGCGCGCACCCGCCGCCGCAGCTGGATCGAGATCTCGACCGCCTCGGGCATCGCCTGCTCGGCCGGCGCGAAGGTCGAGTCCCATTCGTCCTGCCAATTGCCTTCCGCGTCGAGCCAGCGCACGCCGAAGGCCGCGACGCCGACCGCGACTCGCATGGCCCCCGCATCGCCCGCCTCGGGAAAGCTCCGGCTGGCCTCGCTCGGCGGCCGCGGCGAGCGCCAGCGCCAGAGCACGGGGACGCCGTTCTCGTCCTCTTCGAGGAAGTACGCGACCTCGATCCAGGCGGAGGAGCCGGCGGCGGGATTCGAGCGCGGGCCCGCCTGGGTCACGAAGCGGACGGCCGTCGAACCGTATTCGCCCGCCGCGGTCCCGAGGATGCGCCAGGAATGGGCCTCGGGCTCGTCCTCGTCGCCGCGCTTCAGATGGATCGCTCCCGCGAAATCCGCGCCGACGAGATCGAGCGCCGACACCGCCGCGAGTCGCTCGCTCATCAGGGAGGTCGCCGCTTCCCGCTGGCGCCCGTTCTCGACGAAGATGCCCGTCACGAAGACGAGGATCAGCACCGTCATCATGAAGGCACCGACGACCTCGATGAGCGTGAAGCCGCGGTGATCGCGGCGTGCGGGCGGGCCGGGCGGACGGGGCGGGGCGGCCATGGCCTACGGACCCCCCTGCGGCAGATCGGGAATCTCCGGCACCACCGGTGCCCGGCCGTCCGCGTCTTCGTCCGCATCGCTCGCGGCGTCGGCATCTCCCGTGCCGCCCGCGCCTTCGAAAAGGGCGGCGTACTCGATCTTCGCCGCCTGCCAGTCGAAGGCGAAGGTCGTGCGCGTCAGGGACTCCGGGCCGTCGGGTCCGATCCAGACGACTTCGATGTCGTACTGGCGCAGGTGCTTCGCGACCTCGGGCAGCTCGCCGGCGAGGAGGGTTCCGATGCCGGCGCCGCCCCCGATCTGCGTCGCGCCGGCGCCGCTCGGCCCGGGGCTCGGAGCGCCGTTCGCTTCGGCCACTTCGTCGGCGACGGTTTCTGCGGGTGCCGCCAGCGCCTCCTGGATGCTCCGGTTCTGGACACGCACGACGTAGTTCTCGTCCTCGGTCGTCCATTCGGTGCGCTCGAGGACGGGCGCGATCTGCTTTCGCATGTCGATCTCGAGGTCTGCGACGATCGCGTCGGCGAGCAGGTTCGCTTCGAGGCGCCGCGCGGCGACGCCGGAGCGGTGGACCGCGGTCGTGCTCGTCCCGACGAGCACGGTCATCACGAGGGCGAAGATCATCGTCGCGGCGAGGACCTCGAGCAGGGTCAGGCCGCGGGCGTTTCGGCGGGCGCGGGTCACGACCGCGCCGGTCCGCTGCGCCGGCGTACGCGCTCGAGCATCGGCTCGATCTCGAGGGTCATGTGGCGGTCGTCGGCGTCGGCGATCTCGAGCAGGACGTAGTCGGTCGTGCCGTCGGCGTCGAAGACGATCTGGATGTCGCCCCCCTCGATCCAGCCGGAGGGGCTCTCGAGGCCGACGAAGTAGAGGGTGTCCTCGAGCCAGGTGAACGCGCCGAGCTGGCGGTTCGCGATCGGATGGAACTCGCGCCCGTCCTCGGCCGGGGGATGCAGATCGATCGGCGCGTTCGGGTCGAACGGGGCGTCGGGATCGGCGCTGGCCAGCGCGCCCAGCGCGTCCGCGAAGCCCCCGGGATCGGCTCCGCCGCCCGCGCCGCCGGAGAGCGCCTCCTGCTCGCCGACGAGCCACTCGACGCGCCAGCCGCCGTCTTCGAGATCGACGAACACACGATGGGGGATGCCGGTCAGGATCGCGCGCTGGCGCGCGTATTCGAGGCTCGCCGCGATCGATTCGGCGGCGTTGCCGAGCATGCGCCAGCGGGAGCTCGAGAGGCGCGGGATGCCGAGGGCGAAGATCATCCCGATGAGCGCCACGACGGCGATCATTTCGATCAGGGTGAATCCGGCTCGCCGCGCTCTGCCGTTCATGTCAGTTGCTCTCGGTCGACTCCCAGTTGGTGATGTCGTCGCCGCCCTCGACACCGTCGGGACCGATCGACCAGATGTCGAAGGTCTGGGGGTTGTGCTCGCCGGGGATGCGGTACTGGAAGGGCTGGTCCCAGGGATCGACGAGGGCATCGCTCTTGATGTAGCCGGCGGGGTTGTAGGAGCGGGGCTCCGGCGGGCTCGTCGGGCGGGTGACGAGCGCCTGCAGACCCTGATCGGCGGTCGGGAAGCGCGCGTTGTCGAGCTGGTAGAACTCGAGCGCCTGCTCGATCCGCAGGATCTGGGCCTTGGCGTTCTGCATGCGCGCGCGATCGAGCTGGGACGCGATGCCGACGGCGAGGGTCGCCATCAACATGCCCATGATCACGACGACGGCCATGATCTCGATGAGGGTGAAGCCCGCGCTGCGTCGGCTCGGGTGGATCGGTCGAGAGGGGCGGTTCATGGATTCTCCGAATGGGCCGACGCGTTGCGTCGGCGGGTGGGCGAGTGAGCGGACTAACCGATGCTCTCCGTCAGCTGGAGCATGGGCATCAGGACGGCCATGATGATGATGCCGACGATGCCGACCATCACGAGGATCAGGATCGGCTCGAGCAGGGAGGTGAGGCGGGTGACGCTCGTCTCGACCTGCTCTTCGTAGGTGTCGGCGACCTTGATCAACATGCTCTCGAGGGTGCCCGAGCGCTCGCCGACCTCGACCATCGTCGTCACGAGCGGCGGGAACTGGCCGCTCGCACGCATCGGCTTCGCGAGCGCCGCGCCTTCGAGGATCGCGTCGCGGGCCATGTCGGAGGCGGCCTCGAAGACGGTGTTGTTGGCGACGTGGCGGGCGATGTTGAGGGCCTGGACGATGTTCACGCTGCTGGCGAGCAGCGATCCGAGGGTGCGCGTGAAGCGCGCGATCGAGAGGAAGCGGATGACCCGCCCGATCACCGGAACCCGCAGCCAGAAGCGGTCGAGAATCGAACGCCCGCGCTTCGTGCGACCGAAGGCCCGATAGCCGGCGAAGGCGCCGATCAGCATCAGGATCAGCAGCCACCAGTAGCCGCGCAGCAGATCGGAGAATCCGATCACGGCCTTCGTGTACCAGGGCAGCTCGAGATCCTGCGAGATCAGCAGCTCCGTGATCTGCGGCAGCACGACCGTCGCCATCACGCCGACGACGACGCCGGCGAAGACCAGCATGAAGATCGGATACGTCAGGATCGACATGACGCGGTTGTTGAGCCGGACCGAATCTTCCGAGTAGTCCGCGATCCGCGCGAGCACCGCGTCGAGGGCGCCCGAGGCCTCGCCGGCGCGGACCATCGAGACGTAGAGGTTGTCGAAGCGGCCCGTCGAGACGAGCGCGTCGGCGAGCGTACTGCCCTCGTTCACGCGCTCGCGGACCCGCGCGAAGACCGATTTGAGCGCGCGGTGCTCCGTCTGCTCGACGAGCGCCGAGAGCGCCTCGACGAGGGGGACGCCGGCGTTGACGAGCGTCGCGAGCTGTCGCGTCGCCATCGCCCGTTCGAGCGCCGGGATCCGTGACGGGAGGTTGAACTCGAAGTTGAGATTGCGCGCACCGGCGGCGCCCGGGCGGGCGGCGCCGGCGGCCGATGCCTCGCCTTCGGCCTCCTCGATCTCGGTCAGGAAGATGCCCGACGCGCGCATCTTGGAGCGGGCGGCGCGCGGTCCTTCGGCCGTGACCGTACCCCGGGTGGGTCGGCCCGCCTGGTTGACGCCTTTGTAGGCATAGACCGGCACGAGAGCCTCCGTCAGACCTGGGCCGCGCTGCCTTCTTCTTCGGTGGCGCGGATGACTTCGGCGATGGAGGTGACACCGGCGAGGACCTTGCGCGCACCGTCGGCGCGGAGCGTCCCCATGCCTTTGCGCATCGCCGTCGTCTTGATGGTCTTCGCATCCACGTTCTGCGTCAGCAGACCGCGGATTTCGTCGTCGATCTGCATCAGCTCGAAGATGCCGACCCGGCCGCGATAGCCCGTATGGCTGCAGGCCGGGCAGCCGACGCCGCGGTAGAGGGTGACCGGCCGGCCCGGCGGCTTGATGCCGATCTCGCGCAGCTCGTCGTCGGCGGCGGTATAGGCCTCCTTGCAGCTCTTGCAGAGCACGCGCACCAGCCGCTGCGCCAGCACGGCGACCAGCGAGGAGCCGACGAGGAAGGGCTCGACGCCCATGTCGACGAGGCGCGTCAGGGCGCTCGCGGCGTCGTTGGTATGCAGCGTCGAGAGCACGAGATGGCCCGTCAGCGAGGCCTGGATCGCGATCTCCGCCGTCTCCTTGTCGCGGATCTCGCCGACGAGCACGATGTTCGGATCCTGGCGCAGGATCGCCCGCAGCCCCGTCGCGAAGGAGAGGTTGATCTTCGGGTTGACCTCGATCTGCCCGACGCCCTGCTGCGTGATTTCGACCGGATCCTCGATCGTGATGATGTTCTTGTCGGGGCCGTTGATCGTGGCGAGGGCGGCGTGGAGGGTCGTCGTCTTGCCCGAGCCGGTCGGACCGGTGACGAGGAAGATGCCGTTCGGGCGCTTGATGATGCGGTCGAGGGCGGCGAGCTGGGTCGGGTTGAAGCCGATCTTCTCGAGGTCGAGCAGCTCCTGGGTATCGGGCAGGAGCCGCAGCACGAGGCGTTCGCCGTAGGCGACCGGGACCGTCGATAGGCGCACGTCGTAGTCGCGGCCCGCGATCTTGAGGCGGATGCGGCCGTCCTGGGGCAGGCGCTTCTCCGCGATGTCGAGGTTGCCCATGATCTTGATGCGCGAGGCGATGGCGGCCTGCAGGGCGCGGGGCAGGGGCTTCATCGGCTCGTAGAGCACGTCGTCGATCCGGAAGCGGACGCGCACCTCGTGCTCGAAGGGCTCGATGTGGATGTCGCTCGCCCGCTCCTTGACGGCGTGCTGCATGAGCGAATTCACGAGCCGGATGATCGGCGCGTCGTCGGCCGAATCGAGCAGATCCTTGGGCTCGTTCGAGATCTCGGTCGCGAGGGAGTCGAGGTCGTCGTGGGCTTCCTCGGCGAGCTGATCGGTCGAGGTCACGCCCCGGTCGTAGGCCGTGTTGATGGCGTTCAGGATCACCGGCTCCCGCGCCAGCACGAGCTCGAGCTCCGCGCCGTCGAAGAGCAGATGCAGATCGTCGAGGGGGCCGACCGCCAGCGGATCCGCGACCGCGACCCGCAAGACCCCGTCCCGCGACCAGCCCAGCGGCAGCACGCGATGCTGCTTCGCGAAGCCGATCGGAACGCGCGAGAGCAGCGATTCGTCGATCTCGCCCGGATCGATCGTCGAGACGACGGGCAGGCCCTGCTGATGGCCGAGCGCCGCGAGGATCTCGTCCGCGCTCACGAGGCCTTCCTCGATGAGAAGATCGGCGAGCCGCTCGTTCTTCTCGCCCTGGAGCGCGCGCACCCGTTCGAGCTGATCCGGCGAGAGCCGGGTCTGCCGCAGCAGGATTTCGCCGAGCTCGAGGCTGCCCTCCGCCGCGGCGATCACGGCTCTTCCCGCTTCTGGAGCGTCACGGACGATTCGAATCCGTACGCCTCGTCGAGGGTCTGGGCGGCCTGCTCGGCGTCCCAGAGATCGTCGAAGGGCCCGACCTGGATCGTGAAGACGACGCGCCCGTTCGACTCCGCGGCGGCGAGGCTGCCGTCGTAGCCGGCGTCGATCAGGTTCACGAGCTGCTCGGTCGCGTCGGTCTCGTCGAGATAGGTCCCGACCTGGATCAGATAGCGCTGGATGCCGGCCTCGGCCTCGCGCCGGGCCTTCTCCGCCCGCGCCTCACGCTCGGCCGCCTCCTTCTGCTCGAGCTCCCGCATGCGCTCCACCGGATAGCGTTCGGCGTGGCGCACGAGCTGGTCGGCGGCACCGAAGCTCCGGGACGTTCCCCGCTCGTCATCGATCTTGGCGAGCTCCGGGAAGTGCCGGCGCTGGTCCTCGTCCGTCGCGTCCTCGAGCTCGAGGCGCTTGCGGATCGTGTTCTGCTCGAGGTCCTCGGCGCCGCGCACGATGTGGGGCGTCAGGAAGACGATCAGGTTGATCTTGCGCAGATCCTTGCTCTTCGTCTTGAAGAGCCAGCCGAGGAAGGGGATGTCGGCGAGATAGGGCACGCCGCTCACGTTGTCCGTGAAGACCTCGCTGATCAGACCGCCGATCGCGACGGTCTCGCCGTCGTTGACGACGACGGTGTTCTCGACCTTGCGGCTCTGGAGGGTCACGCCGACGTCCTCGACGGAGCCCGCTGCAGACTGCTCGGCGACCTCCGTCAGCTCCTGGAAGATCTGGAGGCGAAGCGTGTCGCCCTCGCTGATCTGGGGCGTGACGCGCAGAGTGACGCCCACGTCCTGGCGCTCGACGTTGACGGCCTGGGCGAACTCGTTCCCGGTCGTTCCCGATGGCGCCTGCGTCCGGCCCGTCACGATCGGGATGTTCTGGCCGATCCGGATCTCGGCCTCCTCGTTGTCGGAGGTGAGGATGTGGGGCGCCGACACGATGTTGACGTCGTTGTCGGTCTTGTTCGCCGTCACGCCGAGCTGGAGATTCTTGCCGTTGCCCTGGTCCGGGGTTGCACCGGGATTGTCGACGTCGCCGGGGTTGGTGAAGGAGGGCGCGCGGATCGCCGAGGCGAACATCCCGACGCCGGGGACGAGGGCGGCGCCCGTCTGGAGCAGGATGTCGGTATCGCCGTTGATCATGCGGTAGGCGGCGTTGAAGCCGAGGTCGAGGGAGTCGGTGACGTCGACCTCGACGATCAGCGCCTCGACGAGCACCTGGGGCCGCGAGACGTCGAGCTTCTCGATGACCTGCTTGAGGGTGTCGTAGGCCTCCTTGCTCGCCTGGATGACGAGGGCGTTGGTGGAGGGATCGGCGGTGACCGTCACGCCCTCGGCCAGCGGCGTCACGGTCGAGCGCAGATTCTGGACGACGTTCGAGGCGGCGCCCGGGATGGAGGAGCGCGGACCGCTGCTGCCGCCGCTGCCGCCGAGCAGGGAATTCAGCGTCTCGGAGAGCTCCTCGGCATCGGCGTGGCGCAGGTAGTAGACCTGGATCCGGCCCTGGCCGCGCACGGGGATGTCGAGCTTCTCGATCAGGCCGCGGATGTCGGAGAGCTGCTGCCGGGAGGCGAGCACGAGCAGGGAGTTCGTGCGCTCGTCGGGCAGGATCGAGACGGTCGGGCCGATCGAGCCCGCGCTGGCCGCCGCGGCCTGACCTGCGGCCGCGGCCTGGCGTGCACGGGCGCGGCGCTGGCCGGCGGTCGCGCCGCCGGCCTGGACCGTGACGTCGGCGCCGTAGATCTCCGAGAGCTGCTCGCCGAGGGTCGCGGCGTCGGCGTGCTCGATCTTGATGACGGCGAGCTCCTGGCGGAAGGACTCGACGTCGATCGCGTCGAGGATCTGCAGCAGGCGGCGGATGTTGCTCTCGCTGTCGGTGACGATGATGGTGTTGGTCGGCTGATAGGCGACGATCAGGGCGTCCTTCGAGACGAGGGGCTTGATCGTGTTGGTGATCGCCTCGGCGTCGATGAAGCGCAGGGGGACGAGGCGCGTCACGAACCGGTCGCGGTTCGGCGAGGGCCGATCGTCCTTGATCGTATCGATGCTCGATTCCTTGACGTCGCGGATCGGGATGACCTTGTAGGTATTGCCCGGCCCGAGCACCAGCGAGAAGCCCTTCACCTTGAGCACCGACTCGAAGACCGCGAAGGCCTGGTCGACGGTGACCTCGGTCGGGGAGACGATCGTCACGCGGCCGCGCACGCGATCGTCGTAGATGAAGTTGTACCCGGTCATGCGCGAGATCGTGTCGATCACGACGTTGAGCTCGACGTCGTTGAAGTCGAGGGCGATCAGCTCGCCTTCCTGCGCGGCGGCGGACGAGCGGCGGCCGGCCTGGGCGAAGGCGTCCGGGGGGCCGGCGACCAGGGCCTGGGCGACGAGGATTCCGGCGAGCAGCGCACCGACGAGCGGGGCCGTGAGGCGCGAGGGACGTTTCGGATGTGCGCGCACGCTAACGCTGCTCCAACAAGTCGGTGGCGGAGGCCGAGAGCTTGACCGCGGAACCGCCGCGCAGGGCGGCGATGTCGATCTGCTCGGCGGTCGCGAATTCATCGAAGATGGCGCTGGTCGCCTCGACACGATCGATCACGATGCCGTTCACCTCGGTGATCACGTCGCCGTTCTGCAGCCCGACCTTCTGGAACAGGCTGTCGGCCTTGATCGAATCGACCCGCATGCCCTGCATCTGGCCGTCGGAGTACTGCGGCACGATGCGCGCCGAGGACAGGATCTGCGAGATGCCCTGGCCGTCCGGGCCGTTGAGCGTCTTGAGCCGCTGGTTGAGCGAGGCATCGGGCGCGGGCCGGGCTGCGGTGCGTCGCGCGCCACGCCGCGCCGGCGCCTTGCGCACGGCGGCGAGCGAGGGATCGTCCTCGCGCAGCACCAGCTCTTCGGGCCGGCCCGCGTTGTCGAGCACGACCCGCGTCCGCTCGATCGCGCGCACCGAGACCCGCGCATGGCCTTCGAGTTCGTCGCCGACGGCGACGACGAGATGCTTCTGGGTCTTCTCGTCCTGGATCGCTGCGCGCGAGCGCCGCTCGTCGTTCGCGGCGGCGGTGCCGAGCAGCTTGAGCGGGAGCTTCGTCGCGGCGAGGGGCTCGTCCTCCGGGACGAGGGCCTGGGCCTCACCCGCGAGCTGGGCGCCGAAGAGATTGCGCTCGAGGATGGCGGAAGGCGCGGCGGCGACATCGTTCGCGGGGCGCTCGATGCGGGCCGCGGCCGTATCGGTCGGGACGGGCTCGAGGGTCGCGGCGCCGATCTGGGTGATCAGATTGGCCACGACGAAGCAGCTGCCGACGAGCAGCGCTCCGTTCAGGGCCATGATCAGCCAGGATCCCATCGGCGTCTCTCGCTCCTCCGGCTGATTGGCCGGCTCTCGTGGGCTTGCGCGGGGGCCGGCGGGGCCTGCCCATCACCTCGGCCGTCCGAGGCGGCCGGAGGGCGGGCGCAATATAGCCGTGACCCCCGGATGGCTCCAACCAAACCATCGGAATTTCAGGCGGTTACTGGAGCACTATCACGCGATTCGCCGACCCTGCGAAGGCAGTCCGGCACCGCCAGCAGACCCCGGCCGTCGGTTCGGGTTCCGATCGCGGGCGCCGCGGGGAGAGTCGGTCTGGCCGAGGCGCGATCCGTGTGGCCGGGCTCACGACAAAATCGCCCGGCTCGATTGACACCCGGGACCTCGGCCCGAGACTCCGCGCCATCCGAAGGCGTCCGCGTTGCAGAAAATGCGCGAGACCCGAGCGAAGACCGGACAGGAAGACCTGAACGGAAGATCTGAACGAAGGCCTGAAAGACGTCCCGAGAGAGGACGCGAACGCAGGCGAGAGAGGCGGAAATCCATGGCAACGACGGGCAAGATCATCGGTATCGACCTGGGCACCACCAACTCCGTGGTCGCGGTCATGGAGGGCGGGCAGCCGACCGTGATCGCGAACGAAGAAGGGGGCCGCACGACGCCCTCGGTCGTCGCCTTCACGAACGACGGCGAGCGGCTCGTCGGCGCGATCGCCAAGCGCCAGGCCGTGACGAATCCCACCCGCACGGTCTACTCGATCAAGCGCTTCATGGGCCGGCGACGCTCGGAGGTCCCGGAGGAGATCAGTCTCGTCCCGTACCCGGTCGTCGAGGGCAAGGACGGGAGCGCCGCGGTCCAGGTGGGCGATCAGACCCTCACGCCGCCGGAGATCTCGGCGATGGTGCTCGGCAAGCTCAAGGCCGCCGCCGAGGCCTATCTGGGCCAGCCCGTGAGCGGCGCCGTGATCACCGTCCCGGCCTACTTCAACGACGCCCAGCGCCAGGCGACCAAGGACGCGGGCAAGATCGCGGGCCTCGACGTCAAGCGCATCATCAACGAGCCGACCGCTGCCGCCCTGGCCTACGGCCTCGACAAGAAGGGCGACGAGAAGATCGCCGTCTACGACTTCGGCGGCGGCACCTTCGACATCTCGATCCTCGAGGTCGGCGACAACGTCGTGGAGGTCAAGGCGACCAACGGCGATACCCATCTGGGCGGCGACAACCTCGATCAGCGCCTGATCGACTATCTCGTCGACGAGTTCAAGAAGGATCAGGGCATCGACCTGCGCAAGGATCCGATGGCGACCCAGCGCCTGCGCGAGGCGGCGGAGAAGGCGAAGATCGAGCTGTCCTCGGCCCAGTCGACCGACATCAATCTGCCCTACATCACGGCGGACCAGAGCGGCCCGAAGCACCTCACGCTGAAGCTCTCCCGCGCGAAGTTCGAGCAGCTGATCGACGACCTCGTCGACCGCAGCCTCGAGCCCTGCAAGAAGGCGCTGGCCGACGCCGGCCTCAAGCCGGGCGAGATCGACGAGATCGTGCTGGTCGGCGGAACGACGCGCGTGCCCCTGGTCCAGCAGAAGGTGAAGGCGCTCTTCGGCAAGGATCCGAACCAGACGGTCAATCCGGACGAGGTCGTGGCGGTCGGTGCGGCGATCCAGGGCGGCGTGCTCGCGGGCGACGTCAAGGACGTACTGCTGCTCGACGTCACCCCGCTCTCGCTCGGCATCGAGACCCTCGGCGGCGTCATGACGAAGCTCATCGAGCGCAACACGACCGTGCCGACCAAGGCCCAGCAGACCTTCTCGACGGCGGCGGACAACCAGCCCCAGGTCGAGATCCGGGTTCTGCAGGGTGAGCGTGAGATGGCGGCGGACAACCGGGAAATCGGGCGCTTCATCCTCGACGGCATCCCGCCGGCGCCGCGCGGCATTCCGCAGATCGAGGTCACCTTCGACATCGACGCGAACGGCATCCTCTCGGTCGGTGCGAAGGACAAGGCCTCGGGCAAGGCCCAGACGATCCGGATCGAGGGCTCGGGCGGTCTGTCCTCCTCCGAGATCGATCGGATGGTGAAGGAGGCCGAGGCGAATGCGAGCGCGGACTCGGCACGCCGGGAAGGCATCGAGAAGAAGAACCAGCTCGACAGCCTGATCTACCAGGCGGAGAAGACGATCAAGGAGAACGAGGCGAAGCTCGACGAGGCCGACAAACAGGCCGTATCGTCGGCCCTGGCCGAGGCGAAGGCGGATCTCGAGTCGGGCGACGTGGCGAAGCTCGATGCGGCCCGGCAGCGGGTCGAGGCCGAGATGCACAAGATCGCCGAGAAGCTCTACAAGGCCGATGGCGGCGCGACCGGTGCACCGGGCGGCGAGGGCGCGTCGGGCGGCTCCTCCGGTGGCTCTCCCGGTGGAAAGGGCGGGGACGACGTGATCGACGCCGAGTTCACGCAGGAGAACTAGGATTCCGGAGAAGAATCGTCCGCACCCGCTGCTCGAGCTGTACGGCGAATTCGCGGGCCGCCTGCGCGGCGGAGATCGCTGGCAGCCGGCGGCCGACGTCTTCGAGACGCGCGAGGAGATCATCCTGCGTTTCGAAGTCGCCGGCGTGCGCGGACAGGATCTCCGGGTGAACGTCGCCGGCTCCGTGGTGCGGCTGCGCGGCGTCCGCCGGCCGCCGCCCACGGCGACGATCGATCGTCTTCAGCAGATGGAAATCACGTTCGGTCCCTTCGAACGCGAGATCCTGATCCAGACCCCCTTCGACGCGGACGCCGTTCGCGCCCGGCTCGAAGACGGGTTCCTGGAGGTCCGGATCCCGAAGAAGGTGCCGGTCCGTCGGACGCTGCCGATCCAGGTCGAGTAACGCAGGGTCGAACGAAGCAGGGCGCATTGAACCGCCGGCCCGCAAGGGATCGGCGGCATCGAGGACCGATGGACGAAGAACAGGACGAAGAACGAGACGACGAGAAGGCGCCGATCGAAGAGCGGCGAGGGGGCACCGAGATCTCGGTCGCGAGCGGGCTCGCGGACGACGCGGACGAATCCGCCGAGCTCCCGGACGAGCTCCCGGTCCTTCCGCTCAAGAACACGGTGCTCTTCCCGTACCTGCTTTCGCCGCTGCTCGTCAACACGCCGGCCTCCCAGCGGCTGATCGATGAAGTGCTCGTGCGGCCCGACCGGCTGCTCGTCTGCACGGCGGTGAAGCGCGACGTCGAGGGACCGCCGGGCGTCGACGACGTCTACGGCGTCGGCACCGTGCTGCGCGTCGTGAAGATGCTGAAGTTCCCCGACGACTCGTACCGCCTGCTCGTCCAGGGCGTCGCGCGCGTGCGGCTCGATCGCTTCACGGGGACGGATCCCTTCCTGCGCGCCGAGATCTCGCGCATCGACGACGTCGGGGCCTCCGCCGACTCCGTCGAGATGACCGCGCTCGTCCGGAGCGTCGCGCAGCAGTTCAGCACCCTCGTCGCCGAGAGCCCGCGGCTCTCCGACGAGCTCCAGGTCCTGGTCGCGAACCTCGCGGATCCCTCCAAGCTCGCGGACCTCGTCGCCTCGAACCTCGAGCTCGACGTCGCCGGCAAGCAGCAGATCCTCGAAGCCGATCACGTCGGCATCCGGCTGCGGCTCGTGCTCGATCAGCTCTCGAAGCAGACCGAGGCGCTCCAGATCGAGACGGAGATCAAGCAGAAGGTCCAGAACGAGATGGGCCGGACGCAGCGCGAGTACATGCTCCGCCAGCAGCTCGAGGCGATCCGCCGGGAGCTCGGCGAGAGCGAGGACGACGAAGAGGAGGCCACGCGCCTGCGCGCCGCCGTCGAGGCGGCGGGCATGCCGGAAGAGGCGCACAAGCAGGCGCTGCGGGAGCTCGAGCGCTTCGAGCAGACGCCGTCGGCGGCGGCCGAACACTCGGTGATCCGGAACTACCTCGAGTGGATGACGGCGATGCCCTGGAGCCGGGTCTCCGACGACCATCTCGACGTCGCCGCGGCCCATCGCGTGCTCGACGAGGATCATTTCGGGCTCGAGAAGATCAAGGACCGGATCGTCGAATACATCGCCGTGCTCTCGCTGAAGCGGGATCTCAAGGGGCCGATCCTCTGCTTCGTGGGGCCGCCGGGCACCGGCAAGACCTCGCTCGGCAAATCCGTGGCGCGGGCACTCGGGCGGGAATTCGTGCGGATCTCGCTCGGTGGCGTCCGCGACGAGGCGGAGATCCGGGGCCATCGCCGGACCTACGTCGGCGCGCTGCCCGGGCGCTTCGTCCAGGGGCTGCGCAAGGCGGGGACGCGCAATCCCGTGATCCTGCTCGACGAGATCGACAAGATCGGGGCCGACGGCCGCGGCGATCCGTCTTCGGCGCTGCTCGAGGTCCTCGACCCGGAGCAGAACCACGAGTTCAGCGACCACTACCTCGAGGTCCCCTTCGACCTCTCGCAGGTGCTCTTCATCGCGACGGCGAACGTGATCGATGCCGTGCCGCCGCCGCTGCGCGACCGCATGGAGGTGATCGAGCTGCCGGGCTACACGCTCGAGGAGAAGCTCGAGATCGCGAAGCGCTTCCTCGTGCCGCGCCAGCTCGAGCGCAACGGGATCGCCGACGTCGGCATCGAGATCGACGACGGCGGGCTTCGCACGCTGATCGAGAGCTACACGCGGGAGGCCGGCGTGCGCAGTCTCGAACGCGAGATCGGCTCGGTCTGCCGCAAGCTCGCCCGGCGCGTCGCCGAGGGCGACGCCACCTGTCCGAAGCAGCTCGATGCCGCGCAGGTCAAGGCGCTGCTCGGTCCGATCAAGGCCGAGCCGGATCTGGCGGAGGACGACGTCATGCCGGGCGTGGCCGTCGGACTCGCGTGGACGCCGGTCGGCGGCGACATCCTGTTCATCGAATCGACGCAGATGGCGGGCAAGGGCGAGCTCAAGCTGACCGGCTCGATGGGCGACGTGATGCGCGAATCCGTCGAGGCGGCGCGCTCCTGGCTGCGCAACCACGCGGGCGACTACGGGCTCGATCCGAAGGGCTTCGATCTGCACGATCTCCACGTGCACGTGCCGCAGGGGGCCGTGCCGAAGGACGGTCCGTCCGCCGGCATCGGGATGGTCTCGTCGCTGGCCTCGCTGCTCACGGGGCGCACTACGGTGCCGCGGGTCGCGATGACGGGGGAGATCACGTTGCGGGGCAAGGTCCTGCCGGTGGGCGGAATCAAGGAGAAGGTGCTCGCGGCGAAACGCGCGGGCATCGAGCGGGTCGTGCTGCCGGAGAAGAACCGGCGGGACATCGAGGAGATCACGCCGGAGCTGCTCGCGGGGCTCGACCTGCGTTTCGTCGGGACGATCGACGAGGCCCTCCGGTATACCCTCGCGGCGGCGCCGCAGGCGAGCTGACGCGCGCGGCGGCGAGGTTAGAGTCCGCCTTCACCGGCGGCGGATCGACGCATCGACGGGATGCGACGGGAGGGCAGGGTGAATCGAATCGGATCGACGACGGGCGTCTGGCTCCTGGCCGCCCTGCTGCTGTCCGCCGGAGGCTGCGTCACACGCACCGCCTACGATCGCCTCGACGATCGTTTCGAGAAGCTCGAGCGCGAGCGCGCGGCCCTCGAGTCGCAGGTCGAACGGCTGACGATCGAGCGATCGAGTCTCGAAGCGCAGTATGTCGAGGCCCAGGAATCCTACGAGGACGAGCGCCTGGCGCGGGAATCCCTCGAAGGCAACCTCGCGAAGGTCGAGCGCAAGGCGAGCGAGCTCGATCAGAACCTCGACGCCGAGCGCCTCGCACGCATGGAGGCCGCCGCGGCCCTGGCCAAACGCGAGGCGGAGCTGGCGAAGATGCAGTCGACCTACGACGAGCTCGTCTCCGACCTCGAGTCGGAGGTCTCGGCGGGGCAGATCGAGATCCAGCGGCTGCGCGAGGGGCTTCGACTCAACGTCTCCGACGAGGTGCTCTTCGCGTCGGGCTCGGCGGAGCTCGATGCGCGGGGCGAGGAGGTGCTCGTCAAGGTCGCGGCCCAGCTCGTGCCGCTCCAGGATGCGATCCACGTCCGGGGCCATACCGACGACCGCAAGATCGGCGGTGCCCTGGCCGAGCGCTATCCGACGAACTGGGAGCTCGCCGCGGCGCGGGCGGCGCGGGTCGTCCGCCTGCTCGAACGCAAGGGTGTGTCGCCGAAGCGGCTCTCGGCCATCTCGCTCGGGCCGAACGATCCCGTCGCCCCGAACGACAGCGCCGAGAATCGCGCGCGCAATCGACGCATCGAGATCCTGCTGATCCCCAGAGCGGTGAGGGCGCCCGGCCCGGAGGCTTGAATCCGAGATCCCGCTCTGCGCGCATTCGACATCCGACCCCTGGAATCCGGCGGCGTATGGCCGACCGGGTGAACCACCACGCGCCTTCGCCGCTCGCCCTCGCACGGCGCAGCCTCGTGCTGCTCGGCCTGATCGCCGAGGCCGCCTTCGTCTACCTGCTCTACCGGCTCGATCGCCGGGGCACGTGGAAGCGGGATCCCGACTGGATGGCCGCGCGCTTCGGCCGCTTCGCGGCACGCTTCGTGCGGGTCGCGACGCGCTTTCGCGGGGGCCTGATCAAGCTCGGGCAGGTCGCGAGCCTGCGCGTCGACGTGATCCCCGAATCGATCACGGCGGAGCTCGTGAAGCTCCAGGATCGCGTCCCGCCGGCGCCCTTCGAGGCGATCGAGGCCCAGCTGGAACGCGAGCTCGGGCGTCCCTTCGCCGAGGTCTTCGCGGAGTTCGATCCCGTTCCGATCGCGGCGGCCAGTCTCGGTCAGGTGCACCGCGCGCGCGATCGATCGGGCCGGGCGTGCGCGGTCAAGATCCTCTATCCGGGCGTCGAGCGGTCGGTCGCGGTCGACCTGCGGATGCTCCGCCTCGCGCTCTGGCTCTTCGATCCGCTGGTCGCGCCAGATCTGCTCTCGATCCACGCCCAGCTCGCGCGCTCGCTGCTGCGCGAGATGGACTACCTCGCGGAGGGGCATGCAGCGGAACGCGTCGCCGCGGCGATCGGGAAGGATCCGAAGCTGCGCGAGCAGGTGCGCGTCCCGGCGATCCATTGGGAGACGACGACGGGGCGTGTCCTCACGATGGAGCTGATCGAGGGCGAGAAGATCAACGCGCGCGAGCGCCTCGCCGCGCTCGGCATCGACGTCTCCGATCGCGTCGCCTGGGCGACGCGCGCCTTCCTTCACCAGATGTTCCGCGAGCGCTTCTTCCACTGCGATCCCCATCCCGGCAACCTGCTCGTCGATCGGGCGGGGCGCGTCGTGCTGATCGATTTCGGCATGCACGAGGAGATCGCGCCGGAGATCATGGAGGGCGTGCGCATGAACGTGCTCGCCGCCGTGACCCGCAACGAATCGCTCTGGGTCGACAGCCTGATCCGGATCGGGATCCTGCGCGAAGGCGACCGCGAGGCGGCGGGGGCGCTCGCGCGCATCTCGTTCGATCCCGCCTACTACAACCTGACGCCCCGGGAGCTCTCCGAGATCGATTTCGGCGACTACTTCGGGAAGGTGCGCGAGCACCTCTGGCTGATCGAGGGGGCGCGCATGCCGGACGGCCTGCTCGCCTTCGGCCGCGCCTTCTCGCTGCTCTACGCCCTCGCGGTCGAGCTTGCGCCGGGGATGCGCCCGCTCGACGTCGTGGGCCCCTATGTGCTCGCCTTCCTGCAGCCGCCGCGCCCTTCCGGGGCCGAAGAATCGCCCGGCGCCACCGGCGGAGCTTCGTGTTAGCGTTGGCGCCACCCCGAACAGAGGGAGCGAGCAGCGTCGATGGCGATCAATGCGGACGAGTTCAAGGCAGCGCTGGGATCCTGGGCGAGCGGCATCACGATCATCACCGCCCGGGCGGGCGAGCGGATCCACGGCATGACGGTCTCCGACTTCAGTGGTGCGTCGCTCGCGCCGCCCCTCGCGCTCGTCTGCGCCTCGAAGACGTCGAATACGACGGCGATGATCCAGGAGGGCGGCTGCTTCGGCGTCAACGTCCTGCGCGTCGGACAGCAGGCGCTCTCGAACCGCTTCGCGTCCAGGAAGGACGAGTGGGTCCGCTTCGAAGGCGTCGAGACCTTCGCGGCGAAGACCGGCGCGCCGCTGCTCGCGGACGCGCTCGTCAACCTCGACTGCCGGCTCGTCGCCGTGCACGACGCCGGCGACCATCTGCTGTGTGTCGGGGAGATCGAGCAGGCGCAGGTCCGCGAGGGCGAGCCGCTGCTCTACTTCCGCGGCAGCTACGGACGGTTTCAGCGGGATGCCTGAGCGGGCCGCGAGCGCGGGAGTGGGGTGGGGGCCCCGCTGCCCTGGAGCGTTCGACGGATGAGGGCCCCCGCATCCGAGACGCGATCGTGACGACCGGATCGAGTCGCGCATTGGATCGGCCGATGGACTCGCGGAGTTCCGGATTCGCGGCCGATCCGACGGGATCGTGCGGGGGGCATGGATGAGCAGCCTGATCCGTTGGTTGACGGCACCGGCCATCGAGCTCGCGTCGATGGCGAACGACACGGCGGCGGTCCTGCGCCGGGAGCAGCGCTATCGGGACGTGCCCGCCGTCGAGCCGACGCCGGGCCTCGTCGCCGAGGCGCTCGCGGACGGAACCTTCTCCCTGCTCGTCAGCCTGGTGCTCGGCATGCCCGAGGCGCAGAGCGTCCGCCGCGGGCATCAGGAGCTGCTCGCGATGCGCGACTTCCTGGACCGCAACGGCTGGTTCAGCGATCCCGCGGCCTACCACCGAACGCCGCCGCGCCTGCGCGCCGTGACGCGAACCCCGAAGCGGATCCGTCATCTCGGCCGCAAGGTCGACCTCGTCGAGCTCGCCTTCGAGAGCGAATACGAGCCCCATCCCGGCGAGCCCGCCCGCGAGCGCTGGCTCGCCCAGGAAGACAACGGCACGGCCGTCGCCTATCTGCTCGAGCATGCGGGGGGAGAGCGGCCTTGGCTCGTCTGCACGCACGGCTTCGGCATGGGGCAGCCGAGTGTCAACCTGACGGGCCTGAAGGCCCGCTGGATCCACGAAGAGCTGGGGCTCAACGTCCTGATGCCGGTCCTGCCGCTGCATGGTCCGCGCTCGGGTACGCGCATGAGCGGCGGCGGGCTGCTGCAGCCGGAGTTCGCGAGCGTGCTGCACATGTTCTCGCAGGCCGTCTGGGACATCCGCCGGATGGTCGGCTGGCTGCGAGCGAGAAGCGATGCGCCCGTCGGTTTGTACGGCGTCTCGCTGGGGGCCTACGCGGTCTCGCTCGCGTCGGCCTTCATCGACGAT
Organism: Myxococcota bacterium; assembly: GCA_041389425.1. Taxonomy (GTDB): domain Bacteria; phylum Myxococcota_A; class UBA9160; order UBA9160; family UBA4427; genus UBA4427. The sequence goes on from JAWKRX010000005.1 coordinate 52,611, forward strand.
CTCGCCTGTGTCGTCGCCGGCATCCCGGCGGTGGATTTCGCTTCGCTGGCGCGGGACAACGAACCGTGGGCCTTCAAGGCCTACGGCGGCGATCTGCAGACCGATTGGGCGCTCGTGAACCAGGTGATGTTTCCGGTCTCTCCGCTCACCTTCGAGCCGCGCATGGGCGTGGGGAAACGATTCATCTACGCCGGCGTCGCCGATCGCGTCGCGCGGCCCGATCAGGCGCGGGCGCTCTGGCGTCATTGGGGCCGGCCCCAGATCGAATGGCTGTCTTCGGGGCACGTCATGGGCTCGATGAAGCCCGAGCTGAAGCCCTTCCTCCGGCAGATCGCCGCCGACCATCTCTTCGAGCACGGCGGGGCGCCCTTCGCGACGGATCGGACGCGCGACGGGGCGTCGCCCGGCGCCGACGAGACGCCCGCGGATCTCGCGGACGCCGCGGCTGCGCCCGTGAACGCTCGCGACCGGAGCGATGCCTAGATGGCGCGCGTCTTCTACGAGCGGCTCGACGACGAGGCCACGGCGGCACTGGCGGTCGAATCGTCCCGTCGCCGCGCGCATACGGGCATGATCCTGATCTTCGAGGGCGGTCCGCTGCGCACGCCGGAGGGCGGCGTCGACTTCGCGCGCATCCGCGAAATCGTGAGTGCGCGACTCCTGGAGCTGCCGCGCCTGCGCCAGAAGCTCCGCCGGATCCCGATCGACGGCCATCCGATCTGGGTCGACGATCCCGAGTTCGAGCTCGATTTCCACTTGCGGCATTCGGCGCTGCCCAAGCCGGGCCATGCCGACCAGCTCTGCAACACGGTTTCCCGGATCGCATCGTCGCGTCTCGATCGTTCGCGGCCGCTGTGGGAATGCTGGGTGCTCGAGGGGCTCGAGGGCGGTCGATTCGCGCTCGTCTTCAAGATCCACCAGGCCCTCGATCGGCTCGAAGGGGCGGATCTGATCCGCGCGATCCTCTCGGCCGATGCGGGGCGCACGGAGGTCTCGCCGGTCCGGCTCTCGGCGCGGCCGGCGCCGGCCCCGGTGGAGCTCTTCGTGCAGGACGTGCTGCGGCAATGGAATCCGACCAAACGGGTCCTCAAGCAGGCGGTCCGGCTCGTGCGGCAACCGCAGCTCGCGGCGCAGTCCGTCAAGGATCAGGCGCGCGGGGTGTTGCGGGTCCTCGGCTACCGCCTGCGCCATGCCTCGCGCTCGCCCTTCGACGGTCCGCTCGGGCCGCATCGCAGCTTCTCCATCCAGACGCTCGACCTCGAGACCGTGAAGCGCGTTCGGCAGTCGCTCGGGGGCTCGGTCCACGACTGCGTCCTCACGGTGCTGACGGGCGCGCTGCGCCGCTATCTCTCGGATCGCCACGTCAGCCCGGTGACCGTCGATCTGCGGGCGGTGGCTCCGGTGCTCGCCGCGGACGAGGCGACGGCGAGGCCCTGGGTGATCGAGCTTCCGATCTGGGAGCCGACGCCGCTGTCGCGGCACGACCGCATCCACGAGCAGACCCGCCGCCTGCGCACCCAGACGGATACGGCCAGCGGCGAGACGCTCATCGCCGGCAGCGAGTGGACCGCGTCTCATCGCTTCGCCCTCGGCGCCCGCGCGCTCGGGACGCTCACGGCGGGACAGATCGCGATCGTCCAGACGCCAGGCCCGCAGCAGACGCTGCATCTCGACGGCGCGAAGCTCGTCGCGACGCACGGCATTCTTCCGCTCCAGGACGCGTCGGGCCTCAACGTGACGGTCGTCGGCTATGCCGGCGGTCTGTTCGTGATGTTCAATGCCGACCCCGATCTGGGGATCGACGTGCGCGCCCTGCGCGATGCACTGGCGGACGAGCTCTCGGATCTGGTCGGCTTCGTCCAGGGGCGCGGGCGCCTGCTGCGTGCCGTCGGGGCGAGCCCGGACTAACCCAGCGCGGAATCGGCCGGCTCGGCGGGCGATTTCTCGAGGATCTCCGGTTCGCGCGGGGCCGGCGGGTCGATGCAGGGCATGCGCAGCACGATCGACGAGCCCCTTTCTCCGTTCGATTCGATCGCGAGCGTGCCGCCGTGCTCGAGCGCGATGCCGTGGACGACCGAGAGGCCGAGCCCCGTTCCGCCGTTGGCGCGGCGCGTCGTGTAGAAGGGCTCGAGGATCCGGAGTCGATCGGCTTCGGAGATTCCCATCCCATCGTCCTGGATCTCGATGGTCGACGTGCGCTCGTCCGGCTGGGCGCGGAGGGCGATCCGGACGGTCGTCGCCCCCGACTCGATCGCATTGCGGACGAGATTCACGATCGCCTGCTCCAGCTGGGTCGGATTCGCCTGGACCCACGGTGTGTCTTCGGGGACCTCCGGGACGAGCCGTGCACCGTGCTGCTCGGCGAAGGCGGCGGTGAGCCGGATCGAACGGAAGACGAGATCGCGGAGCGCGCAGGGCCATTTGTCGGTGCGCTCTTCGCGGGCGAATTGAAGGACGCCGCGCACGATGTCGCCGCAGCGCTTCGCCTCCGAGACGATGTCGATCAGCGCGGCATCGACCTGGCGGGCGGCGTCGGCATCGCCGCGCAGGATCTGGGCGAGCTGGGCCGCGGCGAGGATCGCGCCGACCGGGTTGTTGATCTCGTGGGCGATGCCGGAGGCGAGCGTACCGATCGAAGCGAGACGCTCGGAGGCGCGCAGCTGGGCCTCGGATTGGAGCAGCGCGTCCGTCGCACGCTTGCGCTCGTCGATCTCGCGGACGAGATGGTGATTCACCGCCAGCAGACGCGCGGTCCGCTCCCGCACGCGCTCCTCGAGGGCCTCGGCGTGACGCTCGAGGCGGGCGTAGGTCTGGGCGTTGTCGATCGCGAGTGCGATCCAGGGAATGAGGCGGTCGAGCAGGTCGGTCGCGTCGCTGCGGTCCGTGTTTGCATTGAGATGGACGACGAGCTCGCCGAGGGAGCGGCCCGCGGAAGTCAGTGCGTGGCGGCGCAGCGGAAGATTCCCGGTCGAGCCCGCGAGACGGAACCGGCGCAGAGGGAGCCCGTCGCGCTGCGGCTCCTCTTCGGCATCGACCCGGGTTTCGGCGAGGGAGAGCTCGACGCCGACGAACCCGAGCTCGTCCGTGAGGATCCGGACGAGCCCGTCGAGCACGCGATCGAGGTCGACGTCCTTCGAGAGCTCGCGCCCGATCGAGTCGACCCGCTCGAGGGCCGTCGCCTGATGCGAGATCCGGCGATGGGCTTCGCGCAGCTCGCGGTAGGACTCGTCGATCGCGCGCTGCTGCTCTTCGAGCTCGCGCAGCATCGTCGGAAAGGCCAGGCGCGCGCGGACGGCGCGGGCCAGACGGGAGAGCGCGCCGCGCCGCGCCACACTCGGCCGGATCTCGAAGGTCGCGCGGCCCGGTGCGAGCTCGAGGGCGACCTCGGAGGGGCCGTGCCCCCAGGCGCGCGGGAGTGCGACGAGCGCGCCGTGCAGGATGTGGAAGAGGGCGGGGCAGTCGCGATGGTCGGGATGGAGGGTCAGTCGCTGGACGAGAACGCCGTCGGCGCCGTCCCAGAGATCCGCCTCGATCATCGGGAACAGACTCGGGCCCATCCAGCGCGCGCCCGCGGAGTAGACGTCTCGCGGGCGGGCGAGCACGCGACCGATGCTGCGGAAGATCCCGATCGATCCGGTTTCGAGCTGGGCCTCGCTGAATCGCCGGAGCTCGTCGGGGCCACCGATCTCGGCGGCGATGCGGTCGATGATCCGGGTGAAGCGCTCCCAGGGAATGCGCCCCGAACGTGCCGCCAGCGCTTCGACGTCGATGCCGAGATCGTCGGAGATGCGATCGAGCGAGATCCCGCTCCGCTTCGTTCCTTCGACCACGAGGCGCAGCACGATTCCGGATACGCCGCTCAGATTCTCGACCACCGACTGCTCCCGAAACGATCGCCCCCGCGGCCCTGGGCCGCCCGATCATAGCGGGCGGTTCGCCTCCGTGTTTCCACCGAGTGGTTTCGACTCCCCCAGTCAAAATCAAGTTGCGGCACCTCAAGGGACAGGCAACTCGCGCCGAAACCGCCTGCGTCGCCAATCGGATCGGCGCTCCTGCCGGTCCGGGGCGCCGGAGGCCGTGGCGTGCACAGTCAACGTGACCGCAAGAAGCTCCTCGAGCGTGCGATCGACTCCAGCGTGGACCTCGGGATCGGGAATTGTCACGCCGAGGATGCGGCGTTCGACGGGCGCCACGTCCGGATACGCGGGAAGGACCTCGTCAATTTCGCCTCCTGCAGCTACCTCGGTCTCGAGCTCGATCCGCGCCTGATCGAAGGCGCCGTCGATGCGACCCGGCGATTCGGGATCGAGACGAGCTCCTCGCGCGCCTACCTCTCCTCGCCGCTCTATACCGAGTTCGAATCGCTCATCGAGCGGATCTTCGGCGGGGCCCACGTCGTGGTCGCGCCGACGACGACCCTCGGGCATCTGGCCGCGCTGCCGGCGCTGCTCGACGAGGACGATGCCGTCATCCTCGATCATCAGGTCCATTCGAGCGTCCAGCTCGCGGCCAAGCTGCTGCACGCGAGCGGCACGACCCTCGAGGTCCTCCCGCACAACCATCTCGACCGCCTCGAGGATCGCGTCGCGGCGCTCGCGAAGACCCATCGCCAGGTCTGGTACATGGCGGACGGGATCTACAGCATGTTCGGCGATCGGGCGCCGATCGCGCGGATCGCGGAGATCCTCGATCGCCACGAGCAGATGCGCGTCTACGTCGACGATGCCCACGGCATGAGCTGGTGTGGCCCGAACGGTTCCGGCAGCGTGCTCGACGTCATGCCGCTCCATCCGCGCATGCTGCTCGCGACGGGGATGGCCAAGGGCTTCGGGACGGGCGGCGGGCTGATCGTCTCGTCGAGTCCCGAGATCAAGAAGAAGGTCCGTCGCTTCGGCCCGACGCTGATCTTCGCGGGGCCGCTGCAGCCGCCCATCCTCGGCGCCGCGATCGCCTCGGCGCGCATCCACCTCGGGCCGGAGATCGCGCAGATGCAGGCCGAGCTCCGGGAGAAGATGGCGATCTTCGCCGACCGGATCGGTCGCCATGCGATCCCCGTCGTCTCGCCGGGCAACACGCCCGTCGGCTTCGTCGGCACCGGGCCGACCCAGGTCTGTCAGATCCTTTGCTCCCGCCTGATGGGAGAGGGCTTCTTCACGAACCCCGCCCAGTTCCCCGCGACCCCCGCCCGCCGCAGCGGCAACCGCTTCCTGATCACGCGCCACCACACGCGCGAGGATCTCGAGGGCCTCGCCGACGCCCTCGCCGAACACTGGGAGCCCGCCGTCCGGGAGGCGGGCGCGACGCCCCACGAGATCTGGCGGGCCTTCGGCCTCGAAGCGCCGGAGGCGCCCGTCGCCCGGGCGCGCGCCCGCTCGACCGAGCTCTATCTCGAGTCGGCAGATTCGATCGACAAGCTCCTGCGCGGCGAGTGGGATGCGTTGATGCGCGATCGGGGATGTGTGGGCGTCGATGGCATGGCGCTCTTCGAGAAGCTCTTCGGCCCCGAGGCGCCGCCCGAGAATCGCTGGGATTTCCGGTACTACGTCGTTCGCGACGGCAAGGGCGAACCGGTGCTCGCGACCTGCTTCAGCGCAGCGCTCTGGAAGGCGGACATGATGGCGCCGGCGGACGTCTCGGCGCGGGTCGAGGCGCGCCGTGCCGTCGAGCCGATGTTCCTGACGCATCGGGTCTTCTCGATGGGCTGCCTGCTCTCGGAGGGCAATCATCTCTGGCTGCGCGATCCCGTCGACGCATCGACGAGCCAGGCCGCGATCGCGCTGCTGCTGCGCGCGGTGCGCAGCGATTCCGACCGGCTCGGCTGCTCGGTGCGCGTGTTGCGCGACCTGCCGAGCGACGATCTCGCGCTCGCCCATCGTTTCGCCTCGGAGGGCATGCTCTCGATGGCGGCTCCAGACAGCCTGGTCGTGGAGGACGTGCTCGGCAGCGAGGCCGAGCTCGTCGCCTCGCTCGGCCGCAAGCATCGCTATCACCAGGCGCGCCATGTGGCGCCCTTCGACGACGCCTACGACGTCGAGGTCCTGACGGCCGGATCCCGCGAGCTGACCGAAGCGGAGGTCGACCGCCTCTACACGCTCTACGAAAACGTGCGCGCCGAGAACCTCGAGCTGAACACGTTCCCGTTGCCGCGCGCGTTCCTGCGTGCGATGGCGTCGTCGCCGGGCTGGGAGCTGCTCGTCTTCCGGGAGCGGGAACGCCCCGAGCGCGGGCCGGTCTGCTTCCTCGCCAGCGCCGTCGGCGACTCGGTCTACACCCCGCTCCTGACGGGCCTCGACTACGACCTCGTCCGCGAGCGCGGGCTCTATCGCCAGATGCTCCGCCACGGCACGCTGCGCGCCCGCGCCCTCGGCAAGCCGAAGGTCCATTTCGGGTTCGGTGCGAGCCTCGAGAAGCGCCGCTTCGGCGCCCGCCCCGTCGCCTCGACGATGTATCTCGAAGCGGACGACCACTACGCCTTCGATGCCCTGGCCCACATCGCCGCGGAGGCGGGATGAGTGAGCGGCCGCGCCGCGCGCGGCGCCGGCTGCGCGCGTGGGCCGGCCTCGCGGGCGTGGCGGGCGTGGTCGGATTGATCGTCGTCGCGGTCTACGCGCGCAGCGAGCAGCGGTTGAACCGGCGGCATGGGAATGCGGCACCGACCACGCGCCTCGCCTTCGCGGCCGATGCGGCGCTGTTCGAGCGGGGCCGCCATCTCGTCACGGTCGTCGCCCAGTGCACCTACTGTCATGGCCCCGATCTCGCCGGACGCGAGATGGCCGACGATCCGCTGATCGGTCGGCTCTACGCCACGAACCTGACGCGAGGGGAGGGCGGCATCGCCGGCCACTATCGCGACGCGGATTGGATCGCGGCCCTGCGGCAGGGCGTTGCGCCGGACGGCCGCTCGCTCCTGCTCATGCCCTCGGCCGGCCTCTCCCACCTCTCGGACCACGATCTCGCGGCGATCGTCGCCTACGTCCGGCAGGTGCCGGCCGTGGATCGGGCGGTACCGCCCAAACGGACGGGGTGGCTGACGCGCGCGGTCGTGGCGGCGGGGCTCGCGCCCGATCTGATCTCCGCGGAGCAGGTGGCGGCGCTGGCCCGGGAAGGCGAGCGGAAGAAGACGGGTGCCAGGACGGTGGAGGTCGCCTGGTCGGCGCGCGCGTCGTTCGGATCGCGCGATCCGGCGAGCGGGGTCTCGGGCGCGATCGCGAGTGCCGACGACGGCGCCTATCTCGTCGAGATCGGCAGCTGTCGCGTCTGCCACCGCCGCGATCTCGCGGGCGGGCTGCATCCCCTCTCGTTGCCCGGGGAGCCCGTGCCCCCGGATCTGACCCCGGGCGGACCGCTCGCACGCTGGACGTTCGGGGATTTCGCGCGGGCCATGCGGGAAGGGCGTACGCCCGATGGCCGCGCGCTCGACCGCGAATTCATGCCCTGGCCCGGATTCGCGGGCCTCGACGACGTCGAGCTCGAAGCGATCTGGCTCTACCTCACCGGGCTCACCGAAGGTGCGCCGTTCGAGGGGGCGGGAGAGCCGGGCGCGAGGCCTGGACGAGGGCAGGGAGGAGTCGTCGAAGAAGAAAGAGATGGTGCGGCGAAGAAGACTCGAACTTCCACGGGATTGCTCCCGCCAGCCCCTCAAGCTGGTGCGTCTACCAATTCCGCCACCGCCGCACGCGGGCGCGGAGCATAACCAAGCCCGTCCTGCGCGCCCATAGGCCACGAGCGGTTTCCACCCCCCGCGGCACGAATTCCTCGATGCACGTCCCCGCGGCCATCAGGGCGCCGGCACGGCCTCGTCGCTCGAGGGGGCCGCCGCATCGCCGGCCGGAGGCGCATCGCCCGACGCGCTCGGCACCTCGACCAGCCCGCCCTCAGTCGAATCGCCTGCCGCGGCTGCTGCGCTCGGGACCTCCTCGAGGCCCGAGCTCTCGGGCTGGGGCAGGGCGCCGGTTTCGGGGACGAAGGGCTCCGACTCGTCGAACAGGCGCACGTCCGAGGATTTGTATCCGAGGTACGAGAGCGTGAGGGAGGTCCCCATGAAGATGATCGCGCTCGCGGTCGTGATGCGGGTCAGGAAGTTGCCCGCACCGCGGCTGCCGAAGATCGTGTTCGCGCTGCCGCCGCCGAGGGAGGCGCCGAGGTCCTGGCCCTTGCCGCGCTGGAGCAGGACGACGCCGATCAGGACGAAACAGACGAGAAAATGAAGGACGTAGATGAAGGTCTGCATCAGGAGCGCTCCCTTTGCGTCTCGCGACAGATCGAGACGAGGCTTGAAAAATCAACGGGGTCGAGGCTCGCGCCGCCGACGAGCGCGCCGTCGATGTCGGGCTGCTCGAGGAGACTGCGTGCATTCGCGGGCTTGAGCGACCCACCATAGAGGATCCGGACCCGCTCTCCGGCAGGGCCGAGACCCGCGACGAGATGGGAACGGATCTCCGCGTGGGCGGCACGGGCGAGGTCCGGGGTCGCGACACGGCCCGTGCCGATCGCCCAGACTGGCTCGTATGCGACGACGAGGCTCCGTTCGGGCGGCCGCGCGGACGCGGCGACCCGCCGGATCGGCTCCTCGAGCTGCCGCGCCAGGACGCGACCCAGCTGGCCGCCCTCGCGCTCGGCGAGCGTCTCGCCCACACAGAGAATCGCGCCGAGCTCGGAGGCCAGCAGCCGATCGAGCTTGGCGAGCACGCGCTCGTCGGTCTCTCCGAAGAGATGCCGGCGCTCGCTATGGCCGATCAGCACGAGGCGGCAGCCGAGGTCCGCGAGCATGGCGAGGGAGACCTCGCCGGTGAACGCCCCGGAATCCGCTTCATGGACGTTCTGGGCGGCCAGCGCGATCCCCGAGCCGGAGAGCGCCTGCCCGAGCCGGTCGAGCGCGGGAAAGGCCGGGGCGATCGCGACCTCGAGCCGGCTGCCGATCTCGTCTGCGAAGGGCGCGATCAGCGGGCGCAGCGCGGCCGCGAATTCCTCCGCCGCACGCGCGGTGTGATTCATCTTCCAGTTGGCGACGAGGAGCGGGACACGCCTCATCCGGCGACTTCACGCCGGCTCGCCGGCTCCCTTCCGGCGGCGTTTGCATCCTGCGGCCGGTCGAGCGCGGCGACACCGGGAAGCGTCAGACCCTGGACGAACTCGAGCGATGCGCCGCCGCCCGTCGAAAGATGGCCGATCCGGTCGCCGACGCCGACCTTCGCGACCGCCGCCAGCGAGTCGCCTCCGCCGACGATGCTCTTCGCGGGGGAATCGGCGACGGCGCGGGCGAGGCTCTCCGTCCCCTTCGCGAAGGCGTCGATCTCGAACACGCCCATCGGGCCGTTCCAGAGGATCGTGCGCGCACCAGCGGCGGCGGCGGCATAACGCGCGGCGGTCTCGGGGCCGATGTCGACGCCCATCCGATCCGCGGGAATGGTCGAGACGACGCTCGCCGCGGCGGAGGCGTCGACGCGCTCCGCGACGACGTGGTCGGTCGGGAGCAGGAGCTGGCAGCCGCGCGCCTCGGCCCGCGCGAGCATGCGGCGCGCGTCTTCGAAGCGGTCGGCCTCGACGAGCGAGCGGCCGACGGCTTCGCCGCGGGCGGCGAGGAACGTGTAGGCCATGGCGCCCCCGACGGCGACGGTGTCCGCACGTTCGATCAGCGCTTCGAGCACGCCGAGCTTGTCGGAGACCTTGGCGCCGCCGAGGAAGCAGACGAAGGGATGCTCGGGCTGCAGGGCGCTGGCGAGCGCAGCGAGCTCCGCGGAGAGCAGGGCGCCGGCGGCGACGATCGGGACGTGGGCGACCATGCCGGCGGTCGAGGCGTGGGCGCGGTGCGCGGTGCCGAAGGCGTCGTTCACGTAGACGTCCGCGAGCGCCGCGAGGGCCTTCGCGAAGGCCGGCTCGTTCTTCTTCTCGGCGCGGTGGAAGCGCAGGTTCTCGAGCAGCAGGATCTCGCCGTCCTGCAGCCGCTGCACCGCGGTCTCGACCTCGGGGCCGACGCAGTCGCTCGCGAGCGTGACCTTCGCCTGCAGAGCGCTCGCGAGGGCCTTCGCGACCGGGGCGAGGGAGAGCTTCGGATCGGGCGCGTCCTTCGGTCGACCGAGGTGGGAGGCGAGGATGATCCGGGCGCCGGCGGCGATCAGGCGCCGAAGCGTCGGAAGCGAAGCGCGGATCCGGCTATCGTCGGCCACCTGGCCGTCCGAGAGCGGGACGTTCAGATCGGCGCGGACGAAGACACGCTTCCCGCGCAGCTCGGTCGACGCGAGCAGTGCATCGAGGGATCGGATCGGCAAGGCGCGAACGCTCCAGGCGGCGGGGGGCAGGGCCGCGCAATGTACCCGCCCTCGGATATGCTCTCAAGTATTCGACTTGACTTCCGTTTTTTGCGACATGCGCCTCGGCGCGGGGCGAAAGGCGAGCTCGGGGGGGTGAGCGCGGATGGCCGTTCGGCCGGGAGCGAGGAGCGGACGCGGTGCGCCGGGTCTCGCGGAGCTGGGGGTGCGCCTGCTGCTCGGGGCGCTGGTCGTCCTGGCGGCCTTGTTCGCCCTCCAGCGGTCGCGGAGCAGCGGGCAGGACGAGCGGAGCTGGCTCGCGGCGGCCTCCGGGACGGTCCGGATCGCCTCCCTGAAGCAGCCGGTCGAGATCCTGCGGGACGGACGCGGCATCCCCCATGTCTTCGCGCGCGACGAGTCCGAGGCCTGGTTCGGTCTTGGATTCGTTCATGCCGACGATCGCCTGGCGCAGATGGTCTGGCTCCGGCGCCGCGCCTACGGCCGGGCGGCCGAGCTGGTCGGTGAGTCGGCGCTCCCGGCGGATCGCCTGGCGCGTCTGCTGGAGATCGAAGAGGCGTCGGAGATCGCAGCGGCCGAGCTGCCTCGGGCGACGCGCGCGGTGCTCGAATCCTATGCGGCGGGCGTGAACGCGCGGATCGCGCGCGTTCGGGAGGAGCGTGTCCCGCCGCCCGCGCAGCTCGGTGTGCCGATCGAAGCGGTCGAGGATTGGCGGCCGGCGGATTCGCTCGCGGTGGTGAAGCTCCTCTCCTGGTGCATCGGCGGCACGCTCGAGACGACACTGGTACTCGACGAGCTGATCCAGCGCCTCGACAGCGTGCCGGCCCGTCCCTTCTTCCCCGGCCGCGCATCGATCGATTTCGGCGAGGCGCCCTCGCTGCCGATGCTGCGCTCGTTCGAATCCGTGAGGCGGGAAGATCGCCGGGACTCGCCGGTGCTCGCCATGGATTCGACCCGCGCGCTCTGCGCGGGGATCGGCCATCCGACGGGCGGAGCCTGGCTCGTCGGGGGCGGTGCGAGCGAGAGCGGGGCACCGCTGCTGGTCGCGGACTGGCAGATGGCACCGAGCGCGCCCGCGCTCTTCCATGAAGCCGAGCTCGCGGGCGGTGGCCTCGCCGTGCTCGGCGCGACGCTCCCCGGATCGCCGATCTTCTGGCTCGGCCGAACGAATCAGCTCGCCTTCGCGAGCGTCCCGGCCGGAGCGCCGATCGCGGATCTGTTCATCGAGACCCTCGGCGAGCGGCCGGGCTTCTATCAGAACGGTGCGCTCTGGGCACCGCTCGAAACCCGCGAGGAAGTCTTCGCCTACGTCGATCGGGGCGGATCGCTGCGCGAAGAGCGGCGTACGCTCCGCTCGACCCGGCATGGTCCGCTCATCGAATGGCTGGCGGAGGGCACCGCGGAGGACGATCCGTCCGATGCGATGCGCGCCGGGACCGCACGCGCGCTGGCCTGGACCGGTGCCCGGCCCGGCGACGGCCTCTCGTCGATGCTGGCCCTGCTGCGCGCCGGCGGAGCGGAGGGCGTCGCCGCCGCGCTCGCGGACCACCACGAGCCCGTGCTCGCCGTCGCCTTCGCCGATCGATTCGGGCGCGGGGGGGTGCAGGTCGCGGGCTGGCTGCCGCATCGCCCGCTGCCGACCGGGCTGGTGCCCGTGCAGGGCCGGCTGCGGAGCTTCGACTGGCGCCACCGCGTGCCGCAGAGCGCGCTGCCGGCACTGCGCCTGGGCGAGGGCGGCCACTCCTATCTCGTGGTGGCGGACCAACCCTGGTCGAGCGGAGGGGATCCCGGCGCGGTCGAGTTTCTCTGGCGCCCCGGCGAGCGGGCCGCGCGCATCGAGCACGAGCTCGAGCGCCGCCTGCGACGGGGCGCGATCGACCTGCGCGGGGCCGCGGAGATGTTCGCCGATCACGGCAGCGATCGGTCCCCGGCCGTCGTCTCGGCGCTGCTCTCGCTCGCGCGCGGCTCCGGTCCGCTCGAGATCGAAGCTGCGGAGATGGCCCGGATCCTCGAGGGCTGGGACGGCGGAACCGCGGCCGCGAGCGCGGGAGCCGCGGCCTATCATCTCGTGCTCGAGCGGATGATCGTCGGATTGCTGCGCGAGCCCTTCGGTGAAGACTTGTTCGAACGTTATGTGCGGGCCCCGCACGTGCGGGCGCAGGACACGGTGGAGCGTCTCATCCTGCGCGCGGAAGCGCTGCGCCGTCCGGGCGGATGGACCGACGAGGCGCGGGTCGCGGCCGCCGCGCGCCGCAGCCTGCGCGAGGCCTGGGTCGCGATCGGTCATCGGCTCGGCCCGGCCCGGGATCGTTGGGAATGGGGCGAGCTCCATCGCCTTCGGTTCGAGCCGTTCGGCCCCTTCGGGCCCGAGGCGGATTTCTTGTTCAAGGGGCTCCGCAGCGGCGGCAACGGCGCGACGCTCTCCCTCGCGCGCCATCGCCCCGGCGTGTCGCTCGAGGTCGAGGCGGCGAGTCTGTACCGCGTCGCGATGGATCTCTCGGCCCGCGACCGCGTGCTCTCGTGTCTCGCTCCGGGGCAGAGCGAGCATGCCGGGCATCCCCATTTCGGCGACGGGATCGCGCGCTTTCGCGCGGGTCGCGTCGCCCTGTTTCCGACGGATCGGCTCGCGATCGAAGAGGAGAGCGTCGCGCGATTGGTGTTGGAGCCCTCGCCATGAGTCCGCGTGCGCGGAATCCGGGGCTGGTCGGTCATGCCGTGGTCCCGGATTTCCACGTCGCGGTCGCTCGATCTGCCCGGGCGGAGCTCGCCGGATCGCCCGTGATCGTCGGCGGGGATCCCGCGAAGCGCGGCCGGGTCGTGGGGGCGACGTCCGATCTGCGTCGGCTGGGGATCGAGCCGGGCATGGGCGTCGCCGAGGCCCTCGCGCGAGTCCCTTCGGCGCGCTGGGTGCGCACGGACCTCGCGCGCGCACGGGAAGTGTCGGGGCAGCTGCGCGCGCTCGTGCGCCGCGAGATCGGAGCCGTGGAGACGGCGGGCCTCGCGGGCTTCTATTTTCGCGCGCCCGACGATGCGGGGCAGGCGCGCGCCCGCGGCGAGCGCCTCGTCGCGGTCGTCGAAGGCGAGCTCGGATTGGCGCTGCGCGTCGGGATCGCGCCGACGCGCTTCGCAGCGGCGCTCGTCGCGGAAGACGTCGGGGTGCGCGGCGTCGCGGTCCTGCCGCCGGCGGGATTCGAGACCTACCTGCTCGGGCTGGGGGTCGAGCGGCTTCCGACCGTGGGGCCGAAGACGACGTCGCGCCTGCTCGAGCTCGGCGTCCAGGACGTCGCGGGGCTGCGCCTGCTCGGCGTCGAACGACTCGAGCTCCTGCTCGGAAGCGCCGGCCGCGCACTCTGGCTGCTCGCGAACGCGGAGGATCCGACGCCGCTGCGGGTTCGGGAGCATCCGACGACACTGTCGCGCGAGGAGAAGCTGCCCGTCTCCGGAGCGAGCTCCGTCGATGCGGTCTTCGCCCGGCTCGCCATGCGACTCGAGACCGCGCTCCGCCGCGACGGCCTGGGAGCGAGCCGGATCGCCCTGCGTCTCGCCACGGCCGACGCCCGGACCCTCACGCGCAGCCGCGCCCTCTGTCCGCCGGCGGTTTCGGCCGGCGACGTCGCCGCCGCAGCCCGGGACCTCTTCGAGCGGGCCGGGGTCGATCCCGGGGCACTGCGCCGGATCGGGATCGTGCTGAAGGGGCTCGAGGTCGCAGGCGCAGAAGACCGGCAACTCGACCTGTTCTGATCGTCGATCCAGGCGTCGTACCCGTTTTGGGGGCGGTGCACGACGCGCTTCTCAAGGCATCTCCGGGCGGGGCCGAAACGGCCAGCGTGTGCTCCTTCCGAGCACGCGAGGGCAAATCCGCATGGCCGAGCAGCCGACCGCCTATCGCCGGAAATACCTGCGCATTCCGACCGACCAGGTGATTTCCTTCGCCGAGATCGATCGCCCGGATCAGCTCGCGGTTTCGCGCGACGTCTCGACGGGCGGCATCCGCTTCGAAGCCGTCGGCATCGAGGTCCATCTCGGCGATCGGCTTCGGGTCACGTTCAACGTCGGGCGCCGAACGATCGTCGCGACCGGCAAGGTCGTCTGGGCCGTCGACACCGATCCGATCACGCAGGAGGTCGGTATCGCCTTCGAAGAGATCGATCCCGCGGCGCTTCGCTGGCTCGAAGAAGCCATCGAGCCCGTGCTCGACATGCCCGGTCCCTACTGACGCGCACCTTCTGCGCTTGACATGCGATCGGGCCGGATGCGACCGTCCCGCGCATGGCGGATTTCCATCAGACCGGCGTCATCAGCACCCTCCACCGCCTGGGCGAGCCGAATCTGCAACGCCTCGAGCGCGAGCTGCTCGAATACAGTCCGCAGCGTCCCGTCGCCCTCGTTCTTCCTTCGCTCTACTCCGAGATCCAGGGGCCCGCGCTCGCGCGCATCGTCGACGAGCTGTCGCGGGTGCCCTACCTCGCGCAATGCGTCGTCAGCCTCTCCGGCGCCGCCGATGCGGGGCAGTTCCGGGAGATGACGGATCTGTTCGCGCGGGTTCGCTGCCGTGATGGATCGCCGGCGACGGTGATCTGGAACCAGGGGCCGCGGGTCGATGCCCTGATCGATCGGCTCGCCCGCGAGGGCCTGACGCCCGGAGCGGACGGCAAGGGGCGCGCGAACTGGATCGCCTTCGGCTACGTCCTCGCGACCCAGCGCGCGCGGGTCGTCGCGACCCACGACTGCGACATTCTCGACTACCGCCGCGATCTGCTCGCGCGGCTCTGTTATCCGACGGCGAATCCGGCGCTCGCCTACGAGTTCGCCAAGGGCTACTACAGCCGCGTCTCCGATCGGATGCACGGGCGGGTGACCCGGCTCTTCATGACGCCGCTGATCCGATCGATGAAGACCGTGCTCGGCCCCGTTCCGCTGCTCGAATACCTCGAATCGTTCCGGTATCCGCTCGCCGGCGAGTGCTCGATGACGACCGAGCTCGCGCGGGTCAACCGGATCCCGGCGGATTGGGGGCTCGAGGTCGGCGTGCTCGCCGAGGTCTATCGCAACTGCTCGCTCAAACGCGTGTGCCAGGTCGAGCTCGTCGAGAACTACGACCACAAGCACCAGGAGCTCTCCGAGAACGATCCCTCGGCCGGGCTCCATCGCATGGTGCGTGACATCGCGGCGTCCTTGATCCGCAACCTCGCGAGCTACGGCGTCGAGTTCGATTCGGGCTTCCTGAATACGATGATCGCCGCCTACGTTCGAACGGCCCAGGACTCGATCGCGCGTTACAGCGACGATGCGAAGCTGAACGGGCTCACATTCGATCGTCACGAGGAGGAGGTCGCCGTCGAGACGTTCTCCGGAGCCCTGCGCGCTGCGGGCCTCGATTTCGTCCGCGATCCGATGGGCTCGCCGCAGATCCCGAACTGGAATCGCGTGGTATCGGCGATGCCCGATTTCCTCGTGGATCTGCGCGGAGCGGTCGAGGCGGACGCGCAGGAAGCGTGCTGAGCGGGGCGGAACCGGATCCGGGAGGCGAGGGGCGGCCGGAGGCGCGCGATTGGCTCGGCCTCGGCGTGCTGCTCGGGTTCGCAGGCGGTCTGCGTGCCTTCGCCTGGCATCGGACGGCGGTCCTCTTCAACGATGGTCCGATCTTCCTCGCCCTGGCGCAGGCCCTGCGCGAAGGGCGTTTCGGCGACGTGCTCGCCCATCCGCAGCATCCGCTCTATCCCGCGCTCGTCGCCGCGCTCGAGCTGCTCTCGGTTCCATCGGAGGCGGCAGCGATCGTCGTTTCGATCGCGGGCGGTCTGCTCGCGGTGGCGGCGATCTTCTGGATGGCGTGGGCGCGCTTCGGGCGATCGGTGGCGTGGATCTCGGCGTGGACGGTCGCGCTGCATCCCTGGGCGGTCGATTTTTCGGCCGACGTGATGAGCGACGGATTGTACGCGGGGCTGCACCTCGCGGGCTTCGCCGTGCTGATCGAGCTGCTCGAGCGGCCGACACGAGGGCGCGCCCTCGCGTTCGGGCTGCTCGCGTCGCTCGCCTACTGGACCCGGCCCGAAGGCCTCGTCCTCGTGGTGGTCGCGGTCGTCGGTCTGCTCGCGCGGATCGGGGCGGCGCGGCCGGAGCAGCGGCGGCGGATCGCCGGGCCGGCGGTCCTCGTCGTAATCGCCTGCCTCGCGCTGGCCGGCGCCTTCGTCTTCGCCGAACGGCAGGCCGACGGCGACCTCGCGCTCAGCCAGAAGAAGTCGATCGCCGAGCTGGCCCAGGGCGGACCGACCGCTTCCGAAATCGCCCGGGATCGACGCGAGCGGCGCGAGATCCTGCGCGATCCGCACGCCTTGCCACTCCCGGAGAGCTCCATCCGCGTCGATGGCTCGGGAATCGATCGACCGGCCCGATCGCTCGCGGGCTTCGCCGAGGCTTTCGTGCGTGTCGTCGCGACATCGATCTCGGCCTTCCGCCACGAGCTCTTCGTCTTCGCCCTGATCGGCTGCATCGCGCTCGCCGCACAGCCGCGGCGGGAGCTGCGGGCCTTCGAAGCGGTGCTCGCCGGATCGCTCGCGCTGCATACGGCGCTGCTCGTGCTGCTCGTCTGGGGGGCGGGTTATGTCAGTCGCCGGCACGCACTGGCGGCCTGGCTGCCGCTCACCCTCGTCGCGGCGGTCGGCTGGTCGGTGGCCTGGCGGGCGCTCCTCGAGATCGTCGTCGCACGGCGCTTCCGCCGCGATCGGCGCGGGCCGGAGACGGCCGCGACCGGGATCGCTGAAGGGCTCGGCGGCGGGCGGGGCGCCCGCGTCGCCGTCGCGCTCGCGGTCGTCGTGCTGCTCGTTTCGTGGGGGCCGCGGGACCTGCGGGCGCGGCGGAGCGATCGCGCTCTCGAACGGGTCGCCGCGGAGTGGCTGAAGGCTCGCGGCGGTCCGACCGCTCCGGTAGCGGCCCAGAAGCGCCGCACGGCGTATTACGCGGGTGCTTCCTTCGTGCCGCTGCCCGATGGCCGCGATGGTCGGATCGAGCGTCAGATCCGGGGGCGCGGCGCGCGCTGGCTCGTGATCGATGCGGCCAAGCTCGGGGATCACGCCGGCCTCGCCGAGGGGATCGGGCGCTGGCTCGTTCCCGTCCATACGGTCGGCGCCGGGCTGCAGTCCGTGCTCGTGCTGGAGGTGACGCCCGATCCGGCATCCTGAGGCCGGATCTGGCAAGCTCTGGCCCGCGATTCAGAGCCGGGGGATGCGCGGGCCCATGCTGCATCGGTACAGCGATGTCTTTCGAAGCCTGCTGGGCGCGGTCGATCTGACGCTCGTCGGGCTCGCCTGGCTCGCTGCATACGCGCTTCGCTTCCATGCCGGCATTCCGGCGCCGCTCGGTGTCCCGCCGATCTCGGCCTATCTCTATCCGCTTCCGCTACTCCTCCCGCTCTTCCTGGTGCTCTTCCATGCCCAGGGCCTCTATCAGCCGCGCCGGATGGACTCGCCCCTCGGCGAGGCGGCCGCCGTCGTTCGTGCCACGGCCCTCGCGATCGTGGTCCTCGCGGCGGCGACGTTCTTCGCTCGCGGGCATTCGTACTCGCGCCTCACGATCGGGCTCTTCAGCCTGATCGCCCCGGCGATGGTGATCGGGTTCCGCTCGTCCATCCGGTTCCTGCTCCGCCAGGCGCGGCGACGCGGCTACAACCTGCGCTACGTGCTGATCGTCGGATCCGGGCCCCTCGCGGAGAGCGTGGTCGCGCGGATCGAGGGCCGGCCCGACGCCGGTCTGCGGATCCTCGGCGTCGTGGCGGACGGCGCGCTCGGCGGCGGCGTGGCCGGAGCACGGGTCATCGGAGGTTACGGCGATCTTCAATCGATCCTGCGTGCCCATCGTGTGGATCAGCTGATCATCGCGCTCTCGCGCCACGAAGCGGAGCGCTTCGAAAAGGTCGTGGCGTCCCTCGCGAACGAGATCGTGAACGTCAAGGTCGTTCCGGATCTGGTGCACGGGCATGGCCTGCGCAGCACGGTCGAGAGCCTCGACGGGATCCCCGTCATCGGCCTGCAGGAGACCGCGCTCGTGGGCTGGCCGGCGGTCGCGAAGCGGGTCTTCGACTTCGGGGCGTCGCTGGCTGCGCTCGTCCTGCTCGCTCCCGCGCTGCTCGGGATCGCGCTCGCGATCGCGGTGACTTCCGGGCGGCCGGTTCTCTATCGCCAGACGCGCATGGGGCACGACGGGCGCGTCTTCGACATGTTGAAGTTCCGCTCGATGCGACGCGATGCCGAGGCGGCCGGAGTGGGCTGGACGCGCATGAACGATCCGCGCCGAACGCGCATCGGGCGCTGGCTGCGCCGCTTCGATCTCGACGAGCTCCCGCAGCTGGTCAACGTCTTGCGCGGCGAGATGAGCCTGGTGGGACCGCGCCCGGAGCGGCCCGCCTACATCGAGGCCTTCCGGCGCGAGATGCCGGGATACATGCTGCGCCACAAGGTCAGGGCCGGGATGACGGGCTGGGCGCAGGTCCACGGCTGGCGGGGCGATACCTCGATCCAGGAACGGCTCGAGCACGATCTCTACTACATCCAGAAATGGTCGTTCTGGCTCGATCTGCGGATCCTCGCGATGACGCTGCTGCGGCTCGGGCGACGCCGGGGTGTGCCCGAGGAACGGGCAGCGGAGAACGTCTCGAGCTGAGAGCGCGCCGGGGACCTCTCGCCCCGGGCGTGCGAGCTGCGATGAGAGCGGTTCCCCTCTGCGCTTTCAGGATCCGGCGGCGAGTGGCCGCTCGAGATGCGAGACGACCGCATCGACGACACGCTCGACCCGGGCGCTGCCGAGCTCGGGATAGAGGGGCAGGGCGAGGCATTCGCGGGTCGCGCTCTCGACCTCGACGAGCGGCATCGCCGGCGCGTGGGCCGCGAGGGCGGGCTGCTGATGCAGGCCGCGCGCGTAGTAGACCTCGCAGGCGATGCCCTGTCGGCGCAGGGCGTCGATCAGGCCCGCGCGCCGATCGGCGGCGACGCGCACGACATAACGATGATAGGTATGGAGCGCGGGCGCCGGCGCCGGCGCGAGCAGGCGGAGCGGAAGGCGGTCCGGCCCGAAGGGCTCGAGGCCGTCGAGTGCACCCCGCTCGCGAAACAGGGCGTCGTAGTGCGCCGCCCACTCGCGCCTCGCCCGGGTCCATTCGTCGAGGTGGGCGAGCTTGATCGAGAGGGCGAGGGCCTGGAAGGAATCGAGGCGCGAATTGATGCCGAGCTCGGTGTAGAGGCCGGGCTCGGATTCGCCGTGGGACCGCAGCCGCGTGATCCGGCTCGCGAGCGCGGCATCGGCGGTGACGACCGCGCCGGCATCGCCGAGGGCGCCGAGATTCTTGGTCGGGTAGAACGAGAGGCAGGCGATCCTGGACTGCGCGCCGAGCGGGCGGCCGGCGCCGTCGAGCGCGCCGACGGATTGGGCGGCGTCCTCGACGATCGGGATCTGCCGCGCGCGGCAATCGTCGGCGAGCGCGCCGAGCTCGCAGAGCCGGCCGAAGAGATCGACGGTGAGGAGGGCCTTGAGCTCCGGTACTGCGCGTGCCCGGGCGAGGGCGTCCTCGGGGTCGAGGTTCAGCGTGTCGGGGCGGATGTCGCAGAAGAGCGGCCGCGCGCCCAGGCGCACGATCGTCGCGGCGCTCGCGAAGAAGGAGAAGGCCGGGCAGAGCACGACGTCGCCCGGGCCCACATCGAGGGCGCGCAGCGCGAGCCAGAGCGCGTCGGTGCCGGAATTGCAGCCCACCGCATGCGCCGCGCCGCAGCGCCGTGCGAGCTCGAGCTCGAAGCTGCGAACCGGATCGCCCTGGACGAAGCGACCGCTCGCGAGCAGCTTCGACAGGCCCGCGAGCAGCGCCGGCTCGAGCGCGTCGTGCTGGATCGCGAGGTCCTGCATCGGGATCGGATCGGGGCTCGCCGTCAAGGGCGCGCGCCTCCGAGGCATGCGGTGATCTCCACGTCGAGCGCCGCGTCGAAGCGTGCCGGCGCGAACTGCTCGGCCCAGCGCCGGAGGGCAGGGGGATGGAACCGGCGCTCGTTCTTCTCGAAGCGCACGATCGCCTGCTCGAGGTCGGCGGGCGCCTGGCGGTCGAAGAACAGGCCGGTCGGGGCGCTCCAGCCTCCGCTCGTCTCCTGCCCGTCCCATGTGTCGCCGCTCTCGCCGTCGTCCCGTCTGGACAGGGGGACCACGCTGTCGAGGACGCCGCCGGCGCCGAAGGCGATCACCGGCCGCCCGGCCGCCTGGGCCTCGACGGCGATCATTCCGAAGTCTTCGCGCTGCGGATGGATCAGCGCTCTACACCGCCGATAAAGCTCCGCGAGGGTCGCGTCGTCGACGCGGCCGACGAATTCGATGTTCGCGGGGCAGTCGCGGGCGAGGGCGCGGCGTCCGGGGCCGTCGCCGGCCACCACGAGCCGTCGCCCGGAGCGTCGGAAGCTTTCGAGGGCGATGTCGTCGCGCTTGTAGGGCACGAAGCCGCTCACGAGCAGGAAGAAATCGTCCGCGGGCGCCCGCGCCGTCTCGATCCAGGAGAGGTCGACCGGCGGCGCCACGACGTTGGCCTCCCGGCCGTAATGGCGCCGGATGCGGCCGGCGACTTCGTTCGAGATCGCGACGAAACGCGTGACCGCTTCCGGGCCGGAGGTCTGCCGATCGAAGCGGCGCAGGCCCGCGACGAGGGGGGCGGCGGCGGCGCGGTGCAGGCCGTGACCGAGATAGGCGTCGATCTGGTCCCAGACGTAGCGCATGGGCGTGAAGCAATAGGCGAGATGGGGAACGCCACGGGGCACCGGCACGCTCTTCGCCACGGCATGGCTCGTCGAGAGCACGAAGTCGAAGCCGCGCAGGTCGAATTGGCGGATCGCCCAGGGATGGAGTGGCAGGAGCTTCTTGTAGTGCCGCCGTGCGAGCGGAAGGCGGTTCAGGGGGCTGGTCTCGATGGGCAGGCGTTCGATCGAGGCGGGGACGCAGCCCGGGGCATGGAAGAGCGTGAAGAGATGGGCGTCCGGAAAGCGGCGCGCCAGGTGCTCGAGCACCCGCTCCCCGCCGCGGTAGCCGGTCAGCCAGTCGTGGACCAATGCGATTCGCAAGCGGCGCAGTCTAGCAGTCCGCCCGAGCGCCTCGTCCTCGCCCGGGACCGGGCCGACGAGGCGGACTCAGGCTGCGGCCGGCGTCGCCGGGCCCGCCGGCTGGGAGAGCGTCAGCGCCAGGGCCTCGTCGATCGTGTCGACCAGATGGATGCCGAGGGCCTCGCGGACCTCGCTCGGCACGTCGACCAGGTCTTTCTCGTTCCGGCGCGGGATCACGACCGTATCGATCCCCGCGCGCCGGGCCGCGAGCAGCTTGCCCTTGATGCCGCCGACGGGCAGCACGCGGCCGCGCAGCGAGATCTCGCCCGTCATCGCGACGTTGCTCCGCGCGCTCCGGTCGGAGAGCAGGGAGACGAGGGCCGTCACGAGAGCGACCCCGGCCGAGGGGCCATCCTTCGGCACCGCTCCGGCCGGGACGTGCAGATGGATCTCGCGCGGCGCCAGCGCCGCCTCGCCGAGGCCGAGCTCCTTCGCGTGGGCCCGTACCCAGGAGAGCGCCGCCTCGGCGGATTCCCGCATGACGTCCCCGAGCTGGCCGGTGAGGCGCAGACGGATGCCCTGGCCCCCCGGATTGTCCGCTGCCTCGATGAAGAGGATGTCGCCGCCGTGGGCCGTCACCGCGAGGCCGACCGCGACCCCCGGAATGCTCGAGGCCTCGGCGGTCTCCGGGAGATGCGGCGGTGCCCCGAGCGATTCGGCGACGGTATCCGGGCCGACCACGATCTTCGCATCGCGGTTCTCCGCGATCCGCCGCGCGCTCTTGCGCATCAGCGTCGCGACGTGGCGCTCGAGGTTGCGCACACCGGCTTCGCGGGTGTAGTCGCCGATCACCTTCTCCAGCGCAGCGCGCTCGACCGTGACCTGGCCGGGCGCGAGCCCGTGCGCCTCGATCTGTCGCGGGACGAGGTACTGCTCGGCGATCGCGAGCTTCTCCTGCTCGGTGTACCCGGAGAGCTCGATCACCTCCATGCGGTCCAGCAGGGCCGGGGGAATCGTCGAGAGCGTGTTGGCCGTCGCGATGAAGAGCACGCGCGAGAGGTCGAAGGGCGCCTCGATGTAGTGGTCGGAGAAGCTGTGGTTCTGCTCGGGATCGAGGACCTCGAGCAGCGCCGACGAGGGATCGCCGCGGAAATCGGAGCCGACCTTGTCGATCTCGTCGAGCAGGAAGACGGGGTTGCGCGAGCCGGCGCGCTTCAGGCTCTGCAGGATGCGGCCGGGCATCGAGCCGACGTAGGTTCGGCGATGGCCCCGGATTTCGGCCTCGTCGCGCACGCCGCCGAGGGACGCGCGCGTGAACTGGCGACCCATGCAGCGCGCGATCGAGCGGCCGAGGGAGGTCTTGCCGACACCGGGCGGCCCGACGAAGCAGAGGATCGGGGCCTGCGCGTCGGGCGCGAGCTTGCGCACGGCGAGGAACTCGAGGATGCGGTCCTTGATCTGGCTCAGGCCGTGATGGTCCGCGTCGAGGATCTTGCGCGCTTCGGCGAGATCGAGGTGGTCCTCGGTCTGCTTGTTCCAGGGGAGCTCGAGCAGCCAGTCGAGATAGGTCCGGATCAGATGCCGATCGGGCGCGTGCTGCGGCAGCGAGGAGAGGCGCTTCAGCTCGCGCTGCGCGAGCGCCTCCGCCTCGGCGGGCAGCGCCATCGCGTCGAGCTTTTCGCGCAGCTCGTCGATCTCGCGGGCACCGGCGTCGGTCTCGCCGATCTCCTTCTGGATCTCGCGCATGCGCTGGCGGAGCATTCGCTCGCGCCGGCGCGGATCGGTCTCGCCGCCGGCTTCGCCGGCGAGGGCGCGCTGGGTCTCGGCGATCGTGACTTCCTTCTCGAGATGGCTCTCGACGAGGCCGAGGCGGGTCTCGGGATCGGCTTCCGCGAGCAGATCGATCCGATCCTTCGGCGTCATCGCGATGTTCGACGCGATCAGGTCGGCGAGCAGGCCGGGCGAGGGGATGCCCTGCAAGAACGTCTTCCACTCGTCGGGCATGTCGTCGCGCAGCTCGATCACCCGCTGGGCCAGCATCACGACCCGGCGCCAGGCCGCCTCGAGTGAAGGCGTGAGCGTCTCGGGCTCGGCGAGCGGGAGGACCTGGACGCGCAGGGTCGGCTCCCAGGCCAGGGTGCGCGTCATGACCGCGCGGGCGAGCCCGACGACGAGCGCCTGCTTGCCCTCGCGGCGGGTATCGATGATCCGCATGACGCGGACGATCGTGCCGACCTCGTGCAGTGCCTCGATGCCGGGATTCTCGGTCAGGGGGTCGCGCTGGGCGACGACCAGCATGTAGCCGTCCTGGCCGGCCTCTTCGAGGGCGGCGAGGGAGCGCGGACGCCCGATCGCCAGGGGCATCGTCACGCCCGGGAAGACCACCACGTCCCGCACCGGCAGCACCGGCAGGATCGCGGGCACCTCGAGGGTCTCTGCGCCGGCGACCTGAACCGCGAACGACGCGACGCCGGGAAGAGCGGCGCGCTGCGACTCGGCCCCCTGCGTTCCGTGGGCGCCCGGATCGCGGCCTCCGTCCTGGCTGCCGTCGTGGCCGCCGTCGTGTCCGCCATCCTGTCCGCCATCATGGTCGTTCGAATTGGGGTCGGCCAAGAGTTGCTGAAACCTCGCTCGCTGGATTTCCGGGATCCGCTGCTGCTCGATCGGTCATCGGTCGACGGGCGGGCGCTCCGCCTGCCGAATTGCGGGCAACCATAGGCGCGAGCCTTCGAGGGTCAACCGCCCGGATCCGATCGGCTGGACGGGCTGGACCCGCTCGATCGGGGCCCGGTCGAGCCGCTCTCAATCCTGCGGCCAGTCGGGCCAATCCCGGGCGACCCGGAGCGACCATTGGGGCGTCCTGCGCTCGACGTGCGCCATCGGCCCCTCGACCGCGTCGGGGGCGGGCATCAGCACCTTGTGGAGCTCGGTCTCGCGGTGGAGGACCTGGTCGGCACTGAGCTCGGAGGACTCCCAGAGCAGGCGCTTCGAGACCGCGACCGAGAGCGGGGCGGCGTAGATGGCAGTGTCCCGGGCCAGCTCGAGGGCGCGGGGCAGGACCTCGGCCGCGGGTCGGATCTCGCTCGCGACGGCGAGGCGATCGAGCTCGTCGCCCGTGAAGGTGCGGCCGGTCAGCATGATCTCGGCGGCCCGGGCGAGACCGACGAGGCGGACGAGCGTCCAGTGGACATAGGCGTCCCCCATCACGCCGCGGCGGACCTGGACGACGCCGTATTTGCCCTCGCGCGCGAAGATCCGCACGTCGCATTGGAGGGCGATCGTCATTCCGAGCCCGATCGCATGGCCGTTGACCGCCGCGACGACGAGCTTGCGGATCCGGAAGGCGGGAAACTCGACGCCGGCTGCGCTGAAATGATCGAAGCCCCCGCTGCGGGAGACGTCGAAGGTCTTCGCGGCATCGGTCATGTCGGCGCCCGTGCAGAAGGCCCGGCCGCTGCCGGTGACGACGACGGCGCGGATCGCGTCGTCCTCGTCGCAGCGCCGATACAGCTCTGCGAGGCGGCCGAGCATGTCGCCGGAGCAGGCATTCAGCTTCTCGGGGCGATTCAGCGTGATCAGCGCGACGCCCTGGTCGTCGAGCTCGAAGAGGACGGATTCGTGCGGCGGCATCCGCCGACTCTAACGCGGGGATCGCCGATCTGTCTGTGCGCTCCGCAACGCGGGAATCGCCCATCCGACCTTGCATTCCGCGACGCGGGGATCCCCGATCGGTCCGGGCATTCCGCGATCCGCGACCTTCGCGGGGCGAAGGTCGGTTTCGGGATCGCGATCGGATCGGGGAGGGGTGGATGGTGCCCGGGACTGGAGTCGAACCAGCACGTCTTTTCAAACACTGGATTCTGAGTCCAGCGCGTCTACCAATTCCGCCACCCGGGCAGCGGGCGGCAGGGTACGGTGGGGGCGCGGACGCGTCAAACCCGAAAACGACGATTCGACGAGGTGATGTTTGGCTCAGCGAAGAGGGGGTGGGGGACGGCGCGCGGCGCCCGCCCGGCGGCGACCGGACGGCCGTCCGCCGCGGCGTGATGGGCCGGCGCGGCCCGGCCCGGCGCGCCCGCGCGAGGGCGTCGTCGTCGGCGTTGCCCGGACGGCCGCCGACGGCCAGCAGCTCGACGTCGAGGACGACACGCGGCGGATCTGGCAGATCGACTGCCTCGGTGAGCCCGTCGAGATCGGTGCCCGGATCCGATTCGAGCCCCGCAGCGGGAGCGGCGATCGGCGCGGGGTTCTCGTGGGTGTGCCGGATCCGGTGCGAGAGAGCTGGGTCTGCACCGTGCGCCGGGCCGGACGTTCCCTGGTGCTCGTTCCGTTCGGCGGGGTCGACCTGCCGCTGGCGCCGCTGCCTGCGACGCGGACGAAGGGCGCGCGCGAGGGCGATCGGGTCCTCGTGGTTCCGGAGCGCGACTCGTCGGCGAAGGAGACGAAAGGCAAGGGCGGCGGCCCGCCCGCGCATCGCAAACCCGCGCGCCGGGCGAAGAAGGAGCTCGGGGTGCGCATCGCCGCGGTGCTCGGCCCCGCCGGCGATCCCGACGCGGACCATCGCGCCCTCGCCTGGAAGCACCGGCTTCCCGAGACCTTCTCGCGGCGGGCGCGTCTCGAGGCCGAGGCCCTCCCGGCCTCCCTCTCGGCGGCCGAGCTCGAACGGCGCCTCGATCTCCGCGCGCTGCCCTTCGTGACGATCGATCCCGCGACCGCCAAGGATCACGACGATGCGCTCTTCGCCGAGCCGGTCGACGGCGGCGAACGCCTCTGGGTCGCGATCGCCGACGTCAGTCATTTCGTCGAGATCGGCGGCTTCGTCGACGCCGAAGCACGGCGACGCGGCAACAGCTTTTATTTTCCGGATCGCGCGATCCCGATGCTCCCGGAGCGGCTCTCGAGCGATCTCTGCTCCCTGCGCCCCGGCGAGGACCGGCTCGTCCTCGCCGTCGAGCTCCGGTTCACGGCGGCGGGCGAGCTCGCCGACGCGCGTTTCCACGAAGCCGTGATCCGCAGTCATGCGCGGCTCTCCTATGAGGAGGCCGCCGATCGGCTCGCCTCGCCCGAGCCCGGCCCGCGCGACGAGAACGGGCGGATCCGGGCGGGCGACGAGGGCGCTGCCGTCGATCCGGTGTACGGCCCCTCGCTGCGCCGGCTCGCGCGGATCGCCGAAAGGCTCGCGGCCGAGCGGCGCTCGCGCGGTGCGATCGAGCTGGATCTGCCCGAAGTGGAGGTCGCCGTCGACGCGGCGGGGCGGCCGATCGATGCCGTGCTCCGCGCGCGCAATCCCGCCCATGGCCTCGTCGAGGAGGCGATGCTGGCGGCGAATCGCGCGGTCGCCCAGGCGCTCGAGCGCGCGAGCCGCGAGACGATCCATCGCGTCCATCCGGCGCCCGATCCCCGGCGCCTCGAAGCGCTGGGAGAGCTCGTCTCCCGCTTCGGCCTGGAGGCGGCCGACGGGCTCGAGGAGCCGGGCGCGATCGCGGCGATGCTCGAGCGCGCCCGGGAGGTCCCGAGCGTCGAGCGCATTCACCTCGCCACGCTGCGCGCCATGAGTCAGGCCCGTTACGAGCCGCATTCGCGCGGCCATTTCGCGCTCCAGTTTCCCCATTATCTCCACTTCACGTCGCCGATCCGACGTTATGCCGATCTCGCCGTCCACCGCAGCCTCAAGCAGTGGCTGCGCGGCGAATCGCGCGCGCGCAGCGAGGGGGCCGGCGCGTCGAGTGCGCTCGAGGGGCTCTCGATCTGGC
The DNA here is from genome assembly GCA_041389425.1 of Myxococcota bacterium. Lineage (GTDB taxonomy): Bacteria > Myxococcota_A > UBA9160 > UBA9160 > UBA4427 > UBA4427. Next base: position 79,689 of record JAWKRX010000005.1, read on the forward strand.
TCTCGGGGCGCGAGCGCCTGGCCGCGCTCGCGGAACGGGAGGCGGTGGCCTTCGCCTGCTGCGCGCTGCTTGCGGGCCGCGAGGGCGAGCTGTTCGAAGCGGAGGTGACGGGCGTCGGGGTCCACGGGCTGTTCGTGCGCCTCGAGCGGCCGGCCGCGAGCGGGCTGGTCGCGCTCGCCCGGATGGATCGGCGCTATCGCCTCGACGAGGCGGCCGAGGTGCTCGAGGACGAGGGGTCGGGGCGGAGGATCGAGGTCGGAACGCGCCTGCGCGTACGACTCAGCCATGTCGACGACGACCGCGGCCGCATTGCCTTCACGCTCGCGGGCGAGCCCCGATCGGGCCCCGAGCGGCCGTGAAGGATCAACCCGGCTCGGCGTCCGTCCCGGATTCGGCGGACGAGATCGACTCGGAGAGCGTCTCCCACTCGGCGTAGAGCGCATCGAGGCCCGCCTGCAGGGCCGTCTGCTCGGCTTGAAGCACGCGCAGCTTTTCGTGGTCGCGCGCGATCTCGGGATCGGCGAAGAGCGCGCGACCGGCTTCCACGCGCGCCTCTTCTTCGGCGATCCGTGTCTCCAGCTTGTCGAGGCGACGCCGATCGCGGTCGATCGCCTTGCGCCGCTCCCGCTCGCGCTGCCGGTCGAGCTTGTCCGGGCTCGTCTCGGCGCGCGGCGGCGCGTCGACGGCGGCCGGTGCGCGCCGATGGCCCGCCCCGCGCGATCCGTCGCCCGGGCCGACCTCGCCGGAACCGGAGCGGGCAGTCCTTTCGAGATAGGCGTCGTAGTTGCCGAGGTGGCTTTCGAGCCGGCCGTGGGAGACGTCGACGACGCGCGTCGCGAGGGCGTTGATGAAGGAGCGGTCGTGGGAGACGAACAGCAGCGTGCCCGCGAAGGCCTGGAAGGCCTCCTCCAGCACCTCGCAGGCCTCGATGTCGAGGTGATTCGTCGGCTCGTCGAGCACGAGCAGATTCGCCGGGCGCAGCAGCAGCTTCGCGAGGGCGACGCGTGCCTTCTCGCCGCCCGAGAGGATGCCGATCGGCTTGTCCACGTCGTCGCCGCTGAAGAGCAGGGCGCCGAGCAGCCCGCGCAGCCGCGGCACGTCCTCGAAGCGGGCGCTGCGCTCGACTTCTTCCAGGATCGTCGCCTGGGCGTCGAGCGCTTCGAGCTGGTGCTGCGCGTAGTAGGCGAGCTCGACGTTGTGGCCCAGCTGGCGGGTGCCGGCCTCGAAGGGGAGAACGCCGGCAGCGATGCGCAGGAGCGTCGACTTTCCGGCCCCGTTCGGTCCGACGAGTGCGACGCGTTCGCCGCGCAGGAGCTCGAAGTCGACGCCCGCGTAGAGCGGCGTCTCGCCGTAGCGCTTGTGGATGCCCGCGAGCGAGAGGACGCGTTCGCCGGAGCGCGGCGGATCGGGCAATCGCAGGCGCATGGCCTTGCGGCGATCGGGCTCGATCTCGATCCGCTCGATCCGATCGAGGGCCTTCTGGCGGCTCTGGGCCTGACGTGCCTTCGTGGCCTGGGCGCGGAAGCGTTCGACGAAGCGCTCCATCTCGGCGATCTGGCGGTCCTGGTTCGCCTTGCGCGCGAGCAGCTCCTCGCGCCGGGCGACGCGCTCGCGCAGGTAGGTGTCGTAGTTGCCTTCGTAGAGCGCCGCGCCGCCGAGGCCATCGAGCTCGAGGATCCGGTTGGCCTGCCGCCGGAGGAAGGTCCGGTCGTGGGAAACGACGACGACGGCGCCCTCGAAGCGCGCGAGGGTCTCTTCGAAGAACTGGATCGAGGGGAGGTCGAGATGGTTGGTCGGCTCGTCGAGCAGCAGCACGTCCGGCCGGGCGAGCAGGAGCTTCGCGAGCTCGACGCGCATGAGCCAACCCCCGCTGAAGGTCGAGAGGGGCCGTGCCGCGCGCTCGTCGTCGAAGCCGAGCCCGGCGAGGACCGAGGCGACGCGCGCCTCCCGCTCGAAGCCGCCGGATTGCCGGTAGCGCTGGGCGAGGGCGTCGTATCGCTCGGTGAGCGCGGGCGGGAGCGCTTCGCCGGCCTGTCCGCGCCGGGTCATCTCGGCTTCGAGCCGCTCGATCTCGCTCTCGAGCGCGTCGAGCTCGGCCATCGCCGTGGCCGCCTCCTCGCGCACGCTCCGGGAGGCCCGGGGATCGATCTCCTGGCGCAGCAGCCCGATGCGGGTCGCGCGTGGACGCTGGAGCTGGCCGCCGTCGAGGGGCTCCTCGCCGATCATCAGCCGCAGCAGCGTCGTCTTGCCGGCGCCATTCGGACCGACGATTCCGATCCGGTCGCCCGCGCGCACGACGAACGACACGCCGCGAAACAGCAGGCGATCGCCGATCCTCTTCTCGATCTCGTCGAGTCGCAGCAGCACGGGGGATCCATTCGGGGGGCTCGCCGGACGGCACGGCATCGGGGAGCGGCAGAACATGACGATGCCCGCCGATCGGGGCAAGTCGGCGGTTGGCGACGCGCGGACGTGTCCTGCATCCTGCGGCGGTGCACCTCTCTCGCCGGGTCCAGTACGCCCTCTACGGCATCTTCGACCTCGCCTACAACGGGGCTGGCGAGCCCGTGCACGTCCGCCGCATCGGGGAGCGTCAGCGCATTCCCCACCGATTCCTCGAGCAGATCTTCCAGCGCCTGCGCAAGGCCGGGCTCGTGACCGGCAAACGCGGGCCGGGGGGCGGGTTCGTGCTGACGCGGCCGCCGGGCGAGATCCGCCTGCGCGAGGTCGTCGAGGCCGTCGATGGCCCGATCGTCGGCACGCCGCCCCCGGATCGGGAGGTGGCGGGGGCGGCCGGAGCGCCGGATCCGGCGGCGGGCGCCCATCGGCCGGATTTTCTCTGGGACGAGCTCGCCGAGCGGATGGCCGGCGTGCTCGACGAGATCCGGATCGCCGATGTCTGCCGCGAGGCGGTCCGGCGATCGGTCGTGCGCGATCTCGAGAGCCGCTTCGACTACGAAATCTGAGGGGGCGGGAGCGGTCGCGGCGCGGAGTCCCGTCGATTAGACTCGTGCGCGCCCGGGCCCCCCGCGTCCAGGAACCCCGTTCGGGTCCTCGTGAGATGGAATTGACGATCGCACGCGTCGAGCTCGATCCCGATCGCGGGAGTCGATTCGTTCCGAGCGAGGTGCTTCTCGAGATCTGCCACCACGCGCTCGACGTGGCCCCCGAGGAGTGTTGCGGGCTCGTCCTGGGCGACGCCAGCGAGCGTTTTCTGCGCGCCGTGCGCATCACGAACGTCATGACGAAGATCCACGTCGAAGATCCCGTCGCCTTTCCGCGCGATGCGCGGCATGCCTACTACATGTCGGAGAACGAGTACCTGCGCGCGCTCGAGGAGGCGACGGCGCGCTCGGAGACCGTGAGCGCCGTCTACCACTCGCATTTCGGCCAGGGCTGTTATCTCTCCCAGGACGATCTCGCCTTCGCGGCTCATCCTCTCTTCCCGTTTCCGGATGCGGCGCAGATCGTGGTTTCGGTGCTCGGGGATCGAGTCCAGGAGGTCGGGCTCTTCGAGCCGACCGGGAAGGTGGACCCGCCCTATCTCGGGCGCCGGCTCGAGGCCCGGCCATGAGGAGTGCGCACACGATGGAGCGAAACCGGCGAACGGGCAGGGTGGAGCGGGTGCGAGCGGTCGGCATCGTCGGACTGGTCCTCGTCGCCTGGCTCGCGGGCTGCGCTTCCACGCGCCTGCGGATCGATGCGCTGCCGGACGTGCCGATCGCCTTGATGCACTGGGAGGACAAGGCCGCCCAGAAGCGCGGCGAGATCTTCGCGAAGGTCGGCGAGCTGCCGCCGCTGCCGCCCAACAAGGACGATCCGGAGGGGCAGCAGACGCTCGAGCTCGAGGCCCATCTGCGGGGCGAGGAAGCGGTGCAGATCCGCGCGCAGCTCGCCAAGCATCCCGGTCGCCTGATGCTCTACTGGCCGCGAACGGGCAAGCTCGAGCGGCTCGCGGCGGCTCCCCCGGACGCGCGGCCGCTCGCCTGGTCGAGCGACCATCGGCGCCTGCTCTTCGCTTCGGCCCACCGGGGGCAGAAGGAGCAGCTCTACGAATACCATCTCGACCGCCGGGATCTGCGCCCCGTCTCGCACGGCCCCGACGAGCATCCCCGAGGCGACTACGGCAGCGCCGACGAGCTCGTGCGGCTGCAGGTCCATCGCCCGGTGTTCGGGGGCCCGTCCGAGTATTCGGTGGAGCTGGTGCGCCCGGGTGCGACCGAGGCCGAGGTGGAGACGATCGCCCGGGGCGTCCCGCCCGGCACGCTCCGGATCACGCCCGGGGCCGATCAGCTGGTCTACGAGCAGGTCGTGGCCCGGCCGCGGCGGGACGGCCCGACGGTCTACGAATCCTTCATTGCGACCCGTCCGGCCCGGGAAGGCGGCGAGGAGACGCTGCTGCTCACGGGGCGGGAGCCGGCGCTGAGCCCCGACGGCGAGTGGATCGTATTTGCATCGTCGTCCACCGCGGGCTATCGACTGCGGCGCATGCGCCTCGATGGGACGGCCCGGGTTGCGATCAATCCGGGCACCCAGGAAGAGCGAATGCCCACGGTTTCGCCCGACGGGGAATTCATCGCCTTCATTCGCTTCGAGAACGGGAAGCGGCGGCTCATGGTGCGCCGCTTCGACGGCCGCGCCGAGCGGGTCGTGCTCAGCGACGGATGGAGCGAGTTCCCGGTCTGGTAGTCGTTCGGCCCGAAGGGGTCGTCGTCCACGTCCATCAGCCGATGACCTCGACCGATGGCCACACACGCTCGCCCAGGATCGTCCACGCTCGAGAGCCATCGAGCGAAGAGCAAGCAAGCAAAGAGAGAGGACCCCGAGCCCATGACCTCGTCCGCCCAGCGCGATCTCGTTCCCGTCCATGGTGGTCTCGACGAACCCGTCGACCGAATCGTCTCCTTCAAGCAGAAGGCGGCCTTTCTGGCCGAGGCCGAGTCGCTGCCCTCGATCCGCGTGAACGCGGCCGACCAGTCGACCGTCCACCGCATCGCCGACGGCGCCCTCTCGCCGCTCACGGGCCCCATGAAGCGTGAGGCCTTCGAGCGCGTGCTCGACGGGCAGCACGTCGTCTCGCAGGGCAAGAAATACGCCTGGACGATCCCGATCTCGCTGCCCGTGACCGACGCGGAGGCGGCCGGCCTGAAGAAGGGCGGCTCGTGTGCGGTGCGGACCGAGGACGGGCGGGTCATCGCGATCCTCTCGGACATCGAGACCTTCGCCTGGGACAAGAAGCGATATCTGTCGAGCGTCTACGGCACGGATCGCGTCGATCATCCGGGCGGCCGCATCGTCGACAACGACGCCCGCACGCAGATGATCGGCGGCGAGCTGCGCGCGCTGCCGCAGCACCTGCCGAAGGACTACGCCGAGTTCATGCTCTCCCCGCGCATGACCCGCGCGTTCATCCGCGACCGGAAGTGGGAGCGCGCACTCGCCTTCCAGACCCGCAATCCGCTCCACCGCGCCCACGAATACGCCCTCGTCTACGGCGTCGAGGTGCTGACGGCGCAGGGCTTCTACGCCGGCGCCGTGCTGAACCCGCTGATGGGCGAGCTGAAGGGCGACGACGTCCCGGCCGCGACCCGCATGCTCTGCTACCGCAAGCTCCACAGCGAGCGGCTGCTCGGCCAGGGCGACAAGGACGAGTCGATCTGGAAGAAGGCGGGCTGGGACATCTCGGACGTCTTCGAGCTGATCGGCCTCGACATCAAGATGTTCTACGGCGGCCCGAGCGAAGCGGTGATGCACGGCATCTATCGCCAGAACTACGGCTTCTCGGACATCGTGATCGGCCGCAAGCACGCCGACGCCCCCTTCGAGGACGGCAAGGCGATCTGGGGCGACTTCGATGCCCACGAGATCTTCGACAACCTGAAGGGCGAGCTCCACATCCAGCCGTGCAAGGTCGGCTTCGCCGCCTTCTACGAGAGCATCGGCCGGGTCGATCTGACGGATCGGCACGAGGGCGAGAAGCCGTACTCGATCTCGGGCACGAAGGTGCGCGAGCAGCTGCAGGCGGGCGAGCGACCGGATCCGCGCATCATGCGTCCGGAGACGTCCGACGTGCTGATCGAGGCCTATCGGAAGTAGTCGCGGGCGCGGCCGCTCAGACCATCCGGATGCGCGGGCTGCGGGCCTGGGCGAGCAGGGCGTCGCGATCGGTGCCGTCCGCCGGATGGACGCAGTAGCCGAACGCGAGCCCGACGCGCACCGGTTGGTTCAGGGTGTCGTGCTTCGAGACGACGTCGGCGACGGCCCGGGCGAGCTCGAATACGCGCTCCCCGGGCAGTCGGCCGGGCTCGGGCATGAGGACGGCGAACTCGTCGGTGTCGAGGCGGGCGACGACGTCGAAATCGCGCAGCTTGCCCCGGAGCGCCTCGGCCAGGACCCCGACGACGCGACCGACGTGGGCGGGACCCGATTCGCTCGCGATCTCCGCGCGATTCTCGAGGCGACAGACGCAGACGACGAGGGAATTCTCGCGGCCCGCCGCGCGGGCGATCTCTTCGTGCAGGCGCTGGCCGAAGTAGGCCGCGTTCGGCAGGCCGGTCTCGTCGTCGAAGTTGCGGTGCTCGAGGCTCTCGCGACGGCCGAGGGCGTTGTCGAGGGCCCGTTCGACGTAGGCGACGAAGCGGCCGAAGACCTGCAGATCGTCGTCGTCGAAGCGGCTCGTGAAGAAGCGGTCGAGCGCGACCTTGTCGTAGACGGAGAGCGTTCCGATCACCTCGCCGCCCCGCTTGAGCGGGGCCGTCAGGATCGAGCGCAGGTCGTCGACGAGGGGCGCGAGCTGGGGATCGAGGCCCGCGTCCTGGATCAGGTGGGGCGCCCGCCGCCGGATCGACGCGACGGTCACGGCCTTGTCGAGGCGGAACAGGTTCTGCTGGCTCGCGCCCTCGGCGGCGCCGAAATACGAGCGGATCGAATAACGTCGCGTCGTCGGGTCCTGCAGTCGCAGGACGGCGTGATCCGCTTCGAGGATCATCGAGGCCGAGCTCGTCGCGAGCCGCGCGATCTCGTTCGGCTCGCTGCACGAAAGCATGCGGATCGAGGTCTCGTTGATCGCGTTGATGCGCTCGCTGCGCTGGGCGAGGCGGGCCTCGCGGTCGCTGCGCGCGATCGTGTCGGCGGCGGCGGCCGCGATCTCCTGCCAGCCGGACAGCGCGCCGCGGGTCGCCTCGAACCCCGGACCGGCCTGGATCGTCAGCAGCCCGACGAGCTGAGAGCCGGCGCTGAGCGGGAGCGCGGCATAACCGAGCTTGCCGTCTTCGCGCTGAAGGACCTGGACGCGCTGCGTCCGGATCGCTTCGCCGTCGATGCCGGCCCCGGGCACGAGACGGTATTCGCCGCCGAACGCGCTGCCGGCGAGGGAGCTCGCGGCGAGCCGGAACGGTCCGCCGTGCTCTTCGAGAAAGAGCTGCACGATCCCGCCCCCGGCGCGCTCGGCGAGGAATCGGCAGAACGCCTCGAGGCGCTCCGAGAGGATCGCCGGCCCGCGCAGCAGGCGCTGGACCTCGCGGACCGCGTCGTAGCGGGCGGCCTGGCTGCGCAGGGCCTCGTGCTCCTGGGCGCGGGCGATGATCTGCGCATCGAGGCGTGCGAGCTGCTCCATGAAGTGGAGGTCGTCGTCGCCGAAGACGTCGGGGCGGGTCGCGTGGTGGACGTTGAGGACGCCGAGCACCTTGCCCGCATGGATCAGCGGCACGCAGAGGGCGGACTCGACGTCGACCCGCTCGCGCAGCAGGTCGTAGATCTGGCGATCGGCGCGCCCGCGCAGATGGATCGGCCGGCCCTCCGCCGCGACCTTGCCGGAGATTCCCTGGCCGAGCGCGACCCGGATCTTCGGCCAGAGCTCGGGCTCGACGCCGCGGGCGACCCGGATGCGCAGCGCATGGGATTCGGGGTCGAGCAGCATCAAGCTGCCGCCCTCGGCGCCGGTGACCCCGACGGCAATCTCGAGCATGCGCTCGAAGAGCTCGTCGGTCTCGATCGTGAGCTCGACGGATTCGACGACTTCGTGGAGGGCCTGCAGCAGCTCCGCCTTGCGATCGCGCGGCGCGACGCCGTAGCCCCAGAGCAGGCGGGCCGTCAGGGGCGTCACGATCTGGGGAGACGGCAGCGGGCGCGCGCGCACGTGACTCGCGACGTCCCCCGTCGCGTCGACGATCGCGTCGAATTCCTGCTCGCCGAAGAACGCGGCGGGATCGTCGACCAGGATCGGCGCGACGTGGCTGCCGAGCGATGCGCCGAGCTGCCGGGCGCGCTCGAGCGCCGACGGCAGGTCGGCATCGTAGATGCGCGGGACCTCGACGCCGGGATTGGCGAGCAGCAATCGCAGCAGGCGCAGCGATTCGTCGCTGGCGCCCCAGATGCCGACTCGCCGGCGCATCAGCCGGCCCCGTCCGCGAGCATCGAATCGAGGCGGAGCGAGAGGACGAGCGAGCGCGTCCTTCCCTGTTCGTCGCCGAGGACGAGCGGTAGCCGGAGTGCCCCTTCGGCGTCGACCGCGGCCCGGCCGACCGAGACGATCCGCAGCGATCCGCCGAGCGGCGACTCGGGCTTGTCGAGCTCCTGCTGGACCGCATTCCAATCGGGCTGCGTCGTGCGATCCGATGCGAAGCCCACCTCGAGCGGATCACCCGCGCCCTGCGCCTCGGCCTCCGCGAGAATGCCCGCCTCGAGGATCTCGTGCGCGAGCGGAACCGGCTGCACCGGCGCGCCGGCGATCGGGTGCGCGGGGCGGCCTGCGTCACGACCTCCGTCACGACCTCCGTCACGACGAAGGCGGACGACGTGCTTCGAAATGGTGGTGAGCGTCGGCAGGACGCCGTGACCCGAGGTCGCGATCGTCTCGAAGACTGCGGCCTCCTTCAATCCGATCCGGCGATGGAGCGCCTCGATCGCGAACGGATCGGCGACGTCTCGTTTGTTGTACTGGAACACGAGGGGCAGGGCATCGAGCCGCTGCCCGTAGGCCGCGAGCGAGCTCTTCAGCTCCTCGATCGCGGCGGCGTTCGCGTCGATTCGCGCCGGAGAGCAGTCGAGCACGAGGATCACGCCGTCGACCTGGTCGAGCAGCTGCTTGCGTGTCATCGCCTGGTCTTCGGCGCCCGGAACGGCGACGACCTCGATCTGCATCGGCTTGCCCCCGAGCTCGCCGAGGGAGATCGAGAGCGACTCGGAATGGACGGTCGGATCGAGTCGCGAGGGCGTTCGCACGAGCTCGCCGCGCGACTCCGGTCGCAAGCGTGCATGGATCGTGCGCAGGGTCGTGGATTTGCCCGCGCCCTCGATGCCCCAGAGCAGGATGCGGGCCTGTGCCTCGGCCATCAGACCTTTCCCTTCTTCGTGAGGATGCGCCGTGCGTGGGTGCTGATGTTGCTGGGCACGTCCTTGCTCTTCATGAGGTTGCGCAGGTCGCGCTCCTGGAGGTAGTTCAGGAATTTGATCGCCTGGGGCTGGGGCGTCTTGGGATTCGAGGCCAGCGCCAGCTTGATCTGATAGTTCTTGGTCCACTCGCGGTTGTTCGCGATCACACGCAGCAGCTCGTCGCCGACCGAGCGGCTCTGGGCGAAGGCGACGACCTCGGTCTCGGTCAGCTTCGGGCTCGCGAGGACGGAGGAGGCGACGATCCGATTGCGATCCTTGATCAGCAGGGCGCGCGCCTCCTTGCCGCCGATGCGGGCCAGCTTGATCTTCTGCATGACCGACATCTTCTGCACCGCCGCGAAGAGGCTCGACTCGAGCTCCTCGTCTTCGATCTCGCCCTCGGAGGCGAGCAGCTTCGCGATCTCGCCCATGTCCTCGCCGAGGATCTCGAGAACCGCGGCCTCCGCCTCGGCCTCGCTGACCTCGATTTCTTCGCTCGCGACCGCCCGATCCTCGAGGCCGAGAAAGGAGAGGATCCGCTCGATCACCGAGCGTCCGGTGAGCGGATTCGCACCGAGCGCGTCGACGATCTCCTCGTGGCGCATCATGCGCTCTTGGTTCTGGCTGATGATATCCACCACGCGGGAGTGGGGCAGGGTCGCGAGCCAGGCGATCGTCGCGTCGTCCGTCGCGGGATTGAGCGCGAGGGCCTCGCAATGGGCTTCGTGGCCCTTGTGGATCTGGGCCAGCAGCGAGAGCAGGGCGGGATGGGCCGGGCCGCGCAGGACCGTGCCGAGGACGGGCTCTGGCAGCTGCTCGAGGCTCTTGCGGGCGGTGTCCTTGACGCCGGCGTCCGGGTCGTTCGCGAGGACCAGCAGGACCGTGGCGAGCTCGAGCGGCTCGAGCGGCAGGGCACCCCGGGCGGCCATCCGGCGGATTTCGAGGGGAGCATCCCGGCGCGCGTATTTCTCCGCCTGGGGTGACAGGCGGAGGCGCACCTTCTCCTTCTCGCGGGCCGGCGCGGGCGTGGAGGCGGAGTCGGACAACGGAATCCCTTTCAGCTCGAAATGGCGCAGGACCCGGCGCGCCGGCGTGGCGGGAGCCCCGGTCCGGTTCGTCTGGATCCACGGCTGGATCGGCTGTGCTCGGACCCGACTTGATCGGCCCGACGCGGATGCAGCGCGGGAATCCGGGGGCGGCGGAGGCCCCGATGACCGGGTGCGGCGCCGCCAGAGGCGGTGGATCCAGCGCTCGGGCGCCGGCCGCCCTCCCGCTTCGGCGCTCTAGGCCCGTTCGTGGCGGTTCTTCTCGAAGAGGATCCGGAGACCGTCGAGGGTCAGGAACGGCGCGACGTGGTCGATCGTCGAGCATTCCGTCGCGATCAGCCGGGCGAGCCCCCCGGTCGCGACGACGCGGACGTCGTCTCCGAGCTCCGTCTTGATGCGCGAATTCATCGAGTCGACCAGGCCGGCGTAGCCGTAGAGCAGGCCGGATTGGAGGGCGCCGGTCGTCGTCCGGCCGATCACGGATTTCGGCTTCGCGATCTCGACGCGGTGGAGCTTCGAGGCCCGCTCGAAGAGGGCCTCCATCGAGATCTGGATGCCGGGGCAGATGACGCCGCCCAGGTATTCGCCGCGGGCCGAGATGCAATCGAAGGTGGTTGCCGTCCCGAAGTCGACCGCGATCGCCGGCCCCCCGAAGAGCTCGTAGGTCGCGACGGCGTTGACGATCCGGTCGGCGCCGACCTCGTGGGGGTTCTCGTAGCGGACCGGCATGCCCGTGCGGATGCCGGGGCCGACGATCTGCGGGGCGTGGCCGAAGATCTTCGTGCAGACCCGCTCCCAGATCGGGACCACCGGCGGCACCACGCTCGAAAGGATCGCGTGGGTCACGTCGCGCGGCTGCCGGCCCTCGCTCGCGAAGAGCGACGAAAGCGAGATGACCACCTCGTCCGAAGTCTGCGCGCGCTGCGTCGAGAGCCGCCAATGGTGGGACAGGGTCGCCGCGGCGCCCGTGTAGTCGAAGACGCCGAGGGTGACGTTGGTATTGCCGACGTCGATGACGAGGAGGACCGGGTCGCTCAAGTCGTATTTCCTTCGGACCGCCGTCCCGGCCCGAGGGCCGGTCGCGGGGGCGGGATCATCGCCCGTTCGGGGGCGGCTTCGCCAGGGTCACGTCTCCCGCCAGGACCCGGACGATTTCGCCCGCCCGGGCGCCGGACTGGACTTCGATTTCGAGCGCCCCGTCCGCGGCGATGCCCCGGGCGCGCCCGCTGATCCGGGAGCCCCCGAGTGCCTCGACCGTCACGGGCTCGCCCGCCATCCGGAAATAGCGCTCGAAGCGCGGCCGCAGCGCCTCGAAGCCGCTCTGCGCGTGGGTGTCGAAGACCGCCTCGAGGTGCTCGAAGAGCCGGCGCGCGAAGGCGGCGCGGTCGACCGGCCGTCCGAGCTCGCTCGCGAGGCTGGTTGCGAGATCGCGGAACGCCTCCGGAAAGTCCATCGGATCGACGTTGAGGTTGATGCCGATCCCGACGACCGCGAACGCGATGCCGGTCCCTTCGACACTGCTCTCCATCAGGATGCCGGAGGTCTTGCGCCCGCGGAGTTGCACGTCGTTGGGCCATTTGATCGCCACGATCCCGGGATCGCCGACGAATTCCGCGACGGTGTCGGCGACGGCGACCGCCGCGCCCAGGATCAGCGTCGGCGCCTCGGCGATCGAGCAGGTCGGCCGCAGCACGATCGAGGCATAGAGGTTGGTGCCAGCCGGCGAGAAGAAGGCGCGTCCGAGGCGCCCGCGCCCGGCGCTCTGGGCTTCGGCGACGATCGTGGTCCCGGCGTCGGCGCCGGCGCGGCCCCGGTCGAAGGCGACGCGGTTGGTCGAATCCGTCGTCTCGAGGTGCTCGTAGCTCCGGGCGAGCCAGCGGGTCGCGAGCGTCGGCAGGATCTCTTCGGGGTAGAGCCGGTCCGGCGCCGACACGAAGCGATAGCCGCCCCCCGGCTCGCCCTCGACCGCATAGCCCCGCTTGCGGAGCGCCTCGACGTGCTTCCAGACCTGCGCCCGCGAGACGCCGAGCTGCTCGGAGAGCGACTCGCCGGAGACGGCCTCGCCGTGGCGCTGGCGCAGGGCGGCGAGGACGGCCGCCGGACCGCTGCCCGCGGTGCTCATTCCTGCTTCGCCTGGCGGGTGCCGGTGCTGGCGCCCGTCCCCGGGCCTGCATTCCGCTCGCGATCGTCGCCGGCCGCCGGCCAATCCGGCAGCAGGTCGATCTCGAGTGCGACGTCGGCGACGTGGACCGAGTGGGTGAGCGCGCCCATCGAGATGCGGGCGACACCGGTCTCGGCATAACGGCGGAGGTTGCCCGCGTGGATCCCGCCCGAAGCCTCGAGCAGGATCTTCGGGGCGTGGCGGCCGACGATCCTGCGGATCGACTCCGGGTCGAGATTGTCGAGCAGCAGGAACGTGCAGCCGAGCTCGACGGCGCGATCGGCCATCGACTCGGATTCGACCTCGACCTGCACCGGAATGCCCGCCGGTGTCCGCTCGAGGGCCCGGCGGACCGCCGCATCGAGACCGCCCGCCGCGGCGATGTGATTGTCCTTGACGAGGACGGCGTCGTAGAGCCCGCGGCGATGGTTGACCCCGCCGCCGACGGCGACGGCGTATTTCTCGAGGCTGCGCCAGCCGGGTGTCGTCTTGCGGGTATCGACCAGCCGGGACGAGAGGTCCGCGATCGAGTCGACGAGGGTCCGCGTCTGGCTGGCGACGCCGCAGAGGCGACCGAGGAAGTTCAAGGCCGTGCGCTCCGCCGTGAGCAGCGACGCATAGCGTCCATGGATGCGCATCAGGACGTCGCCTGCCTTGGCGCGGGTGCCGTCGGCGACGCCGGGCGGGATCTCGACGGAGAGCGTCGGGTCGACGCGTGCGAAGACGGCGCGCGCGATCTCGAGGCCGCAGACGACGAGGTCGGCCCGGGCCTCGATCCGGCCCCGGCCCTCGCGCAGCGGATCGACGACGACCTGACTCGTCAGGTCGCCGGCGCCGACGTCTTCAGTGAGCGCGAGGTCGAGCAGGACCTGCCATTCCGCCTGGGGCGGGAAGCGAGACATGAGAAGCTCCGGAGCGATCGATCGGGGGCCGAGTCTATCGCAGGCCGGGCGTCCTCATTCGACGTCGCCCTTCATCTTCCGGATCTCTTCGCGGACCAGCGTTTCCGCCATCTGCGGGATCACCTCCCAGGCGATCCGCTCGATCCGTTCGATCACCTGCTTGACGATCGTCTCCGAGAGGTCCGAGAAGGCCTCCCAGGCGACCTTCTCGAGGGTCTCCTGGACTTGCTGCTGCAGGATCGGCGACATGTCGTCGACCGATGCGCTGCGGCGGGGTGCATCCGGGAACGCGCTCGCCGGAAGCGGCGGAGGAACGTCGCTCGCCCCGACGTCGAAGGACGGGCTCGGCGACGCGGGCGGTTCAATGCTCGGCGGCGTCGCATACGCCGCGGCCTGCGGGAAGGACGTCGCGGCGAGATCGCCCGAGGAAACGTCGAAGTCGGCGCTCGGCGTGGTCTCGGGATCGAGCGGCGCGGCCGGGACCCACCCGGGGGCGGGCGCGCCGAAGGACGGCGCCGATTCGCCCAGCCTCTGGGCGTCCGAGACGTCGAGCAGCGACGTGAAGGATTCTTCGAGCAGGTCGACATTGGAGAGTGTCGCCTGCTCGGAGACGTCGAAGCCGAAATCGAGGTCGCCGCCGGACTGCTCGGCAGGGCCGAGGTCGAGCAGCGTCGGCGCCTCGGGTCGCAGGGCGCTGGGCGCACCGGCCGGGAAGGGCGGGACGGGCGGAGGCGTTGCGAGAGGGATGGCCGGAGGCGTGCTCGGGCTCGAGGGCGACGACCCGGCAGCGGGAGCAGGAGCAAAAGCGGTCGCGGAGGACGTCGCCGGCGAGGCGAGGAATTCGTCGAGATCCGTGACCGCGACCGGTCGATCCAGGCTGCGCGAAGTCGCGGCATTGGCATCGTCCCGGGCGAAGCCGAGGGGCGCAGACGCCTGCGGCGGCTCGGGATCGAAGGCCGAGTCCAGATCGAAGGACTCCGCGGGGAGCGCCGCGACCTCGACCGGATCGTCGAGCCCGAGATCCGTCGTGAAGGCCGTCGTGGCCGACGTGGCCGACGTCGTGAAGGAGGAGGAGGCATCCATCGACTCGTCGAGGGCTTCGCCCACGAATTCGGTCGTCGCGTCGTACATCGATTCGCCGAGGGCTCCGGAGCGGGCCGAGTCGGCAGCGGAAGGCGCCTCCGGCATCTCGAGGGATTCGACGGCGGCCGAGAAGCTCTCGCCGCCCTGCGGCGTCGATTGGCCGACGTCTCCGGGCGGACCGAACAGGTCCGGGTCGAGGGCGTCGCTCAAATCCTCTTCGCCGATCGAAGGCGTCACGTCGAGCGATTCGACCGTCCCGAAATAGCTCGGATTGCCGGGCGACGAGAGCAGCGGGTCGTCGTCCGTGAAGAGGTCGTCGGCGAGGGGCGGGCCGCCTGCGGCGAAATCGCGCTGCGCCGGGATCGGCGGCCCGACCTCGATGCGGGATGCGGATCGCGCGCCGTCCGAAACGGCCGGGTGGGCCGCCGAGGCCGCGGCGGCAGCCGCCTGGCTCGCGTTCTTGATGACGGTCTTCACGCGCTCGACGAGGGCCTGGGCCTCGAACGGCTTGGTGATGTGGCCGGTGGCGCCGGCGGCCTGGGCGCGGGCCTCGTCGAACGCCTCGAAGGTCCCCGTCAGGAGCAGGACGGGAATATGGGCGAGCGCGGGGTCCTGCTTGATGGCCTCGCAGACTTCGTAGCCGCTCTTGCCGGGCATCACGACGTCCGCGAGCACCACGTCGGGCCGGATCTCCCGGGCCTTCGTGACGGCGTCGTCGCCGTTGTCGGTCGAGACGATCTCGACGTCCTCGCTCGCGAAGGAAAGACCTACGAGCTTTTGGATCACGACCGAGTCGTCGGCCAGCAGAAGCGTCTTGGACATCGGTCCCCCCGGTTCGGGCACGCCTCGCCCGACAGGCGACGAGCGTACCGCTCGTGCGCCGTATCGTCTCGTTCCGGCAGGGG
Source organism: Myxococcota bacterium (assembly GCA_041389425.1). Classification (GTDB taxonomy): domain Bacteria; phylum Myxococcota_A; class UBA9160; order UBA9160; family UBA4427; genus UBA4427. Next base: position 95,158 of record JAWKRX010000005.1, read on the forward strand.
ATTGACGGGATTTTTGCCTCTTCGTGAGCTGCCCCGCTCCGAGGTCAAGCCCTGAGCATCCCGCTCCGATAGCGGACGGACGGCGCGCTCTGCGTCCTGTCCGGGAGAACGCCATGCGGCTTCGCTCCGCCGCCCACACCGATGTCGGCCTGCGTCGTCAGGCCAACGAAGATCGTCACGCGATCGTGCAAGGGCTCGGTCTCTACGTCGTGGCCGACGGCATGGGCGGGCACCGGGCCGGGCAGGTCGCGAGTCAGCTCGCCGTGGATGCCGCGACGCGAGCGATCGAAACCCTCGCGGGTGCTTCCGTCGCGCCCGCCGAGCGGCTGCGGCAGGCCGTGTCCTGCGCCAATCGCGAGATCTTCCAGGCCGCCGAGGCGAAGGCCGAGCTCGCGGGGATGGGGACGACCTTCGTCGCGATGTTGTTCGGGGAGGAGCGGCTCGCGCTGGCCCACGTGGGGGACAGTCGCGCCTACCTGCTCCGCCATGGCCGGCTGCGCGGGCTGACGGACGACCATTCGATCGTGGCCGAGCTGCTCCGGCGACAGGCGATCAGCGAGGCAGCGGCCCGCGCGCATCCCCATCGTCACGTGCTGACGCGGGCGCTCGGGGTCCGCCCTCGGATCGAGCCCGATCTCGCGGAGATGACGCCGCAGGCCGGGGACGTCTTCGTGCTCTGCTCGGACGGCCTCACCACCCACGTCGGCGATGCCGAGATCGCCGAGTACGTGGGGGACGGACTGGATCTCGAAGCGGCGGCCCTCCGGCTCGTCGAGGCGGCCAATCGGGCGGGCGGCTTCGACAACGTCACCGTCCTGCTCGTCGCGGTCGACGACGACGCCTGAGCGCGCCGTTCGCATCCGGTCCGGCGGCGCCGCGCTCCGCCGCGACCGGTGCGCGCCGGAAGGAACGGTCTAGCGGTCGACCATGCCCTTCAGCTTCGAGCGCAGGCGCATGACCGCCTTCGTGTGGATCTGGCATACGCGGCTCTCGGTGATCCCGAGGATCGTCCCGATCTCCTTCATGTTCAGATCCTCGTAGTAGTAGAGCGAGATCACGAGGCGCTCCTTCTCCGGGAGCGAGCCGATCGTGTCGGATATGACGTGCTTCGTCTCCATGTGCTTGAGCGAGGCGAAGGATTCTCGGACTGCACGTCCTCGATGATGTCGGCGAAGGTGCCGGAGCGATCGCCGTCGGAGTTGGTGCCGCGGATCTCTTCGAGGTTGACGAGCGAGATGCCCTTCACCTGATTGATCAGCGTGTGGAACTTGTCGAGCTCGAGGCCGAGGGAGTCGGCGACCTCGTCCTCGTTGGCCGAGCGGCCGAGGCGCTGCTCGACCTCGCCGTAGGCGCGTTCGAGGCGGCGACCCTTCTGGCGCACGCTGCGGGGCACCCAGTCGAGGGAGCGGAGCTGGTCGAGGATCGCGCCCTTGATGCGGAATTCGGCGTAGGTCTTGAACTTGCAGTTCTTCTCGGGGTCGTACTTCTCGATCGCGTCCATCAGCCCGATCACGCCCGTGTTATGCAGATCGTCCAGGTCGATGTGGGAAGGCAGCCGGACGGCGATGCGATTCACGATGTAGCGGATGAGCGGTGTGTGCTCGAGGACGATCTCCTCCTTCAACATCGCGGGGATCTCGTCGTGCAGTTCCTTGGCCTCGCGCAGCAGCGTCTCCATCTCGATCGGTTCCTCTCTCTTTTGCGCCATTTGCTCGCCTGTCCGGTGTGGGTTCGGCGATCCGTCGCCGCGCCGTTCGGGCCGCCTGCGATGCCATCGCGTTGCCGGCCATGCGCACCCCGAAGCAGGGGACGTGCCAACCGCGCGGGCGATCGCGTCGACTTGACCGGGAATTTCCCCGAGTTCGCGCTCCGATTTGCACTCCGCCGTCGCAAGCCGCTGGAATCGCACGCGAAATCCCGGGCTGCCGGAATCGTGAGCTACGCAACATTTTTCGCGAGGGCGGCGTTCGTCGGCCGCTTCGGTCCGTGTGCGAAGCCTGTCGACGCCGGCCGTGCATCGTTCAGATCGCAAGCACCGTTCGGATCGGTACGCCGTTGTTCCGACGGGACCGGTCTGGCGAGCGGCTGCTAGGGTCCCGCGCCATGCGAGTCGTCGACCTCGATCGGGACATGAGCGACGTGATTCCGACCAATCTGGCGCGGGACAGCGAGTACCTGTTCGCCCGCATGACGGACGTGACGCTGGCCTCGACCCGGCCGGGCCGGGGGCGGCGCGTGCTCGACGTCGGGAGCGGGGTCGGGCAGGACTCGGTCGCCCTCGCGCGGAGCGGCGCGAACGTCGTCGGCGCCGAGCCTTCGGCGCGCATGATCGCGATGGCGAGGCTCTTTCAATCGCAGCCGCTGCCCGGCGGCGACCCGGGCCCGCGCTGGGTCCGGGGCTGGGCCGATGCGCTGCCCTTCGCGGACGGGAGCTTCGACGCCGCCTTCTGCAAGGGAGCGCTCGATCATTTCGACGATCCGGAGACGGCGATCGCGGAAATGGCGCGCGTGACCCGTCCCTCGGGCCTCGTCGTGCTGGCGATCGCGAACTTCGACTCCCTCGCCTGTCGGGTCGCCCGCGCCCTCGACCGGCTGCGCGAGGACTGGCTCTCCCTGGGGCCGCTGCGCAGCCGGCGCGGCTACGACACGCCGAGCGATCACTTCACGCGCTACGAGCTGGCCCTGATGCGCGAGCAGGCGGGTCGCGCCATCGAGATCGACCGTGTGATCGGGATTTCCCTCGGCTGGGGCATGCCCGGCTGGACGGGACTGCTCGGGCGGCTTCCTTCGCCCGTCGCCCGGGGCCTGCTGCGGCTGGCCGACGCCGCCGCGCGCCTCGCGCCGAGCCTGGCGGACGTCGTCGTGCTCGTGGGCCGACCGCGCTCCCCGCGCTGACGTCCTCCGCCCGCCGTGCGATCGATCGGGCCTAACGACCCGCGTCCGGCAGGAGCGAGGCGGGGCTGCGGCGGTCCAGCAGCGCGTGATAGGCGTCGGCGGTCGCCTTCGCGATCCGCGGCCAGGAATAGGTCTCGACGACGCGCTCCCGGCCGCGACGGGCGAGGCGCGCTCTCTCGTCGCCGTCGGCGAGCAGGCGGTCGATCCCGGCGGCGAGCGCGCCGGCGTCGTCCCGGGGCGTGAGGATGCCGCCTCCGGTCGCCTCGACGACTTCGGCGAGTGCGCCGGCGCGGGTCGCGACGACGGGTGTGCCGCACGCCATCGCCTCGACGGCCGGCAGGCCGAAGCCCTCGTAGCGCGACGGCACGACGACCAGCGTGGCCCGGCGGTACAGATCGATCAACGCCGCGGTGTCGACGCGACCGGTCAGCTCCACACGGTCCTCGACGGAGACCTCCCGCGCCCATCGGCGCACCTTGTTGTCGGGGCTGTCGTCGTCGACGAGCACGAGGCGGGCGTTCGTGCGGAGCTTCGAGAGCGCGTGGATCAGGGTGCGGATGCCCTTGTTCGGATCCGACGAGCGACCGACGCAGAGGATTTCGTCGCTTCGTTTCGCCACGGCCGGGGCGGGCGAGAAGAGGGCCGTGTCGAGACCGTTGCGGAGATTGTGCAGGCGTTCGGGGGCGACACCGAAGTCCTGGATGATCTGGCGCCGGCCGATCTCGGAGGAGGTGAACACCGCGTCGAGGCGTCGCGCGACGAAGGCCTGCATTCCGATCGGGTAGAACTTCATCGTGCCGATCGCCTGGAGCAGGCTCTCGTCGCGGATGAACGAGGCGCGCCGATCGACCGTCAGGGGATGGTGGACCGTCGTCACGACCGGGAGGCCCATCGCGCGCAGTCCGAGCAGCCCGTAGCCGAGGCATTGCACGTCGTGCACGAGGTCGAATCGCCGGCCCGCGCGCAGCTCCTCGGCGATCCGCCGGAAGGCGCGGAAGCTGAAGGCGAACAGCTCGGGCAGGAATCCGATCCGGCTCGCCACGAGCTCGTAGAAGTTGAGCGGCGAGAGGACCTGGAGCGGGTTCTCGCGCGGGACGATCTGATCGGTCTGGCCGAGCACCCATTTCGCCCAGAACTGCTGATTCGGCAGCCGCACGACGCGCGCGAAGGGCATCGGATCGGGATAGGGCGGGCCGACGAAGACGTGGACCTCGTGTCCCAGGCGCGCCATCTCGCGCGCGAGGAACCAGAGGTAGATCCCCTGCCCACCGGAATTCATGTTGCCGCGATAGGCGACGAAGGCGATTCGCAGCGGGCGGGGCATCTCAGGCCGAGGCCGAGGCGGCGGCCCGGCGCCCGGCGCGCGCTCTGCCGGTCTTCGCCGGAATCTTTTCGGCGTAGAGGATCACGCTCTTCGGGCAGACGAAGTTGAGCGCCTTCTCCACCCGGGCCATGGCGGGCGAGACCGTCGCCCGGATCAGGAACTCGCGATAGGCGCGCACGAGCCGGCTCCGGTCCGCCGACGGAAGGTGCATCACGGATCGCAAGACCCAGTAGGGCGTATGGAAGCCGTGGGCGAAGCCGCAGCCCGTCGTCGTCAGGCCTGCGGCGGCGAGGCCCTCGGCGAGGTCGCGCGGGCGGAAGATCCGGATGTGGCCGCCGGGGCTCTCGAAGTAGTCGTCGCCGAGGCGGAGATAGAGGTGCTCGCTGGTCGCGGTCGGAATCGTGATCGCGATCCGGGCGCCGGGCTTCGCGACGCGGGCGAGCTCGCGGGCTGCGGCGCGGTAGTCGTGGACGTGCTCCATCACCTCGGAGCAGATGATGCGATCGAAGCTGCCGTCGGCGAAGGGGAGATGGAATGCATCGCCCTGGAGCATCGTGCCGAGCTGGCCCTTCGGTCGACCCTGCTTGCGGAGCACCTTCGAGGGCATCCGCATCGCCTCGAGGTCGAGGTCGAGGCCGACGACGTGGGCGCCGCGGGACTGGCTGCCGAAGCAGTGGCGGCCCTCGCCGCAGCCCGCATCGAGGAGCAGGTGGCCGGGCCGGACGTCAAGCCGCTCGAGATCGACCGTGAGCAGCACGGATCACCTCCTCGAAGACGTCCACGAGCTGCGCGGCGGCCTGATCCCATTGGAAGAGCCGCTCGACCCGCGCGCGCGCGGCGCGGCCCATGCGTTCCGTCTCCGCCGGATCGCGCAGGCAATCCCACATCGCATCGGCCATCGCGCGCGCGTTGCGCTGGGGAACCAGGCGTCCGCTGCGGCCGTCCGTGCCGACGACCTCGGGCAGGGCGCCCGCGGCGTTCGCGATCACCGAGAGCCCGCAGGCCATCGCCTCGCTCGCCGGAAATCCGAATCCCTCGAAGAAGGAGGGCACGAGCGCGACCTTCGCCGTCGAATACTGCTCGACGAGCTCGGGGACCGTCAACATGCGGTCGACGATCCGGACGCGGCCCTCGAGTCCGTACTGCTTCGTGTAGCGCGGGACGAGCCCGTGTCCCGGGATGCGGCCGTCGACGATCTTGAGCGTCACGTGCTTCGGGAGCATCGAGAGCGCCTCGAACATCGTGCCGATGCCCTTCTTGCGATCCTCGGTGCGGCCCACGAAGAGCAGGTCGGCCTCCTTCGCGACGTGGGGCAGGGGGCGGAAGATCTCGGTGTCGGTGCCGTTGTAGACGACGGAGACGTCCTTCTGCGGGATCTCGAAATAACGCTCGATCGCTTCGCGCGAGGCCTCCGAGACCGTGACGATCTTCGCCAGGCGCGGTGCGACCGTCTGCTGCATCAGGAGCGGGAAGTAGAGCGTCCGGCTGATGCGCTTCGCCAGCGAGCGCTCGATCGTGAAGTCGGCCTCGCGGTCGATGTGGAGCGGATGGTGGATCACCGAGACGACGGGCACGCCCATCTTCTGGATCCCGAGCAGGCCCCAGGACAGGCATTGATTGTCGAACACGACGTCGAAGCGGTGCTTGCGATGGAGCTCCGGGAAGCGCCGCATCAGCCGGAACCCGAAGGTCTGCATCTCCGGGAAGACGCCGAAGCGCGAGACGCCGAGCTCCCAGAGCGAGAGCGGGCGCAGCAGCGAGAAGGGACGCGCGGGATCGAAGGCGGCTTCGAGCGTGCGCCCGAAGACGTTGTCGTTCTGGATCTCGTGCAGGGGGATGCCGGGTGCCAGCTCGGGCAGCGGGGGGCCGGCGAAGACGTGGACGTCGTGGCCCGCCTTTCGCCATTCACGCGCGAGATAGGCGGCGTAGATGCCCTGTCCGCCGCAGAACATGTTGCCGCGATAGGTCAGGAGGGCGATGCGCACGGATCAGGCGGCGTCTTCGGCCGCGGCGCCGGTCGCGCCCTTCGTGCCGGTCGCGAGGGATCCGACGGGCTCCGGGCCCTCCGCGGCTTCGGTTCCCTGGTCGGCCTCGACCTGGATCGTCGCGATCGTGAACCCGACCCAGGCGACGAGGCCGAGGGCGAACAAGGTCACGATGGCGACCGGGATCGCGAGCGCCCAATAGCTGCCCTTGAGGAGGCCGATCAGGAAGAGCAGGGCGGCCGCGCCCGCAGCGCCCGTGATGAGAAAGCCCTGGGCGCGCGTGGTCTCTTGCATGCTTGCCTCGTGGTCGCGTCGGGTCGACGGACCCCGCGCAGGCCGGGCAGTATCGTGGATTCGCCTTATCTGTCAACGACTTGGCCGAGACGAACGAGGATTCGGTCGAGCCTGCTCGGCGGGCGTCGGGGCGGGCGCGAAGGTGTCGGGCTGCAGTAGTGTCCGCCCCGATGTGGGTCTTGGGATTGATGTCGGGGACGTCGGCGGATGCGATCGACGCCGCGCTGGTCGAATGGCCGGACGGCGCCCCGGCGCGTCCTTTCCGTCTGCTCGCCTATCGGGAATTTCCCCATTCGCCTGCGCTCCAGGGGGAGATCCATCGCCTCGCAGCCGGCGAGCTTCCGGGCGAGTCGATGCTCGCCGAGCTGGTCCGGCTGGACCGTGTGCTCGGGGATCGCTTCGCCGACGCGGCGCTCGAGCTGCTGCGCGAGGCCGGGATCGATCCGAAGCGCGTGGCGGCGATCGGCTCGCACGGCCAGACCGTCGCCCATCATCCCGAGCACGGCGGCACGCTCCAGATCGGGTGCCCCGCACGAATCGCCGAGCGGCTCGGGCGACCGGTCGTCGCCGACTTCCGACGGCGCGACATGGCGATGGGCGGCGAGGGCGCCCCCCTCGCGCCCTTCTTCCACCATGCGGTCTTCACCGATCCGGACGAACACCGCGGCGTGCTCAACCTCGGCGGCATCGCGAACCTGACGTGGTTGCCGGCGGGCGACGGCGGCGATCGCGTCATGGCCTTCGATGTCGGACCGGCGAACTCGTTGACCGACGCCGTCGTCTCGCTCGCGAGCGAAGGCCGCGAACGCTGCGACGTCGATGGCGCGCGCGCGCGCAGGGGCCGGATCGTCGAGGCCTATCTCGGCGAAATGCTCGCGGACCCGTATCTCGCGCGGCCCGCGCCGAAGTCGACTGGCCGGGAGCGCTACGGCCTGGCGCTCGCGCGCGAGTGGTTCACCCGCGCGCAGCGCGACGGTGTCGCCGTCGACGATCTGCTCGCGACACTGGTCGAGCTCTCTGCGCGCGCCGTCGCCGATGCGTGGCATCGGATGGCCGCGGGCGCAGCCGGTCGCGGTGGGGGCCGCATTCTCGTCGGGGGCGGCGGGGTGCGCAATCGCTTCGGGATCGAGCGGCTCGGCGCTGCGCTGCAGGGCGTTCCGGTCGAGCCGATGGAGGCGGCGGGCGTGCCGGCGGATGCAGCGGAGGCGATGGCGTTCTCGCTGCTCGCGCGCAACGCGCTGCTGCGGATTCCGAATCATCTGCCCCGCTGCACCGGCGTCGCCGACGCGCGCGTGCTCGGCGTCGTGCACGGCGTGGAATGGCTCAGAGCTTGACGGCGAGTCCGTCGTCGGCGGTCTCGAGCTCGATCTGACCGCGCAGCGGCGCCATCGCGTCGCCGAGGTGGGTCAGGATCAGGCGCCCGCAATCGAGATCGTCGCGGTGCTCGCGGAGCTCTTCGAGGCTCAGATGGAAATCGAGCCCGGCGCATTCGAGCGTGCACTCGCAGATGAACAGGCCGCTGCCCGCGATCGCACGCGGCAGGCCCTCGAACCAACCCGTATCGCCCGAATAGGCGATCGACTCCCGGCCGAGCCGGACCTGATAGCCCTGGGGATGGGCCTCGAGCTGATGGGCGGTCGCGAAGGCGCGCAGGCTCGCGGGACCGGCCTCGAGGGTCTCGTCGGGGCGGATCTCGCGGAAGTGGATCGGGAAGGTCCACTCGCGATTGCCGAGGTGGTGGCCCATGGCGTTCGCGAGCGTGCGCACCCGCTGCTCGATTTCCGGCGGGCCGACGATCTCGAGCGGATGCTGGCGCCGGTCCGCATAGAGCGCGGCGTAGAGGAAGCCCGGAATGCCGCCGAAATGATCGCCGTGAAAATGGGAGACGAGGATGACGTCGACCTCGTCGCGGGAGATCTCGAGCTGGGCGAGCCCGGTATTGGTCGTCGCACCGCAATCGAGCAGCATGCCTCCGCGCTCGCCGCGTACGAACACCGCCGATTGTCGGCGCCCGCCGGCGCCGAAGGCGTCGCTCGTCCCGACGAAGACCACCTCGCTCATGCTGCACCTCGTCGCTCGGCCGCGGCGGAATCTCCGGTCCCGGGCGCTGCGAGGCGGTGGAAGCCCTGCAGGCCGAAGACGCCTTCGCGGGCTCGCGTGCCCGCCCGAACGGACGCGCCGTCCCAGACGACGCAGCGCGCGAGGTCGGCGTCGTCGGGCAGGCGGAGCGTGCGGGGTGAGACCACGTCCTGCCCGCGGCCCGACAGCTCGACCGCTCCCTGCCAACGCGCGGCGGCGCCCCCCAATCGCGGGAGGTCGGGGGGATTCAGATTCACGTCCAGATACTCCTGCGGCGTCCCGACCGGCTCCCAGACGCTGTCGCTCGCGTCGACGATCTCGGCCCCGAGCACGATGGCATGCCCGGCCGCGCGCGGCATCAGCCAGTCCCGGAGATCCTCGAAGATCTCGTTCGCCGGCCAGTCGCGAAGAACCGTGCGCTGGAAGAACCGCACGCTCGTGAAGAGGCCGCGGGCCGCTTCAGGCGCGGCCCCCGCGACGGGATGACGCCCGATCCGGCAGACGCGTCCGCCTGCGTCGACCCCGATGCTGCCGAAGGTCGACTCGCGCGGGTCGCTCCGGAGCACCAGCGACACGTCGCGGCCGCTCGCGACGTGGCGCGCCGCGAGGGCACGCAGGTCGAGGTCGAGGAGCATGTCGCCTGCCAGCACGACGCAGGTCTCGCTCTGGCGCAGGAACTCCGCGGCGCGGCGGATCCCGCCGCCGGTGCCGAGGGGGCGCTCCTCGTCGGACCAGAGGATCTCGAGCCCGGCCGGATGATCCGATTCGACGGCGCGCCGGATCGTGTCGGGAAGATGGTGGAGGTTGATCAGGACCTCGCGGATGCCCTGGCGTGCGAGCAGCTCGAGCAGCAGGCTGATGACCGGACGCCCGCGCACGGGGAGCGCGGGCTTGGCCCGTTCATCCGTCAGCGGGCGCATGCGCGTGCCGAGGCCGGCGGCGAGAATCATCGCGCGCACGCGGTTCTCCCCGCCGCTCTTCGTCGCGCGGCCATCCTGGTCCAGGTCATGCGTCCGTTCCCTCGGCGACAATATCGGCCGGCCCGATGGCTGCGGTAAGTGCCTGGATCACAGAATCGAGGGTCGCCAGCCCCGGAAGCTGGCCCTGGAGCCGCTCGCTGGCGCGGCCGAGCAGCTCGAGACCGCGCGGAATCTCGTGCCAGCGTCGGCGATCGCCGCGGACGATGCCGGCGTGGACGACGTGGGAAACGTCCTTGCAGAGCCGGGCGATCGCGATGGCGTCGAAGCGCCGGCGGGCGAGCTCGGGCGATGGGCGGTCTGGGAGCACGGGCAGGATCTCGGCCAGGCGCCGCTCGATCATCGCCTCGTCGAGATCGGTCTGCAGATCGTCGAGCAGGCAGGCGAGATCGTATTCGGGGGGCGCGAGAAAGGCGCCTTGCACGTCGATCACGACGAGCTCGGGGCGCTGATCCGGTGCCGCGTCGGCCCGGTCGAGAAGATGGAGATTCTCGGCCTTGAAGTCGCGGTGGGCGAGCCGGCGCGGCGCTTGCTCGAGCAGCGCGGCGATCGCCGAGAAGAGGGCCTCGATCTCGCGCGTCTCGCCGGCGGTTGCCGCCCGCCCGAGCAGGGCCGGAACGGTCCAGTGGAGCCATTTCCAACCCTTCGACGCGACGAGGGGCCGATCGTACCGGCGACCGAAGGCCGGGATCCGGGTCGGCGGCGCCGAGAGCGACTGCAGCCGGGCGACGAAGCCGCACGCATCGCGGTAGAGCGCCTCGCGCTGCGCAGGCTGGGCGCGGAGCAGGCTGCGCGTGCCCACGTCTTCGAGCAGATCCACGCCGAGCTCGGGGAAATGGCCGAAGCTGCGCGGAACCCGGATGCCGCCTTCCTCCAGAAAGGTCCGGATCGGCTCGAGCGCCGGCTCGGGAAGCCATGCGGGAGCCGGCGGCAAGCGCGGGGCCTGCGGCCTCGGCGCGCCGGGCGAAGCGGCTGCGGCGGAGGCAGCGGTTTCACTCGCCTCGGGCTCGCAGCGCGCGATGATCGAAGCCGGCGATCCGGTCGCGAAGTGCAGTCGCAGAAACCGCCGCGTGCCGAGTCCGGCTTCGATGCCTTCGATCGACGCAACTTCGCGTCCCAGTCGATCCCGCACCAGCTTCTCGAGTCGTTCTGCGTCCAATGGCCTTCAGCCGAAGAAATAATGGCATGCTGCGACGGCCGCGAAGAATCCGGCGAGGTCGGCTGCGAGGCAACACACGAGTGCGTGGCGGCCATCGACGACGCCCGCTGCGCCGAGGTAGACCGCCAGGACATAGAAAGTCGTCTCGGTCGAGCCCATCAGGGTCGACGTCAGCATTCCGATGAAGGAGTCCGGACCGTGGGTCGTCAGGATCTCGCTCATGACACCGAGCGCGCCGCTGCCCGAGAGCGGCCGGATCAACGCCATCGGCAGCACCTCGGCGGGGACGCCGATCCGACTCGTGAACGGGTCGATCATTCCGATCGCGGCGTCGAGTGCGCCGGACGCGCGCAGCATGCCGACGGCGACCAGGATCACGACGAGGTAGGGCACGATGCGCAGCGCGACCTCGAGAGCCTCGCGACCGCCCTCGACCATCGAGTCGTAGACCGCGACGCGACGGCTGAAGCCGTAGGCGAGTACGGCGAGCAGCAGGGCGGGGAGCGTCCAGTGCTGGAGCGCGTCCCGGAAGGCCGAGGAGAGCCCGTCCGTCCGGGCCTCGTCGCGGAAGGCGAGACCGACGGCGCCGAGAAAGAACGCGAGGCTGGCGATCACGAGCGCTCGGCGCAGACCCCGCCGCCAGCCGGAGGCCTCGGCCCGGGATGAGCGGTCGTCCGCCGCGCGGGCGGGCTCGATGGTCGCCGGTCTGGCTTCCGGTTCGGGCGCCGGGAGATCCGCCGCGGCGGCCGGCGCGGCTCCGGCCATGCGGCCGGGCGCGCGTTCCGCGCCGGAGGGCGACGCGAAGATCGGGAGCGGACGGAGCAGGAAGAAGGTGGAGACCGCGACGACCGTCGAGCAGAGCGTCGCGAAGAGCGTCGGCATCCAGATCGCCCACGGATCTGCGGAGCCGGCCGCCGCGCGCACGCCGATCGTTCCGAGCGGGGGCAGGAGGGTGATCGACGAGGCGTTGATCGCGAGAAAGAGGACCATCGCATTCGAGGCCTGCGGCGCGTGGCGATTGAGCCGGGCGAGCTCGCTCATCGCCTTCAACCCGAACGGGGTCGCCGCGTTGCCCATGCCGAGCACGTTCGACGCGAAGTTCATCAACATCGCGCCCATCGCGGGATCGTCCGCCGGTACGTCGGGGAAGAGGCGACGCATGAGCGGCGCGAGCCGGTGGGCGACGACGTCGCGCAGGCCCGCGTCGAACGCGATCCGCATCAGTCCGAGAAAGAACACCATCACGCCGACCAGCCCGATGACGAGCTGGACGGCCGACTTCGCGCTGTCGAAGATGGCTTTGACGACGAGCTCGATGGTCTCGGCGCCGGACGCTGCGGCGACGAGCAGCGAAACCGTCACCAGCACGAGCCAGATCGCGTTGAGCATCGGTCCCCCCGAACCCGAAGCGTGGCGCGAGGACGATGGCCAGCGCGTCGATTGCTCGCCGGCAGGCTCCCCGATAAGCTCGGCGGCGTCAAGCGTTCCGACGCATTCCCCCCTCGATCTCGTCCTCTTCCATGCGGATTCGATGAGGCTTCACATGCTTCGGTGCCCGGGTTCCCTTCGATTCCGATTGTCGCCGACGGGACGCGCGGGATGCGAAGGCAGAGCTCGCCGCGTGCTCGCCCTGCTGGTCGTGTTCGTCGTCCTCCCGATCGCGTCGATTCACGCCGGGCAGAAGGATGCGGCCGACACGGACCCGAGCGGGTCGATCCCGGAGCGCATCGATGCCGCGCTCGCGCGCGGGCTGCTCGCGAAGGCGAGCGTCGGGATCTGGGTCGAGCGCGCCGGTGACGGCGAGGTCGTCTACGCCCGCGGCGGGGAACAGCTCTTCATTCCCGCCTCCAACCAGAAGATCCTGACCGCCATCGCGAGCCTCGCGCGCTTCGGTCCGGCGCATCGCTTCGCGACCCGCATCTGGGCGCCCGAGCCGATCGACGGCGAGGGGGAGGTCCGGGAGCTCGTCGTCGAAGGCGGCGGCGATCCGCTGCTTCGCTCCGAGGATTGGTGGCGACTCGCGGCCGATCTGCGCACGGCTGGATTGCGGGTCGTGCGCGGGGATCTTCGCGTGGACGATGGCCTCTTCGATGGGCCCGCCTGGCATCCGAGCTGGGGCGACGTGACGGCGCGCGCCTATCACGCGCCGGTCGGAGCCCTGACCGCGAACCAGGGTGTCTTTTCGATTGCGATCCGGCCGCGCGCCGAGGCCGGATCCGCGGCGCGCGTCGCGGTGGATCCGCCGGTCGACTATCTGCGGCTGCGGAATCTCGCGCGGACGGTGCCGCCCCGGGCGCGCCCGAGCCTGTCGATCGAGCGGATGGCGGGCGCGGCCTCCGAGGGCGTCGCGGAAGAGATCGTGCGGGTCGAGGGCCGGGTGCGGATGGGCGATCCGGGGGATCTGTTCGCGCGCAGTGTGCTCGATCCCGGGCTTTATGCGGGCTCGCTGTTGCGCCATCAGCTCCGAGCGAACGGGATCGACGTCGAAGGCGTCGTGCGCCGGGCGCCGCGGAGCGGCGAGCCCTTCGCTCTGATCCTGGAACGGACCGGGGGCAGCGTCGCCGAGATCGTGCGGTTCTGTCTCAAGCAGAGCAGCAACTCGGTGGCGGAGTCGCTCGTCAAGAACCTCGGTGCCTGGGCCGAGGTCGCGCCCGGTGATGCGCCGGTTCGGCGGGGCGAATGGGTCGGCGGCATCCGGGCGATGCGGCGCGAGCTCGAGGCGCTCGGAATCGAGCTCGGTGAAGCCCGACTGGTCGACGGCTCGGGACTCTCATTGCAGAATCGTCTCAGCCCCCGGATGATCGTTCAGGCCTTGCGCATCGCGCGCGCTTCGTTCGCGTTCGGTCCCGAGCTGGTCGCGTCGCTTCCGATCGCCCATCGCGACGGAACGCTCGAGCGCCGGCTCGAAGGGGTGCAAGGCCGCATCCGGGCGAAGACGGGGCTGCTCTCCGACGCCGGTGTGACCGCGCTCTCGGGCTATGCGGAGCGATCCGATGGCGAGACGCTGATCTTCTCGATCCTGGTGAACGGTCCGGGTGGCGGAGGCGAGGCCGGCATGGCGGCCGTCGACCGACTCGCGGAGATCCTGCTCGAAGCACGGCTCCCGCTGCCGTCCCCCGAGCCCGCCCGCGAACCGTCCGCCGCCCGGCGCCCTTCAGGCACCCGGCATGCGGAGGATCAGGAGGCCCGGGTCGCGCCCACCGACTCGCGGACGAAGGCGCGCATCACCGAGTCGATGTACTCCGACGGCAGCTTCGTTCCCTCGCGCAGCCGCCGATCGATCACGCCCGGTCCCCAGTTGTAGGCCGCGAGGGCGATCGAGACGTCGCCATAGCGGTTGGTCAGCTCGCGCAGATAGGCGGCGCCCAGCTTCACGTTGATGGCGGGATCGAATAGCGTGTTCGGGCCGGACCACGGAACGCCGTGCTTCTGGGCGAGCTCGCGCCCGGTCTCGGGCAGGATCTGCATCAGGCCGAGGGCACCCACGTGCGAGACCGCCAGCGGATGCCCCGCGCTCTCGACTTCGATCACGGCGGCGACGAGATGGGGCTCGAGGCCCTGCGCTCGCGCTTCGCGAACGATCGTCTCGGCCAGCGTCCGTCGATCCCGGGGCGAGAGCGCGCTGCGCCGCGCGGCGAGGCGCGCCGCGATGCGTTCGACCAGCTCCGGATCACCGGCTTGCGAGCCCGTCGCCTCGTGCACGAACGCGTCGGAAGCAGCGGCGGGAGCCCGCCGGCCGAGGTCGAGCTCGAGCGTGGTGGTCAGCAGAGCGCAGATCGCGAGGAGGATCAGATGGATTCGCTTCATGATTTCAGAGACTCCCCGACCAGGGCGCGATCCCCATCCGGGTGATCGCGCCGAGGTTGTTCAGGACTGCCCAGCCCGTGGAGCAGGAGATGAAGCAGAGCAGGGCGATCTTGATGCCGTGGGCGAGGACGCCGGTCCGGGTCAGGTAGGTGACGGCCACGAGCGTGAGCGCGGTGTCGATCAGGAGCCCGGTCGTCAGGCCGGCCTGATCGAAGAGCCATTGCGCCACGGGATTCGCCTCGACGACGGCGTAGCCCGCGACCGGTGCGTGCAGGCACAGGTAGGTCGTCCAGTGATCCGCGCACGTCAGCGCGATGGTCAGTCCCACGAAGAGCCGCAACATCCCTCGCTCCGTTTCGTTTCGTCGCCGTTCCCCGCGCCGCCGTTCGGGTCGGCGCGATGGGAGGAGATAGAGCAAGAGATGTGCCGCGCGGCGGCCGAGCCCGGTAAACGCGTGGAAGCGCCCGGGGTTGGCGCATGTGCTGCCCATGCCCGGGAGGGCGGGGGCACCGGGGAGGGGAAGGGGGATGCCCAGATGGGACCGGATCGGGTGTGACGGCGTGCAGACCGATGCGGCGCAGGCCGCCCGCAGGCGCTGCGCAGTCCACACCCTGCGTCCCGCGGCGAGGCGGGACGCAGGGTGCGGATCATGCGGGCTCGTCCGTCGACCGGTGCGCCGGGGATCTCCGGCCGGGCGGAATCCGCGCGCCCGCGTCGCCGGCTACCGGCTGCGGCGCATTCGGCCCTTGCCGAGCAGCAGCCAGTCGAGGGAGATGTTTTCCTTGGTGGAAAGCGTGATCAGGAAATCGGTATGAGGCGTCGTGCCATTTTCGTACCGGTTCACGTTCTGCTGGAAGACGCCGAGCTCGCGCGCGAACTGTCGCTGGGAGCGATCGCCCCGAACCTCGGCAAGGCGCTCCGGAAGTTTCTTCTTGATGCGCTCGACGGAAGCATTGGACATCGATCAGGGACCTTTCCTAGTTTCCTAATTCCAGTTCTGTTCGTGCCGTTTCGAATCGGCCGTGGAATCGGCGATTCGCTCGGCAGGCATACACTGCAATCGTTCTGATCCAGCATGACACGAAAGGGTGTCTTTGTGTGCTGCCGGATTCGAGACGCGCGCATTCTAGACAGCGTGTCGAATGCCAGCAAGAGACGGGATGCGCCTTCTCTATCCGCTACGAAATTTCGCGAAGAAAACGATCTCGCGAACGATCGGTCCCGGTACGATGGGCCGCCGATCACACGAGTGGAGGGGACGCGGTGCGAATCATCGCGGGTCGTTTGCGCGGCCGGATGTTGGGGCCGGTGCCGAAAGGTGTGCGGCCGACGACCGACCGGGTGCGGGAGTCGTTGTTCTCGGTGCTCGGATCCGTCGAGGGGATGCGGGTGCTCGACCTTTGTGCGGGAACGGGCGCGCTCGGGATCGAAGCTTGTTCCCGTGGGGCCGAGGCGGTGGTCTGGATCGAACGCTCGAAGCCCGTCGCCCGTGCGCTCGCCGCTCGACTCGCCGATCTCGGGATCGCCTCCGATGCAGACCATCTCCTGATCGTTTCCGACGCGCTGGACGTCCTGCGACGCTGGCGGGACGGGGGGCAGGCGGTCTTCGATCTCGTCTTCTTCGATCCGCCCTACGAATCCGAGCAACGCGACGTGATCCTCGCGGCGCTGTTCGGCTCTGCGGTCGTCGGACCGGAAACGATGGTGGTCGTCGAGGGGGCGAGGCGTCATCCTCTGCCGGCCATCGCTGGCGCGCGCGTCGTCGATGAGCGGCGGTATGGCGACACGGTCCTGACCTGGCTCGCGCGGGCCCGGGCGGATGGAGGCTCTTGAGCGCATGACTGGTCGATCTGGCAAGCGGAGGGTGGCCCTGTTTCCGGCCAGCTTCGACCCGATCACGAACGGGCATCTCGATCTGATCCAGCGCAGCCGTGCGATCTTCGACGAGATCGTGCTGGCGCTGGCGCGCAACGTCTCGAAGACCGCCGCTTTCAGCACGGAGGAACGCCTCGCGATCCTCACGGAAGTGACGAAGGACATGGAGGACGTGTCGGTCCAGGTCTTCGACGGTCTCGTCGTCCACTACGCCCAGCAGATCGGCGCGACGGCGATCATCCGCGGGCTGCGCGCCATCGCGGATTTCGAATACGAGTTCGAGATGGCGCTCATGAACAAGCACCTCGCCCCCGACGTCGAGATCGTCTTCTTCATGACCAGCCAGGAGTATCTCTACGTCAGCTCTTCGCGCTTGAAGGAGCTCGTCCGTTTCGGCGCGAGCATCGACGAGTTCGTGCCGCGCGTCGTCGCGGAGGCCCTCGAGCGGAAGCTCCGCGATTCGCGATGAGCGCTCGCCGCGCTGCGCGCTCCGTCTCGGCGACATCGTCTCCGCGCGGGACCGCGCGTGAGCGGAGCGCGCCGATCCGATTCGGGACGAGCGGATGGCGGGGGTGCCTCGGCGAAGAGGTGACCTTTCCCCGGCTGCGCACGCTGGCGCGCGCCGTCGCTGCCTGGCTCGCGGAAGAAGACGGTGGCCGCCGTGTCCTGATCGGCTTCGATGCGCGATTCGCGAGCAGGGCGATGGCCGAGATGGCCGCTGCGATCCTCGAGGAGGCGGGACTGCTCCCGACTCTCTCGGACGCCGTCTGCCCGACGCCGGCGGTCACCCATGCGCTCGCGCACGGCCGCTTCGCCGCCGGTCTCGTCCTCACCGCCAGCCACAACCCGCCCGCCGACCACGGTCTCAAGGTCTTCGACCGTTCGGGGGCGCCGATCGGCGAGCGCGCTGCCCGCCGGATCGAAACGATCGCGGCGCGGCTTCCGAACGATCGGCCGGCACCTTTGCCCCTGCGCCGGCGGCGGACGATCGACCTGGCCGAAGCCTATCGCTCGGCGCTGGCCGCACGGCTGGATCGCTCGGCGCTGGCGCGTGCCGGGCTGACACTCTACTGCGACGCGATGCACGGCGCGGCGGCCGGCTACCTGGATCGGCTGATGAGCGAGCTCGGCGTGACCGTCGAGACGCTGCGGGCGCAGCCGGATCCGAGCTTCGGCGGGGAGGCTCCGGATCCCATCCCCGAGCGGCTCGAGGCGTTGAAGGCCTGCCTGGCAACGCGTCCGGCCGGCGCGGCCGGTCTCGCCTTCGGCCTCGCGCACGACGGTGACGGCGATCGTGTCGCGATCGTCGACGGGCGCGGCCGTTTGCTGAGCGAGACCCAGAGCCTCGCCCTGCTCGTCGACCATCTGGCAGCGACGAAGCGCCTCACCCGGGGCGTCGCGATCGGCGCGGCGACGGGCACGCTCGTCGAGCGCGTGGCCCGCAGTCACGGCCTTCCGGTCGCGCGCCATCCGATCGGCTTCAAGCATCTCGCCGCGGCGTTGGTTGCGGGGCGGGCCGATGTCGCCGGAGACGAATCGGGCGGCTTCGCCTGGGCGCCGATGGGTCCGGACAAGGACGGCATCCTCGCCGGTGCCCTGCTGGCCGAACGCGTCGCGCAGTCGCGCGTCCCCCTCGAAGACCAGCTCGACCGGCTCGAGGCGCGTCTCGGCAGATCGGCGTGCGGTCGCATCGCGCTGGCTTCCAGCCCGGCGCTCGTCGCGAGCCTCGAGCGATTGCGCCTGCGGCCGCCGGCACGCATCGATCGAAGCCGGGTCGTGGGGGTGGAGACGCTGGGCGGTGTGCGTTTCGCGCTGGAGGACGGCGGGTTCCTGATGCTTCGCGCATCCGGGACGGAGCCACTCGTGCGCGTGTATGCCGAGGCGGCGGATGTCGGGCAGCTCGCGCGCAGGTTGAGCCACGGCGTCCGGCTGGCGCGCCGCGCCGGGCGGTGATCCGCCCTCGATAAGGGGCCGATGGTGGCCGGCGAATTGGCTCCGCCCGTCGGCAATCGTTACCGTAGGGCGCGTTCGTGCGGCCTGCTCTGGGCCGCCGGAATCGTTGCCTGAGACTTCTGCCTGTGACTTCTGGAGGAGCGTGCTGCATGGATTCGCGTCGCATCCTGCTCGCGATCACGGGTGGGATTGCCGCCTACAAGGCGCCCGAGCTCCTGCGCGCCCTGCGCAAGGCGGGGCACGAGGTGCGCTGTGCGTTGACGCCCGAGGCGGAGCGTTTCGTCTCGCCCCTCGTGCTTCAGAGTCTGTCGGGCCGGAGTGTGCGCCGGGATCTCTTCGATGCCGGCGAAGAGGGCGAGATCGACCACATCGGGCTCGCCGACTGGGCGGAGCTCGTGCTGGTCGCCCCCGCGACGGCGAATCTGATGGCGAAGATGGCCCACGGCCTCGCCGACGATCTGGTTTCGACGGTGCTGCTGGCGACGCGGGCGCCGCTGCTGCTCGCGCCGGCGATGAACGTCAACATGTGGAGCCATCCGGCAACGCAGACCAACCTCGCCATCCTGCGCTCGCGCGGCGTCGATTTCGTCGGACCCGAGGCGGGCGAGCTCGCATGCGGTTGGGAGGGGCTCGGACGGATGAGCGAGCCGGCCACGATCTTCGCCGCCGCCGAGGCACGCCTGACGCCGAAATCGCTCGCCGGCGAGCGTGTGCTCGTGACCGCGGGCGGGACGGCGGAGCCGATCGACCGCGTCCGGACGATCACGAATCGCTCTTCGGGCAAGATGGGCTTCGCGATCGCGGCGGAGGCCGCGCGGCGGGGTGCGGAGGTGGTGCTCGTCGCGGGGGCCACGTCGCTTCCGACGCCCTTCGGCGTGCGCCGGATCGACGTCGGAAGTGCCCTCGCGATGCGGGATGCGGTCCTCGCCGAATTCGAAGCGGCTTCGATCGTGATCAAGGCGGCGGCCGTCGCCGACTTCCGGCCCCAGACGGCGGCGGACCGCAAACTGAAGAAGGAAGACCTGCCGGAATCGGGTCGCCTGCAGCTCGAGCTCGTCCAGAACCCGGACATCCTCGCGGAGATCTGTCGGAACAAGGGCACCCGGACGGTGGTCGGGTTTGCCGCCGAGAGCCACGACGTGGTCGCTGCCGCCCAGCGCAAGCTCGCCCGCAAGGGCTGCGACCTGATCGTCGCCAACGACATCTCCCGGGAAGACTCGGGCTTCGAGGTCGATCGCAACGCGGTCCTCTTCGTCTGGCCCGACCAGCAGGTCGAGGAGCTCCCCCTGCTGGAGAAGACGGGCGTCGCGGCCCAGCTGCTCGATCGCATCGAGAAGCTGCGGGCGAGAAGATGAGCCGAGCCGGTCTCCCTTCGACGGCGAGTGGTGGCTTGGCTTTCGCGTTCCTGTCGATCATGACGGCGTTGTTCGCCCTTGCGGCGGCGCTTCCCGGGGCGGCGCGGGCAGGCGAGATCCTGCTCGTCGAGATCGATGGCTCGATCAATCCGGCGAGCGCGGACTACCTGATCGGGGCGATCCGGCGGGCGGAGGAGACGGGCGCCGAGGCGGTCCTGATCGAGCTCGATACGCCCGGCGGGCTGGTTTCGTCGACCCAGGACATCATCCAGGCGATGCTGAACGCGTCGGTGCCGACGATCGTCTTCGTCAGCCCGCGCGGTGCGACGGCGACCTCGGCCGGCACCTTCATCACGCTCGCGGCCAACGTCGCGGCGATGATGCCGGGAACGAGCATCGGCGCCGCGCATCCCGTCAGCCTCTTCGGCGGAAGCCCGCCACCGGCGGGCGAAGGCGAAGAGGGAAAGCCCGCCGCCCAGGACGCAGTCGCGCAGAAGATGGAGAACTATCTCGCGGCCTACGTCGAGTCGATCGCGAACCAGCGGCACCGCAACGTCGAGTGGGCGAAGGAGGCGGTGCGGACGTCCCAGGCGGTGACCTCGGAGAAGGCGCTCGAGCTGGGCGTGATCGATCTCGTCGCGAACAGCCGGGCGGATCTGCTCGAGGCGATCGACGGGCGGGAGGTCGACGTCGACGGTTCGAAGCGCGAGCTCGCGCTCGCCGGACACGTCGTCGTGCCGGTCGAGAAGACGCTGGTCCAGGCGATCTTCGACTTCCTGACGGATCCGAATCTCGCCTTCATCTTGTTCGCGATCGGGGCGGCCGGCCTGTACATGGAGTTCCAGAGCCCGGGGTTGATCCTGCCGGGCGCGGTCGGCGTCGTCTGCCTCGTCCTGCTCGGTTTCTCGCTGCAGGTGTTGCCCTTCTCGTGGATCGGGGCAGTGCTCGTGCTGGTGGGCGTCGCGCTGCTGATCGCCGAGATCTTCGTGGTTTCGTTCGGGCTGCTCTTCGTCTCGGGCATCGCGTGCTTCCTGATCGGCGGCACGATGGTGTTCGATCGGCCGGAGGTTTCGGACCTGACCGTGTCGTTCTGGGAGGTGCTCGTGCCGATCGCGGCGGCGCTCTCGACGATGGGCGCGATCGTCGCCGTGAGCCTCGGGCGCAGCTTTCTCTCGAAGCAGACGGCGGGCGTCGACGAGATGATCGGCCTGGTCGGTCGGGTCGAGGCCGCGATCGATCCGGCGTCGGCGAAGCGAGGCAAGATCTTCGTGCGCGGCGAATACTGGAATGCCGAGGCGGACGAGGTCATCGCGCCGGGCGAGGCGGTTCGCGTGGAGTCGGTGCAGGGGCTGACGGTCCGGGTGCGCCGCGACGGCGGATCCGGTTGAGAGGTGCGTTCGCCCCGCGCGGTCGGGGGCGAGAGGAGGGGTGTCGTGGGTTGGCTGATCTTTCTCGTTCTGGCGTTGATGCTGCTCGTGATGGGCATGAAGATCCTGCCCGAGTACGAACGCGGTGTCGTGTTCCGGCTCGGGCGTTATGCGGGGACCCGGGAGGCGGGGCTCCGCTTCATCATTCCCGGCGTGGATCGCATGGTGCGGATCGGCCTGCGGGAGATCGTGATGGACGTCCCGGCGCAGGAGGTCATCACGCTCGACAACGTTTCGGTGAAGGTCAACGCGGTGTTGTACTTCCGCGTGCTGCATCCCGAGAAGGCCGTGATCCAGGTCGAGAACTACCTCTACGGAACCTCGCAGCTCGCGCAGACGACGCTGCGTAGCATCTGCGGTCAGGCGGAGCTCGACGACCTGCTCGCCCAGCGCGAGCGCATCAATCAGCAGCTGCAGGAGATCATCGATCAGCAGACGGAGCCCTGGGGCGTCAAGGTGCGCGCCGTCGAGCTGAAGCAGATCGATCTGCCGCAGGAGATGCAGCGCGTGATGGCGAAGCAGGCCGAGGCGGAGCGGGAGAAGCGCGCCAAGGTCACGCTCGCCGAAGGCGAGTTCCAGGCCGCCCAGCGGATCGCCGACGCGGCGCACGTGCTCTCGAGCGAGCCGTCGGGTCTGCAGCTCCGCTACCTCCAGACCCTCGCCGAGATCGCGGGTGGCGGTCGGAACTCGACCACGATCTTCCCGATCCCGATCGACCTCATCCGCCCGTTCTACGAGCAGCTGATGGAGCGCCGGGAAGGCTCGGCGGGTGTTCGCAGCGGCGTCGCCGGCGACGGACGCCCGGGCGGGGAAGCCTGAGGTGGCCGATACCCCGTCGGTCCCGGGATCCGACGGCGCGGCCGCCCGCGCCGGGCGTGGCGTCACGCGCAGGCTCTTCGATCGGCTTCTCCTGATCGCGTCGCTCGCGATTCTGCTCGGCTGGGCCTGGCAGGGCGTGTACAAGGTGGCGCCCGGGGAATCCGCCGTGATCCTGCGACTCGGCGCACACCACTACACCCGGCACGAGGAAGGCTACTGGGCGCATCTGCCGCCGCCGCTCGAGTCGCACGTCCTCGTGGGTACGGGCCAGATGCGAACGGAGACGTTCGGCGAAAACCCGACCCGATCGACGCCGGGCGAGCCCGGCGACGTCGAGGAGAAGCAGGTCGCGCAGGGCATCACGCGGGAGGCGATCCAGACCTCGGATCACAACGTCGTGAACGTGACCTATCAGCTCCAGTACAAGATCGCCGACGCCTATGCCTGGGCCTTCTCGCTCGCCGATCCGGCCTCGGTCCTCCACGATGCGATGGAGGCGTCGATGCGGAGCGCGATCGGACGCAGGACGATCGACGAGGTCATGTCGCAGAAATGGAAGCTGGTCGAGGACGACGCTGCGCGTCTGCTCACGGAGCGCCTCGACACGTATTCCGCGGCGCTCGGGCTGGGGCCGGCGTTCGAGGTCCAGCGCGTGAATCTGGAAAAGCCGCAGGCACCGGAGCCGGTGCGGGAGGCCTTCGTCGACGTCGTCAGCGCGGGGCAGGACGAGAAGCGGGCGACCTTCGCGGCGACGGGTGATGCCGTCGAGATCGTCGAGCGGGCGCGGTCGGAGGCGGCGGAGATCCGCGAGCGGGCCGAGGCCTACAAGAGCGCGAAGATCGTCGAGGCGCGGGGTGAGGCGGAGCGCTTCGATGCGCTGCTCGTCGAGTATCAGGCGGCACCGGAGGTGACCCGCAGGCGGCTGTACCTGGAAACGATGGAGGCGATCCTGCCGGGAATGGACAAGGTGATCGGCGAGCCCGGGGCGGTGAACCTCTGGTCGGGCTGGCCGCCTCAATCGCCTCAACCGTCTCAATCGCCTCCGTCGCCCAAGACGACGGACGCGGCGGCGCCGAAGGAGGGCGGGCGATGAGATTCGTATTCGGTCTCGTGCTGCTCGGCGCAGTCCTGGTCGTCCTGCTCTGGGCGTCCCAGATCGATCGGGGGCCGCTCGTCATCAATCGCGCAGACGAGTACCGCATCGTCCTGCGTCTCGGGCGACCGATCGCGGAGCTGCGGGAGGCGGGGATTGCCGGGATGTGGGGGCCGCGGATTCCCTTCATCGATGAAGTCCTGGTGTTCGACCGCAAGATCCAGTACCTGAGCGCGCCGGCGACGGAGGTCGAGATCGGGGCGAACGATCGCTTGATCGTCGACTACTACGTGCTCTGGCAGATCGACTCGCCGCTCGCGTTCCGGCGCAGCTTTCCGGGCAACGTCCCGGCGGCGGAGGCGAAGATCCTGAGTACGGTGGGCTCGCTCGTGAAGAGCTCGATCGGAACGCTCTCGATGAGCGATCTGCTGGCTCGCGCGGAGGTGCTCGGCACGCTCTCGCGCAGCGCGACCCAGGCGCTCATCGACGACGGCGTGCGGGTCGTGGACGTCCGCATCAACCGCACCGAGCTGCCCCTCGCGAGCCAGGCCGCGACTTTCGAGCAGATGCGGGAGCAGCGGCGCGCGATCGCCCGCGAGAAGCGGGCGATCGGCGAGCGTGAAGCGCGGGAGATCCGGGCTCGCGCGGAGCGCGAAGCGCGCGAGATCCTGGCGGAGGCGAACGCCGCTGCCCAGGTCGCACGTGGCGAGGGGGATGCCGAGGCGGCGCGGATCTACGCCGCCGCCTACGGCAAGGACGCCGAGTTCTACGCGTTCACCCGCAGCCTCGAGACCTATCGACGCTCGCTCTCGGAGAGGACCTCGATCTTCCTCCCGCCCGACCACGAGTTCTTCCGCTACCTCGATCCGCGGCGTCAGGCCCCCTGATCGGGATCTCAGCCCGGTCGCCGCGGCAAGGCGAGCGCGGCGCCGAGACTGAGGAGCAGCGGCACCGTCCAGGCGGTCAGGCCGGCGGGCAGCAGTCCGAGCCGCGTCAGGGCAAGGCCGCCGTTCGAGAGTGCGAAATAGGCCGTGAGGGCGAGCAGTGCGGCCGCCGCGACGGGCGCGATCCGGCCTCGCCGATCGACCCGCAGCCCGAACGGCACCGCGAGCCAGCACAACACGAGCGCACGCCAAGGTCGACTCAGCCGCTCGTGGAAGATGGCTTCGAGCCGTGGATCCCGTTGCAAAGGCGGCGTCCCCGTGCGGGCGAGGTGGCGGGCCAGTCCGGCGATCGGAAGGATGGCCGGGTCCGCGCGCGCGAGGGTGTCTTGCGGGACGGCTGCGAGGTCGATCTCGAGGGGAGCTGCGGGCTCGAAGCGGGGCTCGGCCAGGGGGTCGGCGGCGTCGAACTGCCAGACCGAGGCCCGGTCGAAACGCCAGACGCCGTTCTCGAGGATCCGCACGATCGGCGCGCGGACGATGCGCACGATCCGCCCGCTCTCGCCTCCGAGGCCGCGCTCGAAGAGCTCGACGTCGTGGAGGGTCCGTGTCGTCGGATCGGCGTAGCCGATGTTGGTGATGATGGGACCGCTGTGGTACCAGAACGCGCGTTGCTCGCGGTCGAACGTGCTCCGTTCCGCCCGATTCTCGGCGAGGCGCATCCGCGCGGCCCGTAGCACCAGGGATTCTTGGACGACCGCGTCCAGGCCGCTGATCAGGCCCGCCGCCATCAGGACCGGCAGGATCACGCGCGCGAGCCGGACGCCGCCGGCCTGGATCGCGATGGGCTCGAGGCGACGGCCTGCGAGTGCGAACGTCAGGAAGGAGGCGATGAAGCTCGCGATCGCCGGCAGGTCCGCCAGATAGGTCGCCGAGAGGCGGAGCCAGAGCGCGCCGAGCACGCGAGCGACGTCACCGACGAAACCCGCACGGGCTTCTTGCGGTCGCGCGAGGGCGAGCTCGTCGAGATTCAGGACCAGCTCCACCGTCGCCAGGATCGCGAGGGCGGCGACCAGGACGAGCAGGAACAGGCCGAAGAAGCGCGCGATGAAGTAGTGCGAGAGAATCCGCACTCGGCCAGTCTAGCGGACGAGGAAATCGCTTGGAGATCTTTCGCGGCGTTTCGAAGCTCGAGCGGGCCTTTCGACGGGCCGTTCTGACGATCGGCAACTTCGATGGCGTTCACGTCGGTCATCAGGCGATCCTGCGCATGATCGTCGATCGGGCGCGCGCCCTCGACGGCGAGTCCGTCCTTTATACGTTCGAGCCCCACCCCCGCCGGGTCCTGCAATCCGAGAAGGCCCTTCGGCTCCTCGAGACCTTCGATCAGAAGATGGAGACGCTGGCGGCCTTCGGGGTCGATGCGGTGATCGCGGAGCCCTTCGATCAGGGGTTCGCCCGGGTCTCGCCCGAGGAGTTCATCCAGGACTACGTCCATGGCCGGGTCCGGCCCGTCGAGGTCTACGTCGGATACGACTTCCACTTCGGCCGGGATCGTGAGGGATCGATGCGACTGCTCACGGAGCGCGGTCCGCATCTCGGATTCTCGGTCACCGTCGTCCCCGAGGTCTCGGTCGAGGGGCGCGACGTCAACTCGACCCGGATCCGTCAGCTCCTCTCCGAAGGCCAGGTCGAGGAGGCCGCGCTCCTGCTCGGGCGGGCCTTCTGCGTCCGGGGCGAGGTGACGGCCGGTGACCGGCGCGGGCGGACGCTCGGGTTTCCGACCGCGAACCTGGCGCCCGAGACCGAGATCCTGCCGGCACCGGGGGTCTATTACGGCCATCTTCGCCAGGTCGGCGCGGGGCCCGAGGCGAAGTCCTGGCCGGCGGTGACGAACGTCGGCTATCGCCCGACCTTCCGGGATGGACGTGATCTCGTCGCCGAAGCCCACCTGATCGACTTCTCGGGGGATCTCTACGGGCTCGAGGTGGACCTCAGCTTCGAAGGGCGCCTTCGCGGCGAGGTCCGCTTCGAGTCGGTGGATGCGCTGCGCGCCCAGATCGCTCGCGACGTCGCTTCCGCCCGCGCCCATCTCGGCGTCTGACGCGGGGCGCTTCGCGTCTCACGGCAGCATTGCATCCGGGCTGCGCAGGGCCTGCGCATCCGCCCGCGTCCACCGCTCACGACATTGCGCGACGCGCGTCCCGGCGCATGGAATTCACTCCCCCCCGGCCGGATTCGCCTGCTTCCGACTGTAAAGCTGCCTCTGGCCGCCGCCGATAACCCGGCGAGTTTGCGTTTCTTTTGCCGCGTCGGCGGCGACGCGACAGACCCGCCGGCCCGTCTCCGCCCGAACCGGGCAGACTCGGCCATGCGGGGGAGGGGTTTCGTTGAACGAGCGCATCGGTGAGCTCCTTGTCAAAGAGAATCTTCTCTCGTCCGAGCAGCTGAGCAAGGCGCGAGAGGAGGCCGCCGCCCAGGGCCGTCGCCTCGGCGCGCAGATCACTGCGCTCGGCTTCATGGACGAGAACGAGCTGTCCGAGTTCGTCGCGAAGCAGTACGGCGTTCCCTCGATCAACCTCGCCGACTTCACGATCGAGCCCGAAGTCCTCGCCCTGATCCCGGAAGACGTCGCGACCAAGCACAACGTCGTCCCCGTCAATCGCGCGGGCTCGACGCTCATCCTCGCCACCGCCGATCCCTCCAACATCTTCGCGCTCGACGACATCAAATTCCTCACCGGCTACAACATCCAGCCGGTCGTCGCCTCGGAACAATCGATCCGCGCCGCCATCGAGACCTACTACGCCGACCCGAGGACATCCTCGACGACGTGATGGCCGGCTTCGACGACGCCGGCATCGATTTCGTCGCTGGTGAAGACGAGGAAGACGCCCGCAAGATGGCGAAGAGGCGGAAGACGCCCCGGTCGTCAAGCTCGTCCAACCTGATCCTCACCGACGCCATCAAGAAGAACGCCTCGGACATCCACATCGAGCCGTACGAGGAATCCTTCCGCGTCCACGCTACCGGATCGGCGGTCTGCTCTACGGTGGCTGCCGCTGAAGCTCAAGAACGCTCACCTCGCGCCTCAAGATCATGTCCGAGCTCGACATCGCGGAGCGCCTGCCACCAGGACGGCCGCATCAAGCTGAAGCTCGGCAAGGGCCGCGAGATGGACTTTCGCGTCTCGGTCCTGCCGACGCTGTTCGGCGAGAGGTCGTTCTCCGCCTCCTCGACAAGAGCAACCTGCAGCTCGACATGACCAAGCTCGGCTTCGAGCGAAGCAGCTCGACGATTCCAGCGCTCGATCCACCAGCCCTTCGGCATGGTGCTCGTGACAGGGCCGACGGGTTCGGGCGAACGACGACGCTCTACTCCGCGCTCTCGGAAGCTCAACAAGACGAGCGAGAACCTGTCGACGGCGGAAGATCGGTCGAGTTCAATCTCGCCGGCATCAACCAGGTCCAGATGCACGAGGACATCGGGCTCAACTTCGCGGCCTGTCTCCGCTCCTTCCTGCGCCAGGATCCCGACATCATCATGGTCGGCGAGATCCGCGATTTCGAGACGGCCGAGATCGCGGTCAAGGCCGCCCTCACGGGCCACATGGTCCTCTCCACCCTGCACACCAACGACGCGCCGTCGACCATCAACCGGCTCCTCAACATGGGCATCGAGCCGTTCCTCGTCGCCTCCGCCGTGAACTGCATCGTGGCCCAGCGTCTCGCGCGCCGGATCTGCAGCCAGTGCGTCGCCGACGATCCGGAGGTCGAGAAGCAGCAGGTGATCGATGCCGGCCTGAGCGAAGAAGAGGCCCGCAGCTTCCAGCCCAAGCGCGGCAAGGGCTGCGGCAACTGCTCGGATACCGGGTTCAAGGGCCGGGTCGCCATCTACGAGGTGATGGTGATGACGGACCAGCTCAAGGAGTTCGTGCTGAACGGTGCGTCCGGAACCGAGATCAAGCGCGAGGCCATTCGCGGCGGGATGTGCACGCTCCGCCGAAGCGCTCTCAACAAGATGCTCGAGGGCGTGACCACGCTCTCGGAAGTCTTCCGCGTCAGCACGTCGGATTCGGTCTAGGCGAAGGGCGAGAGGAGAGGGCGACACTTTGGCCAACATGCATCAATTGCTGAAGGCGATGATCGAGAAGGGGGCCTCCGACCTTCACATCACGACCGGATCTCCTCCGCAGCTGCGGATCGACGGCAAGCTCGTCCCGCTCAAGATGCCGCCGATGTCTCCGCAGGAGACGAAGCAGCTCTGCTATTCGGTCCTCACCGATGCGCAGAAGCACAAGTTCGAGGAGACGAACGAGCTCGATCTCTCGTTCAGCGTTCAGAAGCTCTCGCGCTTCCGGGGCAACGTCTTCGTCCAGCGGGGGAACGTGGCGGGCGCCTTCCGCGCGATCCCGTTCAAGATCCTGACCTTCGACGATCTCGGGCTTCCGCCGGTCGTCGAGACGCTGGTGCAGAAGCCGCGCGGGCTGATCCTCGTGACGGGCCCGACCGGCTCCGGGAAGTCGACGACGCTCGCGTCGATGATCGACCGGATCAACCAGGACCGGAACGAGCACATCGTCACGATCGAGGATCCGATCGAGTATCTGCATCCCCACAAGGGCTGCATCGTGAACCAACGCGAGATCGGCGCGGACACCGGCTCGTTCAAGGCGGCTCTCAAGTACATCCTGAGGCAGGACCCGGACGTGGTCCTGATCGGCGAGCTGCGCGACCTCGAGACGATCGAGGCAGCGTTGACCGTCGCGGAGACGGGCCATCTCGCCTTCGCCACGCTGCACACGAACTCGGCGGTCCAGACGATCAACCGCATCGTCGACGTCTTTCCGCCCTATCAGCAATCGCAGATCCGGCAGCAGCTCTCGTTCGTGCTGGAGGCGGTGATGTGCCAGACGCTGATCCCGAGGGCGAACGGCCCGGGTCGCGCCCTGGCGCTGGAGATCATGGTTCCCAACTCCGCCATCCGGGCGCTGATGCGCGACGACAAGATCCATCAGATCTACTCGTCGATGCAGATGGGTCAGGGGAAGTCGGGGATGCAGACCCTGAATCAGTGTCTGGCGATGCTCGTGACGAAGCGGATGGTGGATCCGGAGACCGCGAAGTCCCGCAGCCCCGACATCGAGGAGCTCAACGCGCTGATCGCGCGTGGGCCCGAAGCGCTGGGCGCCGCCGGTGGGCGACGTCCGATGAACAAGTCCTGATCGAATCCTGAGGTGCGACGCGAGCGGTGATGGCCGCCGGGTCGTGGGGAGAGGCTGGAATGGCGATTTTCTTGTGGACGGCACAGACGCGATCGGGCGAGAAGAAGTCCGGCGAGCTCGAGGCCAGCGGTCCCGATGCGGTCGCGATTCACATCAAGAACATGGGCCTCATCCCGGGAAAGGTGAAGGAGAAGCCCAAGGACATCGCCGAGATCTTTCCCTTCCTCGCGCCGAAGGTCACGATCAAGGACCTCGTCGTGTTCACGCGCCAGTTCGCCGTGATGGTCGACGCCGGTCTGCCGCTCGTGCAGTGCCTCCACATCCTCGCGGAGCAGCA
The DNA here is from genome assembly GCA_041389425.1 of Myxococcota bacterium. Classification (GTDB taxonomy): domain Bacteria; phylum Myxococcota_A; class UBA9160; order UBA9160; family UBA4427; genus UBA4427. The sequence goes on from JAWKRX010000005.1 coordinate 124,642, forward strand.
GTCGAACATCACCTTCAAGACGGTGCTCCGTTCGGTGAAATCGTCGGTCGAGCAGGGCTCGACCTTCGCCGACGCGCTGCGCAAGCACCCGAAGGTCTTCGACGATCTCTTCACGAACCTGATCGCGGCCGGCGAGGTGGGCGGCATCCTCGACACGATCCTGAACCGCCTGGCGGTCCAGCTCGAGAAGCAGGAGAAGCTCCGCAAGCAGCTCAAGGGCGCGATGGTCTACCCGGCGACCGTCAGCGTGATCGCCATCGCTTGTATCGTCCTGCTGCTGGTCAAGGTGATCCCGGTCTTCGAGCAGATGTTCGCCGACTTCGGCGGCACGCTGCCCGGGCCCACGCAGATGGTCATCGATCTCTCGAAGTGGATGCAGGCGTACATCATGTACGCGCTCGCCGGCGCGTTCGCGTTCTTCACCATCTTCGCCCGAGCGCGGGCCAAGAGCGATGCGTTCCGGTTCAAGACGGATCAGGTCGCCCTGCAGCTCCCGATCTTCGGCAACATCATCAAGAAGGTCGCGGTGGCGCGCTTCACGCGGACGCTCGGAACGATGATCTCGAGCGGCGTCCCGATCCTCGACGGTCTCGACATCGTCGCCAAGACGGCGGGCAACATGGTGATCGAGGGCGAGCTCCAATCCGTCCGGCGGGCGATCTCGGAGGGCAAGACGATCGCGGAGCCGCTCCAGGGATCGAAGATCTTTCCGGGCATGATGGTCCAGATGATCGCGGTCGGTGAAGAGACGGGCTCGATGGAGGCGATGCTGAACAAGATCGCCGACTTCTACGACGACGAGGTGGATACGGCCGTCGCCGGCCTCACGGCGATGCTCGAGCCGCTGATGATGGTGTTCATGGGCGGCTCGATCGGCACCATCCTGATCGCCATGTACCTGCCGATCTTCACGATCGCCGACACGATCGGCTGAGGCGGGACGGGGAAGGGGCGCTCGTGGGCGCCTTCGCTTCGGATCGGGCGGAGCCTCGCGCGGGCGCGGGCCTCGGCTGGCTCGTCGGTGCGCGGCTCCTGCTCGCGGGCATGAGCCTCGGGCTGGCGGTGACGGTCGATCGGCTCGAGGGGGCCCAGGGGCCGGGCATCTGGGGCGTCTACTGGACGATCGTCGCGGCGTTCGTCGCGACGATCGCTTCGGCCCTCCAGCTCGCACGCACCCGGAATCCCGAGCGGTTCGCGACCTGGCAGGTGGCGCTGGACGTCGTGATCGTGACGTCGCTCGTGCATTTCTCCGGTGGTCGCGAATCGGTCTTCACCTTCCTGTATGCGCTCGTGATCCTCTACGGCGCGCTGCTGCTCGATCGCGGCGGGATCACTTTCAGCTCGGCGCTCGCGGCGCTCGGCTACGGATTCGTGCTCTTCGGCGCGGAGCTCGGGTGGCTTCCGGCGGACAGCTCCGGTGCGGGCGAACGTCCGCTGCTGCTGCTGGGCGCCTATTGGGGCTTTCATTCCGCCGCGCTGCTGATGCTCGGGATGCTCGCCAACACGCTGGCTGCGGAGCTTCGCCGGACGGGTGCGGCGCTCGTCCGCAAGACGAGTGATCTCGAGCAGCTGCGGGATCTCCATCGCCTGATCGTCGAGAGCATCGCGAGCGGCCTCGCGACGATCGACTCGGCGGGCCGGGTCACCTCCTTCAATCCGGAGGCGGAGCGGATCACGGGCGTCTCCGCGGCGGAGGCTTCGGGGCGACCGATCGAAGAGCTGATTCCCGGGGCATCGGCGGTGATCGGGATGGGCGAGTCGGGTGAGCGCCGGCCGGCCCGCTCCGGGCGCGATCGCATCGCCTATCGCAATGCCCGCGGCGAGGAGCTCTTCGTCGGATTGGCGACGTCGCGGCTGGTCGGCTCCGAGGGGGAGCCGCTGGGCCGGGTCGTGATCTTCCAGGACGTCACTTCCGTCGTCTCGATGGAGCAGGAGCTGCGGCGGTCGGAGCGGCTGGCCGCGGTCGGCGAGATGGCCGCGCGGATGGCCCACGAGATCCGCAACCCGCTGGCCTCGATTTCCGGATCGGTTCAGCTGCTGCAGGGCTCGCAGACCGCGCCGACCGGGGATCCGGCGCAGGGCCGGTTGATGGGCATCGTGGTCCGCGAGGTCGATCGTCTGAACGACCTCATCGGAGACTTCCTGCGCTATTCCCGGCCGGCCCCGCTCGCTCTCGAGTCCGTCCGTCTCGCGGACCTCGTCCGCGAGATCGCGGGAGTGGCGGAGGGGCGGAGCGCGGACGACCTCACCCTGCGCTTCGAACTCGACGACTCCGTGGTCGTGCGGGCCGATCCCGCGCAGCTGAAGGGCGCCGTCTGGAACCTCTGGAACAACGCGCTGGAGGCGATGGGGGGGAAGGGCGAGCTCCGCGTGCGGGTGCGGCGGGCGGAAGCCGGAGTGTCGTCTCAAGACGAAAGGCTGCCGGGCCGTAATGCACCGGAGGTGCGCGAGGCGGGGGATGCCCGTCCCGAGGCGAGGGGTGTCCTCGAGGTCGAAGACACGGGGCCCGGCATGTCTGCGGAGCTCCAGGATCGGATCTTCGAGCCTTTCTTCACCACCAAGCAGGACGGAACGGGGCTGGGGCTCGCGACGGTGCAGCGAATCGTGGAACAGCACGGCGGCGGAATCGAGATCTCGAGCGAGGTCGGCCGCGGGACGACCTTCCGCGTCCTGCTTCCGCTCGTGGAGGCCTCTGCTTGAATTCCCATCCGTCGCGCATCCTCGTCGTCGACGACGAGCAGAGCATGCAGGAGTTCCTCGAGATCTTCCTGCGCCGCGAGGGTTACGACGTCGTCACCGCGGGGAACGTCGACGCGGCGCTCGCCCACCTCGAGGCCGACGAGATCGACCTCCTGATCACGGACATGCAGATGCCGGGGAAGACGGGGCTCGATCTGATCCTCGCCGCGCGGGAGGTCTCGCCCGAGACGATCCCGATCGTCGTGACGGCCTTCGGCACGACCGACAGTGCGATCGCCGCGATGAAGGAAGGCGCCTACGACTATCTGACCAAGCCCTTCAAGGTCGACGAGCTCCGCATCGTGATCGAGAAGGCGCTCGAGAAGAAGGTCCTGGCCGTCGAGAATCGGCGCCTGCGCAAGGAGCTCCGCAGCCAGGTCCGCGACCGCAACATCATCGGCCACAGCCGACCCATGCAGGAAGTCTTCGACCTGATCGCCCAGGTCGCCGAGACCAAGACGAACGTGCTGATCTACGGCGAGAGCGGGACGGGCAAGGAGCTGGTCGCGCGGGCGATCCACGATCAGGGGCAGCGCCAGGGCGAACCGTTCATCGCCCTCAACTGCGGCGCGATTCCGGAGAACCTGCTCGAGAGCGAGCTCTTCGGGCATGCGCGCGGCTCGTTCACCGGCGCCGTCCAGAACAAGGAGGGGCTCTTCGAGGCCGCTTCCGGAGGCACGCTCTTCCTCGACGAGATCGCCGAGCTCTCTCCGGCCCTGCAGGTGAAGCTGCTGCGCGCGCTGCAGGAGAAGACGATCCGTCGGGTCGGTGACACGGTCGATCGCAAGGTCGACGTGCGGATCGTCTCCGCCACCAACCGGCGGCTCGAGGAAGAGGTCGCTGCCGGCCGCTTTCGCGAGGATCTCTACTACCGGCTGAACGTCATCCAGCTGACGTTGCCGCCCCTGCGCGAGCGGTCCGAGGACATCCCGCTGCTCGTCCAGCATTTCGTCCGCCGCTATGCCGACGAGCTCGGAAAGCGCGTCGACGGGATGGACGCCGAGGCCTACGAGGTGCTCTCGCGTTATGCCTTTCCGGGCAACGTCCGGGAGCTCGAGAACCTGGTCGAGCGGGCGGTCGCGCTCTCGCGGGGGTCGACGATCGGCGCCGAGCTGCTTCCGGCCAGCGTGCGCGAGGTCCGGGAACGCCGCGAGTCGACGCGCATTCCGAGCGAGGGCGTCGACCTCGAACGGCTGGTCGCCGACTACGAGCGTTCGCTCCTCACGGAGGCGCTGCGTGCCGCCGGTGGCGTCAAGAAGCGCGCTGCCCGGCTGCTCGGCATCTCGTTCCGGTCGTTCCGCTACCGCCTCGAGAAGCTCGGGATCGAGGATCCCAGCCAGGGAGACTGAGCGTGCGGCTCCGGCAGGGCGTTCAAGCGGAGATCCTGATCTCGCTCGCCCTGGTGATGGCGGCAGGGACGGCGCTCCTCGCAGCGGTCCTGCTCGAGATCAACGACGCACGCATCGAGTCGCTCCACGGCCTGCTGGGCCGCGGATTCGTGGACTCGACGCGCAACGGCATCCTCGAGCTGGAGGCCGCCGGGAACGGCCAGTGGTGGAAGATCGACGGCCGGGAGAGCGTGCGCGGTCTCAACGCTTCGGCGCGCGATCTCGATCCGGGGACCCGGGCGCTCGCCCGGGAATCCAGGGCGACGGGCCGCCCGCTGGTCGAGTCGGGTGCGCCCTGGCAGCCGATCCGGTTCGCGGCGCCGGGACGCGAGGGATCCGAGACGATCGCCGGTCGGATGGACCCTCCGCTGCCGGCGGCGCTGCTGGCCCTCGTGATCTTCGTCGACGTCGTGATCTTCGTGCTGTTCGGGTGGACGCTCCTGCGCCGGCGGGTCGTCGGTCCCCTGCGTCGGCTGGTCGCGGCCGTGCGCGGAATCGGCGACGCGGATGCGGGTGTGGAGATCGCCGTCGAGGGCGTCGACGAGATCGCTTCGCTCGCGCGGACCTTCAACGAGATGCAGGTCGCCCTGGCAGCGCGGACCGGTGCGCTCGAGAAGGCCGTGCAGGATCTCCGGACCGCGAACGCGAATCTGCTCCAGGCGCGCGAAGGCCTCGACCGCGCCGAGCGGCTGGCACTCGTCGGAAGCCTCGCGGCGGGCGTCGCGCACGAGGTCGGGAATCCGATGGGGGCGCTGCTCGCCTTCCTGGACATCGCGGGTCGGGATCCCGGGCTCGGGGAGCAGGGCCGGAGATCGATCGTCCGGGCCGCCGAGCAGGGGGAGCGGGTGCGCGTCATCCTGCGCCAGCTGCTGGACTTTTCGCGGCCGCCGCGCATCGAGCGCGGGCCGCTCGATCTCGCCGACGTCGTCCGGCGGGTCGTCGAGCTCGTCTCGACGCAGCACGCCGCCGACGGCATCGAATTCGAGATCGAGATCGATGGGGAGACGCCTCCCGCGCGCGGCGATCTCGGCATCGCGCTCCAGGTGCTGCTGAACCTCGCATTGAACGCGGTCGCGGCGGTGCGGGGGCGCGAGGTCCGGCGCATCCGGTTCGAGGTCGCGGCCGGCCTGCGCCGGCGTCGCGCGGGCGAGGCGTCCTCGCGCGTCGTGATCGCGCGGACGGACAGCGTGATCTGTCGCGTGATCGACTCCGGGCCCGGTGTCGCGGCCGACCACGCCGAGCGGATCTTCGATCCCTTCTTCACGACCAAGCCGCCCGGCGAAGGCACGGGACTCGGACTCGCGAATGCCCGGCGGCTGGCGGAGGAAATGGAGGGCGCGGTCGAGCTCGAGCGCGGGCCCAATCCGCTCGGCGGCGCCTGCTTCCGGTTCGTCGTTCCCCTCCATTCGGAGACGTCACCCGGCGACGGCGTGCGTGAGGCCGTGCCCGCTCAATCGCGGATGTCGTAGTCCTTCAGCTTGTAGAGCAGCGCGCGATGGCTGATCTCGAGCAGTCGGGCGGCGTGGGTGCGGTTGCCGCCCGTCCGGGCGAGCGCGCGGCGGATCAGGTCGGCCTCGAATTCACGGCGTGCGCGGCGCATGGAGAGATCGGCTTCCGACCCCGGCTCGTTCCCAGCGCTCGCTCCGGCGGCGGAGCGCCCGGGTGCTCCGAGCTGGACGGCCGCCGGGAGCGCGGCGACCTCGACGACGTCGCCGTCGCTCAGGATCACCGCGCGTTCGATCAGGTTCTCGAGCTCGCGGACGTTGCCCGGCCAGTCGTACGCGACGAGCAGCTCGAGCGCCGGGTCGGAGACGCGGCGCACGTTCTTCGCGAGCGCCACGCGGAAGCGCCCCAGGAAATGATCCACGAGCAGCGGAATGTCCTTGCGCCGCGTCCGCAGGGGCGGGACCTCGAGGCGCACGACGTTGAGGCGATAGAACAGATCTTCCCGGAACCGACCCGCTTCGATCTCGCGGGCGAGGTCGCGCGCCGTCGCGGCGATCACGCGGACGTCGACCGACTGGGATTTCGAGTCGCCCACCGGCCGGATCTCCTCCTCCTGGATCGCGCGCAGCAGCTTGACCTGGAGAGCCGTCGGCAGCTCTGCGATCTCGTCGAGGAACAGCGTCCCCTGATGCGCTTCCGCGAACAGCCCGCGGTGGGCACGAGACGCCCCCGTGAAGGCCCCCTTCACGTGCCCGAAGAGCTCGCTCTCGAGCAGATTCTCGGGAATGGCACCGCAGTTGACCGCGACGAAGGGCGCATCGCGGCGGGGCGACTGCGCATGGATCGCACGCGCGATGACCTCCTTTCCCGTTCCGCTCTCGCCCGTGACGAGCACGGTCGATTTGTAGGCCGCCGTCCGCTCGAGCAGCTCGAGCAATCCAATCATCTCGTCCGAAGCGGCGACGATCGCCCGTTCGCCGACACTCCGCGACATTTCGCGCTGGAGCAGCAGGTTCTGGCGTCGCAGACCCTCGCGCTCGGCGGCCTTGCGAAGGGTCAAGCGGATCTCCGCGGGCTGGAACGGCTTCGCCAGATAGTCGTAGGCGCCGCGCTGGATCGCCTCGATCGCGAGGTCCTCGGTTCCGTGCGCGGACATGAGGATGATCGGGATGCCGGGCCATTGCCGCGTGATCTGGGGAATCAGCTCGAAGCCGTCGATCCCCGGCATGCGGAGGTCGCAGAGGATCGCGTCGACGGGCGTGATCTCGAGCAGGTCGAGGGCGGCCTGGCCGTTCGAGGCGGTCCGGACGACGTAGCCTTCGGCCGCGAGCAGGAGCTCGAGGCTCTCCCGGAGCGCGGCGTCGTCGTCGACGATGAGGATGTTCTGGAACATGGCGTTTTCCCGATCCGGCCTGGGGTTCTGCGGCCCGGGCGCACGCCGGATGCCGACGTCCCGCGCCCCTCGGAGCCTGATCGGCCGGTGGCTTGCCACCCTGAACCCGTTTGCGTGCCGGGGAAATGCCTCGCCCGGAACCGACCGATTCGGGTCCGCTGCCGCCTCCCAATCGTGATCCGCCGCACCAAGAAGCCGCGCCGAGCCACCTCAAGTCCCTGAAAGAGCGGTCCGATACGCGGTCGGTCGGACCCGACCAGCGTGGTGCGGGTCGCGGAGGATGATCGGTGGCCACGAATCAAGTCCAGAGATTCCGGGAGAATCTCATGATGAGCAAAGCGGAGCTCGCCCGAAAGGCGGGGCTCTCGACGCTCACGATCGATCGCGTGGAAGCCGGCCGCCCGTGTCGCCTCGATACGAAGCGCAAGATCCTGATGGCGCTCGATCTCAAGGTCTCCGACAAGGATCGGGTGTTTGGCGGCTCGGACGACGAGTCGTCGATGGGTCATCCGGGCGGCGCCGGCCACTCGGGCTACCGGCAATAGGAACGCGGAGGGGATCCTCGCAATGAACATTTCTCTACCGGGCTTCGGAAGGGCGACCGTGATCGGACTCGACATCGGGTCCCACTCGGTCAAGGCCGTCGAGATCGCGCGCAAGAGCCGGGACAAGGGCTTCGATCTGCGCGCGCTCGGTCAGGCGCCGCTCGCCCCCGAGTCGATCGTCCAGGGCGCGTTCCTGAACTCGGGCTCGATCGTCGAAGCGATCCGGGAAGCGGTCGCCGACGGTCGCATCAAGGGCAAGGACGTGGCCGCGTCCGTTTCCGGTCATTCCGTGATCGTGAAGCGCGTCCACCTGCCGCAGATGAGCCGCGAGGAGCTCGAGGGCCAGATCCAGTGGGAGGCCGAGCAGTACATCCCGTTCGACGTGAACGAGGTGAACCTCGACTTCCAGATCCTGGCTTCGAATCCGGAAGAGGGGCAGATGGACGTGCTCCTCGTCGCCGCGAAGAAGGATCTGATCGACGACTACGTGCAGGTGATCACCGAAGCCGGCTTGAATCCGGTGGCGATCGACGTCGCGGCCTTCGCGGTCCAGAACGCCTTCGAGCTCAACTACGAGCAGGATCCGAACCGCGTGACGGCGCTCGTCAACATCGGAGCGCAGGTGGTGAACATCAACGTGATCCGGGGCGGCATCCCGGCCTTCACGCGCGACATCATGACCGGCGGCGCGCACTACACCGAGGAGATCCAGAAGGCGCTCTCCATCTCCTTCGAGGAGGCGGAGCGCATCAAGCTCGGCAACGCGCGGGATGGGGGCCAGGCCCAGGACGTGATTCCGCAGGAAGTCGAGCAGGCGATGCGAAGCGTGTCGGACACGGTGATCGGTGAGATCTCGCGCTCGCTCGACTTCTTCACCGCGACCTCGGCCGACGCCCGCATCACGCGGGTCCTGCTGTCCGGCGGTGGCGCCCGCATCGCGGGATTCGTGTCTGCGTTCAAGAGCCGGACCGGCATCGAGACGGAGATCATGAATCCGCTCGCCCACATGGTCTCGGCCAAGGGCTTCGATCCCGATCGACTGGCGGCGGTCGCACCGAGCCTCGCCGTCGGAATCGGGCTCGCCATGCGGAGGGTCGAACGATGATGGTCGAGATCAATCTCCTTCCGCACCGCGAGGCGAGACGCGCCGCCGACATCCGCGAGACGATCGCGCTGCTCGTGCTCGGGCTGGTCGTGCTCGCGGGCGGCGCCTTCTTCCTCGGCTCGAGCGCGAAGAGCGATCTCGAGATGGCCAAGGCCAACGTGGCCCAGCTCGAGGCGGACATCGAACGCTACAAGCCCCAGCAGGCGCTGATCGCGAAGTTCAAGACGCGCAAGCAGCATCTGCAGGACAAGCTCGACGTGATCGACTCCCTCGAGAAGGCACGCACCGGTCCGGTCCGCGTGCTCGACGAGATCTCGTCGCGCGTTCCGGATCGGCTCTGGCTGACCTCGATCAACACCAAGGGCAGCGAGATCCGCCTCAAGGGCAAGAGTCTCGATACCGGCGTGGTCGCCGACTTCCTGCGGAGCCTGAACGATTCCGCGTACTTCAAGAACGTCGATCTGGAGAAGACCGCGGGCGGCGAGCTCGTGAAGGGCGTTCGGCTGGTGAACTTCGAGCTCAGGGCCGAAATGACGGCTCCGGTCGCGAAGAAGGAAGCCGATGCGGCAGAAGCGGTGCAGGACGCGAAGGACGCGGGAGAGGCGGCTGCGAAGACCGCCAAGGCGAAGCCCGGATCGAAGCAGGCCGACGTCAAGGCGTCCTGAAGCGGAGGAAACGATGGCTCTCGAGCTCAAATTCGACATCGACGCGCAGATGGAGCGCCTGGCGAAGGTGCCCAAGCCGATCCGGCTGGCGGTCGTCTCCGGCTTCCTCGTCGTACTGGCCGGCGTCTACGTCCACTTCTTCTACCAGCCGGTTCGGGAAGAACGGGGCGTGCTGGTCCAGCGGGCCCAGGAGCTCCAGCGCGAGGTCAACAACGCCCGCGCCGTGGCCTCGAACATTCCGGCGGTGGAAGCCGAGATCGAGGACATGGAGCGCGATCTCGAGCTCGCCCTCAAGCAGCTCCCGAACCGCAAGCAGTTCGAGGATCTGCTCCAGGACATCAGCACGGCCGGCAAGAAGGTGGGCGTGACGATCAAGACGATCGATCGCGACAAGGAGGTCCCGCGCGACTTCTACGCCGAGGTGCCGTTCAAGCTGGAGATCGAGGGCTCCTATCACGACCTGGCGCGGTTCTTCGAGATGGTGGCTTCGCTGCCTCGCATCGTGAACATCGGAAGTCTCGACATCCAGGTCTCGGTGGAATCGCAGGCGGCGACGCGGCTCAAGGTGGCTGGGATGGCCAGGACGTACCGGTTCCTGTCCGACGAGGCCTGATCGATGAACCGGCGATCCGCGGAACGGAGAGCGTTTATGCAGACGAGAGGGCTTCTCGTATTCGGTCTGGTCCTGGCGATCGCGCTCGCGAGCGGCTGCGGCGGGGACGATCCGAGCGGTGCGCCGACGACGGCCGATTTCGCCAAGGAGCGCGAGAAGGTCGCAGCGCGCAAGGGCCCGAAGCCGGGAGCCAAGCCCGGCGCGAAGGTGGCGTCGAAGGCCAAGGCCCCGGGCGCCGGCGGCACGGCCTACGCCACGGGTGGTCGCGACTACTTCTACGACCCGACGGGCAAGCGGGATCCGTTCCGGTCGTTCCAGTTCGACGACGAAGGCAAGCAGGACAAGAAGTCCTTCGGCCCGCTCGGCGACTTCGAACTCGGACAGCTCGAGCTGCAGGCGGTGATCTGGGATGCCTCGAATCCGCGTGCCCTGATCCTCGATCCGGGCGGGCGGTCGTACATCGTGCGAGAGGGCTCGCAGATCGGGAAGAACAACGGTGAGGTGATTCACATCGGCGACAACCTCGTCCTCGTCAAGGAAACCTACGAAAACTTCGCAGGTGAGCGGACGACCAAGGACGTGGAGTTGCGGATTCGTTTGAGCCAGGGAGGGTGAGCTCGATGGTCGGTCCGAATAGCGGATGGCTGGGGTTGTGGATCCGGAGCGCGGTTGCGGCCTGTGGCGTCGCGATCGTGGCGATGGGTTGTGCTTCGCCGCAGGCGCCGTCGAGTGCCGAGGCGGGCTCGATGGTTCAAACGATGGGGGACGTCTCGATTTCGCGAGACGGCGACGGCAGCGTCGTGTTCCTCGACGGGCTGGTCGATCCGGTCTACTCGCTCAGCGAGCGCGAGGACGAGATGCTCGTCGTCGTGGACCTGGTCGGTGTGGGTCCGGCGGAGGCGGAGAGTCTCGCGGACGCGCTCGGCGCCGATGCGCGCCAGGTGGCGGCCTACGACGGCGTGGTCGACGTGGTGACGGTCTCTTCCTTCGAGGACGAGACGGGCACGCCGATGAGCCGGGTCGAGGTGCAGCTCTCGGTGGTCGGACGGGCCGAGGTGCGATCGGAGGCCGATGGTCTCGAGATCCGCATCCAGCCCGGCATGAGCGACCAGGCGCTGCTCGACGAGGCGCTCGGCGACGATGCCGATGCGATGGTCGAGCCGATGCTCGAGAGCGGGGACGAGGCCGATGCGGACGCGCTGGCGCTCGCGCCGGAGACGGACGCACCCGAGAGCTCGGCGCCGTGGGGCCCCGAGTCCGAGCCCCTCGCCGTGAGCGAGGCGACGGAAGTCGCGGTCCTGCCCAGCGCGAAGCCGGCCACGAAGCTGACGGGTCTCTCGGTGCAGCCGGTGGCGGGCGGAGCGCTCGTCGGTCTGGCCGCGGACGGCACCCTGGACAATCTCGAAGTCTTCACGCTGGCGAATCCGGCGCGGCTCGTGATCGACGTGCACGGCATCGGGACAGCACCGACCGCTCGGAACGTGAAGGTGGATTCGCCGTTCGTGACGGCGGCGCGCGTCGGTGCGCACGAGGGCAAGGTGCGCATCGTGATCGACGGGGGAAGCCAGTCGGGCGACTTCGCCGATCGGCAGCTGATGCCGGGTGCGACGGGCCTGTTCGTCGCGATCGGCGACGGCGACGCACTCTCGCAGGCGATGACCTCCGCGCTCGATGCCAACGAGGCGGCCTACGTGGCGACGGCGGCGACGCTGGCCACGAGCGCTCCGGCCGCGGCGGCTTCGGCCCCGGCCGAGGCGCTCGAGACCGCGCCGGAGATGGCGGTCGCGACGGAGATGGCGACGGAGGTCGTGGAGCCGGTGAAGGCCGCAGCCGCCCCGCAGTCGAGCGAGATCTACGGACTCAGCTTCGAACGACTCGCGAACATGGACCGCACCGCGATCCTTGCGAGCGAGGCGATCACCTACACCACCTACAGCCCGGATCCGGCCACGCTCGTCGTGCGGATCCCCAACGCGAACATCAGCGACGAGGCCTCCGACCGGCTCTTCCCGGAGCAGGGTGGTCCCGTCTCGATGATCCAGGCCTTCCAGCAGCCCGACCTCTCGGTTCCCGAGGTGCGCGTGGTCTTCACGCGTGCGCCGGGGCAGAAGCCGGTCTTCAGCACCCACGGCTCCACGCTCTTCGTCGACTTCGAGGATCTGGGTGTCGCCGCGGCTGCACCGCCGGCCTTCCCGGGCAATGCCTCGGCCGGCGAGCCGATGCAGGCCGAGGCGGTCCCGACCGCCAGCCCGTCGATGGCTTCGTCGCCGACGAGCAATGCGCCGGCCGTCGCGCAGGAGGCCGCGTCCCGTCAGGTCACCCCGGCCGCGATGGAAGCGGCGGAGCTGCTCTTCGCCCAGCCCGAGCCCGCCATGGCGGCTGCGCCTGCGGCGGTCGAAGTGCCGGCAGCGATCGAGGTCCTCGAAGAGGGCGGACTGATCGACGGCAAGGAGTACCGCGGCCGCCGCGTCTCCCTCGACTTCAAGGACGTGGCGATCGCGGACGTGCTTCGGCTGATCGCCGAGGTGTCGGACCTGAACATCATCGCCGGTGACGAGGTTTCGGGGAACGTGACGATCCGACTGGTCGAGGTGCCCTGGGACCAGGCGCTCGACGTGATCCTCATGACGAAGGGACTCGGCTTCGTCCGGGTCGGCAACGTCCTGCGGATCGCACCGGCCGACGTGCTGAAGGCGGAAGAAGAGGTTCGGCTCCAGGAGCGACGCAACAAGGAGAAGCTCGAGGACCTCGAGGTCAAGCTGCTGCCGGTCAACTACGCGGCGGTCAAGGACATCGAGAGCCTCGTGCGACGCCTGCTCTCGTCGCGCGGGACCGTGAACCTCGACAAGCGCACCAACACGCTGATCATCAAGGACATCAGCTCCGTGATCGACGAGGCGAGCGCGCTGATCGCGGCGATCGATACCCAGACGCCGCAGGTCATGATCGAGGCGAAGATCGTCGAGGCGAACCTCGACTTCTCGCGCGAGCTCGGCTCGGTCTGGGGTGTCCAGACGAACCAGTTCGAGAATGCCTTCGATCCCGACACGGTGCGCACGGATCTGGGCAGCGAGGATCTGAAATTCATCGACGACAATGGTCTGGCCTTCGCGAATCCGATCACGGCCATTCCGACGGGCCTGCTCTCGCTCGGCGCCCTCATCCTCGACGAGGATTTCCGGGTGGACGCGCAGATCCAGGCGGCGGAGTCGACCGGTGACGGCAAGGTCATCTCGAGCCCGCGCATCGTGACCCTGGACAACAAGGAAGCCCAGATCCAGCAGGGTGTGTCGATCCCGTTCCAGACCTTCGAGGGTGGCGATGCCAAGCTCGAGTTCATCGATGCGGTGCTGTCGCTCATCGTGACGCCCCACATCACGGCGGACCAGAGCATCATCATGGCCATCCAGGTGACCCGGAACGCACCGGACAGCACGGTGCCGACGCCGACCGGCTCGCCCGCGATCGCGAAGAACGTCGCCCAGACCGAGACCCTGGTGAAGGATGGCCAGACCCTGGTCCTCGGCGGCATCTACACGATCACGAAGAGCCAGCGGCAGACGCGGGTTCCCTATCTGCACCGGATCCCGGTCATCGGGAACATGTTCAAGAACTCGGAGGTCACGGATCAGCGCAAGGAGCTGCTCGTCTTCGTGACGCCGCGGATCGTGCGCCTGCCCGAGATGGCGGCGAACTAGACACGCGAGCCGACCACCGGAATCCCGTGAGGTTCCGATCGGTGACGTGATGGAACGGGGGGAGCTTGCTCCCCCCGTTTTTCTTTATACTGCGCGCGTGTCGAACCCGAGGCCCGTCTTTCTGATCGGTATGATGGGCGCGGGCAAGTCCACCGTGGGCCCCAGGCTGGCGGCCCGGCTCGGGTGGCCCTTCGTCGATACGGATCGCGAGATCGAGCGCCGTGCCGGCCGGACCGTGGCCGAGATCTTCGCGCGCGAAGGCGAGGCGCATTTCCGGACACTCGAGCAGGACGCGATCGAGGCGGCGGCCGGCGAGCCGGCGGTCGTGGCATTGGGGGGCGGAGCGATCGTCCAGCCCGGTGCGCTCGAGCGCTGTCGGGCGCTGGGAACCGTGGTGATGCTCGACGTGGCCGTGGAGAAGCTCCTCGAGCGGATCGGGGATGCGGCGAGCCGCCCGCTCCTCGCCGGCGTCGGGGCCGATGAGCGAAAGGCCCGGCTCACCGCCCTGCTTGAGGCGAGACGCCCCTTCTACGCGGGGGCGCAGCACCGGGTCGATGCGTCCGGGGAGCCCGAGTCCGTCGTGGAGGCGATCCTGTCGCAGCTGGGCGGGGGCGAGGCGGCGGATGGCGCGACCCGGGCGGGCGCCGAAGGTCGATCGGGTACGCCGACGCGTCGGAAGAAAAGGAGCGAGATGGGGACCGGAAAGGCAGCCGCGCGGGGGAAGGCGAAATCGGCCGGGCGGCGCAAGCGAGAAGGAGGTGCGCTCGCGAGCGTGCCGGTTGCGCTCGCCGAGCGCAGCTATGCGATCGAGCTCGGCCATGATTGGCTCGAGACGATCGGAGGGCGCATCGGAGCGCTGCTGGGTGCCGAGAAGGTGGCGGTCGTCAGCGTCACGCCGGTGGCGAGGCGTTATGCGCCCCGCCTCGTACGCGGTCTCGCGCAGGCCGGGGTTCGGGCGGGCAGGATCGTGGTGCCCGACGGCGATGCCTCGAAGAATCTGCGCGAGCTCGGCCGGCTCTACGAGCGATTCCTCGATCAGGGGCTCGACCGGCATGCGGGCGTGGTCGCCCTCGGCGGCGGCGTGGTCGGCGATCTCGCCGGCTTCGCGGCGGCGTCGTTCCTGCGCGGGATTCCCTTCGTCCAGGTGCCGACGACGGTCCTCTCGATGGTCGACGCTTCGATCGGCGGCAAGACGGGTGTGAACCTCCCGCGCGGCAAGAACCTGGTCGGTGCCTTCCATCAGCCGCGAGGGGTCTTCATCGATACCGCCACGCTCTCGAGCCTGCCGCGCCGCGAGCGGGCGGCGGGCGTCGCCGAGCTGGTGAAGGCCGCTGCGATCTGGGACGCCGGGCTCTTCGAATGGCTCGAGCAGCACATCGAAGCCTTCCTCGATCTCGATCCCGAGATCCTGCTTCACGGGCTCGAGCGCGCCTGCGCGATCAAGGCCGAAGTCGTCGCACGCGACGAGCGCGAGGGGGGCCTGCGAAGGCTGCTCAATTTCGGCCATACGCTCGGACACGCGATCGAGAAGCACGCGCGCTATCGCGGGATCCTCCACGGAGAGGCCGTCGCGATCGGGATGGTGTTCGCAGCCGAGCGCTCCGAGGCGCTCGGATTCTCGCCGGCCGGCACCGCCTTGCGCCTAGCATCCTTGCTCGAGCGGGCGGGATTGCCCACGACGCCGCCGGATCGCCCGCGGAAGGCTTATCTGGCTGCGATCGGCGTCGATAAGAAGCGCCAGGGAGCGGGCATCCACTTCGTCGTCTTGAAAGGCATCGGTCGAGCGGGCACCGTCTCGCTGCGACCCGAGGAGATCCTTCCGGCCGGGTGGCGAGCGGGGCGGTGAATCGGAGCGGCGAGTCCCGGACGGACTTCGCAGCGGAGGCGACGATGGAGCTGGGACGATCGGCATGGATCCGGCGCGAACGCCTCGAGCGGATCGCCACGGCCGAGCGGGATCGCCGCGCAGGCCGGACGGCGCTCGCGATCGCCGCTCTCGGCGAAGCGGTCGAGTGGCCCGCCCGGGCGGTGCTCGCCCTGGCCCTGCTGCCGGAATCCGAAGGCCATCATGCCCGGCGCGTCCTCGTGGAAGGGCTCGATCAATGGGCGCTCGAGTCCGGACTCCCGCCGCTCGACGCGCTGTCGCCGGTGGACGAGGCGGCGGTCGCGCCTGCGCTGGACCTCGCGAGCGAGGCCGATGCGTTCGAGCCGACCGACGACGACCCCTCGGCGACCGACCTCGACCGCCCCCTCGAGGCCGGCGAGCTCGAGCGGGCCTTCGCCGAGGCCGAGGCGCAGGTCGACGAGATGCACGACGTGAATCGGGTCGCCGAGCGTGTGCTCTTCGCCGGCGACTTCGAGCTGGCGGACCTCGCAGGTGAGGAGCTCGATCCGCTCGAGGAATCCGCCCGGATCGCCACGGCGAGCGCACGCACACGGGGGATGGATGCGGCCGTGGTGCCGACCGCTCATTCGGGCGGCTGGGACGTCGATGCCGGAGAGGGCTCGGCTTCGCGTGAAGTCGTGCTGGCGACCCTCGAGCGATGGCTCCAGAATCTCGAACAGCGCCGGGCAGGGGGGATGCGATGACGTTCGAGACCGTGCTCCAGACGATCGTCGATGAATGCGGCGGGGGCTATGCGGCCGCCTTGATGGGACTCGACGGCATCGCCGTGGCCCAGGTGACGGCGAGCAGCGGCCGCGATCGGGAGGATCCGCTGGCGGGAGACGCCACGCCGGCCGGGATCGAATTCGGCCGGATTCTCGGAGAGATGACGAAGGTCTCGGATGCCCTGGACGCGGGGCCGCTGCGGGAATGCGTGGTCTCCCTCGGACGTGTGCTGATCGTCTTCCATCCGGTCGACGAGGAGCTCGTCCTGGTCGTCACCCTGCGGCCGGATGGCAATCTCGGCAAGGCGCGGTATCTGATCCGCCGCAACCTGCCCGGGATTCGCGCCGCCCTCTAGCGCGCCGCTTCAGCCGGCGGGGCGCAGCGGGCGAGGGTGCGGCCGAGCCGGGGCGTGGGCCCAGAATGACGGACGAGCGTCGCTCCATCGGGCGGCGCGGAGATCGAACGATGCGGATCCTGGTGCTGCACGGACCGAACCTGAACCTGCTCGGCAAGCGCGAGCCCGAGATCTACGGGCATCAGACGCTCGCGGACATCGACGGCAGCCTGCGGGTCTGCGCCGCGCGCCTCGGTCTCGAGATCGACTGCTTTCAATCGAATCACGAAGGCGAGCTGATCGACCGCATCCAGTCGGCGATGGGCCAGGCCTCGGGGATCCTCATCAATCCCGGCGGCTTCACGCATACCAGCGTCGCGCTGCGCGATGCGCTGGTGGCGAGCCGGCTGCCGATCGTCGAGGTTCATCTCTCGAACGTCCATGCGCGCGAGGCCTTTCGCCAACATTCCTACGTTTCCCCGATCGCTCTCGGCGTGATCACGGGGCTCGGCGCGGACGGCTATCGCTTCGGCCTCGAAGCCCTGGCCGCGCGGATCCAGCCCGGATCCGATTGATCCCACCCTGGTTTTTCGTCGAATCCGATCCCTCCGGGGCCGTCGGCGGGCGTCGCCTCGCCCCCACGGACTCGCCTCAAGGGGCGTTCTAGGTCGCCGATAGGAAGGGCCGAGGCATCGCTGCGGCCCGCCCGCTGCGAGCCCGTCGAACGTCCGCCAAGCCGAGGGATCATTGGCGCTCAATAAACGAAAAGTCCTCGATTCTGCACGGAAATTCGCGCAGAAGGGCGCGAAGGCCAAGGCGCTGAAGGAGTACAACCTCCTGCTGCAGGCCGACCCGCGCGACGCGAAGCTGCTGCTCGAGGTCGGCGATGCCTATCGGCGATGGGGACAGACCGAAGACGCGATCGCCCAGTACGCCAAGGTCGCCCAGCAATACCGTCAGGACGGATTCGATGCCCGGGCGGTCGCGGTCTACAAGCAGATCCTGAATCTCGATCCGAAACATTATGCGGCCTACGTGTCGCTCTCCGAGCTCTATCAACGCATGGGCCTCGACGCCGAGGCGATCGGCGCGCTCCAGACCGCCGCCGACGGCTACCACCGCGAGGGCCGCAAGGCGGACGCCCTCGAGCTCCTGCGCCAGATGGCGGCGCTCGACCCCACGAATACGACGAGCCGTCTCAAGGTCGCGGAGCTGCTGCGCCAGGAGAAGATGACGGCCGAGGCGCTGGCCGAATACGAGGCCGCTGCACGGGAGCTCGAGAACCAACAGGATCGTGATCAGCTCGTGGCCGTGCGCGAGCGGATCCTCGAGCTGAAGCCCGATCATCTCGGCGCGCTCACCGGCATGGTGAGAACGCTGATGGTGGCCGGCAAGCTCGATCGCGCCGAGCCCTTCGCGCTGCGGGCGCTGCAGGTCTCGGCCGAGCCGGCGCAGTACGACCTCGTGATCGAGCTCTTCGCGCAGATGGGAAACGACGCCAAGCTCGCCGAAGCGACGCGCGGGCTCGCGAAGCTCTATCGCGACCGCGGTGAAGAGGACAAGGCACGCGAGCTGATGCAGCGCCTGCCGGCCGACGAGGTCGGTGCGCGATCGCGGCTGGCGGTCGACGTCTCCGAGATCGGCGAGCCGCAGATCGGCGACGAAGAGCTGCTCGAGGACGATCCGTTCGTCACCCTCTCCGGAACGCGCGCCTCGGAAGCGAACGATCTCGGCGAGGACGAGCTCGAGCTCGGTGCGGACGACGAGATCCAGCTCGAAGAGCCCAGACACGAGCGCCGCGCCGCGTCGCAGCCGCTCGAAGGCGATCCCGATCAGCTCTTCGCCGAAGCGAGCGTCTATCTGCGCTACGGCAAACGCGCGCAGGCGATCCAGAGCCTCCGCACGGTGCTCGAGCAGGATCCCAATCATCGGGCCGCGCTCGAGAAGCTCGGCGAGGCCTATGTCGACGAAGGTCGGGTCGCCGACGCCGTCGCGAGCTGGATGCGAGCCGCCGAGCTCATTCGCGCATCGGGCGATGCGAAGGCCCTCTCCGTCCTGCGCGATCGGATCGCCACCCTCGACCCCGCGGCCGCGGCGCGCATCGCCGACCCCAAGCCGGCGGCCCCGACGGGCCCGCCGGTCGCCGATCTCGATCTGGACCTCGAGGTCGAGCTCGAGCTCGGCGATGCCGTATCGGATGGCACCGCAGCCGCGGACGATTCCGCGCAGGCCGCGCAGGCGGGTGTCGATGTCGGCGACGAGACCGATCTCGGATTCGAGATCGAGCTCGACGACAGCGAAGACGGCCTGGCATTGGGCGCCGACGTGACCGAGGAGGCCGTCGCCGACGAGGCGATGCCGCCGGTCTCGCTGTCGGGCGACGATGGCTTCGAGTTCGAGATCGATCCGGGCGAGATCACGGGCGACGGTCCGGAGGAAGCCGAGGGCTTCACCGCCGACGATCTCGGAACGGACGCCGCGCTCTCGCCCGATCTGGGCGCATCGGCGGCGGGCACGAGCATGGCGCCGGGCTCGACGACCACGACGGCGCGCATCCAGGAAGAGCTCGAAGAGGCCGAGTTCTACATCGCACAGGAGATGTACGACGAGGCCGAGTCGATCCTCTCGCGCATCCTCGAGACCGCCCCGAATCATCCGAGTGCCCTGCTTCGCCTCGGCGAGGTCCAGGTCGCGCGCGGGGCGGCACCGGATGCGGCGCCCGCAGCGAGCGATGCCCGGACCCGGGCCGGCCGGCGCGTGGCGGGGACCTCGGAGCGGGATCTCGGCTCGACGTCGCGTTTCGAGGATGGCCTCGATCTCGAATCCCCGGACGTCTCCTTTTCCGCCGAGTCGGCGTCCGATGGCGACGAATCCGACACGCTGGAAAGCGAAGGCACGAGCGGCCATTCGCTCGAAATCGATCTCGACCTCGACGACGAATCGGGCTCCGGCCTCGTCCTCGATTCGGCCTCCGCCTCCGGGCTGACCCTCGAGCCCGATTTGCACGAAGAAGAAGAAGCGCTCGGCGACGACACAATCGAGGACGAGACGGATCCCGTCGCGATCTCGGTTCCGCGAGCAGCGGTCACGGAGCCGCCGCGATCGAGTGCGGCCCCGGCGGCTCCGACGCCGGCGGCCATGCAGCCCCCGGCGCTCGCCGCCGAGCCGCCGGCAGCGATGGGCGGCGACGTCTTCGACCTGCGTGAAGCGCTGGCCGACGTCTTCGACGACGCGGGCGATTCGGCGCGCGGGATCTCGAGCGGCGCCGTGCTCTCGACCGTCGAGGACGGCTTCGAATCGATCTTTTCGGATTTCAAGAAGGGCGTCAGCGCGACCCTGGATCAGGGCGACTACGACACGCGCTACGACCTCGGCATCGCCTATCGCGAGATGGGGCTCTACGCGGACGCGATCGGGGAGTTCCAGATCTGTCTCGAGTCGCCGGCGCGGCGCTTCGACAGCCTCTATCTGATGGGGCTCTGCGCGCGCGATCTCGAGCGCCCCGGCGATGCCGTCCACCACCTGGAGCAGGCGCTCGCGCTGCCGGATCTTCCCGAGGATCGCCTCGCCGGCGTCTTCTTCGATCTCGCCCTGGCGCAGGAGCTCGCGGGCGATCGCCATCGTGCCTGCGCGAGCATGCGGCGCGTGATCGAGCTCGATCCGCGCTTCCCGAACGCGAAGCAGCGACTCGCCGAGCTCGAGGGGCCCGCCCGGGCGACGCCGACGGCCGCCCCGTCCGCGGGTGCGGGGCAGGGCTTCGAATCCTTCGACGACCTCTTCTCCGAGGAGTCCGGCGACGAGGCCGGCGAAGAGGCCGCCCCCGTCGAGAGCTTCGAGTCCTTCGACGACGTCGTGAACGACGTCGAGGCCGCGTCCGTCGATCCGGAGCCCGAGCCGCCGCCGGCGCCTCCGATGCAGAGCGGGCCCGAGGCGACTTCGGATCCGAACGCCCAGTCGGGTCGCAAGAGCGGCCGCAAGAAGATCTCTTTCGTCTGAAGCAGCGGCCGGTCTCGGCGCGAGGACCTCGTCTTGGAACATCTGCAGCATTTCGGTCTGACCCAGGATCCGTTCAGCAACGAGTCGGATCTGCGTCTCTACTTCGAGAGTCCCAGCCACCGCGACGCGCAGCGCCGCGTCGAGCGCGGGCTGCGCCAGCACAAGGGCCTGACGCTGCTGACCGGGGAAGGCGGCATGGGCAAGACGCTGCTCGCGCGCCGCATCCTGGACGGGCTCGAAGAGGAGGTCTTCGAGGCGACGCTGCTCGTCATGCTGCCCGGCGCGGCGGACGCGATGGGGATCTTCCAGCGTTTCGCCCGGCAGCTCGGCGCGGAGGAGCCGGCCCGCGATCGGGCGGGGGTGCTCGGTCAGATCTACGAGCAGCTCGCGATCGTGCGGGAAGACGGCCGGCACGCCGTGCTGATCGTCGACGATGCGCAGGTCATGTCGCCCCAGGTCTTCGCGGAGCTCGGCGGCCTGCTCTCACTCGAATACGAAGATCGGCGCCTGATGTCGATGTTGCTGGTCGGCTCTCCGGAGCTCGATCGACAGATCCAGAACGACGCGAGCCTGTTGCCGCGCGTCGACATCCGCGTGCGGATCCGGCCCCTCGACATGCCCGCGGCTGCCGCATACCTGAAGCACCGCCTGCAGGTCGCGCACGCACGCCCGGATCTGATTCCGCCCGCCACGCTGGATGTGCTCTACAAGCTCGGCCGTGGCCGGCCGCGACTGCTGAACACCCTTGCGGACAACGCGCTGTTCGAGGCCTATCTGGCCGGGCGGAGCGCGATGGAGCCCGCCGACGTCGAGCGCGCCGCCGCGGATCTCGGAATCGGCTTCGGGACGGTGGGGGAAGCGGGCGGCGCAGGTCCGGACGATCGCTCCGCCGGCGTGGGGCGCGCTTCGGCCGCCGCGATGCTGGCCGCTTCAGCGCCGCGATCGCCGAGCCCGTTCGGGGACATCCCCATCGAGACGGGACCCGAGCTCGAGCTGACCGAGGCCCTCGGCGGTGAGGAATGGAGCAGCGCGCTCATCGAGGACCTCGATGCGCCCGCCGCGGGAAATGGCCTGCAGGAAAGTCGCCGCGCCGCGCCGTCGCTCGAGCAGGAGATGGCCCGGTTCGCGGCGCCGCGACCGCCCGCGCAAGCGCCCATGGACGGCGGGGCGCCCGAGCTCGAGGGGCTCTTCGTCGAGCTGATCGAGGAATAGCGGGCCCGGCTTGTGCTCCCTTTGCGCGCGTCGTAAGATCGGCCCCGGCGCGCGAGTAGCTCAGTTGGTAGAGCATCAGCTTCCCAAGCTGAGGGTCGCGAGTTCGAATCTCGTCTCGCGCTCCAATCCTTCCGATCCCTCGGAACCCATCCTCGATCATTTCCGCTCGAGCTTGTCCCAGACCATGTCCGGCCGCGCTTCGACGCCGAGCAGCCCGAGCGGGTGCTCGCGGTCGACATGGCCCATCACGTTCTTGTAGAGCGAGTAGCCGACCAGCTCCTGCAGCTTGCGGGGATAGGTCGCGACGACTTCTCGCGGTGTTCCCAGCATCAGGTTCTGCTGCTGGCGGCACCAGCCCGCCACGTACTGGATCGAGAGCCCGTAGCGCTCGACGTCGCGGGTCGTGTTGGGGCCGCCGCCGTGCCAGAGCGAGGCGTGGAAGACGAGCACGCTGCCGGCCGGCATCTCGGCGCAGATCGCTTCGGCCGCCTCTTCTTCGGGCGTCGGGACGAAGCCCGTGCGCCGATGGGAGCCCGGGACGAAGCGGGTGGCGCCGTTGTCGCGGGTGAAGTCGGTGAGCGCCCAGAGCGTCGTGACCATCGTCGCGGGATGGGGGCGGGGGAGCGAGACCATGCCGTCGTCGGGGTGGAGGAGCTGCGGCGTTTCGCCCGGGCTGATGTGCATCGAGGTCGTGCCGGAGAGCAGGAAACCCTCTCCGAGAATCGCCTCGACGACGGCGAGGATGCGCGGCTCGAGAACGAGCTCGCGGAAGCGCGGCCCGCGCGCGATCAGGTTGAAGATGCGGCGCGTGCGAAAGCCTTCGAAGTCGTTCGCGCCGTACGCGATCGCCTGCTCGCGCTCGACCCGGTCGATCTCCTCGACGAGCGCCCGACAACGGGCGGTGTCGAGGACGTCGGTGAGGATCGCGTAGCCATCTCGCTCGACGCGCAGAGCGACCTCGCGCGGGAGCTCCGGGGGATCGGCGGAGAGCGGATTCGAGGGCGCTGCGGACATCGCGAGAAGCTAGCGGGCGACGCGACCGGCGGGAGGGCCACTCGGCGGGCGCTCAGACCCCCTGGATCGGGAAGACCGCGAAATCGGTGGGCTGGGTTCGCGCGAGCGTCTGGTACTGGCGTCCCGAGAACCACCAGCGATCGCCGACCCGGCGATGCTCGTCCTGGTAGAGGCCGTAGGCGTCGCTGCGGCCGGCGACGGGATCGTGCCGCAGCTCCCACATGTACATGCGGGATCGCGCGCGGTCGCCCTCGATCTCGATCACGGTATTCAGGATCGTGAACTCGAAGAGGTCGTAATGGTCGATGGCGTTGCGGATGAAGTCGCCGACGGCGCCGGGGCCCAGGAGCCGGAGGGGCTCGACGTTGCGCCGATCGATCACGACCTCGGCGTCCGGCAGGAAGAGCTCGGAGAGCTCGGGCCAGGCGCGGCGGGTGACGACGTCTGCATAGCGGTTCTGCAATCGCCGCAGGGCGATGTAGTCGATCGTTTCGGTCTCGAGCCGTGCTTCCATGCTGAGCCGTCCTCCTCGTGGGTCGCTGCGGGTCTGGCGGGATTCGACGGCGAAGGATGGCAGGCGGTCGCCCTCCCGGCGAGCACGATCTCACCTATGCTGCGCGGACCGGAGCGGCGGGCGCGGGCTGGCGCGCTTCGCCCGTGCGCGGAGGCATCGGCTCGATGATTGCGGTGATCGGAGCAGGCTCGATCGGGGGCTATGTCGCCTGGCAGCTCGTGCGGGCCGGGCAGAGCGTCTCGCTCTGCGTCCGGCGGCCGTTCGAGCAGCTCGTCGTCTCGGATGCGGCGGGCGAGCATCCCGTCGCCGCGCCGGTCGAGTGCGATCCGGGCGGGCGCCCGGCGGCGGAGTGGGTCCTGCTCGCGACGAAGGCGCATCAGACGAGCAGCGCCGCAGACTGGCTCGCGGCGGCCTGCGGGCCCGAGACCCGCGCCGTCGTCGTGTTGCAGAACGGGGTCGAGCACGTCGAGCGCGTCGCCCCCCATGTCGGCGCGACGCCGATCCTGCCCGCGATCGTCTCGATCGGCGCCGAGGTGCTCGCGCCGGGACGCATCCGCCACCACGCCTACTCCGGGATCGAGGTGCCCGATGGCGACCTCGGGCGGGCCTTCGCGGCGCTCTTCGCGGGGAGCGCGATCGACGTCGTCTGCAGTGCGGACTTCCCGGCGGCCCTCTGGCGCAAGCTGATCTCGAACGTCACGGCGTCGCCGCTGACCGCGTTGACCGGACGGCGGATCGAGGTGATGGCGGATCCCGCGGTGCGCGAGCTGGCGGTGGGGTTGGCCACCGAGTGCATCGCGGTCGCCCGGGCCGAGGGGGTCGATCTCCCGCTCGAAGCCGCGCGCGGCTTCGTGGAGGGCATCGCCCGCAACGCGGCCGAGTGGCCGCCGTTCGGGTCCTCGATGCTCTACGACCGGATCGCCGGGCGGGAGACGGAGCACGAGGCGCTGATCGGCGCCGTCGTCCGCGTCGGCGCCCGCCACGGGATCGGGACGCCCCTCAATGCGGCGATGCTGGCGCTGCTGCGGGCAGCGGCTCCGCTCTGATCGGCGCGCCGGCCGCGAGGGCCCGGGCGCATTCGCGCTCGACGCGGGCGAGCGCGGGCCGGACGACCTCGACGTCGACGGCGCGGGCGAGCGCCGGCGCCCCCGCCCGCTCGAGCATCGAAGCGAGCTCGTCCCGCAGCGCACGAAGCGCCCAGTCGAGCAGGGGGCCCTGCTTCGCGACGTCGTGTTCGAACACGACGTTCGTCGGCGTGGCGGGATCGATCAGATGGTAGTGGGCGGCTTCGTCGAAGCAGTCGAAGCGGAGGTATTCGGCGCCGTCGCTCGTGCCGAAGACGTGGATGCAGAGGCCGTCTTCCTCGACGGGACCCGCGAACCCGGCCGGGGCCCGGTGGTCGAACTTCGCGCGGGCGTCGGGGCCGTAGTAGGCGAGGATGCCCGCCTCGTCGAGATGGCGGTATTCGACGCCGAAGGTGATGGCGCCGGCCTCGATCCGCGTCGTGAACACGTCGAAGGCGGGCACCGGGAGCGTCTGATAGCGGATCGGCATGCCCGGGAAGTCGTAGTCGAAGGGGTGGCGGCCGACAAGCCGGCCGCCCGGGGGCCGCGAGGGATGCCCGGGGCCCGGGGAACGATGTACGCTGCCGCCGCGCCGGGCCGGACGGTCTCGGGCACCGTCCCGGGCTGCGGACCGAGGGCGGGGATTTCGACGGGGCAAGGCCGGGAACGGCCGAGGAGGGGTGCATGAAGATCGTGAAGGGGCTCGCCATCGCGGTGCTCGTCTACGTCGGGATCGTGGCGGCTTTCGAGTCGATGATCGGCACCCTCCAGCCCCAGGCGGGGTCGACCCTCGTCATCACGACCCGCTCCGAGGAAGGGGCGAGCCACGATCGCGTCGTCTCGCGGCTCGAGAGCGGCGGTGCGCTCTACGTCGCGGCGAACCACTGGCCCCGGGCCTGGTACGGCCGCCTGCTCGCGAATCCCGAGGTCCAGGTCACCCTCGATGGCGCGAAGGGCGACTACCGCGCCGTCGCGGTCGAAGCGGGGAGCGAAGAGCATCTGCGGGTCGCGAGCGACAATCCGGTGCCCGGCTGGTTCCGGTTCGTGACGGGATTCCCGCCGCGTCTGTTCGTTCGTCTCGAGCCCCGCGCCTAGCCCCGCCGCGATGGCCGAGATCGTCCTGATCAACTTGACCGGTCGTGATCGCCCGGGAATCACGCGAGATCTGTCCGCGATCCTCGCGCGCCATGGCGTGCGGATCCTCGACATCGGCCAGGCCGTCATCCACGACACCCTGACGCTCGGCATCCTGATCGATCTCTCGGCGCGCTCGGCCTCGCAGCCGGTCGTGAAGGACGTGCTCTTCAAGGCCCACGAATGGGACCTGCAGGCGCGCTTCACGCCGATCGATCTCCCGGACTACGAACGCTGGGTCGCTGCCCACGGCCAGCCGCGCCACATCATGACCCTGATCGGTCGCGACCTGCACGCGGGCCACCTCGAAGGCCTCGGCGCGATCGCGACCCGGCATGGCCTGAACATCGACAACATCACCCGGCTCTCCGGTCGCGTTTCCATCGCCCATCCGGATCCGGAGATGCGCTCCTGCGTCGAGCTCTCCCTGCGCGGCACGCCCGACGATGCCTCCGCCCTCCGCCGTGAGCTGCTCGACCTCGCCCAATCGCTCGAGGTCGACATCGCCTTCCAGGTCGACGACATCCATCGCCGCAACCGGCGCCTGATCGCCTTCGACATGGATTCGACCCTGATCCAGACGGAGGTGATCGACGAGCTCGCGAGCGCCGCCGGTGTCGGGCGCGAGGTCGCTGCGATCACCGAGGCGGCGATGAACGGCGAGCTCGACTTCACCCAGAGCCTGCTGCGGCGCGTCGGCCTGTTGAAGGGCCTCGATGCGAAGGTGCTCGAGGAGATCGCGGGGCGTCTGCCGATCACGCCCGGTGCCGAACGCCTGATCCGGACGCTCCGCTCCCTCGACTATCGCACGGCGATCCTCTCCGGCGGGTTCACCTATTTCGGCGAGGTGCTCCAGCGCCGTCTCGGGATCGATTTCATGTTCGCGAACGAGCTCGAGATCGAGGGCGGGCGACTGACGGGAAGGGTGCGGGGCGAGATCGTCGACGGCGGGCGCAAGGCTGCGCTGCTGCGCCAGCTGGCGGAGCAGGAGGGCCTGCGGCTCGAGCAGACGATCGCCGTCGGCGACGGAGCGAACGATCTGCCGATGCTCGACGCCGCCGGCCTCGGCATCGCCTTCCACGCCAAGCCCCGCGTGCGCGCATCGGCCGAGCAGGCGATCTCGAATCTCGGGCTCGACGGCATCCTCTATCTGATCGGGATGAGCGACCGCGAGGTCCAGCAGGCCTGATGCGCCCCGGGCCCGGATCGGCGACGATGGGCGCCGCATGAATCGCGAAGCCCCTTCCCAACCAGTACAGCCGCCGCGTTCTCCCCGGGGCCTCGGCCGCGCGACCGAATCCCTCGCGATCCCGGCGTTCCGCCGGATCTTCGTGAGCAACATGGCGTTCTTCCTCGCGATGGGCGGACAGGGCGTGGTCCGGCCGTGGCTCGCCTTCGAGCTGACGGACAGCACCTTCGCGCTGGCGATCGTCTCGGCGGCGACGGCCGTGCCGATGCTGCTGCTCTCGCCCTTCGGCGGGGTGCTGGCGGATCGGATGGAGCGCCGGCTGGTCATCATCCTGGCGCAGTCGCTCGCGGTGCTCGCCGAGCTCTCGCCGCTCGTGCTGCTCTATCTGGATCGCCTCGAGTTCTGGCACCTCGTGCTGACCGCGTCGCTGATGGGCTGCGTCTTCCCGATGATCATGCCGGCGCGCTCGGCGATCGTCGTGAACCTCGTCGGCAAGAAGGGGCTCGGATCGGCGATGGCGCTGAACATGACGGGCGTCAACGTGACGCGCGTAGTCGGGCCGGCGATGGCGGGGGCGATGATTCCGGTGATCGGCGTCGAGCGGGTCTATCTCGGGCACGTCGTCTTGTACCTGCTCGCGCTGGTCGCCCTGTTCCGCGTCGAGCGGCTGCCTCCGCCGCCGGGCAGCCATCACGAATCGATCGCGCGCAACATGCTCGCGGGCTTCCAGTATCTCGGGACGAATCGGCTCGTGCTGATCCTGCTGATCTACGGGCTGGTGCCGCAGTTCCTCGCGATGCCGTTCCAGACGCTCCTGCCCGCCTTCGCCCGGGACGTCTGGCACATGGGCCCGGCGGGCTTCGGCATCCTGAATGCCGCCTCGGGCGTCGGTGCGGCGACGGGCTCGCTCTTCGTGGCGGCGCGGCGGCCGGATGCCGGCCGGCTCTCGGCCATGATGTTCAGCGTGATCGCCTTCGGGATCCTGCTGGCGGCCTTCGCGGCGAGCCCGTGGTTCTGGCCGGCGGTCGGGCTCGTCTTCCTCGCGAACGTCTTCGCCAGCACCTTCAGCACGCTCAACAACGTCGCGATCCAGCTCGTGATCCCGGACTCGGTCCGGGGGCGGATCTCGAGCTTCCTGATGATGTCGGTCTCGCTGCCGCTGCTCGGGACGCTGCCGATCGGGGCGATCGCAGAGCGGGTCGGGGCGCCTGCCGCGGTGACCGGGGCGTCGCTGCTGGCTTCGGTCGCGGCGGTGGCGTTCTATTTCGGGAGTCGCAATCTGCGCGAGCTCGATGCCCGGGTCCATCGCTCGTCGAAGGACGAGTGAGGGCGCGACGCTCGAAGGGGCAGGGACGAGCGAGCCGGATCGCGGGCTCGAGGAGAGTCGCATGATCATCACGTTGTCGCGGCAGTATCTCGCCGGCGCCGACCGCGTCGCGAAGCAGGTCGCGGCGGAGCTCGGCTGGACCGTGGTCGACGATGCCTTCATCGAGGCGCTGTCCGAGCGTTCGGGGTTCGATCCGGAGGACGTGAAGGGGCTCGACGAGCGCGTGCCCTCGTTCATGGAGCGATTCGCGCAGTCCTCGGCGCTCTCGACGCCGGAGTTCCTGATGTCGTCTCCGGACGCGAGCTTCGAGCCCGAGGCGATCAAGCTCGCCCACCTGACCCGCGATCTCGTGACGGAGCTCGGCCGACGCGACCGCGTCGTGCTGGTCGGCCGGGCCGCGGCGGCGGTGCTGGCGCGGGAGCAGAACGCGATCCACGCGCTGCTGGTCGCCTCCGTCGCTCATCGCGTGCAGGAGGCGATCCGGCGCTACGGCATGAGCGAGGCGGACGCCCGTGCAGCCGTCGCCGCGACGGATGCCGCGCGGGCCCGCTACCACCGCGAGCTCTACGGCCGCGTCTGGGCCGACCCGGTCAACTATCACTTCGTCCTGAACACCGAGCTGCTCGGCACCGAAGGCGCCGCAGAGCTGATCCTCGCCCGGGCTCGCCGTCTCGGCTGGCGCTGAGTCGCAGACCGGGTGTCCGGTCCGGGCTCACGTCCCGGAAACAAAGGGCGCCGGGCCGCGGCGGGGCAGGGCGAAGGACGCGGCATAACCGACGCCGAACATCGCGAGGTTCCCGAAGATCGCGGTGTAGTAGAGATCGAAGGGCACGGCGAAGCCCAGCGGCAGCCATCCGAGGGTCCAGAGCGTGAAGGCGAGGGTCGCGACGATCCCGCACCAGACCGAGCGCGCGTCTCCGCGCTGCGTGAAGAAGCCCATCAGGTAGATGCCGAGGATGCCGCCGCCGAGCAGGCCCGTCAGACGGATCGAGATGTCCTGCAGGCTCGGCCCCTCGGCCTCGAGCATCGCGATTGCTCCGGCGAGCATGCCGATCGAGGCGGTCGCCGCGGCGGCCCAGGCGACACGCAGGTAGTGGCGGTCGGAGGCCTCGCGGACGAGATGGCGGCGATACAGGTCGACGATCCAGACGGTCGAGACCGCGTTGATGCTCGAGTCGAGGGAGGACATGCCCGCGGCGAGCGCCGCGGCGATGATGAGCCCCGCGATTCCGGCCGGGAGCTGCGTCTGGACGAAGAACGGCACGATGCCCTCGGGCTTCGCCGTGCCGTCCAGCATGGCCGCCGCCTCGGGCGCGGGGAAGACCTGGTAGAAGGCGAACAGGGCCGTCCCGAGAAACATGAAGAAGAACCAGGTCGGCACGCCGACGAGCACGTTGATCCACATCGCCCGGCGCGCCTCGGCGAGGGACGGCGCCGCGCAATAGCGCTGCACGTAGTGCTGGCCGGTCGCGAAATCCGTCAGGAAGAAGTTGAAGCTCATCAGCAACATGAGGGGCACGGTCTTGCGCCCGAAGTCGAGATCCCAGCCGGCCGGAACGAGGCGGCCGTTCTCCAGATCGCCGAGCGCGAATTTGTCGTGCTCGCGCGCGATCTCGAAGATCTGTCCGAAGCCTTCGGGCAGCAACGCGACGATCGTGGCGAGGCAGATCAGGCTGCCGAAGATCAGCGTGATCGTCTGGATCACGTCGGTCCAGATCACGGCGTCGATCCCGCCGACGATCGTGTAGGCCGCGACGGCCGTGCCCGCGATCAGGATGCAGGTCACCTCGTCGAGCCCCGTCAGCGACGCGAGCATCAGCGCGACCAGATAGAGGATGAAGCTGACCCGCAGCAGCTGGGCCGCGATGTAGGTCAGGGCAGCGTAGGCCCGGACCGAGGGGCCGAATCGCTGCTCGAGGTATTCGTAGGCCGTCGTCGTCTGGCCGCGGCGGAAGAAGGGGATGATCCGCCAGGCCGCGAAGGCGGCGGCGAGGGGCATGAAGACGTAGGGGAGGAAGCGCAGCCAGTAGGTCTTGAAGGCGTCGGCCGGGAGTGCGAGGAAGGTGATCGAGCTGATCGCGGTGCCGACCATCGAGAGGCCGATGGCGAAGGCGGGCACCTTGCGCCCGCCGACGAAGTATTCGTCGGTCGAATCGTTGCGGCGCCCGAAATGGAGGCCGATCCCGAGCATCGCCGCGAGGTAGGCCGCGATGGCGAGCCAGTCGAGGGGTTGGAGCTTCATCGGTGGGGCGGCGAGGTGCGCACGTCAGGCGCGATCCTGCGGCGATTCGGGGAGCAGACGCGGCAGGATCCCGCTGATGGAGCCGCGCAGGATCGTGTCGGCGAGGCCGTCCATCTCGGTCGCATCGCCGTTGACGATCACGATCCGCGCCCCGGCGTTCTTCGCGACCGGCACCATCGAGGCGATCGGATAGACGCCGAGCGTCGTGCCGATCGCGAGCAGCAGATCGCAGGCGAGCGCGGCCTGCTCGGCGCGCTCGAGATCCCGGGCGACGAGGCCCTGGCCGAAGGAGATCGTCGCCGCCTTGAGGATGCCGCCACAGGAGCGGCAGGCGGGATCGCGCTCGCCGGCGCGAACGCGGTCGAGGGCGCGGGCGATCGGGGCACGCTCGCCGCAGTCCAGACATTCGACTTCGCGCAGCGTGCCGTGGATCTCCACGACCCGCGCCGGGTCGGAGCCGGCGGCTTGATGCAGGCCGTCGACGTTCTGGGTCACGAGCAGATCGAGCCGGCCTGCGCGCTCGAGGGCGGCGAGGGCGCGGTGGCCGGCGTTGGGCTCGCGCCGGTTCATGTCGGTCTCGAGGCGCCATTGCCACGAGCGGACGCGGACCTCGGGATCGGCGAGATAGAACTGGAGCGTCGCCATCTTCTCCGCTGCCGGATCCCGGGTCCAGAGGCCTTGCGGGCCCCGGAAATCGGGGATCCCCGAGTCCGTCGAGATGCCGGCTCCGGTCAGGGCCACGACGGATCGGGCCTGCCCGATCCACTGCCGGACGCGCTCGATCGCGGCCTCGGAAGCGTCCATCGATGCGTCGCCGGCAGCGCGTTCGGTCATCGGCCGGTCCCCTAACAGCAGGTGGCGCCCGCGGCGCCGCGATGGTCGTGCCAATGGCCGAGATCGAGGAAGAGCGAGCCTTCCGCGGCGGCGCGCAATGCCCGCCATGGATCGATCACCCACGGTCCCTCGCGGACGACACGGAGCCGCGCTGCTTCGCCGGCACCGAGCACGATCTCGCGGTCGCCGTCGAAGGCGAGCAGCCCGGGCCCCTGCCAGACGACCTCCGCACCGAGCTCGATGCGATCGGCGCCGTCGATCGCGACGTCCTCGTAGAGCCCCGGTGAGATCGGCGCACGCAGCACGTGGCCTCGCGCGGTGCGGTCCGCTCCCGTCCGGCTGCGCACGCAGACGGCGAAATCGTCTTCGGCGAAGCAGGGCATCAGGAGCCCGCCGATCGGCGAGAGGCCGACGCTCGCGGGCTCGGCGCGGGTCAGAAGGATGCGGGCGATCTTCGCGGGGTCGGCCTGGAGCAGGCTGCCCGGATGATCGTCGACGAGCAGGCCGGCATCGATCAGCGCCATGCTCTCGCGACCGTCGTCGCAGCGGACCCGCACGATCTTCGCGCGGGCGGCAGCGGCTTCGCGGGCGAGCCGGCCCGCGGCGACGAGACCGGCGGCGGCGCCGGCGATGGTCGCTTCGACCTGGAACGGAAAGACGTTGTTGGTGCCGGTCGAGAGCGGCAGGAGCGCGACGTCCGGCCAGGCCCGCGCGACCGTGCGGCTCGTGCCGTCTCCCCCGAGCACGACGACGGCGCCGCAGCCTGCGTCGCGCATCGCGAGGGCGGCGCACTCGCTGTCACGGGCATGGCCCGTCGTCGGCAGGTCGAGCAGCTCGATCTTCATGGGCAGGTCGAGGGCGTCCGTCGCCGCGGAGGCGATCCGGAATGCATCGCGGGAGAGCAGCACGCGGGGACAGCCCGCGGCCGCTGCGCCGACGACGATGCGGGTCACCTGATTGCGTTTGTCGTCGATCGTCGACGTGCCCGCACGGGCGAAGAGACGCCGGGCGTCCCGGCCGGAATGGGGATTCACGATGATGCCGAGCGCGCCGGGAGCTGCCACGCGCGCAACGCTATCTCGGTCCGATCGGCCCTGCGACCACGGTCGTCCTGGATCTGCGGGGAAAACGGGAAGGTTCGGTCCGGAGAAGGCTGGTGGATCGTCGGTCCTCGCGCTGCCGGGCGCAGGTTCCCGGGCCGGCAACTCGGGTTCCGCTCAAGCGCAACTCGCCACTCCACCGATGCGCACGAGAGCCGCAAGTCGCGCGCCGCGGAGCGGGCTCGGATGCGGATCGAAGGGAGCCGACCATCGTGATGACCCGAAGCGGGCGTTCGTCCACAGGAATCGAAGGCGGGAGCTGGCTGCGCCGTCTCGCCTGGGCATCGATGGGGCTCTTCGCGGTCTGTGTCGTCCTCGCGGGCCTCGATCTCCGGGCCGAGCGCCGGCGGGCGATCGAATCGGGCGACGCGGCGATGTGGGAGCTCGCGCGGGTCGCCGAAGCCCTGCGCGAGGCCGACGAATCGCGCATCCACGCGCTCCTGGCGCGTCTTCGGATCGAGCTTCGCAGCAGCGGCCTCTGGACGGCTGTCGAGCCGGCAGGGGAGGACCGCACGGCGGCCGCCGTCGCCGCCGCGCGCCAGCGGGACAATCTGCTGCGCCGTGCGATCGAGGGCTCGGACGACGTGCGCATGGTCGAGCTCGTGGTGGCCGGTCCGAAGGGCCTCGTCTCCGCCGCCGTGGGGGCCGAGGGCGCTGAGGCCATCGGGGACGTCGTGCCCGCGGACACGGACGCGGCTGCGCAAGCAGATGCGCGCGCGAAGGCACGCTGGTTCTCGGCGGTCGTCCAGGCGGCCGTGGAAGCGAATGGCCAGCGGCTCGCACGGGGCAGCATCCTGCACGCCGAGGAAGGCGGCGGCGACGATGCGGCGGTGGAGGTCGTGCTCGCCGTGCACGACGCGGAGGACCTGATCCAGGGGGTTCTGATCGCGACCATCGAGCTCGAGCCCCTCGCGAGGCGGCTCGGTTCGTTGGCCTCCGCGGCGACCCGCTTCGCGCTCGTGCTGGCCGATGGCACGTCGATCGCGCCGTCGCCGAACGCGCCCCGCGGCTCGATCGAGGCGCTGCGCGCGGGCGCGGCTCCCGTGCCGGGCGAGGCCGAGGCCATCGTCGAAGGCGAAGGCGTGCGCAGTCTCCTGATGCCGCTGTCGAATCGCGAAGGGGATCCGATCGAGCTCGCCTACTGGCTCGAACGCGACGCTCCGCTCGCGCTCGCGCCGGCTGCGCTTCGCAGCCCGTGGTCTGCGGCGCTGATCGCGCTGGCGCTTCTGACGGGCACGCTGCTGGCCTGGAATCGCGACCGCGGGCGGTCGAACGCGGCGCCGGCCCCCGCTGCGAAGCCGTCCGCGCGGCCGCGCGAAGAGGCGCCGATGCGTGTCGCTGCCGCGCCGATCGCGTCCGGATCCATCGAGCCCGAACCGGTACAGGGAGAAGGCGAGGCGACCGGAGCGGATGCCGACCCGCTTCCGGTGGTCCGGCCCGAACGCTTCGTGCTGCGGGAATGGCTGGCCGACGTGCGCGGCTGCCTCGAGCGCGAGGCGGCGACCCGCGGCCTGACCCTCGTCCTGCGCTGCGAGCGCGCGCTGCCGCGCGAAATCGAGCAGGACCCGCTCTGGCTGGGCGGTCTGCTCGTCTCGCTCGGGCGCGAGGCCCTGGACGCGACGAGCTCGAGTCGCGTCGCGCTCGAGGTGACCGACGAGGGCGGCGATCGATTGCGCTTCGAGCTCGATGCCGGGGACACGGAGCTCGCGTCGGCCACCGGCATGCGCGTCATCGCAGGCCGGCTCGGCGCAACCCTCGAGGGCCCCGGCCGGGGCCGGATCGCCGTCGTCGTACCGTCGGCGAGCGCCGCCTAGGAGCCTGACCCAAGATGGCCGCGCGGCGCCTGAGCGCCGATCTTAGGTCAGGCTCCTAGCGTCCCGACGCGGAATCGGGCCACGGCGCCCCGAGCCGTTCGGGAGCGGCGTCGGCCTCGCCGCCTGCGGCCTCGCGCCGGATCCACACGGCGACCCCATGGCGAGGCGGGAGCGATTCGGCGATCGACCGACTCTCGTCGATCGCGTCGATCGAGGTCAGGAACGCCTCGGCCGCTGCGCCGAGCTCGGAGACGAGCGCGCCTCGCGCCGGTCCGAGGGCGAGATCCGCGAGATGGCCGAATCCGAGGGTCACGAGCGGCCTGAAGCGCTCGCCGAGGACGGCCGGGAGATCCGTCTGCGGCGCGGCGACGCCGCCGTCGTCCCCCGCACTCGGAGCGTTCGCGAAGGCCGGCTGATCCGTCCAGGCCTCGGGCAGGACCTGCCAGAGCTCGGCCAGCTTCTCGCGCGTCTCGTCCGAGATCGTGAGGGCGCCGCCCGCGATGCGATCCGAGAAGAGCACGACGCCATCGGCCGCGAGGCGATCGGCGAGCAGGTCCACGACCGCGCCCGGCGTGGCCCGGGCGAAGAGCGCATCGCAGAACAAGAGTGCGTGGTACGGCTCTGCCGGCTCGGCGACGAGCTCATCCCCGCGCCGGATCGTGATCGTCGAGGCGAGCTCCGCTGCCTCCACGACCTCGCGCCGCGCCTGGAGGCTGGCGTCGTCGGCCTCGACGACATCGATCGCCACACCCGCCACACCCGCCACACCGAGCGCGGCGAGCGCGCGAGCGAATTCGATCTCGGCTTCGAGGGACGAGCCGCCGAGGCTCAGGATGCGGATCGGGTCCGGGATCGCCGGCTGGAATCCGTCGACGAGCCGGCGGGCCAGGAATCCGGCGAGATCCGTCTCCGCGCCGAGCAGACCGCGGAGCTTCTCGCTTCGCCATGCGCAGAAGGCGGGCGGCAGCGCGGCGGGCCTCTCCCATTCGATTGCATCGTCGCGTTCGGGGCTGGGCTCGGACTCGGACTCGGATTCCGCTTCGGATTCTGCTGCGGCTTCGGATCCGCTTTCGGGCGCTTGCGGCGTCGCCGGCTCGGCGGTGATCGCCGCTTCGACCTCGGGCGCCGTGGAGATCTCCGCGGACTCCGTTGCCTTGCGGGCGACGGGCCGTCCGATCGCGTCCTCGATCCGGGAGAGGGTGGCCGAGAGGCTCGCGATCCGGGCGTCGCGTCGTCCGATCGTCTGCTCGAGCTCGTTCTGGGCGAGCCGGGCCCGCTCGAGCTCGGCCTCCAGCAGCTCGTGTCGATGGCGAGCCTGTTCGAGGCGCTCCTGGGCATCGAGCAGCTGTTCGTCGCGGGTCGCGAGACCGCGGCGCGTGACGGCGAGATGTTCTTCGCGGGCGCTGATCTCGAGATCGCGGGCCTCGAGGGTTTCTTCGAGAGCGGATTGGGTGCTGCGCAGCTCGGCGTTCTCGGCCTGCACGCGCGAGGCGAGGGCCAGCAGCTCGCGTTGACGGGCGAGGGCTTCGTCGAGGCGCTCGATCGTCTTCGCGCGTTCGTGCTCGAGGGATTCGATGCGGGCGCGATGCTGATCGATCTCGTTCTGGCGATCGTCGCGGTGGGCCTCGGCGATCGCGAGCTCCGTGGCGCGCTCGTCGAGGGCCTCGCGCAGCCGGCGCGCTTCGTCGCCGGACGCCTCGAGGCGTCGCCGCAATCCGATCACTTCCGCGCGCAACGCGCGCTCGCCGTCGGGAACGGGCCCGCTCGGGCCGCGCGCCGCGCGCAGCGCTGCGTCGAGACGCTCGGCGCGCGCCTGCGCCTCGCTCCGAGCGGTGTTGGCGGCGGCGAGGGCATCGCCCAGGCGATCGCGCTCCTGGAGCAGGCCTTCGACCTCGCGCTGCAGCGCATCGACTTCCTTCTCGACGCCCGGTGCGCTCGCCGGCATTTCGATCTCGCGATCGGCGTCGGCGGGAGCGGCCGCGAGCGAGCGGGCTTCCGCCTCCAGCTCGGCGATCCGATGCTCGCTGGCTGCGAGCCGTGCCCGTAGCGCCGCGACGTCGATGCCTTCGCTCGGGGCACTCGCGCCTTCCGCATCGGGGGCGCTGGAGGCGGCGGCGTGCGCGCCGGGCTTGGCGGCTTCGGGAGCCGCTTCGAGGCTCGCGACGCGGTCGGCATGTTCGATCAGCGCGCTCTGGCGGCCGAGGGAGGCCGCTCGGGGATGGATCTCCTCGAAGTCGCGTGCGGGCGCCGGGGGCGCTTCCGGGACGGTCTCGGGAGGGATCGGCGCATCGGACGTGGGGGCGGCGTCGAGGCTCTCTTCGCGATCGCCCTCGGAGGCGGGCTGCGCGGAGAGCGGTGTCGGGGACTCGGAAGGTTCGGCAGCGGCGGTCTCGGGTGCCCCGTCGGTCGGCGCTTCCGCCTCGGGCGCTCGCTTCGCCGGGGCTGCGGACGAAGTGGCCTTGCGGGCCGGGGGCTTCGCGGCCGCGGCTTCGGCGGTGGGCTCCTCATCGCTGAAGCCCATCATCCGCGCGAACTCCTGCTCTTCCGAGGACAAGCTGCGGGGATCGACGCGCAGGGAGGCGTCGTGGATCGGCGCGGTGGCACCGTCCTCGGCGCCCTTGTTTTCGGAATCGGACATGCACGGGTTCCCGGAGGCGGCGGCCCCACCCGTGCTGCGCATCGGTTGCGTTCCCAGGAGGCTTGATCGCGCCGGATCGCGTGCCGGAGAAAGCCGGGTTTCTCCGGAGCTTCGGAGTCAGCGTTAGTCCGGATTCGCGCTGCGCCGGCGCGGCGGACCGCTCGCGATGCGATCGGCCATGCTTCGAACCATGCGGACCGCGACCGCGGGGTTGCAGGTCACGAGCTGCTCGAGCTCGGCCTCGTTGAAGAGGCAGCACCACGTATCGCCGACGGCGCGGAGCGTGGCATGTCGTCGGGCGCCGGTGAGCGTCGAGATGGCGCCGAGGAAGGTGCCCTCGCGCGCCTCGATCGCGACGACCCGATCGTCGACCTCGACGGCGATCCGACCGCGCAGGAGCAGGACCGTATGCTGCGCCGGGTCCGCGACGCCGGCGATCGTCTCGCCCTCTTCGAAGCGCACGAAATAGCGGTCGAAGCCGGGGCCGCGGCAGATCGAGGCCCAGAGCGGATCGACGAGCGTATCGATGATGCGTGCGATCTCGGCGGGCGTGGCACGGTCGCGCCGGGCGGAGGCGATGGTCGAGGTGTCGAGACCGAATCCGCTCGCGATCGCGCGGATGCGCGCGAGCACTTCGCCCGTGCCCCCCGGCCGGCGGGCGGGATCGATGTAGAGCAGCTCCATCACGATCTCTTCGAGGGGCGGCGGACAGTCGAGGGCGACGTCGGAGAGCGTCTGGAGGCCGTAGATGTTGCCCTGCTCGCGGGTGCGCAGGACGTCCTGGCGTTTGTTGAGATCGATGCCCGTGAAGAGCGCCCAGGCGGTCGCACCCACGCCCCAGAGATCCGTTCGCAGATCGAAGGACTGCACCTTCGCGGACGCCTGCTCGGGGGCGCGGTAGCCGTGGGTGCCGAGGCCGATCGAGAGCTGTCCCTGATGCAGCAGGCCCTTCGACATGCGCGAGGAGTGGGAGACACCGAAATCGGTCAGCACGTAGCCGCCGTTGCCGTCGAGCAGGACGTTGGACGGCTTCACGTCGAGATGCAGCACCGAGGCCCGATGGGCGGCACCGAGCGCCTGGAGCAGATCCGAGAGCAGTCGCCAGGTCTGCTCGGCGGAGAGGCGCCCGAGGAAGGGCCAGGCGTCCGCGAGGCTGCCGGCCGGGAAGTACTGGATCGCGGCGAAGGCCGTCTCGCCGTCGATGTTCCAGTCGTAGAGCTTCGGGATGCGCTCGTGGCGAACGGCGAGGAAGGCGGCGAGCTCGCGCTTC
The DNA here is from genome assembly GCA_041389425.1 of Myxococcota bacterium. Lineage (GTDB taxonomy): Bacteria > Myxococcota_A > UBA9160 > UBA9160 > UBA4427 > UBA4427. The sequence goes on from JAWKRX010000005.1 coordinate 162,527, forward strand.
AACGAGTTGCGCGCCTGGGGATCGTGCGGCCGCGCCATCACCTTCAGGGCGACGAGCTTCGGCGGGGTGTCCGCGGCCGCGCCCTCACCGGAATCGAGGCAGCGTGCGAGGAAGACGGAGCCGAAGCCGCCGCGGCCGAGTCGACGCAGCACGCGGTATCGAAAGCGCGCGCGCAGCTCGTCGCCGGGCTGGAGGGCCCGGGCCGTGGGAACGGCCTCGGAGCCGCCCGCCGTCGCGGTGCAATCGAGCGTGACGTCCTCGCCGACCGCGGTGTGGTCGAGGACGATCGTGCTCGAGGCGGCGTTTCCGGTCGTCGGGTTCGGGGCCCCCAATGCGCTCTCCGGCCCCGAAGCGCCCTCACGGGCGCAGATCGGCGACGGGCCGAGCAAACGCCTTGGAGGGGCGAGGGGTCGGCGTCTCTATCGGCGGCGCGGGGGGCGATCCAGAGGGCGAAGCGCGGCGCGCGCGCGGGTCAGTGCGGGTTGCCGCTCGCCTGCCGGGCGGCTGCGGCGGCCTGCTCTTCCCGGTACTCCTTGATGCCGCGCGGCACGACCCAGACGCACAGCACGGCGGTCAGGCCGAACATCCATCGATTGAAGCCCTGATGTTCGAGCATGTCGGGATCGGTGGTGAGGAATCCATCCCAGCCGAACCAGAGGCAGAACGCGACCAGCAGCACGGGCAGGAAGAGCGGATGGTAGAGCGGGTTCGGAGGCGGCCCGCGGCGCGCGCGGCGCGCGGCGCCCGCGTTCTCGGGATCGGCGGTCGGTCGGGCGCCCTTCTGGGCATCGGTTCCGGATCGGTCGTGCATGCGCGGCAGCATAGCGGCCGCGGCGAGCCGTCGGCACTACCGCCGGCGGTTGATCGCGCAGTGGGCCAGTGCCAAGCTCCGGCCGCCGCTCGCTCGGGCGAGAACGCGCGGGGCGGGGGAGTGGAGCCAGCTTGGCGGAACGCAAGAGCTACATCACGCGGCCGGGGTTCGAGAAGCTGCGCGCCGAGCTCGACTTTCTCTGGAAGGACGAGCGGCCCAGGGTGACCCAGGCCGTCTCGGTCGCCGCGGCCCTCGGCGATCGATCCGAGAACGCGGACTACATCTACGGAAAGAAACGCCTGCGCGAGATCGATCGCCGGATCCGCTTCCTGACGAAGCGGATGGACGAGCTCGAAGTCGTGGAGCTGGGCCCCCGAGCGCAGACCGACCGCGTGTTCTTCGGCGCCTGGGTCGAGCTCGAAGACGAGAACGGGGAACGGGTGCGCTATCAGCTCGTCGGTCCCGACGAGTTCGACGCCGCGAAGGGTCGGATCAGCATCGAGTCGCCGGTGGGTCGGGCGCTGATGGGCAAGCGAACGGGGGACGAGGTCCTGGTTCGGCGGCCCAAGGGCGAGACGACCTTCACCCTGATCGCGATCGACTTCCGATCCGAGCCAGAGCCCGAGCCGGAGTCCGAAGGCGGCCGCGAATCGGCGTAAGCCGGGGAACCGGGCCGAAGCAGCGGCTCGCCGGGCGCTGCGCCCGCCCGGGCCGGTTTTTTCGGGGGGCGCGTACAGGCGCCGCGGCGTTCCGACGATGCGCGCGGCATGGCGCTCGATCTGATCTTCCTCGTGATCCTGTCGGTCCTCGTGGCGTTCGGCGCCTGGCGCGGCGCGGTGGCGAGCGGTGTCGGGCTGCTCGCCCTCGTCGCGGGCTACGGCGGCGGGATCTGGACCGCGACACATGCCGCAGATTTCATTGGCCGCGTGCTCGGTCTGCCGGGGCTGATGGCGCCGGCGGTTGCCGGCACGCTCGGCTTCGCGGTCGCATGGCTGGTCGCCAGCGCGGTCGGCGACGTCGCGGTGGCCTGGGACCGGGAGCGGATCGATGGAGGCGGTCGCGGGATCGGCGATCGGGTCGCGGGCGGGCTGGTGGGCTTCGTCCGTGGTGCGCTCGTCGTGGTGCTGCTCGCCGTGTTGTCGAGCTGGCTCGATGCGGCCCGCGATCTCGGCGCCGTCGAAGGACTGGCTGCGATGCCGGATGCGGGCAGCTCGAGCGCGGTCGCGGCGAGTGGCGCGCTCGTCGAGTCGGTCGTCTCGGCCGCGCTGGTGGATTCAGGGCCGGCCGGCCAGGTCGCAGCCCGGATCGCGGCCCACCCGGGGCAGGCACTCCAGAACGTCCAGGGACTCCTCGAGGACGAGCGTCTCACCGGGCTCTTCACGGACAAGCTCTTCTGGACCCTGATCACGAACGGCTCGGTCGACTATGCGATGAATCGAGCTTCCATGCGTTCGATCGTCGACGACGCCGAGATGCGGGCCCGCTTCGCGGACCTGGGCCTCGTGGACGCTTCGGCCCGAGAGGATCGCGACGCCTTCCGGGCCACGATGTCCGAGGTGCTCTCGGAGGTCGCTCCGAAGGTCCATCGGCTGCAGCACGATCCGGAGCTGAACGAGATCGCCGACGACCCGGAGATCGTGCGGCTCATCGAGGCCGGCGACGTCGTCGCCCTGGCTGGACATCCGCGGATCCGCCAGCTCGTCGATCGCGTCTCGGGTCACTAGGAGCCGGGCCCGAGCGGGTCCGGCAAACACCGAAGCAAACAGAGAAAGCCCGAAGCCGAAGGCTTCAGGCTCGAAGCGAGACGCTCGTCGATCCCGGAGATCGACTAGAAGAGCGGTCGGTCGTCCCCGTCCGGCGCGTAGGCCGAGATCTCGCAGCAGAGCGAGATCTCGAGCGCGGTGGGGCGCTCGAATCCGGGAGCCGTCTGGGCCTGGGCCGAGCGGTTCGAGTCGCCGTAGGAGGTCGCCGAATGCGTGATGCGTGATTCCATGGTTGCCACCTATAGCAACCATCGGCGCGGTCGCGCACGGGCTGGACGCCCGGCCCCTGCTTTTTTTCCGCGGGCGGCCGGCGCCCGATCCGGAGCGGCTTCAGCGCAGCAGGACGTCGCAGATCTCGCGCACCTGCCGGACCAGGCGGCCGAGCGCGGTGCCCGGCCGGATCTGGCGTCGGAGGGCGACCAGGACCTTGCGTTCGAGGGTGTAGCGGGTCAGGGCGGGCCGGGGGGCGGGCCGGCCGCCGAGGTCGATGGCCGCGAGGGCCGCCTCGATCTCGCTGCGCGGATGGCCCCAGGTCTCGAGGTCGTCGTCGGTCAGGCGCGCGAGGATCTCGCGGTACATCCCGACGCGGTCCGGGCGGCCGGTCGCGGCCTCGGCCCATTTCGCGAGGCTCCGGGTCGTCGCGCGTGTCTCGCGTGCGACGGTCATCGGATCGCCGAGCCCGCGCGTCGACTCGCGTCGCGATTCGGCCACCGAGCCGTAGTCGACCATCGCCGGCTCGAACTCGATCCCGAGGAATCGGGCGAGCTCGCGCGCATGGCGCTCCGGATCCCGGACGAGCGCCTCGTAGTGGATCCGATGGATGGAGACCGGGGCTTCGCGCAGGAAGCGGGCGATCGCCGGGACATAGCGTTCGAGGAGCGGGTTGTGGCCATGGGCGACGCGGTCGTCGCCGTCGAAGAAGGAGTCGACGTAGGACGACCAGACGGCGAGCGGATGACGCGTCAGCACGACGTAGCGCGCGCCGGGATAGAGCCGCGCCAGGAAGTCGAGGGTGAGTGCGTAGGCGGGCGTCTTGTCGAGCAGCAGCCGCGCGCCGCCGGGACCGCCGGCGAGGAGCCCTCGGTAGATCGCATCGGAATACGCGCGCAGCGCCTCGAGATAGGCGCGCTCGCCGCCGGGAAGCGCGGCGACCAGCGCGCGCGCGGCCTGGCGGGTGATCACCGGGTCGTAGGGCGCGGATTCGACGCTCTCGAAATAGCCGAGATGGGCGAGCGGCGTGATCAGATGCGGCTCTTCGGGGGCATGGATCGCGCCATGGGCGCCGAGCATGCGCGCGAGCAGCGTCGAGCCGGAGCGCGGCGGGCCGATCAGGAAGACGAGGTTCTGCTCGAAGTTCGAATCGGGTTGCATCGCTGCGCCGCAGTCGCGTCGAAGGAGACGGGCCCCCGCCTCGTGCGGAGCGGGCGGAGCATACCCGACGCGGCCGGGGAATCGGTCAGAGCATCTGGCTGGCGAGGCCGAGGGTCTGCGACATGCGCTGGGCATGCACGCGCAGGAGCGCGACGCCGAGGCGGTGTCCCAGCCAGGGCTTCATGCTCCGCAGATGGCGGAAGGCGGCGCCGTCGACCTCGAGCAGGCGGAGCGCCGTGTTCGCGACCGCGGACTCCGCATGGGGCAGGTCGGCGAGCAGCGGCAAGCCGCCGAAGAGATCGCCGGCTCCGAGCTGCGCGAGCGGCTGCTCGATCGCGTCCCGGATCCGGACCTGCAGGGTCACGCTCCCCTCGGTGATCAGGAAGATCGAATCGTTGTGCCCATTGCGCGTGCCCTGCCGGTAGATGAGGTCGCCGGGCTGCATGGTGCGGATGCGGGTGACCTGAGCGAGGCCCATGGCTTCTTCCAGGCCGAGCTCGCGCAATTTGGTGCGCTCGTAGAGGAAACGCGCGAGCTTCTTGCCCGCGTCGAGGACCAGGTTCCAGACGACCTCGAGATGCTCGGGGGCGGGGTTCTCGAAGGTGATGCCGGTCAGGATCAGATTCTCGACCGGGTCCTCGCGCTGCCAACAGCCGGCGGCGTCGAGCGTGAGGATCTGGTTCGGGAGGCGGAGCACGATCCGCCGGACGGATTTGAAGGAGAACGGGGACTGCGTCGCGAGGCAGGCGCCGCCGATACTGAGGTCGCGGGTGCGGCCGAGCAATGCGCCGGCGAAATCGCCCGCGAAGATCTCCGCGGGCAGATCGATGCCGACCCGCGGATTCGAACGGATCTCGAGCGGATCGACGGGACCCTGTCGACCGGAGGGGTCGGTGTGGGGGCCGAATTCCGGTGACGGCGATGACGAATACGTCGATTCCGGGAGCGACATGGCGTGCAGACCTCGATGGGGCGTTTGTCGGTCGCGTTCCAATGGGACTTGAACCCTCCGTTCGCAGCCGATCGCGGCCGATCGACTCGTTCGAAGGCCGGGCGCGGAGGGACGTGCACCGGCGGATCTGGCGGATTCGCCGGAGGCCGGACTGCGCGTTATTGCGGAGGTCGAATTGAGTCGCTTCGAGCTGTTCGTCGTCGGGCTCGCGCTCGTCGCCTGGCTCCCCGGGATCGCCATTCTGGCGGAGGCGTGGAGCGCGTCGGACTTCGCGACGCACGGATTCCTCGTGCCGTTCGTCGCGATCTGGAGCGCGACGGCGCATCGCACCACCCTGGCGGCTCTCCCGATCCGGCCGACGACCTGGGGGCGCATCGCGCTCGCTTGCTGTGCGGTCGCCTATCTGGCTGCGCTGGTCGTTCGCCAGGCGAGCCTGCTCGGCGTCGTCTTCGTCGCGATGATCGTCGCCCTGGTGCTCGCCCTCCGCGGGCCGCGCTGGGTCTCCTGCCTGCGGTTTCCGCTCGTCTACCTCGCGTTCATGATTCCGCTGCCGCCCGCCTGGGTGACTCCGGTGATCGTCGAGCTGCAGCTGTGGGTCAGTACCGCGGCGGTCCGCCTGCTCCAGGCCTTCGGCATCGCGATCTTCCGCGAGGGCAACGTCTTGACCCTGCCGGGCGACGTCTCGCTCTTCGTCGCCGAGGCCTGCAGCGGGATCACTTCGCTGATCACCCTGATTCCGATCGGCGTCTTCATCGCCTACTTCACGGAGTCGGATCTGCGTCGCCGGCTCGTCATCGTGCTCGCCGTGCTGCCGATCGCGCTCGTGGGCAATCTCGTGCGGGTGGTCGTCACCGTGCTGCTGGCCATCCGCTTCGATGCGGAGTTCGCGACGCAGGGGCCGCTGCACGAGTGGGCGGGCGTCGCGACCTACGTCGTCGGATGCCTCTGCCTGCTCGGGGTCGGCGCACTCATGCGGCGTTTCGGGGCAGGCGCGCGTCCGGACGGCGTACCGTGACGCGGGCGGTCGATCGCGCCGCGGCCGGCGGGGCGCTCGCGCAGCAGCCCCTCGAAGAGCGCATCCGCGCGCTCGGCCTGGCGCTCGGGCTCGATGCCCTGGGCTTCTCCGGACCCGAGCCGAGCGCCCGGACCGAGTTCCTGCGCGACTGGATCGCGCGTGGCTACGCCGGGGAGATGGATTATCTCGAGCGCCGACTCGAGGAGCGCGTCGATCCCCGCCGCGTGCTCCCGGGGGTCCGGACGCTGATCGTCGGGGCGCTGGCCTGCGCGCCGGGAGGGGATCCGGTGCCGGTGCCGGAGCGGGCAGGTGCCGGGGTCGTCGCGCGCTATGCCGGGGGCGACGACTACCACGACGTCCTGCTCGATCGCCTGCGCGCGCTCGAGGCGGCGCTTCCCGCGATGGCGGGGCGACCGGTGCGATCGCGCTGCTATGTCGACACGGGTCCGATCGCGGAGAAGGCCGCCGCCGAACGGGCAGGGCTCGGCTGGATCGCGAAGAACACGTGCCTGATCCACCCCGAGCTCGGGTCGCATCTGATGCTCGGCGTCCTGCTCTGCGATCTCGAGCTCGCGCCGGACGGCGTCGGCGCCGACCATTGCGGGAGCTGTCGCGCCTGTCTCGACGCCTGTCCGACGGACGCCTTTCCCGAGCCCTACGTGCTCGATGCGACGCGCTGCCTCGCCTACACGACGATCGAGCTGCGCGGGGCGATTCCCGAGCCGCTGCGCGCCGCGCAGGGCGATCGCGTCTTCGGCTGCGACGTCTGCCAGACCGTGTGTCCCTGGAATCGCAGTCGTCCGCGCAGCCCGCTCGCGGATCCGCTCGGGCTGCGCACGCGGCTCGCGCCGCGGGAGGTCTGGCAGGCCCCTTCGCTCGCCTGGATCCTGTCCCTCGACGAGGCGGGCTTTCTCGCGGCGACGCGGGGCACGGCGCTCCGACGCTCGCGCCGCCGTGGCCTGGTCCGCAATGCTCTCATCGCCGCGGGCAATGCCGGTCTGCCGTCGCTCCGGCCCCTGGTCGCCCGACATGCAGAGAGCGACGACGCGATCCTGCGCGAGCACGCGCGCTGGGCGCTCGCGCGGATCGACGCGATCACGCCGGCCGGCGCCTGACGCCCGAGTAGGCCTAACGCCCGTGGTCCGCCGGTGGTCGCCGTGCGCGCAGGCGGGCGGTAAAGGCCGGTCTCGGTTCGGCGGTCGGGCCCTCTTCGAAGCGTTCGACGGTCAGCCCCGGAAAGAGCCGCGGCAGCTCTCCGGGCTCCAGCAGGAAGGCGTCGCGCGTCGGGCCCCAGCCGAAGGTGCGCTGGGCGACGGTGAAGGTCTCGTAGAGCAGCAGGCCGCCGGGCGCGAGCCAGGATGCGATCGCGGGCGCGAGCGGGCGATGCAGGTAGCGGAAGACCAGGATTGCCGAGAAGGGAGCGCCGGGCAGCTCCGGCGGCTCGTCCCGCTCGAGATCGACTGCGAGGGTCTCGATGCGACCGGGCAGTACGCGGGCGGCCGCGGCCAGCTCGGCGAGCGGGCCGGCGTTGCGATCGACGGCGAGGACCTCGAGTCCCAGGGCGGCCGCCGCGAGTGCATGGCGACCGCGACCGCAGGCGAGATCGAGCACGCGCCCGGCCGCGCCCGCGGCGACGAGGGCCGGCTGCTCCTCGCGGAAGAACGCCGAAACGGGATCGATCGCGTCCGCATTCGCCTCAGCCATGCCGCCCCTCGGCGAGCCAGCGCGCCATCCGGCCGGGATGATCCGTCACGATGCCGTCGACGCCCGCGGCCAGCAGCGCTTCGATCTCGTCGAGTGCGTTGATGGTCCAGACATGGACCTCGAGGCCGTGGGCATGGGCGTGTTCGACGAGCGCGGGCGTCACGAGCGGACGGCCGGCGAACTCGGCGGGAATCTGGAGCGCCATGACGCCCTCCGGCATCGGCTCGCCGCGCAGGGCGCTCGCGATCACCGCGAGGATCTCGCCGAGACAGGCGCCGAGTGCGGGCCGCAGCCCCGAGCCGGCGACGGCGCGGCGCAGTCCGCTCATGACGGGGTCGTCGCCTGCGGTCAGCAGGGTCCGATCCGCGCGATCGTGGCGCTCGATCAGGCGCAGGGTCTCGCGCAGCACCGCGTCGCCTTCGCATTTGATCTCGAGGTTGAAGCGCGCGTCGGGGAAGCGTTCGAAGGCGTCCTCGAGGCGCGCGATGCGGAGGCCCCGGCCGCGAAAGGGCGCTTCGCCCGTCGCCGTGCGGAAGCCGGCACCGGCATCGAGCTCGGCGAGCTCCGCCCAGGTCCGATCACAGGCGTCGCCCGGCTGGCCGCAGACGCGTTCGAGGCTCGGATCGTGCAGCAGGATCGGCACGCCATCGCGGCTGACGTGGACGTCGCTCTCGAGGATCACGGCGCCCTGGGCGAGCGCGGCCTCGAAGGAGAGGAGGGTGTTCTCCGGATACTCGCCGGCCGCGCCGCGATGCCCGATCACGAGCGGGTGCGGCAACTCGAAGAATGGATGCGGCATCGGCGCAGGGTATCATGCGCCCCCCATGAGTGTGCTGACCCGCGACGTGATCCTGCGAGAGATCGATGAAGGCCGGATCCGGATCGATCCCTTCGAGCGCAGCCAGGTCGGGGTCGCCTCGATCGACCTGACGCTGGGGCGGGAGATCCGCTCGATCCAGAATCATTCCGTCCCGATCCGGGTCGAGGACCACACCGACTATCGCGATCACACCCGGGTGCAGACGCTCGACGCCCCCTTCCGCCTCGATCCGGGCGTGACGATCCATGGCATCACGGCCGAACACATCACGCTCCCCGACGATCTCTGCGGATTTCTCGAAGGGCGCAGCCGCTTCGCCCGCCTCGGCTTGATGATCCACGTGACCTCGGCGTTCGTGCAGCCCGGCGTCTCGAATCGGCAGGTCCTCGAGATGAGCAACGTCTCGAGCCGGGCGCTCGAGATCGTGCCGGGGGTTCGCATCTGCCAGATCGTGTTGATGCGCACCGAGGGGCGGGCGGTCTATCGCGGCCGCTTCCAGGACCAACGCGAGATCTGATCGATGCGGGCGGTCGTGCAGCGCGTGCTCGGCGCGGAGGTCGAGGTCGACGGCGTCCGGGTCGCGCGCATGGAGGGGGGCCTGCTCGTGCTCGTCGGCATCGGCCGCAGCGACGGGCCGGAACAGGTCGGATGGCTGGCGCGCAAGCTCGCCTCGCTCCGGATCTTCCCGGACGATGCCGGGCGCTTCGAGCGCTCGGTCGTCGACGTGGCGGGGACGATCGGGCTGGTCTCCCAGTTCACCCTCTACGGCGACGCCCGCAAGGGCAGGCGGCCGTCCTTCGGCGAGGCCGCTCCGCCGGAGGCGGCGAGGCCGGTCTTCGACGCGCTCGCCGCGGCGGTCGCCGCGCTCGGGGTCCCGGTCGTGACCGGTCGCTTCGGGGCCGCGATGAAGGTCTCGCTCGTGAACGACGGGCCCGTCACGATCCTGCTCGACACCGATCAGGGTCTGTGATCTGCGTCCCCGAATCCGCCTTCGCCTTGCCGAAGAAGGAAGATCCGCCAAACTCTCGCACGGGGGAACGTGAGAGGCGCCGTCGGGGTCTTCCCGGCGGCCGCATAACCTGCTCGGATCGGCCATTGCCGCAAGGCGATGCGCGACCCGGGCAAGAGAGGTTGGACAGATCATGATCAATACAGCTTCGCGCTCGGGCATCGGCCCGGGCAGGGACGCCGCACGCCCGGCGTCCGCGCGCTCGGCCCATCCGGGCCATCAGGCCGATTGGGAAGATCGGAAAGATCGCAATGGAGTTCGGTCGACAGAGCCGCGGCACGCCGGACTTCGCGCGCGGCGCACCGTCGCCTGCCTGCTCGCGGCCTGTCTGCTGACCTCGCCGTCGATCGCGCTGGCGGGGGACCATACGAAGGAAGTCAGCAAGGAATCGGGGATGGGGGCCGCAGCGGCCCTGACGTCCCTCGTCTACAGCCCCGTGAAGCTGGTCTATGCCGTGGGCGGGCTGGTGATCGGCTCGCTCGCCTGGGTCTTCACGGCCGGCGATACCGAGGTGGCCGACAAGGTCTATGTCCGCTCCCTGCGCGGCACCTACGTGATCACGCCCGAGATCCTGCGCGGCGAAGAGCCGCTCGTCTTCATCGGACGGGATCCCTCGGTGATGCCCGTCGAGCAGCCGAAGGCCGTGGCCGCGGGGCCGGTGGTCGATGCGTCGCCCGTCGATACCTACTCCTCCGACGCCTACGGCGATTCGGGCTGGTAGAGCGGCAGCGCCCCCGATCCAGGGGGGCGCCATGCCGGGCAGAGCGAGGCGGAGGCGGCGTCCGAAACGGGACGCGGCCTCCGCTTCGCGCCTGCGCGGGCCCGGCTCGCTGGCATCGGCCCGATCGACAAGGCACTCTCGGTCGCCCTGATGTCGGACCTCCTCTCCCAGATCCCGATCGCTTTCGCCTCCGGGCTGATCTCGGTGCTCTCGCCTTGCGTGATGCCCCTGATGCCCGCCTATCTCTCGTTGATCTCGGGGATCTCCGTGCGGGATCTCGCCGACGCGCCGCGCGCAGAGCCCGGCGCCGCGGCGGGCGAGGCCGCGGCCGGCGACGCGTTCGCGATCGGGGATGCGGCCCGGCGGGCACGCCGGGCGAAGGTCATGGAGGCCTGCCTCGGGTTCGTCTGCGGGTTCTCGCTCGTCTTCATCGTGCTCGGCGCGTCGGCCTTCGCGCTCGGCCGCGTGCTGCGCAGCTGGCAGATCTCGGTCTTCGGCTTCGAGCTCGGCATCGCGCAGCTCGCCGGTCTCGCGATCATCGTCTTCGGGCTCCACATGGCCGGTGTGCTTCGGATCGGCTGGCTCCTGCGGGATACGCGCTTCGAGCTGCGGGGGACGCCGGGCTTCTTCGGGGCGTTCGTAGTCGGCGTCGGATTCGGATTCGGCTGGTCGCCCTGCATCGGGCCGATCCTGGGCGCGGTGCTGACCCTCGCCGGCAGCCGCGAGACGGTCTACCAGGGCATCACATTGCTGGCGGTGTACTCGGCGGGGCTCGCCGTTCCTTTTCTCGTCGCGGGCTACAGCCTCGACGTCTTCTTCCGCGCGCTGCAGCACATGAAGGGCCATTTCCGGACGCTCGAGATCGTCTCGGGCGTACTGCTCGTCGGGGTCGGCGTGCTGCTCGTGACCAACCAGCTCGCCTGGTTCAACAGCCAGTTCGCCTTTCTCGGCGAGCTCGTCGTGCAGGCCGAGGATTGGCTGCAATGAAGGATCTCTGCGCGCGGGGGCCGCCGCCGGCACCAGTCCTGGTGCCGGACTCTGCGCGGTGCTGCTCGCAGGCCTGCTCGGGATGGGCCTCGGCTGTGAAGGCGGCGAGCCGGTCACGGTCGATCCGCTCGGGCCGGCGCCCGGATTCCGTCTGCCGCTGATCTCGGGCGGGGAGCTCGATCTCGAGTCCCTGCGCGGCCGGCTCGTCGTGCTCGATTTCTGGGCGACCTGGTGTGCGCCCTGCGAGGTGCAGATGCCGATCCTCGACGCGCTCTGGCGGGAGGCGGGCGACGAAGGGGTCATGGTCGTCGGCATCTCGGTGGACACGGATCCGCCGGCCGAGGTCGCCGCCTGGGTCGCGGAGCGCGGCTTCGACTATCCGATCGCGCTCGGCGATCAGGCGCTGGCCATGCGCTACGGCGTGCTCGGCTTTCCGAGCCTCGTCCTCGTCGATCGGGAGGGTCGGATCCAGGCGCGGCATACGGGCGTCTGGCGGCGGGACGAGATCGATGCGCATCTCGAGGCGATCCGGCGGGGAGAGGCGCCGGCCCCCTGATCCGGCGGCCTTGGCCGCCTCAAGTCGGCTTTCGGACGAGACGAAATCCCCCGCAGGCCGCATCCATCCCGGATGCGGGCCGGGGGACCGCGGCTCTGGACCACAGCGAATCGACCCAGATCCAGGTGCGCCGTGCGTTCGAGCGCGCGTTCGCCGACGGCGACGTCATCTTCGACGAAGGAGACGAGGGCAGCCATCTCTTCGTGATCCAGTCGGGTCAGGTCGAGATCTGTCGCCAGGGTCATGCGGGCAAGCGTGTCGTTGCGCGGCTCGGTCCCGGGGAGTTCTTCGGCGAGATGAGCGTCGTGCTCGGCGAGCCGCGAACGGCGAGGGCGCTCTCGGTCGGTCCGTCCGAGCTGCTGGTGCTCGACGGCGCGACGCTCGAGGCCATGTGCATCGAACAGCCCGAGATCGCCATCCGTCTGATCCAGCGCCTGTCGCTCCGGCTGATCGCCGCCGAACGGCGGCTCGCCGCCCTCGGACTCGACGAGCTCGTCGCTCCTTTGATCCGCTACCTCGTCGGCGAGGCCGACATGCGGGATTGCGAGGATGAGCTTCGCCTGCAGACGTCGCTGCGCGACCTCGCGGCCGGCGCCCACCTCACACTCCACGAGACGTATCAGGCCCTCCATCAACTGATGGACCAGAAGCTCGTCCGGGTCTCGGGCGAGGAGATCGTGGTCCCGGATTGTGCCGCGCTCGGATCCGCATTGACCCGCTTCAGCCCCACGGCCTGATGCGCGGAACGCGGAACTTGGCCCCCGACCCGCCCCTCAGGTAGGGTCCCCCGCATTCATCGGGGGCTCCTTGCCGCGGGCGATCATCAAGGCCGCAATCCTCTGGATCCTGCTCGGCGTCCTCGTTCGCCCCGCGCACGCGGACGATCGCGCGCGCATGACCGAGCCGTTCGAGATCACCGCCGACCGGATCTTCTACGAGGCCGAGCGCGAGCTCTACATCGCCGAGCGCAACGTCCACGTGCTGCAGCAGGGCCGGACGCTGACCGCCCGCTGGGTCGCCTTCAGCAAGAAGACGGGGGTCGCGGTCGCCGAGGGCGACGTCGAGCTGATCGACGGCAGCGACCATCTCACGGCCGATTTCATGGTCTTCGACGTCGAGTCCCTGCGCGGGACCCTCTACCACGTCGCCATCGACGCCGGCAGCGACGGCTTCCGCATGCGGGCCCAGGAGATGGTCCGGACGGGCAGAAACACCTTCACCATCCACGATGGCGTCTTCACGACCTGCCGCTGCGAGCCCGGTGAACGGCTGCCCTGGGAGATCGAGACGGGGCGGGCCGACGTCGAGCTCGGGGGCTACGGGATGCTCCGCAACTCGACCTTCGACGTGCTGGGCGTGCCCGTGCTCTGGATCCCCTGGATGGCGGTCCCGATCAAGAGCGAGCGCGAGACGGGCCTGCTGCTCCCGAACTTCACCTTCGGCGGCCGCGGCGGTGCCGGCTTCGGGCTGCCCGTCTTCTGGGCGGCGCTGCCGGAGCTGAACGTCACCCTGACCCCGCGCTATTTCGTCGAGCGCGGCTACAAGCAGGACGTCGAGCTCGAATACGTCTTCGGCGAGCAGTCGGGGGGAAAGCTGTTCGTCGCCGGCCTCCACGACAACACGAAGCAGGCGCGGGGAAGCTTCAATCCGGACCGCTGGTCGACGCTCTGGGCGCATGATCATTTTCTGCCCGGGCAGGTCCGCTGGCAGACGGATCTCAAGCTCTCGTCCGACAACCTCTATTCGGACGATTTCGTGGAGCTTCGCCCCTGGAGGACCTTCCGCTTCCTCGATTCGACGACGAACTTCGCTCGGAGCTTCGGGACGAGCGGAGGCGTCGGAGCGATGGCCGGCATGCGCTATGCGGACGATCTGCAGGGCTCGACCTTCGACGACCGCGACGAGTTCCTGCTGCAGCGCTTCGCCGAGCTGCGCGGAGACGTCCAGCCGGGCACTTTTCGTGGCCCGCTCGGTTTCGAGGGGCGATTCGACAGCGAGCTGATCCACTTCACCGGTCTTCGCACGACGGAATCGGAGCTGCCGGGGCTGATCGTTCCAGAGGGACTCGGTTTCGTTCCTTCGCCGATCCGCTCGAATGGCCGGTTCTACGATTTCGGCCCCGATGGGCGGTTCGACAACGACCCGGCGAACGATCCGAAAGAGACGGGCGAGGGCGATGGTGTGTTCCAGCCAGGCGAGCCCCTGGCCGAACGCGGTACCCGGATCGTGCTGCATCCCCGCATCGCGCGGCCGACCCCCATCGGCAACGTCTTCGAGTTCACCCCCGAGCTCGGCTGGAGCCAGACGCTCTACAACTCGAGTGCCCAGCAATTCGCCGAACGGGGCCTCCTGACGGCGCGGGTGGATCTGCGCAGCCGCATCGCCCGGGATTTCGAGCTCGCGGGCGGCGGCGGGCTCCACCACGTGGTCGAGCCGAGGCTGGGATGGGCCTTCGTCGCCGACGATCTGATCGATCGCAGCCAGAGCCAGAATCCGCTCTTCGTGCCGCGCGGCAGCGTCGAGCAGACCCGATTGCGAACCCTCTCCCTCGAGAGCCTCACGCGTGACCCCTCGGATCGGATCGACGATTGGAACCAGCTCGTCCTCGGCGTGCGCCAGCGATTCTTCACCCGTGCGAGCGATCGCTCGGCGCATCGCCTGCGCGCGGACCTCCTGACCGCGGTCGACTGGGGCTTCCGCGAGGATGCGGGCCTCGGCGATCTGTTCGTCGAAGGACGCTGGTACCCGGTCGGGCCTCTCGATGCCACGGTGCGCGGCACCTTCAATCCGAAATCCCAGGTGCTCCGAGAGGGCGAGGTCGTGCTGGGTGTCGGCGTTCCGATCGACAATCGCTGGGTCCGTCGCGTCAACCTGTCGACCCGATATCGCTATCTGCGCCAGCTTCCGGAGTTCTTCGAGACGGCCCGCGGTGATACCTCGAGCGGACGGGCCGGCGACGAGGTGCTGAGCCAGCTCGACCTGAACGCCCGGCTCGAGCTGACGGCCCGCATCCGGCTCAGCTACCGCACGATCTATTCGTTGACGGACGCGAAACAGGGCTTCCTCCGCAACCGGGGGATGGTCGAATACGTTTCCAAGTGTCGCTGTTGGGGCTTTGCGGCCGAGGTATTCCAGGAGCGTCGGGCCGACGTGGGGGCCGGCTTCCAGATCCGCTTCCTCGGCCTCGGGGACAAGGAGAGCAACCTCTTCGACAGTGGCATCGGCGCCGGCATGAACTTCTAGTCCCCTCCGAGCCCGCCGGCGTTGGTTGCCCGGAGGGCGTCAAGCGCCTAGAGTCAAAGGGCTTTTTGGCCCCCCCCGACCGGCCCGCCACGTCGTTCTGCGGCGGCGGGTCAGAGAGATCCGTGCTCCGCACATCGCCCGAGCAATTCGAAGAGCTCGCCCGACGGGGTCGTCACGTCCCGGTCCTGCGCGAGATCCTCGCCGATCTCGATACCCCGCTTTCGCTCTTCCGGAAGCTCGACGACGGCAAGACCGCCTTCCTGCTCGAATCGGTCGAGGGCGGCGAGAAATGGGCCCGCTACAGCTTCCTCGGCGTCGGCGCGCGCGCGACCTTTCGCGCCTTCGGAAACCGGGTCGAATGGAGCGAGGCCGGCCACACCGAGCGGCAGACGACGGCCGGGGATCCGCTCGAGGTCCTGCGCGAGCGCCTCAAGGCGTTCGCCGCGGTCGCACCCGACTTCGCCGGCCTGCCGCGCTTTCTCGGCGGGGCGGTCGGCATGATCGCCTACGACTGGGTCCGCTTCGTCGAGGCGATCCCCGATTCGAATCCCGATCGGGTCGGGTTGCCGGACGCGTTCTTCGTGCTGCCGGAGTTCGTCGTCGTGTACGACAACGTGCGTCACACGGCGCTGATCGGGATCCACGCCGAGGTCGCCCCGGGCGAGGACGTGCGCGCCGCGTTCGCGAAGGCCGAGGCCCGCCTCGAGTCGATGATCGAACGGCTGCGCGCGCCGCTCGCCGCCGAGCCGCGGCGACCGGCGGTGCGCACCCCGATGGAGGTCGATCGCAGCCTCTCCGAAGAGGCCTTTCACGACATCGTGAAGCGCGCGAAGGAGTACATCGAGGCCGGCGACATCTTCCAGGTGGTGCTCGCCCAGCAATTCCAGCTGCCGCTGCAGGTCGATCCCTTCTCGATCTACCGCCATCTGCGAGTCATCAATCCGAGCCCCTACATGTTCTTCATCCGCATGGAGGACGCGGTGCTGGTGGGCTCCTCGCCCGAGATCCTGGTCCGGCTGGAGGGCGAGCGGATCGATGTCCGCCCCATCGCCGGCACCCGCTGGCGCGGCAAGACCCCCGAAGAGGACCGGCAGCTCGAGGCGGATCTGCTCGCCGATCCCAAGGAGCGGGCGGAGCATCTGATGCTCGTCGACCTCGGCCGCAACGATGTGGGCCGCGTCGCGAAGATCGGGAGCGTCGTGGTCGACGAGTACGCCGTGGTCGAGCGCTATTCGCACGTGATGCACATCGTCTCGAACGTGCACGGCGAGCTCCGCCCCGGGCTCGACTGGCTCGACGTGCTCCGGGCGACCTTCCCGGCCGGCACGCTCTCGGGGGCGCCGAAGGTGCGGGCGATGGAGATCATCGACGAGCTCGAGCCGGTGCGCCGGGGCTTCTACGGCGGCTGTGCGGGTTACCTCGACTACTCCGGCAACATGGACATGGCGATCACGATCCGGACGATGGTCGCGAAGGACGGCAAGATCACGCTGCAGACGGGCGCCGGCGTGGTCGTCGATTCGACGCCGGAGTACGAGTTCGAGGAGACGGTCAACAAGGCCCGGGCGGTCCTGACCGCCATCGACCTCGCCCGGGAAGGCATGGAATAACGCAGCCATGTCGACGACCCGCCTGCTGATGATCGACAACTACGACTCGTTCACATACAACCTCGTCCAGTACCTGGGCGAGCTGGGGGCCGAGATCGAGGTCGTGCGCAACGACGCCGAGACGGTGGACGTGCTCCTGGACCGTGCGGGTGACGGGCTCGTGATCTCGCCCGGCCCGGGCACGCCCTCGGAGGCGGGCGTCTCCGTCGAGGCGATCCCGCGCTTCGCGCAGGCGGGGCTGCCGGTGCTCGGCGTCTGCCTCGGGCATCAGTCGATCGGCCAGACCTTCGGCGGCCGAATCGTCCGGGCGCGCTCGATCATGCACGGCAAGATCTCGCAGATCGAGCACGACGGCCGCGGGCTCTTCCGCGGTCTGCCCCAGCCCTTCGAAGCCACCCGCTACCACTCGCTCGTGATCGAGGAGTCGAGCATGCCGGCCTGTCTCGAGATCTCGGCCCGCACGGCGGATGGAGAGATCATGGGCGTGCGCCACCGCGAGCTGCCGATCGAAGGCGTCCAATTCCATCCCGAGTCGATCATGACGGGCCAGGGCAAGGCGATGCTCGACAACTTCCTCTCGCTCTGCCGCCAGCGGGCGTCGGCATGACGAGCGAAGTGCAGGCGGCGATCGCGGATCTGGTCGAGGGGCGGGTGCTCGAACCGGAACGTGTCGGCCTCGCCCTCGGCGAGATCATGGACGGGCGCTCCAGCGACGCGCGCACGGCGGCCTTCCTCGTGGCGCTCCGCATGCGCGGCGAGTCGGTACCCCAGCTGATCGCCGCGGCGAAGGCGCTCCGGGCGCGGGCGGTGACGGCGCGCGTGCGGGATGCCCGGGTCGTGGATACCTGCGGCACCGGCGGCTCGGGGATCGACACCTTCAACATCTCGACGACCGCCGCCTTCGTCGTCGCCGGTGCGGGCGTCGCGGTCGCGAAGCACGGCAATCGCTCGGCATCGAGTCGATCGGGGAGCTTCGATCTGCTCGAAGCGCTCGGGATCGAGATCGAGCTGCCGATCGAGACCTGCGCGCGGATCCTCGACGAGATCGGGATCGCCGCCTTCTACGCGCGTACGGCCCATCCCGCCTTCCGCCACGTGGCGAGCGTTCGCGCGGAGCTGGGGATCCGGACCTTCCTCAATCTTCTCGGCCCGCTGCTCTCACCGGTCGAGGCCCGCCATCAGGTCGTCGGGGTCTTCGCCGAGCCGCTGGTCGACCGGATCGCCGCGGTCCTGGCGGGGCTCGGTGCGGTCCGCGCGCTCGTCGTCCACGGCGAGGACGGCCTCGACGAGCTGACGACGACGGCCCCGAATCGCGCGGTGCTCGTCCGGGACGGCCGGACGGAGCGGATCGAGATCGACGCGCGGGCGCTCGGACTGCCACGGGCCGGGCTCGCCGATCTCGCCGGTGGCTCGCCGGCGGAGAATGCGGCGACGACGCGTTCGATCCTGGCGGGCGAGCCGGGGCCGCGCCGCGACATCGTGCTGCTCAATGCGGCCGCAGCGCTCTTCGTCGCGCAGGCGGTCGGGAGCCTCGCGGAGGGGATCGAACGGGCGGCCCGGAGCATCGACGAGGGGGCCGCGGCCGGTCGGCTCGAGGCCCTGCGCGTCGCCACCCAGGCCGCGGCCGCAGCCGATCCCGCTCGCGCGGGCGAGCGATCCCGGGCGCATTCGACGCCCGGCGAGGTGCGGCTGGCATGAACGTTCTCGACCGCATCCTGGCCCACAAGGCCGACGAGGTTCGCGACGCGAAGGCCATCCGGAGCGCGGAGGTCGTCGCACGGGCGGCGCGGGACGTCGCGCGGCCCGTCGCGGGGCTGCGCGCTTCGCTGCTCGCTTGCCCGGGTGTCGCCGTGATCGCGGAGATCAAGAGGATGTCGCCCAGCAAGGGATTGATCCGTGCGGACTTCGATGCGGAGAAGATCGCGCTGGCCTATCAGGGGGCCGGCGCCGCGGGGATCTCGGTGCTCACGGATGCGGAGTTCTTCGGCGGAAGCCTCGAGATCCTCCGGCAGGTGCGCGCGGTCGTCGACACGCCGCTGCTCCGGAAGGATTTCGTGATCGACGCCTATCAGATCGACGAGGCGCGCATCGCGGGGGCGGACGCGGTGCTGCTGATCGTGGCGGCGCTCACGGATGCGGATCTGGTTCGGCTGCACGGGCATGCCACGGCGCTCGGCCTCGACGTGCTCGTCGAGGTGCACGACGAGGTGGAGCTCGAGCGCGCGCTGGCGGCCGGCTCGCGGCTCGTCGGCGTGAACAACCGCGACCTCCGGACCTTCGAGGTCGATCTGGCGACGACCGAGAGGCTCGCGGCGCGCATCCGCGATCCCGAGGTGGTGCTGGTCGCGGAGAGTGGAATCGGCGAGCCCGCCGACGTCGCGCGGCTCGCGCGCGCCGGGGCCCGTGGTTTTCTGGTCGGAGAATCCCTGATGCGCATGCCCGATCCGGGCAGGGCGCTCGAAGCATTGCGGAGGCCAACGTGAGCGGAATCGTTCGGATCAAGATCTGTGGCGTGATGCATCCCGAGGACGCGCTCCTGGCCGTCGAGGCGGGCGCGGATCTGATCGGGGTGAACTTCGTTCCCGGATCGCCGCGCCAGGTCGATCTCAAGCAGGCACTCGCGATCTGCGAGGCACTCGAGGGGCTCGACGTCGAACGGGTGGCGCTGTTCCGGGATGCGCAATGGGACGAGATCGACGCCATCTTGCGGCGGGTGCCCTTCGAGCGCGTCCAGTTCCACGGCGACGAGACGGAGGAAGACCTCGAGGCGGTCGACCTCCCGACGATCAAGGCGATCCAGGGCGCGGACCAGGAGGCGGCGAGAACCTATCCTGGCTCCATCCTGCTGCTCGATCACCCCCATCAGGGCGGCGGGCAGGGCAAGGCCTGGGATTGGAGCGAGGCCGAGGAACTGATCGCCCAGGGCTACGACGTGATCATCGCCGGCGGGCTCACGCCGGAAAACGTCGCCTCGGCGCTGGCGGACGTCGGGGAGATCCCGCCCTGGGGCGTCGACGTCGCGACGGGGGTCGAAGGCGAGAGCTACCGCAAGGATCCGGCGCGCATGCGCGCGTTCGTGGAGGCGGTGCGCAGTCGGGAAGCGGAACTCGAGGCCGCGAAGGAATCGGGTGGCGAATCGTGAGCAACGTGAAGAGTGTGAAGAGTGAGGCGGACGCGCGCGGCATGTTCGGTCCGTTCGGTGGACGGTTCGTGCCGGAGATGCTGGTCGCCGCCCTGGACGAGCTCGTCGAAGCTTCGGCGCGGATCCTCGCGGATCCGGCCTACGTCGCCGAACTCGACGGATTGCTCACGAACTACGCCGGAAGACCGACGCCCCTCACCTATGCCGATCGCCTGACCCGCGAGCTCGGCGGCGCGAAGGTCTACCTGAAGCGCGAGGACCTCGCGCACACGGGCGCCCACAAGATCAACAACGTCCTCGGCCAGGCGCTGCTCGCCCGCTACATGGGCAAGAAGCGCATCATCGCCGAGACCGGTGCGGGCCAGCACGGTGTCGCCTCGGCGACGGCGGCGGCGCTGCTGGGCCTCGAATGCGAGATCTACATGGGCGCCGAGGACGTGCGCCGGCAGGCCCTCAACGTCTTCCGCATGGAGCTGCTCGGCGCGCGCTGCATCCCGGTGACGAGCGGCTCCCAGACGCTCAAGGACGCGATCAACGAGGCGATGCGCGATTGGGTGACCAACGTCGAGTCGACCTACTACTGCATCGGCTCGGTCATGGGACCGCATCCGTATCCGACGCTCGTGCGAAACTTCCAGCGCGTGATCGGGCTCGAGACGAAGGAGCAGGTCCTGA
This sequence comes from Myxococcota bacterium, assembly GCA_041389425.1. Lineage (GTDB taxonomy): Bacteria > Myxococcota_A > UBA9160 > UBA9160 > UBA4427 > UBA4427. Next base: position 182,906 of record JAWKRX010000005.1, read on the forward strand.
AGGCGGAGGGCCGGCTGCCGGACGTCCTCGTCGCCTGCGTCGGCGGCGGCTCGAACGCGATCGGCCTGTTCCACCCCTTCGTCGAGGACGAGGGGGTGCGCCTCGTCGGCGTCGAGCCGGGCGGCGAGGGGCTGAACTCCGGTCGCCACGGGGCGACGCTCTCGGTCGGCGTGCCCGGCATCTTCCACGGCAAGCGCACGCTCGTGCTCTCCGACGACGACGGCCAGATCTTCCCGGCGCATTCGGTCTCGGCGGGGCTCGACTATCCCGGCGTCGGTCCGGAGCACGCCTATCTCAAGGAGATCGGCCGCGCGGAATACGTCGTCGCGACCGACGACGAGGCGATCGAGGCCTTCCAGCGGCTGTCGCGGAGCGAAGGCATCATCCCGGCCCTCGAGAGCGCGCACGCGATCGCCCATGTGCTGCGTCTCGCGCCCACCCTGGCGCGCGACCAGATCGTCGTCGTGAACGTCTCGGGCCGCGGGGACAAGGACGTCGACGAGGTCCGCAAGATCCTCGCCGCGGGAAAGCGGGGAGCCCACTAGCATGGGAGAATCTTCGAAGGTCCGGAGCGATGCGGACGTCCGCAGCGCTCCGAAGGAGGCGGGTGCCGCGCGTCCCGGGCGGATCGCCGCGCGTTTCGAAGCGCTGCGGCGCAGCGGCGAGCGTGCGCTGATCCCGTTCCTGACGGCGGGCGATCCCGATCTCGAGACGACGGAAGCGCTCGTGCTCGCGATGGCCGAGGCAGGGGCGGATCTCATCGAGCTCGGGGTGCCGTTCTCCGATCCGACGGCCGAGGGCCCGACGATCCAGCGCTCGAGCAGCCGCGCGCTCGCGCGGGGGACGAGTCTGCGCGCGATCCTGCGCCTGGTCGATCGGCTGCGCGCCCGGGTCGAGCAGCCGCTCGTGCTGATGGGGTACGCGAATCCGATCCACGCGATGGGCGGCGAGGCCTTCGCGATCGCCGCTGCCGAGGTCGGCGTCGACGGCATCATCATCCCCGATCTTCCGCCGGAGGACGGGAAGCCCTGGCTCGATCCGTGCCGCGAGCGCGGGATCGATCCGATCCTGCTCGCAGCCCCCACGACCCCGCGCGAGCGGCTCGCCTATCTCGTGCGCGAGACCCGCGGATTCCTCTATGCCGTCTCGCTCCAGGGCGTGACGGGCGCGCGGGCCACGATCGCACAGGGCATCGAGGAGCAGGTGCGCTACGCGAAGTCGTTGTCGGACATCCCGGTCTGCGTCGGATTCGGCGTCTCGACGGCGGAGCAGGCGGAGCGGATCGGACGCTATGCCGATGGCGTCGTCGTCGGCAGCGCGATCGTCGACCGGATCGAGAGGGCCGCTTCGAAGCCGGCCGCGATCGACGACGTCGCTTCGTTCATCGCGGAGCTGAAGGCCCCGCTGCGCTCGCCGGGGAAGCCGACGGCGTAGCGGCGCCGCCGGATCTCGGGATCGACGCCCGTCGATCCAGGTCGGGCGGCCCGGCGCCGGGCGCTCAGGCCGGGGCTGGCGCGGCCTCGGCGGCGAGGCGGCCGTTCGTGAGCTGCCGGACGAGGGCCTCGACCTGGGCGCGGGTCTGCTCGGGCGTGCCGGAGTTGTCGATCACGTGATCGGCCATCGCGCGCTTCTGGTCGATCGGCAGCTGGGCGGCCATCCGGCGCCGGGCCTCGCCCTCGTCGCAGGCGTCGCGGGCCATCGTCCGGGCGAGCTGGACGGCTTCGTCGACCCAGACGCAGATCGTGGCGTCGAATTGCATGAGTGCGCCGCTGCCGCGCCCCGAGACGCGGCCCTCGAAGAGCAGCGGAATGTCGAGCACGACCAGCGGATCGCCCCGATCCCGGGCGGCCTTCGCGCGCCGCATCATCTCGCCGATCACCGGCGCGTGGACGATCTCTCCGAGACGCGCGCGGGCCTGCTCGTCGCGGAACACGATCGCGCCGAGCGCCTTGCGGTCGAGCGCCCCGTCCGCCGTCAGGATCGCGTCGCCGAAGGCCGCGGCCAGCGCCTTCAGCATGGGCTGGCCGGGTGCCTGGAGCTCGTGGACGATCGCGTCCGCGTCGATCGTCGTCGCACCGAGCTCGGCGAGGATGCGCGTGACGGTGCTCTTGCCCGAACCGATGCCGCCGGTGAGTCCCACGATGCAGGTCATGGCGGGAGTCTCGCGGACGGGTCGCCCGGTCTCAAGGGCGAAGGCGGGGCCGAGCGGGTGGTGGACTCGGCACCGGAGGACGCCGACGCCGACGGCGAGTCGCCCGGCTCAGGAGAGCGCGGGTGCGTCGTCGGAGCCGGCGATGATCACGCAGTTCTTGCCCGCGCCCTTCGCGCGGTAGAGCGCCCGGTCGGCCTCGGCGAAGAATTCGCGGCGATTGCCCTTGTAGAGCGCCACGCCGAGGGAGATGGTGACGTCGGTCGGCTTCATCCGATCGCCGATGATGAGCCGCGTCGACTCGACGGCCATCCGGATCTTCTCCGCGAGATGCACCGCGCCCGCGAGATCGGTGTTGGGCATCAGGATCACGAACTCCTCGCCCCCGTAGCGCGCGATCAGATCCGATTCGCGCGCGTTCTCGTTCATGATCGAGGCGAGGCTGATGAGGACTTCGTCACCGGCGGCGTGGCCGTAGGTGTCGTTCAGCTGCTTGAAATCGTCGATGTCCACCAGGATCAGGGAGAGCGGGGCGTTGGTGCGCGAGACGCGCTTGATCTCCCGCGTCAGGTGGTCCTGGAAATAGCGGTGGTTGTGGAGCTTCGTGAGGCCGTCGGTGATCGAGAGCTGGTTGAGGACCTCGTTGGCGCTCTGGAGCTCTTCGTTCTTCTCGGCGAGGCGCACGCGATCGCGTTCGATCTCGATCTGGTTGCTGCGGAGCTTCTGCATCATCGCGTTGAACGTGCGGGTGAGCAGGGCGAGCTCGTCGTCGTGGATCGCGGGCAGGGGAATCTGGTGATCGATCTGGCCGTCGAGGATGCGCTGGGCTCCGCTCGAGAGGGCGTGGATCGGCTGCATGATCGCCGCCGTGACCTTGTAGGCCACGAGACTGAAGAGGATCACGACGACGACGGCGGCGATGAAGATCGTGCGCGTCACGTCGATGGCGCGGCCGAACGCGCGGGCGTGCTCGGTCTCGACGGTCAGGAACCAGCCCGTTCGGCCGAGCGGGATCGCCAGGCCGACGAGGGCGCGGCCCGCGGCGTCCGAATAGTCGGAGAGGGCACCGGAGCCGCGGCCGATGAGATCGGGGATCGGGACCGTATCGGCGAGGCGCGTCGGCGCGCCGGGGCCGGCCGCGGCCAGCACGGTGCCGTGCAGGTTCGCGATCAGCACCCGGCTCGAAGAGAGAGCGGCTTCGCTGGGCTGCAGCAGGGTGACGAGCTCGGCGCGTGCGACGCAGCCGAGCAGGCGCCCCAGCGTGCCTCCCGACTCGGCCGGGACGTCGGCCTCGATGGAGATGCAGCCATCCGCCGACGCGGCGAGGGCAGCGGGATGGCCGAAGAAGAGCACGTCGAATCGCTCGGCGAGGGCGGCCGGTGGGGCAGGCAGCTCGCCGGCGAGCAGATCGTCGAGGGAGAGTGCCCCGCTCGTCGGAGCGTCGGGGGAGCGCCAGCCGAGCGCGGTGCGGGCGTCGACGTCGGCCCGCGCGCGCGCGAGCTCCCTTTGCCAGGGCGATCCCGCGACCGTTTCCGCCGCGACCAGCGCAGCGAGCTCCGACTGGCGTTCGGACCAGGCCTCGACCCGCTCCTGCGCGAGCGCGGCGAAGCCGACCACGATCCGGCTCGCGAGATCGGAATGGATCGCGTGGATGCAGAGCGCGCTCACGATGGCCGTCGACAGCACGGTGGCCGCGAAGACGCAGGCGATGATCCGGGTCGAGACACTATTGAACGACACCGTCGAAGACTCGACGGACATGCCCGCGTTCTCGTCGGAAGGGGGGAGGGGCCTGGCCATCGCGCCTCGCGCGTTCGGGTTCGTGGACCGTATCGTCCGGTGCGTCTGGGGACTTGATCCCTCATGTGTAAAAACGCGACGGAATTCAAGCACTTAGGCACGAGAAGCCAGCTCCGGCCGGGGCCCGGCCGGCGTGCGTGGCCCGGCGCCACTAAACCCTTGCTTTCAGAAGGGAATCCGCCTTTCCGGAATTGCCACGGCGGATCCCCTCCGATACGATGCCGCTTCATTTTCAAGGGGTTAGCCAGTTTTCCGCCGCCGATGACCGTCCGCGCCCGGCTTCGTTCCGCGCGCTGCGTCGAGGGGATCCGCTCGAAGGCCGAGCCGCGATCGCCCGACCGGACCCAACCGCCTGCCTGCCTTCACCGACCCTCCGCCGCGCCGGGGCTGAACCCTCTGTGCACAACCGGGCAACCGGGCGGGGTCGATGAGCCCGCGCACCCCCCGATCCAGGCAACCGGAGCCGAGCTTGATGCCGCAACGTCGGAAGTCGGACGACGCGTCCCGAAGCGGATCCCGTCCGTCCGAGCCGGACGCAAAGGCCGCCGAGACGCCGTCGCCGGGCGAACCCGCCGCGCGGGGCCGGGAGACTTCGGGCGTGCAGGGCAGTGCCGTGCCGGAGAGCGCGGACGAGCTCGCTCGCCTGCGGCGTCAGATCGATGCGATCGACGCGGCGATCCTCGAGCAGCTGAATCTGAGGGCCCGCTGCGTGAAGCGGGTCGGCGAGCTCAAGCAGGGCGGTCGCAACGGGCCGATCTACGTCGCCGCCCGCGAGCGCGATCTGGTGCGCGCGCTCGTCGCCGCCAATCCCGGGCCGTTCCCGAGCGCGGCGCTCCCGCACGTCTTCCGCGAGATCATCTCGGCGACCCGCTCGCTCGAGGAGCGCGTGCGCGTCGCTTTCCTCGGTCCCGACGGCACCTTCAGCCACCAGGCTGCGAGCCGTCAGTTCGGCGCCCAGGTCGATCTGGTGCCCGCGACGACCCTGCGCGACGTCTTCACTTCGACCGAGCGCGGCGATACGCATTTCGGCGTCGTCCCCGTCGAGAACACGATCGAGGGGCCGATCAACGTGACCTTCGACGCCCTGGTCGAGACGGACGTCACGATCTGCAGCGAGATCAAGCTCGAGATCGCGCAGCACCTGATGTCGCGCAGCGGCCGCATGGAGGACATCCAGCGCGTCGCCTCGCACCCGCAGCCGCTGGCCCAGTGTCGCCGCTGGCTCGAGACGAACCTTCCCGGCGTCGAGACCGTCGAGACGACGAGCACCGCCGCCGCCGCCCAGCTCGCCCACGCCGACGCGAAGGTCGCCTCGATCGGATCCGAGGTCACGGCCGAGGTCTACGATCTCGTCCCGATCGCCTCGAACATCCAGGACCAGCGCGGCAACACGACGCGCTTCCTCGTGATCGGCCGGGAGACGCCGGCGCCCTCGGGCCAGGACCTGACGAGCGCGGTCTTCACGGTGCGCCGCGATCAGGCCGGCGCGCTCCACGATCTGCTCGGGCCCTTCGCGCGGCACGGCGTCAACCTGACGGCCGTGCAGTCGCGCCCGATGAAGGGCAAGCCCTGGGAATACATCTTCATCGTCGACATGGAAGGCCATCAGCAGGATGCGAACGTCCGCCGCGCGCTCGAAGAGGCCGCGAGCGTCTCGGCGTCGCACAAGGTCCTCGGCTCGTTCCCGCGAGCCCTCGAAGTCGTCTCGGGCGTGCAGCCCTCCGCATCCTCGGATGCCCTGGAGCGAAGATGAGTCTCGCCGATCGCGTCAAGCCCTACATCCGCAGCCTCGCGCCCTACGTGCCGGGCAAACCGATCGAGGAGCTCGAGCGTGAGCTCGGGATCCGCGGCTCGATCAAGCTCGCTTCGAACGAGAACCCGCTCGGGCCTTCGCCGCGCGCGGTCGAGGCGATGCGCGCCGCCGCCGCCGAGATCCACCGCTATCCCGACGGCGCGAGCTTCGCGTTGCGCGCCGCCTTGGCGAAGAAGCTCGGCGTCGCGGGTGATCAGCTCGTCTTCGGTGCCGGCGCGGACGAGATCCTCGAGCTGATCGCCAAGACCCTGATGGGCGAGGGCGACGAGGTCGTCTACGCATGGCCCTCGTTCGCGATGTATCCGATCGTGGTTCAGGGCATGGGCGCGACCGGCGTCGCCGTCCCGCTGACGCGGGATCTCGTCCACGATCTCGACGCGATGCTCGCGGCGATCGGGCCTCGAACCCGCGTCGTCATGCTCTGCAACCCGAACAACCCGACCGGGACGAGCGTCGGCGCCGAGGCCTTCGATCGCTTCGTGGCGGCGCTGCCGGCCGACGTCGTGCTCGCGGTCGACGAAGCCTACTTCGAGTTCGTGCGCCGGCCGGACTTCCCGGATGCGGTCGCGCTGACGGCGCGGCGGCCGGGGACGGTCGTCCTGCGGACCTTCTCGAAGATCTACGGGCTCGCCGGCATCCGGATCGGCTACGGAATCTGCGACCGCGAGCTGGCGAGCTATCTCGAGCGGGCGCGGCATCCCTTCAACGTCAATCGCCTCGCCGAGGTCGCGGCGCTCGCGGCACTCGAAGACGACGAACACTACCGCCGCACGCGCGAGATCAACGCGCAGGGCGCCGTCTACCTCGCCGCGGAGCTCGCCCGCCTCGGGATCGAGACCTGGCCGACGGACGCGAACTTCCTGCTCGCGCGGACCGGCGCCGACGTCTACGAAGCACTGCTCTCGCAGGGCGTGATCGTGCGCCCGATGAAGGGCTTCGGGCTCGCGGATCACGTCCGCATCTCGATCGGGCTGCCGGAGGAGAACGAGCGCTTCATCAAGGCGCTCGGCGGCGTCCTCTCGAAGCGGCCTTCGGGAGGGAACAGAGCGCGATGAGCACGCCCGGCTTCCGCAAGCTCGCGATCGTCGGACTCGGACTGCTCGGCGGCTCCGTCGCCGCCGCGGCCCGTTCGCGCGGGCTCGTGCGGGAGGTCGTCGGCGCGGCGCGGCGGCCGGGGCCGCTGGCCTGGGCGCTCGAGGCAGGGCTGGTCGACGCGGTCGCGACGCCGGCCGAGGCGGTGGTCGGGGCCGATCTCGTCGTGCTCGGCACGCCCGTCGGATCGATGGGACGGGTGGTCGCGGACATCGCGAGCGCGCTCGCGCCCGGCGCACTCGTGACCGACGTCGGCAGCGTGAAGGCCAGCGTCGTCGAGCTGATTCCGGGGCTCCTGCCCGCCGGCGTCGAGTTCGTCGGGTCGCATCCGATGGCGGGCAGTCATCTGCGCGGGCCCGAGCACGCGCGCGCGGATCTCTTCGTCGGCGCGTCGGTCGTGGTGACACCGCGGACGGGTCAGGATCCGGAGGCCGTCGAGCGGATCGAAGCGTTCTGGCGCGCGCTCGGTGCGCGGGTCACGCGCCGTTCGCCCGCGGCCCACGACGAAGAGGTCGCCTGGGTCAGCCATCTGCCGCATCTGGTCGCCTTCGCCTTCGCCGACGCGCTGCGCAGCGCTCCGACGCGGGTCGGCGAGCTCGCCGGCGGCGGCTTCCGCGACTTCACGCGCATCGCGCAGAGCGATGCCGAGCTCTGGGGGGAGATCCTCTCCCTCAACGGCAAGGCCCTCTCGGGCCCGCTCAATCATTTCTCCGCATCCCTGGCGAGCCTCGCCCGGGTGCTCGAGGAGGGCGATTCCGAATCGCTCGAACGCTTGCTTCAGAAGGCCCGTCAGCGGCTCGCGGAGGTGGCCTCCAGCGCCGCTCCGGCGGGCGGCCAGGGTTCTCCGGAAGCGAAATCTCCCGGATCGCCGGGGCCGCAAGGCGCGGGCCCGCGAACGGGAACCAACGAGAACAGAGATGACTGAAACCAACACGGGATCGGCGGCGGGCGACAGCTTTGCGGCCTTGTTCGGCAGCAGCGAGCGCACCTTCAAGGAGGGCGAGATCGCCAAGGGCCGCGTCCTTTCGATCGACGACGAATGGATCCAGGTCGACATCGGATTCAAATCCGAGGGCATGATCGCCGCCTGGGAGTTCATGACCGAGGAAGGCGCGCTCACCGTCCAGGTGGGCGACGAAGTCGAGGTCCTCGTCGAAGAGGTCGAGAACGAAGACGGCCAGCTGATCCTCTCCAAGGAGAAGGCCGAGCGGCTGCAGGTCTGGGACGAGATCAGCAACGCATTCGATCAGGAGCGCGCGGTCGAGGGCACCATCGTGGCCCGCGTCAAGGGCGGGCTTTCGGTCGACATCGGCGTGAAGGCGTTCCTCCCGGGCTCGCAGGTCGATCTGCGACCGGTCCGCAATCTCGAAGCGCTGCTCGGCGAGAAGGCCAGCTTCAAGATCATCAAGTTCAACAAGCGACGCGGCAACATCGTGCCTCGCGGCGCGCGCTGCTCGAGACCGAGCGCAAGAAGATGCGCGAGACGACGCTGGGATCGCTGTCCGAGGGCCAGATCCTCGACGGCGTGATCAAGAACCTGACCGATTACGGCGCGTTCATCGATCTCGGCGGCATCGACGGCCTGCTCCACATCACGGACATGTCGTGGGGCCGGATCAACCATCCGAGCGAGCTCTTCCAGGTCGGCGACGAGATCAAGGTCAAGGTGCTGAAGTTCGACGCCGAGGCGGAGCGCGTCTCGCTCGGGCTCAAGCAGATCCAGCCCGATCCGTGGATCGATGCCGGCATGCGGTATCCGATCGGCATGCGGATCCAGGGCAAGGTCGTCTCGCTGACGGACTACGGCGCCTTCATCGAGCTCGAGCCCGGCATCGAGGGCCTCGTGCACGTCTCGGAGATGTCCTGGACCAAGCGGGTCAAGCACCCGTCGAAGGTCGTCTCCATCGGCGATCAGGTCGAGGCGGTGGTTCTCGACGTCGACGAGCGCGATCGCAAGATCTCGCTCGGCATGAAGCAGATCGAGGAGAACCCTGGACCGTGATCGAGGAGCGCTACCCGGTCGGGACGCGCGTCTCGGGCCAGGTCCGCAACATCACCAACTTCGGGATCTTCGTCGGTCTCGAGGAGGGATCGACGGCCTCGTGCACGTCTCGGACATCTCCTGGACCGAGCAGGTCAAGCATCCGTCCGAGCGCTTCGAGAAGGGCGACACCGTCGAGGCGATCGTCCTCAAGATCGACAAGGAGAACGAGAAGTTCTCCCTCGGCATCAAGCAGCTGCTGCCGAATCCCTGGGACGACATCCAGCGCAAGTTCAAGGTGGGCAGCGAGATCACCGGTCCGGTCACGAGCGTGACCGATTTCGGTGTCTTCGTGCGACTCGAGGACGGCATCGACGGCCTCGTGTACAGCTCGGAGCTCGCCCCGCAGCGCGTCGACAATCCCGCCGACCTCTTCAAGGTCGGGGATTCGGTGACGGCACTCGTCGTCAAGGTCGACCCGAACGAGGGGAAGATCTCGCTGTCGATCCGTGCGGTGAACGACAAGGCGGAGCGGGCTGCACTGCGTGAGCTGGCCGCCCAGCAATCGTCGAGCCAGACGACGACGCTCGGGGACCTGCTCGCGGAGAAGCTGCAGGCCCAGAAGCGGGATCAGTCGGATTCGTGAGTCCACGGGGCGCCCGGGACTCCCGGGCGCCCCTTCTGCTTCGGCCTGCTTCGGCGAGCTCGACTTCCGGGGGTCTGCATGACGAAGAGCGGTTTGATCGAGGAAGTGGCGCGGCGGACGCCGCACATTTCGAAGAAGGACACCGAGGTCGTGGTGAACACGATCTTCGACGCGATGATCGAGGCGCTTCGCTCGGGCGATCGCATCGAGATCCGCGGATTCGGCTCCTTCCAGGTGAAGATTCGCGAGGCGCGGGACGGCCGGAATCCCAAGACGGGCGATCCGGTGCACATCACCGCGAAGCGCACCCCCTTCTTCAAGGTCGGGAAGGAATTGAAGGAGATGGTCGACGACGCGCCGAAGGTCTCGGCCGACGACGAGGACGACGACGAGGCGTCGGCGGCCTCGGCAATCGGCTGAAGCCCGGGCTTCTTCGGGGGGAGAGGCAGTCCCATGAAGTGGGTGCGGACCGCAATCGTCTCGGCGATCACGCTGGGTCTTCTGTGGGTGGGCTGGTCGTTCCGGGCGGGCAACGCCGGGACGGTCGACGTCGACCTGGTCTGGGCCCGTCTGCCGGGTGTCGAGCTCTGGTGGGCGCTCTCGGCGGCGGTCGTCTTCGGCGCCGCGGCCAGTGCGCTCTTCGTCGGGCTCGCGTGGCTGCGACAACGGATCGTCAACCGCCGCCATCGCTCGACCATCGCGCGGCTCGAGGGCGAGCTGCACGAGCTGCGCTCGCTCCCGCTCTCGGGCAGCGTGCGCGCCGAGACCGACGAATCGCTTCGGCGCGTCCGATTCGGGCAGGGTTAGTCGCATGCCGTCGCGTGTCTCGGATCATCGGGCGGGACAGGTTCGGGAGGAGGCTTCTTGAGCGTCGCCGCCCTCGAAACGCCGATGATGCAGCAGTTCCTCAAGGTCAAGGCGCAGCATCCGGACGCGATCGTCTTCTACCGGATGGGTGATTTCTACGAGATGTTCCTCGCGGACGCGGAGCTGGCGGCCCCGCTCCTCGACATCGCGCTGACGACCCGGGACAAGGGCAAGCCCGACGCGATCCCGATGTGCGGCGTCCCCGTCCACGCCGCCGACGGCCACATCAAGCGCCTCGCCGAGCTCGGTCATCGCGTCGCGATCTGCGAGCAGGTCGAAGATCCGCGGGCGATGACGGGGCGGCGTCTCGTCCGGCGCGAGGTCGTCGAGGTCGTGACGCCGGGACTCGTCGGAGATCCGGACGGGATCGACGGCCGGACGCTCGTCGCGCTCGTCGCGATCTGGTGGCCGGAAGAAGGGGCGGACGCGAACGGCAGACGTTTCGGCCTCGCCATGCTCGAAGCGTCGACCGGGGATTTCCGCGCGACCGAGCTCGACGTCGACGCCGCGGTCGCGGGATCGGACGAGGCGCTCCCGGACGCGCTGCTGCAGGAGCTCTCCCGGATCGCACCGCGGGAGGTGCTCGTTCCGGCCCCCGCGCTCGATCGTTGCCGCGCGGCGCTCGCGAGCCTGCCCGGCCCGATCGTGGTGACGGCGGCCCCGGCGAGTGCCTTCGCCTCGCTGCGGTCGTCGGAGGCGTGGCCGGGGATCGGGCAGGGAAGCGACGACCCGGGGACCCGCGCGGCCCGGGCGGTCGCGAACTATCTCGCGGAGAATCAGCCCTTCGCCGCGCTGCGACCGCCGGCGCTGTCGCGTTATGCGCTCGCCGATACGGTCGTGCTCGACGACGCGACGCGGCGGCATCTCGAGCTCTTCGAGAACAGCGAGGATCGGGGGCGCTCCGGAACCCTGATCGCCGAGCTCGACCTGACGGCCTGTGCGCTCGGTGCGCGCAGACTCGCCCGCTGGCTCGCCTATCCCCTGCGCTCGCCGCGACAGATCGCGGTCCGGCAGGAGGCGGTCGAATCCCTGGTCGAGCGCGACCGCCTGCGCGGGCGGCTGCGGGAGGCGATCGCGGGCGTACGCGATCTGGAGCGCCTGCTCGCGAAGGCGATGCGGCCGGGCGCCGTGCCCCGGGATCTCGGCGCGCTGCGGGCTTCGCTGCGGGCGCTGCCGCAGATCGTCGCGGCGCTGCGCGACGAGGACGCGGCGCCGGGCGGGGCATGGCTCGGCTCGGAGCCCCGGGCCGCGGGCCGGCTCGAGGCGCCCGAGCCGCTGCCCGAGCTGCTGGAGCTGCTCGAGCGGGCACTGATCGACGAGCCGCCGGTGATCGCGCGGGGCTCGCGCGGCGCGCAGGAGACCGGCTATGTCCGCGAGGGCTATCGCAGCGATCTCGACGCGCTGCGCGAGAGCGCGAGCAAGGGGCGGGAGTGGATCGCCGGCCTCGAGGCCGAAGAGCGGGAGCGGAGCGGCATTCCCGGCTTGAAGGTCCGCTTCCACCCGGTCCACGGCTACGCCTTCGAGGTCTCGAAGTCGCAGCTGGCCAAGGTTCCGGCGGACTACGAACGCAAGCAGACCCTCGCGAACGTCGAGCGGTTCTCGACCGAACGGCTGCGCGAGGTCGAGTCGCGGGTGATGGGCGCGAACGAGCGGGCGGCCAAGCTCGAGCGCGAGATCTTCGACGCGCTGCGCGAGCGGGTCGCGGAGTCGAGCGAGCCGATCCGGGCCGCGGCCGATCGGGTGGCGACGCTCGATGCCCTCGCATCCCTCGCCGAGGTCGCGCGCCGCAAGCGCTGGGTCCGGCCCGTCGTCGACGAGAGCGAGACGCTCGAGATCAAGGCCGGTCGCCATCCGGTGATCGAATCCGTACTCGGGCGGCGCGGCGCGGACGGCTTCGTGCCCAACGATACGCGGCTGGATCCGGCCGGGACCCAGATCCTGCTCCTCACGGGGCCCAACATGTCGGGCAAGAGCACGTATCTGCGGCAGGTCGCGTTGATCGTGCTGCTCGCCCAGATCGGCAGCTTCGTGCCGGCCGAGTCGGCGCGGGTCGGCGTCGTCGATCGGGTCTTCACCCGCGTCGGCGCCTCGGATCGACTGGCCCGGGGCGAATCGACCTTCATGGTGGAGATGCGCGAGACGGCGGAGATCCTCTCCCAGGTGACACGCCGGAGTCTCGTCATCCTCGACGAGATCGGGCGCGGGACTTCGACCTTCGACGGTCTCTCGATCGCCTGGGCCGTCGCCGAGCATCTCCACGACGCGCGCGGCGGCGAGGCCCGGACGCTCTTCGCGACCCACTACCACGAGCTCGTGGCGCTCGCCGAATCACGACCCCGGATCCAGAACGCCCATTTCGAGGTCCGGGAGTGGAACGAGGAGGTCATCTTCCTGCGGCGACTCGTCCCGGGCGGGGCGAGCCGCTCCTACGGGATCCAGGTCGCCCGGCTCGCGGGGCTGCCGCCGCGGGTGATCGAGCGCGCCCGGACGATCCTGCAGGATCTCGAAGCCGGCTCGCTCCCCGGCGGCGCCTCGAAGCCCCGGGCGAGCCAGGCCCGGGACGGCCAGCTCTTCCTGGCGCTCGAGCCGAAACGATCGCGGCGCGCAGCGGCGGAAGCGCGTACCCTGGACGCGCTCCGACAGATCGATTGCAATGTCATCACCCCCCTCGATGCCTTGACGTGGCTGGCCCGCGCGCGCGAAGAACTCGCCCGGGCGGCGGCCGACGAAGGCGAGGAGGGATCCGCATGAAGCGCGCCGACCGTCGCCTCCGCCTCGCGCTCGCGCTCGTGTTCGTGCCGCTTCTCGTCGCCGCGGCGGAGCGGCCGCCCGGTCTCGGCGACGTTCGCGACGTCCGGACCTGGTCGTATCCCGGTTATACCCGGGTCGTCGTCGAGCTCTCGCGCGACGTCCGGCTTCCGCCGGCGGGCATCGTGCGGCTGGCTGCGAATCGCGAAGCGGGGCGCCCTGAGCGGATCTACCTGGACGTTCCGGAGATCTGGGTCGGTGTCCGCTACGACCGGGGCCTGCCCGTCGGCGATGGCCTCCTGAAGGGCGTGCGCCTCGGACAGAACACCCTGCGCACGACCCGCCTCGTGGTCGACCTCGAGCGCTACGACCACCACCGCGTCTTCACCCTCGAAGGCCCGTCGCGCATCGTGATCGACGTGTTCGGGAATCGCAAAGGCGACGTGCGCGAGGATCCGAGCGGCCGGCTGCCGGCCGGGCTGCGGCGGGTGCAGAAGATCATCGTGGATCCCGGGCACGGCGGCGCGGATCCGGGGGCGACGGGTGTCGCCGGGCTGCGCGAGAAGGACGTCAACCTCGAGATCGGTCGGCTCGTCGCCCGCCGGCTCGAGGCGCGCGGCTTCGAGGTCGTGCTGACGCGCGACGGCGATCAGACCCGCAGCCTCGAGGAGCGGACGGCCATCGCCGAGTCGGCGGGCGGCGACGTCTTCGTCTCGATCCATGCCAACGCGTCCGCGCGCGCCCTGGCCCGCGGCATCGAGACCTACACGCTCGACCGCAATCACGAGCGCCACAGCCTCGACGTGGCGGCCCGGGAGAACGGCATTCCCGCTGCGAAGCTCGACCCGCTGCAGCGCGCGCTCGCCTCGCTCCAGGTCGACGAGGTCGGGCAGCATTCCGAGAAGCTGGCGGGGCTGGTGCATTCGAACGTGATCCGCGGCGCCCGCTCGCGCGATCGCTCGCTCCCGGATCTCGGGGTCAAGAAGGGGCCCTTCTACGTGCTCTTCATGTCGAGCATGTCGTCGCTGCTCGTCGAGACCGGCTTCGTCACCAACCGTCACGACGCGGCGCTCCTGCGCAGCAAGGCCTATCAGACCGAGCTCGCCGAGCGGATCGCGGAGGGGATCGATCGCTACCGCCAGCAGGTCGAGCTCGGCCTCGCCGCCAACGGCGACCCGACGCGCGGGGGCCGTTAGTGGAGCGTGCGCCCACGATCGACGCCTTCCTCGCGGATCTGCCCGCCGAGGTCGATGCGCGCCAGGCGGCGGTGGCCCCGGCCGTCAAGCTCTACCTCGCCGACGTCCGCCAGTACCTCGCGACGCTCCATCGCCGGGCGCGTTCGGGCCGCATCGTCAACGAGGCGAACTCGGATCTGACCGATCGCCTGATCCGGCGCCTCTTCGATCTCGCGGAGGGGCTCCATCTCGCCCGGGGCGGATCGCTCGGAGGCGGGCTCTGCGTGATCGCCGTCGGCGGATTCGCGCGCCGGGAGATGTCGATCCATTCGGACGTCGATCTGCTGGTGCTCTACCGCGGCGAGCCGACGCCGTACGTGCGGTTCATCGCCGAGCGGCTGCAGTACTGGCTCTGGGACGCGGGGCTCCACATCGGCTGCGCGACGCGCACGATCGAGCAGACGGTCGCCCTCGGCCGCGAGGACGTGACCGTCCGGACGGCGGTCCTGACGGCGCGCTTCCTCTGCGGGGACGGCGAGTTCTTCCACGTCTTCGCCGACCGGATCCGGGGCGAGCTGCTGCCCGATCCCTTCGCCTTCGTCGTGGAACAGCGGGATCTGCTTCGCTCGCGACAGCAGGATTTCGGCGATTCGCTCTTCCTGCTCCAGCCCAACATCAAGGAAGGCGCGGGGGGCCTGCGGGACTACCACGCGGCCTACTGGGTCGCGCGCGGGACGCAGCCCTCCGTGCGCAACGTCGACGATCTGCTCCATTTCGGCCTGTTGACCGAGCCCGAGATGCAGGAGTACCTCGAGGCGCTGGATTTCCTCTGGCGCATCCGCAACGAGCTCCATCTCCGGGCCAAACGCGCGAACGATCGGATGAGCTTCGAGCTCCAGGAGGACATCGCCGAGGCACTCGACTACGGCTCGATGGCCGAGGTGCTCGAGGACGTCGCCTTCCGCTCGCGTGCCTCGCCCGACGCTTTCGAGGACTGGAAGAACACCTCCCTCGCCGATCTGCGCTTCGAGCCCGACGAGTCGGACCTGCCCGTCGAGCGGTTCATGCGGGACTACTATCGGCACGCCCGCGCGATCAAGAACTATTCCGAGCTCGTGATCGATCAATGCGCCCGCCGCGTCGACCCGCGAGCCAGCGAGGCGGCGGCCGTGACCGTCGTCGAGCACGGATTCCGGATCGTGAACGACCAGCTGATCATTCCGCACGCGGCCCACCTGCGGGAGGATCCGCTCCGTGTGCTCGAGGTCTTCCGCGTCGCGCAGCAGCACCAGGTCCCGCTCTCGCGCATGGCCCAGCGGCTGGTCCGCGAGAACCGGCAGGTCGTCGACGAAGGGGTGCGGGCGTCGCGCGAGGCCTCGGACCTGTTCATGAGCATCCTGGACGCCGATGCCCGGGTCACCCGCAGCCTCACCGCGATGAACGAGACCGACGTGCTCGCGCAGCTGATTCCGGAGTGGGAGCACATCGTCTGCCGCTGGCAGCACGTCATCTACCACACCTACACCGTCGACGTTCATTCCATCTTCCTCGTGGAAGAGCTGCGGCGGCTCTGGCGGGGCAAGTACGTTCGGGCGATGCCGGAGCTGACCGAGCTGATGCGCGAGGTCGACGATCGGCCCGCGCTCTTCCTCGGCTGCCTGCTCCACGACATCGGCAAGGGCTTCGGCGGCGACCACTCGAACAAGGGCGTGGTTCGCGCGCGCAACGTCGTCGAGCGCCTCGGGCTGTCCGCGGACCGGGCGGCCCGCGTGCTCTTCATCGTCCAGCACCATCTGCTGATGTCCCACCTCGCCCAGAGCCGGGACATCTCGGACGCGAAGCTGATCCTCGAGCTCGCGCAGGTCTGCGGCGATCGCACGAACCTGCGCAACCTCTACCTCGCGACCTTCGCCGACATCCGGGCCTCGTCCGTCGAGGGCTGGACGGACTGGAAGGGCCAGCTGCTGCGGGAGCTGTTCGAGCGGACGGCGGAGATGCTGGAGACGGGAACGGAGAATGCGGAGGAGGCGGTGGCCCTGCTCGAGCTCCGGGTCGAGCGCGGCCGCGAGAGCGCGCGCGAGGAGCTGCTCCAGCTCGGGATCGGCGAATCGAAGATCGAATCCTTCTTCAGCGAGATGCCGCGGCGTTATTTCCTGTCGCATTCCCCGCGTCAGATCGCGCGGCATGCCCGCGTGATGATCCGCTACGGCGACGGCAAGCGGATTTCGACGTCCCACCGCAACACGGACGAGGGCGTGTCCGAGTTCATCCTCTGCACCCGGGACGTGCCGGGCCTCTACAGCCGCGTCGCCGGCGTCATGACCGCCTGCGGGCTCAACATCCTCGGATCCCACGTCTACACGACGCGGCGGGGTCTGGCGCTCGAGATCTACGAAACGCCGACACCGCGCGGTGGCGAGAGCGAGCAGACGATGCTCTGGGACGAAGTCGAAGCGCAGCTCGAGCTGGTCCTGTCCGGGACGGTGGAGGTCGGCGATCTCGTCCGCCGTCGCCGGCGCCCCGTCGGCACGACGCGGCCTCCGTCGCGCAAGGCCCCGCGCGTGCTCATCTCGAATACGGAGTCCGAGTTCTACACCCTCGTCGACGTGATCGCGGACGACCGCATCGGGCTGCTCTACGACGTGACCCGTGCGATCGGCGAGCAGGGGGCCGAGATCTACATCTCGAAGGCCGCGACCATCAAGGACCAGGTCACGGACGCCTTCTACATCAAGGATGAAGAGGGGAAAAAGATCAAGGATCCCCAACGCTTGGAGCGACTTCGCGAGGCATTGCTCGAAGCGGCACGGGCCGGGGATACCGGGGCGGGTCGTGGCTGAGGCACCGCGCGAAGGCGGCTCCGGGCGCTCGCTTCCGGACGCGGGATCCGGGGGCGCGCAGGGGCCGGTCGGGGCGGCGCGGGCGGCCACGGCGCTCGAGCGCTGCTGCGATGGTTTGCTGACCCGGCTCGCGGTCGAGGACGGTCTCTCGCCGCGGACGCTCGAAGCCTACGCGAGCGACCTCGCGCATTGGCGGCGCCATCTCGCGGCGCGGGGCGTCGATTCGCTCGAGCAGCTCGAGCGCGCGGACCTCGCATCGTTCGCCCATACCCTCGATGCATTGGGGCTCTCGCCGAGCACGCGCGCGCGCATGCTGGTATCGGTGCGGCGACTCCTGCGCTTCGCCCGCGAGCAGGGCCTCGTCGAAATCGATCCGCAGGAAACCCTGCGCGCTCCGCGGCAGGCACGCCGGCTGCCGCGGACGCTCGACTCGGGCGAGGTGGCCGCCCTCATCGACGCGGCCCGGACGGACGAGCCGACGGGCTGGCGCGACGTGGCGATGATCGAGCTGCTCTACGGCGCCGGCCTGCGCGTCTCGGAGCTCGTCTCGCTTCCGCTCTCCGGGATCGACCGCGTCGCGGGGCTGTTGCGGGTGATCGGCAAGGGCCGCAAGGAACGCGTCGTGCCCCTCGGCGAGCTCGCCGGGCGGGCGCTCGACGCCTATCTCGAGCGCGCGCGTCCGGCGCTGCTCGGCGAGCGCCGGGGACTCGAGCACGCGGTCTTCCTGACGGCCCGCGGCCGGCCGATGACCCGCCAGAATTTCTGGAAGCGCCTGCGCGAGCATGCGATCCGCGCCGGAATCGAGACGGACCGGGTCTCGCCGCACGTCCTGCGCCATGCCTTCGCGACCGATCTGCTCGAAGGCGGCGCGGATCTGCGCGCGATCCAGTCGATGCTCGGGCACGCGGATCTCTCGACGACCGAGATCTACACCCACGTGAGTCGCGGGCGCCTGCGCGAGACCGTCGAAGCGCTCCATCCGCGGGGCTCGGGCGGTCGGACGTGAAGACCGCGCATCGTTTCGACGAGGTGCTCGAATTCGTTCCGCAGGCCCATGCGCGCCTGCTCGAGCGGATCGCCCGGACGGCGGCGGAGCGGCGACAGCCGATCCACCTGGTCGGCGGCCCCGTGCGCGACCTGCTGCTCGGTCGTCCGCTGCGCGACCTCGACCTGCTGGTCGAGGGCGATGCGCGTGCACTCGGTGAGGCGGTGGTGCGCGCGCATCCCGGGATCGATCTGCGGCTCGAGTCCCATGCGCGCTTCGGGACCCTGCGGCTCGGGAACGCCGAGGCGGAGCTCGACGTCGCGGGGACCCGACGCGAGCGCTACGAGCGGCCCGGCGCGCTGCCCGAAGTCGAGCCGGGCAGTCTCGAAGAGGACGTCGGGCGGCGGGATTTCAGCGTGAACGCCCTCGTGCTGCCGCTCGATGCGGGCGCGCCGACCCAGGCGCGCGAGGTGCTCGATCTGGTGGGCGGGATCCCGGACCTGCGCGAGGGGCGCCTGCGCGTCCTGCACGGCCGGAGCTTCCACGACGATCCGACGCGGGCCTTTCGCGGTGCACGGCTCGCGGTGCGGCTCGGCTTCAAGCTCGAGCGGCGCTCGCGCACGGCGCTGCGCGATGCGCTGCGCGACGGGGCCTTCGGCGCGGTGAGCGGCGAGCGCTTCCGACGCGAGCTCGCCCTCGTCTTCGAGGAGCCGCGGCGGGGCGTCGACGCGGGGCGGGTCCTCGCGCTGCTCTCGGAGACGCACGTCCTCTCGGCCCTCGAGCCCGGGCTCGTCCTGCCGCGCGATCGGCAGGCGCCGCTTCGCCGGCTCTCGCGCTCGATCGAGTCGCCGGAGTGGCCGGTCGCGCGCTGGCGCCCGTGGCTCGCGGGACTCTCGATCTGGCTCGCGCCGCTGCCGGCCGTCACGCGGCGCCGGACCCTCGAGCGCCTTTCGATTCGCGGCGAGCAGGCCGCGCGGATCTTCCGCTTCGCGACCGAGGGCGAGCGCACGCTGCGCGCGCTCGCGAAGGCGCGCGGTCGGGGCGCCGTCGATTCGCTGCTTTCGGAGCTCACCGAGGAGACGCTGCAGGCGGTGTTCGCCCTCGCCGACGTCGCGATCCGCCGCCGGATGCTGCGCTGGGGCGCGGAGGATCGAAGGCGTCGGGCGCCCGTGGTCGGGACGGATCTGGTCGAGCTCGGCATCCAGGGGCCCGACGTCGGGCGCGGGCTGGCCCGGATCCGATCGGCCTTTCTCGACGGCGAGATCGCGAATCGGGAGGAGGCCCTCGTGCTCGCGCTCGAGCTCGCACGCCGCGCGGCGCGCTCGGCGAATCGGGGCGCGGCGCGGCGCGGCAAGAAGCGCGGCGCGGTTGCCCGGGGCGACTCGATCCTGGATACTGCGCCGCGTCGGGGCCGAAAGGCGCCGGCAGCCGGATCCCGAAAGGATCCGGACCCCGCGTCCGCCCCCGCAACCGCCGAAGCCTCCGAATCGAAACCTGCGTCGAAACCTGGGCGGAAGCCCGCGTCGATCCCCGAATCGAAGTCCGAATCGAAGCCAAGAGAGAAGTTCGAGTCGGAAGAAGGCGCCAGGACGGAACCGAGCTGATGGACTCGATCGACGAAACGCCCGAGCTCTCGCCCTGGTCGAAGCCGGCCTCCGATGCGCCGGAGAGCGATGCGCGCTGGCGCAGCGCGGAGCACGTGCTCGAGGATCTCGGGAGCGCCCCCGACGAACGCACCGACGGCCTCGACGGCTATGCCGTGAAGCTCTCGGTCTTCGAGGGGCCCCTCGATCTCCTGCTCCACCTGATCCGGCAGAACGAAGTCGACATCACCGACATTCCGATCGCGCGCATCGCCGAGCAGTACCTCGCGACGATCGAGCTGATGCACGAGCTCGATCTCGACGTCGCGGCCGAATACCTCGTGATGGCGGCGACGCTCGCGCTCATCAAGAGCCGGATGCTCCTGCCGGGCGAGGAGGACGACGAGGACGAGCGCGTCGATCCGCGGGCGGATCTGGTGCAGCGGCTGCTCGAGTACCAGCGCTTCAAGGAGGTCGCCGAGGCGCTGTCGAAGCGGCGGCTGCTGGGGCGCGACGTGTTCAGTGTCGTCGGTCCCGGGCCGGCGCCCACGCCCGACGGCGAGCGCGAGATCGAGGTCGGGCTCTTCGAGCTGATCGCGGCGTTCCGCACCGTGCTGGATCAGGCGAGCGCGGCGGATCTGAAGCACGAGGTCGAGACCGAGCACGTCACCGTCCGCGACCGCATGATGGTCGTGATGGACCTGCTCGAGCAGAGCGAGTCGGTCGAGTTCATGCAGATCTTCCGGGCGGCGGGCGAGGGCGATGCGCGGCCTTCCCGTTCGGTGCTCGTGGCGACCTTCCTCGCGGTGCTCGAGCTCGCGCGACTCTCGGCGCTGCGGATCTACCAGGGGCTCTCCGAACGCGGGACGCCGGAGGGGGCGATCCGGGTGCGGCGGGCGACGCTCGCGAGTGAGGAGCCGCAGTGGCGAGAGCGCATCACGGACACGATGTGAGCGAAGCAGAGAAGCGAGACAATCGGATGGAAACGAGCGAGAAGCGCCGGATCGTCGAGGCGCTGGTTTTGTCGTCCTCGGAGCCCATCTCGGCGGCGAAGCTGGCGGAGATCGTCCCGTCGTGCGAGGCCGACGAGGTCAAGGAGCTCGTGAACGCGCTGAACGCCGAGTACGTCGAGCAGGACCGCTCGTTCGAGATCTGGGAGATCGCCGGCGGCTACCAGATCCGGACGCGGGCCGAGTTCTCGGGCTATCTCCAGAAGCTCCAGAAGGAGCGGGCACTGCGGCTCTCGCAGGCGGCGCTCGAGACGCTCGCGATCATCGCCTATCGCCAGCCCGTGACGCGGGCGGAGATCGAGGACGTGCGCGGCGTCGACGCCGGCGCGACCGTCAAGAGCCTGCTCGAACGCCATCTGATCCGGATCGCCGGCCAGCGCGAGGTCCCGGGGCGGCCGATGCTCTACGGGACCACGCGGCGATTCCTCGAGATCTTCGGGCTCGAGAGCCTGAAGAGCCTGCCGACGTTGCGCGAGCTCGACGAACTCGCACGCGAGCAGGGCCTGCTCGAGCGAACGGCGCCCGCATCCGATGCGGAGGGCGAGCGCGGTGCGTCGGGCGCAGACGGCGGCGACGACGCGGAGGGGGACGGGTCGGCATTCGCGTCGGCGATGTCGGAGGGACCGGATTTCGGTGCCTCGGAGCTCGTCCTGCGGCATGAAGACCTGCCGGCGCCGGGCGCCTCGTTCGCCACCGACTCGACCACCGACCTGACCACCGAGATGGACGACACGGCGAACGCCGCCGACGAGTTCGGCGATTCCGCGGATCTCGAGGCCGACGACGAGGCCTTCGGGCACGGCGACGACGACGATGCGGACGATCTCCCGCCGCTCGCCGACGACGAGGAAGAGCGGGAGGCCTGATCCCATGCCCCACGGCGATTCTCCCCGGCACGTCCGCAAGGCGAAGCCGAAAGCACCTGCGCGCGCGGGATCCGGAAAGGCGCTGCCGAAATCCAGTGCGGCGCGCGGCGCCCGCGCGGCTTCGCACCGGGCGAACGCCGACGCGAAGCCGGCGAAGCTCGAGCGGCGTCTCGAGGCGGCGCGCGAGCCGGTCCGGCTGCAGCGGCTGCTGGCGAGCGCGGGCTTCGGATCGCGGCGCGAGGTCGAGGCGCTCGTCGCGGAAGGGCGGGTGACGGTCAACGGCGAGATCGCCGAGCTCGGCGGCCGGGCCCGGCCGGGAGTCGACGACATCCGACTCGACGGGGAACGGGTGCTCTCGGAGCGGCCGGTCTACTGGATCGTGAACAAGCCGCGGGGCGTCGTGACGACGGTCCGGGACGATTCGGGTCGGCGAACCGTCCTCGACCTGCTGCCGCGAAAGCTCGGGCGCGTCTTCCCGGTGGGCCGACTCGACGTCGAGACGTCGGGGCTGCTGCTCCTCACGAACGACGGCGAGACGGCCTTCGCCATGCTGCATCCCTCGCTCGGGAGCGAGCGCGAGTACCGCGTGAACGTGAAGGGCGCGATCGACGCGAAGGCGATCGCGCGCCTCGAGAAGGGGGTCGATCTCGAGGAGGGGCGCACTGCGCCCGGGCGGGTCGACGACGTCCGCATCGATCCGAAGACGCAGACCTCGACCTTCACCCTGACTCTCGTCGAGGGCCGCAATCGCCAGATCCGCCGAAGTCTCCTGATCCTCGGCTTCCCCGTCCGGCGGCTGGTGCGCGAGCGCGTCGGGCCGCTTCGCCTCGGCAAGCTGGCCGTCGGCGATGCGCGACCGCTCGATCCGGAGGAGCGAACGGCACTGCTCGCCCATGTCGAGCGGCTGAGGAGTGCGAAGCGGGAGCCGCGGCGGGCTTCGTCCAGGCGGCCGGCGATCGGCCTGCAGAAAGCGCGGGTTTCGGGCCGGCCGCAGACTTCGGCGCGGTCCGGGCAGCCGGCCTCCGGGCCGGGCGCGAAGCCGGGCACGAAGTCGGGTCCGAAGGCCAGAACGAAGCCGGGTGCGAAGCCGCGGGCGGCGCGCGAGCCGGCGCGGGGGCCCGCACGCACGGGCGAGGGCCCGCGTCCGAAACGGGCTCAGCGGAAGGTCGTGAGCTCGAGGAAGGGCATCAGGAAGTAGAAGGCGAGCAGGAGCCCGAGCAGGAAGGTGAGGCCCTGGATCGCGTCGCGCGGCATGCGGCCGGGGAAAGCAAGAATCGTGCGCCGTGCATCGCGCGGGATCGCCGGCGCAGCACGGATCGCGAAAGCGCCCGCGGAACTGTGCGCTTCGCGGGATGATTGCGTGTCGGATCGAGCCCTCGGGCGTGCGGCTCGGCGGCCGGCCGCCCGGCGGGTGTGGAAGCGGATTGTCCCGTCCGAGGCGTTCTCGTTCCCCAGACCGCTCACGGGGAGGCCCGGCGATGTGTGGTCGCATGACATTGACGCGTTCACCGGGCGAGATCGCGGATTTCTTCCGGATCGAAGCGGAGGCGGGTCTCGAGCGGGAAGCACTCGCTGGCCCCGACGCGCGGCCGCTGCGGCCCCGCTACAACATTTCGCCCTCGCAGCCGGTGCTCACGGTGCTTCGCGACGCGCAGGGCGCGCGGCGATTCGCCTGGAAGCAGTGGGGCCTGGTGCCGGCCTGGGCGAAGGATCCGGCCATGGGCGGCAAGCTCTTCAACGCCCGCTCGGAGACGGTCGCCGAAAAGCCCTCGTTCCGATCCGCCTTCAAGCGCCGGCGCTGCCTCGTCGTCGCCGATGGCTTCTACGAATGGACGCCCCGGTCGCAGGGCCATCGCGCCCATTGGCTCCATCCACGCAGCGGCGGACTGCTCGCCCTCGCCGGACTCTACGAGCGTTGGGCGGACGAGCGCGGCCCGGCGGTGGATTCGTGCACCGTTCTCACCACCGCGGCGAACGAGGATCTGGAGGCGATCCATGCGCGCATGCCGGTCCTGCTCCCGCCCGCGGACTGGCCGCTCTGGCTCGATCCCGCGAGTCCGCCGGAATCCCTGAAGGCCCTGCTGGTGCCGGCGCCGGGCGGAACGCTCGCCGCCCGCGTCGTCTCGAGCCACGTCAACGACCCCCGCCACGACGATCCGGGCTGCCTCGACGATGCCGCGGCCGCGGGCCCGTTCCGCCTCGACGGAGGCTCGGCGCGTTAGGCGTCGCCCGCCGCCGAAGGACCGGCGGCTCGCTGGCGGCGGCCGGGGCGCCCGCCTCGCGAGCCGCAGGCGCTGCGCAGCCGATCCGCGCCGAGGCTCGCAGCAGGCGCAGCTCCGGCGCAATCCCGGGCCTCCGCGCCGCCCTCCGGCCGGCGCAGCGCGAGAACTCGCGGCGCACGACCACCCATCGACGAAGGCCCACGTCCGGGTGCCCGAGGTCGAGCGCAATGATGTACGTGCTGGGAATCGTCTGCGTCGGTTGGACCGTCTACGAGATCGTCCGGATGATCCGCGAGGCCGAGGTCTGGACGATCGACACGGCGGAGTCCCCGCGCACCGCGAACCTCGCCCGCTCGCGTCGCGCGCCGCTCGCCGCCTGGGACGACCAGGGCCGCCCGATCTTCGTCGAGGACGTCTCCCACCGCGGCCCGCGCTAGGAGCCCGGCGCGTCGGTTCCGGACGCGGCTGCTACGGTCCGGCCGCAATCCGATCGCGGGGAGGACGGGCGGTGGCGAAAGCGCCGGGTGGGATCGAAACGGGTCCGTTGATGCGCTGCGGCGAGCTGCCGCGCTTCGATCTCTTCGAGACGGATCAGGTCGTCCCCGACGTCCGGAGGCTGCTCGGCGAGCTCGCCTCGGCGCTCGACGCGCTCGAATCCAGGGTGGAACCGACCTGGGAGGGGCTGGTGCTCCCGCTCGAGCGGATGAACGAGCGGCTCGGCTACGCGTGGGGACTCGTGAGCCACATGCTCGCCGTCCGCAACAGCGACGCCCTGCGAGCCGCCCACGAGAGCGTCCAGGGCGAGGTCATCGCCTTCGGTCTTCGCCAGGCCCAGAGCCCGGCGATCGACGCGGGGCTGAAGCGCCTGCGCGCGGGGGCCGGCTTCGCGGCGCTCGACCGGGCGCAGCAGCGCATCGTCGACTGTCTCCTGCGCGACGCCCGGCATTCGGGCGTCGGCCTCGCGGCCGCCGAGCGCGAGCGCTTCAACGCCATCCAGGCCGAGCTCGCCCAGCTCGCGACGCGCTTCAACAACCACGTGCTCGATGCGACGCGCGCCTTCTCGATCCTCGTGCGCGATCCCGCCGAGATGGCCGGGACGCCGCCCAGCCTGCGGGCCCTCACGGCGCAGAACGCCCGGGAGCATGGGGAAGCCGATGCGACGGCGGAAGCGGGCCCGTGGCGGCTCAGCCTCGACGCGCCGGTCCTGATTCCCTTCCTCGAACACGGCGCCTGCCGGCCGCTCCGGGAGCGCCTGTACCGCGCCAACCTCGGCCGTGCCTCGTCGGGCGAGCTCGACAACACGCCCGTGCTCGAACAGATCCTCGCCCTCCGGCAGGAGATGGCGCGGCTGCTCGGCTTCGAGAGCTATGCGGCGCTCTCCCTCGACGCGAAGATGGCCCCGAGCCTCGCCGCGGTCGACGACCTGCTGGAACGCCTGCGCCGCGCGGCCATTCCCGGAGCAGAGGCGGATCTGGCGAGCGTCCGGGCCTTCGCAGCGGAGCACGGGCATCGGGAGCCGGTCGAGCTCTGGGACGTGCCGTATTGGGCGGAGCGTCTTCGCGAGCAGCGCTTCGATTTTTCGGAAGAGGAGCTGCGGCCGTATTTCCCGTTGCCGCACGTGCTCGAGGGACTCTTCGCGCTCGCGAAGCGTCTGTTCGGCGTCGAGATCGTCGCGGCCGACGGCGAGACGTCCGTCTGGCATCCCGACGTGCGTTTCTTCCGCGTGCGCGACGGCGCGGGCCAGGCGATCGCGGCCTTCTTCCTCGATCCCTACAGCCGCCCGGGCGACAAGCGCGGCGGCGCCTGGATGGACGATTGCATCGGCCGGACGCGGCGCGCGGGCGACGACGTCCTGCACCTTCCGGTCGCCTATCTCGTCTGCAATCAATCACCGCCGGTCGGCAGCGCGCCTTCGCTGATGTCCTTCGACGAAGTCCTGACGCTCTTCCACGAGTTCGGCCACGGGCTGCAGCACATGCTGACCCGCGTCGATCACGGCATGGCCTCGGGCATCCGCAACATCGAGTGGGACGCCGTCGAGCTGCCGAGCCAGTTCATGGAGAACTGGTGCTACCACCGTGAGACGCTGCAGGGCCTGTCGCGTCACGTCGATACCGGCGACCCGCTTCCGGACACGCTGTTCGAGAAGATCTCGCAGGCGCGGACCTTCCGAGCCGGCTCGTTCATGCTGCGCCAGCTCTACTTCGCGATGCTGGATCTCGCGCTCCACCGCGACCCCCGCGTCGTCGATCGCGAGCGCATCTTCGCCCTGCAGGCCGAGATCGCGGCACGGACGACGGTGATCCCGCCGCTCCCGGAGGACCGCTTCCTCTGCAGCTTCGGGCACATCTTCGCCGGGGGTTATGCGGCGGGCTACTACAGCTACAAATGGGCGGAAGTGCTTTCGGCGGATGCATTCTCGGCCTTCGAGGAGGCTGGGCTCGAGGATCCCCGGGCGGTGGCGGAGACGGGGCGGCGCTTCCGCGACACGGTGCTCGCGTCGGGCGGCGGGCTGCCGCCGATGCAGGTCTTCGAGGCGTTCCGCGGCCGGGCGCCGACGCCCGATGCGTTGCTGCGGCATTCGGGTCTGATCGAGGCGGGGCAGGGCGCGGCGTGAAGGGCGGGAACGCAGCGGGCTGGGAGCCCGTCTATCGCGTGGTCCGGCGGATTCCGGCCGGTCGCGTGGCGTCGTATGGTCAGATCGCGGCGCTCGCCGGGATGCCGCGGGCGGCGCGTCAGGTCGGTTATGCGCTGCATGCGCTCGCGTTCGATTCGGACGTGCCGTGGCATCGCGTGGTCAATGCAGCGGGACGCATCAGCGCGCGCGGCCCCTCGGCGGTCGAAGGCCTGCAGCGCGCGCGGCTCGAGGCCGAAGGGATCGGGTTCGATGCCGGCGGCCGGATCGACTGGACGCGCTTCGGTTGGCGGCCGCGAGCCAGCGCGGCGACCCGGGCGCCCGCGGCCCGGAAGCAGGCCTCGAATCGCACGGCTGCCGTGCGCAGGAGCAGGGGAAACCGGAAATGATCAAGCTCGCCATCGACTTCGAGAACCCCGGCCGCGAGTGGTGGGACAGCGGGGGCCGTGAGCTCTGGGACTCGATCACCGAGGGCTTCGACAACAACGACGTCGCGGTCGACGAATCGATCGCGGACTCCTGGCTCGCCGAGGCCGCCCGCATTCCGGGCTGGCACGGGGGGCCCGAGTTCGCTCCCCATCCGATCTGCAAGAAGGCGGTCGACGAGGACGAAATCGTTTGACGCCGGGCCGGCTCCGGCTGCCGGCCGATTCGCCCGTTCCCGACCTCGCGCGGCGGATCGAGGCCGCCGGGGGACGGATCGTCGTCGTCGGTGGATTCGTCCGGGACGGGCTGCGCGGAACGCCCTCCCACGATCTCGATCTCGAAGTCTTCGGCCTGCCCGAGGCCGCCATCGATCCGCTGCTCGAGGGCTTCGGATTCTCTCCGCGGGTCGGTCGCCAGCTCCCGATCTGGCGGCGCAGCCGCGACGGCCTCGATCTCGCCTATCCGCGCAGCGGCGCCGACGCCTATCATCCGGAACGGCCCGATTCGCTGGGCCCGGCGTTTCGGGCGGCCGCACGCCATCGCGACCTGCGCATCAACGCGATCGGCTGGGATCCGCTCTCGGATGCACTGATCGATCCCTTCGACGGGCAGGCCGATCTCGCGGCGCGGCGACTTCGCGCGGTCGATGCCACGACCTTCGCCGCCGATCCGCTCCGCCTGCTGCGCGTCGTCCGCCTAGCGGCCGTGCTGGACGCGGAGCCCGATCCTGAGCTCTGCGCGATCTGTCGCGGGCTCGCGTTCGAGTCCGTCGCGCCGGAGCGCGTCGGCGGCGAGCTGCGGCGCATGCTGCTCGATCCGTCGCGTCCGGCGCGGGCTTTCGAATGGCTCGCGGCGCTGGGACGGCTCGACGTCCTGCCTCCGATCGAGCGACTCGTCGCCGTTGCCCAGGATCCCGTCTGGCATCCGGAGGGGGACGTCTTCGTGCATACCCTGATGGTTCTCGACCGTGCCCACGCGATCGCGGAGGCGCTCGACCCGGGTGAAGGCGAGATCCTGATGCTCGCCGCGCTCTGTCACGATCTCGGCAAGCCCGAGACGACCACTGCCGAGGAGGGGGGCCGGATCCGCTCGATCGCCCACGAGGCGGCGAGCGCACGCCACACGCGCGATTGGCTCTCCCGGCTTCGTTTTCCGGAGCGCCGCGTTCAGATCGTCGCGGCCCTCGTCGCCGAGCATCTCGCGCCGAGCCAGCTCGTGGCGCAGCGCTCCGGCGCCCGCGCCTATCGCCGCCTGGCGCGCCGGCTCGCGGCCGGGGGTGCGACGCTGGTCCAGCTCGAGCGACTGGCGCGCGCGGACCACCTCGGCCGATCGACGCCCGAGGCCCTCGCCGGGCACTTCGACGCGGGCCCGATCTTTCTCGCGGCGGCCGAGGCGGCGGGTGTCGCTTTGGGGCCGAGGCCCGAGGTCGTGACGGCGGCGGACCTCATCGATCGGGGCATCCAGCCCGGGCCCGAGCTCGGCCGGCTCCTGCGGCGATGCCGCGAGATCGAGGACGAGAGCGGCTCGTCGGATCGCGAAGTGATCCTCGCGCGTTGCCTTCGCGGCCGCTGATCCCGGCTGGAGGGCCAGGCGGAATTTCGGGCGCTCAACCTGCGGGCTTCGGGGAGGCTGCGCGCGGGGGCTTTCGCTCGAAGAACCGGCAGGGCTCGCCCGACGACGCGAAGACGACCGTGGAGGGCAGGTCGTTCGATTTGAAGGCGTAGGCGCG
Organism: Myxococcota bacterium; assembly: GCA_041389425.1. Lineage (GTDB taxonomy): Bacteria > Myxococcota_A > UBA9160 > UBA9160 > UBA4427 > UBA4427. The sequence goes on from JAWKRX010000005.1 coordinate 211,473, forward strand.
ACAGCCGCGCGGCTGCTGGGGGTCCCAGGTCACGAAATAATGGCGGCAGTGCAGGCAATCCGGTCGCGGAGCGCGGTCGGCCATGGGGCGGGATCCTGCCATACGACGGGGCAGGTCGCTGCGGCGGATCGCATGCAGTCGGGCGCCGGAGTCCTTGAAAATGCTCAATTTCCGGGCGCATGCGCCGATAGCCCCAAGCACCAGCGAGGGGGATTCATGGCGACCAATGCGCTCGCGCGCGTGGCCTACCGGGAAGCCGGCCGGGCGACGATCTGCGAGATCCTGTACGGCCCGAACGTTCTCAAGCATGCACTGATCGATCCGGTGGCCGTGACGGGGGAGGTCGTGACCTTCTCCGGAATGCCCCTGCCGATCGATTGTCGCCCGCCGGCCGGGCGCCGGCGCGGCGAACAGGTCGGCGTCGTGCCCGAAAAGCTGATCGATGCCCACGGCGTCTTCGCCTACGCCGGGGTCGGCGCCGAGCGGAGCGCGATCCGCCGCGGCCGCTTCGCCGGCATCGACGCCGACGCGGAGCTGGTGTGGGAACGCTGGCTCGCCTCCGCCCGGCGTGCCCGGGAAGAGCTGGCGCGCATGGCGAAGCTACTCGGTCTCTCGCGGCCGGCCGAGGAGTTCTACGTCGCCTACTGCGAGGAGGCCGAGCGCCTGCTCGATCCGGTCTGGAGCACGGTCGAAGAGCTCGCCGAGGCGCTGCTCGATCGCCGGGAGCTGATGGGGCACCACGTCGACCGCATGGTCCACGGTCCGCAGGTGCTGGAGCGGCCGGCGCCTCCGCTCTGAGCCGAGCGGGACCCGAACGCACGAGAGCCTCGGAAGTCATGGCTTCCGAGGCTCTCGTCGTTTTCGGGCTCGCTAGGCCTCGACCATGCCCGCCCGGATCGCGAAACGGACCAGGCCCGAGACCTTGTGGATGTCAAGCTTCTCCATCAGGTTCGAGCGATGGGAATCGACCGTCTTGAGCGAGACGCCCAGATCCGAAGCGATCTCCTTCGAAGAGAGCCCCTCGGCGATCAGCTTCAGGACCTCGCGTTCGCGGTCGGTCAGCATCGAGATGCCCGACGGGCCGCCGTCGCCCGGCCGGGCGATCGCGTCGACGACCTGCTGGGTGATCGCGGGCGAGAGATAGGAGGCCCCGGCGCGAACGGCATCGATCGCGTTGTGGACGTCCTTGGAAGCGGAGTTCTTGACGACGTAGCCCGAGGCTCCGGCGCGCAGGACCTCTTCGACGTAGGCCCGGCTCTCGTGCATCGAGAGGACGAGGATCTTGCTCGTGCAGCCGGCCTTGCCGAGCTGGCGGGTCGCATCGATCCCGGAGAGCTTCGGCATGTTGATGTCCATGAGGACGACGTCCGGGCGGCGCTCCATCACCATCGCCACCGCTTCCTCGCCGTTCGAGGCCTCGCCGATCACCGTGAAGTCTTCCCGGGCCTCGAGCAGCCGGATCAGGCCTTCCCTTACGATCTTGTGATCGTCCGCCACCACGATACTGACCATTTCGTCCCCCCCTGCTTCCCTTGCGTTTCTCATCACCGGTTCCACCGATGGGACTCCGGTTTCCGTTGAATCGGTATCGGAAGATTGCGCAGGGACTGGACTGGGCGAATCCGGGAGAACCCCCAGTTTTCCTGTCGGAATGCCGGGGGGAATGGCGCAGAAAGGGCTCGTCGACGGAGCGCACGGGACGCCCGCGAGCGCGGGGGACGCCCGCTCAGGGATCGAGCCCACACTCCTGCATCTTGGCGTAGACGGCGCTGCGATGCGCGCGGGCGACGGCGAGGGCGCCGGGATGCCATTCGCTGCCGTCGAAGCCGAAATAATGGGCGAGGGAGAGGCCGAGGCCGCCGCGGTCGAAGTCGCGTTCGATCTCCAGCCAGACCGGGCAGGGGATCGCCTCGCTCTCCGCGAGCGTATCGATCTCGCCCGAGCCGTCGCGGTCGAAGCGCGCCCGAAGCTCGCCGGCGACGCGATCGTGCCAGGCGGTCGACCCGCCGTCGGGCATCGCCGGCAGCCCCTCGCGCGCGAGGAAGCTCCCGCGGCGGGGCAGACCGAGATCGGCGGGCTCGATCTTCGGGGGCTCGATCGCGGGCGCGCCGAGCCCCCCGCGCAGCTCGGCCTGGGAGAAGGCCTCGGCTGCGGCCATCGGCGGCCGGCTCGGCGCGGGCCGGGCCACGGGCAGGGGGCGGCCGACCGGTGCACCGTCGCCCCCGACCGGCGTGAGGTCCGCCCGGAGCTCGACGACGGCCCCCGGCAGGATGCGCACGCGTGCTTCGAACGGGCGATGGCCCGCCTTGTCGACCCGGACCGTGTGCTCGCCGACGGCGAGCCTGTGGGCGCGGTCGCCGGTGTGGCCGACGTCGTAGTCGTCGATCCGGAGGCGGTCCTGCGCGTCGTCGGAACGCACCACGAGCTCGCCCTCGCCGACGCAGATCTCGGGGGCGAAATGATGGCTGCTGTCCGGCTCGAGGAAGACCGAGCGTGTCCAGGGCTCGGGGCAATCCGCCCGCCGGACTTCGAGCGCATAACGTCCGGGCTCCAGCTCGACACGCGCCCGCTCGGCCGGCCGCTCGGCCAGCAGCTCGCTGCGATCGGCGTCGAAGACGCGCAGCGTCGCGTCGCCGAGGTCTCCTTCGATGAAGAAGACCGCCTTCGCGGCGTAGAGCGCCGGCTCCGGGCCGGGATCGAGCCGCTCGATGCGGAATCCGGCGGTCCAGAGCGCGAGCAGGGCGATCGCCGCGAGCACGCCGACGACGCCGAGGGCGGGTGCGAGCCGCTCCCAGTCCGGCCCGGCCCGGCCCGGTGCCTCCGAGCGGCGCGCCGACCCCGCGGAGGCGATCGACGCGTCGGCCGCGGGGGCCTCCGATCGCTCGGAGGTCCACCAGAGCGTGCACTGGCGAAGGTCGTCGAGCTCGCGCGTCAGGGCTTCGGCGTCGCCTGCGGCTTCGTCGCGGAGGGTGGCTTCGTCGCCGAGGGCGGCGCGGCGTGCTTCGAGGATCCCGGCGAGGTGCTGCGAGGCCGTTCGGATCGCGCGCTCGGACGCATCGCTCGGCAGGGCAAGCACGCGCAGCAGCTGTTCGCGCGTGAGCACGGGACCATTTTGCGAGACCATGCGCCGAGGCTAGCAGCGGCGGCAGTCGATGCGGCGAGCGACCCGGAGCCCGACCCATGATGGGCGTGGATGCCTCCGCGTCGAGACGCGCCTCTCGCAAGGCGCGCGAGGGAGCCGTAGCCTAGCTAGGGCGACCGAGTGCAAAGCCGCGAGAGGCGATGGATCGGCGCGAAGGCGCCGCGCGTCCATCTTGGGTCGGGCTCCGGGGCTTCGCGGCCGGTCGTCGACGGTTCCATCGCACCGATTGCGGCCTTCCGCACGGGCGATTCGCCCGAACCAGCCGTGGGAGAGGGGAGAGGGGAGAGAATGGACGGCTGTGCGTACTGCGGCGCCGACGGGATGGAGGTCCAGGCCGGCGGCGCATCGCTGCGCTGCCTTCGGTGTGGGCGATCGGCGCTGGCCCCGGCCACCGGAGATGCGCCGCGGATCGAGCAATCCCTTGCGGCGAGCGGAGCGACGGCGGGTGCACCCGGCGAGGTCGCGGCGCTGCCCGCGGCCGGGCTCGCTCTGCTGGCGACGGTGATCTTCTACGGCGTCCTGCGGCTCGTCCCCGAAACACGGCTCGCGGAGCTCTTCGTCGAGCGCGGATGGGTGCCCTACGCGATCAGCTTCGTTTCCGCCTGGGCACTCGCGCTGCTCGCCGCGAAGCGTGTGCGGCTCGCGCGCGAGAAGAGGCTCCTCGAGCGGGACTGGCTCGCTCGCGCCGGGGAATCGAATGCGATCGCACCGGAGCAGATCGACGCGATGCTCGCCCGGTTGGCGGGCCAGCGGCTCTTCGTGCCCGATTCCTTCCTCGCGCGGCGCCTCGTGCGCGCACTGCGCCATTTTCAGGCCCGGCAGCGGGTCGTCGAGGTCGTCGAGTTCCTCGCGGTCGAGTCCCGGGCCGACGAGGGGCGGATCGACGCGAGCTATGGACTGATCCGCGTCTTCATCTGGGCGGTGCCGACGCTGGGGTTCATCGGAACGGTGATCGGGATCGGCGCCGCCGTCGCCGGGTTCTCGACGACGCTCGAGACCGCCACCTCCCTCGATGCCATGCGCGAGTCGATCGACACCGTGACCGGTGGACTCGGGGTCGCCTTCGATACGACGCTGCTCGCGCTCGTGATGAGCATCCTCATCATGTTCCCGAGCAGCGCGCTGCAGCGGCTCGAGGAGGGCTTCCTCGGGCAGGTCGACGACTACTGCGCCGAGCACCTCGTCCGCCGGCTCGTCGAGTCCGCCGACACGCTCGTCTCCGAGCCGCTCCTCGAACGGCTCGCGGACAAGCTGGTCGATGCCCTGCGCCGCCGCGACGCGGCGAGCGTCTGATCCGTGGCGCGCCGGGACGAGCTGCGCGTCTCGCTCTTCCCGTTCATGAGCGTGCTCGCCTGTACGATCGGTGCATTGACCCTCCTGCTCGCGAGTCTCTCGCTCTCCGCCGTCGCGCCGTCGGGAGCCGATCCGCGGATGGAAGGCGAAGCGGCTTCGGCGGGAGCACGCCCGAGCGAGCCGGAGGTCGCACGGCCGGGAGCAGAGGCCTCAGAGAAGTCCGACGCGCCGGCACCGGTGAGCGAAGCGGACCTCGCCCGGATCGAAGCGCTCTGGCGCCGGGTCGACGCGGCGCTCGCCCGCGGCGAGCCCGGCGCGGCGATCTCCCTCGACGCGCTCGAGCGGCGGCTCGCCAGCGGCGAGCGGATGGGCCGGCTGGAGGCCGACCTGAAGGCGCTGATCGAGGCGGAGCGCGCGCTCGCCCAGGAGGGCGAAGAGATCGAGACGTCGATCGAGGTGCTCGAGAGCCGCCGCGAGACGCTGCCGATCCTGATCGATCCGACGGGTCTCTCCCGCCATCTCGAGCCCTGGTTCGTCGAGTGCGATGCGGGCGGGGTGACGGCCTATCGGGTCAGCGACGGCCTCTCGCATTTCGTGCCGCGGGATGCGCTCGACGGATCGGGGGATTTCGCGCGTTATTTGCGGCGTCTGAAGGTGAGTCCGGGCGCGTTGCTGGTCCTGCTCGTCCGGCCGGACGGCCTCGAGACCTCGGCGCTCGCGAGCCGGATGGCCGAAGCGATGGGCGTGCGATCTGCGCAGCTGCCGCTTCCGGGGCGGGGCGAGCTCGACTGGTCGCTGCTGCGGCGGGCCGAGGAGGCGAAGGCCCGATGAGCGCCCCGCGGCGTCGCGCGCTCCCGGACAATCTCGATCCGCTGGTCGATACGCTCTCGAACGTCGTCGGCATCCTCGTGGTCGTGATCGCCTTGACTCAGCTCGAGCTCGGCGACGCGCTCGCACGGGTCGCGGCGGAGGCACTGGCGGGGCCGGCGCGCGCGCCGATCGCGGAGAACGCCTCGCCGCAGCCGGAGGCGAGCCGCTCGGCGGAGGCGGCTGCACTCGCCGCGCGGATCGAGCAGGTGCAGGCGCGCAGCGGACCGGATCTCGAGCGGGCGGGCGAGATCCTGCGCCGCACCCTCGAACGGCTCGAGTCGCCGGCGCCCGAGCGTCGATTCCGGGCAGAGGCCGGCGCCGATGAAGCGGATCGTGCGGTGCGCGCGCGCGAGGCGCTGGAGGCGCGGGTCGCTCGCGCGCGTGCCTCCCTGGAAGCGGCTCGACAGGACGCTTCGAATCGACGCGCCCATGCCGCCGCGCTCGAGAAGGTGCCCCGCCAGCTCGTGGCCCGGCTGCCGGATCCCGAGATCGTCGAAGGACGCGAGAGCTGGCTGCTCGTCCGATACGGACGCCTCTATCTCGTCGACCGCGAGGCGCTCTTCGCCGAAGGGCGCCGTGCGATCGAGCGGATCGTTCCGGACGGCGCGGCCCGGCCGCTCCGGCCCGACGAGTTCGGGTCGGTGGCGCACTACCTCCGCAAGACGGACATCGGACTCGGTGCCCACCGCTGGCTGCTCGCGACCGAGCCCGACGTCCGGCTCACGCTCGTCTGGCGGACGCGCAACGGCGGCATCGAGCGCTCCCGGATCGCCGATGCGCCGGAGCTCGAGGCCTGGCTCGCCCGGCGCGACCCGGAGGTCGACACGATCCGATTCCACGTCTGGAGCGACAGCTTCGAGACCTACCTCGAGGCGCGCGCCCGGGTCGAGGCTGCCCGCTTCCGCGCAGGCTGGCGGGGGCACGAGGCGGATTCCGAGCTCGAGATCGGCCTCCGCTTCGGCGAAGCGGATCCCGAAATCCGGCGGCTGCGGGTCGATTGATCCGCCGGGGGCGGCCCCATCGACGGGCTTTGCAGGCGAGGCGAAAACTCGTATAAAGAGGAGCCCCGAAAATCGGGACGAAGAGGGCGCATTCGTGGGGGAGCGACCGGACAGCGTGGTCGTCGAGGAGCTCGATGCGCTCGCGCGCGTCCGTGGGCAGCTCGCCGACCTCCCGCCGCAGCGGACCGCGAGCGAGATCCCGATCGTCCGCGAGCTCGAGCGCATTCGCGAGCGGCTGCTCTCCGGCGACGAGAACAAGGACCACTCGGCGCTGACCGAGCAGTACCACAACCAGTCCGCGATCCTGCACCAGCTGCGCAGCGCCGGACAGGTCGCGCAGGTCGATCCGGCCTCGCCGTATTTCGCGCATCTGCGCCTCGAAGAGGAGGGCAAGGAGCGCGATCTCTTCCTCGGGCGAGCGACGTGTCTGCAAAAGGGCGTGCGGATCGTCGATTGGCGGGACGCGCCGATCTCGAAGATCTTCTACAGCTATCGCCAGGGCGAGGAATTCGACGAGGAGATCTCCGGCCGCGAGCGGCAGGGATCGGTTCGGGCGCGCCGGATGGTCCGGATCCGCGACGGCGTGCTCGAGCGGGTCCAGGCGCCGGAGGGCGATTTCAGTCTCGACGCGAGCGAGGCTTCGGGCTGGCGTCGCGAGGCCGGCGGGACGCCGCGGCTGGCCGGCGGCGAGGCCGTCGCGCTGCGCTTCGACGAGGCAGAAGACGCCTTCGCCCGTCGCCTCGGCCGGGGAGCCGACGGCGCCCCTTCCCGCGCCGACAAACATCTCCCCGAGATCACGAGCCTGATCGATCCGAGCCAGTTCGATCTGATCACGCGCCCGGCCGCCGGGTACCTCGTGATCCGGGGCAGCGCCGGCTCGGGCAAGACGACCGTCGCCCTGCATCGCATCGCCTACCTCGCCTTCGCCGATCCCGCGATCGACTCCCCCGAGACGCTCGTCGTCGTCTTCTCCCGTGCGCTGGCCCGCTACGTCGCCCACGTCCTGCCGTCGCTCGGGCTCTCCCGGGTGCGGATCGTGACCTATCGCGACTGGGTCCACGAAGAGCGGAAGGCGCATTTTCCGGATCTGCCGGGGGCGCGGCGAGAGGATACGCCCGCGCTGATCCAGGCGATCAAGCTCCACTCCGCGCTCGACGTCGCGCTCGAGCGCCAGGTCGGCCGGGTCGCGGGGCCGCGGAGTCTGGCGCAGGCCTACGACGATTGGGCGAGCGTGCTGACGCAGCGGGGGCTGCTCGGCGAGGTCTTCGGCGAGGTCGCGCCGGGGCGGTTCTCGGAGCGCGATCTCGACCGGTTCGTCGAGTGGAATCGCGTCCGCCTCGAGGAGCTGGCCTCGGCGATGGCCGGCGCCGAGGATCACGATGGCGCCCTCGATCCGGAGGACGATGCGCTCCTGATGCGCGCCCATCAGCGGCGGATCGGGGATGCGATCCTGCCGGGCCGGCGAAGCGAGCGGCTTCGCCACATCGTGATCGACGAGGTCCAGGACTTCGCGCCGCTCGAGGTGCGCGTTCTGCTCGATCGGATGCGCTCCGACGCGAGCATCACGCTGGCGGGCGATACCCAGCAGCAATTGATGGTGCATTCCGGCTTTTCGTCCTGGCCGACGTTCTTTCGCGAGGTCGGCCTCGAGGGCGTCGAGGTCGAGACGCTGCGCGTCAGCTACCGCTCGTCCGCCCAGGTCATGCAATTCGCCGTCTCCCTGCTCGGCGAGCTGCAGGAGGACGAAGAGGTGGAGGCGACCCGGGACGGTCCCCCGGTCGAGCTCTTCCGGATGACGGATCGCGGCGCCTGCGTCGCGCTCCTCTCCGACGTCCTGCGGGACCTGATGTCGGCGGAGCCGCTCGCGTCCGTCGCGATCCTGACGCCGAGCCCGATCGCGAGCGACGTCTATTTCGAGGGATTGGCGCGCGCGGATCTGCCCCGGCTGCGCCGGATTCGCGATGGCGAATTTCCCTTCAAGCCCGGCATCGAAGTCACCGAGGTGGCGCAGGTGAAGGGGCTCGAGTTCGATTACGTGATCGCGCTCGACGTCGACGCGCAGAGCTACCCGGATACGCAGGCGGCCCGACGCCTGCTCCATGTCGCGGCCACCCGGGCGATCCATCAGCTCTGGATGATGAGCGTCGGAACGCCGTCGCCGCTGGTTCAGGAAGTCGCGCTTCGCTGAAGGAGAATCGGAGATGGGACGATGAGCTTTCGACAGGGCGACCGGGTGCGGATCCGCAATCTCCAGAGCGAATACACGGGATGCCGGGGCACGATCGTCGATCCCGACGCCCCGGGCACCGTGGCTCTCGGCCGCCTCGTCGCGATCGACGGGGAGAACGGGATCGCGCGGCCCTTCCTCGTCGGCGACCTCGAGATCCTGCGCGCGGCGCGCGTCGCACCGAGAGCGGAGCGAACGCTCCAGAGCGAGGCCGATTCGGAATAACGGATCGCACCGCTCGCAGGGTGGGCGCCCACGGTACCGCGGTGCGGCGCGGCGCCGCGTCCCGCTTCAGCCGCGGTCTTCGACCCAGCGAACGTCCATCTCGGTCCGCAGCCGTGCCGATTCCTCGCGCAGCGCTTCGCGTGTCCGCTGCTCGAGCCAGTCGTCGAGCACACGGGACCGGATCTCCTCGAACTCCGGGATGCGGCTCTCGACGCGGCGCTCGACCCAGACCAGATGCGGTCCGAATGCCGACTCGACGGGCCCGATCCAGCGGCCCGGCTGGGCCTCGGCGATCGCGGCGGCGAAGTCGGGGCCGAGGCGGGAGGAGATGCGCGTGGGCGTCGCCCCGCGGAGCGTATGGCCGCCGAGGAACGGATCGCCGAGGGCGACGGCCTCCGCAGCCGGGACGGGGCCGCGCTCGAGCCGCGCGCGCAGGGCGATCGCATCGGCGTCGGCTGCATCGCCCCGACGATCGCGCGAGAGATAGACATGGGTGAGATCGAGCAGGGTCGGCTCGCGCCAGCGCTCGGCCTCCGCCGCGTAGTAGGCGCGGAGCGCCGCTTCGTCGATCGGCTCCGCGCGCACCCGCGCGCGCACGACGGCCTGGATGCGATCGATCAGGCGGCGGCGGACGACGGTATCGCTGCGCTCCATGCCGAGCTCGACGGCGCGGGCGTACAGCGCCTCGTCGCTCTCGCTGGTCTCGGGATCGAGGAAGCGCATGTTCTGGATCAGGCGCTGATGCACGACGGCATCGATCGCGGGCAGGCCGACCGCGAAGGCCTGCTCGAGCCAGAGCGCGTCGTCGATCGCCTGGGCTTCGAGCGCGAGGGTCTCCTCCGCGTCGGGAGCGCGGCCGACCTGAAGGGCGAAAGCCTCGATCCGCTCGGCCAGCTCGCTGCGCAGGATCTCGACCTCGCGCTTCTCCCTCGGCTCGACGAAGCCCGACTGCAGCAGGAAGAGCAGGCCGCCCAGAACGAGAAAATGGAGAAGCGGTGCGCGCAGCAATCGGGGCCCTTTCGAAGACGCGAGGCAGGCTATCGTAACCCGATGGATGGAAAAGCGTCCCCCTCTCCGGTCGCCCGGAACCAGGCTCTCGTCGATCGCTATTTCGAGCTGCTCCAGAAGGGGGATCCCGGGATCGGCGAGCTCTTCACCCCGGACGCACGTTGGCTGGCGCCGCAATCCGCGCCGGTCGGCCGGCTCCACGAAGGCCGCGATGCGGTCCTTCGATTGATGGGCAGCGGGCTCGGTCTCTACGATCTGAGCCGGCCGATGGAAATCGAGCGCACCGCCTCGCTGGCGGGTGATCCGCTCGTCTACATCGAGATGACGATTCGCGCGACGACGAAGGCCGGCGAGCCCTACGAGAACCACTACGTGATGGTCTTCCAGCTGCGCGATGGCCGGATCGCCGAGGTGCGCGAGTACGTCGACTCGCTCTACGCGCAGTGTCTGCTCTTCGATCCCGCCGGCCAACCCTCTCCGCTGGTCCGGGCAAGCAACTGAGCACTTCGGCGACCCGCGGGCCGATGCGAGCGGCCCGATCGCGAACTTTTCTCCAGACGATCCGATCCGAGGCAAAAAGATGCGACTGAACCGACTTCCCCTCCTTCTGCTCGTCCCGGCGATCGCCGTCCTGCTCGCCGCGTGTGATCGCGGCGCGCGCGAAGACGAGGCCGCCGCGACCGCCGACTGGTCCCATTACGGGGGCGACGAGGGGGGGCAGCGCCATTCGCCTCTCGCACAGATCACGCCGGAGAACGTCGGGGATCTCGAGGTCGCCTGGACCTATCACACGGGCGATCTGCTCGACGGCAGCAGCGCGAATGCGGCGAAGAAGGCCTCGACCCATGCGTCGACGAGCTTCCAGAACACGCCGATCCTCGTCGACAAGACGCTCTATCTCTGCACCCCGTTCAATCGCGTGATCGCCCTCGATCCCGAGACGGGCGCCGAGAAGTGGACCTTCGATCCGAAGGTCGATCTCGAAGGCCTCTACCTGCTGAACTGCCGCGGCGTCACGGCCTGGACCGACGCCCGGGCGGAGGCGGGCGCCTACTGCCAGAAGCGGATCTTCACGGGCACGGTCGACGGCCGCCTGATCGCCCTCGACGCGGCGACGGGGCGGCCCTGTCCGGAATTCGGGCGGAACGGCGTCGTCGATCTGCGCGAGGGTGTCGGCGATCCGAAGCCCGGGGAATACGGGGTGACGTCGCCGCCCGTCGTACTGCGTGATCGCCTGATCACGGGCTCGATGGTGCTCGACAACCGCCGGGTCGATGCGCCGAGCGGTGTCGTGCGGGCCTTCTCCGCGCGGACGGGCGAGCGTCTCTGGGCCTGGAACGCGCTGCCGTCGGGCGAGCAGACCGATCAGCGCGGGCCCTTCCGCCAGGGCACCTCGAACGCCTGGTCCGCGTTCTCGACCGACAGCGTCCGCGATCTCGTCTTCGTACCGACGGGCAACTCCTCGCCGGATTATTTCGGCGGCCACCGCAACGGCCTCGACGACTACTCGAGCTCCGTCGTCGCCCTCGACGGCGAGACGGGCAAGCCCGTCTGGCATTTCCAGACGGTGCATCACGACATCTGGGACTACGACATCGGCGCCCAGCCCGTCGCCTTCGACTTCCCCACGAAGGAGGGCGTTCGGCCCGGCGTGCTCGCGCCGACCAAGATGGGGCATCTCTTCTTCCTCGATCGCGTGACGGGGCGGCCGCTCTTTCCCGTCGAGGAGCGCGCCGTGCCGCGCGGCGCGGTGCCCGAAGAAGGGCCTCTCTCGCCGACGCAGCCCTTTCCGGTCCGCCCGCGGCCGCTGCATCCCGGGACGCTGTCGGCGGACGAGGCCTTCGGCTACACGCCCTGGGATCGGCGAGCCTGTCGCAAGCAGATCGAAGGGGCCCGCTCGGAGGGCATCTTCACGCCCCCGTCGACGCAGGGCACGATCCAGTATCCCGGCATGGTCGGCGGGATGAATTGGGGCAGCCTCTCGGTCGATGCCGGCCGCAAGCTCGCGATCGTCAACAACCAGCGCATCGCGACCTACATCCGCATGGTGCCTCGCGCCGAATACGACGCGATGGTCGAGGAGGCAGGGGGAGCGCCGACATTCGGGTTCGAGCCGCAGGAGGGGACGCCTTATGCCCTCGAGCGGCGCCCGCTGCTCTCGCCGGGACTCGGCGCCCCCTGCAATCCGCCGCCCTGGGGCACGCTCGCCGCGATCGATCTCGCGAACGGAGACGTCGTCTGGGAGGTGCCGCTGGGCAACACGCGGGGGCTCGCACCCTGGCCGATCTGGTGGATGCTCGGCGACATCGGGGTCCCGAATCTCGGCGGCCCGATCACGACGGCGAGCGGCCTCACCTTCATCGGTGCGACGACCGACGGCTATCTGCGTGCCTTCCGGACCGAATCGGGCGAGGAGCTCTGGCGTGCGCACCTGCCCGCCGCGGCCCACGCGACACCGATGACGTATCAGCTCGAGCCGGACGGGCGCCAGTTCGTCGTCGTCGCCGCCGGCGGGCACATGCTGCTCGGCTCGGCCCCGGGTGATGCGCTGGTCGCCTTCGCCCTCCCGGACTGAACGCGCCGCAGCGGCCGGATCAGCGCAGGCCGCCCTCGTCGAGCAGCTGTGCGAGGGCGGCAGCGGCCGGGTTCTCGCGCCAGATGATCTGGTCCGCCGGCAGCACGCCCCGGCCGACCATCCGGTTCATGACGCGCACGACGATCGCCGCATAACGCACGCCGGCGAGCAGCTCGAAGTAGAACGTGTCGGGCACCGCGATGCCCGCGGCTTCCGCGTAGAGCGCGCGCTGCTCCTCCCGGGTCGGCTCGCCCGGCAGGCGCGCCTGGCCGATGGACTCGTGCATGGTGCGATCGAAGAGCAGCCACCAGCCGAGGTCGATCTCCTTCGGCGCGACGGCGATGTTCTCGAAATCCGTGATGCAGAGGATGCGGTCGCCCTCGAAGAGCATGTTGCCCGGCCGCGAGTCGCCCCAGGAGAGGGCCGGCGGGAGGTCCTTCGGGAGATTCCGGCGCAGCCAGGCGACGCCGCGATCGAAGTCGGGATGCTCCCGATCGCCGAGCTCCCGGCGCATGTACTGCTCCCAGATGTCGATCTGGCGCTCGACGGTCGGCGAGGCGCCGGGCGCCACGAGCCAATCGAAGCCCGCCGCGCGCCAATCGATCGTATGGAAGCGGACCAGCATCTCGAGGCCGCTGCGCACGATCCGCCGCCGCAGCTCCGGCGAGGCCTCGAAGAAGAAGCCCGCCTCCGTATAGGGCGGGCTCTCGGTCATCACGTCGCCCTTCACGTAGTCCATCGCGAAGAAGGGCTGGCCCAGGATCGAGGCGTCCGCCTCGTAGCCGACGAGTGGCGCGAGGGGGACCTTGCCCGTTCCGATCAGGGCCTGCATCGAGCGGTATTGGATGTCGATCTCGACGTCGAGCCCGGGCGCCTGCTGCGGGTAGACCGCGGGCTCCGGATTCTCGATCCGGAGCACGATCTGGCGCTCGACCCGGCGTCCTTCCTGTCGATACGAGAGCGGCACGAAGATCGTTCGCGCCGAGAAGCCCGACTTCGGCATCCGGAAGGGACCGAGCTCGAGGTCGGTCGCTTCGGGCCAGCGGCGCGCGAGCCAGTCTCGGAAGGGGGCGCGGAGGGCGTCGTCGTCGTTCGTCGTCATGGGCGATTCCGTGGCAGGTGGCTGTGAAGGGCGCTGGAAGGCGGCGGCCAGTGTGGCATACAACGCGTCGGCACGGCAGCGCGGCGCTGGGGCCGAAGTGGCCAGGGGCAGGCCAGGGGCAGGCGAGGGACGGGGCAGGGAGAGCGGGGCATGACGGCATCGGAATTGTTCCTGGGGCTCGCGGTCTTCGGATTCGCGCTCAGCCTGGCGACCTGGCTGCGGCTGCGGATCGCGGGCGCGTTGCTGGTCCCGACCTTTCTCGTGGGCTGGCTGCGCGGCGAGCTGGCGCTCCAGATGCTCGTGGTCGAGGCGCTCGTCACCGCGGTCTTCCTCGCGTTCGGGGTGCATCGCGAGCCTGCGGGCCAGCTCGGTCTCGGGTTGACCGCCCTCTCGTGGGCGCTCCTCGTCGCGTGCCACTTTCGCAGCGTGGGCGCGGGTCGCGTGCTGGCGGCGGCGCTCGAGCCCCTCGGCATCGTGCCGGATGGATCGGTGTCGTTCTGGCACGGCGCACTCCGGCCCTTCGGATTCGACCATCCCGACGTGCGCGTGATTCGCAATCTCGAATACGGCCCCGTGCTCCCCGGCGACAAGGGGGGACGCAATCGGATCGACCTCCATCTGCCGGTGGCGGCGAAGCCCGGGGATCGGCGCCCGGTCCTGCTGCAGGTCCACGGCGGCGCCTGGATCATCGGCGACAAGCGCGAGCAGGGCAGGCCCCTGATGACCCACCTCGCGTCGCGCGGCTGGATCTGCGCCGCGAGCAACTACCGCCTCTCGCCCGCGGCGACGATGCCCGACCAGATCGTCGACGTGAAGCGCGCGCTCGCCTGGCTGAAGGCGCACGTCGCCGAGTACGGCGGCGATCCGGAGTTCGTCTGTATCACGGGTGGCTCGGCGGGTGGTCATCTCTCGTCGCTCGCCGCGTTGACGGCCGGCGATCCGCGCTTCCAGCCGGGCTTCGAGGCGGTCGATACCCGGGTGGAGGCCTGTGTGCCGTTCTACGGGGTCTTCGACTTCCTCGACCGCGCTGGCGATCGGCGCTTCGCGAAGATGGCGGACGCCCTCGGGCCGCGGATCTTCAAGTGCCGGCCCGAAGAGAATCCGGATCTCTGGGATTCGGTCTGCCCCGTGGCTCGCGTCCATCCGGACGCGCCGCCCTTCTTCGTGATCCAGGGCAGCCACGACTCGCTCGTCTTTCGCGAGGAAGCCGAACGCTTCGTGAGCCTGCTGCGCGCCGCGAGCCGCAACCCCGTCGCCTACGCGGAGCTCCCGGGCGCACAGCACGCCTTCGAGATCTTCCACTCGCCCCGCTCGGCCCACGCCGTGCGTGCGGCGACGGCGTTCCTCGAATGGGTCCGCGACCGATCCCGCGTCGCAGGCGGGGCAGCCTGACACCCGCCTGACGCGCGCCTAACGGGCGCGAGCGCCGAGGCCCGCGAGCTCGAGGCCTTCGAGAATGCGATTGCGCAGCTCTGCCGGCTCGATGATGTCGTCGTAGACGAGGCGGTCGGCCATCTTGTACGGGCCGGAGGCCTGCTCGGCCTCGGCCTTCGCCTGGTCGGCCGCATCGAGCTTCGCGGCTCGTCCGCCGCTCGAGGCTGGCATCGCGCCCATCGTCACGCCCGGGAACGAGAAGGAGAGCGTCTGCTTGTCGAAGGGGTTCTGCGCCATCGTGACGGCGCCGAAGCCGAAGGATTTGCGCAGCGTGACGTGGATCTTCGGGTTCGTGAGCCGCCGCTCTGCGCGGAACATCTTGCCGCCCCATTTCAGGATCCCGCTGCGTTCGGCCTTCGTCCCCGCCATCACGCCCGGGTTGTCGGCGAGGAAGATCACGGGATGGCCGAAGTTGCCGACGAGATCGAGGAAATCGGTGGCCTTGATC
This sequence comes from Myxococcota bacterium, assembly GCA_041389425.1. GTDB lineage: Bacteria > Myxococcota_A > UBA9160 > UBA9160 > UBA4427 > UBA4427. Next base: position 226,798 of record JAWKRX010000005.1, read on the forward strand.
GCGGCCTCGCTGTCGACGGCCCCCGCGTAGTGCGCCGGGTTGTTGCCGAGGATCGCGACGGCCCGGCCGCCGAGAAAGGCGAGGCCGACGACGAGGCCGCGGCCGTAGCCGGGCTGGATCTCGAGGAAGCTGCCGCGATCGACGAGCCGCTCGATCACGTCGTGGATGTCGTAGGGCTTGCGGTCCTGGGGCGGCATGATCTCGACGAGATCGTCGAGGCGGCGCGGGAGGACGTCGTCGCCCGGACGGTCGGGGAGCGATCCGCCCCGGCGTGAAGGGAAGTAGGCGAGGTAGCTGCGCGCGAGCCGCAGTGCGCTCGCGTCGTCGGGCGTCACCGCGTGGGCGGAGCCCGCGATCTCGGCGCACATGCGCGCGCCGCCGAGCTCCTCCTTCGTCACGTCCTCGCCGGTCGCCGCCTTCACGAGAGGCGGCCCGCCCGTGAACATCGCGGCGCCTTCGCTCATGATCACGTAGTCCGAGAGCGGTGCGGCGAGGGCGCCATGGCCCGCCGACGCACCGAGCACCACGCAGACCATCGGGACATGGCCCGAGAGATCGGCCATCGCGAGCAGGTCGTTGGGTGCGCGGCCCATCCCGGTATCCGTCTCCGTCAGCCGATGCCCCGCGCCCTCGAGGATCATGACGAGGGGCAGGCGCTCCTGGAGGGCGAGCTCCGCGATCCGGAATCGCTTGGCCGTGCCGCCCGAGCCGATCGATCCCCCGAGCACGGTGAAGTCTTCGGCGCCGGCGAAGACGGGACGCCCGTCGATCCGGCCGTGGCCGCAGACGAAGCCTTCGGCCGGAACGTTCGAGACCGTGCCGACGAGCTGGCCGATCTCCCGGAAGGTGCCGGGATCGAAGAGCGCGTCGAGCCGCTGGCGGGCGTCGAGCTTGCCGCGATCGTGCATGTACTTCTGCACTCGCTCGGGACCGCCCATCGCCTGCATCCGTACCCGCCGCGCCGCGAGCTCCGCCTGCATGGGCGCCCAGGCGGCGCGGTTCGCAGCCGCTTCCTGCTCGCGCCGCAGCTGTCGCGGCGATTTCCGGGCCGGCTCTTTCGCGGGGTTCTGGCTGGACTCGCTCAAGCTGGATTCTCCTCGGAGCAAAAGCCCGCTCCGGTCACGAGGGGCAGGTCGCCGTAGCCGACGATGCCGGGTGCGGCGCGGCAGACGTGGGGGATCGCGTTGATCGCGGGCATCGCGGTCGCGATCATGCCGAGCTGCATGAAATCGACGAAGGACTTGCCCTGGAAGCCCCTGGGCGGGCGGATCTCGAGCTTCGTCTTGACCCGGGGCTGGCCCTCGACCTGCACGACGTAGCCGTGCTCGAGCGGCCAGTCCGGCTCCATGTGCTGGCCCATCTTCCACTGGACGCGCAGCTCGATGCGCGACTGGCCGCCGACGAGGCCGTGCCACGAAGCCTCGACGCCGGCGACGCAGCCTTCGTCGATGCGCATGAATCCGAGGTCGTGGTCGCGGGTCGCGACGGCGAACTTCGTCTCGCAGCGGACGGCATCGAGCTCGAGGCCGAGCGCATCGGCCATCATCGAGACGCCGTCGCCGAAGACGGCGGTGCCCTTCTCGACCATCGCGTGCAGGCCCGGATGCGTGATCGGATGGCCGAATCCGACGCTCTGCTGCGTCTCGGCCGAGGCATAGCCCGTCGCGTCGACGGACTCGGTGACGGTGATGCGGTCGATCCGGTCGCAGATGCCGGCGGAGACGAGGCCGAGCAGGTTCGCGAAGCCGGGGTTCATGCCGCTGCCGAAGATCGAGGAGCGGCCTTGCCGGCAGGCGGACTCGATTCGCGCGCGCGCGTCGCTGCCGAGCGCGTGGCCCGTGATGAAGGCGGCGGTCGTGACGACGTTGCAACCCGAGGCGAGGATGCGGCAGAGATGGTCGACGTCGGGCCAGACGGGGTTGTACGAGACGCAATCGGGGCGGAGAGCGAGCAGGGCTTCGACGTCTGCGGTCGCGGCGATCCCGATCGGGCCGATTCCCGCGAGCTCGCCGGCATCCTTCCCGATCTTGTCCGGGCCCCATGCATAACATCCGACGAGCTCGAGCGCGGGATTCGCCACGATCGCGCGCAGGGAACGTCGCCCGACGTTCCCCGTCGTCCACTGCACCACCCGATGAGCCAAGCGCCGTTCTCCCGATCGTCGTTCTTCGGCCGAGCCGAGGTCGCCCACTCCGGGCGCCGGCTCAGCGGGGTGCGCCGCCCCGTTCGCGCTGCCGCTTCAGCTCGATCTGGGCGATCGTGCGGCGGTGGACCTCGTCCGGGCCGTCGGCGAGGCGAAGCGTGCGGACGTTCGCCCAGGCCGAGGCGAGACCGAAGTCGGTCGTCACGCCGGCGCCGCCATGCGCCTGGATCGCGTCGTCGATGATCGAGAGGGCCATGATCGGCGCCTTCACCTTGATCATGGCGATCTCGGCGCGGGCCACCTTGTTGCCGACCGTGTCCATCATGTACGCGGCCTTGAGCGTCAGGAGCCGGGCACATTCGATCTCGATCCGCGCCTGGGCGATGCGCTCCTCCCAGACGGAGTGCTGGTAGAGCTTCTTGCCGAAGGCTTCGCGGGTCATCAGGCGATCGCACATCTTCTCGAGCGCCCGCTCGGCGACGCCGATGATGCGCATGCAGTGGTGGATCCGGCCGGGCCCGAGCCTGCCCTGGGCGATCTCGAAGCCACGCCCCTCGCCGAGCAGCAGGTTCGAGGCGGGCACGCGGACGTCCTCGAAGAGGACCTCGCCGTGGCCATGCGGCGCGTCGTCGTAGCCGAAGACGGGCAGCGGACGGACGATCGTGACGCCCGGCGCGCGGCGCGGGACGAGGATCATGCTCTGCTGCGCATGGGTCGGGGCGGAGGGATCGGTCTTCCCCATCAGGATCAGGATCTCGCAGCGATCGTCGCAGATCCCCGAGGTCCACCATTTGCGCCCATTGATGACGTACGCGTCGCCGTCGCGACGGATCTCCGTCGCGATGTTGGTCGCGTCGGAGGAGGCGACGGCGGGCTCGGTCATCGCGAAGGCCGATCGGATGCGGCCATCGAGCAGCGGCTCGAGCCACTGCTTCTTCTGCTCGGGCGAGCCGTAACGCTCGAGCACCTCCATGTTCCCGGTATCGGGCGCCGAGCAGTTGAAGACCTCGGGCGCGAACCCGACACGGCCCATTTCCTCGCAGAGCGGTGCGTAGTCGAGATTCGAGAAGCCCGGTCCGGCCTCGCTCTTCGGCAGGAAGAGGTTCCAGAGGCCCGCTTCCTTCGCCCGGGCCTTCAGCGTCTCCATGAGGGGCGGCGTCTGCCAGCGCGAGGGCAGGGCGGCATGCTGTTCGTAATAAGCCGCCTCGTTCGGATAGACGTGGGCGTCCATGAATCGGCGCAGGGCATCCAGCGCCTGGCGGCAGCGTTCGCTGTATTCGAATTCCATGTGGACCTCGCGCGGGTCGGGTCACGATACCCGAATGAATAGGCGCCGTCGCCGGCCGATTCCCGCCTCCCGCAAAGGGCGGCAGGGCCTCGGGTCGATCGCTATCGTCGGGCGCCATGCAGATCCGGATGGACGGCAAGGTGGCGATCGTGACCGGCGGATCCCGTGGCATCGGTCGGGCCATCGCCGAAGCCTTCGTCGCTGCGGGTGCCCGGGTGATGATCACGTCCCGCGGCGCGGAGGCCTGCGAGACCACTGCCCGCGAGATCGGTGAGGGCGCGGATTTCGAGCCGGGGCATGTCGGCCGGGAGGACGACGTCCGCCGGGTGATCGACGCGACGCTCTCCCGCCTCGGCCGGATCGACGTGCTCGTCAACAACGCGGCGACCAACCCCTACGGCGGCCCGATGATCGACGTCGACCGCGCACGCTGGGACAAGACCTTCGAGATCAACCTCACGGCGCCGATGTTCTGGACGCAGCAGGTCTGGCGGCGCTGGATGTCCGAGCACGGCGGATCGATCGTCAACATCTCGAGCGTCGGCGGCCTCGCGACGAGCCCGGTGCTCGGCGTCTACGACGTGACGAAGGCCGCGCTGATCCACATGACGAAGCAGCTCGCTGCCGAGCTCGCGCCGAAGGTCCGCGTGAACTGCCTGGCGCCGGGGCTCGTGCGGACCGAGTTCGCTCGCGCCCTCTGGGACGGCGGGCGCGGCGAGAAGGTCGCGCAGGCCTATCCGCTGAAGCGCCTGGGCGAGCCCGAAGACGTCGCCGGTGCAGCGCTCTTTCTCGCCGCCGACACGGGCCGCTGGATCACGGGACAGACCTGGGCGCTCGACGGTGGCGGCCTGATCGCCTTTGGACCGATTGCGTGAGGGGACCGATTGCCTGGAGGGGGCCAATCGCCTGAAGGGACCGATTGCCTGATCGGCCTGGCCGAAGGAAACGAAGCGTTCGAGGAACGATCGAAAGAGGGAGACGCATCTTGGCACTTTCCGAGCAGGAGATCATCGCGAGGCTCGGCCCCCTGGCGGGGCTCGCCGGGATCTGGGAGGGGGACAAGGGGATCGACGAGGCGCCGGGGGCGGATCGCGGTCTGCTCGCGACGCCGTACCGGGAACGCGCGGTCTTCGTGCCGATGGGGTCGGTCGACAATCACGAACAGGTGATGTTCGGTCTGCGTTATTCGACCACGGCCTGGCGGCTCGGGGAAGAGGATCCGTTTCACGAGGAGCTCGGCTACTGGCTCTGGGATGCGGTGCGAGGCGAGGTCATGCGCTGTTTCATGGTGCCGCGTGGCGTCACCGTGCTGGCCGGTGGCCGCGCCGGCGCCTCCGATCGTCGCCTGCTGCTCTCGGCCGACGTCGGATCCGAGACCTTCGGCATCGCGTCGAATCCGTTCCTCGATGCGGAGTTCAAGACGGTCCGATACGAGCTGGAGCTCGAGATCGAGTCGCCCCGCCTGTTCCGCTACGCCGAGGATACGCAGCTGCGCATGAAGGGGCGGCCGGCGATCTTCCACCACCGCGACTCGAATCGCCTGACGCGCGTGGACTGACATCGGATCGGCGCCGCGGATCCGGGCGCCGACCGCGAACCCGAACGAGGAGACGATCATGGCCGTGCCGACCCGCGCAGAGATTCTCGAATGGGCGAAGGGCTACGTCGAGCTCTGGAATGCCGGCAAGAAGGAGGCCTGGGTCGCGAACTGGAAGAAGATCGCGCCCGGCGGCTTCAAGATGCTCGATCCGGTGGGGACGCCGCCGAAATTCGACTTCGAGGGCTGTTGTGTCGCTCCCTTCGACCTCTTTCAGCCCATGACGCATTTCTACGTCGATCCGTCGACGATGTTCGTCTGCGGCAACGAGATCGCCTGGGTCATGGCGAATACGTTCACGAAGGACGGAAAATCCGTCGTGATGAAGAGCATCGAGACCTACCGCTTCGGCGACGATGGCTCGGTCGAGATCCGGACGCATTACGACGTGCCGGAGAGCACGGACCCCGTCGCGGGCGAGCTCTTCGAGACCTATCTGCCGGGGCACGATTAGTCCGGTCGCCGCTCCGCGTGCGCCCTCTCCCTGGCGTTCGCCATCAGGCCTGGCCGACCCGCTCGCCGAGCATCCGGCCGGCGATGAACGCGAAGGTCAGCGCCGGCCCGATCGTGCCGCCGCCACCGCCGTAGCTCGCGCCGGGGCTGCCGACGCCGGCGACGTTGCCCGACGCGGAGAGTCCGGGGATCACCTCGCCGAAGGGGTCGAGCACGCGCGCGCTGCCATCCACGCGCGCGCCGCCGCAGGTGCCGAGATCCGCGGGAGCGACCTCCGCGCCGTAGAAGGGCGCATTCACGATCGGAGCGAGGGTGATCCCGACGTCGGGGCTGCCGTATCGGTCGTAGTGGCTCTTGCCGCGGGTGAAGTCGGGATCGATGCCCTGGCGCGCGTGCGCGTTGAAGCGGGCCACCGTCGCTTCCAGGCCTTCCGGGTCGATTCCGAGTCGCGTGGCGAGCTCGCGCAGGGTCCGGGCCTCGACGACCCAGTCGGGGAGGGGATCGCTCGCCGAAGCGCCGGCGATCTGGCCCTTCGCGCGGACCGAGCCGTCGAAGATCAGGAAGGCGGGGATGTTGCGGTAGCGCGTCTCGCCCCAGTTCTCCCAGGTGTAGTAGCTGCGCCAGGTCGTGTCGTAGTCGGCGGCCTCGTCGTGGAATCGTTCGCCGCGGTCGTTGACGACGATCGAGCCCGCCACGCGCTTCTCGATCTCCGCGTTCAGGGTCGCCCCCATGTTGTAGGGGCGCTGCGCTTCGGCCTCGGCCTTGTACACGGTATGGCCGTAGACCTCGTTCATGTTGCGCAGATCCGCGCCGACTGCCATCGCCATGCGGAGCCCGTCGCCGGTGTTGCCCCCGGCGCCGAGGGTGTAGAGGGTCGGCGCGCGCAGGAAATGCTTCTTCAGCTCGAAATCCCATTCGAAGCCGCCCGAAGCGAGATGCACGCCCAGGCGTGCGCGGATCCGGATGGGCTTGCCGTCCCGGATCGCCTCGACGCCGACGATCTCCCGGCGGGTCTCGTCGTGGTGCTTCACGATCAGTCGCCGCGCCGGCGTTTCGGTCCAGATCGTTCCGCCGGCCTCCTCGAAGCCCTTCTGCAGGCCGCCGATGAGCTCGGGGCCGTAGAGGCCGACACGATCGGTCACCGGCTCGATGCTCCGACCTCGTGTCATCGCGCCGGGCCATTCGGGATGGTAGTCGGCGTTGTCGCCGAGGATCTTCGAGACGCGCCAGCGAAGCGGCGAATGCGCCTCGACGAAATCGGCCATCTCGGGCCCGGCGTCGAGGAATGCATCGAGGAGCTCCTGGGTCGCCTGGCCACCCGAGAGCTTCGTGAGGTACTCCATCGCCTTGGCGCGGTCGTCGACGAGGCCCTCGGATTTCATGACGTTGTTGTTCGGGATCCAGGCGACGCCGCCGGAATGGCCCGTCGTGCCGCCGATGATCTTGCGCTTCTCGAGCACGACGACCTCGGCGCCGGCGACGCGAGCGGCCAGGGCGGCGACGAGGCCGGTCCCGCTGCCGATGACGACGACGTCGAACTCGTGATCCCAGGGCTTTTCCGGGGACGACTCCGTGCCGGGCGTGCAGGCGCCGAGTCCCGTGGCGCCGAGGGCGAGGGCGCCCGCGGTTCCGCCGAGAAATCGGCGACGGCTCAGCGGATTGGATCCGGAATCCCCTTCGGACATCGATGTTTCCTCCTGCCCGGCTGCGGGCCCGCTGGACTCTACGCGTGGATGCCCGACTCGCGCCAGCGGGATAGGCTCTCGCGCGCCGATCGGGTCGGAGCGCTCGCGGAGGACGCCGGGCGGTCGCGGGGGTGAATTCGATGTCGACGAGCAGCCGGGATGGTCGGTGCGGAGCCTCGATGGAGCACTCCGAAGAGATCGGTCATCGCACGATCACCTCCGCGGACCTCGTTCTCTTCGGGGGCCTGACTGGTGATTATGCGCGCATGCACTTCGATCACGGACTCGCCGCCGCGGAGCCGGGGAGCCCGGCGCCGATCGCACCGGGGCTGCTGTCGGCCGCGTGGTCGCTCGGTGCGCTCGCGAGCGCGGCGCCCGAGCGCCTCGCCGCCGCGGATCCGAACGCGTGGATCGCAGGCTATTCGATCCGCTTCGAGCGTTCCGTGCGCATCGGCGATCGCTTTTCTCTTCGGCATCGGCCCGCTTCGGTCGCGGCGGTCGACGGCCTCCACGCCGATCCCGCGCGGGACACCGAGTTCGAGATCCTGAATCAACGCGCCGAGCGGACCTGCCGCGGAATCGTGAGCGTCCGCACTTCGGGAGAGGCGGATCGGCCGCAAATCATGCCGCTTCCGTCGGCGCCGCCGAAGAGCAGCGATCCGCTCTACGCCGACGACCTGCTCGAGCGCGGGCCCCGCGGCGAGAGCCTCGGCCGTACGGTCAGCGAGGCGGACGTCGTCGGGTTCACGAACCTGACGGCGGAACGCGGCGCCCTCTATCTCAATCGCGTCTTCGCCGCACGGGGCCGCTTCGGCGACCGCATCGCGCCGCCGATCTGGACCTTCTGCCTGGCCTTCGGCGACTTTCTTCGCGAGCTGCTCGGCGCTCGCCTTCCCGCGACGGGGCTGGCGGGCCATCTCGGCGACAGCTTCCGCTGCTTCGAGCCCGTTCGGATCGGCGACACGATCCGGACCCGCCACCGTCCCGTTCGCTGCACGCCCTCGCGCGGGCGCCCGGAGATGAGCGTCGTGCATTTCGCGATCCAGGTCCTGAATCAGCACGACGTGCTGGTCCAGGACGGCGAAGTCGCGATGTGGATTCCTTCACGGCCCTAGGCGGGAAGAGCTCCCGGGCAGCGCCCGGTGATCGCCGCCGCATGCCGCGAAATCCGCTCGCGATCCGGCTATGTTCGCCGCCGCCTCGAGCTCCCGGAACCCGGGCGATGGCGACGGAGTGGGCGAATGCGATTGAAGGGCAAGCGGATTCTCGTCGTGGGCGCTTCGTCCGGCCTCGGGCGGGAATCCGGTCGTGTGCTGGCGCGGGAGGGCGCGCGCGTCGCCTTCTCGGCACGGCGTACGGATCGGATCGAGGCCGCGGCGGCGGAGGCCGGGGGCGGTGCGCTCGCGCTCGCGTGCGACGTGCGCGACGAAGCGAGCTGCCGCGCGACGGTGGCCGCCGCGATCGCCGGGCTGGGCGGGCTCGATGCCCTCGTCTATGCACCCGGCATCTCGACCTTCGGGCCGATCGAAGAGATCGACGGATCGGATTGGCACGACTGCTTCGCGACGAACGTCATCGGGCTCTCCCTGATCCTGAACGCCGCGATCGGCGAGCTGGAGGCGAATCGCGGCAAGGTCGTCGTGTTCTCCTCGATCTCGATCGACGATTCTCCGCCTCGACCGAAGCAGGCGACCTACCTGGTGACGAAGGCAGCGCTCGAGCGCCTGATCCAGGCCTGGCAAGGCGAGCATCGACGCGTCGGGTTCACGTCGATCGCCAATGGCGACACGCTGACCGAATTCGGGTTCGGACAGGACGCCGCGAAGCTCGCGCCGATCGTCCAGCGCTGGTTCGAGCTCGACTACATGTATGGCCGCATGATGGAGCCGGGCGCCGTCGCGGAGCAGGTGGTCAACGCACTCTTCTCGCCGGAGACGATCCGCCGCATCGCGATCACGCCGAACTACGCAGAGGCGCTCGCGGCGCCGGCCGATGCCGGGGGCGCGGACACGGCGGCGCAGGGGCGCCGGGCCGTCGAGACGATCCGCAGCGCGGCACGGGACTGATCGATCGGAAACGAGTCGTCCGTGCGGCGCCCGGCGGGTGCGGTGCGCGAGGGGAGAATTCGGCCATGGCGCTTCGACGAATCGAGTATGCGGGCAGCGTTCACGACGAAGAGGAGATCCAGGCGGTCCTCGACGTCCTGCGCGGCGGCGCGACGGCGCTCCGGATCGGCCCCCAGACGAAGGAGATGGAGCGTCTCGTCGCGGAGGTCTTCGGCAAGGCGCGCGGCGTGATGGTGAACTCCGGCTCGTCCGCGCTCTATCTCGCGGTCGAGCTGCTCGCGCTCGAGCCCGGGGACGAGATCCTGACGCCGGCCCTGACGTTCTCGACCGACATCGCCGCGATCGTGCGCGCCGGCCTCGTGCCCGTGCTGCTCGACGTCACGCCCAACACCTATCAAGTGGATCCCGACCGGATCGAGGCCGCGATCGGGCCGCGCACGAAGGCGATGCTCGTTCCCAACCTGATCGGCAATTGCCCCGACTGGGACGTCCTGCGCGCGATCGCCGACCGCCGAGGCCTCCGGCTGATCGAGGATTCCTGCGACTGTCTCGGCGCGACGCTGCGGGGCACCCCGACCGGAACCCGCTCGGACATCTCGCTCACGAGCTTCGCGCTCTCCCACATCATCACCGCAGCCGGTACGGGCGGCATGGTCCTCCTCGACGATCTGGCCCTCGTCGACCGCGCGTTGACGCTGCGCCGTTGGGGCCGGCGCAGCGAGCCCAAATTCTTCGGCTCGCAGAAGGGAACGCGGTCCTTCTTCAGCGATCTCGACGGCATCCAATACGACGATCTCTTCATCTTCGACGAGGTCGGCTGGAACTTCGAGCCGAGCGAGATCTCGGCGGCCTTCGGCGTCGTCCAGATGCGAAAGCTCGCGAAGAACCTCGCGCGTCGGCGCCGGAACTTCGAGCTCCTGCGCGGGGTCCTCGCGAAGCGGCCGGAGGTCTTCGTGCTGCCCGAGGTGACGCCCGGGATCGAGACGGCGTGGCACATGTTCCCATTCCTCATCCGGCCGGAGTCCGGCGTCGTCCGGGGCGAGTTCCAGAAGCACATGGAAACGAACGGAGTCGATACCCGGATGGTCTGGAGCGGGAACATTGCGCGCCAGCCGGCGTTCAAAAAGCGAGCCCATCGGATCGCGCCGGGTGGTCTCGGCAACTGCGATCGGGTGATGGAGACGGGACTGATCCTGCCGTGCAATCACGGCATCGAAGACGACGGCATCGCGTACATGGGCGAGGTGATCGAACGATTCTTCGCCTGATGCGCCGCCGGCGCAGGAGGGGGAGATCGTGGGGCCTTTCTCGGGTTTCGATCGTTCGCGTTGGCTCGTTCGGATCGTTTCGGGATGGATCGTGCTCGCCGGCTCGGTCGCGGCGGAGCCGGGCGCTGCAGGGGGGATCGGTGGAAGCCTGTCCTTCGGGCGCAGCGACGCGCGGCTCGAGGATCGGGACGACGTCTTCGTCGATCTCGATACCCAGACGGACGCCGTCGGTTTCGGCGTCGCCTTCGATTCGAATCTCGCGCAGGATCGGCTGTTCAACTATCGCGTCGTCGCCGGCCTCGACTTCGTCGACCAGGAGATCCACCAGGCCGGGATCGAGAACCAGGTCCAGGGAACCAGCTTCTTCCTCGATCAGACGCTCGGCTTCGGCTTCATCCGGACACCCGCGGTCCGCGTCTATCTCGGCCCTTCATTGCATCTCGGGGTCGGCGAGATCGACGATCACATCGACGTCGACGGCTTCCGCGCCGACTACGAAGAGACGTCGTTCACCGCGGCCATCGGTCCCGAGCTCGGCGTCAACTTCCACGTCGGCCGCCATCTCACCTTCTCCACGAGCACCTTCGTGCGATACGGCGTCCGCGTCCAGGACTTCGACACGTTCTTCGATGATCGGGGGAGCGACGGCGTCTTCACCGGCGACGAGATCCAGGCCGGGATCCGGACGTCCATCTTCTTCCGCTTCGGCAGGGACGCCTACGACCCCCGCTTCGTCCATTGACGGCTCGCTCGGATCGCGGCGCCGCAGGGCGCGCCGGCGATGACGGCGCCCCGACGCATTCGGCCGGATGCTCGTTCTTCGCCGGGAGTCGCCCCGCGACGGAGACACGGCGAAGCATGGGAGTGCGCAGCCGTGAAGGCAGCGGAGTTCGGCCGTGGCGCTCGGCGTCGTAGAAGGACGGTAGAAGGACGGTGGAAACACGAAGGCCCCTCTCGATCCGGATCGGGCGATCGGAATCGGGAGGGGCCTGCTCTGATTGGTAGCGGGGGCAGGATTCGAACCTGCGACCTCCGGGTTATGAGCCCGACGAGCTACCTGGCTGCTCTACCCCGCAACAAACTGGGTGCCGGATACTATGGGGCTGGCCCGTTTTGTCAATTGCGCTGCGTGAAAGCTGCGGCTTTTCGTCGGGGAGGTCACGGGCGGCGAGCGGCGCGGGACGGGCGGCCGCAGCCCAGCGGCAAATCGATCGCAGTCGGGCACAAGTCCTGCGATTTTCGGGCGGGCGCCTCCACGACGTTTCAGCAGAGGAGGTTTCGCTCATGCCGAGGCAGACGACCGCGACGCGAATTGGAAGCATTTTGTTGGGAGTGGCCCTGCTCCTCGGAACGGCCGGGTCCGCATTCGCGGGCAACGTCTATTCATGGGTCACGGAGGACGGCACCTACGCGTTCACCGACGATCCGAAGCGGATTCCCGCGAAGCACCGCGACGAAGCCGACGCGCGGCCGATGGGCGACCTGAAGCGATACGCGCGCTACACGGTCGATCGGACCGGCAAGGGCTACACGGATCGCCTCTGGCAGCGCCAGTCGGAGCTCCGCGATCGGGCCGCAGCCGAGGCGCCGGCGGTCAGCGCCGGGCCGGTGGGCACGGTCGGAACCGGGCTGGGCTACTCCGTTCCGTTCATCGGCGGCGGCTCGCCGGGCGGACATCGGGCGGCCCAGATGCAGCTCGGCCTCGGCGCGCTCGGTGCGACGGGGAGCGACGAGCCGATCACGGTCGAGAGCGTCCGCATGCGCCCGACCGCCGGACAGGCGACGCGCCACTGGACCATCGTGAAGCAGGGGGATCGCGTGATCGCCGTGATCAAGGGCGAGAATCGCGACCGGTCGCCCCAGGGCGTTTCGGAGAGCGACTTCGACTTCTAGCCATCCACGCAAAATCCCGCGGTGCCTCCGGGCGCCGCGGGATTTCGAAGCGTTCGTCGCAGGAAGGAGCGGCTCACCTGGAGGTGGGCCGCTCGTCGGCGTTCAGGCGTCTTCGTCGTTCTCGTCGTCGTCTTCGAAGTAGATGGGGTTGCGGCCTTCGCGTTCTTCTTCCGAATCGGGGTCGGCGTCGTCCTGAGCCGCGGGCAGCCCGGGATCGATCGGCTCGTCCTCGACCTCGGCAAGCCAGCCGGGCGGGATCTCGTTGCGGCGGGCGTCTTCCTGGAATTCGTCGATCTTGGCCGTGAAGTCGTCGGCATCGCGCTCGGCCTTCTCGACCTGCAGCCGGAAATCTTCGCGTGCACCGCCGCGCGGATAGTTCGCGTGCTGCGCCAGTCCGTAGGCGCGGCGGAGCTTCTTCGCGTTCTCGCGCATGCGGAAGGCATTGGTGCGGAGCACGCGGTAGCGATCCTGCCAGTCGGCCTTCTTCGCGAGGGCTTCCTCCTCGGTCTCCGCGACGGCGACGCCGCTGACGAAGGGAATCGCGAGGGCGGATGCCAGCGCGAGGCCGAGCAGGGCACTCGCCGCATTCTGGATCCATCGGTTCGATCGTCGTCGTTCGGTCATCGGGGCTCCTCTCAGGCCGGCACGCTCTGGCTGCGCGGGTAGTGGTCGCTCACGAAATGTTCGAGGCGGTCGATCGTCGGGGCATCGATCTCGAGAAAGCGCAGGCCGATGCCGTCGGGGCCCGCATCGTTGGGCTGGATCCAGACGACCTGGGCGGTCGGAGAGACCGCCGGCGCTTCGTCGTCGAGGTGGAACGCGATGCTGATTTCCTCCGTCTTGCGCAGGCGGAGCGGAGCATCGATGAACAGGCCGCCGCGACTGACGTTGCGCAGGGTGCCGGTGATGCGCAGTCCGCGAGCGTTGATCTCGACGGGGCGCTCGACGCGCGCACGGGGCAGTCCGCGGGGCGAATCGTGTTCGGTGAGGCGCCGGACCGTGACGATCAGGCTCTCGCGTTCGAGCGGTTTGAAGAGCACTTCGTCCGCTCCGGCGCGCACCGCAGCGGCGTGGTCGGCGGGGGAGGCCGCGCGGGCGAGGAGAACGACGCGCGGGAAGCCGTAGGCCGGATCGCTCTTGAAGGCATGGCAGACGGCCGGACCGGAGAGATCGGGCAGGTGCATGTCGGCGATCACCACCGAGGGGGGATGGGCCTTCGCGATCTCGAAGGCCTCGGCGGCATCGGCGGCGAGATCGACGGCGCCGCTTCGCGAGAGGAAGACCTTGCCGAGGTCGCGGAACATCGCGACGTCGTCGACGAGCAGGATGCGTGTCGGCCTGGTCATGCGGACGCCCTCGGCTACTGGTTCGCCGCCATCTTGGGGGTGTCCGCGAAGGTCGATCGCACGCTCCATGCGTTGCCGAGCCCCTCGCGGCTCCACTCCTGCGTCTCGGTGATCTCGAGCTCGTAGGGGGTCGAGGGCAGGTAGAGCGTGTAGGTCACGTGGACCGTCGCCTTCTGCTTCTCGTCGTCGAGCTCGACGTCGTCGGACTCGTAGTCCGTGAATCGGGCGTGCTTCCAGGCCTTCATGTCGGCGAGGAATTTTTCGCGTTCGTCCTCGGCGACGAAGGCCTTGGCCTTCTGGAACTCGGACCAGCGAACGAGGACGGTGTATCGATGCTGGGCCTCGCTGAAGGTGAGCCCGCGGTCGAAGGGATCCTTGGGTCGGAACTCGCCGTTCGCGCAGCCCAGCGAAGAAACCAGCGCGAGGCCCAGCGAGATCAGCGCAAAGGCCGCGAACGCCGACAGACGTGCGAAGCGCTGCGAGCGGGTCGGGGACGGGGCATGCATGAATGGACCTCCGGCGACGTACCACCGACCGGCAGAGGTCGGCGCAGGTGGGCGACGATGCTTGTCAAACCCATCGGTCCGGCTCGGCCGGGACTCAAGGTCGATTGTGATAGGGTCGGCGCCATCCGCGAAAATCGGGGCGAGAGGCGGAAGACGTGGCGCTTCTGGGGTTCGACATCGGCGGCACGAAATGCGTCCTTGTGGTCGCAGATCACACTTCCCGGATCTTTGCCCGGTCCCGCATCCCCATGGCGTTCAGCGGGGACTGGCGGGTCGACCTCGAGCGCCTCGTGGAATCGGCACGGGCGCTGCTCCGGGAGGCGCCGCTCTCCGGGCCCCTCGAGCGCGTCGGTGTGGCAGCCCCGGGGCCGGTCGACCTTCGGTCCGGCGTTCTCCTGAATCCGCCGAATCTCCCGGGCTGGCGCGACGTCCCGCTCCGCTCGGTCCTCGCCGAGGCCTTCGGCGTTCCGGTCCAGATCGAGAACGATGCGAACGCCGCCGCCCTGGCGGAGCATCGCTTCGGTGCGGGGCGGGGCGTGCGGGACATGGTCCATCTGACGATGTCGACCGGTGTCGGGGGCGGGGTGATCTGCAACGGCGAGCTGGTGCGGGGGGCGAGTGGCTTCGCCGGAGAGCTCGGACATCTCCCGATCGTGCGGGGCGGGCGCCGCTGCGCGTGCGGGCTTCGCGGCTGCCTCGAGGCCTATGTCGGAGGTCATGCCTGGGCGCGGCGGCTGCGTCGAGTCGCTCCGCAGACGAGTCGGGTGGTGCAGCGGGCGGCGGCCGAGCGCGCCCCGATCGGTCCGGAGCACCTGCTCGCGGCGGCGCGGGACGGCGATGCATTCGCCCGCGGCGAGCTCGAGCGCTGGCTCGATCACCTCGCGCTCGGCATCGTGCCGCTCGTGATGGCCTTCGATCCCGAACGCATCGTGCTCGGCACGATCGCGGTCGCGGCGGGCGATGCGCTCTGCTTCGCGCCACTGCGGGAGCGGGTTGCCGCGCGTGTCTGGCCGCATCAGGCGGCGCGGCTTGCGATCGTTCCCGCCGAGCTGGGCGACGTACTCCCCGAGCGGGCGGCGCTTGCGGTCGCCGCCGCGGAAGCGGGCGGCACGGAGCGGGTACCGAGCGGAAGCGGGGAGCCGGCGGGTGGGTGCACGCCCGATCGTGCGCGCATCCCCGATCGTTAGTCGACGGTGGCGCGCGCGTCCAGCGCCTCGATCTCTGCGTGCAGGGCCGCGAAGCCGCCGGCGGCGATCGCCTCCCGGGCGCGCTCCATCAAATTCAAGTAGTAGGTGAGGTTGTGCAGGGAAGCCAGCTTCGAGCCGAGGCTTTCCCCGCTCTTCAGGAGGTGCCGCAGATAGCCGCGCGAATGCCTCTGGCAGGCTGGGCAGACACAGGCCGGATCGATCGGTTCGGGATCGCGTTCGAAGCGGGCATTGCGCAGGTGGAGGACGCCCTGCGAGGTGTAGACGAGCCCGTGACGCCCATTGCGTGTCGGCACCACGCAATCGAAGAGATCGACGCCCTCGGCGATGCCGTCGAGCAGATCGATCGGACGGCCCAGGCCCATCAAATAGCGCGGGCGATCGGAGGGCAGGGCTCCGTGCGCAGCCCGGATCGAGGCGCGGCGCTCTTCGCGATGCTCGCCGAGGCCGAGACCGCCGTGGGCATGGCCGTCGAAATCGAGGGCGGCGGTCGCCTCCGCGCTGCGTCGCCGCAGACCCTCGTCGGCCCCGCCCTGCACGATCGCGAAGACGGCTTGATCCGGCCGGCGGCGCGCGTTCTGGGAGCGCACGGCCCAGCGGAGGGTCCGCTCGAGGGCGCTCTCCATCGCCCGCGCGTCGGTCCGTCCGGCTTCGCCCTTCGCGACGGGCACGCATTCGTCGAGGACCATCGCGATGTCCGATCCGAGCGCCTCCTGGATCGCGATCGCGCCCTCGGGCGTGAGCTGCCGCCGACGGCCGTCGAGGGCAGAGCGGAAGGTCACGCCCTGTTCGTCGATCTTCGCGCGGTCGGCGAGGGAGGTGATCTGGAATCCGCCGCTGTCCGTCAGCCAGGGGCCGCGCCAGCCGGTGAAGCCGTGGAGGCCACCGAGGGTGCGCACGGTCTCCTCGCCGGGGCGTTCGTGGAGATGGTAGGTGTTCGAGAGCAGGATCGTGGCGCCCGCGGCGGCGAGCTCGTCGACGCCGATGCCACGGACGGCGCCGAAGGTCGCCACCGGCATGAAGATCGGGGTCTCGATCGTTCCGTGTGGCGTCGTGATCCGCGTCGTTCGCGCGAGGCCGTCCGCGGCGACGGCCTCCATCCGGAATCCTTCAGCGCGCATGCGCAGCTCCTCTGCTCGGAAGGATCAGCATCGCATCTCCGTAGGAGTAGAAGCGGAAGCCGTGCGCGATCGCATGTCGATAGGCGGCCAGGATCGCTTCGCGGCCGACGAATGCGGCGA
Organism: Myxococcota bacterium; assembly: GCA_041389425.1. Lineage (GTDB taxonomy): Bacteria > Myxococcota_A > UBA9160 > UBA9160 > UBA4427 > UBA4427. Next base: position 243,489 of record JAWKRX010000005.1, read on the forward strand.
CCAGCATCAGGAGCGAAGAGCGGGGCAGGTGGAAGTTCGTGAGGAGCGCGTCGACCACCCGGAAGCGGGCGCCAGGGCGCAGGAAGAGATCGGTTTCACCGCTGCCAGCACGCAGGCTTCCGCGGGCGTCGACGCAGCTCTCGAGGACCCGGGTCGTCGTCGTTCCGACCGCGACGATGCGCCCGCCGGCGGCGCGGGTCCGATCGATCGCCGCCACGACGGCGTCGGGCAGCTCGAAACGCTCGCGGTGGAGCCGGCCCGAGGTCCAGGCCGCCTCGTCCAGCGGGCGGAAGGTGCCGGCGCCGACGTGCAGGACGAGCTCTGCCGTCTCCACCCCCTGCGCGCGCAGGCGGGCGAGCAGGGGCTGCGTCAGGTGGAGGCCGGCCGTCGGTGCAGCGATCGCTCCGGGCTCGCGGGCGAAGACGGTCTGGTAGCGCTCGAGATCGGCGGCGGGCGATTCGGCCTGGGCCCGCCGGATATAGGGCGGAAGTGGCGCGATGCCGACGCTGTGGGGGTCGACGTCGTCGCCGAAGCGGAGCGTCACTTCGCCGCGCCCGTGGAGCGCGACGATCTCGCCTTCGACGACCGGGTATTCCCCGCTCGCCGCCTCGGGTCGCCGGAATTCGAGCGCGAGACCGGGCCGCACGCGCCCCGTCAGCTTGACCAGCGCGCGGTATTCGCCCGGGCGTGCGCCCGGCGATTCGTCGCGGCCGAGCAGCAAAGCCTCGGCGAGCCCGCCGCTCTTCTTGCGTCCGAGCAGCCGCGCCGGAACGACGCGCGTCGCGTTCACGACGAGCAGATCCCCGGGCGAGAGCCACTGCGGAAGGTCTCGGACACGGTGGTCGCGCTCGGGCTCGACGATCGAGCCGGTCTCGCGCGCGACGACGAGCAGTCGCGATGCCTCCCGCTCGGCCAGCGCCGTCTGGGCGATCCGGTCCTCGGGAAGCTCGAAGTCGTAGTCGCGCAGGACCGACTCGAGCGGGTCGGCAGGCGCCGCGGCCGCTTCGTCTCGGATCACGGTGCGGCGATCCGGGCCGCCGAGAGGGCTTCGAGCAGGGCAGGGGACCCGGCGATCGCATCGTCCGAGAACAGGACCTCGCCATGGAAGGGGAGGCTGCGCAGCCGCTCGAGCTGGGCGACCGCGCGGGCGGGGCCCGATTCGAAGAGCCAGACGCCGAGTCCAGGCCAGATGCGCTCCGCGCCGGTCAGTCCGACATAGCCCTCGAGTTGATAGGCGAGCAATGCGTCGTCGCGCGTGTAGACCATCGGAATCGCGAGATCGAGGGCGCCCGAGGCGAGCCAGCCCGGCCAGTCCTGGGCCAGCGAGAGATAGGCGCGCTCGACGTAGGGGATGACGGCCGCCGAGAGGATCAGCCCCGGCCGGATCGCCCGGGTCTTCGCGCCGATGGCCTCGACGAGGGTCGTGACCTGCGCCCGCTTCCAGGCATCCCAGGCCTCCGCGTCGCGGACCACGCCCGGAGCGGCTCCCGCGATCGGGTCCATGCGGCCGGTCTCCGCCCGGTACCGCGCCCGCGCGATCTCGCCGTAGCCGAAGTCGAGGCCGACGCCGAAGCGCGAGCCCGGGATGAAGGGCAGGACATCGGGATGGCGGATGTAGTCGAGGTGGAGGCCGTCGAGCTCCGGGTAGCGCGTGATCAGATCCTCGAAGGTCGCGAGGATCCGCACGCGCACGCTCGGTACGGCAGGGTCGAGGTAGAGCCCCGGCGTGCCCATGCGATAGAAGCGACGATCGGGCTGCGGCAGATCGAGCTCCGGGTAGTCCAGCAGCGAGCGCCCCTGGCGATCGACGAGGATCGCGTCCCGACCGAGATCCGCGAGGAGCCGGGCGTCGCGCCGCTTCGAGAGCGAGAGCACGTTCACCCAGGCATGCACCCGCATGCCGCGCGCATGCGCGTCATGGATCAAGAGCGCCAGCGGATCGACGGCGAACGCACCGACCTCCGGTGCGCGCTCGAAGGCCGGATCCGCGGGATAGAAGGCGCGGCCTCCCCGATAGACCTGGACGAAGAGATCCGTCGCGCCGAGCCGCGCCGCACGCTCGAGCAGCGGCTCGACCCGCGCCGGATCGCCGAGCACGCGAACCGATCCTTCGGCGAGCACCCAGAGGCCTCGCGAGGGGGCCGCCGGTGACGCGGCCGGATCGTCCCCGGCCGTCGGCTCCATCGCGGACTCGCCATGCGACGAATCGATCGGGCTCTCTGCGTCGGGGCCGCGGGCATCGCCCGCAATGCCGGACGCTTCCGCGCCGCGCGCCTCGGAATGCGTGTCGTGGGGCGCGCTCGCCTCCTGGATCTTTTCGGGCGGGCAGGTGCCACCCAGGCCCAGCAGCAGAACGAGCAGGAAGGTGATCCGCGCCGCCGGAAGCATGCTCCGGAACCGGTTCCGGTCGCGATGAGGTGCAGAGCGGGGCAAGGTGGCCAGACGTTACCGGGGTGCGTCTGCCAGCTCAATGGAAGGCGGGCGATGCGAACCGGGGAGCGTTCGGTGGAGACAATTGACAGCATGAATCCCGAGGCCAGAATGCCGGTCGTGCGCCCCCGAGCCGGGGCCGCTCCAGGCCTGGCCGAGTCGAACCCGACGGAGATCCCGCCACCGATGCGCTCTCGAATCTTCGCGAGGATCGCGCTCGGCTCGTTCGTACTCGCGGTGATGGCGGTCTCGACGATCGGGCCCATCCCGAGCGTGCGGGCGGAAGAGCGGCCCGCAGTCGCCGAGGCGGACACGGCCGGTTCACGGGCCGCCCCGGTCCTCCCCGACGAGTCACCGCTCGACGAGACGCTGCTCGATGATCCCGCGGCGCTGCTGCGCGAGGGCATCGCTGCGAGCGAGCGCGGCGCCCATGGGCGTGCCGACCGGATCTTCGAGGCGCTCGGCAAACGCCACTCGATCGTCGCCGATTACGCGGGCTGGCTGCGCGCCCGAACCCTTCGCGACGCCGAGCGCTGGGCCGATGCCCAGGCCGAGATCGACCGCACGTTGGCGGACCATCCGAATTCGCCGCTGCGTTCCGAGCTCCACACGCTGAAGGGCGAGATCCATCGCCAGCTCGGCGACGAAGCCGCGGCGCGCTCAGCCTGGGCGCTGGCCTATTCGGAGGCCGAGACATCGGAAGCGCGCTCGGCGCTGCTCGGACAGATCTCGGAGAGCCAGGACCGCAGCGGCGATGCGAAGGCGGCGCGCGCCAGCTGGCTTCGGCTCTGGAGCCGCCATCCGGCGAGCCCCGAGGCCCGCCGGGCATCGGAGCGTCTCGACGCGCTCGAAGCCCTCCCGGGCAGCACCGCGCGGACGGCAGAAGAATGGCGACAGCGCGGCGATCGGCTCTTCTCCGAGCTCCACAACGAGGAGGCGCTCGAAGCCTACGACCGCGCGCTCGCGGCCGGGCTCCCCAGCGCGCTCCGCACGAAGACCATGACCCAGCGCGCTCACACGCTCTTCCGGCTGCGCCGCTATCCCGCGGCGCTCGAGGCCTTCGAGGCACTGCCGCAGACGGGCGACATTCCGATCTGGCGCGCACGATCGCTGGCCCGTGCCGACCGCGTTCCCGAGTCGATCGCGGCCTTCGAGCGCCTGGCTCGGCAGCCCGGCCCGAATCAGGCCGATGCCCGCTTCTTCGCGGCGAGTCTGCTCGAGGGGCGCAAGCGCGAGGAAGAGGCCCGCGTTCATCTCGTCTGGCTCGCCGACGAGCCGCGGCAGGGCGAGCTCTCGCGGACGGCGCTCTGGAAGCTCGGCTGGGCGGACTATCGCCATCGACGCTTCGCCGAGGCCGCCGAGCGGTTCGAGGCGCTTGCGCGTGCGACGACGGATCCGATCGCGCGGCTGAAGCCCGAATACTGGAGCGCCCGCGCTCGCGCCCAGGCCGGCGAGGCCGAGGCCGCTGCAGAGACGTTCGCCGAGCTCGCGCGCAACCATCCGCTCTCGTACTACGGCTGGCGCGCGAAGACGCTGGCCGGAGGGGGCGCGGCCCCGTCGAAGGGACGAACGATTCCGTCGGGCCGGCGAAGGCTCACGCCGAGCGCGCTCGCGCGTGTCCGGATCCTCGTCGACGCGGGACTCCACGAAGAGGGTGCCTCGGAAGCGGCACGCCTGGTGCGATTGGCGGGTGGGCTCGAGGATCGGCTCGAGCTTTCGCGACTGCTCACGACCGCGGCCGACTATCACACGGCGCAGCGCCTCGTCGTCGAGGCCTACGAGCTCGAGCTGTCTCGCGGCCCCATCGATGGCCGCGAAGAGGTGTGGCGAATGGCGTGGCCCTACGCCTTCGCGGAGCTGGTCGAGTCGGCGACCCGCGCGCCGGGCAGCGTCCATCCGGAGCTCGTCTACGCGATCATGCGGGAGGAGAGCGGCTACCGGCCGAAGGTCATCTCGCCGGTGGGCGCCCGCGGTCTGTTGCAGATCATGCGCGAGACCGGCGCCCTGCTGGCGGCGAAGCTCGGGCGCGCCTCCTTTCATCCCGACGATCTCTTCGACCCGGCCATCAACATCGAGCTCGGCTCGTCCTATCTCGGTGAGCTCGGCGCTCGATTCCCCAAGCGACTCTCGGCTTCCGTCGCCAGCTACAACGCCGGGCCCCACGTCGTGGCGGACTGGGCGCCGGAGGGCGGCCGACCCGACGACGAGTGGGTGGAATCGATTCCCTACACGGAGACCCAGAGCTACGTGAAGCGGGTCCTGCGCAGCGTCGAGGCCTACCGGACGATCTACCGCGAGAGCGCGTTCGGCGCCCGCGAATCGGCTGCCGAATCGGACCCGAAAAGCGGGGATTGAGCGGACCGCGAGACTGGCCGATGAGCCCCTGGATCCGACCCGTCCCGGATCCCGCTTGGAGGCCGCCATGGACCGACCGATCGATCGACGCCGCGTCGCCGGCAATTCCACCGGCTCGCTGGCGCTCCTGCTCGCCGTCCTCCTCGGCCTCGGGGCCTGGAACTATCACCGCAACTACCAGCTCGAACGCGAGAGCGCCCGCGAACGACCGTATTCGGGCTACTCGGATCGCGACGTCTCGCTCCTGCGCGATGCGGTCTTTTCAGAGCTCCAGGCGAGTCGGGAGCGCTTCGAGCGGGCGCGGAAGGGGCGCATGAGCGGGGCACGCGATCGCGGATCGGTCGGCGACAACGCGGTGCAGTTCAATCGAACGACGCGCGCGAGCAATGCCATCCGGGACGCTGCGAGCGTCGTCGCGCAACAGGAAGCGACCCTCGCCGCCCTCGACGCGGAGCTCGCGCATCGAGCCGGAATCGGCGACGGCGCAGCGCTGCACCTGCGCCGCCTGACCTCGTTCTGAACGAGGCCACGCCGGCTTCGCAATGCGCGGCGCTTCCGGCTCAGTACTCGTCGGGCTCGCTCGCCTCGATGCTCTCTTCGGCCAGCTCCGCGGGGTCGAGTTCGAGATGCGTGATGTCGCCATCGCTCTCGAACATGTCGCCGGCTTCGACGACGTCGTCGATCCCGAGATCGTCCTCGGCGAGCGGCGCGACCGGCTCGTCGTCGTCGAGCAGCTGCGCCATCGGTCGAACGACGCGCGGCCTGGCGGGATCGGGGATGTTCTGGCGCGGCTCGTCGGCCGGTCGATCCCGCTGGTCCGCACCGCATTTCGGGCAGAGCGGTTCTTCCTTGCCGAGGTCGTAGAACTTCGCGCCGCAGCCATAGCAGGACCAGCGGAATCCGAGCTTCGGATGGCGCGGGCCCGTCGGCGTCACCGGCTTGCGGGGCTTGCTGCGTTTGGCGGGCGCAGGCGAAGTCGTCCCGTCGCCCGCGGCCTTCTTTCCGGCCGTGGATTTGCCCTTCGCGGCCGGCGCGGATTTGCTCGTCGCCTTGGCATCGGTCTTCGCCTCGGCATTCGCCGCCGGCGCGGTCTTCGCCGCGGCCTTGGACGTCGTTGCCCTGGCCTCCGCCTTCTTCACGGTCGTCTTCTCCGCGGCCTTGTCGGCCTTCTTCTCATTGGCCTTCGCCGGGGCCTTCGCCTTCTTCGACGTCGTGGTGGGCTTCGCCGGGGCGGCCGCCTTTCGGGCGGGGGCCGGCTTCTCGCTCTTCGATGCCCTGGCCGACTTCGCGGCCGGGGCGGGTTTCGAGGCGGCCTTCTTCGCGGTGGTCTTCTTGGGGGCGGTCGCCTTCTTCTTGGTCGGACTCATGCGTCTCTCTGTCTCCGTGAACGTGCCGTCGGCCCCGGGCGTGCGGGCTCGGGGCAGGGTGAGCCGCCGATCTCGACGAAAAGGTCCGGCCATTCTGGAAGCCGGCTGCTCCGAAGGCTGGAGCGGCCGATTCGCGCGCCGGGCCGGACTGTCGAGCGCTCGTGCTTTTAGCGGTTCGAGCGGCATCCGGCCAGTGGCTCGAGGATTGCGCGCGGGCGGCGTCGAGGCGGGAGTCAAAACACCCATCAACGTGAGGTCATGGATCGACGCCGAAGAGCTGTGGGGGCGGCTTCAGGGGGCGGACGGCGCCGCGTCGCTCGCGACGGCCGGAAGGTCGTCCTTGGCGAAATGGGAGCGATAGGCGATCGGACGCAGGCCGGAGAGCGCCGTGACCTGGATTTCATGGTCGACGATCAGGGTCCGTCCGTCGGACGACATCCGATAGACGTTCGAGCCGTAGGCCTGATGCTGCTGCCAGCGAAGCCGCAGCCCGTCGCGCGTCCAATCCCATGCGCCTTCGAAGAATTCACCGCGCGGATCCTTCGCCCGGAACGGATCGGCGCCGGGCTCGATCAACCGGGTCTCGATCCGATGCTCGCCAGGCACGCGCTCATGCAGCCGGCTTCCGTCCCAGACGAAGTCGAGGGTCGGTCGCGGAGCCGTCGACGAGCGGAGCACGCCGGTGGCCATCTTGCGGACGACCCAGGTCAGCGGCTCGACCGCGGATTCGATGGCCCGAAGCCGGGCTTGCGTCGCGACCGGGTCTTCGATCTGGCGCCAGCGTCCATCGAGGTCGGCGAGCCGGATCCGCGCTTCTTCCGCGGCGGAGCCGGCCGGTGGAGCGAGCAGCGCCGCTGCGAGGAGGATGAATGGGAGAAGCGATCGGAGCCGCCGGGTGCTCGGCGGATTGGGAGGCGCTGCCGTCGGGGGCGCCGTCGATCGTCCTGCATCCGCACGCCATTCTTCAGTTGACATAATCTATCTTATCGGCGGTGAGGATCGGGTGGCCCTGGGAGTGCGGAAGCCCGCCCCCTCCCGATCAGGAAGCCGTTGCTGCGCGCAGCTCCTCGACGAGTGATTCGATCGCCGGCGGAACCGCCTGATCCGGGAACTCCGCCTCGAGTCGTTGATAGGCCGCGAGCCCCTTTTCCTTCTCGCCGGCGGTGATCCAGCAGCGCGCGGCATCCGCGAGGGCCCCTGCCCGGAGCGGATAGCTCGCGACGGCCGCGGCCGATTCGAAGGCCTGGGCGGCGGCGGCGAGATCGCCGGCATTCTCCGCGAGACGCGCCAGGCGGATCGAAGCGAGCGCGCCGATCGCGGTACCGCGGGCGGATTCCCGCGCCTGCTCGAAGCGGGAACGGGCCTCGTCGGGCTGGTCGAGCTCGAGGGCGAGCTGGCCGGCCTCGAGCCACGCGAGCGCGCCCGAGACCGTTCGCGGATGCGCCGAGGCGACCTCGGCGAAGCGCGCACTGAACTTCGTCCGCGTCGCGGCCGCGAGCTCGGCGTTGGCCGGCTCCGGGATCTCGCCCCCGAGCGGATCGGCCCCCATCGCCTGTCTGTATTCGCTGGTCGCGAGCGCGAGGGCATTGGCGGCCTCCTGGCGACCCTCGGCGCGGAACTGAAAGTAGAAGCCCACCCCCGCCGCCAGCGCCAGGATCGTCGCAAACACCGCGAGGATCGTCGCCGCGTTCTGCGAGGACCATTCCGCGAGGCGATCGCCGGTCGCTTCGAGCTGCGCCAGCGTCTCCGCGGTCGTATTCGTCTGTTTGCTGCTCACCGATGGGTCCTCGCTCGCGCCGGAGGGGGCGCGGCCTGCGCAGGGGGTTCTGGGCGCCGGATTGTATCGGAGCACTTCCGGAGTTCGAGGCCCGGGCGATTGGCGACGCACCGGTGTCGCCGAGGCCTCAGTCCGCCTCCCTGCGACCGCCCCGGGCCCGGAGGCGGACACGGATCGGGGTGCCTTCGAATCCGAAGCTCTCGCGCAGCTGGTTCTCCAGGAAGCGGACGTACGAGGTCTGGAGATTGTCCGGATCGCTGCAGAAGACGACGAAGGTCGGGGGGCGCACGCCGACCTGGGAGGCGTAGAAGAGCTTGTTGGGCCGCCGCGAAGGACCGCGCGCGGCCATCGCCGGCGGATGCTTCTCGGCGACGTCCCGCAGCCAGCGGTTGAGATCCGCCGTCGGGATCCGGAGCGAGCCCGCCTCGAAGACCCGGCGGAGCTTCTTGAAGAGCGGCCCGAAGCCCGTGCCCGTGCGTGCGGAGACGGGAACGATCGGCACGTCGGCCATGAAGCGCAGGCCGTGGCGGATGTCGGCCAGGACGTCTTCGCGCCGATCGGTCGGCACGAGATCCCATTTGTTCGCGAGCACGAGCGCGGAGCAGCCGTGTTCACGCACGAGCGAGGCGACGCGCGCGTCCTGATCGGCCATGCCGGATGCGGCGTCGATGATGAGCAGCGCCACGTCCGCGCGCTCCAGGGAGCGCAGCGTCATGAGCGCGCCGCCGTGCTCCCCGGGCCCCTGGCGACGACCGACCTTGCGAAGTCCCGCGGTATCCACGAGCACGTACGGCTTGCCTTCGCGGATCAGCTCGATGTCGACCGCGTCGCGCGTCGTGCCCGGTGAATCCGCGACGACCATGCGGTCCTCGCCGGCCAGGCGGTTCGCGATCGAGCTCTTCCCGACGTTCGGCCGCCCGACGATCGTGATGCGGAGGGTCGCATCGGCGTCGCCGATCGGCGGCAGAGATTCGTCCGGCGACGCCGCTTCGTCGGCCGGCAGGGTCGCGAGGATCTCCTCGAGGGCATCGAATGCGCCACCGCCGTGCTCGGCCGACACCGCGTAGGTGTGGTCGATCCCGAGTCGGAAGAACTCGTTCACGCGGTCGCGATGCTGGCTCGGCCGATCGATCTTGTTGACGAGCAGCGCGAGCGGCTTGCCCGAGCGGCGCAGCGTGCGCGCGATCGATTCGTCCTCGGCGACGAGCCCTGCCTTGCCGTCGACGATGAAGAGGATCACGTCGGCATCGGCCACCGCCGAACGCGCCTGGGCCTGGACGGCGGCGTCGAGGGCGTCGCCCTTCGCGACGTCGAGGCCCGCCGTGTCGACCAGCCAGATCGTGCGGCCGGCGACCTCGATCCGCTCGGCGATGCGGTCGCGCGTGAGTCCGGGCTCGTCGGCGACGATCGCGCGGCGATAGCCCGCATAGCGATTGAAGAGCGTCGACTTGCCGACGTTCGGTCGGCCGACGAGGGCGACGACGGGGAGGCTCGCGGAGCGGGTCATGACGGCGCAGGATAGCCGTCGGGCGGTCCGGCCGGGCGCGCCGGGGCCGCGTCGGCCTCCCCGGATGCGAGGAATTTCTCGACGCGCGCCAGGATCGCGGCACGATCGGCCGGATCGAAGGTCTCGACGTCCGGGATCGCGCGGATCCACGTGCGCTGGCGACGGGCGAACTGGCGGGTATCCGATTTCATCGCTTCCAGCGCATTGACGAGCGTGTCGGCCCCGTCGACGACGGGCTGGATGTGGCGATAGCCGATGGCCTGCATCGGCTTCAGCTCGGGCCCGTATCCGCGCTCGCGCAGATCCCGAACCTCCCGCAGAAGCCCGTCGGCGATCATCGCCTCGGCGCGGGCGGAGATCCGCTCGTGCAGCGGCTCCCGGCCCGGATCGATGCAGAGGTGCAGCACGCGGAAGGGCCGATCGCGAAAGCCGTGATCTTCGCGCAGGCGGGAGGCGGGCCGTCCCGATTGTTCGACGATCTCGAGCGCGCGGATCGTCCGGCGGGCATCGTTCGGATGGATCTCGTCGGCGGCGTCGGCATCGAGCTTCGCGAGGCGGCGATGGAGCCGGCCCGGATCCCCTTCGGCGACGGCGCGCGCATGCTCGCCTTCGAGCCGGGCGCGCAGCCCGGGCGTGGCGTTTCCCGTCTCGATCAACCCGTCGAGAAAGGCCCGGATGTAGAGCCCCGTTCCGCCCACGAGCACGACGAGGCGGCCACGGGCGTGGATCGCCGCCGCCGCGGCGCGGGCCTCCTGCGCATAACGTCCCGCGCTGTAGGGCTGGTCCGGGGCGACGACGTCGAAGAGATGATGCGGAACGCGCAGCCGGTCCTCGACGGAGGGCTTTGCCGTCCCGATGTTCATGAAGCGGAAGACCTGCATCGAATCGGCGTTCACGATCTCGCCGTCGAAGCGCAAGGCGATCTCGAGGCCGAGGGCGCTCTTGCCCGACGCCGTCGGTCCGGTCACGACCACGACGGGGGGCCGCTTCGTCGTCGTCTGTTCGTTCGCCATCGAAATGAAGTCCTCGCCCCATCTGGACCGGGATCTGCGCCCTGCCGAGCGCGACTGCGGCCGCGAGGGCGCGCGATCCTAGCGCGATCTAGCGGCGGCGGAAGCGCGCCTCGAGATCGGCCGGACCGATCAGGATCGCGACCGGCCGACCGTGGGGACACGTCGGCGCCCAGGGGATCGTGTCGAGCCCGGCGAGGATGGCCCGCTGCTCCGCTTCGGGCAGGCGATCGCCGAATCGGCGGGCCGCGTGACACGCAAGCGTGGCAAACATGCGATCGAGGCCCGGCAGCCAGCGCACCGCGCTCGGATCGGCTCCCGGATCGGGCTCGTGTTCGACGAGGGCCGCCGTGAGATCGCGGACGATCGCTTCGGGATCGCTGCCGGCGAGCTCGGCCGGCACCGCACGCACGAGCAGCGCGGCGTCTGCGAACGGCTCGATCTCGAATCCGAGTCGCGCGATCGATTCAGCGGAAGCCTCGACGGCGGCGACGGCCGCGGGGGAAACCTTCACGACGAGCGGGCTCAGCAATCCCTGGCGGGCCACTCCGGCTTCGAGCCAGCTCTTCCGCATCCGCTCGTACAGGATCCGTTCGTGGGCTGCGTGCTGGTCGATCACGACGAGTCCCTGCTCGCCCTCGGCGAGGAGATAGCTGGCGTGGAGCTGGCCCAGGAGCCGCAGCGCGGCGAACGACGTGACCGGGGGCGCAGCGTGATCGGCCGTCTGCGCCGCATCCGCGGGGCCGTTCGGATGGATCGCCGATTCGAGGTCGGCATCGAACCGATCGGGATGGCGGGCCGCGAGGGTCCAATCGGTCGACGGGCTCGGGGCGAAGTCCAGGGCGCCCCGGGCCGCCCCCTGCCCCGCGCTTCCCCAGCGCGGCGCGAGCTCCTGGACCTGCAGGGGGAGCCTGCGCGCATCATCGCTGGGCGTCCTGGGCGTCGTCGCCGTCGCGGTGCCGGGCGCGGCCAGGGGGATGCTGAGCCAGCGACGGGAGGCGATCGATTCGCGGACGGCGTGCCGGATGCTGCGGTGGACCGCCTGCGGATCGCTGAATCGGACCTCCCATTTCGCGGGATGCACGTTCACGTCCACGGTCTCCGGCGCGACTTCCACGAACACGACCCCGAGCGGGAAACGGCCGCGCGGGAGCAGGTCGCGGTAGGGCTCGCAGAGCGCATGGCTCAGGAGACGATCGCGCACGGGGCGACCGTTCACGAAGAGGTAGAGCCCCTGCCCCGTCGCGCGGCTCTGCTCCGGGGTCGAGACGAAGCCGTGGACCCGCGCGGCGTCGGTCGCATGATCGACGGCGACGAGTCCCGCGGCGTCTTCGTCGGAGAGCAGCAGGGCGAGGCGGTCGCGCCGGTCGCTGCAGGCCGGCCAGATGGTCGCCGTTCGCTCGTCGCGGCGGATCTCGAGATGGATCTCGGGCCGTGCCATCGCGAGGCGGGCCAGCCAATCCGAGATATGCCCCCATTCGGTGCTCGGCCGCTTCAAGAACTTGCGGCGCGCGGGGACGGAGGCGAACAGGTCGGCCACCTCGATTCGCGTCCCCTCCGGGCCTCCCGCCGCGCGCGAATGGATCAGGCGGCCGCCGTCGATCCGGATCTCGTGGCCGGACTCGGCGCCCCGGGCGCGGCTCACGATCCGGAACCGGGAGACGGAAGCGATCGCCGGCAGGGCCTCGCCCCGGAATCCGAAGCTCATGATGCGGCTCAGGTCGTCGGCCGTCCGGAGCTTGCTGGTCGCATGGCGCTCGAGCGCGATCGGGAGCTCCTCGGGGGTCATGCCGATCCCATCGTCCTGGACGGCGATCAGGGCCGCGCCGCCATCCCGGACATCGATCTGGAGGCTGCGCGCACCGGCATCGAGGCTGTTCTCGACCAGCTCCTTGACCACCGAAGCCGGCCGCTCGACGACCTCCCCCGCCGCGATCTGATCCACCAGGGCGTCCGAGAGCACGCGGATGCGCGTCGGGCCGGGCTGGGAGGACGGTTGGGGCTGGATCATGGGGCACCCGCGGGAGGCAAAAGGGGGACGTCCGGTGTCGGCATTTTTCTCGTCGTACGCGGCGCTTCGCGGGGTAACATCGACCTGAGACAGCGTCAACTCGGTGGTCGCAGCCGACCCGAATCCGCAAAAACCATTGACAAAGGTCCGAATTCCCAATACTTCTCGTCTCGCGACGATCACATCTGGGGGCATCGTGCCATGTCGGAACAGCACACAACGCTCGGAATCCGGCGAGTCGAGACGGCCACAATCGACCGCACAACTTCAGAATCGCGGTCTTCGGACGCGTTGTCGACGTCGAATGCGAACGTCGGCGGGAGCGGACAGCGCGCGACCGGTCGCAGGCGGAGCGATCGCATCGTCTCCGCCAGCGCGGCCATGCAGGAAGCCGTCGACCAGGCGAGCGCCTTCGCCCGCTCCGATGCGCCCGTCCTGATCACGGGCCCGAGCGGGAGCGGCCGCAAGCACCTCGCGCGTGCCATCCATGAATGGAGTCCGCGCGCGGGGAGCACGATCATCGAGATCCAGCTCGCCGGCACCGCGGAGCCCTCGCAGCAGCGCGAGCTGTTCGGCGACGGTGGCTCTTCCGAGGCCGGCGCCCTCGCCCGAGCCCAGGGCGGAACGCTCCTGCTCGAGACGCTCGATCAACTCGCTCCCTCCGTGCTCCAACGCCTCGGCGAGAGCTTGCGCAACGCGCCGGGACGGGTGCGGCTCATTGCCACGGCCTCCAAAGAGGGAGCGGCCGCGGCACTCGGTGGACAGCGGATCCAGATCGCTGCGCTCGCCGATCGACGGGAGGACATCCTGCCGCTCGCCGCCCACTTTCTCGCGGAGTACGCCGCCGAAGAGTCGATCGAGGCGATCGGTTTCAACGGCGAGGCGCGGCGCCTCCTGCTCGAGGAAACGTGGCCCGGGAACGTGCGCGAGCTGCGCGAGCGGATCCGGCAGGCGATCCGGCTTTCGGGTCAGGGGGCGATCTCGGCCGAGGCGCTGATGCTCGCGACCGATCTCGATGCGGT
>JAWKRX010000006.1:0-250940 GCA_041389425.1 Myxococcota bacterium
GAGCGCCGAGAAGAGGCCTCTGATCCGCTCCGGATCCGAGAACTCCGGCTGCGCAAGCAGCGCCAGGCGCGTCGCGATCACGAGATCCTCTCCCGAGTCCCCTTCGCAGGCCCCCAGGCCGAGCATCCAGGCTCGCCGCAGCAGATCGTCGGCCTCTCCCCGAAGCCGCTCGCGCTCGGCTTCGAGGCATCGACGCAGGCCGACGAGCGTTCGTCCCGCGACGCGCTCAGCCAGGATCCGCCCGATCCGCTCGAGCTCGCGGCGCGAGATCTTCTCCTCGTGGGCGATGATCCGCTGCATCACGCCACCGCTCTCTCCGACGAGCACCGCCAGCACCCGCCCCGTCCCCACAGGCACGAGGTGCACCGTTCGCAACAAGAGCTGCTCGACCCGCGGCGGAACGACGAACCCGAGCTGTCGCGTCTGGTCCGAAAGGACCTGCGCCGTCAGTCGGGGGGTCTCCGCGGAATCGACGCCGGCGAGAGCCCGGTCGAGGAGCCGCTGATCATCCTGTCCCAGATCCGAGGGCTCGAGCAGGTGGTCGATGAAGGTCCGCAGCCCGAGCGGGGTCGGAACGCGCCCCGCGGAGGCATGGGCCTTCTCGACCAATCCGGCGTCCTGGAGCTCAGCCAGCGTATTGCGAATGCTCGCAGGGGAGAGCGAGACCGGGATTTTTCCCGCCAGGATCTGGGATGCCACCGGCCCCGCCCGATCGACATAGGTCGAGACGAGAGCGCGCAAGACCATGGCCTGGCGTTCGCTCAAGTTCGGCTCGAAGGTCGCGCCGTAGACTTTCGGGCGTGTTCGGAGAGGCTGTCCGTGCATCTGGTCGGGACCCCACTGATCGCAGCGTAGTCGCCCCGCCCCGAAGGCGTCAATCGCCCGCGAGCCCATCGAAACCGGCGCGGCCCCCTTCTGCCACGGATCAGTCTCGGCGCGCACTCGACGATCCGACCGAGTCCTCCTGCGCTTCGTCCTGCTCCGCCACGAAGAGCGCGGCCACGCTATCGGCAACGAGCCGACCGGCGGGGGTGAGGCGCAGATCGCCGGGCGCCGGATCGCCTTCGACGACCCAGCCGAGGGCCGCGGCCCGCTCGATCTCCGATTCGAAAAAGTGCCGAGGCGTCGATCCGAACTCCGCCTCGAACCGCGCGGCCGCGAGCCCCTCGCGCTGCCGCAACGCGAGAAAGACCGCCTCGCCGCGCGCCATGGCTGCCGAGTAGACCTCGACCCGACCGACGTTCCCCGGATCCCTTTCGACGCCCTGCAACCAATCCGCGAGCGAACGCGGATTGGCGCGCCGACGGCCATGGGGGTGCTCCGGCGTCCGGGCTTCGAAGGAGTGCGCCCCCATTCCGAGCCCGAGAACGGCCTCGCGGCGCCAATACCTCGCGTTGTGACGAGAACGGTGGCCATCGCGCGCGTGGCTCGAGATCTCGTAGCGGTCATAGCCCGCCGCGCCGAGGCGTGACTCGACGTGATCGATCAGGTCGGCCGCGAGATCCTCGTCGCAGGTCTGCATGCGTCCGCGCGCCAGCGCTCGGCCGAAGGGTGTTTCGGGTTCGAAGGTGAGCTCGTAGGTCGAGACGTGCTCCGGACCGACCGCGAGGACCGCATCGATATCCGCGTCGAGCGCAGCGCGACTCTCACCGGGGAGTGCGAAGATCAGATCGATCGAGATGTTCGCGAAACCTGCCTCTCGTGCGGCCCGCAGTGTGTCGTAGACGACGGCCGCGCGGTGAGCCCTCCCCAGACGCTTCAGCCGAGCGTCCTGAAAGGATTGAACGCCGATCGACAGGCGATCGATCCCGGCCTCCCGAAAACCCGGGAGACGAGCGAGTTCGACGGTGCTCGGATTCAGCTCGATCGTGCACTCGACGCCGGCATCACGGCTGCCGCCGGCCATCGCGATCGGGAAGGCGGCGCGAACGGCATCGACCAGCCGTGCGATCGAACCGGGCCGGAACAGGGCCGGTGTCCCTCCGCCGAAATAGAGGCTCGCGAGCCCCCGGCCTGCGAAGTCCGTCTGTCGGGCAGCGAGCTCCCGGCAAAGGGCCTCGACGTATTCAGCCTCACGCGCCGGGGACAGATTTCGGGCCGCGACGACCGCGAAATCGCAATAAGGACAGATCCGCTCACAGAAGGGCAGATGGACGTAGACCCCCACCCGCCCATCGTCGAATCGGTCGGTACGGACGGGGGCCACCGGGAGCGAAGACATGTCGACAGCCTACCCGTCCCGGAAGGGTCGCGGGCGAGGGTCGATCGACTCCGGTACGCTCGACCCGCTTTGAAGCCCCCCTCCACGCATCGCCACACCCTGCCGAACGGCCTGACGCTTCTGCTCCGGGAGAGCCACCGCGACCCCGTCGTAGAGCTCCAGATCTGGGCCGGGGTCGGCTCGGCCGACGAGCGCCCGGGCGAGGAAGGCCTGGCCCACTTCCACGAGCACATGCTCTTCAAGGGGACCGAACGCCGCGGGGTCGGCGAGATCGCGGGCGAGATCGAAGGTCTCGGCGGTCAGGTCAACGCCTATACCTCCTTCGACTCGACGGTCTATCACGCCACCCTGCCCGCCTCGGAGTGGAAACGCGGGCTCGACGTCCTTTGCGACGCCATCCGGTTCTCGGTCTTCGACGAGTCGGAGATCGCCCGCGAACGCGAAGTGGTGCTCGAGGAGATCCGGCGCTCGGAAGACACGCCTGGCCACGTGTTGTCCGACCTCTGCTTCCGCGAGGCCTATCGTGTGCACAGCTATGGGAAGCCGATCCTCGGCCCCGCCGAAAACGTCGGCCGCTTCGACCGGTCCCAGGTCCGACGATTCTTCGAGCGCTGGTATACGCCCGACAACTTGATGGTCGTCGCCGTCGGTGATTTCGACGCCGCCGAGCTGAAGCGCGAAGTCGAACGGCTCTTCGGCGACGCGCGGCCTGGCCAGGTACGCCGAACCCGCGAGCTCGAGCCTCCCCGCAAGGAGAAGGCGATCGCGATCCTGCGAAAGCCCTTCGACGGGTATCGGGTCGATCTCGCCTGGCCGGCTGCGCCTTTTCGCGAGCGCGACGCGATCCATCTCGATCTGCTCGCCTACGTCCTCGGCGAATGCGAGTCGAGCCGACTCGTCCAGCGCATCCGCGAGGAAGAAGGACTCGTCGACCGGATCGATGCCGGTGCTTTCACGCCATTCGATCGCGGCCTATTCACGATCGGATTCGAGACGGATGCGAGTCGCCTGCTGGAGGCGACCCAGCGGATCATCGAGGAAACCGAGCGCCTGCGCCTCGAGGCGGTCTCGGAGAGCGAGCTCCACCGCGCCCGGGTCAATTTTCTGGCGAGCGAACAATTCGAGCGGGAAAGCGTATCCGGCCTCGCCTCGAAGCTCGGAAGCTTCGAGACCATGGGCGGTGGCCATGAGCGCGAGGCCTGGGCCCTCGAAGTCCTGCGCGAAGCCACACCCGCAGACCTGCTCGACGTCGCTCGTCGCTACCTCGAGCCCGAATCCCTGACGCTTGCGGCACTCCTGCCCGAATCCGGAGACCCCGAGTTCGACGAGTCCTCCTTTCGCGAGGCGATCGAACGGGGACTCGAAGCGGCAACCCTTCCCCGCGCGATGGACGACCGGGAAGACGATTCCGCACCGGCGTCGTCGCGCATCGATTCCACACCCTCGCGCCTCGTCTTCGGCCCCCTGCGCACGCCACGAGATGGCGCCGGGGAGCGGCTCGACGCGCGCCTGCCGAACGGTCTGCAGCTTCATGTTCTGCGACGGCGCGAGGTACCCGTCGCTGCGATGCGAATCGCGTTCCGTGGTGGGGTCATCCACGAAGACGCTTCGACCAACGGGCTCACCCGCTTCGTGTCGGCGATGTGGACACGGGGGACGCGTCGACGTTCCGCCCTCGACTACACCCGGGAAGTCGAGGGGCTCGCTGCCGAAATCGAGGGCTTCTCTGGGCGCAATTCGATCGGGCTGACCCTCGATTGCCTCTCCGAAACGCTCGAGCCCGCCTTCGACTTGTTCTCCGAGGCCCTCCTCGAGCCACGATTCGACGCCGAGGAAGTCGAGCGGGAACGGAGAGAGACGCTCGCTGCGCTCGATCGGCGGGAAGATCGCCTGGGCCAGATGGCATTTCAGCTCTTCGCCCGCACGGAATTCCAAACCCATCCGTACCGGATGACCGTCCTGGGAGAGCGGGAGACGGTCTCGACCTTCGGCCCGGAGACGCTGCGCAGACATGCGGAGCAGTTCGTTCGCGCCGATCGGGGAGCCCTCGCCATCGTCGGAGACGTCGATCCGGAGCGCATCGCTCGCCTGGTCGAGGAAAGACTCTCGTGTCTGCCGCGATCGGATTCGCCCCTCTCGATTCCGGATGAGGAACGGCGCTCGGCCGGCATTCGGGAATCGACCTTGATCAAGGATCGCGCACAGGCCCATCTCGTGATCGGCTTCCGCGGAGTCACGCTCGACGACCGTGACCGCTATGTCCTCGAGCTGATCTCCCAGATGCTCGCCGGTCAGGGAGGGCGGCTCTTCCTCGAGCTGCGAGATCGGCAGAGCCTCGCTTATACGGTCTCCGCCTCGAACGTCGAAGGGCTCGCGCCCGGTCATTTCACGTTCTACATCGCAACGGCGCCGGAGAAGCTCGAACGCGCGCGTCAGGGCATACTCGACGAAATCGACCTGCTCGTTCAGCAGGCGCCCGACGCCGACGCCCTCGAGCGGGCCATCCGCTTCGGAACCGGCAGCTTCGCGATCAATTCTCAGCGGAGCCACTCGCGCGCGGCCCACATCGCTCTCGATTCGATCTACGGCCTGGGCGCCGACTTCAGCGAAGACTACGCGCGCGCACTGCGCCAGGTGACGCCGGACGACGTTCTCCGCGTGGCGCGGCGAATCTTTCGAATGGATGCCTATTCGACGAGTGCAGTGCACCCCTGATCGCTGGACCGGAAGCAGCCTCGCGCCAACGCGGCGCATGGAGTCGGCTGCGGTCAGGATCGGGCTGGACGCCCCCAGACTTCGCAGCCTGAGGGCGTCCGGCGCATCACCCCGATGGGGACCTCTAGCGGTCGAGGCTTCGCTGCCCTGCGGTCCCTACCGCGGTGATGCCTTGATCCTCGCGGGGACTGCACTTTGCCGGGCCGCCGCACGCGGAGCGTGAACTCCTGTCGACCCCGGCTCCGTGTCCAATCCTGCACGACTCCCACGTGCCTGGCCCGAGCCTCGCTCGGGCCTTTCCACACGATCGGAGGCGCGTCGGTTTCACGCGCCTCCGACCCATGCGGCTGTGGACCCAATCCCTTCCCAAGAAGAGGGCCCGTCTCGACTGGGCGCCGCCCGTTCAGGCCGATATTCCCCTTGAAAGCTCTACGACCGCCCGGATGCCTCGAATCCAGACCGTCACTCTCAATCGGGCGACCGCTCTCCAGCCAAGACGCTGGCGCATGCTATCCGATGTGAGGGGGAAACAACAGAAAAATCTTCGACCAACGACCAATTTTTTTGACACTTCCTGGAAGTTGCGGATTCGAATGAGCTGATGGTCCGTCATTCGTGCCGGCGGGATTCGGCGGCATCGGAGGTCCCCATCCGAGCCCCGCCGGCGCCCCGAGCGGGTCAATGAAGCGTAGTCTGCACCCCATCCACGCCGACCGCTGCGCCGTCCGTCCGCGGGTCTGCTCCACCCAGATGCATCCCCGTCCCCGGGTCGACCACGATGACCTCGGCCGCCGACCACTTTCGCGGACTTCGCAGGACTTCGTGTCCTCGCGCGGCCAGGCTTTCGACGACGCTGGCGTCCATACCGGGCTCGACCTCGACCCGATCAGGGTCCCATTGATGGTGGAAGCGCGGCGCCGTGACCGCTTGCAGCGGATCCATTCCCCAGTCGACGACGTTGAGAATCGTGAGCAGGGTGGTGGAGATGATCCTCGGACCACCGGGACTGCCGGTGACCATGAAGAGCTCGTTCTCGCGTTCGAGAATCGTGGGCGTCATGCTCGAGAGAGGCCGCTTGCCACCAGCCACCAGATTCGCACCGCGGGTGTCGACGAGCCCGTAACTGTTGGGCGTGTCCTTCGCGACGGCGAAGTCGTCCATCTCATTGTTCAGAATCACACCCGTCCCCGGAACCGTGATCCCCGAGCCGAAGGGCGTATTGATGGTCATCGTCAGCGCCACGGCCCCTCCAGCCGCATCCGTGACGGAGAGATGTGTCGTACCTGAATCCTCGGGCAACCGTCCCGGCGCGGCCATCCGAGTGGCTTTTTCCGTGTCGATGCGCGCGCGCTGCCGATCCGCGTACGCCTTCGAAACCAGCTTGTCGACGGGAACGTCGACGAAATCGGAATCGCCCATGTATGCGGCACGATCCGCGAAAGCGAGCTTCATGGCCTCGGTGACGAGATGAACGGCCGCACCGTCCGTCGGTGCGAGGCTCGCAAGATCGAACCCTTCGAGAACGTTCAGCGCTTGCGCCAGGACGGCGCCTCCAGACGAAGGCGGTGGGAAGCTGATGACACGCAGGCCCCGGTAGCGAGCAACGACGGGCTCCCGCCAGACCGGCTCGTAGCTTCGCATGTCGTCGATCGTCAGGATCCCGCCGCGAAGCCGCACCTCCGCAACGATGGCCCGCCCCACTTCACCATCTCGAAACACCCGCTCTCCGCCGGCGGCGAGCAATCGCAACGTCTTGCCGAGATCCCGCTGGACGAGCCGCTGTCCCTGGGTATTGGCCGGATCGAACGGTGCGAACTGGATGCGCCAGGTTTCGGCGAAACGAACGCTCGAGAGGCGAGACCGCATGAATCCGATCATTCCGGTGTGGTAGGCGCCGATCTCGACACCTCGTTCGGCCAGCTCGATCGCAGGCTCGAGCACCCGAGCCAGCGACATCGTGCCATGCTCTTCGAGCAGCTCGACCATGCCGGGTACGAAGGCCGGGACCGCTACCGCGAGCGGACCGAGGACCGATGCGCCCTCGGACACTGGCGGATCCACGAACATCGTCGACGTCGCGGCAGACGGCGCCGCTTCGCGAGCATCGAGAGCGGCAATGGCACCACCTGGCCTACGAACCAGCGCGAAGGCACCGCCGCCCACGCCCGCAGAAAACGGCTGTGCGACTCCGACGGCGAATGCAGTCGCGACGGCAGCATCGACCGCGTTTCCACCCTTCTCGAGGATCGAGGCGCCGGCTCGAGCCGCCTCATGGTGACTCGAAACGACCATTCCGCCGCGTGCGGCGACTACGGACCGCGGGGGCTGGTCCGCCGAAGCCGGCCGCCAGGTCGCGCCGATCCCCAGCACCACCACGATGAGGCTCGCCGTGATCCGGCGTCCAGCCGGTCGCAGCTCCGCTGCAATCGGTCGGCACTCTCCTCGGAGGATCGACAACCTTGCCAAACGACTCATCACTCGAACCGATCTGGACGATGCACTCGACATGCGCCGCAAGCTATCACAGTCGCCCCCCAGGCTCGGCGAGACGCCCACGAGCGAAGCGGTAAGTCGAACAGGCTCTCGCTCTTCGCCCGATCGGGGACCCGATCGGGCCGGCATCGAACATCCTCGCCTTTGGACGCTCATCGCGATTGCGATGGTTTTTTCATTTTCGGGCTTCCCGGGCTGCTCGAAGGTCGATCGGACATCGGAAGACGCCACTGAGATCACCGACCCCGCCGCACTTCGGTCCGATCGAAGCAACCCGACCGAAGGCGGGTTTCGCTGGCCGAGCCCCACGGATCCGCTCCTGATGCAGATCGAGGTCGCGACCCACGACAGCAGCGGCACGATCGAGATCCAGCTATTGCCAGAATTCGCGCCGGCCAGCGTCGAATTGATCACCCGCCTCGCCCGAGAAGGTCATTACGATGGAACCACCTTCCATCGCGTCATCCGTGGATTCATGATCCAAGGGGGGGACCCGAACTCTCGAGACCGAGATCCCACCAACGACGGACGAGGCGGAGCCCGCATCCAACTCCCAGACGAGCTCAGCGAGATCCCCTTCGAACGCGGGGTCGTCGCCCTTGCCAATCGCGGTCGAACGGGCTCGAACACCAGCCAATTCTTCATCCTGCAGACGGACCATCGCGACCTCGACGGCCGCTATACGGCTTTCGGCAAGGTCACACGGGGCCTCGAACTCGTCGATCTCATCGCCAACAGCCCCACCGACAAGGTCGGCCGATGGGGGCCCAAGGACCGCCCCATCGAGAGCATCTCGATCCGGCGGATTCAGATCTCCGGACCGGCGCCCTCGACCGCCACCCCGAAGCCCAGCCCCCAAACCAAGGGGACCGTCGTCCAGCTCAGCCATCCAGAAGAAGTCGCTGCCAAGTGATCCCGAATCGGACTCGGGCTTGCCCGAATCCCCTCTCGCCCGCAGCGCAGCTGCAAGACGCCAGCAGGCCGGGACGCCCCGGGAATCCCGCCGCACCGCCTAGACGCGCGCCCCATGTCCGGTAATCTCCCACCTCGCCGGTGGCCCGGTAGCTCAGCTGGTAGAGCACGCGACTGAAAATCGCGGTGTCGGCGGTTCGACCCCGCCCTGGGCCACCATTGGCCGATCTGTATTGCTCCGGGATGGACGGCGGCAGCGACAAAGGCTGGTGAAAACTCTCGGCCCGAGCCAAAGCTGAAGGCGCATGTGCCGCGATTGCAGGCAACCAGCGTGCTGCAGCGGCTAACCGGAATGCCACTAGCACGATGGCTTCCCACCGGAGCATCAAGCACGCCAGATATCCGCAGGTGGTACTGGACCGCTTTCGGCTGGTTGTCTTCCGACTTCGCCACCCCGACACAGACGGAATCAAAGCCTTCAAGACCCTCGGTCTCGTTCGCATTTTTCGATTGAGAAGTCCATCTAGTCGGTCCGATCAATAGTGAGTGCAGAACCGACTCAAACGATCGCTACTCCTGATCGCCTTCTGCGCATTGGCCGCCACGATGGCCTCGCTCCTTATTGGCATCTCATCGTGGATCGGAAAGCCCTTCCCGGGTTTCTTGATCCTCGAGAACGGTGTCGTTGCCTCTGCGGGTTTGACCCATTGGCCGGCAATTTCCGAGGGCTCGATCTTCCAAGCCCGCGTCGTATCGTACGACGAATTCGAATTCGCAGGCGCCCAAGAACTCGACTCATACCTATCAACTAAGCCCGTCGGATCTCAGATCGAATACCAATTCGAATCCGGGGGCAAGTTCACTGTTCGCACCATCACGTCGAGAACATTCAGCGCGTCCGACGCAACGCTCCTCTTTGGCGTAACACTATTCTCGGCCATCGCACTACTGGGGGTCGCATTAGCATTAATGTATGTGGCCCCAAACGACCCGGCCAGCATTGGATGCGCACTAGCTCTCGCGATAACGGGGACCTTCGCACTGACGGCCGTGGACCTGTACGGTCCCTACCGATTCTTCCGCATTCATGCGATGGCAGAATGCTTCCTCGGCGCCGGAGGAATTCACATGGCCCTGGTATTTCCACTCCGGCGCCGAATTGTCACACGGCATCCGTGGCTCATCGGCAGCGCCTACGCGGTATCGACCGCCCTCGCCGCGATCAATCAGCTATTCCTATTCCGTCCTACCGCCTACACACTCACCCACCTCCTCGCGATGGCATGGGCAGGCATCGCGTTCGCAGCTCTCGCAGTATCTCAAATCGCCGCCTTCGTTCGCCCTGCGAGCTACGCGACGCGGCAAAGGGTGTCGGTGCTCGCATTTGGAACATTCGCATCGATCACGCCCGCAGTCGCCTTGGCAGCAATTAGCAGCATCACTGGAGGGGAGGCTCCAGAGAACCTGATTAGCTGGACCGGTGCTTTTTTCCCGCTGGCCGTGGGCTACGCCGTGCTCAAATCGGATCTCCTCGAAGTCGACTCCGTCCTTCGAAGAACCGCCAACTACGTAGTGATCACGATCGTAGTCGCCTCGATCTACACCGCATTCATCGCAGGCTCACAGTGGCTCTTGAGCGATTCCACTGCCCAGTCCAGAACCATCTCCACGATCGGGTTCTCGATCCTGTTCTCGCTCGCAGTGTTGCCACTCAGAGATGGAATTCAATCGTGGGTAGACAAGATCTTCTTCAGGGCGAACTACGACTTCAGGGCAACCGTCGAGGAAGCAAGTGACAAGCTCGCACGACTGATCGAACTGGATCGGATTCACGAGCGAATCACCACAACAGTAAGAAAGACCCTAAACCCCGAGACGATTGATTTCGAGATTGTCACGGACGACTTGCCTCGAAGCCAATCAAAACCCGACCAGGCAAGCAACGGTGACGAGCCTATCGACTTGGAAATGGGCGCGATCGAAGTGAGCTTCCGCTCGCGCGACCGCACCGTCGCCGTCCTCCGCTTAGGGAGAAAGCTATCCGGACGTTTCTACTCCGGACTGGATCGCGGACTCCTCAAAGTCCTCGCGAATCAAGGTGCAATTGCGATCGAGAACGCGCTTGCGGTCGTTCGACTCCAGGAGATGAACCGAACCTTGGAGGCGCGGGTATCCGAGCGAACCGCTGAACTCGCATCCGCACTGGAGAACCTCACTTCGGCCCAGGCTCAACTGCTGCAGGCAGAAAGGCTCGCTGCCGTCGGCGAGCTCGCCGCCGGTATCGCCCACGAAGTCAACAACCCCCTGAACTTTGCACGCAACTCACTCAGAACACTTCAATCTCTGGTAGCAGAGCTCGCCGAACACTCGGCCGGGCCGTATGCAAAGAAAGATGACACAACCACGAATCTTCCAGAAGACTCAGCGACCGCGTTGTCCAAAAAGAACCCGCTGGAAGTGAGCCAGCTCGCGGACGACATCCTGCAGCTCGCAGAAATTCTCGGAGCGGGCTTGGACCGTACCGCTCGACTAGTGCAAGACCTTCGAGACTTCGCGACACCAAAAAAGTCGCTTCGGTCCACCTTCCGATTCTCAAGACTCGTGGAAGAAGTCATAGATCTAATCGGACCGACAACTCGTGAGCATGGAATTGACGTTCGCATGCATAGTGACCCGAACGAACCCGACCTCACCGGAGACCCGCAGGCCATCGAGCAGGCAATCCTGAATATCCTAAAAAATGCTGTCGACGCCCTCGAAGGAAGAAATGACGGCGTTATCGAAATTTCAGTACGGACCGACCAAGATTCCAACACCCTGATCGCTGAGTTTAGCGACAATGGAGCGGGAGTTTCACCAGACGACGCCGCGAGGCTATTCGAGCCCTTCTTTTCGACCAAGCCAGCAGGAAAGGGAACAGGCCTCGGCCTAGCCCTCTGCAGACGCGTGCTTCAAGAACATCAGGGAGAAATTTCCCTGACGCTCCGACCGGAACCTGGCGCGCACTTCAAGCTTCGGCTGCCCCTTGATTGCTAGCACGACAGCACAAGGCTCGGCTCTGCAACCTGATCAAGAACGCGATCGCCCAATCGTACCAGATGCCCATCGGGCAGATAAGCCATTCTACGATCTCGGCCCGACGCCACATCGCTCCTGCACGAATTGGCGATGCAAGATCTGAGCACCCAACACGAGCATAAGAGTCCACTCAAGCTGGTTCTTAAGCAACATACGGTCTGGCGTTACCCTTAATTCGCTCAAGAAAGCCGCGACGAGATCCGGATCGAACAAACCGGCCTTAACAAGCGAATCCTTCGAAAGGTCGCTGTCGAAAATCTCCGACGCTTCCGGAGAAAAAAACCATTCTCGAATCGGCGTAAAAAATGGGCGCTTTCGCTTCTCTACCGTCGTCTTAGGCAGGATGCCCTTCACAGCGCTCCGAAGAATCGCTTTCTCCTTGAAACCGTTCAATTTCATGGACGGAGACAGCGAGGCCACAAACTCGACCACTTCGTGATCGAGAAAGGGGACACGAGCCTCTACTCCGTTCGCCATCGACGCCCGATCTCCAATCAAGAGAATCCAAGCCGGTAGGCGCGTGGCCAGCTCCACGGCGATTCCGGCATCGTGCGGATCAAGCCGATTCATGTCGTCAGGAAGCAGATCTTGAAAACCTCGCGGAGGCTCCCAAACCGGGCGTACACGTCGCGAATTCCCGCCTAGAAGCCTCTCTCGGTGAACTCCTACCGTTGTCCACATGTCATACCACGGCGGGTAGATCCCGCCAAAGGCAGCGCTAACCTCGGCCACACTTCCATGGTTATCCAACATTCGACGCACTGTGCCCGTCGGCATGTCATGCCACTTGTATAGATTCTTATAGATTCCACCGCGTATCGATCGCAACCCTGGTCGATCGAAGACTCTTCTCATTTTGTCGGCTCGAAAACAATCGTAACCCCCGAAGCTTTCATCGGCGCCCTCGCCAGTTAGAACTACTGGGAAGCCACGCGACCGAGCGAGCCCTGACAGCCCGATCAGCGGAATCGCAAGCGGAAACTGGAGCGGCAACTCAGTGTGCCAAATCATCCTATCGAGTTCATTACCCACCGCGGAGTCGTATCGGATGGAATAGTTGGCAGACCCGAGGAATCGGCTCACGAGAGCCGCATCATCCCGTTCATCGAACCTTTTGTCGTCGAACGACACCGAGAATGTAGTCGGAGCGTCTCCTGTCACTTCCTTGCAGAGCGCACTGATTGTCGATGAATCGATCCCCCCGGACAGATACGTTCCTACGGGAACGTCGGAAGCCAGATGATCGTAGACTCGGACCTTCAACAATGAGAGCAGCTCTTCAGCAGCTTCCCTTGAGGAAAATCTCCGGTGCTCGCCCGCGGGCACGAAGGGACACTGCCAGTATCGTCGGGTTACGACCTTTTCACTGCTGGCCCGGACCTCCAAGACGTGAGCCGGGCGCAGCTCTCGAATACCCCTAAACATCGTGCGAGGAGGACACGGGTAAGAAAGCGAAAAAAGATCGTCGAGAGAATCAAAATCGATTTCAGGCTCAATTAAGCCTGACGCAATAATCGCCTTAATCTCCGAACCGAAAACGATGTAGTCGGCGGTCTCCGCAAAATAGAGCGGCTTAATCCCGAGCCGATCGCGCGCAAGAATGAGCTTTCGCTGGGCATCGTCCCACAGCGCAATCGCGAACATACCACGCATCATCTCAACAAAGCTCGATCCGAACTCTTCGTAAAGATGCGGAATAAGCGCCGAGTCGCATGCGCTAGGCATTGCATGCCTGCCGCCGTTCAACCTTTGGCGCAGAGCATAATGATTGTACAACTCCCCATTGTAGACAGCGCTGATATTAGCTCGGCACCCGCCCACAGGCTGATCGCCCGACTTGACATCGACTACCGCAAGCCTCACCGCTCCAAGCTGGATCCAATCTCCGGAGAATTCTCCCCCTCCGTCAGGCCCCCGATGATCTATGGACGACATCATTCGCCGAAGCGCGCTCCGACCCGGAAGCGGCCGAATCCCGCGCCTGAAGATCCCGACGATCCCGCACATATTAGTTAGACCCGACCGATTCTAGGCACTTGATCCGAGCGACCATCCCTCGATGCTCGAGAACTCCGAGGCGTGCCCCGCACATCCTCTGCTGCGGAAGCTCGACCGTCCGCGCCGAGCACTTCCGCAATCCGTCCGGCGATTGCTGCGCGCTTCACGCCGACGTCATCGATCATCCGCTCCAGATCATAGAGCACGGGCTGCGGCCTCTGGGACCTGAAATAGCCCTTCATCGATTCGCGATTGCGGAGAACGCGTTCGCTCGGCTCCCGAGTAATCAACGTGCATGCCTTACACCCAAGCTTGGAAAACGAATCTGCAAGCAAGGTCGGCAAGAACGCAAGAACGTGCGTCGTTCGATTCTCGATCATGCACTCGAACACCGCCTTCAACATCGCCATCATGACGAGTCGCCCGGAACCACGGTGGTCAGGATGAACTGCTAAACGGCCGAACTCGCCGATTCGCCTCTCGTCGATCGGCGGCAGCTCCAGGTCGAAAACCGTCTGTGTATGAAAGCCAAGACGAGACGGACCCACAAAACGTGTGACACCCACGAGTTGGCCATGCCCGTCGCGAACTGCGATCTGCGTGGCGTCGGCGTCAAATTCATCCGTCAACGACGACGACGGATAGTCATTTTGCGCAATGAATCCTGATTCTAAAAAAACGCGATATCGGAATCTGAAAATCTCGAGATTCTCCAGATGTGTGGTCGACCTCGTGACGCGGTACGCGCCAAATTCAAACGAAGGCCCGACGGGAAGCTCGATAAGGCGCGCAAGAACCTCGCTCATTCAACGCTACTCCGTGCCCCTTTAACGCCCATGGCCTCAAGACTCACAGCTAAAATCTGATGTTAAACTGATCCCCCGTAAGTGGCGACCGCCTTCAAGAAGCCGGCGTTACCCATCAATCAGGGCGTTGCGGAGCCAAACTGCGAAAGCCAGACTCTTAAGACCAGGAATTCCGGCCGGGGAGGCTGGATCGCACGACAAATCCTGCTGGAGTCCCGTAGCCTTCGCCCGCGGGGTTCGCCCACTCGCACAAAAAAAACGTCCGAGTACCCGCTCTCGCGGATACTCGGACGCCTTCAAAGAGATCCCACCGTCGCGCTACTCTCCCACCTAAGAAATAGGCAGTACCATCGCCGAAGCGGGGCTTAACTTCCGTGTTCGGAATGGGAACGGGTGTGACCCCCGCTCTATGGACGGTGGGAAAACCGTCGCGTCGACTCCCGTTCCCATGATCGCGATCATACGAGCTCCTCTCGAGCCTGTGATCGCAATCTGAGTCGACGACTTAGATGCATTTACGATCCATGAGAGATCTTTGATCTCTGAATATCTTTCCGGGCTGGAGCGTCTCGCTCTCAGCAAGTGTCATCAAACCCACCTCTGATTTTGGTCAAGCCTCACGAGCGATTAGTACTGGTCAGCTCC
This sequence comes from Myxococcota bacterium, assembly GCA_041389425.1. GTDB lineage: Bacteria > Myxococcota_A > UBA9160 > UBA9160 > UBA4427 > UBA4427. Next base: position 14,869 of record JAWKRX010000006.1, read on the forward strand.
ACGCATTACTGCGCTTCCACACCCAGCCTATCAAACTCCTAGTCTCGGAGTGCTCTTCAGGAACCGAAGTTCAGGGAGATCTCGTCTTGAGGTCGGCTTCCCACTTAGATGCTTTCAGCGGTTATCCGATCCGAACTTAGCTACCCGGCTATGCTGCTGGCGCAACAACCGGTCCACCATTGGTTCGTCCATCCCGGTCCTCTCGTACTAGGGACAGATCCTCTCAAATCTCCTGCGCCCACGGCGGATAGGGACCGAACTGTCTCACGACGTTCTAAACCCAGCTCGCGTGCCACTTTCATCGGCGAACAGCCGAACCCTTGGGACCTGCTCCAGCCCCAGGATGTGACGAGCCGACATCGAGGTGCCAAACCTCCCCGTCGATGTGAACTCTTGGGGAGATAAGCCTGTTATCCCCGGCGTACCTTTTATCCGATGAGCGATGGCCCTTCCACACGGAGCCACCGGATCACTAAGACCTGCTTTCGCACCTGCTCGACTTGTAGGTCTCGCAGTCAAGCTCCCTTCTGCCTTTACACTCTACGGCTGATTTCCAAACAGCCTGAGGGAACCTTCGCGCGCCTCCGTTACTCTTTAGGAGGCGACCGCCCCAGTCAAACTACCCACCACGCAGTGTCCCCGACCCGGATTACGGGCCCAGGTTAGATCAGCAGAACAGCAAGGCTGGTATTTCAAGGTTGACTCCACCAAGACTAGCGTCCTGGCTTCGTAGTCTCCCAGCTATCCTACACGTACTGAACCGATGATCACTGCGAAGTTGTAGTAAAGGTGCACGGGGTCTTTCCGTCCTGCCGCGGGTCGCCGGCATCTTCACCGGCATTTCAATTTCGCTGAGTCTCTGGCTGAGACAGCGGGGAAGTCGTTACGCCATTCGTGCAGGTCGGAACTTACCCGACAAGGAATTTCGCTACCTTAGGACCGTTATAGTTACGGCCGCCGTTTACCGGGGCTTCAGTTCACTGCTTCGCTCCGAAGAACTAACAGATTCCCTTAACCTTCCGGCACCGGGCAGGCGTCAGACCCTATACGTCGTCTTGCGACTTCGCAGAGTCCTGTGTTTTTAGTAAACAGTCGCTACCCCCTGGTCTCTGCAACCCTCGTCAGCTCCGGTCGCGAGGACCATCACCATCGAGGGCACACCTTTTCCCGAAGTTACGGTGTCAATTTGCCGAGTTCCTTAGCCAGAGTTGTCTCAAGCGCCTTGGCATGCTCTGCCCGCCTACCTGAGTCGGTTTGCGGTACGGTCACCAGACAACCTCCCTACGAGGCTTTTCTAGGAAGCATGGAATCACTCACTTATGGGCCCGAAGGCCACCGTCCCGTCCTCAGCGTTAATGGAGATGCGGATTTGCCTACATCTCCCGCCTATTGACGTTCACCCGAATCCAATAACGGGCTGAGCTATCCTTCTCCGTCCCCCCTTCGGTCGAACGGTTGTCTAGCGGTTCGGGAATATTAACCCGATTCCCATCACCTACGGCTTTCGCCCTCGGCTTAGGGGCCGACTAACCCTGAGAAGATTAGCTTGACTCAGGAACCCTTAGGCTTACGGCGACAGGGTTTTTCACCCTGTTTATCGCTACTCATGTCCGCATCATCGCTTCCATACGCTCCAGCCCTTCTTTCGATAGACCTTCGACGCGAATGGAACGCTCCCCTACCGATTGCTTGCGCAATCTCGCGGCTTCGGTGCAATGCTTAGCCCCGTTGAATTTTCGGCGCGAGTTCACTAGACCAGTAAGCTGTTACGCACTTTTTAAATGGTGGCTGCTTCTAAGCCAACATCCTGGTTGTCTGAGCGCTCTCACTTCCTTTACCACTTAGCATTGACTTGGGGACCTTAGCCGGCGATCTGGGTTGTTTCCCTCTCGACCAAGGATCTTAGCACCCTCAGTCTGACTCCCGCGCAGTACTCACCGGTATTCGGAGTTTGATTGGGTTCGGTAATCTGGTAGGACCCTAGCCCATTCAGTGCTCTACCTCCGGCGGTATTCACGCGAGGCTATACCTCAATATATTTCGGGGAGAACCAGCTATCTCCAAGTTTGATTGGCCTTTCACCCCTATCCACAGCTCATCCGGGTATTTTTCAACATACTACGGTTCGGTCCTCCACTCAGTCTTACCTGAGCTTCAACCTGGCCATGGATAGATCACTTGGTTTCGGGTCTATCCCCAGCAACTCAACGCCCTGTTCAGACTCGCTTTCGCTGCGGCTACACCTTGCGGCTTAACCTTGCTGCTGAGGAATAACTCGCGGACCCATTAAACAAAGGTACGCAGTCACTCATTGCCTTGCGGCCATAGAGCTCCCACTGCATGTAGGCAAACGGTTTCAGGTCTATTTCACTCCCTCACCGGGGTGCTTTTCACCTTTCCCTCACGGTACTGGTTCACTATCGGTCGGTAGGTAGTACTTAGGCTTGGATGATGGTCCACCCAGATTCCCACAGGGTTCCACGTGTCCCGTGGTACTCGGGATACTCTAGAGCTCCTTTGGATTTCGCATACGGGGCTTTCACCTCTTCGGCCGGCCTTTCCAGACCATTCCGCTATCCATCAAAGTCCCATGTCGGAGTCCCACAACCCCGGAAGGAGTTTCCTCCCGCCGGTTTGGCCTATTCCCGTTTCGCTCGCCGCTACTCAGGGAGTCTCGATTGATTTCTTTTCCTTCGGGTAATGAGATGTTTCAGTTCCCCGAGTTTGCTTCGCTTCACCTATGTATTCAGTGAAGGATGACTGGGCATGACCCCAGCCGGGTTTCCCCATTCGGACATCGCCGGATCAAAGCTCGCTTAGCAGCTCCCCGACGCTTTTCGCAGCTAACCACGTCCTTCATCGCCTCCTACCGCCAAGGCATCCACCGTCTGCCCTTCGTAGCTTGACCATAAATCAGTTGGGCAGTGTCGATTCGAACCTCGAAATGGCTTGGGGCCCTCTCGAGGCCGATCGAAGCCTCGCGGCTTCCATCGACTCTTGTCTTGCAAGCAAGACGCTCTCAGCTCGGAAAGATATTCAGTTATCAAAGATCATTGGATCAGAAGATCGTCTCCCGCCTGTATTGGGCGGGCGCATCCGATGGATGCCTTTTCCCTCGGACCGTCGTCGATTGGCGACGAACGTACCGAGTTGAATTCTGGACCTGGTGGAGCTGGACGGGATCGAACCGACGACCTCAGGCTTGCAAAGCCCGCGCTCTCCCAGCTGAGCTACAGCCCCCCTGCGCGTCACCGCGCACGGTCCAGGAGAACCTCAAGGCGAGGTTGATTCGATCAGACCAGGATTCCTGCGTCGAGGCCACCCCTTGATGCATGCTTGAAGCACGCTTGAAGCCAGGGTTGCATCAGGTGGTGACGAGCTGGTGGGCCTGGGTGGACTCGAACCACCGACCTCCCGCTTATCAGGCGGACGCTCTAACCACCTGAGCTACAGGCCCTGAAACTCGCGAGAGTTCTGGTTCGCCGCTCCAGGGCAGCAGCCCTCGACACTCCGGTCTCCAAAAACTGAATAGCGCGTGGTGCGGAACGAGCGTCGATCAAAAGATTCCCCGATTGAACGAGTGACCGGGAGAACCCGGGATTCAAACCTTTTTGGCAATCTCGAAGACTGCCTCGATCGACGTGACTTCTAGTTGCTCTTTCCCTGTTCGTCTCCGACCCGATCTTGACGATCCGGTCTTTGACCAAGGCGTCTTTCGACTCGAGCTCCTTAGAAAGGAGGTGATCCAGCCGCAGGTTCCCCTACGGCTACCTTGTTACGACTTCACCCCAATCACCAGTCATACCTTGGGCGATTCCCTCCTTGCGGTTGGGTCATCGACTTCTGGTTCAACCAGCTTTCGTGGCGTGACGGGCGGTGTGTACAAGGCCCGGGAACGTATTCACCGCGGCATGCTGATCCGCGATTACTAGCGATTCCGCCTTCATGAAGTCGAATTGCAGACTTCAATCCGAACTGAGGCCGGCTTTTTGGGATTGGCTTGCCCTCGCGGGTTTGCAGCCCTCTGTACCGACCATTGTAGCACGTTAGTAGCCCTGGATATAAAGGCCATGAGGACTTGACGTCATCCCCACCTTCCTCCGGTTTAACACCGGCAGTCTCGCTAGAGTGCTCAGCCGAACTGCTAGCAACTAACGATAGGGGTTGCGCTCGTTGCGGGACTTAACCCAACACCTCACGACACGAGCTGACGACAGCCATGCAGCACCTGTCTTCTGGCTCCCGAAGGCACTCCTCCCTTTCAGGAGGATTCCAGAGATGTCAAATCCAGGTAAGGTTCTGCGCGTTGCTTCGAATTAAACAACATGCTCCACCGCTTGTGCGGGCCCCCGTCAATTTCTTTGAGTTTTAGTCTTGCGACCGTACTTCCCAGGCGGAGTGCTTCATGTGTTAACTTGGTCACCGCAGGGGTCAATACCCACGACGACGAGCACTCACCGTTTACAGCGTGGACTACCAGGGTATCTAATCCTGTTTGCTACCCACGCTTTCGAGTCTCAGCGTCAGTCACCGTCCAGGTGGCCGCCTTCGCCACTGGTGTTCCTCCCGATATCTACGGATTTCACCCCTACACCGGGAATTCCGCCACCCTCTCCGGGACTCTAGCCAGACAGTATCGGATGCAGTTCCGGGGTTGGGCCCCGGGATTTCACATCCGACTTGTCAAACCGCCTACACTCGCTTTACGCCCAATGAATCCGAACAACGCTTGCACCCTCCGTATTACCGCGGCTGCTGGCACGGAGTTAGCCGGTGCTTCCTTTGGAGGTACCGTCAAATGCGCGGATTATTCACCCGCACACATTCTTCCCTCTCGACAGAAGTTTACGACCCGAAGGCCTTCATCCTTCACGCGGCGTTGCTGGGTCAGGCTTTCGCCCATTGCCCAATATTCCTCACTGCTGCCTCCCGTAGGAGTCTGGACCGTGTCTCAGTTCCAGTGTGGCTGATCATCCTCTCAGACCAGCTATTGATCGTCGCCTTGGTGAGCCATTACCTCACCAACTAGCTAATCAAACGCGGGCTCATCCTTCGGCGATAGCTTTCAAGAAGAGGCCACCTTTTCCCACGTCGACCGAAGTCATCGTGGTCTCATTCGGTATTAGCTCCGGTTTCCCGGGGTTATCCCAAACCTAAGGGCAGATTACCCACGCGTTACTCACCCGTGCGCCACTTTACTCATCTCCGAAGAGACTTTCTCGTACGACTTGCATGTCTTAAGCACGCCGCCAGCGTTCGTCCTGAGCCAGAATCAAACTCTCCAGTTTAAATTTGGCTGACAGTATCGAGGCGAACCTCGACTGCCATGATCGCAGGCAGTACAATCGACCCGTGGTTGCCCACTCGCCGATGTCCTGCCAGGGGACATGTAATTTGTTGTCTCGATCCGCCTTTGTCGAGCATCCCCGACTCGACGGACCACACGCTATTCAGTTTTCAAAGAGCGACCGAGGCCCTGGGAGCTTGTAGAGAACTCCCTCAGACAAACCTGCGCCGACTGCGTATCACTTTGGCCAGGAATCCGACCGCGCGAGTGATCCCCGCTGCGGGCGCCGTAACGTACGGGAGGCTGCAACAGGGGTCAACCCCTTATTTCTTCGCCTCCTCCATTTTTTTTGCCGATCCCGCGGGGCCAGATTCAGCACCAGCCCCCCCCTCCTTGAGTCGCGCGCGTACGAAACGGCGCTTACCGACCTGCAGCAGGTATTCGCCCGGCGCGAGCAGAGAAGCCGGATCCGACGCGCGCGCGCCGTCCACGAGGACAGCCCCCTGCCCGACCAATCGCCGGGCCTCGGATCGACTCGGCGCGAGATCTGCGGCAACCAACACTTCATAGAGTCGAGACCCGTCGCGATCGGCGGCGGAGACATCGACCGACGCTATGTCTGCCGGCGCCTCCTTGCGCTGAACAACGCGCTGGAAGTGCTCCCGCGCCCGGTCGGCCTCGGCCGGCCCTCTCAATCGGGACACGATGCGGTGTGCGAGATCGTGCTTGAGTTCCATGGGCCCCTTCGACCCTCCGCCCGAGCCAGCCAATTCTTCGCATAGCGCCGACCATTCCCCCGAGGAGAGTACGCGCGCCCAGTGCTCCATCGAAGAGTCCGGGAGGCTCATCACCTTCCCGTACACGTCCTCCGAGGCGTCGGACAACCCGATGCTGTTTCCGAGGCTCTTGCTCATCTTGTCCCGACCATCGAGGCCGATGAGAAGGGGGTGCGTGATCACGGCCTGAGGCTCCTGGCCGTAGGCCTTCTGTATCTCTCGACCCATCAGGAGATTGAAAGTCTGGTCGGTTCCCCCGAGCTCGACATCCGCCTCCAGGACCACGGAATCGTACGCCTGGACGAACGGGTACAGAAACTCGTGTACGAAGATCGGGACCTCTCCGGCATAGCGCTTCGAAAAATCTTCGCGCTCGAGCATCCGGGCGACCGTCCCCTGTGAGCAAAGCCGGACAAAATCCGCCGTCGAGAGATGCTCCATCCACTCGCCGTTGAAACGCAGCTCGATGGCCGAGACATCGATCAATCGAGCGACCTGGTCGATGTACGTCCGGGCGTTCTCCGCGACCTGTTCGGCGGTCAGCGCAGGGCGAGCCTTGTTGCGTCCGCTCGGGTCGCCGATGCGCGCGGTGAAGTCGCCGATCAGGAAGATCGGCTGGTGACCGAGCTCGAGGAAACGGCGCAGCTTCATCAAGACGACGCTGTGGCCGAGGTGGAGGTCCGGCGAAGAGGGGTCCGCACCGAGCTTGACGCGCAGTGGGCGCCCCTCTTGCAACCTCTTCGCGAGACGAACGGCGAGCTCGGCTTCACCATGGAAGTCGATCGCACCCTCACGCATGATCGCGAGCTGGCGATCGACCTCTTTCTGGATCTTCGGATCGATCATCGCCTGCCCGTCCTCGCTTTCCCGCACCTCATCTGCCCTCCGGCTCCGTACCGTCCACCAGGACGGCCTCTGCCTCGCTCAAGATTCCATCCATCCGAACGTCGAGCGACGTCATCGGCAGCCGGTCGACGACCTGGAATCCGAATCCGACGCCGATCAGGATGGGTCGCGCCCCGGACATGCCGCCGGTCGCGAACGTGCGGTCGTAGTATCCACCACCCCGCCCCAATCGACCGCCCTGCCGATCGAACGCGAGACCGGGAACCAGGACGAGGTCGAGCCGGTTCAGATCCATCGGCGACGATTCGAGAGGAGGCTCCAGAATCGAGTAGCGCGAGCCCGTGATCAGCGTCGATGTCGAGGCAATCGCGAACTCGAGGCTCCGGGCGCTGGTCAGTCGCGGCAGGAGGACCGGCTTGCCATCCCGGATCGCCCGAAGCCAGATCGCGCTCGTATCGATCTCGTCCGGCAGGGAAGCAAAAAGCACGACTCGCGCTGCGGCACGCCAGACCTCGAGCCGCTCGAGTTCATCCGCGATTCGCAGCCCCGCGGACTGCGCGCGTTCGCGCGTGATCTCCCGGAGCCGCTCTCGCATTTCGCGCCGGATGCGGCGCTTTTCCGCGGGCGGGTCGCTCGTCATCTCTCACTCGGCGCCCTTGGCGTCAGGGAGGGCCTCGACGGGCTATCCGATTCGATCGCGCCCGCCCGCAGCGACGCGCGCTTGCTGAGCGACCTCGGCCGTGGCGCCGCTGCCTGCCTCGAAACCTGCCTGCAGGCGCTCGCGAATCCCCTCAACGGCGGGAAGCTCGATCATCCGAGGCTTTGCCTCGGCGGAGGACGCGTCGCGGGCGGCGACCTCCCCCGACCGCTCGGACGATTCGGACCCCGTCCGACGACCGATCGCGGCTTCGACGCGCTCGATCAGCTCTCTCACCCGTTCCTCGCCCGCCCCGCTCGATCGCTGCTCGTGGAGCGCGAGAAGCTCGCGCGCGAGATTGAGGCACGTCAGCACCGCGACGTCGAGGGAGTCGACCGTCCCGGTCCGCTCCCGAACCCGCTGCATCGCCTGATCCACGTAGCCGGCGATCCGCACGAGTCCCTCTTCGTCTCCGTCACTGCGAATCTTGTAGTCGTGGCCGGCAATGCGAACGGCGACCGCACGTCGGTCGTTCGGGCCGCTCATCGCATCGGCTCCGCGGCCGCTCGGACACTCGCCTGGAGCCCTTCGAGCCGCGTCAGGATGGCGCTCACGCTCGCGACCGCCGAGGCTCGCGTAGCACGCTCCGCCTCGAGCTTCGACTCGAGCGACGCGATTCGATGTTCGCGCTCGAGCAGCTCACCTAACAGAGCCTCACGCTCCGCAGAGAGCCTTTCGTGTTCGCGAATCAGAAAATCGACACTTCGCTCGAGCCGCTCGAAATCGTACCGACCATCTCCCGCGCGAGCGGAATCGTTTCGAGTCGCAGCAATCATGCAAACAGACTACACGATCCGGATCGGTGGGCGCAGGGAAAATGAGGGGGTCATGTCGCCACGTGCTGTCACGTACCGGCATCACGTCCCGTGTGGATCGAAGTCGCTCGTCTTTTTCTTTCCGGGAATCGCTCGGCTCGCACTCGTTGCCTCGCGAGGGCTCCCCGCTCCAGCACCCGATCAGCCCGGGAAGTTCCCCGCCGTGCTGCGCTGCTGCAGGCGCGACTCGCCCATCAAGAATCGATCGACGGCGCGTGCCGCCTCCCGTCCTTCCCATTGAGCCCACACGACGAGGCTCTGCCCGCGTCGACAGTCGCCTGCGGCGAAAACGCCCGGCTCGGAGGTCCGGAAATCCGAAACACCCGCCTCGACGTTCCCGCGCGGGTCGAGCTTGAGCCCCATCCCCTCGAGCAGTCCTGCCCGGTTGGGCCCGAGAAAGCCGAGGGCGAGCAAGACGAGGTCCGCCTTGAGCTCGAACTCGCTGCCGGGCACCTCCGTCATGGTCGTACGCCCGGATGCGTCGGGCGCACTGAACTGCACCCGAACGCCGTGCAGCCGCTCCACGCGCCCGTTCGACCCCGAGAATCGCTTCGTCGTCAGAGCGAACTTCCGCACCCCCCCCTCGTCGTGCGAACTCGAGCTTCGGGCGATCATGGGCCACATCGGCCACGGTGTCGCAGGGTTCTTGTCCTTGGGCGGCTCTTCGAGGAGCTCGATCGAGGTGACCGACTTCGCGCCCTGGCGCAGGCTCGTCCCCACACAGTCGGAGCCGGTATCGCCGCCACCGAGCACGATCACGTCCTTGCCGGTCGCCAGGATCTCGATCTCCCGCGGAATCGTGTCGCCGTGAACCCGCTTGGTCGCCTGCGGGAGGAACTCCATCGCAAAATGGATTCCGGCCAGGTCGCGCCCCTCGACCGGCAGGTCTCGGGGATGCTCGGCGCCGAGGCAGAGCAGAACCGCGTCGAAGCTCTTGCGCAGCTCCGCCGGCGTCAGATCCGGGCCTACATGCACGCCCGTCTGAAACGCCACGCCCTCTTCCCGCATCTGGTCGAGGCGCCGATCGATGATCCACTTCTCCATCTTGAATTCGGGAATCCCGTATCGCAGCAGTCCGCCGATGCGATCGTTCTTCTCGAAGACGGTGACGGCATGACCTGCCCGCGCGAGTTGCTGCGCAGCCGCCAGGCCCGACGGCCCGGATCCGACGACCGCAACGGACTTCCCCGTCCGCCGCGCGGCGATCACGGGCTTGATGTAGCCCTGCTCCCAGGCATGACTCACGATCTTGAACTCGATGTTCTTGATCGTGACGGGATCGTCGTTGATCCCCAGAACGCACGCGGCTTCGCAGGGCGCGGGGCAGATCGAGCCCGTGAATTCAGGAAAATTGTTCGTCGAGTGGAGGCGGGAGATCGCCTCCTCCCACTTGTTGCGGTAGACCAGATCGTTCCAATCGGGAATCACGTTTCCGAGCGGACATCCGCCTCGACCGCTGTTCGGGTTGCTGCAGAATGGAATCCCGCAGTCCATGCAGCGCGACGCCTGAGGCTGCAACACGTCTTCCGGCACGGGCAGCATGACCTGCTTGAAGTCACGCAGCCGCTCCTCGACCGGGCGATAGCTCGCCCCCTTGCGTCGGGTCTCGAGAAATCCTGTGGGCTTGGCCATGGATGATCTGCCTCACCGCCGCGCCCGGAACGGCTCGATCGAGCCCCGGGCGCGGGAGGGTACTTTGTTCACGATTCGGTTTCGGAGAACTTCTGCAGCGCCTCGCGGTACTCCCTCGGGAAGACCTTCACGAACTTGGGCGCGTACGTGTCCCATTTCCGGAGCACGTCCTCGGCACGGCGACTTCGCGTGTAGTCGAAATGCTTGCGGAGCATGTTCTGGACATAGACCCCATCCTCCTCGCCGAGCGGCTCGAGGTCGACCTCGGCGAGCGGATTGAGCTTTGAGGCGAGCTCGCCTTCGACGTCCAGCACGTAGGCGATCCCGCCGCTCATCCCCGCCGCGAAGTTCTGACCGACCGCACCGAGAATGATCGCGCGGCCCTTGGTCATGTATTCGCAGCCGTGGTCTCCGACGCCCTCGACCACCGCCTCCGCCCCGGAGTTCCGGACGCAGAACCGCTCGCCGACGACGCCGTGGAAGAATGCCTCGCCGCCCGTCGCGCCGTACAGCAGCACGTTGCCGGCGATGATGTTCTCGGTCGGCTCGTATGCGATGTTGGCCGGCGCCCGGACGATCACGCGGCCGCCGGAAAGGCCCTTGCCCGTGTAGTCGTTCGCTTCGCCCTCGACCCGGATCTGGATGCCCCGCGGCAGCCACGCACCGAGGCTCTGCCCCGCCGAGCCCTTGAACTCGATCTCGATCGTGGCATCGGGAAGCCCCTCGAGCCCGTATCGCCTCGAGAGCTCGGAGCCGAGGATCGTCCCGACCGTGCGATTCGTGTTCTCGATCGGCAGCTCGATTCGCACCTTCTCACCGCGCTCGAGCGCGGGCTCGGCGAGCTGGAGCAGCTTCATGTCGAGCGCCTTCTCGAGGCCGTGATCCTGCTTCGCGCAGTGGTGGGTCGCATGCGGGAGATCCGGTTTGTAGAGCAGGTCCGAGAAGTCGAGCGATGAAGCCTTCCAATGGTTGATCGACTTGCGCGTCGTGAGCCGATCGACCTGCCCGATCATCTCGTCCATCGTGCGGTACCCGAGCTTCGCCATCAGCTGCCGAGCCTGCTCGGCGACGAAGAAGAGGAAGCGGGTCACGTGCTCCGGCTGACCGGCGAAGCGCTTGCGCAGCTCGGGATCCTGGGTCGCGATGCCGACCGGGCAGGTATTGAGATGGCAGACGCGCATCAGGATGCAGCCGAGGGCGACGAGCGGTGCCGTCGCGAAGCCGAACTCGTCGGCTCCGAGCAGCGCCCCGATCACGACGTCCCGTCCCGTCTTGAAGCCGCCGTCGACCTGGAGCCGGATGCGCCCGCGCAGATCGTTCTGAACGAGCGTCTGCTGGGTCTCCGCGAGGCCGATCTCCCAGGGGCAGCCGGCATTCTTGATCGACGTGAGCGCCGAAGCGCCAGTCCCACCGTCGTGGCCCGAGATCAGCACGAGATCGGCCTTGCCCTTGGAGACGCCCGCCGCGATCGTGCCGACGCCGGTCTCGGAGACCAGCTTGACGCTCACGTTCGCGAAGCGATTGGCGTTCTTCAGGTCGTGGATCAGCTGCGAGAGGTCCTCGATCGAGTAGATGTCGTGATGCGGCGGCGGCGACGTCAGTCCGACGCCGGGCGTCGAATAGCGCGTCTTCGCGATGATCCGATCGACCTTGTGGCCCGGCAGCTCACCACCTTCGCCGGGCTTCGCGCCCTGGGCAATCTTGATCTGCAGCTCGTCCGCGTTGACCAGATAAGCGCTCGTCACGCCGAATCGGCCCGATGCGACCTGCTTGATCGCGCTCCGCCGCGAATCCCCATTGGGATCCTTGACCCAGCGCTTCGGATCCTCGCCGCCCTCGCCCGTATTGCTGCGACCACCGATGCGATTCATCGCGATCGCGAGCGTCTCGTGGGCCTCGGCCGAGATCGAACCGTAGGACATCGCGCCGGTACAGAATCGTCGCACGATGTTCTGCGCGGGCTCGACCTCCTCGAGCGGAACCGGATCGCGATCGAACTGGAAGTCGAGCAGACCGCGCAGGGTCCGCATCCGGACCGCGTCGTCGTCCGCGGCCATCGCATACTCCTCGAAGCTCTTGAAGCTCTCGTTGCGCACGGCGTGCTGGAGCTTCGAGACGGATTCGGGATTGAAGGTGTGCTGCTCGCCCCGGAGCCGCCACTGGTAGAGGCCACCGGCGTCGAGTTCTGGGAACACGAACGACCCGTCCGGAAAGCCGCGCTCGTGGCGCATCGCGACCTCCTTCGCGATCACGTCGAGGCCGATGCCCGACACGCGGGAATGGGTCCCCGCGAACGCGAGATCGATGACCTCCCGATGCAGTCCGATCGCCTCGAAGATCTGGGCACCGCGATAGCTCTGGAGCGTCGAGATCCCCATCTTGGCGAAGATCTTGAGCAGCCCGAGATCGATCGCCTTCAGGTAGTTGGCGATCGCTTTGTCGACCGACAAGCCAGCGGGGATGAAGGCCCCCTCCTCGACGAGCTCCTGGACGGTCTCGAACGCGAGGTACGGATTGATGGCGCCGGCGCCGTAACCGACCAACAGCGCGTAGTGGGCGACCTCGCGGGCCTCCCCCGTCTCCACGATGAGACCGCAGCGCGTGCGGGAGTTCTCGCGAATCAGATGGTGATGGACCGTGCCCGTCGCGAGCAGCGACGGAATCGGCGCGAGTTCGGGCGTGACCCCCCGATCCGAGAGGATGAGGATGTTGGCGCCGGCCTCGATCGCCTGCGAAGCCTGCCGGCAGAGCTCGGCGAGCGCGGATCGGAGCCCGGCTCCGCCGTCCTTCACCTTGAAGAGCGTCGACAGCGTCTGCGCCTTGAACCCGGGCCGGTCGATCTGGCGGATCGCCTCGAGCTCTGCGTCGCGGAGCACCGGGCGGTGCAAGCGAAGCAATCGCGCGTGCTCGGGCGTCTCCTCGAGCAGGTTCTTTTCGGCGCCGAGCGTCGAATCGAGCGTCATCACGGGCCGCTCGCGGATCGAATCGATCGCCGGGTTCGTGACCTGGGCAAAGTTCTGCTTGAAGTACTGGAAGAGCAGCCGGGGCTTGTCGGACAGACAGGCCAGACCGGAGTCGTCGCCCATCGATCCCAGCGCTTCCTTGCCGCCCGCGGCCATCGGAGCGATCAGGAAGCGGAGATCTTCGAGGGTGTACCCGAAGGATTGCTGGAGCGGGAGCCGCAGCTCGGGATTCGGCCGATGCGTCGGCTCGACCCGCGGCAGATCGTCGAGGGTCACTCGATTCGTCTCGACCCAGGTCCGATAGGGATGGCGGTTGATGTACCGCCCCTTCAGCTCCGCATCGTCGATGATGCGGCCCTCTTCGAGATCCGCGTAGAAGATCCGGCCCGGCTCGAGGCGCCCCTTCACGACGACGTCCGCCGGGTCGATCTTCAGCGTCCCGACCTCGGAGCCCATCACGAGCAGGCCTTCCTTCGTGAGGATGTACCGCGACGGCCGGAGCCCGTTTCGATCGAGCACGGCGCCGACGCCGTCGCCGTTCGAGAAGCACATCGACGCCGGCCCGTCCCAGGGCTCCATCATGTACGAGTGGTACTCGTAGAACGCGCGCCGATCGGGATCCATCAGCTCGTCGTTCTCCCAGGCCTCCGGGATCATGAGGAGCATCGAATGGGCGAGATCGCGGCCCGAGAGATGGAGGAATTCGAGGGCGTTGTCGAAGCGCGCGGAGTCGCTCGTCCCCTCCCGCATGACCGGGAAGAGCTTCTTCAGGTCGTCGCCGAAGAGCGGCGAGCGCAGCGTGCCATGGCGCGCATTCATCCAGTTCTGGTTGCCGCGAATCGTATTGATCTCGCCGTTGTGCGCGAGATAGCGGAAGGGCTGCGCGAGGTCCCAGGTCGGGAAGGTGTTCGTGCTGTAGCGCTGGTGGACGACGGCGAGCCGCGTCTCCATGTCGGGGTCCAGCAGGTCGGGGAAGAACTCGCCGGTCTGGTGGGCCAGGAACATGCCCTTGTAGAGGAAGGTCTTCGACGAGAGGCTCGCCGCATGGAAGGCGGAGCCGAGCTGGTCGATCCGGTTCTCGATCAGGCGGCGGATGACGTAGAGCTTGCGCTCGAAGCCGGGCTGATCGAGACCGGCGGCCGCGCCGATGAAGAGCTGCCGGATGTACGGCATGCCGGAGCGGGCGATTCGGCCGATCGCGTCGGGGTTCGTCGGCACGTCGCGCCAGCCGAGCAGCTTCTGCCCTTCGGCCGCGATCGCCGCCTCGATGATCTCGACCTGCTTCTGTCGCTCCGCAGCGTCGTTGGCCATGAACAGCAGCGCGGAGGCATAGGCGCCCCGCGCAGGCAGGCCGAAGCCGGCGGCGTCCGCGACCTTGCGCAGGAATTTGTCGGGGGTCTGGATCAGGATGCCGGCGCCGTCGCCCGTCGCCTCGTCCGCTCCGGCCGCGCCGCGATGCGTCAGACGGCAGAGCACGGTCGTGGCGTGCTCGATGATCGCGTGGCTCGCGGGCCGCTTCAGGTCGGCGACGAATCCGATGCCACAGGCGTCGTGTTCGAGGGCGGGGTCGTAGAGTCCCTGCTTGGGCGGCAGTCCGTATCGCATCATGCGCGTATCCGGCTTTCCTGGCGTGCCCGGCGCCCTTCGAGCGGACTCACCGAGTCCGGCGCGAGGGGGGCGTCGGCGAAGAGCTGCCGCGAGCTCACGATTCGCAGTGCACATCGAGGGCGCCGTCCGCCCGGAGCTTTCGCTCGGAGCGGGACGGACACGCACGGATCCCCGCCGGCGACCTGCGCCTGCGCGGGGGGTGCGAGGACGGTCGGATTCCGTCTCGTTCGATGCGACACGGTCGGGAATTCCCCAGGTCGATCGGGCTCGGGTCCGGGTCCAGCGCCCTGATCGCATCCGATCAGGAGTCTGCGAGATCCCGGCACAAGTCCAGGCAGCCTGTCGAGAATCGCCCTACGGACCGCTAAGTCGCCGCAGGTTCAACGTTTTTTCGAACTTGCGACCCTAAACCACGGATTCGGGAAAGTCAACCAGCCGTGGATGCAGCATGAGGTGGCAAGGGGTTGCGGGCACAAGGCTCTAGCGATTCTCGACCAGTCGGCGGAGCCGGTCGGGATGGTTCGTGATGATCCCGTCGACGCCGCAGTCGAGCAGGCGAGTCATCTCCCGCTCCTCGTTCGCGGTGTACGGGTAGACCCGCAGGCCGGCGCCATGTGCGGCCGCCACGAAGGCCCGGTCGACCAGCGAAACGTGGGGATTGACCGCCTCGGCCGTGATCCGCGCGGCGCGTTCGAGCACCTGTTTCGGCTTTCGGGCCGAGACCAGCACCGCGATCCGAGCCTGGGCACTCGCGCGACGCAGTCGTTCCAGGACCGGATCCTCGAAGCTCGAAAAGAGCATCCGCGGCAGCAGCCCTCGCGCCTCGACCGCGGAGACGACCTGCGCCTCGATCCCGTCGTAGGCGGCCGACTCACCGACCTTCAGCTCGAGGTTGAACTCGATCCGCTCGCCGAAGCGATCGAGCAGATCCAGCAGGGTCGGGATCCGCTCGACGGGCCCTGCACCCCGGGCGGCATCGAGTCCCGCCAGCTCGGCGGCGGCGTAGTCGCGGATCTCGCCCCGGGCGCCGAGGCGGGCGAGAGATGCGTCGTGGTGGATCACGACGACGCCGTCGCGCGTCAGATGCAGATCGGTCTCGATCATGTCGGCGTGGAGGGCGATGGCGCGCTCGAAGGCACCGAGTGTGTTCTCCGGGCATTCGCCCGACGCGCCGCGATGCGCGATGACCAGCGGCCGGCTCACGCGCCCTCCTCCGCCCACCCGCGCGAGCGTTCGACCGCACGCAGCCAGGTCGCGTAGCGTGACTCTCGCTCGTCCGGGCGCATGCGCGGCTCGAAATAGCGCGGCTGTCCCAGCCGGCGATCGATCTCCGAGCGATCGCGAAAGAACCCGACGCCGAAGCCCGCCAGCGCCGCGGCCCCCATCGCCGTCGCTTCCAGCACGACCGGCCGCTCGACCGGAATCCCCAGGATGTCCGCCTGGAACTGCATCAGCAGATCGTTTTCGCACGCGCCGCCATCGACCCGCAGGACGGCCGGCGAGATGCCGGAATCGCTCGCCATGGCCTGCATCACGTCGCGGGTCTGGAAGCCGATCGATTCGAGGGTCGCGCGGGTGATGTGGGCGCGCGTCGTTCCGCGCGTGATGCCGACGATCGTCCCGCGTGCCTGCTCGTCCCAGTAGGGTGCGCCGAGGCCGACGAAGGCCGGCACGACATACACGCCTCCGCTGTCGGAAACGCTCGCCGCGAGTGCCTCCGTCTCCCGTGCCTGGGCCACGAACCCGAGCCCGTCGCGCAGCCATTGCACCGCAGACCCCGCGACGAAGACCGAGCCCTCGAGCGCGTATTCGAGGCGCCCTTCCCGGCGCCAGGCGACGGTCGTGACGAGGCCCGCCTGCGAGCGGGGTGCCTCGGAGCCCGTGTTCATCAGCAGGAAGCAGCCCGTGCCGTAGGTGTTCTTCGCCTGGCCGGGGGAGAGGCAGCCCTGGCCGAAGAGGGCCGATTGCTGGTCCCCGGCGACGCCGGCGATCGGAATCGGATGGCCGAGCCATTCCGGATCGGTCTCGCCGAAGACGCCGATCGAATCGCGGACCTCCGGCAGCATCGCGCGCGGGATCCGGAGGGCGGAGAGGAGGGCCTCGTCCCAGTCGCCGGTGTGAATGTTGAAGAGCAGCGTGCGCGAGGCGTTCGAGGCCTCGGTCGCGAACACCCGGCCTCCGGTCAGGCGGTAGATCAGCCAGGTATCGATGGTGCCGAAGCAGAGCTCGCCGGCTTCGGCGCGGGCCTGCGCGCCTTCGACGGCATCGAGAATGAAGCGGATCTTCGTCCCCGAGAAATAGGAATCGATCCGCAGTCCGGTGCGCGAGCGGACCTCTTCCTCGAGGCCGGACGCGCGCAGCGCATCGCAGATCCCGCTCGACTGGCGCGATTGCCAGACGATCGCGGGATGGATCGGGAGCGCGGTCTTGCGATCCCAGACGACGGTGGTTTCGCGCTGGTTCGTGATGCCGAGGGCGGCGACTTCGCGGCCCGCGACGCCGGCGCGGGCGAGCGCGCCGCGCGCGGTGCGGAGCTGGGTGTCCCAGATCTCGAGGGCATCGTGCTCGACCCAGCCGGGCTTGCGGAAGTGCTGCTTGAACTCGAGCTGCTCGACGCCGCGGATGCCGAACGCGCGGTCGAAGAGCAGCGCCCGCGAAGAGGTCGTGCCCTGATCCAGCGCGAGGATGAATTCGGCCATCGCGGCTCAGCCTCCCTCGCCATCGCCTTCGCCGAAGAGCGCGTCGGCGAACTCGCCGGCCACGAAGGGCCGCAGATCGTCGACCGATTCGCCGACGCCGACGAACTTCACGGGAATCCCGAATTGATCCGCCAGACCGACGATGACGCCGCCCTTGGCGGTGCCATCGAGCTTCGTCAGGACGAGGCCCGTCACCTTGGCGACCTCGGTGAAGAGGCGCGCCTGAGAGATCGCGTTCTGCCCGGTATTCGAGTCGAGCACGAGCAGGGTTTCATGGGGCGCTCCGGGGACGTCGCGGCCGAGGACCCGCGCGATCTTTCCGAGCTCCTCCATCAGCGGCTTCTTCGTCTGGAGGCGGCCCGCCGTATCGATGATGGCGACGTCGACCCCGCGGCCGACCGCGGCCTTGACCGTATCGAACGCGACCGAGGCCGGATCGCCGCCCGCCTCGCCCGCCACCACGTCGCAGCCGACCCGCTCGCCCCAGACCTGGAGCTGTTCGATGGCGGCAGCGCGGAAGGTGTCCCCCGCCCCGAGCAGCACCGAATGGCCCCGGGCGAGATGCTGCGCCGCGAGCTTGCCGATCGTCGTCGTCTTGCCGGCGCCGTTCACCCCGAGCACCAGGATCACGTGGGGCTTGCTCGCGAGCGCGAGCGGATCTTCGTCGCGCTGCACGCTCTCGAGCTTCTCGGCGATGGCACGCTTCAGCAGCGCCCGCACCTCTTCGCCGCTCGTGCCCTGCGCCTCGCGCCGCACGCGCTCGAGCAGCGATTCGGCCGTCGCGACCCCGAGATCCGCGGTCATGAGGATCTCCTCGAGCTCGTCGAGGAGCGCCGGATCGAGGGTGCGGCCGCCCCCGAGCAGCCCGGAGAGCCGCCCCGCGAGCGCCTCGCTCGTGCGGCGCAGCCGGTCGCGCAGCCGGACGCGGGGCGCCGATGCGGGTGCAGCCGGGGCGACCGGCGGGATCTCGGCCGGCTCGATCTCGGGCTCGACCGGAGCGGGCGGCGCATGCGGCGCAGGCGGCTCGGAAGGCTCGGGCAGCTCGACCCGCGGCGGCTCGGGAAGGCGCTCCGGCTCTTCGGGGATCGGGGCAGCCGGGACCTCACGCGGCGGGGCCGGCGTGCGCTCCGGAAGCGGCTCGGGCCGGGGGGGCTGCGCCGCCGGCGGCGGGGCCGCCGACTCGAGGCGCCGGAGCCTCCGGCGCCGGAGACCGATGGCCGCCAGTCCGGCGGCCGCGATGGTGGCCACCGGGCCCAGCCAGGCGAGCGGCTGCTCGCGGAAGAAGTCGAGAATCTCGATCAGGATCGTTTCCATGCGGCGCGGAGCTTACCAGCCGCACACCGCCACGGACACGCGCCCCCGCGCTCGCGCGCGGCCTACTTCAACACGACCGACACGAGCTTCGAGACACCCTTCTGCTCCATGGTCACGCCGTAGAGCATGTCGGCGACCTCGATCGTGCGCTTGTTGTGGGTGATCACGAGGAACTGGCTCTGGGTCGACATCTCCGTGATCAGCTGGTTGAAGCGGCCGACGTTCGCGTCGTCGAGGGCCGCGTCGACCTCGTCGAGCAGGAAGAACGGCGACGGCCGGACCTGGAAGACCGCGACGAGCAGCGCGAGCGCCGTCATCGTCTTCTCACCGCCCGAGAGCAGATTCACGTTCTGCAGCCGCTTGCCCGGCGGCATCGCCATGATGTCGACACCCGCCTCGAGGATGTCCTCGGCGTCCGTCAGCTCGAGGCTCGCCTTGCCGCCGCCGAACAGCCGCGGGAAATTCTCGGAGAAATGCTTCGAGACGAGATCGAAAGTCTCGCGGAAGCGCTGGCGGCTCGTCCGGTTGATGCGGGCGATCGCCTCGCGCAGGCTCGCGAGGGTGCCCTCGAGATCGTCCTTCTGCTCCGAAAGAAAGCGCAGGCGCTCGGACAGCTCTTCGTGCTCCTCGATCGCGCCGAGGTTGACGTCGCCGAGGGCGTGAAGCGCCTTGCGGACCTTGTCGGCCTCGCGCTGCCGCTCCTCGGTCGGGAGCATCGCGAGCTCGAGATTGCGGCGCGCCTCGCGCTGGGCCGAGAGCGGCGTCACCCCGCTCTCGTCTTCGTCGCCGTCTCCCGCACCGTCGGATTCGAGCAGCGACGCGGCGGCCGCGAGCGCAGCGCTCGCATCGCCCCCCTCGGCGCCGTCCTCTGCCCCGCTGCCCTCGGCCGCTTCCGCGCCTTCCGCGCCCGCGCCCGCCTCCGCCTCTCCCGACAGCTCGGCCAGGCTCGGGAGCCGCCAATTCTCGATCTCGACCGCCCAGCGTTCTCGCACCGTATCCGCCTGGTGATCGAGCCGCATGCGCGCCTCGGAGAGCTTCAGCTCGGCCGAGCCCGTCTGGTCGCGGGTCTGGGAGAGCTCGCTGCGCAGGCTCCGAAGCGCCTCTTCGATCCGGGCGACCTCGGCCGCCGTCTCGTCGAATCGCAGCCGCAGCGCCTCGCTCTCCGCGCGCGCCGTCTCCTCGGCCTCGAGCTGGGCGGCGAGGCCCTGCTCCGACTGCTCGATCTCCTGCTGGAGCGCTTCGCGCCGGACACGCGCGGCCTCGATCTCCTGATGGCGGCGCTCGATCCAGCTGCGGGTCTCGCGCTCGGACTGCTCGGCGCGGGTCGCCGTCTCCCGCAGCCGCAGCCTGTGATCGTCCCGCGCGCGATACGCGACGCGCAGCTCCGCGACCCGGCTCTCGCAGCGCGAGAGCTCTCGCCCGGCGGAGCTGATCTGGAGTCCGATCGCGTCGACTGCGCGCTGGCTCGCATCCCGTTCGCCGCGGCGCTCCTCGAGCTGCTGCGCGATCCGGAGCAGCTCTTCGCCGACGCTCTCCTGCTCGGCCAGCAGATCGCTGCGCTCGGCGACCCGTGACTCGCGCACCTCGCCGATGCGCTTCACGCGCTCGGTCGACCGCTCGAGATCCTTCTCGTGGTTCGCGACCGCGAGGGCAGCGGTGTGCTGGCGGTTGCGGAGGTTTTCGAGCTCCTCGCTCGCGCGGGCGAGCGCGGCTTCGGCCTCGCGGTTCGCATTGCGCGCGGCCTCGGCGGCAGCGTCGAGCCGCCCGACCTCGGCCTCGAGCTCCCGGACCTCGCGCGCGCGGGTCAACATGCCCGAGGCCTTCGATTCGCCGCCGCCCTGCACGACACCATCGGGCGTCGCGAGATCGCCGTGGAAAGTCACGAAGGTCGCCGGCAGCCGCGCCGAGCCGAAATGCTGGAAGACCTCGTCGAGGCTCGCGACGAGATAGACCTCGCCGAGCAGCCGCCGCGCGATCGCCTCGGTGCCCGCCCGCGGCCGGACTCGCGCGAGCATCGGCTCGCCGAAGGGCACGATGCCACTCGCGATCTCGGCCGGATGACCCTGGACGACGAAGACGCCGCGCCCGGCACCATCGCCGCGCAGGCGCTCGAGCGCCTGAAGCGCGCCCGAGGATTCCTCGATCACGATCGCCTCGGCCCGCTCCGAGAGCACCGCCTCGACCGCCCGCTCGACCTCCGGATCCGCCTCGATCAGCTCGCGCACGAGACCGCGGACGCCGAGCGCAGCGCCCACCTCGGCGCCTGCCTCGAGCAGATGACGCGCACCGGCGCCGATGTCCTGGCGTCCCTCGACGACCTCGCGCAGCGAGTCGTAGCGGGCCCGCGTCGTCTGGGCCGCGCGCGCAGCGACCTGGTCGGCTTCGACGGCGGCGCGCTGGGCGAGCTTCGCCTCTTCGTGGTGGCGCATCGCGAGCCGGAGCTGCTCCTGGAACTGGTCCCGGGAGGCGAGCAGATTGCGGAGCCCTTCCTCGAGGCTCGACTGCAGGCGGCCGGCCTCGCTGGCCTGGTTCTGCTGCGCCTCGACGTCGGCGTCGACGCCGCGCAGGCGCTGATCGATCGCCGACTGCCGATCGCGCAGATTCGCGATCCGGTCCTCGAGCCGCGCGACCGCCGTCAGCAGCTCGACGTGCGTCGCATTCTTCCGGCCGCGCTCGCTCTCGAGCCCGCGCAGGGCCTCCTGCGCCGTCTGGACCTCGCGCTCGGCAACCTCGATCGCCGCCTGCTCCTGGGCGAGACCGCCCTCGAGCTGCTCGAGCTCGGCGCGGGCCGTGCGGTGCTCGTTCTCGGCGACCTGGAGCTGCTCGGCCAGCTGTGCGAGCTCCTCGCGGCGCGCGTCGGTCGACTCCTGCAGCGAGTCGCGCTCGCGCCGCGCCAGCTCGATCCGGCCTTCCAGGGATTTGATTTCGCCGCGGATTCCGAAGAGCCGCTCGGCCCCGGCCGTCACGGCCTTCTCGGCCTCCGTCATCGCGATGCGCTGCTGCTGGGCCGCGAGCTCACGCTCGGCGAGCTGGGTCTCCGCGACGAGGATCGCCTCGCGCAGGGCCGCGAGGGAAGCCGTCTCGTCCGCGACCTGCGCATGCAGCCGGGCGCGCTCGTCCGCCGCGAGCGAGAGCTCGAGAATGCGCTGAGTCTCGTGCAGCCGCTTGTAGCGCGCGGCCTTCTTCGCCTGTCGCTCGAGCGTCCCGATCTGGCGCTTGATCTCGCCGAGCACGTCGTTGACGCGCACGAGATTCTGCTCGGTCGACTTCATCTTGCCTTCGGCTTCGCGCCGTCGGGCCTTGTACTTGCCGATTCCCGCCGCCTCTTCGATCAGGCCGCGGCGATCCTCGGAAGCTTGGCGGAGACGATCTCGGCGACCTTGCCCTGCTCGACGATCGTGTAGCCGCGCAGGCCGATGCCCGTATCGCGGAAGAAGTCGTGGACGTCCTTCAGCCGCGCCGGCTGCTTGTTCATCAGGTATTCGGACTCGCCCGAGCGGTAGAGCCGGCGCGCGATCTCGATCTCGCTGTAGGCAGCGTAGGCGGCGGGAGCCTGGCCATCGGCGTTGTCGAAGGTGAGCGTCACCTCGGCCATGCCGATCGGCGGGCGGTTCTCCGAGCCGGCGAAGATGACGTCGTCCATCCCCTTGCCGCGCAGCTTGCGCGCCGACTGCTCGCCCATCACCCATTTGATGGCGTCGACGACGTTCGACTTCCCGCAGCCGTTCGGCCCGACGACGCAGGTCATGCCCGAGTCGAAGCTGAAGACCGTCCGGTCGACGAAGGATTTGAAGCCGTGCAGCTGCAGATTCTTGATGCGCAAACGAACCCTCGATCGATCGGCCAGCGGCTCGATCGGGGCCTTCCCTGACCGGCCCGATCCGGCGGCCGGGTCCGCAGACCGCAGCGCTCGGACCCGAACCGAGGATTCCCCAAGCGACGACCGTGGCGCGGCTATTTCCACGCGATTCACACGATTCTAGACGAGGACCACCCGGAGTCGCCCAGAATCGGATCACACCAGCCAGGTTTCGAGACTGCTACCGGACCGAGGGCGGCCTCTCCGGCCGATCACAGTCCCTTCGCGATGCCGATTGCCCGATTCGCGGCCCATCTCGCGGGCCGAATCCGGGTCTCCATTCACATCCGTTCCGTCAGTCTCGAGCGGGGATCTCACGGGCCGACGAAGGATTGCTTCGACGACCCCATCATGGGTTCAGGGGGTGCCGAGGTGGTACCACGAAGGCACGGTCCTGCCAAGCTGGAGTTGGGTGTCGAGGCCTTCGAGCTTTCGCCTGGCGAGCACGCTCCACATCCGGCGAAAGCGGCCATCCGTCCCGAGCTCCCCCAGCGTCACCACCCGCGGCGCGATGCCCGGCCTGGGCGCCGAGAGGTCCATCACCACCGCTGGCAAGCCGTTCACGCGACGGATCGAGACCGACGGCGGCCCCGAAAGGCGGGAGACGTTGACGAAGAAGCGCGCGACCTTGTTCGCGCCGTACACGGGCAAGCGCGCGGCGTGGAACTCGCCACCCGCATCGTTGAGGAGCACGATGTCTTCCATCAGCATCGCCTCGACAGCGCCGACGTCTCCCTGAGCGACGGCGAGCAGGAATCGCCCGATCAGATCCCGGGCCTCGTCGGGCGACGGCCCGCGGACTTGCTCGCGATCGCGCTCATAGGCCTGCATGGCCCGGCGCGCGCGGCGCAGATGCTGGCGGACGTTCGTTTCCGTGATCCCGATGGCCTTCGCCGTCTCGCGGCCGTCGTACTCGAAGACTTCCCGCAGCAGGAGCACCGCGCGCTGTGTCGGCGTGAGTCCCTCGAGCGCCAGCAGGAACGCGAACGAGATGCTCTCCATCCGCTCGTAGCGCCCTTGCGTGTCGGCGGGCTCGGCGACGCCGAAGGGCAGCTCGCCCTCCGGCGTCTCGACCGGGCCGGGCAGCCACGGACCGTCGTAACGACGACGCCGGCGGCGTCTCAAATGGTCGCGACCCAGATTCAAGGCGACCTGCATCAGCCAGGGACGCCAGGCCCGCTGCGTGTCGGCAGGCGGCCTTTCGAGCGCGCGCTCGAAGGTCGCCTGCACGAGATCCTCGGCATCGGACACGGACCCGACGAGGCGGTAGAGGACCCCGAGCAGGAAGCCGCGATCGTCGCGAAACGCGGCCTCCAGCCCCATCTGCGCGCTCGCGCCCCGCCGTGACGCCGTGGCCTCAACCATGCGATCCACTCCGAGCCATCGCGGCGGCCGCACGACCCGCATCCCGGCCACTCGCGAAGGAGGCGTCCGCGAGCCAGCCCTGCGGCCCGATCCAGTCTCCGGCGAGCAGCACGCCCGGGTGACGCTCCGCGAGCGCATCGACGCGCGGGCGGCCCGCGAGCCCGCCCATCGCGGCCGTCGGGACGGCGTGGGCCACGGGCACGTCGAGCAGGAGTGTCTGCTCCTCCACGTGATCGCGCCAACCGGGCTGGAGGGCGTCGAGCTGCCCTTCGAGCTGCGCCTGCACGTCGTCGCGATCCGGCTTCTCGTCCGGAGCCAGATAGCGCGCGGCGTGGAAGAGCGCGCCGCCCTCCGGCGCGAGGCCACGGGCCGCCGCCGAGTGGAGCGAGACGTAGGTCGGCACGTCGATGCCGAGCGCGAAGGGACGGCGCGGATCCGGGAGCTTCGAAAGCCCGACCTCGAGACAGGCGGCGCGCACGGGCAGCGCCCGGTCGACCTGCTCCGCCAGAACAGGGTCGCTTCCACCGGCGACGAGCGCGCTTGCCTCGGCCGGCCCCATCGCCAACACGACCGCGTCCACCGGGATCCGCTCTCCCTCTCTCAGGACGACCTCGAGCACCCCGCCCCGCTCGATGCTCCGCACCCGCGCGCCCGCACGGATTTCGACGCCCGCCTTCTCCGCGACCTCGGCCATCGCATCGACCATCGGCTGCCATCCCCGATCGAGGTATCGAACGCCGCTGCCGAGCCCGCTCTGCACCTGCGCGATCGCCGTGCCGGCGCTGATCGCGCCGGGCGCGTGGGTGTAGGTCGAGAGCCGGACCAGCGCCGCGAAGATCGAGCGCAGACGCTCCGTGCGAAAGGTCTCGCGCAGGAACGCATCGAGCGTCGTGTTCAGGTAGGGCGCGGGATCGAGCCTGGGAAAGCGCGCGAGCACCGCGCCGAGCTCTGCCTTCTCGCGTGCGCCGAGCAGGGTCGTCGTCATCAGCGAGAGCGGGCCCCCGGGCAGCACATGCAGCCGGCCGTCGGCGAATCCCAGCCCGCGCGAGATGTCGGGCGGCGCGCCCTGCGGCGAAATGCCGAGCTCGGTGAGTACGGCTTCGGCCGGCCCGCCCCGGTACAGCGCATGCGGGCCCATGTTGAATCGGAAGCGTCCCGATGCGCGCGTACGCGCACGGCCGCCCGGCTCCGAAACACGCTCGAGCAGGGTCACCCGGGTGCCGGCCCGGGCCGCGAAGGCGGCGGCTGCGAGGCCTGCGATTCCAGCGCCGACGACGGCGACGCGGGGGGTTCGGTTTCGGGTCATGGTCGGGTCTCCTCGCGCCCGCCCGAATGCCTCCGGTATCGGAGGCGTCCGACGGGCTTTCCATGACCACGCGCGAGGGGCTGAAAACGTGACGCGACCGACCGAGTGCCGCGGTCTTCGGAAATCGATGCCGGTCTCGACGACATGTGCGCGGGGCGGGGGCTGCGGAGGGTGCTCGCGCTCCAGCAGGCTGCGGAAGAGCCCACCGTTTCATCGCAGATGGCGATCGAGGGGGACGCGGAGGTCTGCGAGCAGGGCTCGATGTTTGGCGACGGATCGCTGGAGGCGCGGATCCCGAAGGATCACCCACGCCGGTCAAGGTCACGTCCACACCGCGGACCACGAGCATGGACCGCTCGAGCTCCGGTGCCGCACTCAGCGTCAGATCGAAGAGCGGCACTCGTCCGAGCAGGTCGCCCTTCACCACCACCAGCCCGCTCAGTACGGCCGCGTCCTGGGTGTCGTTCACGAAATCGAGCGGGCGCACCTCGGTGGGGCCTGCACGACGCGAAGGCCAGAGTCCATGCCGACGACCCGAGCCCGACCGGGGAGCCGAGCCGTCTCGCACAGCTAGTCTTCCGCCATGGCGAGAAGAATGTCTTGCGCAATCGTTCCGCTCCTCGCCCTCGTCGCGTGCACCGGAACGCCCCGGGGCGTAGAGGCCGTGCCCGACTTCGATCTCGATCGCTACCTCGGCCGTTGGTACGAGATCGCGCGACTGGATCATTCCTTCGAGCGAGGTCTCGTCGACGTGACGGCCGATTATTCGGTTCGCGAGGAGGGCGGCCTGCGCGTCGTGAACCGGGGCTTCGACGCGCAGGCCGGCGAGTGGCGCGCGATCGAGGGCCGCGCAAGGTCGCTCGGCGACCCGTCCGTCGGCGAGCTGGCGGTGACCTTCTTCGGCCCCTTCTACGGCGGCTACAACGTGATCGACCTGGATCACGAGCGCTATGCCTGGGCGCTCGTCGCCGGCCCCACCCGCTCCTTCCTCTGGATCCTGGCGCGCGTGCCCGATCCAGCGCCGGAGGTCGTCCAGGCCTTGATCGACCGCGCCGCTCTGCTCGACTTCCCAGTCGATGAGCTGATCCGTGTCCCGCACGGGGTCGCGCCCGAACCGGCGAACTGATCCATGGGCGGACCGACGGCGAGACGACTCGTCAAGATCCTTCACGAGCTGAGCGCGATCGGCCTGACGGGCGCCCTCGTCGCCCACATGGTGGTTCTCTCGACGGCGTCGACCGAATCGCTCGTGGAGTACGCGGTGCTCCGTCGGGCGATCGAGGCGATCACGGGCTGGCTGCTCGTACCGTCGCTCGCTCTGGTGCTGATTTCGGGGCTCTCCTCGATGATCGTGCACACGCCCTTTCAGAACGCCGGCTGGGTCTGGCTGAAGGCGCTGCTCGGCTTTCCTCTGTTCGAAGGCACGCTGATCACGATCGACGGATTGGCCCAGACGGCCGCCTCCCTGGCGACCGAGGCCGCCGGCGGCGGCGACCACGACCCTGCGCTCGTCGCGAACATGGTCGCGGCGGAGTGGCGATCGCTCTGGATCATTCTCGTGCTCGCCGTCGCGCAGACGGTCATCGGCGTGTGGCGCCCGCGACTGCGGATCGGGCGCTGATCCGTCCCTTCCGAGCGTGTGGCCTCGTTCGCAAAGGGGGTGGCCGACCGTCGCCCTGTCGGCCTCGCTCCGGTCTCCCGGCGCACCGACGACGGGCTGACCGATCCCTGCCGAGTCTGCCTGCAGGCCGCACTCGCGCTGGGTGGACAGGGCATCCGGGTGTCGAGGGCCGACCCGACGGACGTCAGCGCGTCCAAGACGGTGGGCGCGCTCCTTCCGCGCGGTCGGAAGAAGGCAGGCGGCGGGTCCGCCGCGACGCCAGGGCGCGACGCTGCGTCGCCGCGAAGTGCTTCGGATGCCTGGCCGGGGAGATCGATTGACACCCGGATCACGAACTCTAGGCTGCCCTCTCGTCCGGCTCGGCGAGACGGCCGGCCGATCGAGGCTGGCGGAACGAGTCGTACGGTCCAGGCCGGCGGAGCGTCCCGGCGCGACGCGAACGAGGCGAGCCATGGACGAATCTCCGGAACGACTCACCGGTGTCCTGCTCGGCGGTTCCGGTCTGATCGGCGGAACGATCCTCTACCACTTCAAGACCGTCGATCCGAGTCGCATCCGTGTTCTTTCGCCCAACAGCAAGGAGCTCAGCCTTCGCGTCCCGTCGGATGTCCAGCGCTTCTTCGAGCAGGTGAAGGCGGATTTCATCGTCAACTGCGCCATCGCCGAGCTCGACAGCGATCCTCAGATGACGGCCGAGATCAACTGCCTCGGAGCCCTCTACCTCGCCCGTGTCGCCATCGAACTCGGTATCCCCTACATCCACCTGAGCTCCGGCGCGTTGATGCAGAACGGTGATCCCGTCGGCACGGATCAACGCCTGCCGCTCGAGGCGGATCTCCCGAACTACGCCAAAGGCAAGCTGATCGCCGAGCGGGCCATCGAGGAACTCGGACGGACCCGCGGGCTCGATTACACGATCATCCGCCTCGGCATCGTATACGGCACCCACGACCACAAGATCCGCGGCTTCCACCGCCTGCTCTTGACGCTGCTGGAGGGGGCCCTGCCCGTCCTGCCGACGCGGCGGAACGCGCGTCACAGCTACACCAACGCGCGCAAGCTCCCCGGCTTCGTCGCCCACGTACTCGAGCGTCGGGAGGAGTTCGGCGGCGAGACCCTTCACTTCGTCGACCCCGAGCCCGTCTACCTGGGCGAGCTGATGCTGCGGATGAAGCGGGAGCTCGGCCTGGCGCGACCACTCGAGGTCTATCTCCCCTATCCGTTGGCGCAGCTGATGGTGCGACTCCTGCCGTTGCTGCTCTGGCTGGTCAGCCGGCTGGGCGCCGATGCGCGAGCGCCGAGCGAGCTGATCTTCTTCGAGCGCTTCTACCAGACCCAGGTCCTGGACACTCGGGAACTGATTCGCTCCTCCTGGGTCGACCCGGAGCCGGACTGGACGATCTACGACGAGCTGCCGGACTTGGTCCGGTACTACGTCCAGCGCTGGGAGAACCTGAACCTGATCCGGCCGCGGATGCGGCATTGGGACGCCACCCAGGTCTTCGCCGACGAGTTCGAGCTGACACCCGACCGCCTCGTCACGCGG
Source organism: Myxococcota bacterium (assembly GCA_041389425.1). GTDB lineage: Bacteria > Myxococcota_A > UBA9160 > UBA9160 > UBA4427 > UBA4427. The sequence goes on from JAWKRX010000006.1 coordinate 43,203, forward strand.
CTGGTCTCGGAGGCTCAGAAACCCTTCCTGCTCGAATGTCCGATCGCTCACGAAGACGACGAGAGCGAGGACTGATCTGCCGCTTCGCTCTTTCTCCGCGGTTCCAACGCCTTCTTCGGACGCCTCGGGAGGAGAGTGGTGAGGGTCCTCCACTCGGAGAAGTCGGAGGGGTCGGCGACGACACCTTCCAGGGCGCGTGTCGGACGCATCGCATGAGTCGGCCTGGCTGGCGACGGTGCTCATGCATCGAGGCCGCGCGGCCCTCGCGGCCCAGGCCCATCCGACGCCGGGGCATCGAGCCGCTCGCAGGGAGAGTCGCGCCGACGCGACCGGCGAGCGGTCGTCTTCCCGGTTCGATCGGGGAGCTATGCGCCCTGACGACGTCGGCGCCCAAGCCCCATCGCGCATAGTCCGAGCCCGAGCAGCATCGCCATCGACGGTTCGGGGATCGGCGTGAACTGCACGTCGCGGAAATAGCTGGATCCGCCATTCGAGGGCGGGAAGGTGCTCGCGGGAAACGCGCCGGGGGTCGTATTGAAGAGGCCGCTCGTCGCCGTCAGCGGCCCGTTGACGTAGCCACCGCCGAAGAATCCCGCTCCCCCCGCGCTGTCGAACGCATAGGAGCCGGTGCCGGTCGTTCCGGCGTTGGTGTTGGCCGAGACGACGTAGGTCGTCCCCGCGGCGATGGCGATCGGACTGGTCAGGGTCACCTCATTCCAGCCCACCACGATGGGACCGAAGGCCGCCGAGCCGAGCACGCTGCCGTAGGCATCCCAGAGCGTGCCGACGATCGAGCCGGGATTGGCGCCCTCGACCGGCCCGACGTATACGCGCGGCGCGGTGACCCGACCGGCGATGGAGGACGAAAACGCGGTGCCCAGCTCGTAATCCGTGGGATCGAAGACCGGGACATCGGCCGCTTCGGGGCGGGCTGCTCCACCGAAGATCGTGAGGCCCAGCGCCGTCTCACTCCGGGCCGAGACGAGCAGGACGAGAGCGAGTGCAAGGACGAGCGACCGCGATCGTAGCCGCGAATGCAGCATGGAGATCCCCTTCCCGGTTGATCGAAGAGCACCCTATCACGCCGAGCCCTTAGGCCTAATGGGAATTTTTCGGATTTTCGAGGAAGTCGCCGGATCGACGGGCCGAGGGTAGGCCTTCTGTGTCGACACCCCGTGGGCCGAAGGCGAGAGCGACTTCTCGCCGTCCGGGCGGAATCTCCTTCCGAGCCCGGGTCCCCATGCCATAGGATGGGGCCATGTCTCGCTCTCCCCTCCATTCGATCCTCCTCTCCCTGCTCGTCGTGCTCTCGACCCTCTCCGGTGTTCCCTCCCGCGCCGGGGCCCAGAACGCGATCGTCCTCGAGAACCAGCTGCCGGGCAGCCCGGCCTCGCTCTGGCAGATCTCCGGGCCGGGAGACCCGGGCATCCAGGGCTTCGCGACCGACATCAGTGTCGATCGGGGCGAGACCATCGTCTTCAAGATCCAGACGCCGGCCAGCGCCTACCACATCGACCTCTACCGCCTCGGCTACTACCAGGGCCTGGGCGCGCGCCAGGTGGGGACCGGCCTGGTCACGGCCCCGCTCCCGCAGACCCAGCCCGCCTGCCTCTACGAAACGGAGACCGGGATGACGGATTGCGGGAACTGGGCGGAATCCGCTCGCTGGGACGTACCGGCGAACGCCGTATCGGGGATCTACCTCGCGAAGCTCACCCGGGACGACGGCACCCCCGGCACGAGCCACATCACCTTCGTCGTACGCGACGACACGAGCCACTCCGACCTGCTCTTCCAGACCAGCGACGCCACCTGGCAGGCCTACAACCTCTACGGCGGCAAGAGCACCTATCCCGCCGGCGGAGGGCCGCCCGGGTTCAACCACGCGACGAAGGCGAGCTACAACCGGCCCTTCGACATCCGCCACGCCGATGGATCGCCGGGAGACGATGTCTTCGCGGCCGAGTACCCGATGGTGCGCTGGCTCGAGGCCAACGGCTACGACGTCACCTACACGAGCAGCGTCGACAGCGACCGGCGCGGCAGCGTGATCCAGCAGCACGCGGTCTTTCTGTCGGTCGGACACGACGAGTACTGGTCGGGCCCGCAGCGCGCCCACGTGACGGCGGCGCGCGACGCAGGCGTCCACCTCGCCTTCTTCAGCGGCAACGAGGTCTACTGGCGGACGCGCTACGAGGCGAGCATCGATGGCTCGAATACGCCTCATCGCACGCTCGTCGTCTACAAGGAGGGCACGCTCGGCGAGAACGGATGCGGGACGAAATGCGACCCGAGCCCCGAGTGGACCGGCCTGTGGCGGGACGGATGCGCGCCGACCTATGACCCCACGACCAACGGCGCCTGTCTTCCCGAGAACGCGCTGACGGGCCAGATCAGCTGGGACGGCGCGATCGGCGCGATCCAGGTCCCCGAGACCGACGGCGGTTTGCGCTTCTGGCGCAACACCGGCGTCGCCGCCCTCGCCCCGGGACAGATCGCGACCCTGAGTGCCGAATCCCTGGGCTCCGAGTGGGACTGGGAGAACCCCGCCTACGCCGCGTTCTATCCGGCACGGCGCATGACCTTGTCGTCGACCCTCCTGAACGGCCTGACGCACCACCTCTCGCTCTACCGCGCGGAGAGCGGCGCTCTCGTCTTCGGTGCGGGGACGATCCAGTGGTCGTGGGGACTCGACGCGTTCCACACCTTCAATCCGGTCGACACCAACGAGGACATGAAGCAGGCGACGGTCAATCTGTTCGCCGACATGGGGATCCAGCCCGGATCGCTCCAGAACGGCCTCGTCCCCGCCGTCGCTTCGAGCGACGCGACCGCCCCGACCGCGACCATCGATTCGCCACCCCAGAGTGCCAGCCTGCCCGGACCCGTCGTCGTGAGCGGGACCGCGAGCGACACGGGCGGCGGGCAGGTCGGCGGCGTCGAGGTCTCACTCGACGGCGGCGCGACCTGGCGGCCCGCCGTCGGCCGCGAGAGCTGGAGCTTCGACCTGCCCGAGGACCTGCTCGGCCCCGCGAGCGTCGTCGCGCGCGCCTTCGACGACAACTTCAACCTGGGCGCCAGCACCCCGGCGCGGGCCTTCAGCGTGAGCGAGCCCGTCTGCCCCTGCTCGCTCTGGAACGACGACGCGACCCCCGCGATTCCGTATGCGAACGACGGCCAGCCGATCGAGATCGGTGTCCGCTTCCGCAGCGCCGAGGACGGGTTCATTACCGGGCTGCGCTTCTACAAGGGCGCAGCGAATACCGGCACCCACGTCGGCCACCTGTGGTCGGCCACCGGCACGCTGCTCGCGACCGCCACCTTCACCGACGAGACGGCGTCGGGCTGGCAGACCATCTCCCTCGACCCGCCGGTCGCGATCGCCGCCGACATCCCGCTGGTCGCGTCGTACCACTCCTCGGCCGGCGGCTACGCGGCGACCCTCAACTACTTCGGAACGGCGCGCGTGCGAGGCCCGCTCCGCGCGCTCGCCGACGGCGAGGACGGGCCGAACGCGGTCTACGCCTACGGTGCGTCGACCTTCCCGACGCTGACCTACGCCTCCTCCAATTACTGGGTCGACGTCGTCTTCGTCCCCGAGCCGGGCGTCGCCCTCTCGCTGGCCGCGGGCACCCTGCTGGTCTTCCGGCTGCGGCCGCCGCGCTGCTCCCGCCGCGCTCCGCGAGAGTATCCCCGCCGGACCGGATGCGAAGACCGATGGGCCGCCATCGGCGCCACGAACGAGGGCGAGCCGACCGAAACTGGAAGCACCGGCGGCGAGCGGTCTCCGCGTCGGTGGGACGAGGGCCCTGGAATAAACTGAAGCGACGAACAGCGTCCCTCGAGCGAGCGATCCGCTTCGTTCGGCTCGTCAGGGCGAATCCGCGGATGGCCTCGTGAGAAAGGGTCTTGCGGGCGCGCGAGGCGAAGTCGCCTTCGCCTCGCGAATACGCAATCCTGCCGGGGATGCGAGGCCACTTGCTCCTCGGCGCGGGTTTCTCCCTCGGCTGCCTCGCAGCGGGTGCGACGATCTCCCACGCCGCCTCCTTCACCGGCCTGGGCGACCTGCCCGGTGGTGAGTTCGCCAGCAACGTCCGGGCCATTTCGGCCGACGGCACGACGGTGGTCGGCTCGAGCCGCTCGGCGTCGGACTTCGAGGGCTTCCTCTGGACCGCCACGCTGGGGATGCGAACCCTCGGCGAGCTCTCCGGAGGCGACGTCGACTTCCATCTGCTGGACGTATCGGGCGACGGATCGACGGTCGTGGGTGCCCGGCCATCGAGCTCTGGATTCGAGGCCGTCCGCTGGGATGCGAGCCACGGCGTGCGGGGGCTCGGGTTCCTGCCGGGGGGTGACGGATCGGGGAGCGCCTATGCCGCCTCCGCAGACGGCTCGATCATCGTCGGCCACAGCTTCGCGCTGATCAACGGGAGCAGCTCCTCGTGGGCGACCACGGCCTTTGTGTGGGACGCCACGAACGGAATGCGCGACTTCCAACCGGATCCGTACGACGAAACGAGCCTCTACCCGGGGAATGCCAGCGACGTCTCGGCGGATGGATCCGTCGTCGTGGGCTCGGGCGAGTCGACGTCGGGCGTGGGCGCGTTCATCTGGGACGCCGGAAATGGCTTGCGCGAACTCGGGGATCTGCCGGGCGGGAGCTTCTACAGCATTGCGACCGGCGTGTCGGCGGACGGAACGACGGTCGTCGGGGAGAGCGAATCGGCGGCCGGGTACGAAGCGTTCCTCTGGGATGCCGAGAGGGGCTTGCGCGGGCTCGGCGATCTGCCGGGCGGCGAATTCCGGAGCCGTGCCGCCGCGGTCTCGGCCGACGGCTCGATGGCCGTGGGCTTCAGCGCCGGGGCTTCGGGATTCGAAGCGTTCCTCTGGGATGGGGACCACGGCATGCGCGAGCTGCGGGTCGTCTTGAGCGCCCTGGGCGTCGATCTCGAAGGCTGGACGCTCACCACCGCGATCGACATCTCCGCCGACGGACGGACGATCGTCGGGAACGGCGTCAACCCGGAAGGATTCGCCGAAGCCTGGATCGCCGTCATCCCCGAACCGGGAACGGGCCTCCTGCTCGGCCTCGGACTTGCGGCGATCGGAGCCGGTCGACGGCGCGCGCACGCGAGCGAGCCCGACGCAGTCGAGCAGAGCATGAGATCGCCATCGATCCGCTGAGCCGTGGCCGCACCGCCATCCCGAGCACGATGTTCGACGGACCATGCGCAGCGCGCGCGGCGCGGGCCGCGGCAGACCCGTGCTGACGCCACCGATCCCCGTCGCAGACTCTGCATGAACCTGGCATTCGGGACTCGGATGAATAAGCGCGGCGGCCTGTGTATGGCGATCGGAGCGGTTCTCGTGGCGGTCGGCCTCGGGTTGTGGGCCCGGTCCGTCGCCACGACCCCCGATCTTGCGCTGAGCAAGGCGAGCGACGGGGGTTTGTATCAGGTCGATTTCGCGCCGAAGTCCCTACCATTCCACCGCGAGGTGTTCCATCGCTGGATCGTGACGCTCCGCACGCGCACCGGCGTACCGGTCGAGCATGCGCGGTTGACCTTCGGCGGAGGGATGCCGGGTCACGGCCACGGGTTGCCGACCCAACCGCAGCAGACGGGAGGCGGCGCGCGCGGAAGTTCTGCAAGCGGTGCGGAGGACATCTGATGACGGACCATCCGCCGCTCGGGCTCGTGGACGTCTATGCCGCGACGATTCCGTCGCTCCCCTTCGTCCCCGGTGTCCACGTGAACTACGCCGAGACCGTCCTCCCGATGCGCGACGGCCTGCCGAAGTTCAAGGACTTTCCCCGGGAGTTCGGCGGCTCGGGCGAGCAGGTGTCCGAGTAGTCGGGCCGGGCGGCATCGTCGCCGGCGACCGGGCCGGCGACGCCCTGGCCCTTCGAGTGAGGGCGGATGATGCAGCAGAGCGCCGACGCGACGGCCATGGAAGACCGGGGGCATCGCGCGGAAGCCACGGCTCTCTCAGAGACCGTACTTCTTCAGCTTCGTCCAGAGCGTGCGCTCGCCGATCCCCAAGAGACCGGCGGCCTTGATCTTGTTGTCGTCGGCCATCGCGAGGGCTTCGCGAATCGCACGCTGCTCCGCCTCGGCGACGGCCCGAGCGAGGAGCAGATTCTCCGCAAACGCCTCCGGCTCGCCGTCGGGGCGGCCGAGCTGGCTCGCGACGAGCCCCTCGTCGACCTCGCAACCCTCCGAGAGCACGGCGCTCCGCTCCATGATGTTCCGCAGCTCACGCACGTTTCCGGGCCAGGGATAGGCCGACAAGACGCGCTCGGCGCCGGCCGAAAGCTCGAGGCGACCTCGGCCGAGATCGCGCGCCAGCTCGGCGAGGAAGGCCCGCGCCAGCGCGGGTATGTCCTCTCTGCGATCACGCAGCGCGGGGAGCTCGATCCGGAAGACGTTCAGCCGGTAGAAGAGATCGCTGCGAAACGTCGACGCCTCGATCGCCGCTTCGAGTGGCCGGTTCGTCGACGAGACGACGCGCACGTCGACCTTGATTCCGCGATTGCCGCCGACGGGCTCGACGATGCCTTCCTGCAGCACGCGCAGGAGCTTGGCCTGAAGCCGGAGATCCATGTCGCCGATCTCGTCGAGAAAGAGCGTGCCCCGATCCGCCGCCTTGAATCGACCGACCCGATCCTGGTGGGCCCCGCTGAACGCGCCCTTCACGTGACCGAACAGCTCGCTCTCGAGCAGGTCTCCGGGAATCGCCGAGCAATTGAGCGCGACGAAGAGTTCGTCCTTGCGCGGACTCTGCGCGTGGATCGCGCGGGCCACGAGCTCCTTTCCCGTCCCGGTCTCGCCGGTGATCAGGACCGCGCTGCGCGTCGGAGCCACCTTTCGGACCAGATGGAAGACGTCCTGCATCGCCTGCGACCGGCCGATGATCCCTTCGATGCCTCGCGCGCTGCCCGATTGTTCTCGGAGGTATCGACTCTCGGTTCGATGCCGGACCCCTGCGAGCGCCTGGCGAACCAGGACTTCGACCGCGTCGATGTCGAAGGGCTTCGGAACGAAGTCCACGGCGCCGAGCTTCATCGCCTCGACGGCGGCCTCGACCGAGCCGTAGGCCGTCAGCACGATCACGGGCAGCTCGTCGTCGATCGCACGCAGCGCCCGCATGAACGCGAGACCGTCCATGCCCGGCATCTTGAGATCCGTCAGAACCAACGCTGCGCTCTCCCGGCGAAGCCTCTCGAGAGCGGCTTCGGCACTCCCGCAAGGACTCGCCTCGAGGCCCATCCCTTCGATCAGGATCTGAAGCACGCGGCGCGTTCGCTCGTCGTCGTCGACCACCATCACCTGCGTCATCTCGACACCTCCTCGATCGGCAGCTCGACCCGGAAGCAGGCACCGGCGCCCTCGCGCGATTCGAGTCGCACCGTACCGCGGTGAGCGGCCACGACCCGCTTCACGAAGGTGAGCCCCAGACCGACACCCGAAGCGCGCCCCGTGACGAACGGATCGAAGATGCGCTCGCGCAGCGCCGCAGGCACGCCGGGGCCGTCGTCTCGCACGCTGAATGCGGCCAGCGTCCGGGAGACGCGTTCGATCTGGACCTTCACGTGTCCTCCTGTCGACAGCGAGGCGAGCGCGTTGCTCAACAGATTGATGCAGACCTGCTGGATCGCATCCCGATCGCAGCGGACGATCGGATCCGGATCGGCGCGTACGATCTCGACCTCGATTCCCTGATGACGTGCACCCGGAGCGACGAAGTCGACCGCGGCGCAGAGCGGAAGCGACAAGGGGGTCGGCCTCGGATCGAGCGGTCGGCGATGGTCGAGCGTCAGCAGATCGTCGACGACGCGGCTCAGCCGATCGACCTCGGCGCGGATCATGTCGATCATCTCGCGGACATTGGGATCCGCGGGCTCCGCGAGGGAACGACCGAGCAGCTTGGCCGCGTTCCCGAGTACGCCGAGCGAGGTCCGGACCTCGTGGGCCACGCCCGCAGCCAGCTCCCCGACGAAGGCGAACTTCTCCGCCTCGACGAGATGGCGTTGAGTCTCGTCGAGCTCTGCGGCCATGGAATTGAAGCTTGCGGCGAGGACGCCGACCTCGTCGTCCGAGCGGACGGGCACCTGGAGCGTCGAAGGCTCCGCGCGCGCGAGGCCGCGAATCGCCCGCGTCAGCTCGCTCAAGGGTCGGATCACCCGGTCGGCGCCGACGCCTGCGATCACCAGCGCGATCGCGAGCGCCAGAGCGGTCGTCATCGCGAGCCGATTGCGAAGTCGAACGGCGGGAGCGAGCGCATGCGCGAGGGGCTCGACGACGAGCAGGGACCAGCCGGATGGCCAGGCCAGCGCGGCATGACCGACGATCTGTTCGGCTTCGCGATCGACGGAATAGCCCGGCTCTGCGCCCGGATCGCCGATCGCTCGCTCGATCGAATCCGCCACGCTCGCGTCTTGGACGCCCTCCGGGCTCGCCCGAAGAATCTGGCCCTCCGTCTCGACCACGAGGATCTGCACGGGGATTCCCTGTTCGCCCAGCTCACGGCGGACCTGATCGGTGACGCCGCTGAGCCGATTCCAATCGATCAACGCGAACAACGTCCCGAGCCGTACTTGGGAGCGGTCCGGGTCGGGAATCGGCGCCGCCAGAATCAGTGCCGTCTTCCCGTCGGGCCCCGGAGCGAAGCCGACGATCCCGGTCGTGCCGCGACGTGCCACGACGTCCTCTGGCGCGAAGTCGGCGATCGCCGGAGCGCTGATCGCGACGACGCGTGCGTCTTCGTCGATCACGAAATAGCCCAGACGGGCCGACGCGCCGGAGACCAGCGTCGAGAGCGCCTGGGCGATCCGCTTGTCCAGATCCGAGACGCGGATCTCCCGCATCACGTCCTGGCGGGCGAAGCTCTCCAACGACTCCCGCTCGACGCGAATCAGTGTCGAAAGCCGATCGGCGGTCTGTCGCGCCTCGCGGGCGAGCTGCTGCCCGATCACGAGCAGCAGCGAACTCCTGCCGTTCCGTTCGGCGAGCACGCCGAGAATCGCTCCTGGAACCAGAACTAATAGTGAAGAGAAGATCAGGAGCTTGTGTCGCAACGATGTCGTCGTTAGCCTCATCGAGATCGACTCCTGGCTCCGAAACGCGTTCGCGTGAACGCGGATCGGAGCGGGTCGCCGGATCGGGTTCCGATGAAGCGATTCCTCCGATCAGCGCCCGAAATGCAGCGCATCGTCTCCGCACTCGCCTTGCTGGCGGGAACGTTCATCCTTGCGAGCGTGACCCGGCCCGCCGCCGCCCAGCTCGCGCCCGGAACCTTCGGCATGCCTTCCGGCGACGGTGCCGTCTTCTCGCTCGACAGCCCCATCGGGCCGATCGAATACCGGAGCGCTCGCGGCGTCCGCTTCGGCGATACCGGACTCAACGTCGGCGGATTCTCGACGGCGGAATTCGCGCGCGAAGCGGGTGAGCCCGTCGAGGTCGCGCTCGACAGCTTCAACTTTCTGGTCCTCTTCGAGCCCATCCAATCCTTCCGGATCTTCACCGAGCTCGAAGCCGGCGGCCTGATCGAATACGAAGAGGGTGAAGGGACGAATTCCGATCCCAGCCTGCACGTCGAGCGGTTGTACGGCGAGCTTAGCCTCGAAGACGCATTCAATCTCCGGTTCGGAAAATTCCAGACGCCGATCGGACGCTGGAATCTGGTGCCCGCAGAGCCCTTCGTATGGACCGCGGTAGATCCGGTCGTGCTCGATACGGCCTTCGACGAACACATGACCGGGGTCGCGCTGCGTGGAACCGTATTCCCCCTCGAAGGCGCCCTGGAATACTGGCTCTACGGGCAGATCATGGATCCGCTCTCGCCGAGTACGACGCCTCCTCCGACGGATCGAAACGTCGGCGCGCGGCTCCAGTTCACGCGTTCGCTCGAAGGCTGGTCCGTCGGCTCCTCGTTCCTCGCCTCGGAACGCGGCGGCGAATGGAGCTTTCTCGGCGGTCTCGATGCCGAGATGCATCGGGGCCCGTTCGAGCTGCTGAGCGAGTGGACCTATCAGAACGGAGCGATCGGCGATCGCGACATCTTCGACCTCTGGGTGCAGGGCCGATACGAGATCGTGTGGGACGTGAGCCTCGTCGCGCGCTTCGAACGATTCGACCGGCTCGGCTCGAAGGATCGGGATGTCGTCATCGGGGACGTCGGAATGGCGTGGCAGCCCGCACCGTGGCTGATCACGAAGGCCGGATACCGCCTCTCCGATCGACAGACGAGCGACGTTCGCCGGGGTCTGTTCATGTCGCTCTCGGTGATCTTCTAGCATGGCGTTCCGAGCCCTCCTGCCGATCCTGGTCGGGCTGCTCTGGGCCCACGGGCTCGCGGCCGAGGAGATCGTCGTGGTCGTCCATCCGAGTCGCGTCGTCTCTCTCGACGCGACCGACATCGCCCAGATCTTCCTCAAACAGCGGCGCTTCTGGGGCGACGGGGATGCCATCGTTCCGGTCAATCGCGACGCCGGCAGCCCGGCACGCGAGGCGTTCTCGCGTGCGATCTTCCGCGACGACTCGCGCTCCCAGGTCGCCTACTGGAATCGCGCGTATTTCGGCGGTGTGCTGCCCCCGATCACCCTGGCCTCCGACGAAGCCGTCGTTCGATTCGTCGCGAGCGACCCGCGGGCCATCGGCTATGTGGAGGCCTCGCGCGCGAACGAATCGGTCCGCATCGCAGCGCGGCTGAGCGGGCGACGAGACGACTGACCCGCGTCCCGGACGTCTCTCCGGGACGCGGGCGTTGCCGCCGGTCGGCCGGATTCCCGATCAGTCGACCGGAAGCGAGCTGCAGCGCGGATCCGTGTTGCACTCGATCAACGGAATCGCGATCCCTTCCTCGGGCTTGACTTCGAGGAACTTGCCGACCCCACGCGCGTAGTACTTGCGCTCGAAGGCGTCGGGGTCGAGGGTCGAGCCGTCCTGGATGACGACGCAATCGGCCTGGGCACACATCAGCATCGCCAGGGCTTCTGGGACGAATTCGTCGAGCGTCGCGGACTGACCATGGGCGTAGGCGACCGACAGGACCTTGCCCGTGTCCTCGGCGTTGCCCGCATCCCATTCCTGGCGGTAGCTCTGGCCGACGACCGGCGCGCCGAGAAACGCGGTTCCCGACTTCGCACCATCGAGCCCCGCCTTGAAGGAACCCTCGATCGAAACCAGCTGCTCCTCTTCCGGATCGTCTCCGGGGAAGATCTCGAAGTCCTGGACCGCCTCGCCGCAGTATTCGATGGAGCCGTCCGTTCGGATGCCGAACCAGTCGTCCGTGTCTTCCACGACCTTCTCGTCCACGAAGACGCGGTCGTTCACGACGATGCAGTCGATCCCGTCGACGCGCTTCGTCTCGTCGAGCACCCTGATCTCGATCCGTTCTTCCTCCTCTTCGAACACCCAGAAATCGCCGACGGCCAATGGGAAATAGGGATTGGGAGTCGCCGGGTCGCGGGGATCCTGAAAGAGCGAAGGGCTCATGTCGGGCGCGTAGGCCCCCTCGCCGATCTCCTCACAGAATGCCTCGCGCGCTTCCTTCTGATCCCTGCAGAGCGAGAACGTCTCGCCGCGCTCCTGTTTGGCGTCGTCGAAGCATTCGTCCCGAGCGTCTTCGTCGACGACGTTGAGACATTTGGCCTTCGAGGTGAGGTAGTCGTCGTTGAGCTCCGCGAAACAGGCGGAGAACTGGAGCTGAGCCGTATTCGAACAGATTCTCGGCTGCTTGCTCCGCGCGAACGCCGGGCTCGCCGCCAGTCCCGCCAGCACGAGGCTCGCGACGAGCGCCCTCGCGGCCCGCGAGGACGAACGTAGACCCTGTTGCCCTCGCTTTCGATTTCGATCATCCATCTTGCAATCTCCCGATGCTTCCCCCGCAAGATGGCCACCGCGCCCTTGCGCGGCCCAATCCCGGGGATGTCCTCCCCGGGATTGCAACCGAGGTGCCGAGCTCTCGACGCGATGGAAGCCGCGAGAGTCCCGACGACCTGCCGGAATCGGCAGATCGTTGCCGGAGTCGGCAGGATCGAAGTGGAACCCCGGACACGGCATGCGGGCCGCAGGTCGCGAGCGCGCGTCCCGCGGCGCTCAGGCCCTCTTCCAGGCGGACCGATGCAGCGGCATGGCCTCGGTCGCCCCGGTCGCCCGCCTCGCCCGCAAGCTCGCGTCGCTTTCCGAGCGCGCGATGCACTGGCACGTCCTGCTCGACGCGCTCCGGACGCGCTCGATCGACGAGGCGGTCGATCTCGTCGAGACGATCCTCGCTCGCCCGCCGACGGCCGGGCGGCGGCCCGACGTGCTGAGGCTGCGGATGCTCGAGGTGCTCGGCGGCGAGGCACCGATCCCGGACCACGCCCTCGACTACGCCTTTCGTCGCGATCTCTACGCCGCGGCCCACGTCCGGGGCGCCGAGTCGATCCAGCGCCACCTGCGCTCCCTGCCCGAGCTCGCGGCCCCCGAAGTCCTCGCGCGCCGGCTGCCGAAGGACGTCGGGAAGATCCCGCTCGGTCGACGGCGCAGCCTCGCGAAGGGCGACGACCCGCGCCTGCTCGAAAAGCTCGCGCTCGATCCGGATCCGGTCGTGCTCGAGAATCTGCTGCGCAACCCGCGGATGCGGGAAGGCGACGTGGTCCGGATCGCCGCGCTGCGGCCGATCGGGGCGGAGTCGCTCCGGCGCATCGACGGCGAGACGCGCTGGCAGGCGAGCCCGCGCATCCGCGCGACCATCGCCCGCAACCCCTTCTGTCCGATCGACCTCGCCATGAAGCTCGTCGCGACACTGGCGACGCCGCTCCTGCGCGAGATCGCCGACGATGGCGGCCTCGCCTGGCCGGTGCGCGAGGCGATCCTGATCGAGCTCGAATCCCGTGGTGAGACCGAAGACCGCGATTGCGAAACGGACGAGCGCTACCGGATCGACGAAGAAGCGGCCTGGGAAGACGTCACCGAACAGTTGGCGCCCGAGACGCCTTCGCCCGGCGACGGCCCCTGAGCGGCCAGGCGATCCAAGCCCCGTTTTCGGCGCGACCGACAACGGAGCTTTCGTCCACTGAGCCGCTCAAGACCCCATTCGGGGACTGATTCAAGCTCTCCGCCCACCGGCCGCCGGCCGATCCCCCGGCCTTGCTCCGGGCTCCTCCAGGACGGCCTCGCCATGGGCGAGCGTCCGCCATCCCCGTGGCCCAAGCGCTCCATTGGCCGCGCCACCTCTCAGGCTTCGTCGTTTGGGGCAGGGTCTGCGAATCCGTCGCTCTCGGACGATCCCTGGTCGGAGTCGAAGCCCAGATCCGATTGCGTTTCCATGAACGCCGGTCCGAACGCGCGATCGCTCGAGTCGGGCCCCCGGTCTCCCGCGCCCGCCGGCGCGAGCGGCGTAGCCCGGAACGAAAGCGCCAGACACGCGAGGACCCGACGCGCCACGCTCCTTTCCGTGATGGCGGCGATCCTTCCCATTCGTCCGCCCCCGTCCGGGCAACGAAGCGCGTCGACCTCGAAGACCCGCTTCAGGAGATCCGCCCACGCGATGCGACGCGCGAGCGATCCACGTCGCCCGGTTCGCGAGTCGCCCGAACCATCGTCGCCCGGCGTCGCGCCCTTCTCTCCCCCGTCTCCCCCGTCGCCTGCATCTGCACCGGCCCCTGCGCCGGTGGACTCGATGCCGCCTTCCGAAATCGAGGACTTCGTAGAGCAGCGTCTTCCCGGGCTCGTGGCGGGCGTAGTCGGCGACGGCAAGCCATCCGCCGGGACTGCATCGACGGGACGAAGCGAGAGATCGCGAGATCACCCCATCGTGGAACATCCGGCGCCCCGCCTACGGAACTTCACCGGAGAACCCGTGATCCCGAGAGCGATCGAGTCCTCCCGCCCGGACCTCGCCTACACGAACATCTTCCTCAGCCACCGATTCCCGAACACGTTCTTCACCAGCTTCTGCAGCCCCTCCGCCTTCTCGATCGTGTACGGATAGCCGCCCTGCGCCTTCTTCGTCGTATCCGTGATGATCGGATGCAGATGGCAGTAGCCGCGGATGCCGATCTCGCCGTTGACCTGGCCGACGCCGCTCGCCTTCAGACCGCCGAAGGGCGCTTCGGCGATTCCGTAGGTGACGGCGATGTCGTTGACGCTGACGCTGCCCGTCTGCATGCGGGCGGCGAGCGCTTCGCCGCGGGCGAGGTCCTTCGTCCAGACGTTGCCCGAGAGGCCGTAGTCGGAGTCGTTGGCGAGCCGGAGCGCCTCCTCCTCGTCGCGGACCTTATGGATCGCGACGATCGGGCCGAAGGTCTCCTGGCTCATCAGGTCCATCTCGTGGTCGACGTCGACGACGACGGTCGGCGGGAAGAAATAGCCGGAGAGCGCGCGGTTGCGTTCGCCGCCGACGAGGACCTTCGCGCCCTTCGCCTTCGCGTCGGCCATGTGGGCCTCGATGATGTCCATCTGTTTGTCCCAGAAGATCGCGCCGACGTCGCCCTCGCCCTTGTCGGTCTGCTTGAGCGCCTTCGCGTGGGCGACGACCTTCTCGACGAAGGGCTCGTAGATCGCCTCGGGGACGTAGACGCGCTCGGTCCCGCAGCAGTAGTGGCCGGTATTGAAGCAGGAGCCCCGCACGGCGCCGTCGGCCGCGCGGTCGAGATCCGCGTCGCGGCAGACGATCATCGCGTCCTTGCCGCCGAGCTCGAGCGTGACGGGGATCAGATTGCGGCCGCAGGCTTCGCCGACCTTGCGGCCCGTGGCGACGCTGCCGGTGAACGAGACTTTGTCGACGCCGGCATCGATCAGCGCGGCGCCGGTCTGGCCGTCGCCCTGGATCACCTGATAGAGGTCCGGCGGGAAGCCGGCGGCGATCGTCATCTCCTGCAGCAGCACGGCGGAGAACGGCGTCACCTCGCTCGGCTTGTGGACGACGGCGTTGCCCGCCATCAGCGCCTGCGCGAGGGGATTCGCGGCGAGGGCCACGGGGCCGTTCCAGGGCGTGATGAGCCCGACGACGCCGAGCGGCTGGTAGACGAGGGTGATCTTCTTCGAGAAGCGCATGACGCCGCTCGGCCGCTTGCGGACGGTCTTCAGATAGCCGGCGCCGCGCTTCGCGTAGTGCGAGATCTGCATGCAGGGTGCGAGCACCTCCATGCTGATCGCCTCGTTGCGCGGCTTGCCCGTCTCCTTGACGACGACGTCGATGATGTCCTCCTGGCGCGCGACGAATTGATCGACGAGGCGCCAGAGAACCTCGGCGCGCTCCTCGAACGAGCGCGTCGCCCACTCCTGCTGCGCCTTGCGCGCCCGCGCGACCGCGGCGCGGACCTCTTCGGGCGTGGCGCATTCGAACTGGCCGATCGACTCGAGCGTCACCGGGCTCTTGACGTCGTAGCGGCGGCGGCCGTCCTGGGAGGGAAGAGCTTCGAAAAGGGCCATGGATCTGTCTCCTCGTCGATCGCGGTCGGGCGGCGGGTCTCGCAGCCGACGGGGCGGTCGGATGAATCGGGTCTTTCAGGCGTCCGGACGGGCGGCGCCGCCGGTCGCGCCACCGGAAGCGCTGGAGGATGCCACTCCGAATGCGCCGGCAGAAGCATGATTTCGGACGAGCTCGTCGAGCCGCTTCTGCTGCTCGGCGTCGAAGTAGTCCGCGAAGCCGCCGACCTTGCCGCGCCGGACCTTGAAGGAGTCGGCGTCCGAGGGATCGGCGGCGATGAGGCGGCCGCTCGTGAAGGCGCCCTTGCGCTCGAGGGATTGCAGGCGGTCGAAGCGGGCGCGCTCGATGGCGATCCGGATCGCGCGGGGATCGGGCTCTTCACCGAAGAAGCGCAGGATCTTCGCCAGCGTCTGCTCGGACTCGGCGTGCATCGCCTCGTAGGAGATCTCGAGGGAGGCGGGGATCTGCTTCAGCGCGGCGCGCCAGATGTTCATGAACTCGATCGTCGTCCGCAGGCCGCCCGCCTCGCCGGTCGCGAACTCGAAGATCGGCTGCTCGATGTCGCGATCGCGATGCCGGCGATGGAAGTAGAGCGAGACGCAGACGTCCCGGGGATCCCGCGAGACGAACAGCACGTGCTTGTGGCGATAATGCGATTTGTCCCGGCCGAGCTCGTCGGGGCGCAGCGTCGCTTCTTCGTCGTGCGTGAAATAGATCTTCGGGATGCGGCGGTCGAGGTAGTGGAGGTTCGCGAACTCGAGCAGCGGCGGATCCGCGAGGCCGTAGCGTTCGGCGTAGTAGAAGGTCAGCGTCGCGCGCAGCCAGGTCCGGCCGCTCTTCGGGAAGGACACGACGACGTATTTCGCGGTCCCGAACTTCCAGGCATGCATCGCCCGCCGCTTGATCCCGAAGGAGCGCGGAAAGCATTTCTTGATGATCCACTGGATTTTGTCTTCGGGCTGGGGCACGCGGATTCCTGTTCGCTCCGGGGTCTCGGGCTTCGCTCGTGGCGCTGGGCGGGGACTCAGGCCGGCCGGGCCGCGAGAGCGCCCTCTTCTTCGCGCTCGGCCTGCAGCCGGTAGAGTCGCGCGTAGACCCCGTCGGCGGCAAGCAGGGCGTCGTGGCTGCCGGATTCGACGATCCGGCCGCCGACCAGCACGAAGATGCGGTCGACGTCGCGGATCGTCGACAGGCGGTGGGCGATGGCGATCGCGGTCTTGCCCTCCATCAGGACGCGGATGCCGCGCTGGATCGCCGCTTCGGTCGTCGGATCGATCGCGCTGGTCGCCTCGTCGAGGACGAGCACTGGCGCGCCGTGGGCCAGGGCCCGGGCGAAGGAGAGGATCTGGCGCTGGCCGGTCGAGAAATTCGAGCCGCGCTCGCGGACCTCCGTGGCATAGCCCCCAGGCAGGCGCTCGATGAAGTCGTGGGCCTCGACGGCGCGGGCGGCGCGCTGGATCGCGAGCTCGTCGAGGTCGTGGCGGCCGAGGGCGATGTTGCGGGCGAGCGTGCCGCTGAAGAGGAAGACGTCCTGGAGCACGGTGGCGACCCGCTTCCGCAGCGCCTGCTGCGGGAAGTCGCGCACGTCGACGCCATCGACCCGCACACAGCCGCGATCGACGTCGTAGAGCCGCGTCAGCAGCTTGATGATCGTCGTCTTGCCGGCGCCGGTCGCCCCGACGAACGCGACCTTCTCCCCCGGCGCGACGCGGAACGAAACGTCGCGCAGGATCCAGTCGCCCTCGTCGGCGGGCGCGGCCGCGCCGCCGGATGCGTCGGCGTTCGTGTCGCCTGCCGCTTCGGCCTCCCCGTCCGACGACGGACCGTATCGGAACCAGACGTGGTCGAACTCGACGGTCCCCGCCGCCGCGGGTTCCGTCGCCGGCACCACCGCGACGCGATCGCGCACGCTCGGCACCGTGTCGAGCAGCTGGAAGATCCGCTCGGTCGACGCCATCGCGGATTGCATCACGGAATACTTCGCCGAGAGGTCGCGCAGCGGCATGAAGAAGCGCTGCATGTAGTCGATGAAGACGTAGAGGATGCCTGCCTCGGCGATGCCGGTCCCGACGCCGATGATGACGGCCATCGTGACGCCCGTCGCGACTTCGATCGTCGAGAAGAGCAGCGAGTCGTAACGGATCGATTGATGCCAGGCGTCGCGGTGGTCCGCGTTCATCCGGTCGAAATCGGCGAGATTGCGATCCTCGCGGCTGAAGAGCTGGACGACCTTCATGCCGGTCACGGTCTCCTGGATCTGCGTGTTGATCCGGGCGATCTTGACCCGCACCGCGCGATAGGCCTCGCGCACCTTCCAACGGAAGACGAACGCCGCGAACGCCATGACCGGCACGATCGCGAAGGTGTAGAGCGTGAGCTTCGGCGAGACGAGGAAGAGCACGACCGCGAAGCCGAGCATCTTGATGACGTCGGTGACGAGCGCGACGAGCCCCTGGGAGAACATCTCGCCGAGGTTCTCGACGTCGTTGGTCGAGCGGGTCACGAGGCGGCCGACCGGCATCGTGTCGAAGAAGCTCATCGGGAGCTGCTGGATGTGGGCGAAGACGGTGCGGCGCAGATCGAACATCGCGTACTGGCCGGTCGTCGCCATGATGACCTGATGGACCCAGGACAGGAGGCCGAGCGAGACGGAGACGGAGAAGTAGAGGCCGGCGAGCCAGATCGCGACCGGGATGCCGGGCGGCGGGGTCGCGAGGCGCTGCTGCACGCCCGCGAGCGCGGCGTTGGCCCAGCCGCCGGCCGTCGGCTCGCCGGCGAGCACGAGATCCATGCCGACCTTCACGACCCAGGCGGGCGCGAGCTCGAGCAGGAAGATCGGGACGAAGAGCAGCAGCGTGATCCAGATCTGCCGGCGATAAGGGCGCACGAAGGGCCAGAGCCGGAGCAGCAGGCGACCGTCGTACGCACGGCCGAGCTCCTCTTCTTCATGGAGATCGGTCTTGCGCCCGGGCGGCGTCTTCGAAGCGGGCGAGCGCCCGTTGGCCGGAGCGCTCATGCGCCCTCCCCGACGGCCCGGCCGAGCCCCTCTCGCACGAGCCTCCGCTCGCGCTCCGCGCGCGTCTCCTCGGCCGCCTGCTCCTCGGCGAGCCGGGCGTAGACCCCGCCCTGCGCGATCAGCTCCGCATGGCTGCCGCGCTCGACGATCCGGCCGCCGTCGAGCACGACGATCTGATCGAGCTTGCGCACCGAATTGACCCGCGACGCGACGACGACGACCGTCCGGCCGGCGAAGAGCCGATCGAGCTCGGCCTGGATGCGCTGCTCGGTATCGGCGTCGACCGCCGAGAGCGTGTCGTCGAGGATGAGGATCGAGGGCTCGAGGGCGAGCGCCCGGGCGAGCGCGGTCCGCTGGCGCTGGCCGCCGGAGAGCATGATGCCGCGCTCGCCGACCAGCGTTTCGTAGCCGTGGGGCAGATCCTCGATGTCGCGCGCGAGCTGCGCTCGGCGCGCGGCGGTCTCGATCCGCTCGAAGGGCACGTCGGCGGGCAGGCCGTAGGCGATGTTGTCGCGCAGCGGCATGGAGAAGAGGAACGAGTCCTGGGGCACCATCGCGATCGCCCGGCGCAGGCATGCGAGCTGGATGCGATTGATGTCGATGCCGTCGATGAAGAGCTGGCCGTCGTCGACCTCGAACAGCCGCGGGATCACCGAAGCGAGGGTCGACTTGCCCGCCCCGACCGGCCCGACGATGCCCACGGTCGTCCCGGCCGGGACCACGAGATCGATGGCGTCGAGGGCCGGCGCGCGCGATGCGTCGTCGTAGCGGAAGGTGAGCCCCCGGAACTCGATCCGCCCGGCGATCTCGTCCGGGGCGACGCTGCCCGCCTCGTCGCGGATGGAAGGCAGCACCGAGAGGATCTCGTCGATGCGCTGCATCGCCGAGGCGCCGCGCTGCATCAGGCTGATCGCATAGCCCATGATGAAGGTCGGGAAGGTGAGCTGGCGGGCGAAGATCGTGAACGAGAAGAGCGCGCCGGTGCCCATGCGCCCGGCCTGGATCTCGCCGAAGCCGACCCAGAGCGCGAGCGCGAGCCCGACGGCGGGCAGCAGGCCCGTCACCGCCGGCATCGCCGCGCTGGTCCGCACGAGCTCGAGCGAGCGCTCCCGCAAGGCCTCGTTCGCCTCCTCGAAGCGATCCGCCTGATCGCGCTCCATCGAATAGGCCTTGACGACGGCGATGCCGGCGACGTTCTCCTGCACGAAATTCGACATCGAAGAGAGCGATTGCTGCGCCGCGAGGCTGCGCGCATAGAGCCGCGAGCCGAGCACGCGGGAGATCAGGATGAAGGCCGGATAGGGCAGCATCATCAGGATCGCGAGCTTGAGCGAGAGCGTCGACATCGCGAGAAACGCGCCGACGAAGAGGATCGGGCTCTGCGCGACCGAGAGCAGCCCGGGCCCGAGCAGCATGCGCACCGAGTTGAGGTCGTTGACGCAGCGGCTCATCAGATCGCCGGTGCGCCAGCGGAAGAAGAAGGATTGCGGGAGCTTCTGCAGATGGGCGAAGAGATCGTTGCGAATCTCGTATTCGACTTCGCGCGCTGCGTCGAAGACGAGCTGGCGCGAGTAGAAGCGCAGCACGCCGCCGCACACCGCGATCCCGAACAGGATCCAGCAGCGCCGGAAGACCTCCGCGCGCGGGACGCCCTCGACCAGCCCGTCGATCGCCCAGCCGACTGCGAGCGGCAGCAGGTTGAACGACGCCACATAGAGCAGCACGACGAAGAACCAGACCAGGTAGTAGCGGGCGTTGCGGCGCAGATAGACGGAGAGCCGCCGCAGCGCGTGGCGCACGGGCGAGTCGATGCCCCGCCCCGAAGCGATCCCCGCCGCAGACACGGCCTCGCTCATCGGCCGAGCCTGCGCGCGAGCCGGGCGCGATCCCAGCCGCAGAGCCAGCCGAGCAGCGCCCATTGATGTCCGAGCAGCGTCCGCAGCCCGCCGCCCCGCGCATAACGCCGCGCGGAGGTCGTGGCCGGGAGCGGGAGCAGCGCGAGGCGGCCACTCGCCTTGATCCCGCGGACCAGATCGAGATCCTCGAAGATCGGCACCTCCGGGATGCCGCCCATCGCCTCGAGCACCCGCCGCCGGACGAAGATCGCCTGGTCGCCGTACGGCAACCGGAAGGCCCGATTGCGCAGACCGACCCAGAGCTCCAGCCAGCGATGGAAGAGGCCCCGCTCCTCGAGCCGGAAGCCGAACGCCCCGCCGGCCACGGCCGGCTCGCGCATCGCGCCGCGCACGGCGGCCTGCCATCCTTCGGGCAATCGGGTATCGGCATGCAGGAACAAGATCAGGTCCCCGTTCGCGTTCTGGCTCCCGCGCCGCAGCTGCACGGCGCGTCCCCTCGTCGACTCGAGCACGCGGGCACCGGCCTCGCGGGCGAGCGCCGCCGTCGCGTCCCGGCTCCCCCCGTCGACGACGATGATCTCGACCCCGTCCTGGCGCAGGCTCCGGACGAGCGCGCCGATCCGCTCCGCCTCTTCGAGCGTCGGAATCACCACCGAGATCGTCACGGCGCGCGAGCCTAGCCCGGATGGCCTGGCGCTGCCGCGAACGCGCGAAACGGGCCCTCTCCCGCCGATTCGATTGACTGGAATCGGACCATTGCCTATCTCTCGCTCGTGCCGCGACCCCCCAAGCCCGCCGACGCCGCCTTCACGACCACCGCCGCCCCTGCCTACGCGCAGGCGGGCGTGGATCTCGACCACGACGAATCCTTCGTGGACGACATCAAGGAGATCGCGAAGACGACCTTCCGGCCCGAGGTGCTGAGCTCGATCGGCGGCTTCGCCGGCATGTTCAAGGCGCCCGACCGCTACAAGGATCCGATCTTCGTCGCCGCGACCGACGGCGTCGGCACCAAGCTCAAGCTCGCCGCCCAGATCGGGCGCTACGACACGATCGGGATCGATTGCGTCGCGATGGTCGTGAACGACCTCGTCGTCCAGGGCGCCGAGCCGATCATCTTCCTCGACTACGTGGCGATGGGCGAGCTCTCGAAGTCGATCGCCGGCGACACGCTCCGCGGCGTCGCCGAAGGCTGTCGCCGCGCCGGCTGCGCCCTGCTCGGCGGAGAGACGGCGACGATGCCCGGCGTCTACGCCAAGGGCGACGTGGAGCTGGTCGGGTTCAGCGTCGGGGTCGTCGAGCGCGGCGCCGTGATCGACGGCTCGAACATCGCCGAGGGCGACGTCCTGATCGGGATCGCCTCGAGCGGCTTCCACAGCAACGGGTATTCGCTCGTCCGCTCCGTGCTCGACGCCGGCATCGCGGCGGGGACGGTCGATCTGTTCGGCGAGCCCCCGGAGCTGCGGACCAGCCTCGCCGCCGCCCTGCTCGCCCCGACCCGCATCTACGTCAAGCCGCTGCTCAACCTGATCCGCGACTTCGAGATCCACGGCTTCGTCCACGTCACGGGCGGCGGCTTCGAGGGGAACATTCCGCGCATCCTCCCGAGCGGGGTCCGCGCCCACGTCGACACCCTCGCCTGGCCGCGGCCCGACGTGTACGCCTGGATCACGCGCGTCGGCGGCCTCTCGGAATCCGAGCTGCTGCGGGTCTTCAACTGCGGCATCGGGATGATCGCGATCGCGCCGGCTGCGAGCGCCGACGAGATCATCCACCGGCTGCAGGGCCTCGGCGAGCGCGGCTACAAGATCGGCGTGATCGAGCGCAAGGCGGCAGGGGATCCGCCGATGCTCTTCGATCCGGGCTTCCTCGCGGGCGAGTAGCCCGGTTCAACTTCGGGCGATTTCCCTGTTCTTCCGGGAAGTTCGCCCCGTCAGGGTCGGGTGATGGTCGAGCTTCCCGCGCTGGATCCGAGCGAGGCGCCCCGGGCACGGCGCTGGGATGCGCTGATCCTGGGCAGCGGTCTGTCTGCGCTGGTCGCCGCGGCCCGCATCGGCGCCTCGGGCCAGCGCGTGCTGGTCGTCGAGGAAGGCGCCCGCGCGACACTGCCCCCCGCCCTCAAGGAGCCCTTCTTCCTGACGGGCCTGCGCGACGAGGGCGTGCTCGACGTCTGCCTCAAGACGCTCGCCGTCCCCTTGATCGATCGCCGGCGGATCGCCGCCGAACGGCTCGCCTTCCAGATCGCGGCGGATCCCGTCCGGATGGATGTCGGCCAGGCGGCGGTCACCGCCGAGGAGCTCGTCGCCTGGGGCCTTGCCAAGCCCGACGAGGCCCAGACCCTCGTGCGCGAGCTGCTCGAATCCTCGAAGGTCGAGCGCAGCATCCTGCTCGAGTCCCCGGTCGTCCGGGTCGGCCGGCGGGTCGGCGGCGGACGCCCGCCGCAGATCGGCCACCACCGCCGCGGCCTGCCCGGCATCGTGGGCACCCTCTCGGATCCGCTCCCGGACCTGCTCGGCTCGCAGATCCGCGCGCTCTCGAATCTCGGCCTCGGGGCTCCGCCGCCCGAATCCCAGGCGCGGCTGCTCGGTGTGCCCCTCGCCGGCGGCGCCGGCTTCGCCGACGAGCCGCCCTGGCTCTACGACCTGCTGCGCAAGCGGGTCGCCGCTTCGTACGGCGACTTCCGGACGCTGACGGGCGAGTTCGAGCTCGTCTCGGTCTCCGGTCAGCCGGGCGTGCGCGTGCGCAAGACCGGCGAGATCTGGCTCGGCCGTACACTCGTCCTCGCCGCCGCCCCCTCGGCCCTCCGCGACCAGTACGCGGCGGACCCCGCGAGCCCGGCCGCGCCCGGGCGCCCGGTGCCCTCGGTCCTCACCCGCGGCGGGCAGCGCGCCTTCCGCGCCGCCTTTCTCTTCAGCGTGCCGACCGCGGTCCTGCCCGAAGGCATGAGCGCACGGCTCATCCTGCCCGAGCAGGACGCGGATCAGCCGACGACGGCGATCACCGCCTTCCCGAGCCAGACCCATGCCCAGCGCGTCGACCTCGTCGCCCGCGCGGTGGTCGCCGATCGCGATCCCGAACGCCTCGCGCGCCTGCGCCGGGGGATCGCCGCGCGCCTGCGCGATCTGATGCCGTTCTGCCGGGACTCGCTCGTCGCGGTGGACGTCGAGCTGCCGCGCTGGGACGGCGACGACGGCTGGCTCGAGGACCCGCTTCCGGGCATGGGTTGGCCAACGGAAATCGACCTGCGACTCTCTGCGCGCCCCTCCATCTACCACCTCGATCGCGCCGCGGTCGCCGCCCTCGGATTCGAGGGCGACCTGCTGCTCGGCTGGCGGGGTGGGGACGCGATCGCGGCCGAGCTCGCTTGAGCCTCCGGCCCCGGGCGTCGGGAGACTGATCTGCGCGCGATCGATGAAGCGAGAGCGGTGACCCACGGGACGCCGCTGGGATCCCGCGACGCGGCGGGGCCCAGCCTGCGGGACCTCGTCCGCACGGTCCGAATGTCCTTCCGCTATCCGATGGCGATCGCCGGCACGTTCGCCTGCGCGGCGCTCTTCGCGGCAACGCGTTACGTCAAGACCTGGCTGATGCGGCCGGCGATCAACGACGTGCTGCTCCCCGCCACGAAAGCGGGGGGCCTCGACTGGAACGCCTTCGGCCCGGAGGTCTGGCAGATCGGCGTGATCCTCGGGATCACCCTGCTCGCTGCGCCGCCCGCCATGTTCCTGCGGCTCTATCTCGCGAACTGGGTCGTCGCGCGCACGCGCCGGGACGTCGACGAACGGGTCGCCGAGAAATTCCTCTCCGCACCGCTCCGGCTGCATCGCGGCGAGGCGAGCGGCGAGCTGCTCTCGCGCGCGCTCACCGATGCGCACCTCGCCTGCCGAACCCTCGAGGTGCTCTACAAGGACGTCGTCGAGGACCTCATGCTGCTCGTCGGCGGCATCGTCACGATGTTGCTGCTCTCCTGGCAGCTCTCGCTGCTCTCGCTGGCGACGATGCCGATCCTGCTGGGCATGCTCGCCTACTTCGGCAACCGCATCCAGAAGAAGACGCAGCGGCGCCAGGAGACCCAGAGCGATCTCTCCCAGCGCCTGATCGCGATCCTCTCGGGCATCAAGGTCATCAAGGCCTTCCAGGGACAGGCGCTCGAGCTCGCCGCGTTTTCGCGCGAGACGCACACCTACTTCAAGCGCCACATGAAGGTCGTCGTGCAGCGCGGGCTCGCGAAGACGACGAGCGAATCGGTGAACCAGCTGGTCGCCGCCGCGATCCTCGGGATCGGCGCCTACTTCGCGCTCGAGGGCATGTTCGGCGTCGACCTGGGTACCCTCGTCTCGTTCTCGGCCGTGATGCTGCAGATCTACAAGCCCATCAAGAGCCTCACGATCTCCTATACGACGATCATGGAGTCGAACGCCGGCTCACGGCGCTTGTTCGAGATCTTCGACATGGAGGAGGACGTCCCCGACCGCCCGAACGCGAGGGACATGCGCGGCCTGTCCCATGGCATCCGCTTCCGCGACGTGCATTTCGACTACGGCCAGGCGCCGATCCTGCAGGGCGTCGATCTCGAGGTGAAGCCCGGCGAGGTCATCGCCTTCGTCGGCCGGACGGGGACCGGCAAGAGCACGTTGATGGACCTGCTGCTCCGCTTCCACGATCCGACCCGAGGCGCGATCGAGATCGACGGCGTCGATCTGCGCGACCTGAAGCGCGCGTCGTTCCTCTCGCACGTCGCGGTCGTCACCCAGGAGCCCTTCCTCTTCGACGTCTCGATCCTCGAGAACATCCGCTACGGCAAGCCGGGCGCGAGCATGGAAGAGGTCCGCGCCGCCGCGGCCGCCGCTTCGGCGGACGAGTTCATCGACGAGCTGCCGCAGGGCTACGACACACCCGTCGGCGAGTTCGGCCTGCGCCTCTCCGGCGGCCAGCGCCAGCGCATCACGATCGCCCGCGCGATCCTCGCGGATCCCGCGATCCTCGTCTTCGACGAAGCGACCAGCGCCCTCGACGCGAAGACCGAGCGGGCCGTCCAGCTCGCGATCGAATCGCTGCGCGGCGAGCGCACGATCTTCCTCGTCGCCCACCGCCTGACGACGATCCGCCACGCCGATCGCATCGTCGTGCTCGATGCGGGCCGGATCGTCGACATCGGCGACCACGAGACGCTCGTGTCCCGGCCCGGGATCTACCGCGAGCTGGTCGGCGCCGGCAGCGGCGCCGAAGCGAGCACTTCGGCGTAGAACGCCTCGACGAAGGCGGCGAAGCGCTCCGGTGTGAAGCGGATCTGCGCATCCCGGCGCGCCGCGGCGCCGAGCGCATGCCGCCACACCGGATCTTCGATCAGCCGTGCGAAAGCGGCGGCGAGCGCCCCGGCGTCCGCGTCCGCGTCGACGAGCAGCCCCGTCTCTCCGTCGCGGATGATCTCCCCGATCGCGCCGCAGCGCAGGCCGACGAGCGGGAGGCCGAGGGCGGCCGCCTCGCGCAGCGCCCGGCAGCTGCCATCGGAGCCGGGGGCGAGATAGGCGAAGGCATCCATCGCGGCGAGCAGCGCCGCGTAATCGTCGCCGCGATGGCCGGCGAGGATCACGCGATCCGCGAGCCCGAGTGCGCGCATCGGCCTCCCGACGACTTCCTCCGCATGGGTCCCGCGTCCGAAGATCACGAGGCGCGCGTGCGGATGGCGATCCGCGAGCCGGCGCATCGCGCCGAGCAGGAGGTCGAAGCGGCGATGGGCCTGCATGCGCGCGACGACCCCGATCAGGAACGTGTCGTCCCCGACGCCCAGCACCTCGCGCGGCCGCGGGGCCACCGGCTGCGGCGCCACGGCGACGGCCGGTGCGGCGAGCGATTGCGCGAGCCGCTCGAGATCCACACCGCCGAGCGTCCCCGCCAGCGGCCCGGCCGGCCGGATCCGCCGCTGCGCCGCCGCCGCCTGCTCACTCACGCAGAGCAGGCCGTCGCAGGCCGGCCCGAAGAGCCAGCGATTCCAGGGCCGGTTCGGGATCGCCTCCGCGCGGGGCCAGGAGCGCACGAGCCGCGGCGCGGGGCGCGCAGCCCCGACCGCCCTCGGCAATCGCGGCCTCGGCCAGCGGCCGAGGGCCCGTGCGGCGAGCACGTGATCGCGGGAGTGCCAGGCATGGACGAGATCGAAGGGTCCCCCGATGGCCTCGCCCTCGAGCTGCTGCGCGAGACGCCGGACGCGCGCGCCGTCTCCCGGGCGCCAGGCCGAGCGCTCGGCCCGGATCGCCGCGATCGGCGCAAGGCCGCGCCGGCGGGCCTCCTCGGCGAGGCTGCGATTGGCGCCGGGCGGCGGCTCGGGGCAGACCAGCTCGACGCGATGCCCGCGGCGGCGCAGCGCCTCGATCAGGACCAGCATCGGCGCCGCCGGTCCGGTCCATTTCCAATCGCTCACGAGCTGCAGGATCCTCACGCGTCCGCGGCCCGCGTCCGCTCCCAGAGCTTCGCGTACTTGAGAAAGACGTAGAAAGCGCTCGCGCCGGCGATGACGAAGCCCGGAATGCCGTCGCGGAATCCCCCGCGCAGGACGAAGCTGCGCAGGAAGCGCGCCGGCGGGCGCAGCACGAGATCGCGCAGGCGGAAGCGGACGCCGTCCCGCGCGAGCGCGGCGGCGGCCTCGCTGCTGAAGAACTGGATGCGGGCGATCTGATCCGCCAGATCGCGGTAGCTGTAGTGCTCGAGCTCGCCGGCGAGCCGGGCCACCGGCCCATCGACCTCGATCCGCCCGTGCGGATCGCGCCCCGCATAACGTCCGCGCGAGCGCCGGAAGAGCCGCAGCTTCCAGTCCGGATAGAAATCGCCGTGGCGGATCCAGCGCCCGAGATGGAAGGTCGCGCGATTGACTTCGTAGCCTGCGACGACGGGCCCACCCACGGCCCCGCCCCCACCGGCCCCGCCCGCGCCCCCGGTGCCCGGCGCGGAGGCCGCCGCGTCGACGAGTGCCCCCTCGATCGCCGCTGCGAGCGCCGGCGTCACGACCTCGTCCGGATCGAGCACGAAGACCCAGTCGTGCTTCGCGAGCGATACGGCGAAGCTCTTCTGGGCGACGTCCCCGGCGTACGGCCGCCGCTCGACCCGGGACGCGAGCCGGCGGGCGACGGCCTCGCTGCCGTCGCGGCTCTTCGCATCGACGACGACCACGATCTCGTCCGCGAACGCGATGCCCGCGAGGCAGCGCTCGAGCTCCCGCTCCTCGTCGCATGCCAGCACGCAGACGCTGAACGGCGCGCGCGCGACGGCGGCCGCGGAGCTCATCCGCGCAGACGCTCGACGGAGCGAACGCCCTTGACCCGGCGGATCTCCTTCATGACCGCCGAGAGCGTCTGGGCGTCGCCGACCCAGAGCTCGAAGAACTGCTCGGCGCCGGTGCCCTGGGTCTCGGCGGTCGTGACGCGGGCGGAGCCGATGTTGATGCCGGCGGCGGAGATGGTGTTGGTGATCTTGGCGAGCATGCCGGGCTCGTCCTTCGAGACGACCCGGATCTCGACCGCGCGCTTCACGTCGCTCGCCGCATCCCAGTCGACCTCGATCCGGCGCGCGGGGTCGAGGGCAAAAACCTTGACGCAGCCGCGTGTATGCACGGTGACGCCGCGGCCACGGGTCACGAAGCCGATGATCTCGTCGCCGGGCAGCGGCTCGCAGCAGCCGGCGAAGCGGACGAGGACGTCGGGCGTGCCCGAGACCCGCACGCCGGAGCTCGAGCGGCGGCGCTCGCGGGTGAAGAGCTGGCGCAGGCGCTTCGGGACGGCGGAGACGGCGGAAGAGACGGGCGCCGCCGCCGCCTTCGACTTGCCCGGCGCCTCGCCCGGCGCCTGACCTTCGAGCAGCTTGCGCACGACGGAAGCGGACGTGACCTTGCCGTAGCTGAGCGCCGCGAGCAGATCGTCCTGGCTCTGCCCCGAGCCCTCGCTCGCGAGCCAGCGCGCGAGCCGGCCGTCCTGCTCGACCTGCGCGAGGGTGAGGTCGTGCTTGCGCAGCTCGCGCTGGAGCAGATCGCGGCCCAGGGCGATCGCGCGGACCTTGCCCGCCTGGCGGATCGCGTGGCGGATGTGGTTGCGTGCCTTCGAGGAGACGGCGAATTCGAGCCAGTCCTTGCGCGGCGCGCGCTCGGGATGGGTCAGGATCTCGACGGTGTCGCCGCCCTTCAGCTTCTGGCGGAGCGGCACGAGGCGGCCGTTGACCTTCGCGCCGGCGCAATGCGAGCCGACTTCGCTGTGGATCGCGTAGGCGAAATCGATCGGCGTCGCGCCGACGGGCAGGTTGATGACCTCGCCCTTCGGCGTGAAGACGAAGACCTCGTCGGGGAAGAGGTTCAGCTTGACCGCGTCGAGGAATTCGTGGGGATCCGAGATCTCCTTCTGCCATTCGACGAGCTGGCGCAGCCAGTCGAACTTC
Organism: Myxococcota bacterium; assembly: GCA_041389425.1. Taxonomy (GTDB): domain Bacteria; phylum Myxococcota_A; class UBA9160; order UBA9160; family UBA4427; genus UBA4427. The sequence goes on from JAWKRX010000006.1 coordinate 71,910, forward strand.
GCGTCGTCTCGCTCCGCCGCGAGCCGCCCCTCCTTGTACTTCCAATGGGCGGCGATCCCGAGCTCGGCGTCGCGATGCATCTCGCGGGTGCGGATCTGGATCTCCATGCGCTCGCCGAACTGGCCGATCACCGTCGTGTGCAGCGAGCGGTAGCCGTTCGGCTTGGGAAGCGCGATGTAATCCTTGAAGCGGCCGGGCACCGGCGGCCAGACCCCGTGGATCTGGCCCAGTACGGCATAACAATCTCCGATGCCGCCGTCGATCACGACGCGGAATCCGATCGCGTCGTAGATCTGCTCGACCTCGATGTCCTGGCTCTTCATCTTGGCGTGGATGGACGAGATGTCCTTCATGCGCCCGGCGACCTCGCAGGCGAGCCCGAGATCGGCGAGGCGCGCGGAGATGATGCCGATCACGCCCTCGATGTAGCGCTCCCGCTCGTCGCGCGAGACGAGCAGCTTCGCCTCGAGCTCGGCCGCGACCTCCGGCTCGAGCGCGCGGAACGCGAGATCCTCGAGCTCCTGCTTCATCCAGTAGACGCCGAGCCGATGCGCCAGCGGGACGTAGATGTCCATCGTCTCCTGGGCCACCCGCCGCCGCGACTCCTCGCTCATGTGGACGATGGTCCGCATGTTGTGCAGCCGATCCGAGAGCTTGATCATCAGGATGCGGATGTCCTCGGACATCGCGATCAGCATCTTGCGGAAGTTCTCGGCCTGCTGTTCGCGGGCGCTCTTGAACTCGATGCGGGCGATCTTCGTCAGGCCCTCGACCAGGAAGGCGACCTTCGGACCGAACAGGCGCTCGATCTCGTCGCGGGTCGTGAGGGTGTCTTCGAGGGTGTCGTGGAGCAGGCCGGCGATGATCGTGTCTTCGTCGACGAAGAGCTCGAGCAGGATGCCGGCGACCTCGAGCGGATGGATGAGGTACGGCTCCCCGGAGAGCCGCTCCTGGCCGTCGTGGACCTTCGCCGTGAAGACGTAGGCGCGCTGCAGTCGTTCGACGTCCGCCTGGGGGTTGTAGTCCAGGAGGCGGTCGGCGATGTCGTTGAAGCGGACCATCGTGGGCACGAAAAACGCCTGTGGATCCGGGGAGTTGGCGAAACCCGGACGCATCGACAGCTTATCCGTGCGGCGCCGTCGCGGCAACGCGCGGGCGCGATTCGCGCGCGTCGCAGGCGAACCGCTAGGCGAGCCGTCGCCGCGCGGGGCCCCGATCCCGCCGCGAGATCGGGCGATGCGCGCGTCCGACCGGTCTCGGGATCAGGTGGATCCGGTGGATCACGAAGAAGCGGACCCTGCGACGAATGCCGCCATGACGGCCTCGCGCCCGAAGCGCGGCCGGATCACGTCCTCCTGTCCGGCGCGCACCGCACGGATCACGAGCAGGACCTCCGCGACGGCGCGCTCGAGATCGTCGTTGACGACGGCGAAGTCGAAGATTCCCGCGGCGGCCAGCTCGCGATCGACGAGCGCCATGCGCTTCTGGATGACGGACTCTTCGTCGGTGCCCCGGCCCCGCAAGCGTGATTCGAGCACCTCGAGGCTCGGCGGCAGCAGGAAGATCAGGCAGGCATCGGGCATGCGCTCGCGGACCTGCGCGGCCCCCTGCACCTCGATCTCGAGCACGACGTCGAGGCCTTCGGCGAGGGGCTCTTCGATGGCACGCCAGCTGGTGCCGTACTGCCGCCCGTTGTACTCGGCGTGCTCGAGGAAGGCCGATTCACCGACCAGGAGCCGGAAGGCCCGATCGTCGACGAAGTGATAGTGGATTCCGTCCTGCTCGTTGTTGCGCGGCGCGCGGGTCGTATGGGAAATCGAGAGGACGAGCTGTGCATCCTCCTCGAGGATGCGGCGACAGAGCGTCGTCTTGCCCGTGCCCGACGGCGCGGCGATCACGAAGACATGGCCGCGCGAATCGCTGCGGACCGCGGCGGGAAGGTCCCGGCTCGCGTGCGTCATCCGTCGATCTCCTCCTTGAAGTCGGGGGCGAGGCGGGTCGCGATCGTCTCGGGGGTGATCGCCGAGAGGATCACGTGGTCGCTGTCGGTCAGGACGATCGAGCGGGTCCGCCTGCCCTCCGTCGCATCGAGCAGCTTGCCCCGCTTGCCCGCCTCCTCCCGCAATCGGCGCATCGGCGACGAGCCGGGGGAAACGATCGCGATCACGCGCGCCGCCATCACGAGATTGCCGTAGCCGATGTTCACCATCGTCGGCTTCGCGCGCTCCAGCCGTTCGCGCGGCGTACGCTCCGCCTCGCCTCCGCCGGCCGCTCCGCGCTCGCGCGCGTCCTCCCTACTCAATGTTCTGCACCTGCTCGCGGATGCGTTCGAGCTCCGTCTTGAGGCCGACCACGTCCTGGGCCAGCGCCGCGTCGCTCGCCTTCGAGCCGACGGTATTCGCCTCGCGCCCCAGCTCCTGGAGCAGGAAGTCGAGCCTTCGCCCGACGGGATTCTCCGGGCCGCCGGCCCGCAGCGTCTCCTGGAACTGGGCGACGTGGCTCCGCAGGCGGACGAGCTCTTCCGTGATGTCGAGGCGGTCCGCGGCGATCACGATCTCCTGATGCAGGCGCGCATCGTCCGAGAGGCCGACGTCGCGCCGGATCTGCTCGGCCCGCTTCTGGAGCCGCTGGCGCGCGGCCTGGACCACCTCCCCCGAGCGCGCCTCGAAGGCGTCCGCGAGCCCCAGCACCGTTGCGAGCCGGCCTTCGATCTCGAGCCGGAGCGCCTCGCCCTCCGCCGCCCGCATCGCCACCAGCCCCCGGATCGCCTCGTCGACCGCCGCGTCGACGACGGCCCCGAGCGCCTCCGCGTCGACCTCGCTCTCGACGACCCGCGTCACGCCGGGCAAGGCCAGCAGCGAGGCGACGTCGAGCGCGCCCGTCAGCGCATGGCGCCCGGCGAGGATGCGCGAAGCCTCGACGTATTGGGCCGCGATCGCCTCGTCGATCACGAGCTTCGCCGCTCCGGCATTCGTCGAGAGCGTGACGACGACCTCGACCTTGCCGCGGGCGAGCGCACCCTGGATGCGCTGCTTGAGCGCGTTCTCCCGATCCGCGAGCAGGCGCGGCAGCCGGATGCGCAGATCGAGATGGCGATGGTTCACGCTGCGCGCCTCGACCTCGAAGGCCATGCCTGCGGCCTCGCGAGATGCGCGCCCGAACCCGGTCATGCTGAAGATCACGAAGCCTCCGATGCGAGCGGGGCCGAGCCCGGTCGTGCGTGCGGGCCGAAAAGTCGAGCGTGAAGCTCCGCGGCGGTCACGGCGGCCGTCCCCAGCTTCGAAACGGCGATGCCGGCCGCTGCGTTCGCGACGACGCACGCCTCGCGCAGCGAAGCCCCGGCCGTGCGGCAGAGCACGAGCGCGGCCATCGACGTATCGCCGGCTCCCTGGACGTCGTAGACCGCGAGGCGGTCTGCAGGAACGTCGAAGACGACGCCGTCCGCGCCGAGGGCGCTGATGCCCTCCCCGCCCCGGGTCACCACGATCTCGGCCCCGCCGAGCGCCGCTCTCAGCTTCTCGAGCAGCTGCACGCGCGCGCGGAACTCGTCTCCGCTCCCGCCGACGGCCGCGCACGCTTCGGCGAGGTTCGGCTTCACGAGGGTCGCGCCGCGAAAGCGCTGCAGCTCGCGCTTCGGATCCGCGGCGACCGGGATCCCGCGCGCGCGCGCCGCGGCGATGACGCTTCCTGCGAGCCCGTCCGCGAACAGCCCCTTGTCGTAGTCGGCGAGGACCACGGCATCGCATGCATCGAGCCGTTCGAAGACCGCCCGCTCGAGACGGGTGCGCTCCGGCGCCGCGAGCGGCGTATCGACCTCGCGATCGAGGCGCAGCATCTGGCGCGACTGCGCGACGACGCGCAGCTTGTGGGTCGTCGGGCGCGCGGCCGATTCGACGAGACCCGAGGTCTCGAGCCCGATCTCCGCGGCGCGAGCGCGGAGAAGGCCTGCTTCGCGGTCGTTGCCGATCGACCCGACCAGATCGGCCCGGGCACCGAGCGAGACGAGATTGCGGGCGACGTTGCCCGCGCCGCCGAGCGCGTGGCGCTCCTCGCGGACGCGCACGATCGGCACCGGCGCCTCGGGGCTGATCCGCTCGACGTCGCCGATCCGGTATTCGTCGAGCATCAGATCGCCGACGACGAGCACGCGCAGCCCGCTCATCCGCTCGATCACGCCCTGGAGCGTCGCGCGTTCCGTCTCATTCAAGCCCGGCTTCCCCCCTGCGCGCGCCCTGCGGCGCGGTCTCGTCGGCCCGGTCTCCCGCGCGCTCGGCCTCTCGAGCGAGCTCGAGCGCGAGGACCGGATGGCCCGGGCGGCCGCGAAGATGCCACAAGAGCAATCCCGCGCGCTCCCGTCCGCGCCGCCGCAGGCGCGCAGAGAAGGGCGCCGCGAGCAGCAGCAGGAGCAGCCCGAAGAAGCCACGCAGGGCGCGCACCCGGCGGACCCGACGTGCCGTACGGGGACCGCGCCGGATGGCCAGGAAGCGATCGAGGGCCCGCTCGTACTCGATCCGGGTCGCGAGCGGCGCCCGCGCCTTGCTCGTCGCGCCGAGGCGGTGGCGCGCGCGCAGGCCGGAGGCGAAGACGACCGCATGTCCGGCTGCCCGGACACGCCAGCAGAAATCCGTCTCCTCGAGAAAGAAGAAATAGCCTTCGTCGAGCTCGCCGAGGCGATCGAAGAGCTCGCCGCGGACGAAGAAGACCGCCCCGCGCACCGCCTCGACCTCGCGGACCCCCGCAGTCGCGCGTGCGCCGATGCCGCCTCCGCTCTCCATGCCGAGCCAACTTCTCCGGCGCAGCCCGCGCGCGGCGCGCACCCAGGCCTCCGGCCAAAGCTCGGTCGCGAGCCCCGGGAAGGCGTGGACCGAGCGCTGGGGCCGGCCATCGGCGTGGAAGAGCGCCGCCCCCATGACGCCGATCGCAGGCTGCGCATCGAGCAGCGTCACGCCCCCCGCGAGCCCATCGGGCTCGATCTCCGCATCGCTGTTGAGGAGCAACACGTGACGCCCGCGCCGGATCCGCAGCCCGAGGTTCACCGCCGCGGCGAAGCCCCGATTGCGCGCCAGGGCGACGATCCGGACGGGCAATCCCGATCCGCGCGCGACCTCGACGCTCGCGTCCCGCGAGCCGTTGTCGACGACGATGATCTCGACGGCGAGCGCCGGGTGCGCGGCGCAGGCACGGCCGAGGGCGGCGAGACAGCGCTGCAGCAGCGCGGCGTTCTCGTAGCTCGCGATCACGACGCTGAGGTCGATCATCGCCCGGTGTCGCCAATCCGTTCGCGCGACGCCGACGACGCGATTTCGCCAGCCCGTTCGTACGGCGCCGACGGCGCGGGCAGCGCGCGTGCGATCGCGCGCGCCGCCGCCTGCTCGGCCTGCTCGACGGAGAGACTGCGCAGGCAGCGGTGGTCGATCGGGCAGCGGCGCCGATAGCAGGGCCGGCAGGCGTGGTCCGTCTCGAGGATCTCGACCCGATCGAGATTGTCGGGGGTCTTCTCGACCGACGTCGGCCCGAAGAAGACGACGCTCGGGACACCGAAGGCCGCCGCGACGTGCCGCGCCCCGGCGTCGTTCGAAACGAGCAGGCGTGCCGCGCGCAGCAGGACCTTGAGCGCGCCGAGATCGAGGGTGCCGGCGAGGACGAAGGGCCGGGCTCGCATCGCGCGCACCACGGCTGCGACGAGCGCCTCTTCGCCGGGCGCACCGACGACGAAGATCGGCGCGCCCCCGCTCGCGAGGCGGTCGGCGAGCCCCGCAAAGGATTCCGCGGGCCACTGCTTCGCCTCGCCGAAGCCCGCGCCCGGCGCCAGCACGATCGGCGGATCGTCCCGCAGCGCTGCGAGCGAGCTTCCGAGTGGCCGGAGCGCGGCCTCGAGCCGCTCGGCCTCGGCGGCCGTCGTCGCGAGCCGCAGACGCGGCGGCCCGCCTTCGCTCCGGGCCCCCACCGCCGCGACGAGCTGCAGCACGAAGCGCTCCCGGGACACCAGGCGCCGCCGCCCCCAGCCCGCCTCGCCCGGCACCCGTTCGTGGAGCAGCGCTGCGCGCAGCGGATCACGCGCGAAGCCGACGACGTGGCCGACCCGGCCGAGGCGCATGAGCAGTGCCGACGAGATCGACTCCGGAATCACGACCCCGAGCTCGAATCCATGGGCAGCGATCCGTGCGGCCTCGCGGCGCAGGCCCCGGACGCCCCCGCCCCTCGACTCGACCGCCCAGAGCGCGTCGACCAGTCCGGCGCCCTCGAGCAGCGGAATCAGGGGCGCGGGCAGATGCGCGACGATCTCGGCCTGCGGATGGGCTTCGCGCAGGGCGGCCAGGCCCGGCGTCGCCATCACGACGTCGCCCGCATGATTGGGACAGCGCACGAGGATCCGCCGCACCGCCTCCGCCCGCCGACCCTGCCGCGCCCTCACGAAGCGTCGCCCTGCGCGGCGCTCGCCTTCTCCGCTCCGATCGCGAGATCCGCGATCGCTTCGGCGACCCGCGCCGGCGGGATCGCGCGCATGCAGGCGGGATCCGCGCAGCCGCGCCGGCACGGACTGCACGGCAACGGGACGTGGATTCGACGCCACGGCGAGGCGGCGGCGGGGGTGTTGTGGACCGGATCCGTCGGACCGAGCAGCTGCACGACGGGTACACCGACGAGCGACGCGGCATGCAGGGGGCCCGAGTCGCAGGCCGCGAAGACCCTCGCCCGGGCGATCAGGGCGAGCAGATCGTCGAGCTCGGGCGTCTCGGGCGCGGCGAACGCGCGCCCGCCGCAGCCGGAGACGATCGCCTCGACGAGGGCGCGCTCGGCGGCGGCGCTCCCGGCGGCGATCCAGACCTCGAAGCCCGCGTCGGCGAGGCGCGCCGCGACGGCGCTCCAGGCGGCCGGCGCATAACGTTTGTGCTCCGCGCCCGCGCTGCTCCCGGGATGGATCAGGACGAAGCCCGCCGCATCGCCGCGGCCGAGAGCTGCGAGCCGCGCCTCGAGCCGGGCACGCGCATCGGCCGAAGGCGCGAGCAGCGGACCGTCCGGGACGGCACGCACCTGCTCCGGCGCGAGTGCGCGCACGAGCGCTGCGTTGCGATCGAAGCGCGAGACCCGCGGAGCCGGCAGCTCGACCCTCCGATTCGCGAACACATGGGAGAGCTCGCGGGCGACTCCACGGGCATGGCCGAACCGGATCGGCGCACCCGAGAGCCAGGCGAGCAGCCCGCTCTTCGCCAGGCCGTGAAAATCGAGCGCGAGCTCGAAGCGCCGGGCGCGCAGTCGCCGCACGAAGTCGCGCAGCTGGCGGGCGAGCACGAGCAGGCGTCCGCTGCGCAGCGCCGCCACGAGCTCGCCGCGGGGAAAGACGACGATCTCGTCGACGCAGCCCGCCGCGCGCACGGCGCTCGCGGCCGCGGGCTCGACGAGCCAGGCCAGATGACTCGCCGGATAGAGAGCGCGCAGCGCGGTGACGGCCGGGATCGTCCGGAGCACGTCGCCGAGCGCGCCGAGCCGGACGACGAGAATCCGTTCGGCGCTCGGCGGACGCCCGCGCCGATCGTTCGGAATCCGGCCTGAGGGCGGCGGTGCGATCGGCGCCTCCTCCGCGCGCGCGCGCCCGTCGCCCCTTTCCGATGACGGTTCGTCCTGGAGCATGAGCGGGTACCGGCGCCTCGCCGAGCAATCGACCGGCCGATAGGATAAAGACCATGAGAACCGCGCGCACCCTCTCGCTCTATCTGATGCGGGAGACACTCGTCCATGGCGCGCTCTGTTTTCTCGCCGTGACCCTCGTCCTGCTCGCCCAGAACCTGCTCGTCCGGCTCGACGAGCTGACGATGATCGGCATGCACCCCGGCGACTGGCTGCGCCTCGCGACCTGCCTCGTTCCCGTCGCCCTCACCTACGCCATTCCCCTCGCCTTCCTCGTCGGCATCCTGCTCGCCGCGCGAAGACTCGGGTCCGACGGCGAGCTGCTCGCCCTGCGCGCGAACGGCATCGGACCGGACGGCGTGTTGATCCCGAACCTGCTGCTCGGACTCTGCGCGACGGCCCTGCTCGCCTGGCTCGTGGTCTCGCTCGAGCACGGCTCGCGCCGCCAGCTCGTCTCGCTGTTCAAGACGGTCGCCGCGCGCGGCGCGATCCTCGAGCCCGGCAAGTTCCGGCGCATCGGCAAGCAGCTGATCTTCGTGGAGGATCGACTGCCCGGCGGAGGCCTGTCCGGCGTCATGATCCACGACACCGGGTCGAACGGTCACGCCTATCGTCTCTTCGCGGAGCGTGGCCGCTTCGAGTTCGACGACGTCCGCTCGCAGATCGAGATCGAGCTCTGGAACGGCGACGTCCATCTCGATCCGACCGAGGCCGATCCGAACCGATCCGCTCGGATCCATTTCGACACATTCTCGGTCGACGTCGACGTCTCCCACATCCTCGGGGCCGAATTCGGCCCGGTGCGTCCCAAGCAGATGACCCGCGCGGAGCTCGATGCGGTCGTCGAGCGCGCCCGCGGCGGCGACCCGCTCGCGGAGCTCGATCAGAAGAACCCGATCGAATACGCCCTCGAGATCCAGCGGCGGCAGACCCTGCCCTTCGCGCCCCTGCTCTTCGCCGGCGTCGGCGTCCCGATCGCCCTCGCGAGCGAGCAGCGCGGGCGCCGCCTCGGGCTCCCGCTCGCCCTCGCAGCCGGCTTCGCCTACTTCGGCCTCGGCACGGTCTCGGAATCGATCGCGCGATCCGGCTGGCTCCCGGTCGTGCAGGCGAGCTGGATCCCGAACGTGCTCTTCGCGCTCGCGGCGATCCTGCTCGCCCGCTTCGTTCGCCACCGGCTCCCGCGATGATGCGCGAGCCCCGGCCGGAGACCCTCCGCTCGCCCGCCTATCACCTCGCCCTGAATCCCGACTGGCTCGAGCCCCTGCGGCGCGCGGGCCTGCTCGAAGCCGCCGGCTTCGACGCCGCGCTTCGATCCGCGCGCGCGCGGCCGCCGGGGCGCGGACCGCAGCGGCTGGTGGATTGGCCCGGCGTCGCTTCGCCGCTGCGTTTGCGCGAATGCCGGCGCGGGGGCGCGCTCGGGCCCCTCTTCTCGAATCGATTCGTGTCGCCCCGCCGCGTCGAGCGGGAGCTCGAACTCTGGCTCGGGCTCGCCGCGCGTGGCGCACCGCTGCCCGCTGCCGTCGGCGCCTTCTCCCGCCGCCGCGGTCTGCTCTGGGAATGCCATCTCGGCACCCTCGACCGGAGCGCGAGCCGGGACGGCCTCGACTGGCTGGCGACCTCGCCCGATCGCGCACTGCGCGAGCCCGTCGCCGCGGCCCTCGGCGATGCCCTGCGGCGCTTCCACGATGCCGGCGGCCTCCACGGCGACCTCAACCTGCGCAATGTCCTGATCGAGCAGGGAGAGGCGGGCCCACGCTGTCTCCTCGTCGACCTCGCCTCGGCGCGCGCGACCCGGGGCGCGGCGCCCCGCGAACGGATTCGCGACTTCTTGCGCCTCGAACGCTCGCTCGCCAAACACGGAGCGAGCGACCTCCTCGACCCGCGCCTGCGCGCCCGATTTCTCGCGGCCTACTGCCGCGGCGATCGCCGCCTGCGCGCCGCCCTGCACGCCGCCGCGCGCCCGGGCGAGCGCCGTTTCCTCCGCCACCGCCTGGCCTGGCGACTCGCGCGGCTGCGCGCACGCAACGTGCTGGCCGCTGCGCTCGGGCTCGGGCTCGGGCTGGGCCGTTAGTTCGTCCCCGATCGCGCGACTCTTCGATCATCCGCGCTCGGCGCGCTGCTCCGTGGACGGGGCCGGACGCGGCGGCTCCCGCATGCCCGGACGGGGCGCGAGCCGACCGGCCTTCTGAAGCACCGCTTCGAGGGCCGCCAGGACGGTCTCCTCTTCCTCGATCTCGAGCTCGATCTGCAGCACCTCGATCGCGGTCCCGGACGCCCAGGCCGGCAGGATCTTGATGGCGTCCTTCTCGGTGGTGAGCCAGACCTCGGCGGCGGGATCGAGACCCTGGAGGTCGCGGGGCGCGTAGGCATGGTGATCGGGAAAGCGCCGCTCGCAGACGACCTGCGCGCCGAGCGACTCGACGGATCGCCGGAACGAGGCGGGACGTGCGATGCCGCAGAGCAGGCCGACCCGTCGTCCGGCGAGCGAGGCGAGCGGCCGACGCGTTCGGCCGTCCAGGGAGAAGAGCGCGCTCGCGCGGCGGCGTGCACGCAGGACGAAGCCCTCGGACCGGACGTGCTTCGCGAGCCCGCGCGCCGCGCCGGGGGGCGGTGCGCCGGTATCGTCGACGATGCAGATCCAATCCGCGTGCCGGAGGCTCGAGCGCGGCTCGCGCAGGGGGCCGGCGGGCACCACCCGTGCGTTGCCGAGGCCGGCCCGGCCATCGAGGCTCACGATGTCGAGATCGCGAGCGAGGCGGTGGTGCTGGAATCCGTCGTCGAGCACGAGGATCTCCGCGCCGAAGCGAGCCGCGGCCTCCGTTCCCACGACGCCCCGGTCGCGGCCGACCAGCACCGGCACGCCGGGTGCGTGGGCGGCGAGCACGAGGGCTTCGTCGCCGGCCTCAGCGGCAGAGGCCTGGACGTGCGCGCCGTCCGAAACGAGCGTGACGGGCGCGCGCGCCGAGCCCTTGTAGCCCCGGCTCGCGAGCACGACGCGCCAGCCCCGCGCATGCAGTCCCGCGGCGAGGCGCGCCGCGAGCGGCGTCTTTCCCGCACCGCCGACCGTCAACGCACCGACGCTCACGATCGCGCACGCAGGGCGCGGCCGCGCCCGGATCGCCGCGCGCATGAAGCGACGGTGCAGCCATGCACCGAGACCGTAGAGCCAGGATGCGGGGACGAGCACCAGCCCGAGCAGCTTCCCTCGCCGAAAGCGCTGCGCGCGCGGATCCCGATCGGGCGGTGCAGCTTCTTCCGGCCGCGCGCTCATCGCGCGCTCCCGTCTCCGGCGCCCGCATCACCCGGGGCGCACGCATCGCCGGGGGCAAGGCCCTCGGCACGGGCGAGCGTCTCGAGCACGAGCTGCCGGGTCCGCTCGACGCTGCCGCGGTGGCGCTCGAGCGTCAGCCGGCCCAGCTCGCCCCGCCGGCCTGCGTCGTCGGGATCGCGCAGATTCTCGACGAGCGCCCCGATCAAGGCGTCCGGGCTCGCGACGCAGCGACCGGCGCCATCGGCCTCGAGGATCTCGACGATCTTGCGGACGTTCGCGAAATGCGGGCCGTAGAGCACGGGACAGCCGACATGGACCGGCTCGCAGACGTTGTGTCCGCCGACGGGCACGAGCGTCCCGCCGACGAAGGCGATCGTGCCGGCGGCGTAGGTCGATGCGAGATCGCCGTAGGAGTCGAGGATCAGGATCTCGCCGGGCGCGAGCGGGCGATCCTCGAGACGACTGCGCAGATGCACGCGGCGCCCGCGCGAGCGCGCGAGCCGGGCGACCTCGGTGGTCCGGTCGACCTGCCGCGGGGCGAGCACGAGCACGAACGGATGCCCCTGCCGCTCCGCCGCTGCGAGTGCGCGCAGACACGTCTCCTCCTCGCCGCGATGGGTGCTGCCCGCGACCACGACCGGGCCGACGGAGAGTGCGCGCCCGAGCGCCGGCCCGAGGCCGGATTTTTCGCTCGCCGGATCGAGCTTGAGGTCGCCGGTGATCCGCACACGATCCTCGGGCAGGCCGAGACGGACGAATCGCTCCGCATCGAGCTCGGTCCGGGCGCCGACGGCGGCGATCCGCTGGAGTGTCGGGCGGATCAGGCGGGCGACCTTCGAATAACGAGGGAAAGAGCGATCCGAGAGCCTTCCCGAGGCGACGACGACGGGAACGCCCTCGCGCGCGCAGGCGGCGATCCAGCTCGGCCAGAGCTCGGTCTCGATCAGGATCGAGAGGCGCGGCCGTGCGGGCCGCATCGCCAGGGCGACGGACCAGGGGTGATCGAAAGGCGCGAGGCTCGCCGGCATCCGGGGCCGATCGCGCTCGAAGATGCTGCGGCCGGCGACCGTCATCGTCGTCGCCTGCGTCTCGAAGCCCGAAGCCTCGAGGGCATCGAGCAGGCGACACGCGGCCTTCGCCTCGCCGACGCTGGACGCGTGGAGCCAGATCCGGCCCTCGGCGGCCGCGCGCGCGCGGCCGAGGCCGAGCCGCTCGGGCAGCTGTCGCCGGAACGCAGGACGCAGGACGGCGCCCGCCGCGACGACCGGCGCGGCGATCAGGCCCGCCAGGGCCGCGATGCTATGCGCGAGGGGTCGCAAGCATTTCCTCCACCGTCGCGGCCGTCCGCTCGATCGCGCCCGGCGGCCCGAGCCGCGCCACCGCCCGCGCGAGCCCCTCGAGCTGCCGTGCTCGCGCCGGCCCCGCGAAGAGCGGCGCGAGGCGCTCGGCGATCCGATCCGGCATCGCATCCGCCTGCAACAGCTCCGGCACGATCTCCTCCTCCAGGAGCAGGTTCGGAAGTGCCACGAAGCCCACCTGCACGCTGCGCCGCGCGATGAAGGCCGTCAGCGGATGCACCCGCCCCATCACCACCATCGGACAGCCGCGCAGCGCCGCTTCGAGGGTGATCGTACCGGGCTTCGTGAGCGCGACGTCGAGGGCATCGAGGAGCGCACCGTCGCCCGTCGGAACACAGTGGAGCGCCCCTGCACCAGCCGCCGAGAACGCGCCGCGCGCCGCGCGGCGGGCGTCGGCTTCGTCGAAGCCCGCGGCCAGCCCGACGATCGCCTGCACACCGGCGAGCACCGGCTCGCGCGCGCGCAGACGTTCGATGGCCGCGAGCTGGAGCGGGAGATGGCGCGCGAGCTCGCTGCGCCGACTGCCCGGAAAGAGACCGACGACGGGCACGTCCTGGGGAATTCCGAGTGTCTGGCGCACCCGCGCGCGACGCGCCTTCGCCGTCTCGCCCGCAGGCTCGGCCGCGCGGGCCTCGGCGAAGGCGTCGACGAGCGGGTGGCCCGGAGCTTCGACGGCGACGCCGCGCGCGGCATAGTAGGCGCGCTCGAAGGGCAGGCAGACGACGATCCGGTCGGCAACCGCCGCGAGACGCCGGATGCGGCCCGGCCGCCAGGCCCAGACCTGCGGCGCGATGAAGTAGAGGATCCGGGCGCCGCTCCTGCGCCGAACGCGGCGCGCGAAGGGCAGATTGAATCCACCCGAATCGACCAGCACCACGAGCTCGGGCCGCGCCTCGGCCAGCGCGCGAGAGAGCCGACGCCAGGCGCCGACGATCCGCCGCAGCTCCGGAATCAGCTCGACGATCCCGCCGACCGCGAGCTCGCGCTGGTCCACGACGATCTCGACGCCCGCCGCGCGCATCTTCGCACCGCCCAGGCCGAGCAGGCGCAGGCCCGGAAGCCGGGCGCGAAGCGCCCGGGCGAGCGCCGCCGCATGCGCCTCCCCCGATTGATCACCGGCGCAGAAGAGGATCGTCGCCAAGGACGGCCTCCGTCGTGTCGGGGCGCGCGGCATGCCCGGCCGGCGCGGGCGCCGGCCGGCGGATCGCGGCGCGCACCCGCTCGACCAGACGCAGCGCTTCGACACCGGCCCGCCCGTCGTTCTCCGGCGGCTCACGCGTCAGGGCGGCACGCACGAACGCGCGCCACTGCAGCCCGAGCGGATCGAGCGCCGGCGCCTCGCCCGCTGCCCCGGCAGTGTCCGCGGGCGGATCGAGCAGCAGGTCGACACGCGCCCTTCCCGCGCTGCCCTCGATCTCGATCGAGCGCTCGCGCACGTCGTGCACCCGGCTCGCCTCGAGCTCGGCGACACAGCCCGACCGGAAACGAAGCCGTGCCGAGGCGTGGTCGAGATCGCCGCCGGCCGGGCCCTCTCCGGTCGCCTCGATCGACTCGATCTCGTCGGCGAGGCCGCGGCTCAGCCAATCGAGATCGTGCAGCATGAGGTCCTGGACGACGTCGATGTCGAGCCCCCGCTCGCTCGCCGGATGCAGGCGCCGAACGCGGATCCGGCGCGCCTCGCCCGCGCGCGCGAGCGCCGCCCGCCAGCGCTGGTTGTACCACTCGACGTGGCCGACCTGCAGGATCCGGCCGAGGGCTTCCGCGCGCGTGACGAGCCGCAGCCCTTCGCCGGCATCGCAGGCGAGCGGCTTTTCGACGAGCAGGTCGAGCCCTGCCTCGAGGAGCGCCACCCCCGTCTCGACATGGGCGGCCGTCGGTACGGCGACGATCGCGGCATCGATCCCCGCGAGCCGACTCGGATCGTCGAAGGGCTGCGTCGCGAACTCGCTCGCGAGCTGCTGCGCGCGGGCGGCGTGTCGATCGACGATCGCGGCGAGCACGCAGTCGCCGTCCCGGGCGGCCGACGCCGCGACGGTCCGGGCGTGCAGCCGGCCCATAGGCCCGGCGCCGATCACGGCGACACGCAGACGCGTCATGTCGCCTCTCCGTCCCGCGCGAAGGTCGTGCAGGCGATGTCCGCGCGGTCGGCGGCGGCGCGTGCCTCGTCGGCGGCGAGAACCAGGGTGAACCCGGCTTCGATCGCGAGGCAGGTCGCCCCGGCCTGCTTCATCACGGCGATCGTCTCGGGCCCCACCGCGGGCAGATCGAAGCGGCGATCCTGTTCCGGCCGCACACCCTTCACGACCGTCGCGCCCGGTCCAGCGATCTCACCCGCACGCCGGATGGTCGCGTCCGTGCCCTCCGCCGCCTCGACGGCGACGACGCAGCCGCGCTGCACGACGACACATTGCCCGATGCCCGCCGCGCCGAGCGCCGCGAGCGCCCTGCGCCCGATCGCCAGATCCCCGAGCTCCTCGGCGTTCGGGGAACGCTGCGACCAATCACCCTGCTGCGCGAGCAGCGGCGCGAGGACGCGATCCTGACCTTCGATCCCGAAGCCCTTCGATTCGAGCCATCCGGCGAGGGCCGCGAAGAGCAGATCGTCCTTCCAGCCGCCGATCCCGCCGAGCAGCGCCGCCGCTGCGCGATCGGGCTCGAAGCGGCCCGTGCCCTCGAAGAGCAGCCTTTTCGGAATCGAGCCGGCGAGCACGACCCGGTCGACGCCCATGCCCCGCAGCGATTCCGCAGCCGCCTCGAGCTGGCCCAGGCGCTGCCAGCGGAGGGCGTCGACGACGCCTTCGAGCCCGGGATCCGTCAGGCCCTCGAACGCGAGGGCACCCACGGATTCACCCGCGCGGCGGAGGGCTCGCGCCGCTTCGCCCGGCAAGCTGCCGCATCCGGCGATCAATCCGAGGCGGGCGCCTCCCGAGCGAGAAGAGGCGCGGGAAGAGGAGCGGGAAGAAGGGGAGTTCCCTCGCATGGCGCCTCAGCGGCAGAATCCGCGCTCGGTCTTTCGCAGGAAGGAGACCAGCCGCTCGACCTCCGGGACGCCGCCGATCTCGGCATCGACCCGCGCGAGTGCTTCCTCGAGGCGCAGCTTCGAGTTGAAGATGAGGTGGAAGGCGTGCTTGATCTGCGCGCGGGTCTTGCTCGAAAAGCCGCGCCGCTCGAGGCCGACGGAATTGATCCCGACCAGACGTGCCCGATCGCCGGCGACCATCGCGAAGGGCGGCGCGTCGAGCGAGAGCTTCGTTCCCCCCGCGACCATCACCGATTCGCCGATGCGCGCGTACTGATGCAGCCCGGTGTAGGCGCCGAGCACCGCGAAATCGTCGACCTTCGAATGACCGCCGAGCCCGCAGAAGCTCGCGACGATCACGTTGTTGCCGATCTGGCAGTCGTGGCCGATGTGGGCACCGTTCATCAGGAACGCGTCGTCCCCGATCCGCGTGCAGCCACCACCGCGCGTCGTGCCGACGTGGACGGTGACGTGCTCCCGGATCTGGCTGCGCGCCCCGATCTCGAGACTCGTCGAAGCGCCGTCGAAGGAACGATCCTGCGGCGCTCCGCCGAGACAGGCATGGGGAAAGATGCGACCGCCCGGCCCGATCCGCGTCCGCCCGATCAGGGTCACGTGCTCCGCCACCACGACTCCGGGCCCCAGCTCGACCTCCCGCCCGACGAAGGAGAAGGCCCCGACCACCACGTCGGCCGCGAGGCTCGCGCCCTGCTCCACATGTGCCGTCGGGTGGACTTCGGGCAAGCCACTAGCCCTTTCCGTTGTACGTCTTGATGACGAGATCCGTCACGTCGAGGGCTTCGCGGCGGTATTCGAGGCCGGGCGTATCCGTTCGCAGGATCGCCGAGAATCCGTTCTCCCGGCCGACGTCCTTGATCACCGTCTCGAGCTTCTCGACGAGGGGGCCGAGGATCCGCTGCTGCTCGATCTTGAACTGGCCCTCTTCTTCCTTCGCCTTGTTCTCGTAGCGATTGCGGAGCTCGACCATGTCGAGCTGCTTGGCCTTGACCGCGTCCTCCGACATCACGAACTGCTTCGACTGCAGCTCCTTCTCCATCGCCTGGAGCTGCTCGACCATCGGCGCGAGCCGCGCCTGCGCCTCGCGTCCCTTGCGCTCGAGCTCCTCGCGCGCGGCCTTGCCCCGATCGACGGTGGCGAGCACCTGCTCCATGTCGACGAAGCCGATCTTGACGGGATCGTTCGTCGCGCCGATGCCCCATCCGAGCATCACGCCGAGGGCCAGCAGCAAGAGGATTCGCTCGATCTTCATGTTCCTTGGACTCCTTGTTCGTCGATCCATCGGCACGCCCGTCGGAACGGGTCCCGACACGTGCGCTCGCATTGTTCGCTAGATCCCCAGGCCGCCGACCGAGAACTCGAAGACGGGGCTCTGCTCGTTCTCGCGCGCGTCGATCGGGAACCCGAGCACCAGCTGGAGGGGACCGAAGGGCGAGAACCACAGGACGCCTGCGCCGGTACCGTAGCGCCACTCCGTGGCGTCGAACAGCAGCTCCCCCTCGGCGAAGGCGTTGCCGGCGTCGAAGAATCCGATGCCGAGCAGGCCGATCTCCTCGGAGATCGGAAAGCGGTATTCGAAGCTGCTGCTGATGTAGGAGTTGCCGCCGATCACCTGCGAATCGCCGAGGTTCTCGAAGTCGTCGAAGTCGCGGTCGGTGACGTCGTTGCAGACGGTGTTGCCCCGGCCCGCCCTGCGCCGGGCAGCCTCGTCGCAGAAGGCCCGGACCTCGCCGGTCGCGGGATTGCTGATCAGGCGCGTACCGACCGGATGGTAGACGCGCCCCGAGGCGAGCTCGGTGAAGGTCAGGGTCGGTCGGCGGGGGCCCACGGATCGGCCCTGGTAGCCACGCAGCCGCGTCGCCCCCAGACCGCCGAGGAAATAACGCTCCGTCAGCGGCAGTCGGATGTCGTCGGAGAGATCCTCGAGGTTGCCGGCGTTCAGACAGTTCGAAGGATCCGCGCAGATCGTCGACGACTCGATCCCGGTGTCGAAATCGGAGATCTGGTTGAACGGGAGCGCATAGCCGAGGCGCGTGCTGACGACGAAGGTCGAGCGCTCGAAGAGCCAGCGCGGTGCGCCGAAGTAGTAGCCCGCCTGGCCCTCGAGCGAGAGGAAGTTGGAGAAGCCGCCGAGGCCGGCGTATTCCACGAAGGCGTTCGCCGCATAACCCGAGGTCGGGGCGAAGCGGTCGTTGCGGGTGTCGACGCCGACCGAGAGGCCCAGCCGGCTCGTGCTCTGCTGGCCCTGGAGCACCTGGCGGGTGATGGGCGCCGCGAGCGCGTTCAGGTTCGTGTTCTGGCGGACGCGCCGCTGGGAATAGCCGTAGCTGAGGCCGATCGAAGCGCGGTTGTCGACGGTCAGCGGATGCCCGATCGCGAGCTCGACGCCCTGCTGCTGCTGCTCGAAGGAGTTGAAGCGGACCTCGGTGAGGAAGGCGGTCGCGCTGAAGCTGAAGGTCGTGCCGAGGAAGTAGGGATCGGTCAGCGAGACGAAATAGCGGCTCGAGTTGCCGCCGATGTCGGCCGAGATGTTCGCCCCGTAGCCGCGGCCGAAGAGGTTCGACTGGGAGAGCGACGCGGTGAAGATGAAGTTGTCGGCGGAGGAGAAGCCCGCGCCGAAGCTGAAGGCGCCGGTCGGCCGCTCGACGACGTTCACGTCGAGATCGAGCTGGGAGGGATCGTCGGTCGTCTTCGGTTCGAAGGCGACGTCCTCGAAGAAGCCGAGCCGCCGGATGCGCTCGCTCGAGATCTGGAGCGCGCGCGCCGAGTAGAGCTGCCCCTCGACGAGCCGGATCTCGCGGCGGATCACCGGGTCGACGGTTCGCGAGTTGCCCTTCAGCTCGATGTTGCGGACGAAGTAGAGCGGGCCCTTCTCGACGCCGAACTGGACGTCGATCGTGAGCTCTTCCTGATTCGTCTTCGTGACCGGGTCGACGTTCGCGAAGTAGAAGCCGCGATCGGTGAAATGGGACTCCAGCGTCTCGACGTCGGAGGTCAGGCTCGAGCGGCTGAAGACGTCGCCCTGCTTCAGCTGGATCTTGTCGCGCAGGACCGCGAGGTCGATCGTCTCGTCGCCCTGGACGTCGAGGCTGCCGACCTTGAACTGGGGCCCCTCGATGATCTCGACCTCGACGATCAGCCCTTCCTCGCGCGGATCGACCTCGGGACCGATGACGCGGGATTGCACGTAACCGTTGTCGGTGTAGAGCTTCTCGACGAGCCGCAGATCGCGCATGAAGACCGGCTCGGAGTAGGTGCCCGTCTTGTCGAGCCAGCTGGTGGCGTACGAATAGAATCGCCAGGGCTTGGTCGAGAAGCCCTCGCGCAGCTCGCGGTCGCTGAAGGCCGTGTTGCCCTTGAACACGATCTTGCGCAGCTTGAGCTTGTCCTTCTCCTCGACGACGAAGTTGATCGCGACGGAGCCGTCGGTGATCTCCTCGGTCTCGTACTCGACCTCGGCGAGATAGAAGCCCTCGCTCTTGTAGAGGGCCGCGATGCGCTCGACGTTCTCGTGCAGCAGCGGGTAGTCGAGGGGCGCACCGGTCGTGAGCGTCAGGGCGTCCTTGATCTTGTCGCTCTTGATCTCGTCGTTGCCGGAGATCGCGATCTCGCGGACGACGGGATTCTCCGCGACCTCGAAGATGACCGAGGGCCCGAGCGCGGTCCGATCGACGTAGACCTGGACGTCCCGGAAGAAGCCCTGCTGGAAGATCGCGCGGACGTCGCGGGCGATCTGCGCCGCGTCGAGGGGCTGGCCCGGCGCCGTCTGGACCCGCGCCCGGATCTCGGCCTCCTCGATCCGGCGATTGCCGCGAATCGCGACCTCGGCGACCGCCTCGCCCGTCGCCGGCTTCACACTCTCACCGAGCAGCCGCTCGGCGCGCACGATCTCGAACAGGACGACGACGCCGCCCTCCGTCTGCTGGGTGCGGGCGAGCACGCGCGCCACGCGCGGATCCGCCGCGACCGCTCGCCGGTCGCCTTCGAGGCGCGTCGCGTCGAAGGGCTCGCCGCGGCTCAGGGCGATGCGATCCCGCAGCTCGCCCTCGATCTCCCCCGCTCCTTCGAGGCGGATCTCGACGATCCGATCCGGCTTGCCGCCGACGACCACGGCTCCGACCCGCTCCGCCAGCTCGCCGAGCCGATCGAGCAGCTCGCGATCGCTTCCGGCCGTGAGGACGAGGCTCGTGCTGCCCGATCCAGCCGACGCCGGCACGACGCGGACGTCGATCGAGAAGCGCCCGGCGAGCTCGGTCAGACTGCCGACCACCACCCCGTCGAGCCCCTGGCCCGCGGCCCAGCTTCGCAGCGCCGCGTCCGATCGTTCCGCGCCGGGAATGTCGGTCTCGCCCGCCGCCGTCAGGCCGGGCTTCGCGATCGCCGAGACCTCGCCGCCCGCCTCGATGCGCTGGGCGAGCAGCTCGTCGAGCGGCCCCGAGAGGAATCGGAGCGAGCCCGTGCTGTTGACCCGGAAGGGCAGCACCGCGATCCGCTTGTCCGAGCGCGTTCGCGGCTCCGGTTCGAGGGCGCCGTATTCGACGGGGCCGCTCGGCGCCTGGCCGAGCGCGGCGAGGGGAAGGCCCGGAATCGACCCTCCGCCCAGCATCGCGACAGCGAGGAGGATCGCGCGCAGCCAGCTTGCCCGGACGGTCTGCTCCAAGAAATCTCCCGGCCGCCGGGCGGCCCATCGCGGCGCCGAAGACTATGCGACGGCCCCCTGCAATTCAACGGGCATCCGAGCCGAAAACCCTCGATCGGACCGGGAGTTGCAGCTTGCAGCGCCGATCGGGGCGGCGCCCCGATCCGGCGGAAACCCGCACGCGGGAGCGGGTGTCCAAGCGCCGCCGCTCGCGGCCACGGGCGGCCTTGCGCCAGCGCGTGCCGCCGCGGACGCCCTCTCGTCGCACGTCGCAGCCGCCGCCATGCGCTGCGCGCGAGGGCTCAGACGACGGCGGACCCGGGCGCCGTCTCGACGAGCTTGCCCCCGGTCAACACGAGCACGCGGCCGAGGCGATCGGCCATCCGCTTGCTATGCGTGACGACGACCAGGGTCGTGCCGCGGGTGCGGTTCATCTCGAAGAGCAGCTCGGCGACCTGATCGCCCGTCGCCGGATCGAGGTTCCCCGTCGGCTCGTCGGCCAGCACGAGCGGCGGATCGAGTACCAGCGCCCGCGCCACGGCGACCCGCTGCCGCTCGCCGCCCGAGAGCTTGCCGACCGCGTGCTCGATGCGGTGGCCGAGGCCGACGTCGCGGAGCATCGACTCGCTGCGCGCCCGCATCTCGCTCTTCGAGAGGCCCTGGATCAGTCCCGGCATCATCACGTTCTCGATCGCGCTGAACTCCGGCAGCAGATGGTGGAACTGGAAGACGAAGCCGAGGAAGTGATTGCGCAGATGCGAGAGGGATTCGCGCGAGCGCGCGAAGACGTCCTCGCCCCGAAAGCGGAGCGTACCCTCGCTCGGATGGTCGAGGGTGCCGAGGATGTGGAGCAGCGTCGACTTCCCGACGCCCGACTGCCCGACGATCGCGATCCGATCGCCCTCGTGGATCGCGAAGTCGATGCCCGAGAGGACCTCGATCGTCCCGCCCCCGGTCTCGAAGCGGCGGAAGAGCCCCTGGATCTCGACGAGCGGCGTCGCCGCCTGCGTGTCATTCATGACGAAGCCCCGCCGCCGGATCGATCCGGGCACCCTGTCGGCTCGGGAGCAGCGTCGCCCCCAGCGAGAGGATCATCGCGATCACCGCGACCCCGGCGACCTGCCCCGGATCGACCTTCGAGGGCAGCTCCGAGAACTGGTAGACCGAGGCAGGCAGCGTATCGATGCCGGTGATCCCCTCGATCCGATCCTGGATCCAGGCCAGCTGGCCGGTCACCGCGATGCCCGCGGCGACGCCGAGCACCGTGCCGCAGAGCCCGATCAGCGTCCCCTCGAGCGCGAAGATCCGCTCGATCATCGAGTCCTCTGCTCCCATCGCCTTCAGGATCGCGATGTCGCTCGACTTCTCCATGATCATCATGATGAGGGTCGCGACGATCACGAACGCCGCCACGACCATGATCATCGTCAGCAGCAGGAACATCATCACGCGCTCGGTCTTGAGTGCCTGGAAGAAGGCCGGGAAGACCTCCTTCCAGTCCCGCGTGTAGTAGGGGTAGCCGAGCGCTTCCTGGACCTGTTGGCCCACGATGCGCGAGCGATAGTGGTCGGTGGTGCGCGCTTCGATGCCGTCGACGACGGCGCCCACCTTCCGGAAGTCGCGCGCGGCGTCGAGGGTCGTGTAGGTGAACGCTTCGTCGTATTGGTAGAAGCTCGACTCGAAGATCCCGACGACGGTGAATCGCTTGAGACGCGGGCCCGGGCCGAGCGGCGTCGGCGGGCCGCCGAAGGGCGAGATCAGCAGCATCTGGTCGCCGACGCCGAGCCCCATCGAGCTCGCGAGATGCCCGCCGATGACGATCCCGGGCGAGCCTCCGTCGCCCTCCTGCTTCGCGAAGCGGGCGACGAGATCGGCCGAGGTCTCGCCCTCGATCGTCCGCAGATCGCTCTCGAGATCGGTGACCCGGCCGACGCTCGCGGGATCGATGCCGCGCAGGCGGACGCTCGCGATCTCGCCGTGGCTGCCGCGCACCATGCCCTCGGCGTCGACGTACGGGCTCGCCGCCTCGACGCCCGGAATGCGCACGACGGTCTTCATCACCTCTTCCCAGTCCTCGAACGGGCCGAAGCTGCTGTGGACGGTGAAATGCGCGCGATTGCCGAGGATCTCCTCGCGCCAGGTCTGCTCGAAGCCGTTCATCACCGAGAGCACGACGATGATGAGCCAGACCCCGGCCGCGATGCCGGCGACGCAGATCGCCGTGATCGCCGAAATGAAGACCTGCCGGCGCTTCGCGACGAGATAGCGGATCGCGATGAACCACTCGACCGAGCTGCGCATCGAGAGGAACCCCGCGATCGCGAGCGGGACCAGGCCGAGCACGATCGCTCCGCCGAGCAGACCGAAGAGCGACGTCGCACCGGCGCGCACGACGCCGAGCGCATCTTCCGGCAGCAGCCCCGAGAGCGCGCCGGGAATCAGCGCGCCCGCGATCGCCAGGAGCACACCGGACGCGCCCCCGGCCTCCCCGCCGTTCGTCGCCCGAGCCTTCTCCCGCATCCGGAGCCCGAACGCGGCGAGGGCAGCGACCGCGGCGAGCCCGGCGACCGGGATCGCATGGCCGAGCTCTGCGATCGCGAGTCCGGCGGCCAGCGCGACGATCGCGGAGACGACGCGCCCGAGCGTCGCCTGGGAGAGCTGCCGCGTCGCGACACCGACCGCGCCGAGAAAGAGCACACAAGCGCCGAGCCCGACCCCGAGCTGGCGCAGGAAGTCCCCGCGCCATTCGTCCCAGGTATAGACCGAGTCCGGCGGATGGTTCTCGAGCGTCGCGAGCAGGGCGACGAAGGCCGTGACGCAGAGCCCCGCGACGGCCGGGCCCACGAAGCCCCGGGCCGCACGCGCGAACCGGTCGAGCACGAGCAGGGCCGAGCCGACATACAAGAGCGTCATCGCGACGATGCCGAGCGCGAGCAGGACGATGAACGTCACCGCCACGCCGCCCCCCGCAGCGCCGAGCCATCCCGCCCAGGCCGTCTGGATCGCTTCCACGCCTACTCCCCGCCGCGGCTGGGCCGCAGGTGCGCGGCCTGCGCGAGCAGGGTCGCGCGGATGAAGGCGTCGAGATCGCCGTCGAGGACGGCCTCGACGTTCCCGATCTCGAGGTCGGTCCGATGATCCTTCGCGCGCTGCTGCGGATGGAGCGTGTACGAGCGGATCTGGCTGCCGAAGCCGATCTCGCGCTTCTCGCCCGTCAGCGCCTCGAGCTTCTCGGCCTGCTTGCGGCGCTCGAGCTCGAAGAGCTTCGCGCGCAGCATCTTCATCGCCTGGGCCTTGTTCTTGTGCTGCGAGCGTTCGGCCTGGCAGGCGGCGACGACACCGGTCGGCAGATGGGTCAGGCGCACCGCGGACTCGGTCTTGTTGACGTGCTGGCCGCCGGCGCCGCTCGCGCGATAGGTGTCGATGCGCAGATCGCCCTCGTCGATCTCGACCTCGACGGCATCGTCGATCTCGGGCACCGCCGTGACGCTCGCGAAGGCCGTGTGCCGGCGCGCATTCGAGTCGAAGGGCGAGATGCGGACCAGGCGATGGACCCCCTGCTCGGAGTTCAGGTAGCCGTAGGCGTACTCGCCCGCGATGCGCAGCGTGACGCCGCGGATGCCGGCCTCCTCGCCCGCCTGGATGTCGAGGATCTCGGTCTCGAAGCCGTGGCGTTCGGCCCAGCGCAGATACATCCGCAGCAGCATCTCGGCCCAGTCGCAGGCATCCGTTCCGCCCGCGCCCGAGTTGATGGAGAGCAGGACGTTGCCCGCGTCGTACTCGCCGCCGAGCAGCTGCTGGAGCTCCGCCTCCTCGAGGATTCCGTCGACCTCGTCGCATTTCTCGGCGACCTCGCCGAGGACGTCGGCGTCGTCGGCCTCGCGGGCGAGCTCGAGCAGGACGTCGGCGTCCTCGATCGCCTTCTCGACGCGATCGTGCAGGGCGAGCTCGCGCTCGACCGCGTTCTTGCGGCGCCCGAGGTCCTGGGCGGCCTTGGGATCGTCCCAGAGATCGGGGCGCGAGAGCGCGACCTCGAGCTCTTCGTGCTGGGCGCGCAGGGATGCGAAGTCAAAGACGCCCCCGGAACTCGTCGAAGCGCCGGCGCAGCGCGCGGATGCGCTCCGAGAGCTCGCTCATGTCCAGCGCGACGCGTTTCTCACCGCTCATTGCCGCTCATCCCCTTCATCGATCTCGGCCGGAGTCGATCCCCCAGCAGGCCTGCGAGGGCGCCGAGGATACAGGTCCAGGCGAAGACGTCTCCGAATCGCGCGTAGAAAGTCGCCGGCGCCGACCGCGCGACCGGAACGTCGGCGACGATCACCGCCTCCTCGAAGAGCGCGCTCCGCTCGAGCACGCGCCCCCGGTCGTCGATGATCGCCGAGATGCCCGTATTCGCGGCCCGCACCGTATAGCGCGCCGTCTCGGCGGAACGCATCGCCGTCATCGCGAGGAATTGATGGGGGGCGCCGGTCCGACCGTACCAGGCATCGTTGGTCACGGCGAGCAGGACGCCGGCCCCGTCCGCCGCGAATCGCCGCACGAGATCGGGGAAGAGCAGCTCGTAGCAGATCGGCACCCCGGCCCGGAGCGGCGCCGCCTCCGGATCCTCGCCGGCGAGCTCGAGGGCTCGGGGCGCGGCGCCGGGCGTGACGTCGCTCGGCGAGAGACCCCGGGCGAGGGAATGGAAGACGCGGCCGAGCAGCCCGCGCAGCGGGACGAACTCACCGAACGGGACGAGCTGCGTCTTGTCGTAGCGGTCCTGGATCACGCCGTCCCGGCCGACGACGAAGGCGCTGTCGTAGTAGGCGCTCGGACCATCGCCACCGGGTGCGAATTCGATGCCCATGCCGCCGAGGATCAGCAATGCCCCGTATCGCTCGGCGAGGGCGGCGATCCGGCGGCGGAGCTCGGGATCCCATTCGAGCGAGCCGGGAATCGCGGTCTCCGGCCAGACGATCCAATCCGCCCCCTGCGCCCCGGCTGCTTCAGAGAGCCGCAGATAGCTCTCGAGGATCCGCTCCCGGCGCGCGGCGTCCCATTTCTCGCCTTGATCGATGTTCCCCTGGATCGCGGCGATGCGGATCCGCGCGGGATCCGGATCCTCGCGCACCGGGAGCAGCGCGCCGACGAGGTGCACCCCGGCCGCGAATGCCGCGACCGCCGCCGCCGACCGGGCGACACCGGCGCGTCCGCCCCGCCGGCGCAGGATCAGCCGCCCGAGTGCGAGCCCGACGAGCGCGGCGAAGAACGAGAGCGCGTAGACCCCGCCGTAGCGCGTAAAGGCGAGCAGCGGCACGTCGCGATGGAGCGCGTAGCCGAGCGTGGCCCAGGGAAATCCGCCGAGAAACCAGCCGCGCAGCCAATCGATCGCGACCCAGGCGCAGGCCCCGAGGAGGACCGCCCCGGGCCGATGCGCGAAGCGCGCCCAGCACGCTGCGAAGAGCGCACTGAACTGCGCGACCCAGTAGGCGGGGAGCAGCGGCGAGAGCAGGCCGAGCGCGAGGGGCATGCCGCCGTAGCCGACGGTGACCACGATGAACCAGTGGAAGAGGACGACATGGGCCGCGAGGCTGGCGAGAAACCCTGCGCGCGCCGCGGCGCGGGGCGACGATCCGTCGAGCCCCACCACGAGGGCGGCGGGGCCGAGCCAGGCGAAGACGAGCCCGAGGTCGAAGGCGCCGAGGACGGGGATCTCGTGGGGGAACGAGAGCAGGGTCGCGAGCGCGTAGAGCGCGAGGGCGACCCGTCGCGTTGCGGGAGATCGGGGGGTCAAGGCGTGAGCACCCGCCAGATCCGGCGCTCCTCGGCGCGCATCCGGCGCGCCTCGTCGTCGGCTTCGTGGTCGTGACCGAGCAGATGGAGCACGCCGTGGACGAGCAGCTTCGCGACGGTGTCGTCGAGGCTCCGGCGGCGCTCGCTCGCCTGACGCGCGGCGGTGTCGACGCTGATGACGACGTCGCCCAGGAGTCGACCGCGGCGGTCCGCGAAATCGCCTTCGACGAGCGAGAAGGAGAGCACGTCGGTCGGGCGCGGCTTGCCGCGGTACTGCGCGTTGAGCGCGCCGATCGCGGCGTCGTCGACGAGGGCGATCGAGAGCTCCGACCGCGCCTGGCCCGCGGCCTTCAGGATCGCGACGGCCCGTCGGCGAAGCAGGGCCAGGTCCAGCCGTGCCCGCCGGATCCGGCCCCGGCCCGACCCCCGGACCGCCTCGGGCGGCCCGGAAATCAATACGCTCATCCGCCGTCTCCGCGGCCGTCGTCGTCATCGCGAGGCGCGGGCGAATGGGATCGACGCTGCCCCCCCGCAGCCCGCGCGTCTGCGGCCTTCGCCTCTCCGAGTCGGGCCTCGCCCGCCTTGGCCTCTCCCGCTCGCGCCTCTCCGGCTCTCGCCTCTCCCGCTCTGGCATAGGCCTGGATGATCGACTGGACGAGCGGATGCCGCACCACGTCGGTCGCCGCGAATTCCATCACGCCGATCCCGCGCACGTCGCGCAGCACGCGTGTCGCCTCGACGAGGCCGCTCTCCGTCCCGGACGGGAGATCGATCTGGGTGACGTCGCCGGTGATCACCGCCTTCGAGTTGTCGCCGAGGCGTGTCAGGAACATCTTCATCTGCTCGCCGGTCGTGTTCTGCGCCTCGTCGAGAATCACGAACGAATCGTTGAGCGTACGGCCGCGCATGAAGGCGAGCGGGGCGACCTCGATCGTCCCGCGCTCGATCAGCCTTCCGGCCTTCTCGACGTCCATCATGTCGCGGAGTGCGTCGTAGAGCGGGCGCATGTACGGATCGACCTTCTCCGCGAGATCACCCGGCAGGAAGCCCAGCCGTTCGCCCGCCTCGACCGCCGGCCGGGTCAGGATGATGCGCGAGATCTCGCGGCGGTTCAGCGCCGCGATCGCCATCGCCATCGCGAGGTAGGTCTTGCCCGTGCCCGCCGGCCCGACCGCGATCGCGATGTCGTATTTCTGGATCAGGTCGACATAACGACGCTGCGCGAGGTTCTTCGCCCGGATCGTCTTCAGCGAGCCGCGCAGGATGTTCTCGTAGACGTCCTTCAGCTGGACTTCGGGCTCGTCGCTCAACATGCGGATGACGTGGCGGACGTCCTGTCCACGCACGCCCTGCCCCGATTTGAGCAGCTGGTAGAGCTCTTCGAGCACCCGGCGAGCGAGGGCCGCCTTCGCCTCCGACCCCTTGATGCGGACCTCGTTGCCGCGGGCATGGATCTCGACCCCGAGCGAGCGCTCGATCAACCGCAGGGTCTGTTCGCCGTCTCCGTAGAGCGCGACGGCCATCGAATTGTCGTCGAAGGAGAGACTCTCGTGGGATGCGTCGTGATCCTGGGCCAGCCGGCTGCTCCTCGGTCGTCGGAACGACGCTGCGTCGACCGGCCCCGGATGGGCAGGTCCGTCTCGGCTCGGCGAGGTTCGTTTGGCCTCGCTCCGCAGGAGTCGGAGCCTCAGCGCAGGGGCGGGAGCAGAACCACCTCGTCGTCGCGAACGGCGTAATAATACTCAGCGAGCCGAGCGGACGTCAACGAACGATCGAGCTCGCTGGCGCGGCCGGCGACGGCCTCGAGACGATCCGGGTACGCGCCCGTCTCGAATGCGTGGAGATCCACGAGCTGTCGCACCAGCTGCGCCTCGGCGTCCGCGCCGACGCGGTGCAGGACGCGATCGGGAATCGGCGATCCGGGCAGCCCGCCCGTCGGGCCCGAGCGTTCGAGCGCGACACCGGCGAGCGCGAGGAGCAGACCGAACGGGACCGCCGTCGCCACCGCCGTTCGCAGCGAAGGCAGCATCGACTTCGCGCTGATCGGCCTGCGCGCCGGACGGCGCACCTCCGAGGCGACGACTTCGATCAGACCGGCCTGGCGCAGCTCCGCGAGGACGCGCGTCGCTTCGAAGGTCCCGACGCGCGAGAGATCCACGACGCGCCGGACGCTCAACCGGCCATCGATCAGCTTGAGCACGCGCTCGACCTGGGCGAGCCGACCGTCGTCACCGCCCTGCGCCGCGAAGGCTCGGGACGACTCGAGGCTCCCCACCCGTCGGAAGACGATCTCTTCGGAGGGCACGGCCGCCACGAAGGTCTGCCATTCGTCGAGCATGCGCAGGCCGTCCATCAGGATCTGCTCGGCGCCGAGCAGGCGCTCGGGCGGCAGGTCGTGGACGATCGGCTCGGCGGAGAAATGGAATTCGCCGCTCTTGCGACGCATGATGTCGAAGACCGTCTCGTGAGTGAGGAGATCCTGGACCTCGCCGAGCGACTCGGCATCGAGGCGTCCGCTCGCGAGCAGCAGGTCCGCGATCGGGCGCGCCGATCGCGCGCTCTCGCCCACCAGATCCCGCAGCTGATCGCGCGTGAGGTAGCCGGAGCGCACGAGCTGGGAGCCGAGCGCGCCGCCCTCGTCCTCCTTCAGGGTCGAACCGCCCGCGACGACACGCCCCTCGTCGAACGACAGAAAGACGGCGTCGCTGCCCTCGCCGACCACGAGCAGCCCGGTCTTGCGCTGTTGTCCGATCAGCTGGAAGACCTCGGCGATCCCGAAATCCCGCAGATTGCCATGCAGCGCGACGGCCATGGGATCCTCCTACCGATTCCGGTTCGTGACGAGGCTGCCGACGACGATCGCCGCGTAGCCGACGACGGCGAGCGCGCCGAAGAACAGGAATCCGAACGGCGCCAGCGCCCCGAACCAGAGCGGATCGACGATCACGCCCGCAGGCCAGCGCACGAAGATCGCGGCCCAGACGAAGAGTGCGAGGCCGAGCAGCGAGAGGTCGGGACGCCGCATCGCGAGACCCGCGACGCCGGGGATCAGCAGCGAGCCGAGCCCGACCCATCCGTGGATCCGGGAATCCCGGCGCGCGAGCGTCTGGAGCCGCGCCATGCGCAGCTTCGGATCCGTCGCTTCGGGATTCTTGAAGAGGTGGTGACAACCCTCGCACAGCTCCTGGCTCCAGACCGTGTCTTCGCAGCGGCTGCAGATCCGCGTGCCGCATCGGGTGCAATTGCTCGAGCGGTCGTAGCGGCCCGCGACGAGGGCGACGCAGAGGACGACAGCGCCGAAGGCGACGGCCGACGCAGACCAGCCTCGCCCGAGTCGCCCCGGTGCGATCCACTCGGAGAGCTGCACGACCGGCGAGTCCACGAGGCCGCGCATGCGCAACCGATCCCGAAGGATCTGGATCGGGAAGCCGAGATCGGCGACCAGCTTCGAATCGGAGAGGCTCGAGAGCGCCTGGATTTCTCCGTCGTCGAGCCGCTGGGCCCGGGCGAGCGTCTTCTCGTACTCGTCCATGCGGAAGCTCGTCGCGTAGGCCTGGCTGAGATCGAAAAGGAGCGTCGGCGAGTCGAGCTGCGTGGCGGCGCGCTCGAAGCCGTTCGTCGCCTCGTCGATCCGGCCCGCACGCATCTCGAGCGTCGCCCGGTTCGCGAGCACGACGGCATCCGCCGGCCATCGCTGCGCCATCGCGTCCAGTCGGTCGACGGCCTGCTGCGTGAGATCGAGACGCCGGTCGCGATAGGCGAGCGCGTGGGCAGCGGCGAGGTCGTCATCGGAGACCGCTTCGAGCCGCTCGACGTCGGCTCGCGTCTCCGTGCCGTTCGCGACCGCCAGGGCGCTTCGAACGATCGCATCCTGGTCGACGACGGTCGTCGCGATCGCAGCCCATTGCGCCAGCGGGTGCAGTGCCACGATCCAGAGCGTCGCGGCCATCAGCAGCACGCTCTTCTCGAGCCCCTTGCCGTAGAAGAAGGCGATGGCGAAGGCGAGCAGCGCCAGACCCGCGAGACCTTCGCCCGCCCAGATCGGGACGAGCATCACGCAAGCGAGCAGGGCGGCGCGTGCGAAGCCGGGCATCCCGGTCGACAGGACGTCCCCGAGATCATGGGCTGCATGCGGAAAGGCCTTGATGCCCATCAGGACGATGAAGGCGAAGGCCGAGGCCAGCGAAACGATCCAGACCAGCAGCAAGCCGTTTCCGAGCAGCCAGATCTGGGCATCGAGCTGGTGGACGAGAGCCCAGACCATCGTGCCGAAGCCTTTCACGGCGGCTCCGGCCTCGCCCCGGTCCCAGAGCTCCTGGATGCGTGCCCATTGCATCGCCGGCATCTGCGGGGCGAGTCCACGGGCGAGCTCCGCGGCGTTCTCGACCTCTTCCGCCCGGCCCGTCTCGAGGACGATGCGTGCCGGGGAGCGGAGGTCGCCGAGGCCGTATTCGAGGCGCAGTCGCCGCAGGGCGGCTGCCCGGGCCCGGGGCGTCGGCGGCGCTTCACGCCAGGCCGCGAGAACGCGGTCGCGGCCCACCTCGGCGGGGAGCGCCGTCTCGGGCTCCGCCCCGCCCTCGAGCGGCGCGCCGTCGACGGGCACGAGCGCATCGCCCGCCTCGACCATCGGAGCGGGGTCGGGGGCGGCCGACGCGTCGACGGATTGTGCCGCTCCGACCGAAGAGGCGAGGAGCGCACAGAAGACGAGCGCGGCGACGAGCCTGAATCGATGGACCAACCGAAGCGCCCTCCCGGCGGATGGATTCGGCTGGCGGTATCGGCGGGCGGGGCGGGGCCCTGAAGGTCATCCCCTCGGGTCAGCCCGATTCCCTTCGCTTTTCGAATGCGATTCGCCCTCGACGCGAGCGATGCGCCTGAGTAATATGCCGCGCCCACGAACAAGGAGCCCGGTGTTGGCCAATCACAAGTCCGCCCTCAAGCGAATCAGCCAATCCGAGCGCCGTCGCAAGCGAAATCAGCACATCCGCACCAAGATGCGAACCTTCGTGAAGCAGTATCGCGACGCCCTCGAAGCGGGCAACGCGGCCCAGGCCGGTGAGGCCTTCAAGATCGTCGAGCGCGAGATCCGGCGCGCGGCCTCCCGCGGCGTGATTCCGCGCAAGCGCGCGGATCGGAGCGTCGGACGTCTCGCCAAGCGGCTCAACGCGCTCTCTTCCTGACCGCCTGACCGCCTGACCGCCTGACCGTCTGACCGCTCGGCCGTTTCCCCCGCCCTTTTTTCCACCGTTTCCGTCGTTTCCGCCCGTTCCCGCGCGGCCCCGTTCAGCACCTCCAGCCGATCTCGGGGCGCAGCGCGATTGCGGCACGCGCCCTCTCAGCTGGCGAGCTGGAGGACGAGCTGCTCGAGCGCCCGCTCCGGGCGCAGGACGCCCGCCCCCTTCAGCTCGATGTCCGCGCGATGGATCGCGCGCAGGCAGCCCAGCAGGCGTGCCGGCGGAAAGCGTCTCGCCTGCTGCTCGAGCTTGCGCACGACGAAGGGAGGCCCCTTGATCGGCTCCCCCTGCCCCGCCCGCAGCAGCCGCCGGAAATGCGAGGCGAGCGCACCGAGCACCGCCTGGGAGGCCTCGCCCTGACCGAGCATCTGGGCGAGCTTCGCGAGGGAGTCCGCCGTCCGGCCCTGGCCGATCGCGTCCGTGAGCTCCCAGATCGATTCTTCCGCGACGCTCGCGACGGCGAGGGCGACGGCGGCCCGATCGATCCTTCCGCCGATCCCGACATCGAGCTCGAGCTTCTCGAGCTCGCGGCGCAGCATCAGCAGGTGGGGGCCGACCCGCTCGCAGAGCAGCTCCGCGGCGTCCTTGTCGATCTGCACGCCGAGCCGGCGGGCGTCGCGCTCGAGGAAATCGACGAGCTCCCGCGTCGCCGTCGGCGCCGCGCAATCGACCTCCGCAGCCGGCTCGCGGAATGCCTTCACCCAGCGACTTCGCCGATCGACCTTGCGAGCGACGACGACGAGCACCGCGGTCGCCGGCTCCGAGAGCGAAGCGAGCGCCTGCTCGATCCCGCGGCCCCAGGCCTCGTCGATCCCCGCGCCGCGCCCTTCCCCTTCGCGCAACACGACGAGCCGTCGGCTCGCCATCAACGGCAGCGTACCGAGGGCATCGACGAGCCGACCCGGCGAAGCGGAGCCGGCCTCCAGGCGATCGAAGTTGAAATCGCGCGGCCCCTCGGCGAGCACCCCGGCTTCGAGGGCCGCGAGGGCCGCGTCGCGCAGCAGCGGCTCCTCGCCCGCCACGAGATAGGCGGGCCGGATCCTGCCCTTGCCGAGCTCGGCCGTCAGCTGCGCGAGATTCATCCGCCCGCCCCTTCGCGGTTCGCCGGAACCGGACGGTCGATGAGCTCGATCGTATCCGCGACGCGCGAAGCGAGCTGATCCGAGAGGTGCCGCAGGGCTTCGAGCCGGTTGGAGCGCGTGACCTCGATGTCGGGGCTCGCGAGGTAGGACTCCGTCTCCGAGAGCATCTTCGAATCCAGCTTGATCACGTCGCCCCCGGCGAGCTGGACCTCGAGATCGAGCACGAGCGTCAACGAGTATTCGAGGGCGGCGACGAAGCTCGAGAAGCTGCGGCTCGTGGTCTCGAGCGGCCGGATCCGGCCGCGCACCCGGAGCTCGGCGCTCGCGGGCTCGTTCGTGAGACGCAGCCGCGCCCGGCTGCCGACCTCCCGGCGCAGGGAGTCGGTGACGATCCGATCGAGCCAGGGCTCCGGCGAGTCGCTCCGGAGGGCGACGATCGCGATCCGCGGGCGGTCGGATTCCGACCGACCTTCCCGCCCGGATCCGCCGCCCCCGCCCGCGAGCGTGCTGCGATAGCCGCACGCCGAGAGCGTCAGCACGAGCAGCGACGCGAGGATGAAACAGGAGGACGAGCCCGGACCGCGCATGCGAGACCGATAGCATGCCCGCCCCGCGGCCGGCGATGCGCACCCGCGACGCGCGCGCCTCAGGCCGGCAGCTTCAGCAGATCGCGAGCGATGCTGAGGACCCGGTTCGCCTGGATCGGCTTGGTCAGGTACTCGTTGGCGCCGAGCGCGATGGCTCGCTCCCGGTCGTCCTTGGCGCCTTCCGTCGTGATGACGCAGATCGGCATCTCGGCCAGCGTCGCGTCGCTCCGGATCAGGCTGATCAGCTTCAGTCCGTCCATCACGGGCATGTTGATGTCGACGAAGACCAGATCGAAGTGATCGCCCGTGACCTTGCGCAGGCCGTCCATCCCGTCCTGGGCCTCGACGATCTGGACGCCTTTCATCCGTTTCAGGGCGAAGACGAGGAGCTGTCGCATCGTCGGGCTGTCTTCGACGATCAGGATCCGGTGATCGGCCATCTGCAGTTCCTCGATCTCACGTGTCCCGCGCCCAGCGCGCGAAGACCCGTGTCAATTCGAAAGTCGATCCGATCGGCCCGGGCTCGCGATCGCGAGCGCCGGCGACTCGGGCATCCAACGCGCCGAGAGCAATGCCGTCGCCGCATGGCTCTCGAGCAGACCGAACAGCTGACGGTCGAGCTCGGAGAGCCCCGCCTTCTGATCGAAGAGCTTGTAGAGGGCGATCGCACCGAGCGCGTGTCCGCGCGCGTAGAGCGGGATCACCGCGACGGGCTCCCCATCCTTCGGGACCTCGCCCCCCGCCGGCTGCGAGGCGACGAACGTCGTCCCGTCGGCGACGACGGAGCCGATCAGGCCGGTCCCGACCGAGAGCACCGGAAACCAATCCAGCGGCCGACCTTCGCAAGCGACCGGAGTCAGGCGTCCGCTCGCTTCGTCGCACGCATACAACGCGAAGACCTCGGCGCCGATCAGGTTGATCACGATCTCCGAGATGGCCGCGATCACCTCTCTCGGATCGAACGAGGCGTGCAGCTGGTAGCTCGCGACGTAGAGGTTCGCGAGGTCGTTGTGACGCTCCTCGATCTCGGCATGCCGGGCTGCCCAGCTCTGATTGCGCGCCTCGGCAGCGCGCAGCTCCTCGAGCAGCTCGCGATTCTCCGCGCTGAGCTCGTCGATCTTCGCGATCCAGTCGCGCAGGGCGGACTGCTCCGCACCGCGCTCGCCCGGATCGCCCGCACCACCGATCGAGGCGTCCGCCGCACTCGAGACCTCGGCCAGTCGCCGACGCAGGCGCGCGGTCTCGTCGAGCAGCTGGAGCGTGAGCTCGGTCCCGCGCGCGAAGAGCTCGAGCAGCTCCTCGCCCTCGGCGCGATCGTCCGCGATCTCCGCGTCACCCATCGGGCCCCCGCTCCCCGGCTGCGAGGCGGCAGGCGACCGTGCCAACCGCCGAACTTCGTGAGGGATTGCTCGTCCGCCGAGCGCCTCGACTTGAGCGATGCCCCGCCCGGCGCGCGATGCGGGGCTTTCGGGGCGGCTCCGCCCCGCAGGTCAGCCGTCCGCTTCGTCGAGCCCGGCGCGTGCGAGCGAGTGCCAGACGTCGTCGCGCTCTTCCCCGAGCACGGGTCGGCGATAGACCAGCTCTCGCCTCAGGTGTTTCAGCTCGAAGTCCGTGGTCACGCTGGCCAGGGATTCCGAACGCCCCAGCAACAGGCAGCCGCCGGGACGGAGCTTCGCGTGGAACGACTTCATGACGCGCTTCTTCGTCGCGAGATCGAAGTAGATGATCACGTTTCGACACAGGATCACGTCCATCGTGCCGACCAGCGCGAGCTTCGCTTCGTCGACCAGGTTGAGATGCATGAAGTCGACGTGGCGCCGGACGTCGTCGGAGATCTTCGAGATCCCGTCCTTGCGCGAGAAATAACGCATGCGCAGGGAGGCATCGGGGTCCCGGAACGAGGTCTCGCGGTAGAGCCCGGTGCGCGCGCGCGCGAGCACCGTCCGCGAGATGTCCGACGCGAAGACCCGGAAATCACGCCCCGGTACGAAGCCCGCCTCGAGTGCGAGCATCACGATCGAGTAGGGCTCTTCGCCGCTCGCACATCCCGCCGACCAGATCTGCACCGGCTCGCGGCTCCCTGTGCCACGCGCCAGGCGCTCCGGAATGATCTCCCGGACGAGGGCCTCGAGCTGGGCGCGCTCGCGAAAGAAGTAGGTCTCGTGGGTGGTGAGGAGGTCGATCAGGTTCGCGAATTCGTCCTCGGCGGAAGCCCCGTGCCGGAGCTGATAGAGGTACGACGCGAACGAACCGAAATCCGCTTCCTCGATGCGCCGGGCGACCCTTCGTTCGACGAGGAAGCGCGTGCTCTCGTCGAAGTGGAGCCCGGCCCGATCGCGCAGGAGCGTGCTGAAGAGACGGAATTCGGCGTCCGTCAGGATCGGTCTGGTGTCTCGTTCGTTCATCGCCGGGCGCTCACGGCTCGAGCTTTCGCGCGGCGTTCAGGATCGCATCGCGAACGAAGTCGTCGCTCTCGACCTCGAGCCGACGCAGCATCGCAGGCAGCGCGCGGCGGATGCCGCGACTCGCGAGCACCTTCACGGCCTCCGCGCGCACGGTCCAGTCCGCGTGCTCGAGCAGCGTCGTGAGCGCAGGAAGCTCGTCGGCTCCCGCGTGCCGTCCGAGACAGTGGATGGCGGCACGAACGACCTCGGGCTCGCTGCGTGCGAGCGCGACGGAGCAGGCCTCGAGCGCCCCCGCGCCCCCCCTCTTCGCGAGGGCTTCCACGGCGGCCAGCGCGACGAGCGGCTCGCGCGAGGCAGCCTCCAGGAGCCAGGCGCCCTCCCCCGATTCGGCTTCCACGCGCCCCTCGAGCAGCTCTCCCGCGGCGCGCACGGCCGCGGCCGCGACCCGCGCATCGCCGTCGAGCGCGAGGCGTTCGAGATCGCCGAGCGCCTCGCTCGAGCCGCTGCGTGCGAGCACGCTGGCGGCCGCGATCCGCACTCCGCTCGCCTCGTCGCCGAGTGCGAGGCGCATCGCCGCACGGACGCGCGCTGGCTCGAAACGCGCGAAGGCCAGGACCGCGGCCCGTCGAACGAGCGGCGAGGCATCCTTCGCGAGATAGTCGATCCGCTCGAGATCCTCCGGCCGCCCGATGCGGGCGAGCACCCGCGCGACCGCGACCCGCAGCGCCTCGGGCGCGCCCCCGAGACGACTCGCCAGGATGTCGATCAGCTGGGCATGCACGGCGGCGTCCGCGAACTCGGCCCGCTCCGCCATCGCCGCGATCGCCTCGATCAATGCCTCGACCTCGTCCGCTCGCTCGGGATCCCCCTCCCGCGCCGCCGCTTCGAGGCGATGCACCAGATCCGGCATGCAGCCGTAGAAGCCGCCCTCGCCGAGCGCCTTCGCCGCGGCCGTGACGGCCTGGGCGTTCGTCCCGCGCAGGGAAACGACGAGCAGCTCTTCCGCCTCGGATCCGCCGACCCGCCCGAGGATCGCGCAGGCCCGTACCTGAAGATCCGGATCGAGCCCGCTCCAGACCGGCCGCATCGCCGCGACGGTGAGATCCCCGAGATCGACGAGCGTCGAATCGACGAGCTCGCGCAGCGATTCTTCGCGACCCGCCTGCAGCATCGCCAGGATGGCCCGTTCGTCGCCGACGATTCCCAGGAATTGGACGAGCGGGACGCGCCGCGCGATTTCGTCGCTCTCGAGTCCGTCGCAGCAGCGCGCGACCAGATCGACGTCTGCCCGCGCCCGCTCCCGCAGCCGCGCGCAGAGCGCTTCCGCCTCCGATCCGTCGAGCAGCGCGATGCGCCGGAGCAGCGCCCGGATCGAGCTCTCGCGAATCGAACGCGCCGCGCTGGAGAGGCCCTTCACGAGCTCGAGCTCGGCCTGGGGATCGGTGGAATGACCGAGCAGATCGAGCGCGGCGGGCCGGAGCTGCGGATGGGCGAGCGCCTCGGCGAGGGAGTCGGCGCCGACGCTGACCTCGAGGCGATCGAGCGAGCGCAGCGCCGAGAGGCGCACGAGCGGTACCTCCGCGCCGTCGCTGCTGGCACGAACGAGCGCGCCGACCGCGACGAGCCCGCCCACGATCCCGAGCGCGTCCGCCGCTGCTGCGCGCACGTTGGCGTCCGCATCCGCGAGCGCCGCCACCAGCGTCTCGCGCGCCGCGGGATCCCCGATCTCGGCGAGGGCATCGATCGCGAGCTTTCGAACGTCGACATCCGGGCGTGTCGCCGCCTCCAGCAGGGGCGCCGTCGCACGCTGGCCCATCGCCACGAAGGCCTCGAACGCGGCGTTGCGGCGACCGGGATTCTCGCCGTCGGCGAGGGCTTCGACGAGCCCGGCGTGGACGAGCGCGTCCTCGCGACAGGCGACGATGCGCTCGACCGCCGCCTTGCGCACCCGCCAGGCGGGATCGCCGAGGCGCACCACGAGCTGCGCGATCGCGTCCGCCGGCGGCAGCACGAACAGCTGCTCGACCGCGAGCCGGCGGACCTCCTCGCTCTCGCTCGCGAGCGATTCGATCAGCACGGCGCGCTCTTCCGGGGACGACGCGCCGCTCATGCCTGGGCGCCTCGCTCGCGCGCGACCCGGTGGAGCTCTTCGAGGACGAAATCCCCTTCCGCGCGCACCTCGGGACCGATCCGCTGGCGCAGAAGTGCCCGTGCCTCCTGGATCTCGGCATCGAGCACCCGCTCGAGCGTTCCCTCCCGGCAGGCCTGCGCGAATTTATCCGGCTGGTAGAGGAGCATTTCCGAGACGGCGATGCGCGCCAGTCGCCTGGCGCGCTCCCGCTCCTCTTCCCGCGCGGGATCCTCGGAGCCCGCGGCGGCGGCGGGCGCAGCTGCCGGGTGACGCTCGGCGGCCGGCGGTGCGATCGGCGCTTTCGGCGCGGCCGGCGCCGCCGGCGGTGCGATCGGCGCTCTCGGCGCGGCCGGCTGTGCGATCGGCGCCGGAGTCGGAGCAGCCGGCGCCGAAGGCGGCACGGGCACCGAACGCGGCGCAGTCGGCCCCGTGCTGCCCGGCGCACCCGGCAGGAGCCCCGCGCCGCGCAGGAGCGGCTCGAGCCCGTCGGGCAGGTCCGGCTGCTCGAGGAAGACGTCGGCGCCGTACAGATCCGAAGGATCGCGGCGATAGCGGCTCTGATCGTGCACGGCCCCGACCAGCACGACGGTGATGTGCTTCAGGCTCTCGTTGCGCTTCACGATCTCGCAGACCTGGAAGCCGTACATGCGCGGCAGGGCCGCATCGAGAACGACGGCGCGCGGGAGCATGCGCTGGATCGCGAGCATCGCCTCGACACCGTCGTGCACCACCTCGGCCGAAACGCCCCATCGGCGAATCGCGTCGACCGAGGCCTTGCCTCGCGCCGCGTCCGGATCGGCGACGAGCACGACGCAGCGCCGATCCCCCGCCGCCGACGTCGTAGGCGCCACGGCCGGCACCGGCGCTGCGGCGGATGTCGCGGGCGCCCCCGGAGTCG
The DNA here is from genome assembly GCA_041389425.1 of Myxococcota bacterium. GTDB lineage: Bacteria > Myxococcota_A > UBA9160 > UBA9160 > UBA4427 > UBA4427. The sequence goes on from JAWKRX010000006.1 coordinate 109,953, forward strand.
CGGGCACGGGCCGAGCGGCCGGCGCCGTCACCGCGGCGGCCGAGGCCTCCGGCACGCGCACGAGGAAGAGCGCCGAACATTTCGTGCAGCGCAGCTTCGCGCCCTCGGGTCCGACCCGCGCGGTGTCGACGCGGTATCGCGCACTGCATCTGGGACAAGCTGCGATCATCTGGGTTCTCCCATCGCCCGGGCGCTCTGGCCCGTACGGGTTGCTGGTTCGTCCAGGCGAGGCGACGCCGCCCGGGATGAATCGGTCGTGAGGCGCAGGGTCCGATGCGTCGCCGCGAGCTCCTGCCCGATGCGCTGCAGCGCGCCGAGTCGCTCGGAGCCCTCGCCGACGACGCGATCGATCTCGCGTCGACCTTCCCCCTGCTCCGCGAGGACGCCCGCGGCGCCCCGTGCCGCGGTCAGCGCTGCCGCGAGGTCGGCATCGATGTGCGCGAGCTGTCGGGCGTGCTCGTGGGCGGCGGCGCGAATCTCCGCCATCGCCTCGCGCAGCGTGCGGGCGGCCCGAACGGATCCTTCGCGGTCGCCCTCACGCCGATCGAGCGCACCCGCGAGCTCTCCGACTGCACTCTCGACGCTGGCCGAGAGCCCGAGCACCCGTTCGAAGCCCGCCGCCTGGGCGCGGATCGAGTCGAGGATCGATTCGATGCGCTGGCCCGTTTCGCGTGCGGCCTCGGTGATCTCGTCCAGGGTGCGTCCGGCTTCGATGGAGAGCTCGACGCCCTGCTGCACCGAGCTGGAGCCCGCGGCGATCGCACCGATCGCGTGCTCGCTCTCGGACTGCACCGCTCGGATCAGCCCACCGATCTCCTTGGTGCTGACCAGAACGCGATCTGCGAGATCCCGGATCTCGTCGGCGACCACCGAGAACGCGCGGCCATGCTCTCCCGCCTGGGCCGCGATGATCGCGGCGTTGAGTGCCAGCAGACTGGTCTGATCTCCGACGTCGTCGATCACGTCCAGGATTCCGCCGATCTCCTGGGTTCGTGCGCCGAGCCCCCGGATCACCTGCTCCGCGGCCATCGTCGCCCTGCGGATCGCTTCCATGCCGGCGACGGTCTCGCCGAATCGCGCTCGACCCTTCTCCGCGCGAGCGACGACGTCCTGCGAGTAGGCGCGAATCGAATCGGTCGCGGCGTCGACGACGCGCGTCGCCTTGGCGAGGGCGGCGATGCCCGCGCCGACTTCGCGCGCGCTGCCCGAGAGCCGGTCGAGCGATCCGCCGACCCGCTGCTGGTCCTGCTCGAGCGCCTCGATCCAACGCGTGCTCGCGTCGATCTCCGCCTCGAGAATCCGCGCACGCGACTCGAGCGCCTCGCTCACGGCGTGGGTATCGCTCGAAGTCCGGCGCGACGACTCGATCCGCTCGGCGATCTCGAGCGCACTGCGCTGCGCAGGCTCCCAGCGATCCGAGAAGGCGCACGCGAGCTGCTCGGCCTTCGCATGCAGTGCCGCGGAGCGGGCACGTTCGAGCTCGAGCTCGCCGACCAACCGTTCCAGGACCGTCAGACCGCCGACGAGCGACTCGACCTCGAGCGCCTCGCCGTGCCCGATGCGTTCTCGCTCGGCCTCGATTTCGGCCCGGATGCCTGCGATCGCCCACTCGAGCTCGTGGGTCACCGCACGGGCGAGCACGCGGCCGAGCCAGACGCAGGCCGCGCCGAACAGGCCGGCCGCCGCAGCGGTACGCGCGAAGTCCCAGCGCGCGGCCTGGCTCTCGAGCACACCGTCGACGAGGGTCAGCGAGAGCGCGAGCGCGACGGCCGCGACGACGAACCGGATCTCGCGCGTCACTGCACCGGCCCACCCGTCGACCGACGCGAGCGTCACCGGCGGATAGGCGCCGCGAATGCCGGATGCCCAGCGTGCGCAGGCCATGCGAGCGCGGTGGAAGACGAAGAGGCCCGCGATGCCGGAGCAGACCGCATCCGCGACGAGGGCGCTGCGCCAGCTCGCGATGCCGAATGCCGCCGCGGGGTCGACGACCCCGACGGCCAGCGGGGCCAGGGCGAGCGGAACGAAGCTCGCGAAGAAGACCGCCCAGCCCGATCGCCGAGGCAGCCGGCCCAGGTCGACCTGCGCGAGCGCGCGCGCGCCGAGCCATCCGCCCGCGACGAGCGCGACCACCGTCGCCACCACGAAGACGATGCTCGCACTCACGATGCCGGCGAACAGGGCCAGATGGATGCTCGCGCCCAGCACGGCGGCGAGCGATGCCTCGATCCGCTCCCGGCGAATGCGGTCGGCGAGGTCTCCGGCGAGGGATTCGGGGCTCGAGGGCATCATGCCGCCACCTCGCCGGTCGGCGGCATCCCGGGACGCGCCTGCACGACACGATCGATCAGGACGTCGAGATCGAGGATCAGGATCGGCGATCGATCGGCGCGCCGGATCACCGCACCGACGGCGAGACATCCGACGGCGCGCGTGAGCTCCGGCAGCCGCTCGAGCCCCTCCCGCGACGTCGCCACGACCTGCGTCGCCCGCTCGACGCGGAATCCGACGATCATCCCACGCGCTTCGACGACGACCGTGCGTGCGCGCTCCGCGCCCGGCGCGACCTCGCGGGCGAGCAGGGCCGCGAGGTCGACGATCGGGATCAACGTGCCGCGCAGATCGATCACGCCCTCGATCAGGGCGGGGGCGTCGGGCAGCGGCGTCAGGCTCGGCGTCGCGAGGATCTCGCGCACGTTCGCGATCGGCACCGCCCAGGTCTCGCCCGCCAGCTCGAAGCAGGCGAAGTCGATCTTCTCGCGGTTCGTGGTCGCGGGGCTTCGATCAGCCATCCGAGCGCTCCATCACCCGATCGAGATCCAGGACCGAGACGAACCCTTCGCCCTTCGGCGCGAGCTGCGACACGGCCCGGAACTCCTGTCCCTGGGTCGGCTGGAGCTCCCGCTCGCGCACGCGCAGGACGCCCTTCACCGCATCGACCAGCAAGCCGGCGACGCCTTCGTCGTCGCCATGGATGACGACGATCCGATGGGCGCGCGTCGCCTCGATCTTCGGGAGCCCGAGGCGCGAGCGCAGGTCGACGACCTGCACGATCTCGCCGCGCAGGGCGACGACGCCGACCAGCCAGTCGGGCGTGCGGGGAACGCGGGTGATGGCACCGAGGCGCACGATCTCCCGGATGCGTTCGACGGGGATCGCGTACTCCCCGGACTCGAGCTCGACGATCAGGAGCTCCTGGCGATCTTCCGCGGGAGGACCGGTGAAGAACGCCTGGGACGCCTCGCGCGCGAGGCCCATCCAGTCCTGGACGCCCGTGTCCGGGGCGAGAGCAGCCGACTCGACCTCGGTCATGCCGCCTCCCTTCGACGCGTCCCTTCGACGACGAGGGCCGAGACGTCGATCACGAGCGTCGCCACCCGATCGGCGAGCTCCGTCGCGCCCGCGATGCCGCGAATCGACCGGATGGGCCCCTTGATCGGCTTGATCACGATGTCCTGCTGGCCCACGAGTCCGTCGACGAGCAGCCCGAGCCGCTGCTCGCCCATCCCGAGCACGACGACGAATGCGCTCGCGCGATCGTCGTCACCCTCGATCCCGAGCTCGTCCGCGAGCGAGCGGAGGAGCAGGGGCGCGCCACGCAGGTTGAAGAGCTCGCGATCTTCGCTGCGGAAGATCGGATGCTCGCTGGCGCGCAGGGTCTCGCGGACCGAAGCGATCGGGAGGGCATAACGCTCCCGGCCGACGCGAACGATCAGCGCCTGGATGATCGCGAGGGTGATGGGCAGCGTGATCGTGATCGTCGTGCCGAGCCCCGGTCGGCTCGCGACCTCGACGAGCCCGCCGAGCGCGGCGAGGTTCGAGCGCACGACGTCCATGCCGACCCCGCGCCCGCTCGTCTGCGAGACCTCCTCCCGGGTCGAGAGGCCGGCCTCGAAGATCAGGTTCAGGACCTCCCGTTCGGAGAGCACCTCCTGCTCGGAGATCAGCCCCCGCGCGATGGCCCCCCGGCGGATCGCCGGGGCGTTCATGCCGCGACCGTCGTCGACGACCTCGATCACGACGTGATTGCCGCGCTGGAATGCCGCGATCCGGATCCGCCCCGTCGCCGGTTTGCCCGCCGCGACGCGCTCGTCCGGGGGCTCGAGGGCGTGATCGAAGGCGTTGCGCACGACGTGGACCAGCGGATCGACGAGCTGCTCGACGATCAGCTTGTCGAGCTCCGTATCACCGCCCACGAACTCGAGCTCGACGTCCTTGCCGAGGTCGATGCGCAGCCGACGGACGACCCGCGAGAGCTTCTCGAAGACCTGCCGCAAGGGCACCATGCGAACGTCGAGCACACCCGCCTGGAGATCGCGGAGCTTGCGATCGAGCCCTTTCTGCAGCTTGGCGAGATCGGCGCCGAGACCGGCCGTGCGGGCATCCGCCGAGAGGCGTGTCGCGATCGCGCCGAGCGCATTGCGCTGGCCGACGAGCTCTCCGACGAGGTTCATCAGCCGATCGAGCTTTCGCACGTCGACCCGGACGGAGCCGCTGATCGAGCGGAGGGATTCGATCCGGCGCGCTTCCCTGGGCGCCGGCTCGGCGGCCGCGGACGCCGCGCGCCCGGGATGGACGACGCGGAGCGTGCTCTCGGCGAGGTCGACGCGTCGGGCGAGAAGCTCGGGCGCGAGGTCGGTGGCGACGAGCAGCGTGAAGCAGATCTTCCGCTCGGCGCTCGCGGCCGCCGACGGCAGGGTCGAGATGATCTCACCCGATTCCCGCAAGGCCGCGGAGATCTCGGCGAGTCCCTCTTCGAATCGGGCCAGCTCGAAGGTCGCGTCGATCAGCACGATCGGTCGCCCGCGCCGCAGGCTCTCGCGGAGCCGGTGTTCTTCGTATTCGGTCAAGGCCCGAAGCAGCGCAGGGTCGATCCCGCTCGCTTCGAGCCCCTCTTCGTCGGGCGATGCGGGCGCGGCGAGTGCACGCGCGAGCTCGGCGAGCAGCTGCTCCGCCTGCGCCGTCGCCGCTTCGTCCGGCGCAGCGTCCCGACCGAGCCCCGAGATCAACGCGAGCAGGGACGCGACGCCTTCGTCCAGCAGTCCGACGACCGGAGCGCGCGTCCCGATCCGGCCGAGACGGAGGCCGTCGAGAACGTCCTCGAGTCGGTGGGCGAGACGGCTCACGATCTCGAGCCCGGAGAGTCCGGCGATCCCCTTCAAGGTATGAGCGGATCGGAAGAGCCGGTTGACCAGATCGGGCTCGACCTCGTCTCCCGCATGCCGCTGTTCGTGCAGCAGACAGAGATCCGAGCACATCTGCTCGAGGATCTCCTCGGCCTCGGCGACGACTTCGCGCCCGTCCTTGGACGGTGTCGCCCGAGCGTCCGAAGTGCCGGCCCCGGCCTTCCTGCCCGGCTTTCGGTTGCGCGGGGCAGCCATCGCCGGCTACCGCTCTCGGCTTCGACCCGCGAAGAGATCGAGAACGATCTGGCGGAGCGCTTCCGGATCGAAAGGCTTCACGAGGTAGGCGTCGGCACCGATGCCCAGCCCCTTCTCCACGTCGCGCTCGGCGCCTTCGGTCGAGACGATCACGAGGGGAATCGAGGCGTGCTTTTCGCTCGACTTCATGAACGACGCGAGCTCGAGCCCGTTGATGTCGGGCATGTTGATGTCGGTGACGACGAGGTCGAAGCTCTCGCGCGGCAGCATGCGGAGCGCTTCGAAGCCGCTCTTCGCCTCGACGATCTTGACCGGCACGACGAGCTCTTCGAGGCTCGCGGCGATGAGCGATCTCATCGTCGCGGAGTCTTCCACGATCAGGATGCGTTTCACGAGCGCCTCCCGGCACGCGGGTGACCCGGCGCCGCAATTCGCCATCGGATATCGGCAATCGAGCGGCAGTCTTGAGGACGGAAGACCCCAGCCCGCCCCGGAGATCTAGGCCTCGCGGCCACGCGCTTCGCCCTCGACGCGATGGATCGCGATGCGTTCCAATACCCCCGCGGCCTGCGCGATCAACGCCTCGAGCGCGGTGTGATCCGGCTGTGATCGGCGCGTGGCCCCCTGATCCGCATAGAGGACGGCGAGCCCCCCGCCCGGAATCGGGATCGGGGCGAGGTAGGCGACCTTGGGTGCGATCGCCCCGAAGAGCCCGGCGACCATTCGATCGGCGTCCGAGCGCACGCTTCCGGCGACGGGAAGCCGATCGCGAACGACCCGATGCAGGAGTCCGGTGGCCGGGACGAGGCAGGAAAGGCGAGGTGCCGCCGACAGGGGATCGACGGCGAGCGCCTCGATCCCGCGCCCGGCGACGGCGAAGACTTCCTGGTCGCGCAGCAGCAGGATCGCCGTGCGCGCGTAGAGCAGAGCGGCCGCGTCGAGCAGCACTGCGAAGACTTCGTTCTGCGAGCGGGCCGATGCGAGGCCCTCTGCTGCGTCGTCGCCCGGTGAAGGTGGCGCGGCCCCGTCGACGTCGGCCGCCGCGCCGTCCTCGTCGCCCGCGCCGTCTCCGGATTTCTTCGTCACGATCTCGGCGAGTCGACGCGCGAGCTCCGCGGGCCGGACGGCCGTTTCCTCGGGGCTCGAGCCGCGAAGCTGCTGGCGGGCGGGGCGCGTGAGCACGCCGTCGAGATAGGCGGGGACGGAATCGGCCTTGGACTCGCCCTGCTCGCGAAGCCCGACGACGACGATCCGGGGCGCCTGGGTCCGCAAGCGCTTCACGAAATCCGGGAGGCCGTGGATGCCCGAGAGGGGATCGATCGGTGCCGTCAGGGCGATCAGCACGACCGGCACATCGCCGCGAATCAGGTACTGACGGATCCGCGCGAGCCCCTGCTCGGCGCGTTGGAAGACATGGACGCGGGCGAACCGCCCGTCGACCCCGGCCTTCAGCCATTCGAGGGCGACGGCGTCGGGCTCGATCACGACGACGGGCCGCGCGAGCTGCGGTGCGTCCGGCCCTGCGGCGGGCGCGGCCTGCGCCGCGCAGACCTCTTCCACGATCGGCGCGGCTGCGCGGGCCCGCGCGACGTCGACGACCGCCGAGCGCGCGGCCTGGGAGGCCACCTCGTCCACGACCGTCGGTACGGACGCGGGGGCGGCGGCCGGGACCACAGCGGCGGGGGCGGGGACGGCCGCCGGAGACGCAGGAGCGGACGGGCGCGAAGCGCTGCCCAGATCGCCCCCGAGATCGAGGTCCGCCTCCGCGTCCATCTCGAGCGCGTCCGAGCCGAAGAAGACTTCGTCCGACAGCTCGATCTCCGGATCCGGCGCGGCACCCGACGGCGCACGCGACGCCTCGTCGCGCAGGCGCATGCCCTCCATCGCCAGATACTGCGCGTTGAGGCCGTGCTGAAGCGAGGCGTAGACCTCGGGCGATTCTCCTTCCCGGAGCGCGTCGAAGCTGAACTCGCCCGTCGCCCAGCCGAACATCGTGAAGATCGCGCCCTCGGCGGATTTCCGGATCAGCGCATCGATCTGGTCGCCTTCGAGGCCTGCCTCGGCCGCGATCCGCAGCGGAAGGTCCGACGTCCGTTGGCCGATGCCGGCGACGATCGCGTCGTAGCGGCTGTCCTCGAGCAGGCCCGCCTCGGCGAGCAGTCCACGCAGATCCTTCGTCTCGCCCTTGACCCCCGCGGCATGCACCAGGCCGGAGCGAAAGACGATCTGCCCCGCGCCGGAGCTGGATTCGAGCGAGAGCACGCCGGATTTCTGCGACAGACTCACGATCTGCAGCAGGTCGCCGAGGGACAGGTCCTCGAGGTTTCCGACAAGGCTCATGCAAACCCCCACGCTCTCGCCGGCGGCGAGAACGGGAACTCAGGCGTTTCATGGGGAGCAGCGGGACAGCCCCCGTCGCTGCATCGGCCTGCCCGGGTGGGACTTGATCCGCAGCCCCGGATCGGACGGCGCTTCCGCTCGGCCGGCGACGGGGCGACGCTCAGCGCAGCGGGCGGGTCCGACGGCCGTCCGGCCTGCATTCGCGGCCGCGTCGCGGGCGGCAGGCGGATCGCCGATCGCGGATCGCTTCGCCGAATCGGCCCTGAGCCCCGGGCGCGGGATTGCCCCCGGATGGTTGGATAAATAGAAGGAGCCCCTCGGGGCCCTAATCGACGGGGCGCCCGGGGATCGGATCGGTCAGCGCAGTACGCGATCCGGCTCGGCCGGGGCGACCGTGAAAGCCTCGAGCCCCGCCGCGCGTCTCGCGGTCTCGAAGGCCTTCAGAACCCCCGGAATCTCCGGGCGCGGCACGCAGAAGCGGAGCTGCAACACGGCTTCCGCTTCGCGCCAGGCCTCGCGGATCCCTTCGACCAGCGCCGCTGCATGCCGGGGCAGATCGTCGAGCGCGATGCCGAGGGGCGACATTGCAACCCGCGTACAGCGCAGATCGCGGCAGCGCTCCAGCGCGGTCCGCATCTCGTCGGTCGCGCGCATCTGATCGAATCCGTGGCGATCGCCCAGCCCGAGCAGCATCAGACGGGGAGAGCGGAGCGCCCGGCCGCATCCGATCAACAGCGCTTCGCCGCTCTTGCCCGAGAGGTCACCGCTCTCGATCCGGCGCGAAAGGCCGCCGCACAAACGCCAATCCGCGCGTGCTGCACCGCTGCGAAGCGGTCGATCGTCCACGAAGAACCCCGCCACGGCGACGTCGCTCTCGACCCGCTCGAGCGGCCTCGAAGTCAGGAGCACTTCGATCGCGGCCTTCATGCGCTCCGAACCTCCTTGGCGATCGCATCGAGCACACCGTTCACGAACGACGGCGAGCGGTCGCTCCCGAATCGCCGAGCCAGATCGACGGCTTCGTCGATCACGACGGCCACCGGCGTCTCCGTATCCCGGAGCTCGTGGGCACCGAGGCGGAGGACGTTGCGATCGACGACCGCCATCCGCGACACACGCCAGTTGCGCGCATGCAGACTCACCAGCTCGTCGAGCTCCGGCAACCGACCGACCACCCCCGTCACGAGCTCCCGAGCGAACTCGAGCGCCCCCTTCGGCACCGAGAAATTCTCCGCCACGCGATCGAAGATCCGATCGCTGGACTCGGACGGCCGGATCGAGCTCCCGACGCCCGCGCCGATCGTGTCGCCGATGGCCAGCTCTTCTTCCCCATCGTCGACCGTTTCGAGCCGCTCCGCCAGTCGGCGCGGGCTCGTATGACCCGCGAGATCGACGGCATGTCGGCGCGGGCTCGTATGCCCCGCGAGATCGATCGCATGTCGGCGCGGGCTCGTATGCCCCGCGAGATCGATCGCATAGAGGACCTGCAGCGCGACTTCCCGCCCCTGATGTCGGCTGCTGCCCGCCGTCTCGGCCCGCTCGCTCACGAGGTCGCCCTCTTCCGTTCGCCACCGGCCCGGGATCGATTGCCGGCCCGACCGGCGCGAGCGCCGGACCGCGACCTCGCGATGAAGGGGCCGGACTCGAAGAGCCTCGCCATCTCGATCGCGGCGACCGCGACCTCCGCGCCTTTGTTGCCCTCGGTTCCGCCTGCCCGGGCCAGGGCCTGCTCGATGTCGTCGGTCGTGAGGACGCCGAAGGCCACGGGCACGTTCGTGGTCCGCATCACCTCGCGAACGCCATCGGTCACGCCGCGGCAGACGTAGTCGAAATGCGGTGTCCCGCCGCGAATGACGGATCCGAGCGTCACGATCGCGTCGAACCGGCCGGATTCCGCCAGGCGGCGCGCCGCCTGCGGAATCTCGAACGCCCCCGGTACCCAGAACAGATGGACGTCCTCGGACGCCGCGCCGGATTCGAGGAGCGCGGCGCGCGCCCCCTCGATGAGCCGCACCGAGATCAGATGGTTGAAGCGCGCCGCGACGAGCGCGACGCGCAGACCGCGCGCGTCGAATCGCGGAGTTTCGATCTTCATGTTCGCGCCTTCGTCCGCCGTTTCCGAGTCGACCTGCCCGCGAGGGATGACTTCCCTTCGCGGCTCACACATCCCGTCAGATGGAGGTCGCTGCCGCAGCGCCGGACCGCGATCTCGTCGATCCGCAGCGCATCCCGCAGCCTTCGAATTCCCATCGCGCCGAGCGCCGGCCGGCCATCGTCGCCGATCAACCGGGGAGCGAGAAACCAGTGTACCTCGTCGACGAGATCCGCCTGCAACAGCGCTGCCGCGAGGCGCCCGCCCCCTTCGACGAGGATCGTCGTGAGGCCCGCCTCCGCGAGGGATCGCATCGCCTGCGTCAGGTCGACATGCCCCGATTCGACGCGCGGCGTCTCGAAGACGCGCGCCGCCCGCTTGCGCGCCGAAGCGATGCCCCGGACGCCTTCGCGGCAGACGATCCAGGTCTCCGGCACGCCGGTCGCGGCCCGGCCCGGGGCACGCTCGGAGAGGCCCGAGCCGCCCGCGCCGGGCCCTTCGGCGAAGAGTCGCGCTCGGGCCGGGACACGCAGGCCGCCATCGACCAGCACCCGGACCGGCCAGCGCAGGATCCGGTCGCCGCGGCGCGCCGAGAGCTCGGGATCGTCGGCAATCGCGGTCGCGGAGCCCACCATGACCGCATCGTGGGCGAGGCGGAGCCGATGGACGGCGGCCCGGCTCGCTGCGCTCGTGATCCAGCGCGACTCGCCGCTGGCGACCGCGATGCGCCCGTCGAGGGTCGCGGCGAGCTTCAGCGTGACGAAGGGGCGCCCGCGCTCGCAGACCGAGATGAAGCCGCGATGCTGCGCTCGACACTCGCCGTCGAGAACGCCGGTGGTCACCGCGATGCCCGCCCGCCGCAGACGCGCGAAGCCGCGGCCGGAGACGCGCGCGTGGGGATCGCGGCAGCCGGCGACGACGCGGCCGATGCCCGCGGCGGCGATCGCTTCGGTGCAGGCCCCCGTGCGACCGACGAAATTGCACGGCTCGAGGGTCACGGCGAGGGTCGCGCCGCGCAGGGCTGCGGCCCCGTGGCGCCTGCGCGCCCGATCCATCGCGACGATCTCGGCATGGGGCCCGCCGGGCGGCCGGGTCGTCCCGATGCCGAGGATCTGCTCGCCGCGGTAGACCACGGCGCCGACGCTCGGATTCGGATGGGTGAGGCCGTCGCCCCGGGCGGCGGCGCGCAGGGCACGCCGCATCATCCGCTCGTCCCGCGCGGAGCTCGCCCGATTCGGCGCGCTCATCGGCGAACGCCGAGGGGCCTCACGGTCCTTTCGACCTCGCGATCCCCCGCGCCCCGACCACCGGCCGCGATCTCGGCGAAGAAGATCTCGTAGTCCTTCGGGCTGCTGAAATCGAGGAAGACGGAGGCGAAGCGAACGCCCGCGAGGGCATCGATCGACGAGAGCTCCTCGAGGGCGCGCCGCCCGATCTGCTCGCTCGTCACTTCCCGCTCGCCGGATTCCTGCAGCCCGCGCTCGACGCGCTCGATCAGCCGTTCGATCGCTTCGGTCGAGACCGGACGCTTCACACAGGCATGCTCGAGGCCGCGCCGGAGCTTCCCGCGGTCGAACTCCTCGCGCCGCTCGTCGCTCTTGATCACCCGGGGCAGGACTTCTTCGACGCGCTCGCGGGTCGTGAACCGGCGCCCGCATTCGTCGCACTCGCGGCGACGGCGGATCTCCGCACCTTCGTTCGCGAGTCGCGAATCGATGACGCGATTGCCCTCGTCACCGCAGAAGGGACACTGCACGGCCTAACTCGTCTCGGTCCAGCGCTGCGGATAGAGCGGGAACTTCCGGCACAGCTCCGCCACCTCGCGCCGGATCGCATCGAGCCCGTCGACGTCGCCGGGATTCTCGAGCACCCGGGCCACGAAGGCCGCGATCTGCAGCATCTCGGGCTCGCGCATGCCGCGCGTCGTCACGGCCGGCGTTCCGATGCGCACGCCGGAGGTCACGATCGGCTTGCGCGGATCGAAGGGGATCATGTTCTTGTTGGCCGTGATGCCCGCCCGATCGAGCGAGATCTGTGCCGCCTTGCCCGTCGTGTCGCGGCCGACGAGCGAGAGCAGGAAGAGATGGTTGTCCGTTCCACCGGAAACGATCTTGAAGCCCTTCTCGTTGACCGCCCGGGCCAGCGCCGCCGCGTTCGCCACGACCTGACGGCAGTAGTCGCGGAAGCTCGGCTGGGCGGCCTCCTTGAACGCGACCGCCTTGCCGGCGATGACGTGCATCAGCGGACCGCCCTGCAGGCCGGGGAAGATCGCGCTGTCGAGCTTCTTCGCCCACGCCTCGTCGCAGAGGATGAGGCCGCCGCGCGGGCCCCGCAGCGTCTTGTGGGTCGTGGTCGTCACGATGTGGGCCAGACCGACGGGGCTCGGATGGACGCCGGCGGCGACGAGGCCCGCGATGTGGGCGATGTCGGCGAAGAGCACGGCGCCGACCTCGTCCGCGATCGCGCGGAAGGTCTTGAAGTCGATCGTGCGGGAGTAGGCGGTCGCGCCGCATTGGATCATCTTGGGCCGATGCTCGAGGGCGAGCGCGCGAACCTGGTCGTAGTCGATCTGCTCGTTCGCCTGCGAGACGCCGTAGGGCACGATCGTGAAATGCTTGCCGGAGAAGTTGACGGGGCTGCCATGGGTGAGGTGGCCGCCGTGGTCGAGGTTCATCGCGAGCACGGTATCCCCGCGCTGGAGTACGGCCTCGTAGACCGCCGCGTTCGCCTGCGAGCCCGAATGGGGCTGGACGTTGGCGTGATCGGCACCGAAGAGCGCCTTCGCGCGATCGATCGCGAGGGTCTCGACCTCGTCGACCTCCTCGCAGCCGCCGTAGTAGCGCCGGCCCGGGTAGCCCTCGGCGTATTTGTTCGTCAGGACCGAACCGACGGCTTCGAGCACGGCATCCGACACGAAGTTCTCGGAGGCGATCAGCTCGAGCGAGAGTCCCTGGCGCCGACCCTCGCGCCGGATGAATCGAGCGATCTCGGGATCGGTGCGATCGAGATGGGGGGTCAGCGAATCGGACATGTTCGGCCACTCCTTCTGGGGCGTCTTCTGGTGCGCCTTCGGACGCGTCACCGGATCACCGAGGCATGACCGCTCGCGGATCGGCGAGACCGCCGCGTTCCGGTCCCGAGATCGGGCTGAACCGATCCCGGCCGTTCCGGGAGCGGCCCCCGCTCGCCCGATGCGATCCGCTCCGCGCACACGCCGCCCCGACCGCGCCCGGCCCGCGCCCGAGCAGGCCGATCGCTAGGCCTCGACGCGCTCTTTGAGATAGTCGATCGCGTCGGCGATCGTCTGCATCTTTTCCGCGTCGTCGTCGGGGATTTCGATGTCGAAGGTCTCTTCGAGGGTCATGACGAGCTCGACGATGTCGAGCGAGTCTGCGCCGAGGTCGTCGATGAACGAGGCGTTCAGCACCGCCTCCTCCTTCGATACCCCCAGCTGCTCGACGATCAGATCGGTGACGCGCGATTCAAGCGACGACATGGTCAACGCTCCTCCAAGACTCAGTCCTGATGAGACGACGAAAGCTAGCGCCGTACCCCCCGTACGGCGACGGCCGGGGGCCTGCAGGATCAGGCCGAACCCTGGTTCTCCACCTCGTTCGATGCCAACAGCGCACGGACGTCGGCGAGCTCTGCGAGCTCGGAAAAGTTGGCCCTCGCGGCCCGTCGTTCGATGCGAGCGATCAGTCCCGACAGCACCCGGCCCGGACCGACTTCGAGGAAGCGATCCACGCCGAGCGCCCGCATCCGGACGACCATCTCGGTGAACCGGACGGGAGCGGTGACCTGCGCGCGCAGCAGCTCGGCCATGCGGGTCGGATCGGCGTTGGGCTCGGCCTCGACGTTCGTCACGATCGGCGGGACCGCCGGCCGGAAGCGGAGCTTCGCGAGCTCGCACTCGAGCTTCTGGGCGGCCGGCGCCATCAGCGCGCAGTGGAACGGTGCGGAGACCGGCAGCGGCACGGTCTTCTTCGCGCCGAGCTCCCGCGCCCGGTTGCAGGCGATCTCGACCGCGACGGCGTCGCCGGCGATCACCGTCTGCTGCGCCGAATTGAAGTTGGCGGGCGTGACGACGAGACCCGTCTCGTCGGCCGCGCGACGACACGCATCGGCGACGACCTCGGGATCGACACCCATCACGGCGGCCATCGCCCCGCGCCCCTCCGCGACCGCTTCCTGCATCAGGCGTCCGCGCAGGTTCACCGTGCGGACCGCGTCCTCGAAGTCGAGCGCATCGGCGGCGACCATCGCGGAGTATTCCCCGAGGCTGTGACCGCCGACGTAGGCCGGCGCGATCGCGCCGACCTCTTCTTCGAGGGCGCGCAGGAGCGCGATGCTGGTCGTGAGGATCGCCGGCTGCTGGATCTCGGTCCGCCGGAGCTCTTCCTCGGGCCCCTCGAAGCAGAGCTTCGCGAGCGGCAGCTGCAGCACGTCGTCGGCGGCTTCGAAGATCTCGCGCGCGGCGCGCGAGGAATCGAAGACGTCCCGACCCATGCCGACCGACTGCGAGGCCTGACCCGGAAAGAGGAGGGCGAGCACGGGAACTACTCGTCCGCCACGGCGATGATCGTCCGACCCTTGTAGCTGCCGCAGCTCGCGCAAACGCGATGCGGGACCTTGGGCGCTCCGCACTGCGGGCAGGCGCTGGTCGCCGGCGTGCTGAGCGCGTCGTGGCTGCGGCGCTTGTCGCGCCGGGACTTCGAGGTCTTGCGTTTCGGAACCGCCATGGAAACCGTCTCTCCCTTGGGCCGGCCTCAGCCGGCGTTCATCATCTTCGTTGCCCGGAGCCCGAGCCCTACTCCGTCCGAGCCTTCCCGGACCCGCGCTCGCGCGGCGCCTTCGGCTCCGGAGCCGACTCCGGCTTCGCCTTCCAATTCGCCAGCACGGCGAACGGGCTCGGCACCCGCTCGTCCACGCAACCGCAGCGGCCCGCCTGGCCCGACCCGCGCTCCGTTCGCCGCTCCAGTCCGCGCATCTCGCCACGCATCTCGCCACAATGGGGACAGAGGCCCGGGCATTCTTCCTCGCAGAGCGGCTGGATCGGCATCGCCGTCGCAACGACTTCCGCGAAGAGATCGTCCAGGAAGATCACCGGCCCCCGAAACCAACCCGCCTCGAGGTCCTCTCCCAGACAGATCCCGTTCTCCGCGATGGCTCGCTCTCCTTCGGGATCGATCGCCTCCTGGGCTCTCGCATTCCCCCACGGATCTTCCCCGAGCGGCTCGAGGACCAGGCGAAAGGAGTCGCGAAGCGCGTGAGCATAGCGCCGCGTGCATCGACTGCACTCGACCGAAATGCCCCCCTCGAGCGAACCCTCGACCAGCAGCCCGGCCCCCAGGCGCTGAGCCGAGACCTCGAAGCGGAAGGGCTGCTCGAACCGGGCGTCCCCCGCCGGATCCTCCGACCCGGGCCGGGACATCCACCAGGCGACGGACGCCTCGTACTCGAAGCGTTGTGGCTTCTCCGTCAGCCGATCGATCATGAGCTTGAACTCGGACATCGACGAATCCGTCACCGGCTCGGACCGGGCCCACAGGGCCGGCACGCATGCATGACTGAGGAGGGGTTCTTCTTATGGGGGATGAGCGCCGGAAGGCGCGCGCCGGGGAGCGCCCGGGAAATAGCGCAGGCGGCCCCGAGACGCCAAGCGGACGCGCCGCCCTGCGCACCGCCTGCGATATGCTGCGCGCCCCATGTCGACCCTTCGTACTCGATTCGCCCCCAGCCCCACGGGGTTCCTGCATATCGGCGGTGCCCGAACCGCCCTCTTCAACTGGGCCCTGACCCGCAAGGCGGGGGGCACCTTCATCCTCCGCATCGAGGACACCGACCTCGAGCGCTCGACCCGGGAATCCGAGGCCGCGGTGATCGAGGGCCTCGAATGGCTCGGGATCGACTGGGACGAGGGGCCCTACCGGCAGAGCGAGCGGGTGGATCGCCATCGCAGCGTCGTCGAAGCCCTGCTCGCCGACGGCAAGGCGTATCGCTGCAGCTGTACCCGCGAAGAGCTCGAAGAGCGCCGGACCCGCGACATCGCTGCCGGCGGCAAGGGCAACTACGACGGGCGCTGCCGCGACCGCGGGCTCGGTCCGGACTGCGGCCCGCATACGGTGCGGCTGCGGATCGATCGCGAGCGTGCGCTGCGCTGGGACGATCTCGTCTTCGGCCCGAGCGGCCAGGAGGCCAGCGAGATCGGGGACGGCATCCTCCGCAGGAGCGACGGAACGCCGCTCTACCATCTCGCGGTCGTCGTCGACGACATCGACATGGGCATCACGCACATCGTGCGCGGCGCCGACCACCACAGCAACACGCCCTTCCAGCTCGCGATCTATCGTGCCCTCGGCGCGCCAGTCCCGACCTTCGCCCACGTTCCCCTGATCGTGGCGGAAAGCGGCCGCAAGCTCTCGAAGCGACGCGATCCGGTGTCGATCCAGCAATTCCGGGCGGACGGATTCCTGCCCGAGGCCATGCTCAACTGGCTCGCGCGGCTGGGCTGGTCCCACGGCGATCAGGAGATCTTCTCCGCCGACGCGATCGTCGAACATTTCGACCTCGCCCACGTCGGCCGCTCCGGCGCGCAGGCGGATCTCGCGAAGCTCGCCTGGCTGAACCAGCACTACCTGAAGCAGCGTCCGGCGGAGGCGCTCTTCGCCGCGGTGAGCCCGTATCTGACCGAGGTCGCCGGGCGGGAGGTCGTCCGGGACGCGCGCGTCGACAAGCTGCTCGATCTCCTGCGCGAGCGCTCGAATCGCCTCGGCGAGATGGCCGAGAAGGCACGCTTCGCCCTCGTCGACCGCATCGAGATCGAGCCCGAAGCCGCGAAGAAGCATCTGCGGCCGGTCGTGCTGGAGGCGATCGAGGCGCTGATCGCGGCGCTCTCGGGCTGCGCGGACTGGACTGCCCCGGCGATCGAAGCGGCCTTCGAGGCGGCCTGCCGGGCCGCGGGGGATCTCAAGCTCGGAAAGCTCGCACAACCGGTTCGCGTCGCCGTGACGGGAACGACGGCCTCGCCGGGCATCTACGAGACGCTCGAGGTCGCGGGGCGCGAGCGCGTCCTCGCGCGATTGCGCGACGCGCTCGTCTTCATTCGCGAGCGGGCGGCGGAATCGGGCGGGGCCGGGACCGAAACCGCGAGCTAGGCGAGCCGCGCGCTAGGCGAAGAGCCGCAGGAGCCAGAGCCGCGGCAGGAACAGGCTGGCGAGCGCGCCGGCCGCGATCGCCGGTGCGAACCCGAACGGGCTCGCGAGCGCGCCGCGAGCGGCCGCCTGCAATCCGCCGAGCACGAGTCCGACGAGCGAAGAGGCGAGGATCGAATCGAGCACACCGACCGGGCCGAGGACGGCGCCGATCATCGCGAGCAGCTTGACGTCGCCCAGGCCGAGCCCCGGAAACCAGAGCCAGTAGTCGGCCTCCATCGGCCGCGGCAGCGCGATGCCCTCGCCGGGCCAATGCTCGAAGCGCCGCCCCATCAGGGCCGAGATGCGCGCGTGCAGGAACGCGACGGCCCAGAGGACGCCGGCGCCGATGACCGCCCCCGAAGCGCTGCGGACCAGCGCATCCCGATAGGCGACGCCCTGATGCCAGAGCGCCAGGGGGACGACGACGAGTGCCACGGCCAATCCGCCGAGCGAGATGCCGTCGGGAATGATCTGATGGTCGTAATCGATCATCGCCGCCGCGACGAGCGCCGAGGCGAAGGCCCAATGGACGAGGGTCAGGACGCCCGCTCCGTAGCGCATCGCGATCGCGGCGAAGAGCAGGCCCGTCACCAGCTCGACCGCGGGATAGCGGAGCGAGATCGCGACGCCGCAGCTCCGGCATCGCCCGCGCAGGAGCGCATACGAAACCAGCGGGATGTTGTCCCAGGGCGCGATCGGCGTGCTGCAGCGGGGGCAATGCGATGCCGGCGAGACGATCGACAGCCCTTCCGGAACACGGTGGATCACGACGTTCAGGAACGAGCCGATCAGGAGCCCGAGGACGAGCGCCATCGGCAGGAGCGCACCCGCTGCGATCTCGATCGACATGTCGAGCGCTTCCCCTCTCGTGTCCGCGGCGAGCGGAGCCAGAATCTACGCGATCCGGACCCGGCGGACCCGCCCGGCGGACGTCCGACCGGAAGCCGGTCTACTTGAGGTCCCGGCGGGCGAAGATGCTGGAGGCCAGGATCAAGGTCGCGCTCGCGTAGCCCGCGGCGTACAGCAGCGCGAAGCCGACCTCGTGGCCCTGGATCGGCAGGCCGTGCACCGCTTCGAGCGTCTTGTTGAAGATCTCGAAATCCGGGAGCACGGCATAGATCGCCGACGCGACCCGGGACACCGAATCGCTGTCCGACTGCTGACCGAGCAGGTAGAGATCCCGCGAGAGGTGCCCGATCAGCCAGATGCCGAAGGTGTAGAACGAGGCCAGCATCGGCGTCGTGAACGAAGAAAAGAGCGTCGCGACCGCCACGAGCACCATCAGCTCGAGACCGAGGAGACCGACCGCGACGCCATGCCGAAGCGTGAGGTCCGCGCCGGCGAGCAACGAGACGACGGCGAAGGCGAGCGTCATCAGCAGGAGCTGGAGCCAGACGGTGAAGGTCAGGCCGGCCCATTTCCCGACCAGGAACTCGCTGCGCGTGACCGGCTTGGAGAGGATCGTGAAGATCGTCCGGCGCTCGACCTCGTCGTGGATCAGCCCGACGCCGACGAAGATCGCGATGCCCGCGCTGAACAGGCGGATCGCGGCCATGCCCATGTCCTGGAGGATCTCGTCGACCTCGACGTAGGAGAGCGTCGAGATCAGCGCGCCGGCCGCGATCATCACGACCGAGAATCCGAGCAGTGCGTAGAGAAGCTTGTTCCGGATCGCCTCGCGGAAGGTGTTCGTGGCGAGCGCGTGGATGCGGACGAGCGACTTCGTCATCGGACCTCCTCCGCCGATCGGACGGCATCCATGAAGACGTCTTCGAGCGAGGGCCGGAGCGAGGCGACCGAGACGACCCGCGCTCCGGATTGCACCACCGTGGCGAGCGCCCGTTCGACCTCCTTTTCGGACAGCTGGATCTCGATCCGGTCGCCCTGCCCCCTGAGCTTCGCGCCGTGGCGGCTCTCGAGCTCGCCGGCGGTCGCCGCCGGCAGACCGGTCGCGACGATCTGCGTGTCGTGGGTGCCGCTCCCGACGAGGTCGCCGATCCGGCCCTCCCGTCGGATGGCGCCCTTCACGATGATCGCCACGCGGTCGCAGATCATCTCGACGTCGGAGAGGATGTGCGTGTTCATGAAGACCGTCTTGCCCGCCGCGCGCAGCGCGAGGATGACCTCGCGCACCTCGCGCCGGCCGATCGGATCGAGACCGCTCATCGGCTCGTCGAGGAACACGACCGAGGGATCGTGGATCAGGGCCTGGGCGACGCCCACGCGCTGCAGCATGCCCTTCGAATACGTCTTCAGCCGGGCGTCGGCGGCGCTTTCGAGATGGACGAGCGCCAGCAGCTCCTCGACACGGGCGGCCCGGCCGCGCGCCTCGACGCCGGACAGCCGCGCGTAGAAATCGAGGATCTCGCGCGCCGTGAGGAACGGATAGAAATAGGGGTTCTCCGGCAGGAAGCCGATCTGATCGCGGAACTCGGACTCGGCGACGTTGCGGCCGAGGATCGAGGCACTCCCCGAGGTCGGCCGCACGAGGCCCATCAGGACCTTCAGCGTGGTCGTCTTGCCGGCCCCGTTCGGACCGACGAAGCCGAAGATCTCCCCTTCGTGCGCGGCGAAGCTCACGTCCGACAGGACCCGCCGCTTCCGGATGCCGAAGCCCACGCGAAAATCCTTGACGAGATTCTCCGCGCGGACGACCTCACGCCCTTCCCCGCTCACTGCTCTCCTCCCGGCCCCTGCTCGACGCCGCGGGCCTGCTTCCAGGTCTCGAGCCGCTCCCGATCGAACCTCGAATAATGCACCTCGTAGCGCCGGCCCAGATAGCTCGACACGATGCGATCCGTCTTCGGATCGATCTTCCAGACCGAGCCGCGCGCGAGCGCCGCCGGAATCGCGTCCGGCTCCGGGTTCGGCAACTTCTCGAGCATGCGGTGGGGCGGACGGACGAGATCTTCGACGGACGTGATGTCGTGGCCCGAGAGCTTTCGATAGGCGCTTCGCGCCGTCTCGAGATGCCGCGCCTTGTACTCGATCTCGATCTCGTCGAGCGCGATCTGGATCTGGGCCCGGTCGTCGGGATCCCGGGTGTTGCGCAGCATCTCGCGCAGGAAGATCTCGGCGACCTCGATGTCCCGGGACTGGGCCTTGAGCCGCGCCACCAGCCTCGGCAGGTAGGCCGGCGCGCCGGGGAGCCGCACGGCGCGTTCGAGCGCTTCGGCGGCCAGCTCGTATTCGCCGAGATAGAAGAAGCGGGCGAAGCCGGCGTAGAAATGATTCCGCCAGTCGTCGGGATGGTGGGCGATGCCGCGCTCGAGCAGCCGGATCGATTCGCGCACCTGACCTTCGTCGTGGGTCAGCCAGATCGCGGCGAAGCGGTAGGGATGATCGACCTCGGGATTCAGCGTCGTGACGACGTCCACGAGCTTGCCGAGACGCTCCGCTCGGCCCTGATCGACGCTCTCGGACTGACCGACGACCTGGACGGCTTCGAGCCAGTAGAAATCCGCCAGCAGCGCGTCGAATCCGAATGCGAGGGCGTGAACCTGCTTCGGATCCGGTACGAACCCCGTGCCCTCTTCGGACGGCCTCTCGATCGGCAGTCGCGCATGGGCCCAGCCGACGCAGCCCACGGAGGCGATCAGCAGCGCGAGCTGCATCCACTTCGGTCCCGACAATTCGTGCCCCTTTTCACGCTGTCGAATGGCGCGGGCGACCGGGTGGATTCCGGCGACCGACGCCGTGAGCGTCCTCCGGAACGAGGACCGGGCGAGCTAGTAGTCGTCCGTGAGTCCCACGACCCGGGCGACTTCGTCGTACACGCGGCCGCCTCCACCGAGCGGAGCGGAGTAGTTGAAGTATCCGGACTCGCAGTCGTTCCCGAGCGCATCCGGATGCACGTAGATCATCGCCGACACGCTGCCGTCCCCGTCGAGGTCGCCGTAGGCAGTCGCCGTGAAGCAGGACTCGGTGCAGGTGCACGTCGCGTTCCACGGATCGGCGGGCGTCGCCGTGTCGTAGTCGTAGTAGACGTCGCCTTCGGGTGCCCAGCCGACGTCCTCGAAGCCCGTCGCGAGGATGTTCCTGCTGTTCAGGCGCTTGGTGCTCGTCGGCGGATCGCCGCTCGTCGTGTTGGGCTCCGATTCGACTCCGACGAACGCATTGAACTCGGCGAAGTAGGCCTTCTGCGTCTTCGCGAGCGCCGAAAGGTTGGCGTAGGCCTCGGTCCGCTTCGAAGAGAGCTGATAGTTGCGGAAGGACGGGATCGCAGTCGCTGCGAGGACGCCCAGGATCGCGACCACGATCATCAGCTCGATCAGCGTGAATCCCCGCTCTCGCTTCACGATCAGTTTCGACATCGGTTCTCTCCCTGTGGGGCCATCGGCCGGTCACGCTCCATCGGGCGCGTTCATCCGATGGGACGAGAGCAACCCGCGTGCCAGCCGACACACAATGCGATGCCCATCGGCAAGAGATTTCGCACCCTTGAGGCATTGCTCCGGGTTCGTCGGGTCCGGTCGGCCCGACCGGGGACGATTCACGGCGTGACGCCGGCCACGAGGCAGCGAAAAGCGTTCCCGAGCGACGAAACAGGGCACCCCCCGCCCCGGATTCGCACCGGGGCCGAGGCTTCCGGCGTCGCTTCACGGGAATCGACCCCTCGGGTTGACAGCCTCCAAGCGGCGCGGCTAGTCTCGCGCGCCTTCGCGGTGCGCTCCCATCGTCTAGTGGCCTAGGACGCGGCCCTCTCAAGGCTGAAACACGGGTTCGAGTCCCGTTGGGAGCACCATGAACACCGCCCGCCTCGCATTCGCGCAGCTTCCGCCCGAGGCGGCTCGCCATTCGCGAGGGCCGAGCCCCGAATGAGCAGCGAGCTCGTCTTCGCCTTCCTCGATTGTGAGTTCGGGGGCCTCGACGTGGATCTCCACGATCTGACCGAGGTCGGCGTGATCGTGACCGATGCGCGCCTCAAGGAGCTCGCCTCGGGGCAGTGGCGCGTCCGGGCGCGGCCCGAGCGGATCACGCCCGAGTCGGCCGCGATCTTCGGCTACGACCCGGCACTCTGGGCCGAAGCCCCCGGCCTGCGGCAGGTGCTCGAAGAGATCGTCGCCCTGCTGCCGCGGGATCGGAAGGTCGTCCCGGCAGGCCAGAACGTCCGGATGGACGTGCTCTTCCTCGAGCGCGCCTTCCGCAAATGCGGCATCGCCTATCCCTTCGACTATCACGTGATCGATCTCGCGACGCTCTACTACGCGTGGTCGCTCGTCGCGGGCGAGCCGGCGCGCTCGATCTCCCTTCGCCAGGCGGCGACGACGGCGGGGCTCCTCGGCGAAGGCGGCGTCGCGCATCGGGCCCTCGAAGACGCCCGGCTGACGCTCGAATGCTTCCGCCACTACATCGGCCGCCTCTCCGCCCGCGAGCCGGCAGAGCTCCCCGAAACCGCCGGCTGAGCGGGGCTCAGGTCAGGCGCACCCGCCATTTCTCGAGCGCGCGCCGATCGAAGGCCGCCAGCCGCTCGACGACCCCGCGACCGGAGCGCTTCGAGACGTCGAAGACGAGCGCCGACGCGAAATCGATCAGGACCGGATGGCCGTCGGCACCCGCGAGCAGATTGCTGCGATGGCGCAGGTCGAGGTGGACTACGCCACGGCGATGCATCTCGTCGATCGTCGCCGCGAGCTCGTCGACGAAGCCCGGCGGGACCCGGCCCGCGAGGCGCCGGGAGAGCAGCTCGCCCGGCCGGTATTCCAGCACGATCGCCATCGGATCGAGCCAGCCGAGAAAGCGCGGCACCGCCTCCATGCCGGCGAGGCGTCGATAGGCGCGGACCTCCCGCCGCAGCAGCCACGGCCCGAGCCAGCCGCGGACGAACGCGCCACGCGCGCCGAAATCCTTGACGACGAAGCGCTCGCCACCGGATTCCACGAGAAGCACGTCCGCATTGCGCGCACCGCCGCGCGACAGGACCTCGCGGTGGTGCTGCGCGAGGCGCTCGCGCGTGAGCCCCGCCGGCGGCAAGGCGGCCGCGCTCAAGGCCCGCTCCAAACAGAACGCAGGCCGAAGAGCAGCAGCGCAGCGACGATCGCGATCAGGGTTCCCAGCTCGTTGTTGTCCGAATAGCGGTCGAGCCGCCAGCGCGCGGCGCCTGCGTTCGGCGCGCCGCCCTCTTCGCGGACGGGATTGCGCCAGGCCGTCCAGCGGGGCCAGAGCGCGGGCACCGCGGCGTGGTAGCGCTCGAACGCGGGACCATGAAGAGCCGCGAGGCGCGCACTCTCGATGCGATCCTTGCGCGGGAAGTAGTGGAGCGCGAACCACGGCCAGACGACCGCGAGGACGATCGCGCTCCATGCGCCTCCGAGCAGCAACGCGAAGCCCGTCGCCACGAGCAGGGTCCCGAGATAGAGCGGATGACGGAGATGGGCATAGGGGCCGCTGGTCGTCAGCGCATCGTTCTTGACCAGATGGCCGGCGCCCCAGCTTCGCAGCGCCGCACCGAGCGCGATCGGCGGAATCCCCAGCACGAATCCGAGCAGCGGCGGCTCCCGCCAGACCAGGAGCGCGAAGCCGGCGAGGATGTAGGGGAGAAAGCGCGGCCTGAGGTTCTTCAGGCGGATCGGATTCCGCAAACGGGCCACTCCCGCGTCCCGTCAGTGGTTCCGGGACCGAGCCATCCGACCGTCGCGGACCATCTCCCAGAGCGTATCGGCGAGCCGCTCGCGAAAAGCGGGATCGGCCGGCACCGGATCGAGATCGGCCGCCAGGAACTCGAGGATCTCGAGCTCGTCGACTTCCTCCTCCGCGTCGCGATCCACCGCCAGCTCCGTATCCGCGAAGGGGTCGGTGAGGATTCCGATCGAATCCCCGCCTGCGCTCCCCGCTCCCAGATCCTTGATCGTCATCGCGAAAGCACGCCCCATCCCGTCGCGAGGCGACTCGTCCTGGCTCGCCCCGCCGGTCGACCCATCGGTCGCCGCCGATTCCCAGGAGAGTGGAGTCTCGGGGCCGCATGTGTCAGAAACTCGACGGGGGAATTGATTTTCATGCACGCCCCCGGGCCATCAGCGGCCCATCTCGCCCTCGACCGGATTCGAATGGGATTCCAGGCCGCGGACGACGAGGTCGACCCAGGCTGAGCTGCTGCGCCGGAGGGCATCGCCAGTGGGGAGCCGCGCGCAGATCCCGAACAGGCTCGTGGCGAAGACGACCGCGAGCTGGTCCACCGGAAGCGTCGAGCAGAACTGTCCGCGCTGCTTCGCGGCCGTGAGCTGCCGGGCCAGGGCATCGACGAGATTCGGAATGTTGCCGGTCGGATCCGCGAGATCGTGGGGACGGCGGACGTGGAGGGAGAGCATCTCGGCGAGCAGACCGATCTCGCCGACGCGATCGTGCTCGTCCGTGATCGCCTCGGTCACCCGGCCGAGCAGCTCGCGCAGCGAGGGGGCCGATTCCCCGACCGCTTCGATCCGGCGAGCGATCCGGGCGCTCACGCGAGCGGCGAGCTCGAGCAGGACGTCGTCCTTGGTCGGGAAGTGGAAATAGAAGGTTCCGCGGGCGACACCCGCCGAGCGGGCGATCCGATCGACCTGGGCCGCCGCGACCCCCACCGCTCGGAACTCCTGGATCGCGACCTCGAAGATCCGCTCGCGGGTCTCCAGCCTCTGGCGAGCACGCGACCCCGGGGCCGACGGCGGGGCCCCGATCGCGTGCGCGCTTTGCCCGGCCAGATTGGTCGTCGCGAGGCCCCCCTCGGCCTGCACGAATACGCCACGAGCGCACGGGTGTCAAAGCGGGGCAAAGACCTCCCTCGAGCCGCAACTCCCCTGCCAACCCGCCGTGCCGCTGGACGAATCCCGGAGCGGACCGCTCGGGCGGGACTAGTTCCGGAGCATGCCCTCGAGGCCCGGCGTGCCTTCGGAGATCGCCCGTCGCATCCGGTACAGATTCGCCTTGACGGCGTCTTCACTCTTGCCGAGGGCCTCGGCGATGGCCCGGATGGGCTGCCGGCGCAGATGCTTCAGGTGGAAGATCCGGCGCTGCAGCGGCGTCAGCTCGTGCTCGATGACCGATTCGCAGCGGCCCAGCATCCGACGCGCATCGACGGCCTCGTCGGCCAGCGGCGCACCCGCGGCGATGTCGAGGGCCCCGCCCTCCTCGAGCGGCTCGAGCCGGGGCCGCGGCCGCCGAAAGCGACGATTCACCTTGTTGCGGGTCACCCCGAAGATCCAGACGAGCAGCGTCGACTCCCCCTTGAACGAGGCGAGCGCCGTCATGAGGGTCATGAAGACCTCCTGGGCAACGTCCTCGGCCTCGCCCGGATCGGAGAGCCGCTTCAGCGCGAAGCGGTACACGCGCGGGAAATAGGTCTCGTAGAGCAGGTCGAAATGCTCCCGGCTGCCGGCGAGGATCTGCTCGACGAGCTCCTGGTCCGAGACCCAGAGAAGCGCCTCCTCGGAATCCCGGCTGCGCGCCGGCTTCGCCACGGCCCGAGACGGGACGGCGGCGGGGACCCGAGCGCTCGCCGCCGGCACTTCCGCGTCCGACGGGTCACCCGATCGTTCCTCGCTCGCCTCGCAAAGGGGGGTCTCGAAAAAGTCGTCCTGCTGCATCACCACGGCGCGTTCCTCGATTCGAGCTTCGCCGAAGTTGCGCGCGGGCGGACGCATCCGATGGATCGGATACGACGGATCCGGCTTCCCTGGGGCGGCCTCGCGTGAACGGGTGGGGCCCTGAATCCCACCCTGCGCTGCCGTCCTGCCGAATCGACCCGCTCGAACTCGTCGAGCTCTTGGCTGTTCGAAAGTCATTCCCGGCCACCCGGGCTGGCGAAAGAGAGAGCAAGCGCTGTGCCAGTGCCTCCAGACCGGCAAACTTCCCTGCAAGTCCTTGGATTCGTTGCAATGTGAGCCAACTCACGGAAGCCGGACCGCAACGTTCCGTCGGGGAATCAATGGAATAGTTTTTCCCATTCCCGGACGGATTTTCCCCACGTCCGCCCACCGTATTGAGCCGGGCCTCGAGGACCGAACCCGGGATCGCCCCGGTAAGGAGGCGCTCGGCCCGGATCCGCTCAGACCTTTCCGGGCACGACCCACCATCGTCCTGCCCGCCATTGCCACTCGTCCGTCCGCAATACGCTCGCATTCCACCAGCGCAGCGGGAGATCGTTGCGCCCCACGAAACGCAGCGATACCTCGAGCACGCCGTTTGCCGTGGAAGAGAGCCCCAGCAGCTCGATCCGCTTCGGCTCGTTGTTGCGGATGTTGCCGCGGTCGAGGACGTCGACGAGCGAAGCATAGTAGTCGGAATAGGCCGCGACCGACGGAAAGAACTGCCGCACGCTGGGATCGTCGAAGGTCGCCCGCGAGTTGAAGCGCCGGCTCGCGATGCGGGCGTAGAAGACCTCGGAGAGCGGAAGGAACGCCCGCTGCGCCTCGGCCGGCAGCCCCGCCAGAGCGAGGTCGATCTCGTCGCGCGGGACGCCTTCTCCCCAGGAGCCTGCCCCTCCGGTCGCACAGCCCGCGAGCGCGAGTACGACCAGAGCTGCGACCCAGGCGCGTCCCCACCCGCCGCGCGGTCGCCCGGGCCGTCCGGGACGGCCCGAGCGCGATCGGGGCGTGCCGGAAGCGCCCTTCACCGCGGCGCGCTGCCGAGCACGACCGCCGCCTGGGCGGCCGCGAGCCGGGCGAGCGGAACGCGATACGGCGAGCACGAGACGTAGTCGAGCCCGACCTTCGCGAAGAAGCGGACGCTGGCCGGATCGCCTCCGTGCTCTCCGCAGACGCCGACCTTGAGGTCCGCGCGCGTCTTGCGCCCGAGCTCGACGCCGAGCCGCACGAGCTGCCCGATCCCCTCTTCGTCGATCGAGACGAAGGGATCGGCCGGGATCAGCCCGCCGTCGACGTAGGCCGGCAGGAAGTTGCCCGCGTCGTCGCGCGAGAGCGCATAGCCCATCTGCGTCAGATCGTTGGTGCCGAACGAGAAGAAGTCGGCGTGGTGCGCGATCTCGTCGGCGGTGAGCGCGGCGCGCGGCACCTCGATCATCGTGCCGATGGTGGGACGCACGCGGGTCCCCGGGAACTCGGCGCGCACCTCGGCGACGACCTTCTCGGCGAGCGCCCGCAGGCGTTCGAGCTCCCGGGCGTGCGCCACGAGCGGGATCATGATCTCGGGCTTGACCTTGACGCCATCCTCCGCGACGCGGCAGGCCGCTTCCGTGATCGCGCGAACCTGCATCGCGTAGATCTCGGGGAAGGTGATGCCGAGACGACAACCGCGATGGCCCAGCATCGGGTTGAACTCGTGCAGGCTCTCGAGCTTGTGGCGGACGTCGCCGACCGAGCGTCCGAGGGCCGCGGCGACCGCCTGGATGTCCTCGTCCGTATGCGGGAGGAATTCGTGGAGCGGCGGATCGAGCAGCCGCACCGTGACGGGCAGCCCGTCCATCGCGCGGAAGATCCCCTCGAAGTCGCCTCGCTGCATCGGCCGCAGCTTCGCGAGCGCGACCTCGCGTGCCGGCGTATCCGACGCGAGGATCATCTCGCGTACGGCGAGGATACGGCCCGGCTCGAAGAACATGTGCTCCGTCCGGCACAGACCGATGCCCTCGGCGCCGAACCGGCGCGCGACCTCCGCGTCCTGCGGCGTATCGGCGTTCGTCCGGACGCGCAGCTTGCGAACCTTGTCGGTCCACTGCATCAGCTCCGAGAACGCCCCGCCGAGCTCGGGCACGACCGTCGGGGCGCGGCCGAGCATGACCTCCCCCGTCGAGCCGTCGATCGTCAGCCAGTCGCCCTCGCGCACGACGTGCTCGCCGATCCGCATCGTCGCCTGCGCGTAGTTGATGACGAGGGCGCCGCAGCCCGCGACGCAGCTCTTGCCCATGCCGCGCGCGACGACCGCCGCATGCGAGGTCATGCCGCCCTTCGCGGTCAGGATGCCCTGGGACGCGTGCATGCCGACGATGTCCTCGGGCGAGGTCTCCGTGCGCACGAGGATCACCTTCGCCCCGCCCTTGGCCCGGGCCTCCGCGTGTTCGGCGGAGAAGACGACCTCGCCCACCGCGGCGCCCGGCGAAGCCGGCAGGCCGCGGGCGATCACCGGCGGCGCCTGGCTCTTGTCGATCGTCGGATGCAGCAGCTGGTCGAGGGCGTTCGCGTCGACGCGCAGGATCGCCTCTTCCTTCGTGATCAGCTTCTCGCGCGCCATGTCGACGGCGATCCGCACGGCGGCGCCCGCCGTCCGCTTGCCGTTGCGGGTCTGCAGCATCCAGAGCTTGCCGGACTGGATCGTGAACTCGATGTCCTGCATGTCGCGGTAGTGGCGCTCGAGCCGCTTGTAGATCGCGACGAGATCGCGATAGGCCTTCGGCATCTCGCGCTCGAGGGTCGGGAGATCCTTCGTGTCCTCGGCCCGCGAGGCCTCGTTGATCGGCTGAGGCGTCCGGATGCCGGCGACGACGTCCTCGCCCTGGGCATTCTTCAGGTACTCGCCGTAGAAGAACTTCTCGCCGGTCGAGGGATTGCGCGTGAAGGCGACGCCCGTGGCGCAGTCGTCGCCCATGTTCCCGAAGACCATGGACTGGACGTTGACGGCGGTGCCCCAGTGGTCCGGGATGTCGTTCAGGCGGCGATAGGCGATCGCGCGCTGGTTCTCCCAGGACGAGAATACGGCGCCGATCGCGCCCCAGAGCTGCGCCTGCGGATCCTGCGGGAACGGCGTGCCCGTCGTCTCCCGCACGATCTCGAGATAGTCGGCGACGACGCGCCGGAGATCGTCGGCCGTGAGATCCACGTCGTCCGCGACGTCGCGCTCGCGCTTGGCCGCGTCGAGCCGATGCTCGAAGCGGTCGTGCGGCACGCCGAGGACGACGTCGCCGTACATCTGGATGAAGCGCCGGTAGCTGTCGTAGGCGAAGCGCTCGCCCGCCATCGCCGCGAGCCCGCGCACCGTGTCGCCGTTGAGCCCGAGGTTCAGGACCGTATCCATCATGCCGGGCATGGACGCGCGCGCGCCCGAGCGCACCGAAACGAGCAGCGGCCGCTCCGGGTCGCCGAAGCGCAGGTTCATCTCCTGCTCGACGTTCGCCAGCGCCGTCAACACGTCCGCACGCACCTCGGCCGGCAGCTTCTTGCCGCGCTCGTTGAACTCGAGGCAGACCGCGGTCGAAATCGTGAAGCCGGGCGGGACCGGAATCCCGAGCGAGGTCATCTCCGCGAGATTCGCGCCCTTGCCGCCCAGGATCTCCTTCATCGAGGCGTCGCCGTCGGCGCGACCGCCGCCGAAATAGAAGACCTTGCGCTGCGTCGCGCCCGACGCGCGGCGGCCGCCGCGGACGCCCGCGGCGCTCCGGCCCGGGCTCCGGCCCGTATCGGCGGAAGACGCCTTGCCTCTCTTCCCGGCAGACCCCTTCCCTGCGCTCTTCCCGCCCGCCGTGCTGCGCGCGGCCGCCCGCTTGCCCTTGCCGCCCCGTGCGGACGCGGACTTCGAAGCCTTCTTCGCCGTGGTCTTCTTCCGAGCGCTCAAAACCCCTCCTCCAGCCGGTCGCGCAGCCAGGCGAGCACGCCTTCCGCCGGAATGCGCGTCTGGCTCATCGAATCCCTCTCCCGAACGGTGACGCAATGATCGGTCTCGGAATCGAAGTCGTAGGTGACACAGAACGGCGTCCCGACCTCGTCCTGTCGCCGGTAGCGGCGCCCGATGTTGCCCGCATCGTCGTAGAAGGTGTTGAAATGACGCCTCAGCGTCTTCTGGATCGCCTGCGCCGGCTCCGCGAGCTTCTTCGAGAGCGGCAGCACGGCGACCTTGATCGGCGCGATCGCGGGATGGAACTTCATGACCGTGCGCGTCTCGCCGTCGGCCAGCGTCTCCTCGCGATGCGCCGCGACCAGCAGCGCGAGCGCCGTGCGATCGACGCCGACGGAAGTCTCGATCACCATCGGCGTGTAGCGCTCCTTCGTCTCTTCGTCCGTGATCGCGAGCTCCTTGCCCGCGTACTGGGTATGCCGCGTGAGATCCCAGTCGCCGCGATCGTGGATGCCCTCGATCTCCTGCCAGCCGAAGGGGAACAGGAACTCGATGTCGACGGCCGCGCGGGCGTAGTGGGCGAGCTCGTCGTTCGCATGCGGGCGCAGACGCAGCAGGCTCGCGTCGAAGCCGATGTCGCGGTGGAACTGGAAGCGGAAGTCGCGCCAGTGGGCGAACCAGTCCTCGCGCTGGCTCGGATGGCAGAAGAACTCCATCTCGGCCTGCTCGAACTCGCGGGAACGGAAGGTGAAGTTGCGCGGAGTGATCTCGTTGCGGAAGGCCTTGCCGATCTGGGCGATGCCGAAGGGCACCTTCTGCCGGGCCGCTTCGCGCACGCGCTTGAAGCCCGAGAAGATCGGCTGGCAGGTCTCCGGCCGCAGGTAGGCGGTCGTCGCCTCCTCGACGGACGCGCCGATGTCCGTTCGCAGCATCAGGTTGAAGTCGCGGGCGGAGGTGAGGTCGCAGTCCCGCACCGCGCGCTTGGCCGGTGCCTCGGGACAGCGTTCGCCCTCGATCTGATCGGCCCGGAAGCGGCGCTTGCACGTCCGGCAGTCGACCATCGGATCGCTGAAATGCTCGACGTGGCCGCTCGCTTCCCAGGTCCGCGGATGGCAGATGATGGCGCTGTCGATGCCGACGACGTCGTCCCGCTCGCGCACCATCCGGCGCCACCACAGCGCCTTCAGATTGTTCTTGAGCTCGACGCCGAGGGGGCCGTAGTCCCAGAATCCGGCGATGCCGCCGTAGATCTCGCTGGCCGGAAAGATGAAGCCGCGCGACGCGCACAGGGAGACGAGCGTCTCCATGGCGAGGGGATGTCGCTCTCGATCGTCCCCGTCGCGAGCCGGGCGTTCGGTGCCTTGTTCGGACATGTGTCTGGAAGCCCTGGAGAGAGACGCTGGTCGGGGTCTCTCCGGATGGTTGCTCGCTGATCCGAGCAGGAGTCCAGGCGAGCCCTCGGGCCGACCTGCCCCGCGGCGACCCGGCGGATCATCCGCGGGGGAGCGGGGGCCGCGGAGTATCCCCCATCCGGGACGGGAGGGTCAACCCGTTCCGGGCCCCGGGATCGGCAGGATCTGATCGAGAAAGCGCTCGCTGCGCAGCTCGACGCCGACGTGGAAGCGTTGGAATCGGAACACCAGGCGCGCTGCTTCGGCGACGCCGCGCGGGCCGAGCGGGTGCTCGGCGAGTCGCGCGAGCGGGAGCGCGAGCCCGGCCGACAAGGCGCGCAGGGTCCCGAGCGCGACCGAGACGAGGCCGTCCTGTCCGCGGGCGCAGGCGGTGCAGACGATGCCGCCGTCCGGGACGTGGAACTGCACGACGTGATCCGGCGAGATCGAATCGGCCGGCGCCTTCCCGCAGCGCACGCAGCGGCCGAGCTCGGGCCGCAGGCCGAGCGCCTCGAGCACGTGCAGCTCGAGCAGGACGCGCAGCCCCGGCGTCGGCCGGACGCCCTCGAGCAGCGAGAGGCTCTCGCTCGCGAGCTCGAACAGACGCTCCGCCTCTTCGCGCTCCAGGGACTCCGGCGACAGGCGGTCGAGCAGCTCGGTGAGGAAGCTCGCGAGCGCATAACATGCGGGATCCCGCCGGAGACCGAGATGCGCGTCGACGAGACGCGCGCGCTCGAGGAAGCCCATGCCGCCGCGCGGGCGGGTGCGGCCTTCGATCGCGAGGTGGTTGAACAGGTCGAGGGTCCCGGGAAAGCGGCGGCGGCTCCGGCGCGCGCCCTTGGCGATCGCAGTGAAGCGCCCGAGCTCGGACGTCAGCAGATGGACGACGAGATCGGATTCGCCGAATTCGACGGCGCGGAGCAGGATGGCCTCACAGCTGATCGATGCCATCCGTCGCCTTCACGGGTGGGCACCGAAATCGGCCTCTTCCGCCTCCGCAGCCGCCTCGGCGGCGCGCCGCGCGCGCTGCTCCTCCGCGTGCTCGCGCGCGAGGCTGTGGACCGGATCGCGCCAGACGACGACCTCGCGGCTGCCCGAGGCACCGCCGCCGACCAGGAGATTCCAGCCGGCACGCAGGATCCAGAGCGAGAACAGCGTGACCGCGACGAGCGCCACGACGGCGAGGGCCTGCTTTCGCCAGAGGCCCGCGGTGCTGCGATCCCACGGGCTCGCGGCCGGCTCGTCGAGCATGCGCGCGACGGTGGCGTCGGCATCGAGGCCGAGCGCCTGAGCGACGGTGCGGACGAAGCCGCGCACGAAGCCGTCGGAGACGCCGTCGAAGTAGCCCGCCTCCAGCCGCTCGAGGGAGCGCAGCGGGATGCGCGTCTCCGCGGCGAGCTCTTCGACGCTCATGCCGCGCAGCATGCGCTGGCGCTTCAGGTATTCACCGATCGGCGTCGCAGCGAGGCTCGCCGGGTCGGACGACGCCTGCGCGTCCGCGCCGCGTGCTCGCAGCATGACTTTCTGCTCGCTCATGCCCACCCCGCGGCGCCGAGCGTAGCAGCGCAGCGAGCAGGCGGCGGGGGCGGGGCCCCTGCGGCGTCGCCTCCCCGCGTTCGCGTCGTGGCCGCTTCAGCGCAGCAGATCGAGATAGGCCTGGGACTGGGAGCCCCACTCGAGCATCGGGCCGGTCTCGACCGCCGCCCGGAAATGGGCGACCGCCTTGTCCCGATCTCCGAGCGAGACGTAGATCTCGCCCAATCGGAAGTTCGCTTCGGTGCGGGCTGCACCCGAGACATGACCGCTCGCGATCGCCTTCTCGAAGGCGGTGATCGCGGCGAGGCTGTGCCCCTGCTTCGTCTCCAGGATGCCGAGATCGAGCAGCGCGGGGCCGTAGCGCGGGAAGTATTCCAGCGCCTGGCCGAGGCGGGCGCGCGCCTCGTCGTACCGGCCGAGCTGCATCAGCGCCCAGCCGCAATTGGTGAGCGGTCGCCAGGGGCTCGGGAAGGTCGGATCGACGGCGAGGACCTCGCAGTGGGTGATCGCCTCGGCATGACGCCCCATCTGGGAGAGCAGGGCCGAGAGATTCAGCCGGGCATCCTGCTCGGTCTGGATGTCCTTGCGCTGCGCCGCGATCCGGGCGGCGGACTCGAAGGCCTGCCGGGCGTCCTCGGTCTGCCCCTTGCGGCGATAGGCCTCGCCGAGCCAGAGATGGGTCACGGGATCCGAGGGATCCCCCTCGAGCGACGCCCGCAGCTCGCGAATCGCCATCGCCGTCTTGAAGGTCGACAGATAGTCGATGCCGAGATCGCGCTGGGCGCGCGCCCGGCTGACGCTGACACCCCCCTCGCCTGCCGGCGGGCTCGAAGCGCAGCCGGCGACGCCGACCAGCAGCCCGATCAGGGCGAGGCCACGGAGGATCCGGAGCCCGCGCCATCCACTCGCGATCGATCTCGATTCCATTTCTGCATTCCTCCATCGGACGGGCCGGCGAGGCGCCCCGTCAGAAGCTCGACAACAGGCGCACCAGCAGGGGCACCTTCTTCTCGACCTCGCGCCGGACCCGCACGATCGGAATCCGCGCGAGCTCCGCGGAGCGATCCGCCCCGACCTCCGAGCTGCGGGCCGCCGATCCGGCGGGCGGACGCGCACCGGCATTCCTGAACTTCGACAAGACGACCGGGGGCGGGGCTGGCGGAGCCGGCGCGGCCGGCGCGATGTTCGCGGAAGGGACCGGTGCGGCCGGCGGGACGATCGCAGGCGCCGCCACCGGCGGCGGACTCGGCGGATTCTGCGGCCGGGCGGGCCGGGCCCGCGCCGGAACGGGCGCCGGGCGGACCACCGGGGCGCGCGGAGGCGGGGTCTGCGGCGGGGCGGGCCGGGCTGCGGCAATCGGCGCCGTCGGCTCGGTCAGGTCGAGCTCCGAGAGCAGGGGGTCTTCGGCGAGATCCGGATCGGGATCGGTGAAGTCGGTTCCCCGGCCGAGACCCGCCCCGAGCTCGGCCCCCAGATCGTCGCCGAGTCCGCCGGCGAGGGCCTCGTCGAGCACCTCGTCGAGAACGTCCTCGAGGGAGTCGTCGAGATCCTCGTCGAGATCCGAATCATCGAAGTCGGCGCCGAAGGCGGGCGGGGAGGCCGCGGTGAAATCGTCTTCGAAGGTCGCTTCGATCGACGGGCTCGGCTGAGCCCCCTCTGCGAGCTCGAGGGGTGCGACATCGTCGAGAATCAGCTCAGGGTACTGCGACTCCGCGACGGCCAGGCTCGGCGAGAGCGGCCCGGCGGATTCGGCCGCTTCGGCCTCCTCGCGCGGCCTCTGCTCGAGCTCTCGTGTCGGGAGCAGGCTCTCCATTCCGCCCATGAGGACGGCCCAGTGCACCATCGCCTCCGACCGGCCGCGCTGCCCCGGCCGCGCCCCCAGCATGTCTTCGTCGAACAGGAAGCCCATCCGCTCGGCTTCGGCGAGCAGCGGCTCGAGCGCGTCGACCAGGGTGACGTCGAAGTCGATCGACTCCTGATTCCGGATCACGACGACCTGGCCGGATTCGTTCGAACGGATGCCGAGCGCGATTCCAATCCCGCCGTACTCTTCCGCGAAGGCCACCACCGCCGCCCGCGCCGGCCCCACCGGCAGGAATCCGACGTTGAGCACGGGCGCATTCATCGCCGGGCGCAGCATCAGAAGGCTCGCCTCGGAGAGGGGCAGCGGCTCGGACAGTCGTCGGAACATGGCGGTTGCATCGGCCCTGCCGCCGGAATCTTGAGCTTCGCCCGGCGGCAGACGGGGCCTGAAGTCCCAGCCGGGCCGAGCTTTTCTTTCGACGCGAGGGGCCCTTGCGTCGGACCGGTGGGACCTTTCGCCCGCTTGGCGAGCCGATACAATCCCGGCGGCAAATGCTCGGCCGGGCAGTCTGGCCTCCGAACTCGCGAGGAATCCTTCGCGCTTCACGGACCGAGCGGATCGAGAGATTCTTTCCTGAGTCCTTCCTGTGTTCTTCCTGAGTTCCTCCTGAGTTCAAATTTCGACATTTCCTGGAAACAACATCCAAGCGACGCGACCCCCTCTCCGAGAGGCGCGTCGATCGCCAACCTGCGCGACATGAGAGACGGGCCAGCGTGACCACCAGCCAATCCCAGCACGGCAAACCGATCGAACAACTGACGAGCGTCGCCATCCGATTCGCCGGAGATTCCGGCGACGGCATGCAGATCACGGGCTCGAAATTCAC
Source organism: Myxococcota bacterium (assembly GCA_041389425.1). Taxonomy (GTDB): domain Bacteria; phylum Myxococcota_A; class UBA9160; order UBA9160; family UBA4427; genus UBA4427. Next base: position 145,056 of record JAWKRX010000006.1, read on the forward strand.
GGACGAGACCGCGCTATTCGGGAACGATCTCTCGACGTTTCCCGATTTCCCCGCCGAGATCCGCGCCCCTGCCGGCACGATGGCGGGCGTGTCCGGCTTCCAGATCCACTTCTCGAGCCAGGACATCCACACGCCCGCCGATCGGCCGGACGTGCTGATCGCGTTCAACCCCGCCGCACTGCGGGGCAACGCGAACGACGTTCGCCCCGGCGGCATGATCATCATCAACATCGATGCCTTCAATCAGAAGGCGTTGACGCGCGCCGGCTACACGAGCGATCCGCTTCCGGATCTGCGCGAGCGCTACAAGCTCGTCGAGATCCCCTTCACGACGCTCAACCGCGACGCGCTGAAGGGCCTCGATCTCACGTCCCGCGAGATCGATCGCTGCAAGAACTTCTTCGCCCTCGGCGTGCTCTGCTGGCTCTACGGCCGCCCGATGGAGTCGACGGAGCGCTGGCTCGCGACGAAGTTCAAGGGCGCGATTCTCGAGGGCAACATCCGCTCGATTCGCGCCGGCCATGCCTTCGGCGAGACGACGGAGCTCTTCCCCGCCTCGTTCACGGTCCCGGCCGCCAAGATCCAGCCGGGCACCTATCGCAACATCACGGGCAACCAGGCGCTCGCCTGGGGCATCGTCGCCGCCGGCGTGCAGATGGAGCGCGACGTCTTCTTCGGTGCGTATCCGATCACGCCGGCCTCCGACGTGCTCCACGAGGTCGCGCGCTACCGGCAGTTCGGCGTGAAGACGTTCCAGGCCGAGGACGAGATCGCGGCGGTCTCCTCGACGATCGGCGCGGCCTTCGCCGGCCAGCTCGCCGTCACCGTCTCGAGCGGCCCCGGCTTCGTCCTGAAGCAGGAGGCCCTCGGGCTCGCGGTGATGACCGAGCTTCCGCTCGTCGCGATCAACGTGCAGCGCGCGGGACCGTCGACGGGCTCGCCGACGAAGACCGAGCAGGGCGATCTGCTCGCCGGCATGTTCGGTCGGCACTCGCAGAGCCCGATCCCGATCCTGGCCGCGTCGACCCCCGGCGACTGCTTCTACACCACGCTCGAAGCCTTCAAGCTGGCCGTGAAGTACATGACGCCGGTGATCGTGCTGTCGGACGGCTACATCGCGAACAGCTCGGAGCCCTGGCTGATCCCGGACGTCGATTCGCTCGAGCGCAATCCCGTGCGTTTCGCCCAGCCGATCGAGGTCGGCGAGTTCAAGCCCTACGCCCGCGATCCGCAGACCCTGGCCCGTCCGTGGGCGATCCCGGGCACGCCCGGGCTCGAGCACCGCATCGGCGGCCTGACCAAGCAGGACATCACCGGCAACGTCAGCTACGACGCCGACAACCACGGCAAGATGATCGCCCTGCGCAAGGCCAAGATCGACGGCATCGCCGCCGAACTTCCGCCGGTCGAGGTCGACGGCCCGGCGAAGGGCAAGCTACTCGTGGTCGGCTGGGGCGGCACGAAGGGCTCCATCACGGCCGCCGTCGAGGCCGCCCGCGGCGAGGGCATGAGCGTGTCGCAGATCCATCTGCGCCATCTCCATCCCTTCCCGAGCAACCTCGGCGACGTCCTGCGCAGCTTCGACAAGGTCCTCCTCCCGGAGCTCACGGACGGCCATCTCGCCCTCCTGCTGCGGGCGAAGTACCTGGTCGACGTGCAGTCGTTCTCGAAGATCATCGGGCAGCCGTTCAAGATCGGAGAGCTCGTCGAAGCGATCCGAAAGCTCCACGGCGCCTGAACCGTCCCAACCCAAGCCTTCCCGCGATCGAGGATCAAAAGCCCATGGCCGCTCCCGCCGTCAAAGTCACCGCCAAGGATTTCACCTCCGACCAGGACGTCCGCTGGTGTCCCGGATGCGGGGATTATTCGATCCTCGCGAACGTCCAGCGCGTCATGCCCGAGCTCGGCGTCCCGCGCGAGAACGTGGTGTTCGTCTCGGGCATCGGCTGCTCCAGCCGCTTCCCCTACTACATGAACACCTACGGCTTCCACACGATCCACGGCCGCGCGCCGGCCTTCGCGACGGGCATCAAGGCCTCGCGGCCCGAGCTCTCGGTCTGGATCGTGACGGGCGACGGCGATGGGCTCTCGATCGGCGGGAACCATCTGATGCACACGATCCGCCGCAACGTCGACACGCAGATCATGCTCTTCAACAACCGCATCTACGGCCTGACGAAGGGCCAGTACTCGCCGACCTCCCAGGTCGGCCTCAAGACCAAGTCGACGCCCCAGGGCTCGATCGACCACCCGATCGACCCGATCGCCTTCGCCCTCGGCTGCGGCGCGACCTTCGTCGCCCGCACCATCGACGTCGACGCCAAGCACATGCAGGAAGTCCTGACCCGCGCCCACCAGCACAAGGGCACGGCCTTCATCGAGATCCTCCAGAACTGCCCCGTCTTCAACGACGGCGTCTGGGAGGAGATGCAGGACCGCAAGACCCGCGCCCAGGCGACGCTCAGCCTCGAGCAGGGCCAGCCGCTCGTCTTCGGGACGCCCGAGGGCCGCAAGGGCATCGTGGTCACGAACGGATCGCCGTCCGTCATCGACCTCGCGGCCGGGGACGATCCGATCGCGAAGGGCGTGGTCGTCCACGACGAGAAGATCGACTCGTCCTCCTACGCCGGAATGCTGGCGACGCTGCAGCGCCCCGAGTTCCCGGTGCCGATCGGCGTCTTCCGCTCGGTCGAGCGGCCGACCTACGAGGACATGCTCCAGGCCCAGGTCGACGCGGCCATCGCGCAGCGCGGGCGCGGCAGCCTGAAGGCCCTGCTCCACTCGGGCGATACCTGGCAGATCTAGCCCGAAGAGCGACGACCTCCCCCGCGGAGGCGACCAGCGAGGCAGAAGCAGTCGACGACCGGGAGCCGGTCGCCGGATCCGCGCGCGCCGAGGACGGGCGGGACCCGTCGGGCCCGGTCGGTCCCCTGACGCCCTTTCGCGAGCGGCGCTTTCTCGCCTGCTTCCTGACGGGCACCCTCGCGGCATCCGGCAACTGGATGCTCTCGCTCTCGGTGCCGTATCTCGTCTACGAGATGACGAGCTCGACGTCGTGGCTCGGCGTGTCGGCCGTCGCGTCGGGATTGCCGGCACTGATCGCTTCGCCGCTCGGTGGTGTGTTCGCCGATCGTTATTCGAAGCGCGCCCTGCTGCTGATCTCCGGCGGAATCCAGGTCGTGCTCGCCCTCGTGCTCTTCGCCATGAGTCGCGCCGGCGCCCTCGACATCGGCCGCTTGATCGGATTGGCGATCGCGATGGGATTCGCCTCCTCGACCCAGACCTCGGTCTACCAGTCCTTCGTCGCCGAGATCGTCCCCGCGCGGCAGATCTCCGCGGCCTATCGGCTCAACGCGATCCAGTTCAACGTCTCCCGCGCGATCGGCCCGGCGATGGCCGGCTTCGTGCTGCATCGCTGGGGCGCGACGACGGCGTTCCTCGTCAACGCCCTCGCCTTCGCACCGCTGCTCTGCGTGCTGGCGGTGATCGGGACGCGGGAAGTCCAGCGCAGCGTCGCGACGAGCGTGCTCGGCGAGATCGCCGAGGGCGCGCTGGTCGCCTGGCGGGATCATCGCCTGCGGCTCGCCGTGCTGACCGGCACGCTCTGCTCGATGTTCGGCATGAGCATCTACTCGCTCGCGGCGGGCCTCGCGAAGGACGTCTTCCGCGTCGACGAGGCCGGGCTCGGCCTGCTCGTATCGTCCGTCGGCGTGATGTCGTTCCTGACGGCGATCCTGGCCGTGACCCTCGGCGACCGGATCCGGCGCTCGACGCTCGTGACGACGGGCCTCATGGTCTACGGGCTCGGTCTCTGGATCGTCGCCGCGACGGACGTCTTCGCCGTCGGCCTGCTCGGCTTCGGCATCACCGGCGTCGCCCACGTCATGGTCAACGTATCCGTCACGACCACCGTGCAGACGTACGTGCCACCCGAGTTCCGCGGGCGCGTCACCTCCTTCCAGCTGATGGGCATCATGCTCGCGCTGCCGCTCGGTGCGCAGCTCGGCGGCCTCGTCGCCGATTTCACGGGACTCCCCGCCGTCGTCGCCGCCTTCGGCGGCCTGCAGATCGGCTTCGCGATCTGGGCGAAGTGGCGCCTGGACGGGCTGCGGGCGATCGACTGAGTTCGCGGCTGAATACGACGAGACCCGGCCGAAGATTCGACCGGGTCTCACTCGAACGGGAACGCCCGATGCGACCACGGGGGGAACGGCCAGGCCGCCGCCCCGCCTCGCCCGCCTAGCCGAGCACCTTCGCCGCGTGCTTCGCCAGCGTCTCGCCGATCGTCGCCGGCGAAGGCGAAACGGCGACGCCGTTGCTCTCGAGTGCCTTGATCTTGTCGGAGGCCTTGCCCTTGCCGCCGGCGATGATCGCGCCGGCATGGCCCATGCGCTTGCCGGGCGGGGCGTTCTGGCCGGCGATGAAGGCCGCCACCGGCTTCGTCATGTGGGCCTTCACGAACTCCGCCGCCTCTTCCTCCGCCGAGCCGCCGATCTCGCCGATCATGACGACGGCCTTCGTCTCGGGATCGTTCTGGAAGAGCCGCAGCGCGTCGATGAAGTTCGTCCCGATGACCGGATCGCCGCCGATGCCGACACAGGTCGACTGACCGATCCCGAGGCGCGAGAGCTGGTCGACGGCTTCGTAGGTCAGCGTGCCCGAGCGGGACACGACGCCGACGGGGCCGGGGCGCGTGATCTGCGCCGGCATGATGCCGATGCGGCACTGGCCGGGCGTCACGACGCCGGGACAGTTCGGCCCGAGCAGGCGCGTCCGGCTCCCGCGCAGCGCCGCCTTCGCTCGCGCCATGTCGATCACGGGGATGCCCTCCGTGATGCAGACCGCGAGCTCCAGCTCGTTCTCGGCGGCCTCGAGGATCGCGTCCGCCGCGCCCGGCGGCGGCACGAAGATGACCGACGCGTTCGCGCCGGTCGCCGCGACCGCTTCGCGCACGGTGTTGAAGACGGGAATGCCGTCCATCACGGTCCCACCCTTGCCCGGGTGGATGCCGCCGACGACCTGCGTGTGATAGGCGCGAGACAGACCGGCGTGGAACGTGCCCATCTTGCCCATGCCCTGGATCAGCAGCTTCGTGTTCTTGTCGCAGAGGATGGCCATCGGATCAGGCTCCCTTCACCGCGGCGACGGCCAGCTCTCCGGCTTCCTTGAGCGTCTCCGCGGGGGTGATGTTCAGGTTCGATCGGGCGAGGATCTCGCGGCCTTCCGTGGCCATCGTGCCCTGCAGCCGAACGACGAGGGGGACCTTGACGCCCAGGTCGTCCGCCGCCGCGACCACGCCTTCGGCGATCAGATCGCAGCGTACGATCCCGCCGAAGATGTTGACGAGGATGGCCTTCACGTTCTCGTCGCGCAGGATCAGCTTGAACGCCTCCTTGACCTTCTCCTTGTCGGCACCGCCGCCGGCGTCGAGGAAGTTGGCCGGCTTGCCGCCGCAGTAGTGGATCATGTCGAGGGTCGCCATCGCGAGGCCCGCGCCGTTCACCATGCAGCCGATGTTGCCGTCGAGGCCGACGTAGGCGAGATCGATCTCCTTCGCCGCGCGCTCGCGCGGATCCTCTTCCTCGGGATCGCGCAGCTCCGCGATCTCGGGATGGCGATAGAGCGCGTTGTCGTCGAAGTTGAGCTTGCCGTCGAGGGCGAAAAAATCCCCCTCGGCCGTCAGCACGAGGGGATTGATCTCGACCTGCGAGCAGTCCTTCGCCTGATAGAGCGCGTAGAGTGCCATCACGAAGGGCACGAACTTCTTGATCTGCTCGCCGTCGAGGCCGAGGCGGAAGCCGAGATCGCGCGCCTGGTACTCCCGGAGCCCGACGTTCGGATCGACCTGGGTCGTCAGGATCTTGTCGGGCGACCTCTCCGCGACGACCTCGATCTCCATGCCGCCCTCGGTCGACGCGACGACCGCGAACTTCTCCGACGCGCGGTCGAACAGGATCGCGAGGTAGTACTCCTTCTGGATGTTCGAACCGGCCTCGACGTAGACCTTGCGGACGAGCTTGCCCTCGGGCGGCGTCTGCGGCGTGTGCAGCGTCATGCCCAGGATCTGGCTCGCGGCCTGCTTCGCCTCGGCGGCGGACTTCACGACCTTGACGCCGCCGGCCTTGCCGCGGCCGCCGGCGTGGACCTGCGCCTTGACGACGACGACCGCCGAGCCGAGCGCCTTCGCCGCGCGCTCCGCCTCTTCCGGAGTCGTCGCGAGCTGCCCGTTCGGGACGGCGACGCCGAACTCCCGGAACAGCGCCTTCGCCTGGTATTCATGAACGTTCATTTCTGGAGCCTCCAAAGCCGTGCCCGGCCGTCCGCCGACGCCACGTGTGCGGACCGCACTCTCGATTCAAGGCCAGCGAATGCGCCGTCCGGCGCATTCGCGATGGATCAAAGCTGGATCTGCGAGATGAGCGTGCGAACGTGCTCGACCGACGCGTCGAACTCCTTCTTCTCCTGCGCGTCGAGCTCGAGCTCGATGATGCGCTCGAGACCGCCGGCACCGATCACGCAGGGCACGCCGACGTAGAGTCCGTTCACGCCGTACTCGCCCTCGCAGAGGCACGCGCACGCGAGCACGCGCTTCTTGTCCCGCAGATACGACTCCGCCATCTCGATCGCGGAGAGCGCGGGCGAGACGAAGGCCGAGCCCGTCTTCAGCAGCGCCACGACTTCGCCGCCCGCCTGCTTCGTGCGCTCGACGATCGCGTCGATCTTCTCCTTCGAGAGGAACTTCGAGACGGGGATGCCGGCGACCGTGCAGTAGCGGACCAGCGGCACCATCGTGTCGCCGTGACCGCCGAGCACCAGTGCGGTGACGTCCTTGACCGAAACGCCGAGCTCCCAGGCCACGAAGCTGCGGAAGCGCGTCGAATCGAGCACGCCGGCCATGCCGATCACGCGATTCTTCGGGAAGCCCGAGACCTGCTTGAAGGTGTAGACCATCGCGTCGAGGGGGTTCGAGATCACGATCACGAAGGCGTTCGGCGCGTGCTGCTTCACGCCCTCGGCGACCTGCTTCATGATCGAGAGGTTCGTCTTGAGCAGATCGTCGCGGCTCATGCCCGGCTTGCGCGCGAGGCCCGCGGTGATGATCACGACGTCGGCGCCGGCGATGCCCGCGTAGTCGTTGCAGCCACTGATCTTCGCATCGCTGCCGACCAGCGGCGCGCCTTCCGCCATGTCGAGGGCCTTGCCCTGGGGCAGGCCTTCGACGACGTCGAAGATCACGACGTCTCCGAGCTCGCGATAGGCCGCCTGCTCCGCGAGCACGCCGCCGATGTTCCCCCCGCCGATGAGTGCAATCTTCGGCTTTGCCATCGAATCCCTCCTCCCTCTCTCCGTCTCAGGCCGTGTGTCCGTCCCGGTTTCCGTCTGCGTCGCTCGCCCGGCCCTCGCACCTCGCGCGCGGGAGCCGATCTTCCTTCGCCCAGCTCGAGCACCGCCGCGTCCGTGGGCGGCGCGCCCGGCCCGACCCTAACTCTTCGCGGGCGCGAGGCGAACGCGCAGCGAGAGCTCTTCCAGCTGTCCCGGATCGACCGGCGACGGGGCCTCCATCAGGAGGTCCTGGCCGCGCTGGCTCTTCGGGAACGGGATCACGTCGCGCAGGCTCTCGGCGCCGGCGAGCTTCATGACCCAGCGGTCGAAGCCGAAGGCGAAGCCGCCGTGGGGCGGCGCGCCGGTATCGAGGGCGTTCAGCATGAAGCCGAAGCTCTGCTCCATCTGCTCGGCGTCGTAGCCCATCAGGCCGAGGATCTTGCGCTGCACGTCGCTGCGATGATTGCGGAGGCTGCCGGAGCCGAGCTCGGTGCCGTTGAGGACGACGTCGTAATGGGTCCCGCGCACCTGCTCCGGCGCGGTGTCGAGCAGCGGGAGGTCTTCCTCGACGGGGGCGACGAAGGGCTGGTGGACGTAGGTCAGCTTGCCCTTCTCGTCGCGCTCGAAGAGCGGGAAGTCGACGACCAGCAGCGGATCCCACGCGCGGCCGTCGACGCGGCCGAGCTTGCGGCCGAGATCCTCGCGCAGGCGCGAGAGGATGGCGTTCGCCTTGTCCTTCACGTCGGCCTGGAAGAGGATCACCATCCCGGGCTTCACCTGGCAGCGGCTCTCGATCGCGGCGGTCTCGGGCGCACCGAGGAATTTCGTGATCGGCGATTTCCAGCTGCCGTCGGCCTCGACGCGGATCCAGCCGAGGCCCTTCGCGCCGAGCTCCTTGCGCACGAACTTCTCGAGGCGATCGATCTCGCCGCGGGTCAGGGCATCGGCGTCGGCGATCGGCAAAGCCTTCACGATCCCGCCCGACTCGACGACCTCGCGGAAGGCCTTGAACTCGCTCGTCCGGAACTCCTGCGTCAGGTCGACGAGCTCGAGCTGGATGCGCGTATCGGGCTTGTCGCAGCCGTAGCGGTCCATGGCGTCGGCGTAGGTGATGCGCGGGAAGGGCGACGCGAGCTCGACGCCGCCGGCGCGGCAGCCCTCCACCGTCACGCGCTCGAGCACGGCGAGGATCTCCTCGACACCGACGAAGGACATCTCGAGGTCGATCTGCGTGAATTCGAGCTGGCGGTCGGCGCGCTGGTCTTCGTCGCGGAAGCAGCGCGCGATCTGGTAGTAGCGATCGCAGCCCGCGATCATGAACAGCTGCTTCATGATCTGGGGCGACTGGGGCAGCGCGTAGAACTCGCCCGGCTGCAATCGGCTCGGGACGAGGAAGTCGCGGGCCCCCTCCGGCGTCGCGCGCGCGAGGATCGGCGTCTCGATCTCCATGAAGCCCTGATCCGAGAGCGACTCGCGCACGGCTCGCGCCAGATCGTGGCGCACCTGCAGCGCGCGCTGGAGCGGCGGGCGGCGCAGGTCGTGGAGGCGATGACGCAGGCGGATCTGCTCGTCGACGTCGGTCTCCTCCTCGATCGCGAAGGGCGGGACGGATGCGCTGTTCAGGATCCGCAGCTCGCGGGCGTTGACCTCGATCGTGCCCGTCGGCAGGTTCGGGTTGATCGTCTCGTCGCTGCGGCGCTCGATCTCGCCGCGCACCATCAGGACCCACTCGGAGCGCAGCGCATGGGCGCGGGCATGGGCCTCGGGCGCGGACTCGGGGCGGAAGACGATCTGGACCAGGCCCGTCTTGTCGCGCAGATCGACGAAGATGACGCCGCCGTGGTCCCGCCGGCGATGCACCCAGCCAGCGAGCACGACCTCGTCGCCGACACGGGAGGACATCACCTCGCCGCAGCGGTGACTGCGGCGCAGCGATCCCATTCCATCGAGCAAGGCGCCGGTCGTACTCATCCAGGCTCCCGGGCGACGCGGTGAGGCGGTCGTGCGTTAGGCGATTCCGACGGCGCACGGATCGCGACGAGGACGCGCCCGGGACGGGCGCGCCGAAACGTTGCGGAGGACCGCTCGGCCGATCAGCGGGAATCGAAAAAACGTTGCGAAATCGGCGGGTTGGTTAGCAATCGCGCTCCGCCGTGTCAATCGCGGAGGGGCCGGATCCGGCGGCCATCGCTCAGTGGCCGGAGAGGGCCGACGCCGACAGCTCGTTGGCCGAGCAGACGCGATTGCGACCGTCGCTCTTGGCCCGGTACATCGCCTTGTCGGCCGCATCGAGGAGCGGCTCCCGCGCGCTGCCATGGGCCGGGCAGGTCGCCACCCCGATCGAGATGGTGAGCCGGAGCGTGCCCTCCCGGCCGGCCTCGAACAGATGGGCTTCGATCCGGGACCGGATGCGTTCGGCGACCTTGAGGGCGACGTCGTGGGGGGTGTCGACGAGCAGGATCGTGAACTCGTCCCCACCGTAGCGGGCCAGGGTGTCGACCTGGCGGACGCATTCCGAGAGCAGCCGTGCGAGGGAGCGCAGCGTTTCGGAGCCGACGAGATGACCGTGGACGTCGTTGACCGACTTGAACCGGTCGAGGTCCAGAAAGAGCACCGAGAGCGGGTTGCCGTAGCGGGCCGCGCGCTGGATCTCGTTGTCCGCGGTCGCGAGCAGGTAGCGCGCGTTGTAGACGCCGGTCACGTCGTCGACGAAGGCGCTCTCCTTCGCGCGGTGGTAGCGCTCGGCCGTCGCGAGGGCGGCATTGGCGCGGCCCTGGATCGTTCGGGCGGCGGCGAGGTCGACCTCCCGGAAGCGGCGGCCGTCGGCGAGCAGCCAGACATGGCCGAGCTCCCGATCTCCGCCGCGAAGCGGGACCGAGAGCAGCGCCCCGGGCGACTCGAGGCCGATCCGTCCGAGCACGTGGTGCAGGGGGCCCCAGGGCATCACGGCGAGCTCGCCCTGCCCCAGCGAGGCGGCGAGGGCCTTCTCGTCGACCAGCATGCGGCACAGCCGATCGCGGACGGCCTCGTCGAAGCCGCGCGCCACGACCCCCGCCTCGCGCGGCGCCGGGCTCGGCGAGAAGAGCGCGATCCCGCGGCGGGCGCCGAGGCGATCGATCAGCAGCTCGAGCGTCATCGAGTAGAGCTTGCCCGGATCGAGGCAGGAGGCGAGCGGGATGCAGGCGCGCTCGGTCTCGAGCTGGGCCTGCAGCTCGGCCCGGGCCGCCTGGGCCTCGAGCAGCTCGGCGACCACGATCGTCGCCATCGGAAGGGCGTCCGACTGGGCGTAGGCGAGGCGGTAGGTGATCCGGCCGTCGAGATCGCTCGCGATCGTCGGCCCCCCCGCGTCGACCGTCGGCGTGGAATCGCTCATCGCGATGCGGGCGATCGTCGATCCGGTGCCGTCCCAGGGCGCCCACGCGGCGTGGTCGAGGATCGCCTGGGCCGAAGCGCCCAGCGCGATCACGACGAGCCGCTCCGCGCCGGCCGAGGCATTGGCCGCCGCAGGCGCCGAAGCGAAGGCCGCGCAGGAGAAGCGCGAGGCCTTGCCGGCAGCGGCGAGACCGGAGGTGAGCGCGGCCTCGATCCGGCTCGCATCCTCTCCGACCAGCAGAACCGGAATCGGTCGTCGCAGGTCAGCGTCCGCCATGCTCCGTCCTCCCGATCCCTTCCCGGCCCGATCCGTCCACGGCCCGATCGATGCTTCGCCCGGCCGATTCCCGGCGACTCGACCGATCGGCATCGCGCATGCGCAAACGCGACCCCAAGCCCGGAATCGGATTGGAGAGTCGCGGCCTTGAGGGATGCTGTCGACCGGGCCCGCCGAACGCCGGCCGAATGGATTCAGGCAATCGCGAGCCGGAGCGAGGTCACCCGGCCGATCGACGAGTCCTCGACGCAGACGACGTCGCCTCCCAGCGATTGGATCGCCTGCTGGACCGCCTCCGGCGGATGGCCGGTCGCGCCCCGCCGATCCGGGACGGGGAAGTCGACGACCGAGACGATCACGCCCCGGGCGGGATCCCCGCCGAAGGCACGGGCGAGGAGCGTGAGCGGCCTGCCGGCCTGCGACTCCGCCATCCGGCGGCGGATCAGCTGGAGCAGCGCGCGCTCGAAGACCACGGCGGTTCCGGAGACCCGCGGCAGGTTCGGCGGCATCAGCACTTCGAGGGCAGGCCCCTGATCGGATTCGCCGTGCATGCGTTCCGCGGCGCGCAGGACCGACGCGGCGACGTCGAAGCGGCCTTGCTGGGCCTTGCCACCGCGAATGGCGACCTGGAGCTCCCGAAGCCATTTCTGCGCCGTCTCGAGGGAATGGAGGCTGCGCTCGAGCGGAATGCGGAGGCCTTCCGCGAGGGGCACCGTCGGCGATTCGAGCACCCGCCCGAGAACGCGCAGCGCATCCCCGATCGGATCCGCGAGCTCCTCGGCGAGCCCGGCGAGATGATCCTCGTTCGTCTGCTCCTCGAGCATGACCATCACGACGCCGACACGATCGTCCTCGGCCTCGATCGGCGAGGCGAGCCCGACGTAGCCGAGACCGCCTTCGCGGATCTGCAGGCGCGCCGACTGACCCCGCTGCAGGACCTCGGCCGTCACCTTGAGCACCGCTTCGCGCGCGCCGCCGCCGAAGACGCTCGCGAGTGGCGTCCCGGTCGGATCCTCGCCCGACGGGCAGAATCGCTTGCGGAAGCTCGCGTTGGCATAGACGACGTGGCCTTCGGGATCGCCGACCAGGATCGGCGTATCGAGGTGTCCGAGGAGCGAGATCGCTTCCGCACTGCTCATGCCGAGAGCTCCAGGATGCCGGCCGCGCGCATGCGACAGACCGAACGCAAGGCCTCGAAGCGGTCCATGCCCGACACCGAAACCAGATCGGAGAGCGGCGTCAGACCATCGACCATCGAGAGCAGGAAGCCCGCCGAAGGCGGCAGATTGCGGGTCTGGAGGTCGGCCTTGCCCCCCGCCTTCAATCGCGGCACGGCCGCGAGGTCGCCGAGCTCCGCGCGGTACTGCTCGTAGAGATGCGCCCGCAACAGCTCGACCATCGCCTCGACCTCGAAGCTGCGGCCACCCGGAGCACTCGCGAGCAGCTCGAGGGCCGCTTCGGCGTTCTCGCCGTGGAGCAGCCGGCGGGCGTCGTCGAGCAGCGAGCGGGCCGGGCCTTCGGCGCTGCGGGGCCGCGTGCGCCGATCGGCGTCGCGCATGTAGTCGAGGGCCTCGGCATTGCCGGGATCGAGCTCGAGCACCTCGCCCCAGATCAGGAACGCGCGAGCGACGTCTCCCGTGCCGTAGAGCTCGAGCCCCTTCTGGAGCAGGTCGGAGACCTGCGCTGCCCTGGACGCATTCACCGTCATCGCCGCCTCGATCCTCAGCCCTTGAGCTGGACCTCGTAGAGATCGTGTTCCTGGATGATCTGGTCGATCTCGGCCTCGGAGAGCTTGCCGGTCGAGCTGACGGTGATCGACTGCTCCTTGCCCGTCGAGAGATCGCGGGCCGAGACGGAGACGATGCCGTTCGCGTCGATGTCGAAGCTGACCTCGATCTCCGGCTCGCCCTTCGGCGCCGGCCGGATGCCCGAGAGCACGAACTCGCCGAGCAGGTCGTTCTCCGCGGCGATGTCGCTCTCGCCCTGGAGCACCCGGATCTTGACGGCCGATTGATCGTCGCGGGTCGTCGTGAAGACGTGTCCCTTGCTGACGGGGACGGTCGTGTTGCGCTCGATCAGCCGGGCGAAATGGCCGCCGAAGGTCCCGATCCCGAGCGAGAGCGGCGTCACGTCGAGCAGCAGCATGTCGCTGTCGGCGTCGAGCAGCATCGCCGCCTGGACGGCCGCGCCGAGGGCGACGACCTCGTCGGGATTGACGCCCTTGTGCGGCCGCTTGCCGAAGAACTCGGTGACGCGCTTCTGGACGAGGGGCATGCGCGTCTGGCCACCGACCAGCACGACCTGGTCGATCTCCGAGACCTGCACGCCCGCGTCGACGCAGCATTGCTCGACGCTCTTGAGCGTCCCCTCGACGATGTCGCCGACGAGGCTCTCGAGGTTGTCGCGCGTCAGCTCGTAGTTGAGATGCCGCGGACCCTCGGCGTCGCTCGCGATGAAGGGCAGATTGATCTCGACGGTGTCGCGGAGCGAGAGATCGCATTTCGCCTTCTCCGCGGCGTCCTTGAGGCGCTGCAGCGCCATCGTGTCCCCGCGCAGATCGAGGCCCGAGCTCTCCTGGAACCATTCGACGAGGTGCTGGACGATGCGGCGATCGAGGTCTTCGCCGCCGAGGAAGGTGTTGCCCGAGGTGGCGAGCACCTCGATGACGCCGTCGGACATCTCGAGGATCGAGATGTCGAAGGTGCCGCCGCCGAGGTCGTAGACCGCGATCTTCTCGTCGCCGACGCGGTTCATTCCGTAGGCGAGCGCCGCCGCCGTCGGCTCGTTGATGATGCGCAGGACCTCGAGGCCGGCGATCTTGCCCGCGTCCTTGGTGCACTGACGCTGGGCGTCGTTGAAGTAGGCGGGGACGGTGATCACCGCCTCCTGCACCGTCTCGGAGAGGTACTCCTCGGCGACCCGCTTCATCTCGCGCAGCACGATGCCGGCGATCTCCGGACAGGTGAAGCTCTTGCCGCCGATCTTGATGCGCGGATCGTCGTTCGGGCCGCGCACGATCTCGAAGGGGCAGAGGTCGATCGACTTCTGGACTTCCGGATCGTCGAAGCGGCGGCCGATCAGGCGCTTGCTCGCGAACACGGTGTTGCGCGCATTCGTGATCGCCTGGCGCTTGGCGAGATGGCCGACGAGGCGCTTGCCATCCTGGGAGATGCCGAACATCGAGGGCGTCGTCTTGTAGCCCCCGGCATTCGGAATCACCGTGGGTTGACCGTTCTCGATCACCGCCACGCAAGAGTTCGTCGTCCCGAGATCGATTCCGATCACGCGGCTCATCGTCTTCCCCCCTGTGCCGCGTCGTGGGCGGCAATGCGCATGGAGGCGAGGGCCCTCCGTGCTTCGAGATCATCCGGATCCAGCTCGAGCGCCTCGCTGAAGGCCTTCTTCGCTGCCTTGAGGTCGCCCCGCGCGCGCTCGATCCGCCCGCGCAGCGCGTGATGGCTCGCGACGTCGGGCGCGCCTTCGAGGAGCGTCTCGACGTATTCCACGGCCTCGTCGTACCGTCCGAGCTGCAGGCAGACGAGCGCGGCGCGGACGTTGAGCTCGGGATCGTGCGGCCGGTAGGGCAGCACGTCCTCGATCAGCTGCAGCGCGTCGCGCAGCTCGTTCTCGCTCATGCGGTCGCTCGGCGTCGCGAGCAGCTTCATCGCGCGATCCCCGGCGGCGCGGATGCGCAGCGCACCGAGCGCTTCCTTGAACTCCGCGCGCGAGGGATCGAAGGTGATCGCGATGCGGATGCCCGCCTCGGCCTCGTTGAACCGCCCGGCCTCGAGCGATGCCTCGGCGGCCCGGAAGATCTCGAGCGCCCGGGCGCGGCGGGCCGCCATCGCGGCGTGGTCGATCTTGAAGGGCATGCGCTGCCGAAGCCGGTCGAGCTTCGAGAGCGGCTTGCTCTCGGGCCGGATCTCGGGCGTCGGCGTCGGCGTCGTGGAAGCCGGCCCCTGGCTCTGGGGATCCACTCCGGAACGCCCACCGCCCGGCACGGAAGACGGAGTGCGCGGGGGCTCGGGCGACGCGGCGTTCGTCGCGGCCGCGGCGGCGACGACGTCCACCGCTTCCGGCATCGGGCCCTCGGTCTGGTTCTGGACCTGGCAGAGCTCGGGATCGGAGAGGATTTCGTGGGCCTCGAGGACCTTCTTGAAGATCCGTTCGAGCCGCTGCGTGTAGGGCCCGATCTGCTTGCGGAAATAGCGGTCGGGATGGAATTCCTTCGAGAGCTTGAAGTAGGCCCGCTTCACCGTCTTCGGATCCGCGCCGACCGGGACGCCGAGCAGCTCGTGATAGGGTCGCGAGAGCGAAAGCTCGAATTCGAGAATGCGGCGCTGGACGTCGCAGTCGATGTCGAGCGCCGGATCGAGCAGCTGCGGATCGATCACGATCGGCTTAGGCGTCGCCGCTTTCGGCGCGCTCGCCGCATCCATCGCGATGCGCGGCGGCTTCGGCGAAGCGGCGCCGGACTTCGCGGCACCCGCGACGATCTCGACCACGCCTTCCGCGAGCCAGCGTTCGAGGCAGGCGTCCACTTCCGAGGGAGGAATGCCACCGATCTCGCGCAGCAGCCGCCACGGCGTGCGCCCGTCGATGCGGGAAAGCAGATACCCCTCCGCCGCCGAAAGGCGGAGCCGCTTCGGGTCATGACCCGCCGCGAGCGCGACGACCTGCGCCGCCCGCTCCTGCTCCTTCGCCGCTGCGTTCATCCACGTCTCGCGTGCACGGGGAAAGCAGACGACATGCCCCGCGCATGCGTCCGCTCGTCATTCTTCGGCTGCCCCGGGGCAAAGCTGAGACGGACCGCGTCACCCGGGGCGGGCGGATCGGGATTTCTGCCGGGGCGCGACCGGCCCCGAGGGATGGCGGCGCGGGCACCGCGGGCGATCAGGCGCTCAGCAGGTGCTCGAGGATCGCGTTCTGGGCGTGGAGCCGGTTCTCGGCCTGGTCGAAGACCAGGCTGCGCGGCCCGTCGAGGACCTCGTCGGTCACCTCCTCGCCGCGGTGGGCGGGCAGGCAATGGAGCACCCAGGCGTTGGCGCTGTGGGCCAGGAGCTCCCGGTTCACCTGATAGCGGCGGAAGATCCGGCGGCGCTCCTCGGCCTCCTTCTCCTGGCCCATGCTGGTCCACGTATCCGTGTAGACGAAGTGGGCGCCGCGTACGGCCTCGACCGGATCCTCGAGCAGCGTGATCTCGGCCCCGCTCGCCTGCGCGAGCTCCCGGGCGCCGCGCATCACCCGCGCCGCCGGCGGATGGCTGGCGGGCGTCGCGACCCGC
Source organism: Myxococcota bacterium (assembly GCA_041389425.1). Lineage (GTDB taxonomy): Bacteria > Myxococcota_A > UBA9160 > UBA9160 > UBA4427 > UBA4427. Next base: position 161,312 of record JAWKRX010000006.1, read on the forward strand.
AGGCGCAGGCCGAGCACCGCGGCGAGATGCACGAGGGAGTTGGCGACGTTGTTGCCGTCGCCGACGTAGGCGATGGTCGCGTCCGAAGGCTTCATGACGCCCGCGATCGTGACGAGATCCGCCATCGCCTGACACGGATGCAGCAGGTCGGTCAGCCCGTTCACGACGGGGATCGTCGCATGCCGGGCCAGGTTCTCGACCAGCTCGTGGCTGAAGGTGCGCGCCATCAGGCAATCGACCCAGCGCGAGAGCGAACGGGCGACGTCCTCGGGGCTCTCGCGCGTCCCGATGCCGACCTGATCGGGTCTCAACAGGATCGCATGGCCACCGAGCTGGGCGATGCCCGCCTCGAAGGTGACGTGGGTCCGCAGCGAAGGCTTCTCGAAATACATCGCGAGGATGCGGCCCTCGAGGGTTCGCGGCCGTTTGCCCGTCCGGTGGTTGCGGCGCAGGAAGGCCGCCCGCTCGGCCATCGCCCAGAGCGCGTCTGCCGACCAATCCGCCAACGTCAAAAAATCCTTGGGCACGTTTCCTCCCGATTCGCCCCGATTCGCCCGTCTCGCCGCGCAGGCCGTCAGGGAACGAGCAGCGTCCCGACGCCCGCGTCGTCGCTGAAGACCTCGAGCAGCACGGCATGGCGGATGCGGCCGTCGACGACGTGGGTACGCGCGACACCGCCCGCGAGCGCGTCCATGCAGCATTCCATCTTGGGGATCATGCCGCCTTTGATCGTGCCTGCGGCGATCAGGCGCTTGCACTGATCGATCGTGAGCTGGCTGATCAGCTGCCCCTTCGCATCGAGTACGCCCTCGACGTCGGTCAGCAGGATCAGCTTCTCGGCCCGCAACGACGCCGCGATCGCCCCCGCGACCTCGTCGGCGTTGACGTTGTAGCTCAGCCCCTTTTCGTCCACCCCGATCGGCGCGATCACGGGGATGAAGCCCGCTTCGGTCGCCGCGAGCAGGACGCTCGGATCGACCGCCGTCGGGTCGCCGACCCGGCCGAGGTCCTGCCCGTTGATCAGCTTGCGCTCGACGCGCAGCAATCCGCCGTCGCTGCCCGTGAAGCCGATGGCCCGCCCGCCGGATTGCTGGATGAGCTCGACGATCTCGCGGTTGATCTTGCCACCGAGGACCATCTCGACGACGTCCATCGTCTCGTCGTCGGTGATGCGCCGACCGTCGACGAAGGACGATTTCTTCCCCATGCGCGCGAGGGTCGCCTCGATCTGGGGGCCGCCGCCGTGGACGATCACGGGGCGCACGCCGATGTGCTTCAGCAGGACGACGTCGGCGGCGAAGGAAGCCTGATAGGACTCGTCCGTCATGGCGTGGCCGCCGTACTTGACGACGATCGTCTTTCCCATGAAGCGCCGCATGTACGGCAGCGCCTCCATCAGGATCCGGGCCTTCTCGACGAGCTGCTGCATGACGATCCTTCCGATTCGAGGCTTCCGGGCCGGCGCATTCGCGACGGCGAGCGAAGGAGAACGGCCGATCGACCCGGAACGTTCCGAAGCGTTCCGGGACCTTCCGGCATCTTCCGGCATCTTCCGGCATCTTCCGGTGTTGTCGGCGATCGAGCGAGCATCGCGCCCGCGCGGCCCGCCGACTAACGCGGAACGGGACCGTCGCCGCGCGCCTCGCGCCGCGCCGCTGCCAGCTCCTCGATGCTCTGGAGGAGGCTACGGTACAGGAGGATGTTCCGGACGGCCGCGGAAAAGACCGCCGAGAGGACCTCGGCCGTCCGCGCCGACGGCAGGTGCCCCGGATCGAAGAAGGCCCGAACGACCCCCACGACCTTGTCCCGCAGCTTGACCGGGACGCAGAGCAGGGCCCGTACGCCGTCGTCGGCGGGCGTGTCGACCCGGGCATCGAAGCGCCCGTCCGAATCGGCCCGGTCGGCGAGGACGAGGCCGCCCGTGAGGCAGACCGTGCCCGTCAGGCCGCGATCGGCCGGCAGACGCTCCCGATCGCCCGAATCGCTGCCTTCGATCTCGGCCTCGCGCACCAGCGAAGTGCCGTCCGGGCTCAGCAAATGGAGCGCGACCGGTCCGGCCGAGAGGACCCGGGACACGCATCCGAGCGCCATCCGCAGGATCCGCGCGGGCTCGACCTCCGCCGCCATCGCTTCGCAGATCGAACGCGCCAGCTCCGCATCGACGTCGACCCGCTGGCCCGAGCGCGACTGGCCCGCGCTGACCCCCTCGACGTCGAGGGTGTTCGCCGCGTCGAGGATGCGCTCGACCTCGGGATCCGCGGCGAGAAACTCCGAGACCTGCATCCCGAGCAGGCGCAGGACGTTCGACTCGTCGGCGGCGAGGCCGCTCGCGTCGGCGCCCTCGGTCAGGCAGAGCACGCCGACCGGCTCGCCGAGACAGACGAGCGGCACGACCGCGAACGCGGCGCTCCGGTAGATGCCGGCGCCCCGCCCGGCGAAGCGCGCGTCCTGCCCGACGTCGCCGACACACAGCACCCCGCCGTCGGCGAAGCAGCGGCCGGCCGCCCCCTCCCCCACCTTGCGCGGCGAGAGCGTCTCACGCTCGATGTCGATCCCGCGGCAGGCGACGACCGCGAGCCATTCCCGATGCTCGTCGGCGAGCATGAGCGAGACCCGATCCGCCTGGAAGACGACGGCCGCCGCGTCGACGATGCCCCGCCGCAGCACCTCTGCGCGCTCCGCCGGCGCCGCCCAGCGCACGAGCTGGGACAGGCGCTCCATGCTCTCGACGAGCCGGTCGATCCGGGCGCGCAGCCGGCGACGGCCGGCGCTCGCCTCGTGGCCGTCGATGCCGCGGCCGACGGCCAGGACGAGCTCCTCGTCGTGGAGCGGCTTCGCGAGATAGTCCGAAGCCCCGAGGCGCAGCGCCTCGAGCACGATCTCCTGATCCGTCGAAGCCGAGAGCATGATCACCGGCAGCTCCGGCCGCTTCTCGCGGATCTTCGCGAGCACCGAGATCCCGTCCATGTCGGGCAGGCGGACGTCGAGCACCACCACGGCGACGCGCGGATCCGCGATCCGTTCGAGCGCCTCCCCTCCGTTGACGGCACGGATCGTGTCGAACCCGGCCTCGGAGAGGATCTCGTCGATCGCTTCGAGGAAGAAGACCTCGTCGTCGACGATCAGGACGCGACTTTGATGCATCGACGGAATTCCTTCGCGACCGCCCGGGCTGGGCGTCACAGAATGAACTGCGAAAGGTCCTGATCGTCCAGTAGGTCGCCCAATCTTTTGCGCACCAGCGCATCGTCGATCGTCACGCGCTGGCTCGGCCGGTCGGGGGCGTCGAAGGAGAGATCCTCGAGCAGGCGCTCCATCACGGTGTGCAGGCGGCGGGCCCCGATGTCGGCGTTGCGCTCGTTCACGGTGAACGCGATCTCGGCGATCGCGTCGATGCCCGAGGGCTCGAAGACGAGCTCGACGCCCTCGGTCGCCAGCAGCGCCGTGTACTGGCGGACCAGAGAATTCGTCGGCTCGGTCAGGATCCGGACGAGATCCTCCCGGCCGAGGCTCGCGAGCTCCACCCGGATCGGAAAGCGCCCCTGGAGCTCGGGCATCAGATCCGAGGGCTTGGCCGTGTGGAATGCGCCCGCGGCGATGAAGAGGATGTGGTCGGTATCGACGGGACCGTGTTTGGTCTGCACCGTCGAGCCCTCGACGATCGGCAGCAGATCGCGCTGGACGCCCTCGCGCGAGACGTCCGCGCCCTGGCGCCCGCTGCTGACGGCGACCTTGTCGATCTCGTCGATGAACACGATGCCCGATTGCTCGACGCGCTCGACCGCGAGCTCCCGGACGCGGTCGGCATCGACGAGTGCCAGGGCCTCTTCCTGCGTCAGCGCCTCGCGCGCCTCCGCGACCTTCAACTTCCGCTTGTGCGTCTTGCGCGGCAGCATGCCGGCGAGCAGGTCCTTCCACTGCGCGCCGAGCTCTTCCGCGCCCGGCATGCCCATGACGGAGAGCGAAGGACCCGAAGCGGGCGGATCGGCCAGCTCGAGCTCGACCTCCCGGCCATCGAGATCGCCGCCGCGCAGCAGCCGGCGCAGCTTCTCCCGCGTCTCGCGCGTGCGCGTCGCGGCGGTCGGATCGGGCGGCCCCGCGATCGGCACGGGCTCGGGCAGCAGCGCATCGATCAGCCGCTCCTCCGCCCGTTCCTCCGCCCGCGCACGCACCGCGCGCTGCTCTTCCTGGGTCACCATCTTCGCGGCGAGATCCGTGAGGTCCCGGATGATCGACTCGACGTCGCGGCCGACGTATCCGACCTCCGTGAACTTCGACGCCTCGACCTTGATGAACGGCGCCTGCGCGAGCTTCGCGAGGCGCCGGGCGATCTCGGTCTTGCCCACGCCCGTCGCCCCGATCATGATGATGTTCTTCGGCGCGATCTCGTCGCGCAGATCGCCCTCGACCTGCTGGCGCCGCCAGCGACTGCGCAGCGCGATCGCGACCGCGCGCTTCGCGTCGCGCTGACCGACGACGTAGCGATCGAGCTCGGACACGATCTCCCGCGGCGTGAACACGCCCGTCCCCGGCGAGCCCGTCCCCGTCCCGCTCTTCCCGGTCAAGGCAGCGTCTCCACGTTGATGTTCGCGTTGGTATAGATGCAGATCTCCGAGGCGACGCGCAGCGATTCTTCCGCGATCGCGCGCGCATCCATCTCCGTATGGCGAACCAGCGCGCGCGCCGCCGCGAGCGCATAACCGCCGCCCGAGCCGATCGCCGCGACGCCGTCGTCGGGCTCGATCACGTCACCGTTGCCCGAGACCATGAGGAGCGTCTCCGCATCGCCGAGCAGCAGCATCGCCTCGAGCTTGCGCAGCACACGGTCCGTCCGCCAATCCCGGGCGAGCTCGACCGCCGCCCGGCGCACGTTGCCGGGATGGCTCTCGAATTTGCCCTCGAGCCGCTCGAGCAGGGTCAGCGCGTCCGCGACGCCGCCGGCGAATCCGACCAGCGCCCGCCCCTTGCCGATCCGCCGGACCTTCTCCGCCTTCTGCTTCATCACGGTATCCCCGAGCGTCACCTGCCCGTCCGCCGCGATCGCGATCTTCCCGCCCCGGACGACGGCGACCACCGTCGTCGAGCGGATCCGGGGCGAGAGGCTCGCCCATTCCTCAGCCGGTGTTCGTCGCTGGGCCATGATTCAATTCCCGTCCCGTACGCCTTGCGACCGCGCGGCCCGCGGCGCCTTCGACTTTTCGAGTGCTCTTGGATGGGCCTGATCATAGACGTCGCGCAGGCGCTCGATCGAGACCGCCGTGTATTTCTGCGTGGTCGAGAGGCTGGCGTGGCCCAGCAGCTCCTGGATCTCGCGCAGGTCGGCGCCCATGTCGAGCAGGTGGGTCGCGTAGCTGTGGCGCAGACGATGGGGATGGACGTGCTCGCGCAGGTCGGCACCGCGACCCCGCTCGGCCAGCACGCGCCGGGCCTCGCGGGCGGCGAGCCGCCTCGGGCCGCTCTCCCGGCGCGGCCGCAGGGAGATGAAGAGCGGCTCGCGCAGGACTCCGGCATGACGCCGGACGGCGAGCCAGGCCGAGAGCGCCTCCCGCGCGCGCTCGGGGATCGGAACGATCCGCTCCTTGTTTCCCTTGCCCATCACGCGCACCTCGCGCGCCCGCAGCTCGAGATCCCGCACGTCGAGGGCGACGAGCTCACCGACGCGGATGCCGGTGCCGTAGAGCAGCTCGACCATCGCCCGATCGCGCAGCGCGAGCCACTGCTCGCCGCGCGCACGCGTCCCGCCCTCCGGCGCGGGCCGGCGGCTCGTCTGGCGCTCGGCCGTGACGAGCTGGGCGCAGTCGTCGATCGAGAGCGGGCGCGGCAGGCGTTTCTCGAGCTTCGGCATCGGGATGCCGGCCGTCGGATCGTCCCGGCGCACGCCCTCGCGCACGAGCCAGCGGAAGAACGATCGGATCGAGGCGAGCTTGCGGCCGCGGGTCGCGGCGCTGCGCCGGCGGTTCAGATTCGCGAGCCAGCTGCGGACCTGATCGGCGTCGATCGTGCCGGGCAGGGTTTCGGAGCCGGTGTGGAGGGTCAGCTGGCGGACGTCGGCGAGATAGGCGCGCTGGGTATGCGGGGACATGCCCCGTTCGCTGCCGAGGTGGCGACCGTAGGCCTCGATCGCGCGCGTCCAGTTCATGCGGCCCCCGGCTCGCCTGCGATCCGCGAAGCCCGCTCGGTGCCCGTCACGGCGACGCGCTCACGATACGGTCCCAGCGCCGCGAGCGCGCGCGCGGCGAGCTGGTCGTTCTTCTCGCGCTTGCCCAGCTTGACGCGCCGGCCGCTCTTCGCGATCGCGGTCGCGCGCTCGGGCTCGAGCGGCGGAAAGAGCCCGTAGTTGACGTTCATCGGCTGAAAATGCTTCGCATCGGCGTTCTGCAGATGGCGCAGCAGGGCGCCGTGGGCCGTATCCGCGGGCGGCGTCTCGCGCGGAAGCCCGAGCACGCGGCGCGCGACACCGATCCCCGCCAGCAGGCCGAGCGCCGCCGACTCGACATAACCCTCGACCCCCGCCATCTGGCCGGCGAGAAAGACGCCGGGCACTCGGCGCAGCTGCAGCTCGTCGTCGAGCTGGACCGGCGCATTGACGTAGGTATTGCGATGGATCGATCCGAAGCGCGCGAAGACCGCCTGCTCGAGCCCGGGCAGCATCCGGAAGATCCGCTTCTGCTCGCCGACGCGGAGCTTCGTCTGACAGCCGACGAGATTCCAGAGCGTGCCGCTCTTGTCTTCGCGGCGGAGCTGAACGACGGCGTGCGGTCGCCGGCCGGTCCGCGGATCGACGAGCCCGACCGGCTTCATCGGACCGAAGGCGAGCGTCTCGCGCCCGCGCCGGGCCATCTCCTCGATCGGGAGACATCCCTCGAAGTAGAGCGCCTTCTCGAAGGCGTGGAGCGGCACCGTCTCGGCCTCGAGCAGGGCCTCGACGAAGGCCGCATACTGCTCGCGCGTGAGGGGAAGGTTGAGATAGTCGCCCTCGCCTTCTCCCGTATCGGCGTCGTAGCGCGAGGCACGGAAAGCGATCTCGGGATCGATCGAATCGGCGTAGAGGGTCGGCGAGATCGCGTCGTAGAAATAGAGATACGCCTCGCCCAGCTGCGCGGCGAGATCCTGGGCCAGCTCGGAATCCGTGAGCGGCCCCGTCGCCAGGATCACCGGACGCGCGGCGGGAATCCGGGTCACCCGCTCCGTGCGGAACGTGATCCCCGGCTGCGAGCGGATCGCCTCGGTGACCGCGCGGGAGAACTCGACCCGATCGACGGCGAGCGCCTTGCCGGCGGGAACCGCCGTCGCATCGGCGACCCGCAGGACGAGCGAATCGAGGCGGCGCATCTCCTCCTTGAGCAGGCCGACGGCATTGCCGAGTGTGTTCGCGCGGAACGAGTTGCTGCAGACGAGCTCGGCCAGATCGCTGGAGCCGTGGGCCGGCGACATCCGCTCGGGCTTCATCTCCCGGAGCTCCACCGGGACGCCGCGCCGCGCGAGCTGCCAGGCCGCCTCGCAACCGGCCAGGCCGGCTCCGACCACGACGACCGGCTCGTCCCGCTGGCGGGGCTCATGGTTCAAGGCTCTGCTCTCCTGCCGGCCCGGGAACCCTGCGCGCAACCGGACTTGGCATGGGAATGGGATCCGAAGGCGCGCAGGTTAGCGAAGGACGCGGCCCGGGCTGGATGCATGCGAGCGAACGAGGTGGATCCGCCCGTCGCGCTCCTCGACGACCTGCCCTGCGAGCTCGAGCTCGAGCAGGCCGGTCGCGAGCCCGCCGGGCGCGAGCCCCGACTCGCGCAGCAACGCATCCCGCGTCCGCGGACCGTCCGCGAGCAGTCGTCGGATGCACGCCTCGATCCCGGATGGCCCGGCCTCCGAGCCCGCTCCCGGAAAGAGCGGATCCCCGGCCCCATTCCGCGCGAGGCTCGCCTCGCCGCGGCACGCGCGATCGACCCCGAGATCCTCCAGCACGTCGCTCGCCGATCGAACGGCGCGAGCGCCATCGCGCAGCAGCTGATTCGTCCCCGTCGCGTACGGCCCGTCCACCGCGCCCGGCACGACGAAGACCTCGCGCCCCTGGGCGAGCGCATGGCGAACGGTGATCAACGATCCGCTCCGCTCTCGCGCTTCGACCACGACGACGCCCAGTGCGAGACCGCTGATGATCCGATTCCGAAGCGGAAAGTGCAGCGGCCGCGGCAGGGTCCCGGGTGGCAGCTCACTCAGGATCGCCCCCGCTTCCATCATCTCCTCGGCGAGGCGGCGATGCTCCGGGGGATAGATGCGATCGATTCCGCAGGCGAGCACGCCGAGCGTGTTCCCGCCCGCCTCGAGCGCACCGCGATGGGCCGCCCCGTCGATGCCCCGCGCCAGGCCGGAGACGATCGTGAAGCCGGCGCGCGCGAGGTCGCCGGCGAGCTGCCGTGCGATCTCCCGGGCCGCTTGCGTCGCAGCCCGGGCGCCGACGATGGCGATCGCCGGCGCGGCCAGGGCGTCGGCACGCCCCCGGACCGTGAGCACGAGCGGCGCGTCGTCGAGGACGCGCAGGAGCGCGGGATAGGCGGCGTGAAGCAGCGGCACGACCCGCACACCGAGCGCCGCGAGCCGCGCTGCACGCGCCTCGCCTCCGCCGTCGGTCCCCGCGCAGGCCGCCCTCGGATCGGCGAAGGGAAGCCTCGGCTCGGCACGGCCCAACAAGGATTCGACGGTCGCGCCCGAGCGCAGCAGCGGAGCGAAGCGTTCGGGCTCGAAGGCATGACGCGCCTGCAGCTCGAGCCAGGCCCGGGCCTCCGCTGGAGAGAGCCCGCCGATCCCCTGCGTCTCGGCGCTGGAGAACTCCGTGCCCTCTTCCTGCTGGGAAGGCGATTGGGAGATGGATTCGGTCGACACGGTGCTCGTACGGGACCGGGCGGGGCCCCCATCGAACCACGCCGCAGGCGCGATCGCACCACCATTCCGTGCGTTCACGTCGCGTGATCGGGCGTTCGCCCCTCGACCCGCGCGGCGAAGGCGTCGACGACGACGGGCTCGCGAGTTGCCCCGCGAGCCCGCTTCATTCGGACCCGATTCCCGCGCGCGATCGCGCGCCCGGCCTCAGCGAGCGGCCAGCCGCGCGCTCCGCGGACGCACCGCATCACCGATCTCGAGCTCCCGCTCGGAGTTCAGGACGAAGGCGACTGCCGTCTGCGACTCCATCGAGACGACGACCAGCGTCGCCACCTTGTGGTCCGGGGTCTGGACGTCGACGTCGCGGGGCACGTCGTTGTAGATCTGGCCACGGTCGAAAACCTCGAGCTCGCTGCCGATCTCGAGACCGTCCAGCTCGCCCCGATTCAGATACACGTAGCCGCCGTCGGCCATCACGGTCTTGCGACCGGGCAGGAAGACGATCTCGCCGGAATTCGCCTCCGGCGTATGCAACACCGTCACGTGGCGCGGAACCGGGACCTTCGGCGTGATGCGCGCGCCGCGCCGCATCTCCGCATAGCTCATGCGGATCTCGGCGATCGAGGTATCCCCCGTCAGCTCGCGGACCTCGAGCCAGCCGAGCACGTCGACGTGGTGGCCGATGATGCGCGCCGATCGCGGATCGCGAACCTCTTCGACGACCTCGAAGATCGTGAATCGATCGCCGACCTGGGTATCACCTTCGCCGAGGCCGAGATAGACGTGATCGCCCTCGACGACGTAGGTCCGCTCGCTCGGGCTGTCGACGATGCTCGACGCCCCCTCGAGCTGCTCGGCGGTGACGAAGCCGACGGCGGCGCGGGTGCTGACGGTGATCTGTCGACCGGCCGGCGTCGCCTCGGGGACCGCCGCCATCAGCGGCTCCTCGGGAATCATCTCGACTTCCGGCTCGTCCATGGGCTCCATCTCGTCGGACGCGAGATCCGGCTCGGGCGCCGCCGGGGTTTCGAGCAGGTTCTCGAGGAAGGCGTCGGCCTCGGCGTCCGAGACGACGCGCATTTCGTTGGCCGTGATCCAGATGCGATCACCGGGATCGATCCGGTGCGGGTTCGCGATCTCGCGATTGTCGGTCCAGACCGAGGGCCAGACCCACGGCGTACCGAGGTAGGCGCCGGAGATGTCCCAGAGCGTGTCGCCCCGGCTCACCGTGTGCAGACGGCCGACCCGGCCCTGCTCGTCGACGCCCTGCGGCCCGAGCACGATCGATCGGCGGGTCGCCGTCGACGGCTGCGCCGTTGTCTCCGGTGCTGCGGTCCCGGTTGCCTCGACGGCCCCGGGAACCACGGCCGGCTCGGGAGTCACCGCGGACTCGGGCGACGGAGCCGGCGCCGCTTCGGCGGCAGGCGCGGACGCGGGCGCCGCGCTCTCCTCCGCTGCGAACGATGCCGATGCAGCGACCAGCGCGAGGGCGATGGTCAGGAAATGGATGCGCCTCATGAGTTCCTCCGTGGGGCGGATCCGCTCGCGAGCGGCCGACCGAAGGCGGAATCGCGTGGCCGTCCGCGGACGCGCGCTCCCCGCCGGCGAACCTATCGGTGGTCGTTCGGGAACTCTTGACGTCTGCGCTCGAAATGCGAACGGGCCGGCCCTCGGGGGCCGACCCGTTCCAGGATCGCGCGAATCCGGGTGGACTCAGCTCGCGGCGCCGAGCCGCTCGATCCGCTTCTTTGCCTCGACCGACCAGGCCGGCTCTTCGATCGTGATGCCCCGCTTCCGGGCCGCGGCCATCAGCTGCTCGCCGAGCTCGACGGATTTCCGGCTCTCTGCGAGGGCCTTGCCGGCCTCTTCGTTGCGCTCGAAGGCCTCGGCGAGGTGGTTGCGCACGATGCCCTGGACCTCGAAGGCGTCCGCCGGGAAGCGCGCCAGCGCCTCCTCGAGATATCCGATCGCCGCCGACGGGACGCCGCGCTTCAACATCACCCAGCCGAGGGTGTCGGAGGCATTCCCGTCGTCGGGGAGCTCCTCCTTCGCCTGCTGCGCCAGCTCGAGGGCGCGGTCGAGGTCGCCCCCGCTCTCCGCGATCAGATAGGCGAGGTTGTTCTTCGCCATCGCGAGATCGTCGTTGAGCTCGATCGCCTTCTCGTAGGCGGCGATCGCATCGTCACGACGATTCGCCTGCTCGTAGACGCCCGCGAGTCGATACTGGAGATCGGCGGACTCCGGCACCGAAGCGGCTGCGCGCTCCAGCACCGCGATCATCTCCGATTGCTTGCCCTCCCGCATCGCGAGATCGGCGAGGGTGATCTGGGCAGAGACGTTGCGTGCGTCGATCTCGACGGCCCGCTCGAGATGCTTGCGACCCGCCTCCGCATCACCGCTGAGCAGCGCCGCCTCGCCCTGGAGCTCCGCCAGTGCGCTGTCGTTCGGCTGGGCTTCCGCGGCCTTGGCGATCCGTGCGACGGAGTCGGCGAGCCTGCCCTTTTCCCGGTCGATCGCGAGCAGCGTGCGCAGGACCTGGGGGTTGCCGGGCGCCATCTCGTCGGCCTTCAGGAGACGGGCCGTACCCTGCTCCATCCGTCCGAACGCGAGGTCGAGCCGGCCGAGCGCGAAATGGGCAGCGGCGTCCCGGTTCGCCTCGGGGATCTTCTCGACCTCCTTGTAGGCCTCTTCGCCGCGACCGACGCGGATCAGGCTCTGACCGACGACGATGCGCACCTCGCTGTCGTCCGGTCGCTGGGCCAGGTACGCGCGCCCCTGCTCGATCGCGAATTCGTGCTCGCCGAGCTGGGCATGCACCTTGGCGAGCAGCTTGCGGGCGTCGAGCTGCTGGGGATCGAGCTCCACCGCGCGCGAGAGCTCGGCGCGCGCCCGCGAGTATTCGCCGGCGGCCGTCAGCGTCGACCCGAGCACATAACGCGCCTGCGCCCAGTCCGGCCGTGCCTGCAAGACGGTCTCGAGCGCGGCCTTGGCTCCGGCGACGTCGGATTCGGTCAGCGCGATCTTCGCCTTCACGAAGTTCGCCTCGGGGCTGTCGGGCTCCTTCTCGAGGATGGCGGTCACGATCGCCCGGCCCTCGTCCATGGCCTTGCTGTCCTTGTCCCGGAAGCCCATGTCGACGAGCAGCTCCGCCTCGCGCAGCTGCGCCCCGCGGTTCTCCGGATCGATCTCGACTGCCTTGCGCGCCGCCGCGAGCGCCCCCGGAAGATCGCCCTGCTGGCTCAGATAGAGCGAGTACACGAGCTGGGCCGCGAGGCTGTCCGGCGCGTCCTCGGTCGCCCGGCGGATCAGGGCCGACTCTTCGTCCGTATGGCCCTCGATGCGGTGCAGGCGGGCCATCTGGTAGATCAGCTCGATCTTCGACTGGCTGTGCCCGACGCCCTCCTCGAGCACCTCGATCGCCTTGTCGAACCGGCCGCGCGTGTAATGGAAGGCGGAGAGCATCAGGTAGGAGGTATTGATGGCCTCTTCGCGCAGGAAGTTGGGAATCAGGGAGGTCGTCCCGCCCTTGGCATCCGGATCGCGCTCGGCCTCCTCGACCGGCGCCTTCTGGGCGAGCTCGACGGCCTTCTCGAGCAGGGGCAGCGCATCGGCATCGCGCTCGGGCGACCGTGCGACGAGGCGCGCGAGCGTCGAGTAGGCGATGTAGCTCTCCTCGATCTCGAGCAGCTCGCGCATCACCCTTTCCGCCTCCTCGAGACGACCGCGACGCTCGAGGAATCCCGCGTACAGGAATCGATAGGCCGGACCCGCCGGATCGGCGTCGACCGATGCCGCGAAGTCGGCCTCCGCGCCCTCGAGATCTTCCTTGGCCTCGCGAGCCTGTCCGCGCAGGATCAGGGCCGGCGCGCTTCGCGCATCGATCTGGAGCACCGCTTCGGCCTGCTCGAGCGCGAGGTCGTATTCGCCGATCGCCGCGGAGACGGTGCCGTAGCGCAGTCTCGCCTCGACGTTCGAGGGATCGAGGCGAACCGTCTCCGACATCTCCCAATACGCTTCGCGCGGCTTCTTCGTCTCGAGGTAGGCGAGCGAAAGGGCCTCGTGGGCAGCCGCGTTCTCGGGCTCGATCTGGAGGACGTTCTTGAACTCGATCACCGCCTCGTCGTGCTTGCCCTCGGCGACGTAGGCCTCCCCGTTCGCCATGAACTTCGCGACGCGGTCGGCGTCGTCCGCGCAGCCGAGCAAGAACGTCGACGAGGCGAGCGCGCCGCAGACGAGGGCGCGCAGGATCTGATTTCGAAGACGGTGGAGCGATCCAGTGGAGTTCACGACTGGTCCTTTGCCGGCGGCACGGCTTCGCCCGATGGGTTCCGGGCATTGTGATCCCGAGGGAAAAAGATCGGGCGCAAGCTTGCGACATCGACCGCACGCCCGCCACAGGACGGGTCGGCCGACCGACTCAGCCCGTTCGCTGGCGGGATCGTGCCCCTGTCGCTCGGGTGGCGCCTCCGCGGGCAGCCACTCCGGCTTCCGGCGTCAGCGATCAGCGGGAATCACGTAGCGCTTGCCTTCCTGCAGCAGCCAGCCGGATTCCTTCAATTGCTTGATCGCTCGCGTCACGGTCTCCCGGGACGTGCCGACCATGTCGGCGATCTGCTGATGCGTGAGCGGGGGCGTCATGAGCCGGGCGGGGCCGCTCTCGGCCGGGCGCGCGATGCGCTCGAAGAGGTTGCGGGTGCGTTCCTCGACGCCCTGGAAGGAGAGCGAGCGTGCCTGCTCGTTCGTCTCCCGAAGGCGGTTCGCGAGCTCCTCGATCACCGCGAGCGCCAGGTCGGGGCTCTGTCTCAGCAGATCGATGAAATCCCGCCGCGACAACGCCAGCAGGGTCGACTCTTCGAGGGTCTTCACGCTGGCGGAGCGCGTCTCGTTGCCGAGGAGTGCCATGTCGCCGAAGAAGGCCCCGGCCTCGAGGAAGTTCATGATCTTTTCGCGGCCGTCGTCCGAGGCCTTCGTGACCTTCGCACGCCCTTCGCGGATCACGTACATGTAGTCGCCGGGAAGTCCCTCCTCGACGACGGTGGCGTTCTTCGGGAAGCGCCGTTCGATCAGGTGGGTCGCGAGCTCCTCGAGATCGCTTTCGCCGACCCGTCGGAAGAGCGGAATCCCCCGGAGCGAATCGAGCACGTCCTTGCGAATCGAGCCTGTCGTCGTCATTTCAACCTCGTCGGGAATTCGTCTGGACTCGAGCCGGCGCGAACGGGTGATCCCCGTCTCTCGCCCGCCTCTCGCCCGCCACTCTCGCGCATCCCCGGCATCGTACGTCTCAACCGGGCCCTGGCTTGGTGACCGATATCACAGATCGCCGCGCCGGTCTTCGGTTTTCCCCCGGCCGCCCTGGACCTGCCGATCTATCGACCCACGCCCCAGTATTGGAAGCCCGCCGCGACGACGGGCTCCCGCTTGTAGATGTTGCGCAGGTCGAGCATCCGCGGCTCGGCCATCAGGCTTCGAGCGCGTGGGAGGTCGAGCATCCGGAATTCGTTCCATTCGGTGACGATGACCATCGCATCCGCGCCCTCGATCGCCTCGTAGGCGTCCTTGCAGAGGGTCATTTCCGGCACGAGCTGGCCCGCGTGGGCGAGCGAGGCGGGATCGTAGGCCCGGATCTTCGCGCCCCTGCGCAGGAGGTCGCGCACGATGTCGATCGCCGGCGCCTCGCGCAGATCGTCCGTCTCGGGCTTGAAGGAGAGGCCGAGCACGCCCACGGTCTTGCCCGCCACCTCGCCTTCGAGGGCCGCGACGATCTTGTCGACCATCCGGAGCCGCTGGCGCTCGTTGACCCGGATCGTCGCCTCGACGATCGAGAGCTCGTGGCCGAGCACGCGGGCGAAATGCGCGGCGGAGCTCGTGTCCTTGGGGAAGCAGGAGCCGCCGTAGCCCGGCCCGGCGTGCAGGAATTTCTTGCCGATCCGGTTGTCGAGCCCCATCACGCGGGCGATCGCCTGGACGTCGCCGCCGATCTCCTCGCATAACACGGAGAGCTCGTTCACGAAGGAGATCTTCGTCGCGAGGAAGGCGTTCGCGGCGTATTTCGAGAGCTCGGCCGTGTGGATGTTGGTCTCGACGAAGGGCGTCTCGTTCAGATAGAGCGGGCGATAGAGATCCTTGAGGATCGCCAGCGCCTGATCGTCGCCCGGATCCGTCCCGATCACGACCCGGTCCGGCCGCATGAAATCGCCGATCGCCGCGCCCTCGCGCAGGAACTCGGGATTCGACGCCACCGAGAAGCGCAGCTTCGAACCGCGCAGATCGAGCTCCTCCTGGATCCAGGCGCGCACGTGATCCGAGGTTCCCACCGGCACGGTGCTCTTCGTGACGATGACGCGATAGCCGTCGAGACAGCGGCCGATCTCGCGCGCGACCGACTCGACGAAGGCGAGATCCGTGCTGCCGTCGGGCGCGGCGGGCGTGCCCACGGCGACGAACACGACGAGCGCCCGGGAGACGGCGTCGGCGAGATCGAGGGTGAACGAGAGCCGACCGCTGCGCGTGTTGCGGGCGACGATGTCCTCGAGGCCGGGCTCGTAGATCGGGATCTCGCCGCGCCGCAGCGCCTCGATCTTCTCCGGAAGCTTGTCGACGCAAGTGACCTGGACGCCGAACTCCGAGAAGCAGGCGCCCGTGACGAGACCGACGTACCCCGTGCCGATGACCGCGATGTTCATGCCTTGCCTTCATCCTCGTTCGCAGAGCGCACGTTGGCTGCCTCCCGCCCGTCCCGGGCGGAAGTCTCCGGCCCCTCCAGCGAGAACGCATCGAGATTGCGGAGCAGACGGATCGTCACCGCGATCACCGCCGCGAGATAGACGAACGCGAGCCATCCGTCGATCTGCGCGAACGAGATCGCGATCATGCAGAAGCAGCTCGTCAGGAAATAGAGCATCAGGACGGCGTTCTTGTGGGAGCCTTCCCGGACGAGCAGGCGGTGGTGCATGTGGAGCTTGTCCGGGGAGAAGACGCCCTTTCCGCTCCGGATCCGGCGGGCGATCGACAGCAGCGTATCGAGGAGCGGAATCGCGAGCGCCAGCATCGGCACGATGAACGCGAGGACGGCCGCCTTCCGATAGCCCTCGAGCGCGAGCACGGACAGGCTGAATCCGATCAGGAGCGAGCCCGTATCCCCCAGAAAGATCCGCGCGGGCGGAAAGTTGAAGGGCAGATAGCCGATCAGCGCGCCGAACATCGCGAGCCCGATCGTCACGCCCACCCATTGCTCGGCCTGCCAGCAGATGATCGTCAGCGTCGCGGCGATGATCGCGCCGAGCCCGGACGAGAGGCCATCGAGCCCGTCGATCAGATTCATCGCGTTCGTCACGCCGACGATCCAGATCAACGTCACCGGCCACATGATCCAGAGCGGGACCTCGATCGTCTGGACCGAGAACGGATCGCTGAAGAGATCGAACCGGAACCCCGCCTGGACCGCGATCGCCGCGGCGACGAGCTGGAAGAGGAGCTTGACGTTCGCCCGCAGCGTGAACCGATCGTCGAGGAAGCCGACCGTCATCAAGAGAGCCGCGCCGGCCACGAAGCCCCAGACCTTCGTCAAGCCCACGCTCTCCGTGCCCTGGAGCGCGGCGAGCGCGAGACCCGCCCCCGCCCCCAGGCCGACGGCGAGCCCCCCGAGCAGCGGCATCCGCGCGCGGCGGGAGACCTTGCGATCGTTGGGCCGATCGACGGCCCCCACGGCGAGCGCGAGACGCATCACGACCGGCGTCGCGAGGGCGGCGACGCCCGCGGCGACGAGGACGATCGCGATGGCTCGGAGCTCGTTCAATTCAAGATTCCTCGACGTCGATCCGCTCGCTCCAAGGCGCGCGCAGGAGGCGCCCGGTGCGCGCCACGGCGCCCGATCAGTAGTAGCCGTACTGCTCGCGCGTCGCTTCGGACCCGTTCAGGACCAGCCCCACGACCCGCCGCCGATCGAGGATGTCGAGGGCAGCCTGCACGTCCTCCTTCGGCGTCACCCCCGCGCGCACGACCATCACCAGCCCGTCGCAGAGCTCGGAGATGCTCTTCGCGTCGGGCAGCCCGAGACAAGCCGGCGTATCCAACACGACACGGTCGTAGCGGCGCGCGACCTCCTCGATCAGCCGCCGCATTTCGGGCGACGCCAGCAGCTCCGAGGGGTTGCCCGGGATCATCCGGACGGGCAGAACGTCGAGATTCACGCCGTCGAGCTTGGTGATCGCCTCGTCGACCGTCGCCTGGTTGAGCAGGACCTCGGCGAGACCGGCCTGGGGCTGCAGACCGAGGGTCCAATGCACCTTCGGCTTGCGCAGATCGCAATCGACGAGAAGCACGCTGCGCCCGACGCTCATCGCCGTCACGGTGGCGAGATTGACCGAACAGGTCGACTTCCCCTCGCCCGCGTTCGCGCTCGTCACGGCGATCGTCTTGAGCGGCCGCTGGGAAGCGAGACTGTCGAGGCGACCGCGCAGACTGCGGTACTGCTCGGCGACGTACGAATCCGGCTGGAGCAGCGAGATCCTGCGCTTGTTGGCGTCGGAAGGGGCTTCGCCCGGCGCGTTCTTCGCGGGCCCGAACCAGCGCGCGAGGATCCCCGGCTTCTCCTTGCGGGCGGGCGGACTGATCGCGGTGCCTTCGAACGCGGACGGCGTCGCCCCGCCCGTCTCGCTGCCCGTCGCCCGGCGCCGGCGCTCCATCTCCGCACGCTGCAACGCTTCGTAATGCTTGGCCATGACTCGTCTTCTCCCCCGGCCGCCCTTCGCGCGCCGGATCCCGAACTCTCACTACCTGCCGAAGCGGAAGAACCGCCGCAGCGACCGCCGCCCCGCGCGCGGCCCCGGCTCGCTTCGAATCTCGTCCTCGTCCGACTCGTCCTTGGAGGCGAGCCCCAGATCGCGTGCGACCTCGCGGATCGCATCCGCGCCGATGACCGATTGCTGACGGGCGTAGCCGAGCAGCATCGCCCCGTCGCAGACGTTGTTGATGAGGCGCGGCGTGCCTTCCGTGACGCGGTAGAGCTCCCGCAGAGCCTTCTTGTGGAAGAGACCGCGGCCGGTGTAGCCGGCCTTCTCGAGGCGGCCCTCGACGTACTCGGCCAGCTCGCGCTCGTCGAAGGGGCGCAGATGATGGCGCAGGGCGATCCGCTGCCGGAGCTGCCGCAGCTCCGGCTTGTCGATGAGGGCCTGGAGCTCGGGCTGCCCGACGAGCATGATCTGGATCAGCTTCGAAGTGGGCGTCTCGAGGTTCGAGAGCAGCCGGATCTCCTCGAGCATCTCCGTCGAGAGATTCTGGGCCTCGTCGACGATCAGCAGGACGCGCTCGTTCGCCGCCAGCTTCTCGATCAGATAGTGATTCAGCGCGAGCAGATACTCGGCCTTGGAATCGCAGGCGGGCCCGACGCCGAGCTCCTCGAAGAGCACCCGGAAGAACCCGAGCGGATCGAGCCGCGGATTGAAGATGAACGCCGAGTTGGTCGTCGAGTCGAGTTGCCCGAGCAGGGCGTGCAGGAGCGTCGTCTTGCCGGTGCCGACCTCGCCCGTCAGCATCACGAAGCCCTTGCCCGAGTTCACGGCGTAGACGAGCGTCGCGAGACCCTCCCGATGCGCCTCCCCCAGATAGAGGAAGGACGGATCGGGTGTCATCTCGAAGGGCGCACGCACCAGCCCGTAGTACTCGTTGTACATCGACGGCCCCTCTCGCTACCCGCGCCGCGTCGCGCCGGCGGCCCGCGCCTCGGGCGGCGACGCGGAGTCGCTCGAGCCGCCGCCGGCGGACGCTTCCGTCCCCGACCCGCCGAGCCCCCAGACGTTCACGAAGTAATAGGTGGCACCGCCCCCGATCAGGACGAAGAAGACGACGGCCGCCGCCGCCAGCGACTCCCGCCAGATCCGCCGTGTCCGCTGGACCCGGTCGCTTTCCAGCATGATCTGCGGCACCGAAGCCAGAACCGGAATTCCCAGCGCCGTCTGCAGCTCGCTCGAGGTATGCAGCGAGGTATCCGTCACCTCCGACACGAGCCCGATGCCGGCGCCGAGCGCCAGCCCGAGGATCGCACCGAGCGTCAGCAGCAGGATCCGGTTCGGCGAGCTCGGCTCGAAGGCCTTCTCCGCCGATTCCAGGATCCGGAACTTCTCGCCGAGCTGGCGGCGCTCCATGTCCGCCTGGACACCGGCCTGCTGGAGCCGGTCGCTGAAGTCCTGATAGGTCCGCGCGAGCTGGTCGTAGTTCCGGTTGAGCGCGTCGAGCCGCTCGGCGACCGCCGGCGTGGCGGCGAGCCGCGCTTCGATTCCCGAGACGGTCGCCCGGAGCCGTTCGATGTCCTCCGCCGCCGCCGCCGCGCGCTGCTCGGCCCGGCGCTGCTCGGACCGCGCGTTCTGCTCCGCGATCGAAAGGGGCTCCTCCTCGGTCTCCGAATGCGCCTTCATCTGCTCGCGCAGCACCGAGAGCTCCGCCTCGATGCGCACCATGTCGGGATGCTTGGGCGTGTAGCCCCGGGCGATCAGGCTGTTGCGCTCGAGATCGAGCGCCCGCATGCGATAGACCGGACTCGTCACGTCGTTCGGCGTCGCCATGTCGGCCGAGTTCAGGGCCTGATTCTTCCAGTAGGCCGCATCACTCTGGGCCGCATCGAAGAGGCGCTGGGCATCGCGCAGGTCGTTCGTCGCGTACTGGAGCGAATTCTGGTTCGCATTCATCTCTTCGGGGAGGCTGCCCACGTTCTCGGCCTTCACCTCCGCGATCAGCTTCTCGACCTCGGCGAGCTCCTTCGAGAGCGACTGGATCTTGTCGCTCATGAACTCGCGGCTCTTCTTCGTCACCGAGGTCCGATCCTCGATGTTGCGATTGATGAAGTCGTTGGCGATCTGCTGCGCGACGTCGCGGGCGATCTCCGGATCCTCGTGCAGGAAGACGATCCGGAACGTATTGAACTCGACGTCCCGATTGCGGGACTGGCCGGCCTCGAGCTGGTTGAATACGGGCTCGACGCGCACGAACCCGCGCATGTGTTCGACGATCTCGGCCCGCTCCATCTCGTCCTTCTCGTCTTCGTAGAGCTCGAATTTGTCGATGATGCCCGAGAGACGCGTCCGGCTCAGGATGTCCGCGGTCATGAGGCCGAGCCGCTCGTTGAGATCGCTCTCGCGAACGCCGGAATTCACGAGCTTGTCGTCGACCGACTGGGGCTCGACGAGGATCGTCGACGACGACGAGTAGAGGTTGGGCAGAGCCATCGCGACCCAGTAGGTCACGAGCAGGAAGGCGCCCGCGATGACCGCCACGAGCTTGCCCCGACGCCGGGCGAAGCCGAGGAGGTCGATGACCTGAGTGCCTTGATCGAGATTCATGTTCGCTTCCTGCCCTAGTAGGAGAGGGGTTCGAAGGTGTAACGGATGCCGACGGAGCCGAGATGGACGTTCACTCGACTGGGAATTTCGAGGCCGCTGCGATCGACGACCTGCCAGAGAAAGGTGTATCGGCCGACGAGCGAGAGCCGGCGATTGATCACGTAGTCGACGCTCGCCGTCGACCGGATCGAGGTGAGCTCGAATCGCCGATCCCCGCCCGCCTGGCTCGCGATCTGGTCGAAGCGATTCCACGAGAGCAGCCAGCGGGCGGTCAGCGCGTCGCTGAACTGATGCCGTGTCGAGAGCTCGACGACGTCCGAGATCGACGAGGAAGACGAAGTCGAGCCACTCCGGGCTTCCGAACGCACGTAGGAGAGGCCGACGTTGGTCGCCTGCCAACGCTTCTCGACGGAGGCGGCGGCGAAGACCGTCACGTCCCGGCTCTCTTCCTTTCCGATGTCCTGCGGTACGAAGGGAAAGTCCGCGAAGGGGCTGTCGCTGGGGAGCTGCTGCTGCCGGATGAACGATGGCCCCGCCTGGACGGAGACGTCCATGGTCGGCGAAAGCGAACGGGAGACGGAGAACAGGACGTCCCAGACGTCCGTCTCCGTCGACGTCCTGGGGTCCTGGGGCTGCGGGTCGACCGCGCGGTTCTCGCGCCGACGCCCCGACACGGACACACCGACCTGCGTGATTTCGTTCAGCGAATGCCGCAGCGAAATGCGACCGGTATAGGCGCGACTGTCCGTCTGGCTGTTCGCGCTGGTGCCGGCGGCGTCGAAGTCCTCGAAGTCGAAGCCGAGGCCGACCGACGTACGGGGGCTCAAGAGCCGCTGGTAGCCGAGATTCAGCTCGGCGATTCCGATCCGCTCGCGGTCGTTGAACTCGAACGATTGCGCCGGGCCCGCCGCGGTGTCTTCCGATCGGAACTGGCGCCCGTTGTAATAGGAGCCCGTCGCCTCGATCCGATCGACGTCCGAGAGCGCCCAGCCCCCGGTCGCCCGCGCGCGGTGGTCGAAGCCGTCGATCCCCGAGGTCTCGATGAAGGTCCGGTGGGTCGGCATGTAGAAGAGCGAGTAGGAGAGATCGTCGTTGCGCTCTTGAACGCCGAGCCGCGGCGTGATCTCGAACGTCCCGTCCTTCACGCGGTTGGTCTCCGAACGAAACACGTTGCTCTCCCCGCCGAGACGTCCCTCGACCGAGAGGTCCACCTGTCCAGCCTGTGCCGAAGACGTGGCCAACATGAGTCCGATTCCCAATCCCGCGCAGAGCTGCGCCCGTTGCATCTCGCGCCTCGGTTATTCCGGTACGATGATCGTGTCGCCGGGACGCAGCAGGAGGTTCGAGTCGGGCGCTTTGCCCGCGCTGAAGGCGCCGTAGTTGAAGCGGTATTCCTCGGTTCCGCCGCCCGGCTTCTCCCGGATGATCTTGATCCGATCCTTCTTCGCGAAGGGATTGAATCCGCCCATCGTCGCGATCGCCTCGACGACCCGCATCTGGCGCGTCAGCGCGATCTGGCCCGAGCGCGCGACGCCACCGACGACGGTGACCGTCTGGCTGTTGGTCTGCTGGACGACGACGGTGACGTCGGGTGCGGTCACGAACTCGGCGAGGGCTTCGGTGAGGACCTCCTTGAGCTCCTCGGGCGTCAGCCCCTCGGCCTGCACGTCGTCGACGAGCGGCACCGAGATCTTGCCGTCGTTGCGGACCGGTACCTCGACGGAGAGCTCGGGATTGCGCCAGACGACGATCTTGAGCACGTCCGGGATCCCGATCACGTACTCGTCGCGATCGCCCGGCTCCTCCTCGGGCGGCGGCGTCGCACCGCGCCCGGCACAGCCCACCGCGAGGGCGACCGCGAAGAGTCCGGCCAGGAGCGCCCCGCGCCCGCTTCTGCTGCGTCGATCCAGATCCATCGCGACCCCCTGTTCCGAAACGGGACTAACGACCATCACTGAGCCCGTTCTCCTTCATCTTGTAGAGCAGCGCCTTGTAGCTGATCTGGAGCCGCTCGGCGGCCTCCTTGCGATTCCAGCGGGTCTGGGCCAGCACGCGCTCGATGACCTTCTTCTCCGCGATCTGCGCCGCGCGCTTGGCGATCGCCTTGAGGTCGAGGTCGCGGCCGGCCGAGAGATCCGCGCCGAGCGCGGCCAGATCGAGATCGTCGTCGGCGACGCGCTGGACGGGCGCCATGCCGCGCTGCCCGATCTCCTGCAGGACCGTCTGCTCGCTGCCGAGCACGACCATGCGCTTGATCATGTTCTCCAGCTCGCGGACGTTGCCCGGCCAGTGGTAGTTCATGAGCACGCGCATCGTCTCGGTCGACAGCTTCTCGACCGCCTTGTTGTACTGCGCGTTGTACATCCCGAGGAAATGCTCGACGAGCAGGGGCACGGCGTCGATCCGCTCGCGCAGGGGCGGGATCTGGATCGTGACGACGTTGAGGCGGTAGTAGAGGTCCTCGCGGAACT
Source organism: Myxococcota bacterium (assembly GCA_041389425.1). Classification (GTDB taxonomy): domain Bacteria; phylum Myxococcota_A; class UBA9160; order UBA9160; family UBA4427; genus UBA4427. The sequence goes on from JAWKRX010000006.1 coordinate 183,990, forward strand.
CGCCCTTCGCGACGGCGTCCTCGAGGTTGCGATTGGTCGCCGCGATGATGCGTGCATCGACGCGCACGTCCGCTTCGCCGCCGAGGCGCGAGAACTCGCCGTCCTGCAGGACCTGCAGCAGCTTCGCCTGCAGTCCCGGGGCCATCTCGCTGATCTCGTCGAGGAAGATCGTGCCCTGGTTGGCGTACTCGAACTTGCCGAGCTTGCGCTTCTGGGCGCCGGTGAAGGCCCCCTTCTCGAAACCGAAGAGCTCGCTCTCGAGCAGCTCGGAGGGCAGCGCCGCGCAGTTGACCTTCACGAAGGGGCGGCTGCGCCGATTGCCGAGCTGGAAGAGCGCCCGGGCGACGACCTCCTTGCCCGTTCCGCTCTCGCCCCGGATCAGGACCGTGATGTCCGTATCCGCGACCTGCTCGATGATCTCGCGGACCTCGCGCATGCGCGGGTTGTCGCCGCCGAGCAGCAGGGCGTCGACCTCGGTCCGCACGCGCCCGCGCAGATGCTTGACCTCTTCTTCGAGCGCGCGGTTTTCGAGTGCCTTCTTGAAGGCGACCTCGAGCTCCTCGACCTCGAAGGGCTTGCGCAGGAAATCCGTCGCACCGAGCCGCATCGCCTCGACGATCGTGCGGGCCTGGCCGTGCCCGGAGAGCATGATCACGGGCACTTCGGGCGAGCGCTGCTTGATCCGGCGCAGGGTCTCGAGGCCGTCCATGCCGGGCAGGACGGTATCGAGGGTGATCAGGTCGGGACGGGTGCGATCGAGGCTCGCGAGGGCGGACTCGCCATCGCTCACGGCATGGACCCCGTAGCCCTGGCGCGTCGCCAGGGTCTCGAGGAAATCGCGAATGCTCGGATCATCGTCGATGACGAGGACCTTGACGCGGTCGGACATCAGGGAAGTCGCCCCCACTCCATTCAATCAGCCGAAATCGGTCATCCGGATGCTTTTCGCCACGAACCACGCTCCGCGAGGATCCGAGGAACCCGATTGGGGCACCGGCCGTTCGATCCGCGCTGGAGAGTGGCCCAGATCGAGTCGGAGGTGGTCCCTCTTTTCCGAAGATTGTGGAAAAAAGTTCCAGGTTTGGATAATCGATGCCCCCGGTGGGAAAGTCGGTTCCGTGGTCATCGGCCGGCCGCCGACCAGCCTTTGGCGGATTTGATCCGGGAAACTCCGGATACCCGACCCATGGCGACATCCGGATGGCGCCCCGAAGGCGATTGGCCGAAGCCGACGAGCCGGGCGCCGCTGGAATGGCGGCCGGAGTGCTAAACGAGGGCCGGAGCGTTGCGTGCCCCTCGAGGCATCGCGGTTCGAGGCGTCCGGTGGGCAAATCGGCCGCAGAGGCGACCCATTCAAAGCCAGCAGGTCACCCATTCCTGATCGGGTCGACCTGATCGTGGACGTCGAAAGGGGATCGGAGCGGATCGATCGGCGATGGGCGCTGTCCAAGGGGGCAATTCTCATCCGATCGAGCCCGATTCCGCCCGATCGATGGGCTCTCGCCCGGTTCCGAACTCGCCCTCTCCAGTCCCTCGCCCCGGAAGGACCGAATGCCTGCCGACCCGATGAACGACCCCGCCCCTCAGCCCCGCCGGATCCGCCTGCTCGCCGTCGCGGGTGCCCGGCCCAATTTCATGAAGATCGCGCCCCTGATGAAGGAGCTGCTCCGGCGAGCGGATCGCTTCGAGCCGATCCTGGTCCATACCGGCCAGCACTACGACCAGGCGATGTCCGAGTCGTTCTTCCGCGACCTCGCGATCCCGGAGCCGGACGTCAATCTGGGCGTCGGATCGGGGACCCACGCGGAGCAGACCGCCCAGGTCCTCGTCGCGATCGAAAAGCTCCTGCTGGAGCGGCGCCCCGACGTCCTGCTGGTGGTCGGCGACGTCAACTCGACGATCGCGGCGACCCTCGCGGCGGTGAAGCTCCATATTCCCGTCGCCCACGTCGAATCCGGGCTGCGCTCCGGCGATCGGGCGATGCCCGAAGAGATCAACCGCATCCTCACCGACGCCGTCTCCGATTGGCTCTTCACCACCGAGCCGGCGGCCGAGGCGAACCTCCTGCGGGAGGGCGTGGCGCCGGAGCGGATCCATTTCGTCGGCAACGTCATGATCGATACGCTGCTCGCCCACCGCGAGCGCGCCCGGGCCCTCGACACCCTCGACCGGCTCGGCCTCGTGCCCGGGGGCTATGCCGTCCTGACGCTCCACCGCCCCAGCAACGTCGATTCGGCCGACCAGCTCCGGAGCCTCTTCGGCGTCCTCTCGCGGCTCGGGGAACGCCTGCCGGTCGTCTTCCCCGTGCATCCCCGGACCCGGGCCGCCATCGAGAACAACCTGAAGGGCGAGCGCATCCATCTGCGCATGACCGAGCCGCTCGGCTACCTCGAATTCCTGCGCCTGCTGATGGACGCTCAGATGGTCCTCACCGATTCGGGCGGAATCCAGGAAGAGACCACTGCGCTAGGCGTTCCCTGCCTTACACTGCGCGACAGTACCGAGCGCCCGGTCACCGTCTCCGAGGGAACGAACACGATCGTGGGGACGGATCCCGGGGCCATCGAAATCGCCATCGAGAAGCAGCTCGCCCGCAAGACGACCGCCAGCAAGCGGCCGGCGCTGTGGGACGGCCAGGCGGCGGTCCGGATCGTCGAGATCCTCGAGCGGGATCTCCGGCGGCGGATCGAAGCCCCCGCGGCCGGCGGCGCCGCGGCAGTGGCGAACGAGAAGCGTTAGTCCGGCGGAAGCAGGAGCGGAAGCAAGCATGTCCGAAGCCATCGACGCAGCCAGGCGAGCCGAAGCGACCGCCGACGCGTCTCGAGATCGCTTCCTCGTCTGGGCGACCTGCGGCGCGATCGTGCTCCTGCTCGGCATCTACTTCCCGATCCTGCGCATCATGGTCGAGCACTGGGCGGCGGTCGAGGACTACCAGCACGGATTCCTGATCGCACCCCTCGCGCTCTACTTCGCCTGGGAGCGTCGCTGGGATCTCGAAGACGCCCCCGTCTCCGGATCCTGGCTCGGCGTGATCCCGCTCGTGATCGGCGTCGTGTCGCTCGCGATCGGTCGCCTCGGGACCGAGCTGATGACGATGCGCAGCGCCTTCATCTTCGGCCTGATCGGCCTCGTGCTCCTCGTGCTCGGCCGCGAGATGTTCAAGATCCTGGCGTTCCCGCTCTTCTTCCTCTTCCTGATGGTGCCCCTGCCCCAATCGCTCGTGAACACCATCGCCTTCCCGCTCCAGCTGATCGCGGCGAAGTTCGCGGTCCTGAGCCTGCAGCAGATCGGCATTCCCGCCCTCGTCGAGGGCAACATCATCCATCTCGCGCATACCCAGCTCTTCGTCCACGAAGCCTGCAGCGGGCTGCGCAGCCTGATGGCGCTGATCACGCTCGGGGTCGTCTTCGCCTATTTCTTCAAGCGCGGCGTGCTCTGGGTCCAGCTCCTGCTCGTCGCCTCGACGATTCCGATCGCGATCGCCGTGAACTCGTTCCGTGTCGCGCTGACCGGCTTCCTCGCACATCATTTCGGCGACGATGCCGCCGGCGGCATCGTCCACGACTTCCAGGGCGTCTTCACCTTCGGGATGGCGTTCTTCATCCTGCTCGGAGAGGGTCGCCTGATCGACGCCCTGCTCGTCCGATCCGGGCTCGAGAGTGCACCGGGGGCGGATCCGGTACGCGAATTCGGCGGAGGGAATTAGGCCATGCTCAAGCTCGTCGTCGCGCTCTTCTTCCTCGGCCTGAACGGCTACGTCTACTGGTACATGGGGAACGAGGAGGTCATCCCGCCGCGCACCCATTTCTCGGAGTTTCCCGACGTCCTCGGCGACTGGAAATGCGAGAATCGCGACGTCCTCGACAAGGCCGTCCTCAACAACCTGAAGCTCACCGACTACGTCGCCTGCAACTACTACAACGACGCCGAGAACGCCGCCGTCCATCTCTACGTGGGCTACCACGAGCGGCAGACGCGCGACCGCAACACGGGCGAGGTCGCCGCGATCCATCCGCCCGAGCACTGCCTGCCGGGCAGCGGCTGGGACGTGATCGACGCGAAGGTCGTCCCGCTGGATTTCGGGATTCCCGGAGAGGCGAAGCGCTTCGTGATCGCCAAGGGCCGGCAGCGCGCGCTCGTGTACTTCTGGTACCAGTCGAACGGTCGCGTCGTGGCGCGCAACCACCACAAGATCTTCTGGATGTTCCTCGACCGCACACTGCACGCCCGCACCGACGGGTCGCTCGTACGCTTCACCGTTCCGATCCGTTTCGACGAGAGTGAAGAAGCGGCCGAGGCGAGCTTCAAGGAACTCGCGGCCCGGGTCGCCCCGCTCCTCCCCGACTACATCCCCAATTGATGGAACGCGAAGCGATGGCGGGCCGAGGCCGGGGATGAAGATCCTGTTCCTGTCGCATTATTTTCCGCCGGAGGTGAACGCCCCGGCGAACCGGACCCACGAGCATTGCCGCCGCTGGGTGCAGGACGGCCACCAAGTCACGGTGATCACCGGCGTTCCGAACCACCCGCGCGGGCGCATCTTCCCGGGCTACTCGAATCGCTGGATCCAGGAAGAGACGATCGACGGCATCCGGGTGATCCGCACCTGGATGTACCTGACGCCGAATTCCGGATTCCTGCGACGCGTCGCCAACTACCTGCTCTTCGCCCTGACGGCCGTGCTCGCCAGCCCGCGCGCGGAGCGGCCCGACGTCGTGGTCGCGACGAGCCCGCAGTTCTTCGTGGGCGTCGCCGGTGCGCTCGTGGCGAAGATCAAGCGGCGACCCTTCGTCCTCGAGATCCGCGATCTCTGGCCCAAGTCGATCGTCGAGCTCGGGCAGCTCGGGCCGGGGCCGATCCTCTCCGCCCTCGAGGCCCTCGAACGCTGGCTCTACCGCAGCGCGGACGGCGTCGTGGTCAACACGCGAACGTTCCACGACCACATCACCGCTCGCGGTGTCGCGAGCGAGTCGATCGAGCTGGTCTACAACGGCATCGATCCGGCGCTCTTCAAGCCGCGGCCGAAGAATCGCGAGCTGCTCGCCCGGCACGGGCTCGAGAACCGATTCACGATCGCCTACGTCGGGACGCTCGGCCTGGCCCACGGCCTGACGCTGCTCGTCGACGTCGCCGAACGCTTCGCCTCCCGGCCCGAGATCCAGTTCGTGCTGATCGGCGACGGTGCGGACCGCGAGAAGCTCGAAGCGGACGTGGCGAAACGCGGCCTCGAGAACTTCCACATGCTGGGGCTGCAGCCGCGCGACGCGATGCCCGATTGGATCGCCTCGATCGACGTCCTGCTGGTGATGCTGCGCGACCTGCCGGTCTTCGAGACCGTGATCCCCTCCAAGATCTTCGAGTTCCTCGCCCAGGAGCGCCCCGTGATCCTCGCGGCGAAGGGCGAGATCCGGCGGATGATGGCGGAGGCCGGGGGCGCACTGGTGATCGATCCGGAAGTCGCGGATCAGCTCGTCCGGGCGATCGACGAGGTCATCGCGAATCCGGCCGCGGCGGCCAGCCGCGCGGAGAAGGGCCGCCACTGGGTCGAGGCGGGCTTCCTGCGCGACGACCTCGCGCGGAAGATGGCCACCTTCCTCGAGCGCGTGGTCCGCGAGGCCGCGTAGCAGGCCGCGGAATCGGGCGGAGCCGGATCGACGGCCGGACGACGCGGCACGAGGGTCATGCGATCAGCCAGCGGCGACGGAAGCCGATCGAGGAAGTGTTCGGCCGGATGAACACGATCGGGCTGATGCGCAATCGGAGGCACCGGAGTCGGGAGAAGTTCGACTGGACGTTCACGTTCACGGCGGCCTACAACCTGGTCCGCCTGACGAGCTTGGCGTTCGCACCCTGAACAGTGCAGAACGCGGCAAGGACGTCCTGCGCAGGCATCCGAGTGGGCCGGTCGAGCTGTGCGGGGTGAGATGTAAGGGTCGCACGCGCAGCACGGCGAGGGACGCGCCGGCGAGTCTCGACGCGTGCGGCCGAGCCACGAACCCCGCGCAGCTCGACCGGACCGCTGGGCAAGGCGTTCGGAAGCGGTTGCCCGCGGCCTGCTAACGAGCGTCGACCTCGCACTCCCGGATCTTCTGGAGCAGCGTCTTGTAGCTGACGCCCAGGCGCTGGGCGGCCTGCTTGCGATTCCAGCCGGTGGATTCGAGCACGTGCTCGATCGCCTCGCGCTCGACCTCGAGGGCGAAGCGGCGGCCGACCTCGCGTAGCGGCAGCTCGCCCGCGGTCTCCTCCATCTCGGCGAGGATCGCGTCGAGCTCCGCCCGCCGCTCGTTGCGGGACGTTCGCGGGCGCGTGATCTCCGCGAGGACCTGATCCTCGCTCTCGAGCACGACGATCCGCTTGATCATGTTCTCGAGCTCGCGGACGTTGCCCGGGAAGGCGTATTGCTTCATCGCCTCGATCAGGCGCTGCGAGAGGCCGCGAAGCGGGCGCCCGTAGGCGGCCGAATAGCGGCCGAGGAAGGTCTCGATGAGCAGGGGGATCTCCTCGCGGCGCTCGCGCAGGGGCGGGACGTCGATCGCGACGACGTTGAGCCGGAAGTAGAGATCCTCGCGGAACGTCCCCTGCGAGACCATCTGGGCGAGCGACCGGTTCGTCGCACACACGATCCGCACGTCGACCTTGACCTCGCGGTTCCCGCCCAGCCGCGTGAACTCGGAATCCTGGAGCACCTGCAGGAGCTTCGCCTGCAGGGGCGCGCCCATCTCCCCGATCTCGTCGAGGAAGATCGTGCCCTTGTCGGCCTGCTCGAACTTGCCCTGCTTGCGTCCGCCCGCGCCGGTGAAGGCGCCCTTCTCGTAGCCGAAGAGCTCGCTCTCGAGCAGGTCGTTCGGCAGGGCCGCGCAGTTGACCTTGACGAAGGGGCCGCTTCGCCGACTCGAGACCGCATGGATCTCGCGCGAGACGATCTCCTTGCCGACGCCGCTCTCGCCCTGGATCAGGACGGTGACGTCGGTCTCGCCGATCCGCTCGATCACGCCCCGGATCTCGCGCATCGCGGGGCTGACCCAGACGGTCTGCCCCGATTGCCCACGCGGGACGCGCTCGAAGCCCGGGCGGCGCGCGGCGAGACTGCTGTGCAGGCCGATCCGATCGAGGGCGGCGTCGAGCTCGACCTCCTCGAAGGGCTTCGTCAGGTAGTCCGCGGCGCCGGCCTGCATCGCCTGGACGATCGTGCTCGCACGGCCGATCACCGACATCATCACGACCGGCAGCGCCGGCCAGCGCTCGCGCATCGCTGCGAGCGTCGCGAGACCGTCCTCCCCCGGCATCATCACGTCGAGCAGCACGAGGTCCGGATCGGCGCCGCTCTCGAGGAGCGAGAGCGCTCGCCGCCCGCCGTCGCAGGTATCGACCTCGAAGCCGCGCGCTTCGAGCGCGCTCGCCAGATAGGCGCGCATGCCGTCCGCATCGTCGACGACGAGCACGCGCGGCAGGCGGATGCGCTCCTCTTCGGCAGCACGCAGCGCCGCGGGGCGACGGATCGAAGCCTGCATCTCAGCGCCCCCTGCCGGCAGCCGGCGGGTCGAGCGGCAGCGTGAAGCGGAAGCGGGCACCGCCGAGCTCGCCCCGGTCGACGCCGATCCGGCCACCATGGGACTCGACGATCCGGCGACAGATCGCGAGACCGATGCCGAGCCCGCCGCCCTTCACCTGGCCCTCGCCCCGGACATAGGGCGCGAACAAACGCTCGCGGTCGTTCTCCGGGATGCCGCAGCCATCGTCTTCGACCGAGACCGCGACGCAGCCCGCACCCTCCGGTACGGCCTCGATCGCGGTCTCGATGCGCACGACGCCGTTCGGACGCCCGTAGCGGATCGCGTTCGTCATCAGGTTCGTGATCACCTGCTCGATCCGACGGGGATCGAATCGGAGAGGCGCGAGCGCGGCGGCCAGGTCGAGCTCGATCTTCATGCCGCGCTCATCGAGCAGCGGCGCGAGGGCCTCGAGCTGCGCTTCGATCGTCCGGTGGAGGTCGGCCGGGACGATCTCGATCGCGAGCGGCGTTCCGCCCGACAGGCCGGCTTCCATCAGGTCGCCGACGAAGCGGTCCAGTCGCCCGCACGCCTTCAGGGTCTCGTCGACGAAATGGCGCTGCTCGCTGTTCAGGACGCCGCGCGAATCGTTCTGGAGCAGGCGGCCGAAGCCCGAGATGACGGTGATCGGGGTGCGCAGCTCGTGGCTCACGAGGTGGACGAGCTCGGCGCGGACCCGCGCCTGGCGGGCGAGATCCGACTCGAGCTCCACGATCCGCTTGCGCGCGAGGTCGAGCTCGCGGCACAGCTCGCCATCGGCGTTCGCGGGTGCCGCGCAGACGGGTTGCGCGCCAGGGCTTCGGACGGTGGGGGCCATCTCGCAGTGGGTCTCCGCGGACCGGATTTCGGGGCGGCCGTGGTATCGTGGGCCGCCTCCGCTCCGGTGATCCGCTCGAGGGTTCTTCGGCGAGGGATGGAAGGCCCTTGACGGGATTCCCAACCAGATGCATCCGCCCCCCTCGCTCGCTCGTCGAACGCGCGGAACGTGAATCGGAGCGGAACCGGACACGCAGCGGAAGGAACAGGAGAAGCCCGAAGCCCGTGGCCCGACGCGCCGCTCCGCCTGAAACCCCCGCCTCCGACCGGGAGCGGGCCCGGCTCCGGATCGCCGAGCTGTCGGACTCACTGCGCCGGCACGACGCGCTCTACTACCAGCAGGACGCGCCCGAGATCAGCGATCGCGAGTACGACCTGCTCCGCCGCGAGCTGGAGCGTCTCGAGGCCGATCACCCCGAGCTGATCCTCCCCGACTCCCCGAGCCAGCGCGTCGGCGCCGCGCCCGCCGACGGCTTCGCGACCGCCGCCCACCGCTCGCCGATGCTCTCGCTCGACAACGCGATGAATGCCGACGAGATGCGCGCCTTCGATGCCCGCGTCCGCAAGCTGCTCGAGTCCGACGATCCAGTCGAATACGTCGCCGAGCCGAAGCTCGACGGATCCGGCATCGAGCTGATCTACGAAGCGGGCCGCTTCGTCCAGGGCCTGACGCGCGGAGATGGCCAGACCGGCGAGGACGTGACCCAGAACCTGCGCAAAGTCGGCTCGATCCCGGAGCGCCTCGCGAGCGCGCGGCCGCCGGCGATCGCCTCGATCCGCGGCGAGATCGTGCTGCCCCTCGCGGGCTTCGAGCGGCTCAACGAGAAGCGGATCCGCGCGGAGCTGCGCCCCTTCGAGAACCCGCGCAACGCCGCGGCGGGCAGCCTCCGCCAGATCCACGACGTCGACCTCGAGCGCCTCGCCGCCCTCGAGTTCCGCGCCTACGCCCTCGCCGAGGGCCGGGCGGACGGGATCGAGCGCCAGTCCCAGGTCCTCGATCAGCTGCGCGACTGGGGCTTTCTCGTCAGCCCCGAGACCGGCCGGGCCTGCGGCGCGGACGCGGCGATCGACTTCCACGAGCGACTGCTCTCCGAACGCGGTCGCCTCCCGATCGAGATCGACGGGACGGTCTTCAAGGTCGACCGCCTCGAGGACCAGGCACGCCTCGGCACCATCGCCCGCGCGCCGCGCTGGGCGATCGCGTTCAAGTTCCCGCCCGAGCAGGCGGAGACCGTGCTCGAAGACATCGAATTCCAGGTCGGCCGGACGGGTGCGCTGACGCCCGTCGCGCGGCTGCGCCCGGTGCGCGTCGGCGGCGTGACGGTCTCGAATGCGTCCCTCCACAACCAGGACGAGCTCGATCGCAAGGACATCCGGATCGGCGATCGGATCGTGATCCAGCGCGCGGGCGACGTGATTCCGCAGGTCGTGCGCGTCCGCCTCGATCGGCGCCGCGAGGCCCTGGCCGAGGGGCGACGCCTCGTGCGGACACGGCTGCCGGAGCGCTGCCCGATCTGCGACGCGCAGACGATCCGCCTCGAGGGCGAGTCGGTCACGCGCTGCGCGAACGTCGACTGCCCGGCCCAGCTGAAGAACAACCTGCGCCACCTCGCGAGCCGCGGTGCGCTCGACGTCGACGGGCTCGGCGAGAAGCTCGTCGATCAGCTCGTCGAGGCCGGTCGGATCGAACGGCTCTCGGACGTCTTCGCCCTGCGCATGGAAGACGTCGCAAACCTGCCGCGCATGGGCGAGAAATCCGCCGCGAACCTGATCGCCGCGCTCGAGCGCGCACGCACGACGACACTGACGCGGCTGCTCATCGCCCTCGGCATCCGGCACGTCGGCGAGACCGTCGCCGAGCGCCTCGCGGCGCATTTCGGATCGCTGGAGCGCCTGCTCGCCGCGACCCGCGAAGAGATCGCCGCCATCGAAGGGATCGGGACCACCATCGCGCAGAGCGTCGCGAGCTTCCTCGGCGATCCGCACAACCGCGCGGAGATCGCCCGCTTTCTCGAGCTCGGCCTCCGGATCGAGGCGCCTGCCGGTCGCGCGGCGGCCGGAGGCGAGACCAGCGACCGGCTCGCGGGCCGGACCTTCGTCCTGACCGGAACCCTGAGCCGGGCGCGCGAAGACTTCGAGCAGCGGATCAAGGCGGCCGGCGGCAAGACGAGCGGCTCGGTCTCGCGCAAGACGAGCTACGTGCTGGCGGGCAGCGATCCCGGCAGCAAGCTCGCGAAGGCGGCGACGCTCGGCGTTCCCGTCCTCGACGAGGCCGGCTTCGAGGCCCTGCTCGCCGGCGACGGCGGCTGAGAGGCTGTGAAGATATCGTCTCGGTCGCGGCGCTTGCGGCGGCGGGCCATCTGCTGCGTTGCTCCTCCTCGCCGTAGCTCGCTACGACTCGTCGTCGCGCCTTGCATCTGACCCACCGGCGCTGCGCGTCGCTCGGTCGACGATATCTTCACAGCCTCTGAGCCGGGCCGAGTGTCCCGTCCACAAAGTTCGCCTGCATTCGAGGGCGCCTTCGGAGCGCTCGCTGCGTTCCGCGGAGAAACTCACGCCTTGCGAATTCGAGGGCGAACTTTGCGGACGGGACACTAACGCGCGAGCGGCTCGTCCGGCGCGATCCGGCGCAGGTGCGTGCGGGCGCCGGTGCATTGCGACGCGACACCCACGAGAACGGATCGCTCGAGCGCCCGGCCGAAGCCCGGGTAGTAGGCGCCGGTCTCGAGCCGCCATGCGAACGCCGCCGGCAGCGCGATCTCGACCGAGAGCGGCGGGTGCGCGCGCGAGCGGCAGAGGGCGCGCGGCTCGGCACCGCTCGTGAGCTCGACCGCGAACTCCGGGGCGATCGGCAGGCGCGAGACGATCTCGCGAGCGGGCCCCTCGACGAAGTCCTCGATCTCGACACCCGCGGCCGAGACCCGGAAGCGCCGGCGATGAAGCGTCGCGCGGCGCGACCAGCCGCGGCAGACCGCCTCCGCCTCGCCCGCTTCGCTGAAGCCCGTGAGCGCGACCTCCGGCCGGCCCCCGACCCGATGGGCCGACCAGATCTCGGCCTGCTCTTCCCCGTCGATCTGCAGCGTCGCGTGGCTCGCCGTCGCCCGCGCGATCTCGCGGCGCGGACCGACGACGTATTCGAAGACCCCGGTATCGGTGACGAGGCGATGTCCGGCGACCGAGAGCTCGAAGGCGAGCGCGTCGCAATGCGCATGGCCCGGCTGGTGCGGCGGCGAGGGCGGAGCGACCGAGGCGATCAGGAGCCAATCGCCGCCCGCGAGCCGGACATAACCCGATTGCGGGAGACAGACGGTCCCCGGGCGATCCGGATCGACCTGCAATCCGAGTCGGCGGGCATAATCCGCGAGCGCGGCGGGCTCCGCCGCGACGTCGAAGGCGGAGTCGGCGAAGAGCGCGATGCGCCCGTCGTCGTGGGCGAGCGCGGCGAGCGCGGTGAGCATGCGTTCTGCGGCCTCGGCGAGCGCGTCGGCCAGGCCGGCGGGCGCGCGGTCCGGGGCGGCGCGGCAGAGATTGAGCAGGTCGAGGACGTTCTCGAGCAGGAGCGCGTGGTACATCGGGCTGCGCTCTTCGTGCCCGCCGTCGGGGCGGATCTGGTCGGCGAGCGCTTCGGCGAGCCGATCCGCCCGGCCGCGCCAGGCGGCGCTCGCAGGCAGGTCGAGAAGCAGGCCGGCGAAGACGACGCAGAGCAGATTCGACAAGAGGTGGTTCGCCTGGAGGCGGACCTCGAGGTTCCGGCTGAGCGTCTCCGCCTGATCGGCGAAGGAGCGGAGCAGCGCGGCCTCCTGCGCGCCGCCGAGCTCGAGCCGACCGGGGGTCGTCATCAGCTTTCCCCAGGCGATCAGCCGCAGACCGGTCGGATGCGGATCCCAGCCGACGCCTGCGCGGTGGACCTGGATCCAGTCCGCGATCACGGCCGCGCGCTCGGCGGGCGTCACGGCCTCGCAGCGAAGATATTCGTGCTGATGGAGGTGATAGGCGAAGAGCGGCCCGTGTTCGCTCGCGGTCCAGGCCGCGCCCCGCGGCGAATCGAAGGGCGTCGCGAGCAGCGCATAGCGACCGGGGCCGAGAGCGCGCACGTGGGCTGCGGGCGGGAGATACGGCGTCGCCGGATGGGCGATGGCCTGGCGGGCGCCGTCGCCGGGGCAGGCGCGTGGCTTTCCGACGCCGAAGAGCGCGTGGTGCAGCTGCGCGATCGCCTGGCGGGCGCGGAGCGGGCGCACCGTCCGCAGGACCGTCGGCACCCGGGCCATCGCCGCCGCCAGATTTCGCACGCTCCGGGTCATCGCTGCGTCCTTCGGCTTCCACCGGGCGGCACCCCGGCCTGCGCATCACCGGACTCCGCACCGTGCGCGCTCGAAGCGTCGCCGGGATCCGCACTGCGCTCGCCCCCGGAGCGGAGCTCGAGCGCACGGCCGTAGAGCGCGCGCCGCGCGCGGCCGGTCGTCGCGGCGAGGGCGCTCGCGACGTCGCGCACCGACTCGCCGCGGGCGAGGCCGGCCTCGATCGCCGCATCGATCTCCGCGTCGGTCGCCACCCCCTCCCCCGCGCCCGCCACCATCGCGCTGGCCTCCGATTCCTCCGCGCCGGCGACGACGATCGTGCATTCCCCTCGCGGCGGCTCGGCCTCGCAGTGTGCGGCGAGGGCCGAGAGCGTGTCGCGGCGGACCTCTTCGTGGCGCTTGGTGAGCTCCCGGGCGAGGCAAGCCGGGCGATCCCCGAGGACCTGCGCGAGGGCCTCGAACGTCGCGGCGACGCGGTGCGGCGACTCGAAGAGCACGATCGTCTCGGGCCGGCCGCGTTGGCGCTCGAGCACGCGCGTCCGATCGCCCCGCTTGCGGGGCAGGAAGCCGAGGAAGAGAACGCGGCTCGTATCGAGACCGGCGACACAGAGTGCTGTCAGCAGCGCCGAAGCCCCGGGCACGGCCTCGACCCGATGACCGGCCGCCGCGACCGCGGCGACGAGTCGCGCGCCGGGATCGGAAACCAGCGGCGTTCCTGCATCCGAGACGAGCGCGACCGAGCGGCCATCGACGAGCGCCGCGAGGATCTGGTCGATGCGCTCCGCTTCGTTGTGGGCATTGAGCGAGGTCGGCTTCTTCGCGATCTCGAAATGATCGAGCAGGATGCGCGTCCGGCGCGTGTCCTCGGCGAGCACCCAATCGGCCTCGCGCAGGACGCGCAGTGCCCGGAAGGTCACGTCCTCGAGGTTGCCGATCGGTGTCGCGACGATGTGGAGCGTGCCCATCCCTATCCTGGCCGTCCCACCCCGCGTGCCACCGCGATGCGTCCCGATCGCGAGCGAGGCCTTCGAACGCCTTGACCCGACCCGGACGACGTTCCTCCGACCCTCGTTCGCCGCAGCCCCCGGAGCCGCGGCCCCCGCAGCGCCCCACGATGCCAGCGCCGCCCCGCGCATCGGGCCCCTCGCCGGGGCGCCGCGCTTCGCTCGGACGTCTCGGGGAAGACGCCGCTGCGCGCCATCTCGCGGCGCGAGGTTATCGCATCGTCGCGCGCAACGTCCGCGCCGATCGGGTCGAGATCGATCTGATCGTCCGGCGCGGGACGCTGCTGGTCTTCGTCGAGGTCAAGTCGCGGCGCGGCGGAGACCATGCGCTCGCGGCCGAGGCGGTGGATCCGCGCAAGCAGCGTCGGCTGCGCCGCGGCGCGCGCGCCTGGCTCGCCGCCCATCCACCGGAGGCGAGCGGAGCCACGCGACACCGGCTCGACGTCGTCACCTGCGTCCTGCTCGAAGACCGCGGCCCGCCCGGCGCGTCGCTCCCGGCGTCACCCCGCGCGTCGTCGACGGAGGCGGAGAGCGAGCCCCGAAACGCGACCAGCGCGCCGGAGGCGGCGCGCTGGTCGATCGAGCATTGGGAGTCCGCGTTCTGAGCGACTCGGGCGTCCGGAAACGACCGGGCGGCTTCGACCGCAGCGCGTTATTCGGCGGGCGTCTCGGCGGCCGCGGCCGCTTCGGCAGCCTTCGCCGCTTCAGCCGCCTTCGCGGCCTCGGCTTCCTCGCGCGCCTTCTTCTCGGCGCGCGCCTTCGCCTCGGCCTCGAGCACGAGCATCCGCTTGGCCTTCTCCTCGGCCTTCGCCTTCTTGCGCGCCTTGCCCTTCAGATCGCCGTCGGCAGCCGCCGGCGCATGGGACTCGGCCGCGGTCTCCTCGACCACGGGCGCCGCCTCTTCGAGGGTGCTCGCGTTCGCGATCGCCTCGCCCTCCTCCTCGGAGATCAGGCCGGACAGGTCGCGCACCTTGCTGTGCAGCCGGGCCTTCTTGCCCGAGAGATCGCGCAGGTAGTAGAGCCGCGCCCGGCGCACGTAGCCGCGCGCCTTGATCTCGAGCTTCGTCACGAGCGGAGACTGCACGGGGAAGATGCGCTCGACGCCGACACCGCTCGAGACCTTGCGAACGGTGAACGTCTCACCGACGCCGTTGCCCCGCCGCCGCGTCACGAGCCCCTGGAATGCCTGGATGCGCTCCTTGTCGCCCTCGCGGACCTTGGCGTGGACGACCACGGTATCTCCGACCTTGAAGGGCGGGAGGTCCCGGCGCAGGTTCTGCTTCTCGATGAAATCCAGGGTTCGCATCATGCTCTCCTGTCGCGACGCATCGCGACGTGTGAAATTTCGGACCGGCCCTTCGCAGCGGCCGTCGATTCGGTCTCGCGCCGACGCAGAGGGCAGCGTCAGGGCGATTCGTCTCTCGCAGGCTTTCTCGTCGATTCTTTCGCGGGCTCCGGATTCCGCAGCAGGTCCGGTCTCCGCGCGATCGTTCGGATCTCGGCCTGCTTCCTTCGCCAGGCCGCGATCGCGCCATGATCTCCGGAACGAAGCACTTCCGGCACCGAAAGGTCCCGGTAAATCGGCGGCCGAGTATAGTGCGGACCTTCGAGAAGGGCGCCCCCCCGAAACGATTCTGTCTCGATCGACTCCGGATTCCCCAGCACCCCGGGCAAAAGCCGGACGAGCCCCTCGATCACGACCATCGCCGGCAGGTCGCCCCCGGACAGCACGTAGTCCCCGATCGAGATCTCCTCGTCCACCGCCAGCTCCAGCACCCGCTCGTCCACCCCCTCGAATCGCCCGCAGACGAAAACGAGCGCGGCCTCCCCGGCCAGGGTCTCGAGGCGCGCCTGGCTGAGCGGAACGCCCTGCGGCGAGAGATAGACGACCCGGGCGCGGCGATCGGCCCCCTTGGGTCCCGCGAGCGATTCGATCGCCGTCACCAGCGGCTCCGGCGTCATCACCATTCCGGCGCCTCCGCCGTAGGGGGAGTCGTCGACGGAGCGGTGGCGGTCGGTCGCCCAGCCGCGCAGGTCGTGGGCCTCGATCGCGAGCAGCCCCTGGCGCTGGGCGTGCCCGACGAAGGCGGTCTCGAAGAAGGGACCGAAGAGGTCGGGGAACAGGGTGAGCACGTCGATGCGGATCATGCCCGGCCCCGTCACGAGACCGGATCGAGCAGGCCCGGCAGGTCCGCCACGACGATCCGCCGCGCCTCGACATCGATCGATCGGAGCAGGGCCGCGGCCGTGGGCACCAATCGCCGGACGCCCCGCTCGTCGACGACGACCAGCACGTCGTGGGCGCCCGTCTCCCAGATCTCCTGCACGCTGCCCGCCACCTCGCCCGACTCGGATTCGACGCGGCAGCCGATCAGCTCGTGCCAGTAGAACTCGCCTTCCGGCAGCTTCGGCAACGCACGCGTCTCGGTGAGGATCCGCATCCCCCTGAGTGCCTCGGCGGCATCGCGATCCGCGACGCCCTCGAAGCGCAGCCGGATCTCGCCCGGACGCCCGGATCCCCCCGCGAGCACCACGACCCGCCGCGGGGATCGCTCGTCTTCGCGGCGCGCGAGCCAGAGCGCCTCCGCCTCCAGCAGGTTCTGGCCCGAATCGCCGGTGATCCGCACCCGGACTTCGCCGCGCAGCCCGTGCGCGCCGACGATCTCGCCGAGCACGACCCGCGATCCGACGTCCGGGGGATCGATCCGATTCGAATCGGTTCGTGAAGCAGATGAGCTCATGCACGACTCCGCAGCCGGCGCGGAATCCACGGCGCCGCCCGGAGAGCGGCCGCACGATCGCTCGACCCCGATCCGGGTTGCCTCTATCGACGATGCAGTCGACGTCCTGGCCGACGTGTCAGTCGGCGTGTCAGTCGACGTGCCCGTCGACGTCTTGGACGAAGATGTCGAGTCAGTCGACGATGTCGAGCCGGGCGCCCGCGCCGTCCGCCGTCGCGTTCAGGATGGCACGCAGCGCCTTGGCCACGCGCCCCTGGCGGCCGATCACCCGGCCCCGATCGTCGTCGGCGGTCTCGAGCTCGATCAGCTCGCCGTCCTCTTCGACGATCACGTCGACCTCGTTCGGCTCGGCGACGAGCGCCTTGGCGAGATAACCGACCAGCTCTGCCGAATCACGTCCGCGCTCAGCCATTCGCCGGCGCCCCCGCGCGTCGCAGCTTGCGCACGAGGCTTCCGACGGTCGAAGAGAGCTGGGCGCCCTTCGCGACCCAGCCGTCGATGCTCTCGAGGTCGAGCTTGAGGGCCGGCGGGTTGACGTTCGGATCGTAGGTCCCGAGGAACTCGAGAGGGCGACCATTGCGCGGCTTCCGCTCGTCGATCGCGATCACGCGATAGAACGGATTGTGGTTCGAGCCCATGCGCATCATCCGAATCTTGACCATCTCGTTCGTTTCCTCTCGGGAGCCAGGCCCAGCGTCGTCCGGCGAGGCCCCGTATAAGCAGGCGCGCACATTAGGAAAACCGCCGTCACCGGTCAACGGGGCCGGACGGGATCGCGCCCGGAACCGGCAACCCCGGCCGCGACGGGCTCGCGGGTGGGGGCGGGGCGGGGCGGCGGGTGCGGCAGCGGTGCGGAGGCGACGCCGGGCGGCGCCCGCCCTCAACGCCGGTTCAGCCCCAGCCGTCGCTGCTCCTTCGCCTCGAAGCACGGGTCGCAGGCGTAGAGCTCTTTGTGGGCGATCTGGAGCCGGTCGTACTCGCGGTCGAGGGCGACCCGCCGGACGGCGGCGACCTCGTTGCCGCAGAGATCGCAGCGCCGGAGGGCGACCTCCCGGATCTCGCGCCGCGCCTTCGGTTGCCTGCTCCGGTCGGTCTGGGTGTGCATCGGCGGGGCTCCTCGAGGTGGATCGCTCGGGCGGGTGTCCGGGTGGCCGGTCTCAGCGCCGGCGAACATAGCCGACCTGGAAGCGAAGCTCGCGCGGTGCGGCATCGCCGAGCTCGCGGGCGAGCGCGGCGATGATTTCGGGCTTGCGCAGCTGGAGCTGCTGGGACCAGACGGGGCTGTCGACGACCAGCTCGAGGACGTCGCCCCGCAATCCGACCGGCCGGCAATGGGCAGCGATCGATTCGCCGACGACGGCGTTCCAGACGAGTCCGATGCGATGGGCCTTGGCGACGGAGTCGAGGCCGAGATCACCGAGCACTTGACCGACCACGTCGGAGAGCGCCGTCGGTCGGCCTCGACGGGGCGGCGGTCGCGTGCCCATCAACGCCGCGCCGCGGCGGACCGGTGATCCCGGAAGACCATGCCCGTCGGCACCTTCGGGTAGAAGAACGTCGATTTCTGGGGCATCACGTCGCCCTTCGCCGTCGCGTGGAAGACCGCTTCGGGCGAGGTCGGGTTCAGGTAGAGCGCGACGGTCCCCTCCCCTTCCCGCACCGCCTGCCCCGCCCGCTTCGCGCTCTTCGGGAAAAGCACGGCGCCGTCGCGGATCGCCTCGCCGTCGAGCCCGAAGACCCCGCCGAGGATCTCCGTCTCGAGAATCCGCACCATCAGCGACTCCCCGAGCGCTTCGCCACGCTGGATCAGCAGCGGATCGCCGACCGCCGGCTCGGCGATGAAGGCGGGATGCCCGGCGAGCGGGGCCAGATGGGCCGCGAGAAACGCGTCGATCCGATCGAGCTCGGGCCGCGGCAGGCGCGTCACCCGCCACTGCGGCAGGCGCTTGCGCCATTCGTCCTCCGCGGGCGACGGCAGGCGGGCGACGACGCGATGGATCGGCAGGAGCAGGCTCCCCCGCGCGTAGGCGTTCGCGAAATAGGCGATCGTCGACTGCCACGGCGCGTTCGCGAGATCGCCCTCGCGCGCGCGGCATTCGCGCCGGTATTCGAGGGCGGTTTCGTAGCGGTGGTGGCCGTCGGCGATCACGCTCGGACGCTTCGCGAGGAAGCCCTCGATCCGGGCGATCCCGGCCGGATCCGTCAGCCTTGCGAGGCGGTATTCGACCCCGGCGGCGTCGCGGGCGCGCCCGATCTCGCAGCGATCGAGCGTCTCGGCGAGCAGGGCGCCGAGCTCGTCCTGCGGATCTTCGTAGAGCAGGAAGACGCTCGAGAGGTTCGCCTGCGCCGCGCGCAGGAGCTTCAGGCGATCGGCCTTGGGGCCGGCGAGCGTGCGCTCGTGGGGCCGCACGATGCGGGCATCGTATTCCTCGAGACCGAGCTCGGCGAAGAAACCGATCCGCTCGAGGGTCGCGCCGTCCGGCGCGACGTAACGCTGGCCCATCACGTAGTAGGCGGGCTCGGCGTCCTGGATCAGGACGCCTTCGGCGCACCAGGCGTCGAAGGTCCCGCGGATCCAGCCGTAGTCGGCGGCGGCTTCGTCGGCGACGTCGCGGGTCAGCTCGAAGCGGATCGCGTTGTGGGGATCGCGATCGAAGAAGCTCGCGCGCTCGTCCGCCGCGATCACGTCGTAGGGCGGCACGATCACCGCCGAGAGATCGACGCGGCGGGGGTCGTAGCGAACGGCTCGAAACGGGCGGGCAGCGGTCATCGGACGATCATCTCCTCGACTTCGGCGGCCGGAAGGCTCCGAACCATGCAGCGGCACCCCTTGCGCGGGACCCGACTTCAGGCGGCGGGCGGGATGAATGCCCGTGCACCGCGACTAACGCCGCAGCGCCCGTGCCGCGATGTCGCGCCGGAAATGACGCCCCTCGAACCCGATCTTCTCCGCCGCGCGATAGGCCCGTTCGCAGGCCTCGGCGACGGAGTCGCCGCGGGCCGTGACGCCGAGGACGCGTCCACCGGCGGTCTCGAAGGCCGCGCCGTCGGCGGCCCGGCGCGTCCCGGCGTGGAAGACGACGAGATCGCCCGAGCGCGCGTCGGGCCCGAGATCGTCGAGGCCCGAGATCCGCTTGCCCGTCTCGTACGCCCGCGGATAGCCCCCCGACGCCAGCACGACGCAGACGGCCGCCTCGCCCCATTCGAGCGCACTCGCTTCGGCGAGCTCGCCGCGGGCCGCCGCCGCGAGCAGCGGCAGCAGATCGCCCTTCATCCGCAGCATCAGCGGCTGGGTCTCCGGATCTCCGAAGCGCACGTTGAACTCGATCACGTACGGATCACCCGCCGCATCGATCATGAGCCCGACGAACAGGACGCCCTGATACGGGTGGCCTTCGCTCGCCATGCCCCGGATCGCCGGATGCACGACGCGCTCGAGGATCTTCTTTTCGACGGCCTCCGTCACGACGGGCGCCGGCGAGTAGGCGCCCATGCCGCCCGTGTTCTCGCCGAGATCGCCGTCGAGGGCGCGCTTGTGATCCTGGGCGGCGGCGAGCGTCACGATGCGGGTGCCATCCGTGATCGCGTAGTAGGAGACCTCCTCGCCCTCGAGCCACTCCTCGATCACCACCCGATCGCCGGCGTCGCCGAAGCGCTTCGCCGACATCATCTCGTCGATCGCGCCATGGGCCTCCGCAGCCGTCGGACACATCGCGACCCCCTTGCCCGCCGCGAGGCCGTCCGCCTTCACGACACAGGGCCGCGCGAGGGCATCGACATGCGCGTGGGCCGCCGCCGGATCGTCGAACGCGGCGTAGCCGGCGGTCGGAATCGCATGCCGCGCCATGAAGGCCTTGGCGAAAGCCTTGCTGCCCTCGAGCTGCGCCGCGGCGCCCGACGGGCCGAAGGTCGCGATGCCCGCCTCGCGCAGGCGGTCGGCCAGCCCCGCCGTCAGCGGATCTTCCGGCCCGACGACGACGAGATCGATCGCCTCGGCGCGCGCGAGCGCCACGATCGCCGGGAGGTCGTTGGCCTTGACGGCCGGATGACAGACGGCGAGGGCCTCCATCGCCGCGCTCCCCGGCGCGACGTGCAGCCGCTCGAGCCGCTCGCTCTGCGCGAGCTTCCACACGAGTGCATGCTCGCGCCCCCCGCTCCCGATCACGAGCACCTTCAAACGCCCACTCCCCCTCGCATGTCCACCGCCCGAGGCCTCACACCCGCGACGCGGTTTCGAGCGCCTGTGGCCTGATGCCTAGCGCCTGCGGCCTAATGTCTAAAGTGCCGCGTTCCCGTCAGCAGCATCGGAACCCCGAGCCGATCGGCGGCGGCGATGACTTCTTCGTCGCGGGTCGAGCCGCCCGGCTGGACCACGGCGGCCGCCCCGGCGGCGATGGCCGTCTCGAGGCCGTCCGCGAAGGGAAAGAAGGCGTCGCTCGCGAGCACCGAGCCCTCGAGCGAGATTCCGACCCGCGCCGCCTTGGCCGCCGCCGCGTGGACGGCGTCGACGCGCGAGGTCGCGCCGCCGCCGATCGCGAGCGTCCGGTTCTCGGCGGCGAAGACGATGGCGTTGCTCTTCACGTGCTTGACGACGCGCCAGGCGAATTCGAGCGCGCGGCGCTGCGCATCGGTCGGCGCCTGCTTCGTCGCGAGCTTCGCGGTCAGCACTTCGTCGGGTGCCGGGTCCGCCTGCTGGACGAGCAGGCCCCCGAAGACGCGCCGGAGCTCGAGCTGCGAGGGATCGATCCGCTCGCGATCGAAGCGCAGGAGCCGGCGATTCTTCTTCTTCTTGAGCAGCGCGAGCGCGTCGTCGCTGAAGCCCGGAGCGATCAGCACTTCGGTGAAGATCTCGTCGACCTTCGCGGCGAGCGCGAGGTCGAAGGGCTGGTTCGAGACGATGATGCCGCCGAACGGGGACTCCGGATCGGTTTCGAAGGCGCGCTCGTAGGCCTCGAGCGGCGTCCTGCCGGCGCCGACACCGCAGGGCGTGTTGTGCTTCAGGATCGCGACGACCGCGGCATCCGTCGCGGATCCGCCCCCGGCAGGAACTCCGCCTCCGGCTGGAACTCCGCCGCCGGCAGGAAATCCGCCCCCGGCAGGAAAAAAGTCGACGATCAATGCGAGCGCCGCCTGCGCGTCGATCAGGTTGTTGTAGGAGAGCTCCTTGCCGTGGAGCAGCTCGGCGACCTCGGAGAAGCGGCCGTAGAGGGCGGCCTGCTGATGGGGGTTCTCGCCGTAGCGGAGCGACTCGGCCTTCTCGAGCGAGATGAAGAGGCGCTCCGGGAAGGTCGGCGCCGGGACCTCGGGATCGTTGTCCGTCAGCCAGGCGAAGATCGCGGCGTCGTAGGCCGACGTATGCCCGAAGGCCTTCAAGGCGAGCCGACGCCGCGTCGCATCGGAAAGCCCCCCCCTCTCCCTCAGCTCGGTCGCGAGCGATAAATAGTCGGCCGGGTCGCAGGCGACCGCGACGAAGGCGTGATTCTTCGCCGCCGAGCGGATCATCGAGGGGCCGCCGATGTCGATGTTCTCGACGGCCTGCGCGCGGGTCACGCCGGGCCGCGAAACCGTCGCCTCGAACGGATAGAGATTGCAGACGACCAGATCGATCTCGCCGATCGCATGGGCCGCGAGGTCGGCGCGGTCGGATTCGAGGTTGCGCCGGGCGAGGATGCCGCCGTGGATCTTCGGATGCAGCGTCTTGACGCGGCCGCCGAGCATCTCGGGGCTGGCCGTCAGCTCCGCGACGTCGAGGACCGGCAGGCCGGCATCGCGCAGGGCGGTCGCGGTCCCGCCGGAGGCGATCAGCTCGACTCCGAGCCCGTGCAGCTCCTTCGCGAGCTCGAGCAGACCCGATTTGTCGGAGACGGAGAGCAGCGCGCGGGCGATCTTGCGCACGCCGCGCGCCGCGTCGTACGACGGATCCTCGACGATCCGGGAGGGCTGGGAATCATGTGAGGCCACGGGACTCTCCTGCGCGGGCCGGTCGGCGGGGCGCACGCTTCGCGCGGCCCTCGCGACGCGGCCGAATCGGCCGGGCGGGCCACCCTGGACGTCGCACGCGCTTCGGGCGCGATTGGATCGGGGATTCTGGGGGCCCGCTCTTTGTACCCGCGCCCGCTCCCATCGTCAAACGGCGCGATCGAAGGCCGGCGGCTCGGCGGGCGGCGCCCCTTCGCCGTAGCGGCGCGGGACCCGGGCGCCGATCCCGACCAGGATTTCGTAGCCGAGCGTCCCCGCTGCCGAGGCGAAATCCTCGACCGGGATCCGCTGGCCCTCGGGCGTGCGACCAAAGACCGTGGCGACGTCGCCCACCTCGACGGGCGCGTCCGCCACCTCGACCCCGATGTAGTCCATCGAGGCCCGGCCCACGATCGGCCGCATCGCACCCGCGAGAAAGACCCGCCCGCCTCCGCCCGCCGCGGCCCGCGGAATCCCGTCGGCGTAACCGAGCGGAAGCGTCGCGATGGTCGTCGCCCGGGCCGCCCGCCAGGTCGCGCCGTATCCCACCGATTCGCCGCGCGCGACCCGGCGGGTCGCGACGACGCGTGCCGCGAGCGTCATGACCGGCTCGAGATCGAGCGCTTCGGCGCCGCGGCCGATGACGGCCCCGAGCCCAACGAAGGGCGAGACGCCGAAGAGCATCAGCCCCGGCCGCACGGCCTGGGTCACGAGCGGCGAGCGCGGATCCGCGGCGAAGCGCGACTCCGGATCCCCCGCCCCCTTGCCCTCGAGCTCCGGCAGGCGCAGCAGCCCCGCGGAGTTCGCCATATGGACGCTGGGGCGCACCGCGCCGCGGGCGACGTGCGCCTCCACGACCTCCGCGAGCAGGGCCCACTGCGCCCGCGAGGGCTCCGGATCGATCGCGTCCGCGCAGG
Source organism: Myxococcota bacterium (assembly GCA_041389425.1). Taxonomy (GTDB): domain Bacteria; phylum Myxococcota_A; class UBA9160; order UBA9160; family UBA4427; genus UBA4427. The sequence continues at coordinate 207,274 of JAWKRX010000006.1, forward strand.
CGAGATGGCTGAAGAGGCCGCTCAGCAGGAGCTGCGGGGTCGCGCGCAGCTTCTCGAGGAAGGCCGGCGCCGCCTCCCGCGCGACGCCCATCCGCCGCATGCCGGTATCGATCTCGACCTCCACGGAGAGCGGCGAATCCACGCGCGCGTAGCGCCGCGCGAGCTCGAGGCCACGCAGATCGTGGAGCACCGGCGTCAGGCCCCATTTGACGGCGCGCTCGGCGGTCGGCCCGTCGTCGAGGCCGCCGAGGAGCAGGATCGGCGCCATGATCCCGGCCCGCCGCAGCTTCGCCCCTTCGGCGACGCTGACGACCGCCAGCCTTCCGACGCCTTCCTGGAGCAGTACGCGGGCGATCGGCTCCGCGCCGTGACCGTACGCGTCGGCCTTCACGACGGCGATCACGCTGCGCCCGGCCGCGCAGGCGATCGCGCGGCGCGCGTTGTGTCGCAGGGCGGAGAGATCGATCCAGGCCCAGGCCGGCCGCTCCTCCGCGACTTCGCGCATCCTGTGTCTCCTCGCCGCATTTCGGCGCCGCGTTTCTTCGCCCCATCGACGGCGCGTCCGTGACGGCGCACAGAAGCTAACGAATGGCCGCGCCCCGCGTCTGCGGCGCGCTGCGAAGCGGCGCCCCGGAGCGTCGGTTATGTTCGCCACGACCGCACGCAGCGCGATACGAAGGAATCCGATGAGCGAGACCACGGGCCGTTCCGGCGAAGAATCCGCGCGCGCTGCCGGACGATCGGGGCCCGGGCCGGACCGGCGCTCGGAGCCGGTGGCCGGACGCCCGGCGGATCGGGAGCCGGATCGGGAGCCGGACCGGGAGGCGACGGTGCTCGTCAACGGCGCCGCCCTTGAATGGCCGGCCCCGGGTACGATCGCCGACCTGCTCGCCCGGCTCGGCATGCAGGGCAAGCGCGTCGCCGTCTCGATCGATCGGAACGTGATTCCGCGCTCGCGCCACGGCGAGGCGCCGGTCCGGGCGGGTGACCGGATCGAGATCCTCGAAGCGGTCGGAGGAGGCTAGGCATGACGACGGATCGAACGACCGCAGCGGCGGGGGGCGACGCGCGCGAGCCCGTCGCGTTCACGATCGGGAAGCACGAGTTCCGCTCCCGCCTCATCATCGGGACGGGCAAATACGCGAGCTTCGAGCAGAACCTGGCCTGCGCGGAGGCCTCCGGCGCCGAGATGGTGACGGTCGCGCTGCGGCGGGTGAACTTCGACGCCGCGAAGGGACCGCGGCTGCTCGACGTGATCTCGCCCGAGCGCTTCACGATCCTGCCGAACACCGCCGGCTGCTACACCGCGGACGACGCCGTCACGACCGCCCAGCTCGGGCGCGAGCTGCTCGAAACCGATCTCGTCAAGCTCGAGGTGATCGGCGACGAGCGCACGCTCTTCCCCGACGTCCCCGCGACCCTCGAAGCCGCGAAGCGCCTGATCGCCGACGGCTTCACGGTCCTGCCCTACATCACGGACGACCCGGTCGCCTGCCAGCGCCTCGCCGGCATGGGCTGCCCGGTCGTCATGCCGCTCGCCGCGCCGATCGGCTCGGGCCTGGGCATCCGCAATCCAGCCAACCTGCGCATCATCCTCGAGACGGTCGAGGTCCCGGTCATCGTCGACGCCGGCGTCGGGACGGCGAGCGACGCGGCGATCGCGATGGAGCTCGGCGCGACCGCGCTGTTGATGAACACGGCGATCGCCCAGGCCAAGGACCCCCTCAAGATGGCGGTCGCGATGCGCAAGGCCGTCGAAGCCGGCCGCGCCGCCTACGAAGCGGGCCGCATGCCGAAGCGCCTGTACGCCTCGGCCTCGAGCCCCCTGGATGGAACGGCAGCCTTCTAGCCCGCCCGGCCCGCGGCCGATCCTCTGCGCCGTGCTCGACGGCGAGGGACTGTCCCGAGATCCGCGCGCCTTCGCGGCGAGGCTCTTCGCGGCGGGCGTCGATTGGATCCAGCTGCGCGATCGGAAGCTCGAGGCGGCGGTGCTCCTGCGGATCACGCGATCGCTCGTGGCCGCCCGGGATGCGGCGCAGAAGACGAGCGCAGCGGACGGGCCGCTGCAGGCGGGCGATGCGCGCGCGCTCCGGGTGATCGTCAACAAACGCGCGGACGTCGCGCTCGCAGCGGGGGCGGATGGCGTGCATCTCGGGCTCGACGCGCTCGATCCGCTCACGCTCGATGCACTCGCGCCGGGTGCGCTGCGGATCGGTGCATCGCTCCATTCGATCGCCGAGCTCGAAGCGCGGCTCGCGGCCGCCGAGCCCCTCGCCTGCGTGCATCTCGCACCGATCTGGCCGCCGCGCTCGAAGCCGGCCGAACGGCCCGCGCTCGGCCTCGAGGTGCTCGCCCGCGCCGCCCGGATCGCCGCAGGAGCCGGTGTGCCCCTGCTCGCCCAGGGCGGCCTCGACGCGGGGCGGGCCGCCGCCGCAGTCGCGGCGGGCGCCGCGGGCATCGCGGTCACCGGCGACCTCGGCGGGGCCGGCGATCCCGCAGCCGCTGCGCGCGTGTTGCGGCGTGCGCTCGACGCCCAGGCCGCGGCGACCGGCACGAGCGCGGCCGAGCGCGGCGAGCGCGCACGATCGTGAACCGCGCAAGACCGCGCGGCTTCAGACCGTCGACCGCGCGGGCGCAGGGCGCGCCCCGCCCCTTTTCGCATGCCGGAGGCTTTAGTCCTGCCATGCACGAACGCCGTCCCCCCGATGGCCAGCCCGGGCCGAGCCGGAGCCGAATCCGGAGCCGGTCTTGCGCGCCGAGCCCGCGCCGGCGCGTGCTGCCGGCGCTCGCGATCGTCGCCGGCATCGCGGCGATCACGGCCATCGCCGCGACGCCCGGCCTCGCGGCGGATCCGTTCCTGCGCCGGACGGCGACGGTGCGGGTCGTCGAGAAGGTGGGGCCCGCGGTCGTGAACATCACGACCGAGCGCCTGCAGGAGCGGCCGAGCCCGTTTCCCTCCCATCGCCAGCCCGACATCGGCCCGCTGTCGGACGATTTCTTCGAGCATTTCTTCGAGCCGGGCGAGCGCCGCACGCGCAGTCTCGGCTCGGGCGTCATCTTCGACCGCAACGGCCACGTCCTCACCAACGAGCACGTCGTCGCCCGGGCCGATCGCGTCCGCGTCGCGACCGCGGATGGACGGGAGTTCGACGCGGAGCTCGTCGGCGCCGATCCCCACAACGATCTCGCCGTGCTGCGCATCCTCAGCGACGAATCACTTCCCTTCGTTCCGCCGGGCGATTCGACGGACCTGATGGTCGGCGAGCCGGTGATCGCGATCGGCAATCCCTTCGGCTTCTCGAATAGCGTGACGACGGGCGTCATCTCCGCCGTCGATCGCTCGGTCAACGCCCGCGGCAGCTTCGCGTTCCACGGCCTGCTCCAGACCGATGCCGCGATCAATCCCGGCAACTCGGGCGGCCCGCTCCTGAACGCCGAAGGCGAGCTGATCGGCATCAACGCGGCGATCTTCGGCGGGGCCGAGGGGATCGGCTTCGCGATCCCGATCGAGGTCGCGCGCCGGGTGATCCGGGAGCTGCTGCTCTACGGCGAGGTCCACCCCGTCTGGCTCGGGCTCGAATTCCAGGATCTCGATCCGGCGCTGCGCGAGGTGATGGCGCTCCCGCGCGGCGTCGCCGGGGCGCTCATCAATCGTCTGCATCCCGACAGCCCCGCGTCGCGCGCGGGCATCCGCCGCGGCGATCTCGTCGCGAGCCTCGACGGCCGCACGATCCGCGATGCCGGCCAGCTCTTCGAGATGCTCGAAAGCATGACGCCGGGACAGACGCGGGTCTTCGAGCTGTATCGCGAGGGGCGATTCCGCAAGGCGAGCGTCAAGGCGGAGGAGCTCCCGCAATCGGTGGTCGACAGCATCGCGAGCCGCAAGCTCGGCGTCGATCTATCCCTGTCGACGAAGACCGGGAGCTTCGAGATCACCGCCGTCGCCCCGGACTCCGCAGCGTCGCAGCTCGGGCTGCGCCCGGGCGATCGTCTGCTGCGCATGAACGGCGTCACGCTTGCGTCTCGCGAGGATCTTCGACGCGCGGTCGCCCGCCTTCGCAGCAGCGCACGGGCGTTGATCGTGGTTCAGCGTGGACCCGGCCGTTACCATCTGACCCTTCCCCTGATCTGAGCGCGGTCGTTCGCGGGCGGCAGCCCGCCCGTGGCGATCCGGATCGGGCGTTCATTCGAGAGGAGACGAGAACATGCGCCTTGTGGGAATCGCGATCCTGACCGCTGGCCTGATGCTGGTCGGCACGGCCGGCTGCTCCGAGAGCGGCGCGAAGGAGCAGACGGCCCATGCGGATGCCACCGCGGACGCGGGATCCGCGACGCCGGTCGCCTTCGATCTGTTCGGATCGCAGGACGACGACGAGGCCGAGGTCGAAGCGGCCCCCGGCGAGCGCGTGGAGCGCGCCGTCTTCTGGCGCAGCGATAGCGGCATCCCCGAAACCCAGCCGGCGGGCATTCCGACGAGCTTCGCCGATCTCGCCGAGCGCGTGGCGCCCGCGGTCGTCAGCATCCAGACGACCGGGACGGTCGACCTCGGCGCCCAGCCGATGCTGCCTCCCGGCTTCGAGGAGTTCTTCGGCGGCAGACCCTTCGGCCCGCACGGCCCCGGTCGCAAGCACAAGAGCAGCGGCGAGGGCAGCGGCTTCGTCATCTCGGCCGACGGCTACGTCGTCACGAACAACCACGTCATCGAGAACATGGACGAGATCAAGATCCGCTTCCTCGACGGCAAGCAGCTCGACGCGAAGGTCGTCGGGCGCGATCCCAAGACCGACATCGCCCTGCTGAAGGTCGACCCGCCGGAGGGCAAGGCGCTGGCGACGATCGCCCTCGGCGATTCCGACGCGATCCGCGCCGGCGACTGGGTCGTCGCGATCGGCAATCCCTTCGGCCTCGAGCACACGGTCACGGCCGGCATCGTCTCGGCCAAACACCGCCGGGACGTCACGAACGAATCCTACGAGGACTTCATCCAGACCGACGCCGCCATCAACCCCGGCAACTCCGGTGGCCCCTTGATCGACCTGCAGGGCCGCGTCGTCGGCATCAACACCGCGATTCGCAGCGATGCCAACACGATCGGCTTCTCGGTCCCGATCAACCAGGCGAAGCAGATCCTGCCGCAGCTGAAGAGCGACGGCCGCGTCACGCGCGGCTGGCTCGGCGTCCAGATCCAGGAGGTCACCGAGGCGATGGCCAGCCAGTTCGGCCTCGACGAGCCGCGCGGCGCGCTCGTTTCGCAGATCCTCGAAGGCACGCCGGCCGCGGAGGGCGGCATCGAGCGGGGCGACGTGATCGTCGAGTTCGACGGTCAGACGATCGAGGAATGGCGGGATCTGCCGATCGTGGTCGCGCAGGCCGAGGTGGAGAAGAAGGCCCGGGTCGTCGTCCTGCGCGACGGCAAGCGCAAGGAGCTGCGCGTCAAGATCGGGCGCCTGCCCGACGACGAGCAGCTCGCGGCGACGGAGCCGGCGAAGGAAGGCGCGAGCGCCTACGGCCTCCGGCTGCAGGATCTGACGCCGGCCCTCGCCGACCAGCTGGGGATCGACGACGCCGAGGGCGTTCTCGTCGCCGACGTCGACCCGGCGGGCCCGGCGGCGGAGGCCGGCATCCGGCGCGGCGACCTGATCGTCGAGGTCGATCGGGTCGTGGTCTCGAGCGCCGAAGCCCTCGCCGCGAAGCTCGGCGCCGCGAAGAAGAGCGTGCTGCTGCTCGTCCGCCGCGGCGAGAACACGCTCTACGTCGCGATCGAGCGCGCGGACGACTGAGCGCCCGCGCGCCGCACGCGCTCCGCGGAAGGCCTCGGCGCTACGGCGTCCGGCGCCGTTCGCGCAGCTCGTGGTCCGGGACGACGCGCAGGGGCATGTTGTCGCTGGTCTGCGAGAGGATGAGCGAGCGGTCGGCGCGCAGGCAGGTGGCGGCCCAGGCGCCGGCGGCGGTGAACGTGCTGATCTGCACGTTGTAGCCAGCCGCGACCGGCAGGCGATGCAGCTCCTGGAAGATCTGGGCCTGCCGTTCGAAGGCGCCCGAAGTCTGCTCGATCAGGCCGGCCTCGCGGTCGTGGATCTCGATGTTCGAGCCGCAGCGGCCGACGATCGGCTTGGCGACCCAGCCCTGCTCGCGCAGCGAGCCCGTCAGCTCGAACGACGTCCGCAGGAGATACGGACACTCCGGAAACATCTGGAACAGGACGGGCAGGATCGCCTTGTTCGACGGGATGAGGGTCCACAGCGGCTCGTAGACCATCACGCTCTTGCGCAGCAGCACGTCGACGAGGCGCGGCGCCCCGGCATGCCGCTGGCCGGGCTGGTAGGTCCGCAGCTTCTCGGGATCGTCGCCGCACTCCGCGCGGATCTGATCGAGCGCCGTCTCCCAGGCCCAGGTCTTCCAGACCCAGCGGATCGGCTGGCCGTCGGGATCGAGCACTTCGCCCTGCGGATCCCACGAGAGGCCGTCGACGCCCTTCAGGATCTTGCACTCGATGCCGGCCTCTTCGAGCGCTTCCTTCATGAAGAGCGCGTGATAGGTCTCCTCGGGATCGCGGTCCTGCATGATGTGGAGCGGCGAGTCGACGTCGCTCGCACGCCAGGCATCGACGAGGGCGTCGTGGAGCGACTCTCCGGGATCGCGGCCGACGTCGCAGCCATGGTGCTCGGCCCAGCGGCCCTGGATCTTGCCGCATTCCATGTGGCACGCGGCGGAATCCGCGTTGTACTCGTAGACCTTGAGACCGCGGGGCGAGAGCGCGAAATCGAAGCGGCCCGTGATCATCTGGTTCAGGCGGTTGTTCCAGGACTCGTGGATCTTCGGCCAGAGCGCGCGCGGCAGGTTGAAGCGCGCGAGCAGCGCCTCGTCGCGCAGCACGTGCTCGGTCGCGTGCATGAAGAGGCCGTGGAGCTCGCCGGTCGCGCGGACGAGCTCGTCGTGGGCGCTCTCGGAGATCACGAAATAACGCCGCTGATCCTCGTCCCGGGTCGCCAGCCGATGGCCGCCGACGACCTCGACGTAGGCCGCCTCGTCGGCATTCGCGACGTTGAGCCAGGAGCGGCGCGATCGCCGCTTCTTCTCGACCTCGCGCGCTTCGATCGCGAAGAGCTCCGGATCGACGAGGGCCATCGGCTCGGCGTGGGTCGGATCGTCGGTCTGGATGACCCAGCCGAGGATCGTCGCGTCCTTGAACGAGCATTCGACCCAGAACTCGCCGTCCGGGGTGACCTTCGCGTGGAGCTCGCGCGCGAAGGAGCGGCCCTCGGGCCAGACGCGGTGGCCGACGTTCTGCTCGGCGAAGCGGACGTATTCGAGGCCCACCTCGGTCACGACGGCGACGTGGCCCGTGTGCTCGAACTCGCCGTCGGGCGACCAGATCAGCAGACAGCCCGGCTCGGGCGGGCGGCGCGAGCCGTTGGCGAAGGCGTAGAGCGGCAGCTTCCGGTTCGTCTTCACCTCGCGCACGCTGCGCAGCCGGAAGATCTCGTGGGCCATCGCGACGTCGTCGAAGACGCAGCCCGTGTTGAGGTACATCCAGCGGCGCGCGAACTCGACGCACTGCCATTTGTATCCCATGTAGAGCCCGTCGAGATAGCTCCGGAAGGCACTGCGATCGGGCAGGTCCCGGGGATCGGCGGTCTCGTAGTCGGACGAATAGACGGGGACGTTGCCGGGGGCGATGCCGAGCAGCGCGCCGAACGGCGCCGGGCGGGGCTCCGGGTCCACTTCGTCTCGGTCGTTCGGGTCGCTTTCGGGCGAGTCCAGGGGCGTTCGGTCCGGCGCTCTCGGGAGCACCTTGCGAGGACTGTCCGCGGGGGCCGGCATCGGAGGCCGCCCCGCGGAGGCCGCGGCGGGGGTCGAAGACGAACCGCGTCCCTACGCGGTCGCCTCAATCGCGCGGGATTGTGGCGCGCTTCGGCCAATCCTCAAGTGGCCGCCCGGCGTCCGTTCCGGCCGGATCGCCGGACCGGTCCCGCACCAGGGCACCGAAGTCGAAGACCCGCGGATCGGCCAGCTGCGAAAGGCTGACGTTGCCGATCGCGTTGAAGATCGAGTCGATCCGCCCCGGATGCTCCTTCTCCCAGTCGGCGAGCATGCGGGCGATCGCCTTGCGCTGCAGGTTCGGCTGGGAGCCGCAGAGGGTGCAGGGGATGATCGGAAAGGCGCGGGCACGGGCGTAGCGCTCGATCTCGCGTTCGGGGACATAGCAGAGCGGCCGGATCACGACGTTGCGCCCGTCTTCGGAGAGCAGCTTCGGCGGCATCGCCTTCAGGCGGCCGCCGTGGAAGAGATTGAGGAACAGGGTCTCGACGATGTCGTCGCGGTGGTGGCCGAGGGCGATCTTGTCGATGGCGTGCTCGCGCGCCCAGCGGTAGAGCGCGCCGCGGCGCAGCCGGCTGCACAGACCGCATTGCGTCTTCCCCTCCGGCACGACGCGCCGGACGACGCCGTAGGTGTCCTGCTCGATGATCTCGAAGGGAACGCCGAGGCCGCGCAGGTATCCGGGCAGCACGTGCTCGGGGAATCCCGGCTGCTTCTGATCGAGGTTGACCGCCACGATCTCGAACTCGATCGGCGCTGCGCGCTGCTGCGAGAGCAGCAGGTCGAGCATCGCATACGAGTCCTTGCCGCCCGAGAGGCAGACCATCACGCGATCGCCCGGCTCGATCATCCGGAAATCCGCGATCGCCTTGCCGACCAGTCCGCGCAGGCGCGCCTGCAGCCGCTTGAAATTCGCCGAATCCGTCGACATCGCCGGGGCCGTGGTCATGTGGAGCCTCCGGACGCGGCGCCGGCGGCGGGCTCGACGGCCGCAGCGAGCGGGCGGTGTTGATAGAGCGCGCCGTCGCGGAAGCCCTGGCGGCGATAGTAGGCGCGCGTTCCGATCGCGGAGATGACGGAGAGCGTTTCGTGGCCGGCGGCGCGGGCGCACCCGGCGGCGGCATCGAGCAGGCGGGCACCGAGGCCGCGGTGCTGGGCCTGGCGCTCGGCCGCGGCGCCGATCCGGACGGCGCCGCCGTAGACGTGCAGCTCGCGCACGAGGGCGTTCGCCGCGAGCTCGGCGACGAACGACGGGCGCTGCGGCAGCGAGAGCCGCAGGAATCCGACGATCGCGTCGGCTTCCGTCACGAGCTCGAGAAAGAGCTCGATCGCGTCCGCCGCTTCGTAGCGCGTCTCGACGAGCCGGAGCGCATCCGTCTCGAAGGCCCGGCCGCGGATCTCGCGCGCGCGGATCTCCACGAGCCGATGCCCGCGCCGCGCGGCCTCGGCCTCGGCGAGCTGGCGAAAATTCGTCCGTTTGTTGCCGACGACGATGTCGTCGGAGGAGATGTCCCGGATCACCCGCGTCACCCGGCACCAGCGCGGTACGCGCGCGAGCCCCTCCGCGACGACGTCGAGCAGCTCGTCCTCGGCATAGGGCCGCCACTCGCCGCTCTTCCAGTGGCGCATCAGCTCCGCCGTCTCGATCAGGCTGCAGGGATAGAGCTTGAGCTCGTCGGGGCGATAGGCCGGATCCTCGAAGAGCCGCGCGAAATCGACGCGGTCCGAAGCCGGCGTCGCGCCGCGCAGATTCGCCATCCAATGGGCGTGGATCTTGAACCCCGCCTGGCGGAGCAGGCGGAAGGCTTCGCGGGTCTCGGCGAGTCCGTGGCCCCGGCGATTGGCAGCGAGAATCGCCTCGTCGAGGCTCTGGACCCCGAGCTGGATCTTCGTCGCCCCGAGCCGCCGCAATCGCACGACCTCCGCCGGATCGACGTGGTCGGGCCGCGTCTCGAGCACGAGCCCGACGCAGCGCGAGCCGGCCGACTCGTTGCGCCGCTGCGCCGCCTCGAGGCCGACCCAGTCGGCCTCCGCTTGGCCGGCGGTCGCGGCATCGGCGCCCGTCTGCTTCAGGAATCCCGACACGCGCTGGTTGTACGGGTTCTTTTCGAAGGCGACGCCGTCGACGGCCGCATCGATCGCCTCGAAATCCGGAAGCGCTTCACCCTGCTCGGAGCGGCGATCGACGCCGGCCCCGAAATCGCTCATCGCCTCGAGACAACGCTCGACGAAGCGGACTTGATAGGCCTCCGGGTAGAACGACCAGGTCCCGCCGAGCACGATCAGCTCGACCTTGTCGACGGGATGGCCCGTCGCGTCGAAGGCGGCCAGGCGATTCCAGGTCTGCAGATAGGGATCGAAGCGGTTCTGCGCGGCGCGCTGGGCGCCCGGTTCGTCCGAGAGGTAGCTCTTCGGCATGCGCACGTCGTTCGGGCAGAAGATGCACTGCCCGGGGCAGGGGAAGGGCTGGGTCAGGACGGTCAGCGGAGTGACCCCGCTCTGGCTGCGCACCGGCCGCCGCTGGACCCGCCGCGCGAGCCGCACCGGATCGAGCCCCGGCTCGCCCTCCCCGGCGAAGACCCGCAGCCCGGCGATCATCTCGCTGCGCGAGAAATAACCGCCCCCCGGCCGCGGATGGCGCCTCAGGAGCGGATCGAGCACCTCGGCGGCGAGCGCCCCGCCCGACTCGCCCGGCAGCGCCGCGATCTCGCGCAGCAGCGGCAGGAGCGAGTCGCGCACCGGCCGGGGATCGAAATCGCGATCGGGCCCGCGGCTGCGGAAGCGGCCACCCGTGCGCGGCGTCTTCGCGATGCGTTCGTCCTGGCTCACGGCGGGGCTCCTCGGGCGCGGAGTCTAGGGCGAGGTCCGCGAACCGCGAACCGGGCCCGGGCGGGGCCGGCCAGCGCTGCCCGGCCTAGACTCCCGCCGACCGTGGACCCCAGGACCCGCCGACAGCTTCTCGACATCAATCAGGCCTTCTACGAGGCGCATGCGGAGGCCTTCGATCGCAGCCGCGGCGCTCGCCCCTGGCCCGGCTGGCAGCGGCTCGTTCCCCTGCTCCCGGCCGATCCCGCGGACGGCGCCGGTCGGCGGCCGCTCGGCGCCGTCCTCGACGTCGGCTGCGGCAACGCGCGCTTCGCCTGCTTCCTCGACCAGGCGGGCTTCGCCTTCCGCTACACCGGCGTCGACGCCAACCCCGCCCTGCTCGCCGCCGCCCGGCGCCAGCTGCCCGAGGCCCTCGCGGGCTCGGCCGAGCTCGTGCTCCACGACTTTCTCGCCTCGGGTGCCCCGGGCGAGGCCCTGCCCCCGGGCCCCTTCGAGCTCGTGGTCCTGATGGGCGTGCTCCACCATGTTCCCGGCGCCGATTGGCGCCTCGCCCTGCTCCGCGCCGCCGCGGCGCGCCTCGCATCCCGGGGCCGGCTCGTCCTCGCCGTCTGGCAATTCGAGGACGACCCGCGCGAGCAGCGCAAGCGGGTCGACTGGCCGGCCGCCGCCACGGGCGGGGGCGCCGCGATCGATCCCGCGGCGCTCGAGCCGGGCGATGCGCTGCTGCGCTTCGGCGACGATCCGGGCGCCCCGCCCCGCTATTGCCATTCGGTTCGCGATGCCGAGTTCGAGGCCTGGCCGGCGGCGCTCGGCCTGGCCTGTGCCGGCGATTTCCGGGCCGACGGCGCCCGGGGAATCGCCAATCGCTACGCCGTGCTGCGACGCGCCTGAAGCGCCGTTCCGGCCGGGCGCGTTCACCCGGTCGCGGACCCACCGGGCGCTTCACTTCCCCTGCGCCGCGGCCGATGCAGAGGCCGAGATGTCCCTCTCCTTCTCCGAGCTCATGGCGGCCCTCGAGGCCCTGCTGTCGCGATCCGAAGCGCTGCGGCGCATCGCCGCTTTCGATCCGCCGACCGACGCCCTGCTCATCGCGGCGGGCGCGGGCGCCGCGCTCCTGCTCGGCGCGTTCTTGTTCCGGCGCCTGCGCCCGACCGGCGCGCTCTCGCTTCGGATCGAGTTCCCGGAAACGGTCGAGGGCGAGTTCGAAATCTTCCTCCAGCGCCGCAGCCCGAAGCGCGGGCGCGGAGGCTCCGGCCGACGCGAGGGACGACCGGTCCGCCGCGGCGTCCGGCGCGAGACCCAGATCGACGCAATCGCCCCCGGACTCTGGTTCCTCACCCTCGAAGGCACGCTGCAGACGCCGCGCTCCCATGCCCTGCTCGCGGAGGTCGACGAGGAGATCGAGGTCTGGATCGACGCCGATCGCTGCGCGGCGATCGTGCACGCGCTGCCGACCGTCGAAGCGCCCGTCGAGCTCCGCGTCCACTGGGATCGCCAGCCGGCCCGCGACGTGGGCCTCTGCGTCGATGGGCGTCCGCAGACGCTGCGTTATGCGGCGAACGGACAGCTGAAGACGACGCTCTCCCTCGGTGGCCATACGCTCGTCGTCGGTGCGGGCGATCGCGTCGTCGAGCGCACGGTCCGGATCGAGAGCTACGAGCCGAAGGTGATCCACATGGATCTCGCGGCGCCGGAAGGACTCGTCTTCAAGGGCTGCCCGCCGGCGGTGAACGCCTTCCTCCAGGGCGATCTCGGCGCCGCGGCGCGCGCCCTCGATCGCGACGGGCAGACGGCGATCGGCTCCGGCCTGCTCGCGCGGCTGCATCAGGAGCAGGGGCAGAGCGAGCGCGCCGCCGAGCAGCTCGAGCTCGCCGCGCGCTGGCGGGAAGCGGCGGAGCTGCGGCGCAATCTCGGCCAGCACGAGCGCGCCGCCTGGCTCTTCGAGCGCGCGGGCGATCCGGTCGAGGCGGCGGGATGTCATTGCGAAGCCGGCGCGTGGGCACAGGCCGCGCGCCTCTACGCTTCCCTCGGCGACTGGGCCCGGGCCGAACGGGCTTTCGAGCAGGCCGGAGACGTCCCGGGGCGGATCGACGCCCTCGAGCGCGCGGGCGACCGCCTGCGCGCCGCGGCCCTCGCCAGCGAGATCGACGATCGTGCCCGCGCCATCCGCCTGCTGCAGCGGATCGGCCCCCAGGACCCCGACTTCGGCCGCGCAGCGGAGCTGCTCGTGCTCGCGTTCGAGCAGGAAGGCCATCTCGACCTCGCCGCGCGCCAGCTCGAGCGCCGCCTCGAGCTGCTCGCCCCCGGCGAATCGGCGCCCGAGCTCGAGCTCCACCTCGCCGAGCTGCTCACGGAGACGCAGGAATTCGGGCGCGCGCTCGAAGTGCTGCAGGCCCTGCGCGAACGCGAGCCGACCTGGCCCAACGTCGCCAGCCGGATCGAGACGCTGCGCAAGAAGCTCTCCGCCCCCCTGCGCACCGCCCTTCAGAGCACCTTCACGCCTCCCCCCGGCGCGACCGCCTACGTCGCGACCGAACGCTACGAGATCCTCGAGGAGATCGGCCGCGGCGGCATGGGCCGCGTCTACCGCGCGCGCGATCGGCGGCTCGGACGCATCGTCGCGCTGAAGCGCATGCCCGAGAACCTCCGCGATCATCCGGCCGCCGTACAGCTCTTCCTCGGCGAGGCGCGCGCGGCGGCCCGCATGAATCATCCGAACATCGTGACGCTCTTCGACGCCGACCAGGAAGCCGGCGTCTTCTTCATCACGATGGAGCTGCTCGAAGGGCTCCCGCTCTCCGCCGTGCTCAAGGAGCGCGGTCGACTCGGCCCCCGCGACACGCTCCGCCTCGGCCAGCGCGTCTGCGACGGCCTCGCCTACGCCCACGCGCAGGGCATCGTCCACCGCGACATCAAGACCGCGAACCTCTTCCTCACCCGCGACCGCAAGCTCAAGATCATGGACTTCGGCCTCGCGAAGATCCTCGAGGCGGTGCGCGATGGTTCGTCGACGATCATCGCCGGGACACCCGACTACATGGCCCCCGAGCAGTCCGCGGGCCGCGTCAGTGATGGGCGCACCGATCTCTACGCCCTCGGCGTGACGCTCTTCGAGCTCTCGACGGGCCGGCTGCCGTTCGTCGAGGGCGACGTCGCGGCACGGCACCGCAGCGCGCCGCGCCCCGACCCGAGCCGCGGCATCCCGGACTACCCGCCCGCGCTCGCGCGCTTGATCCAGCAGCTGATGGCGGTCGATCCGGAGGCGAGGCCGGCGAGCGCCGACGTCGTGGGCGAGGCCCTCGCCGCGATCCTCGCCGACGTCTCGCCCTGAATCCCCGGATCTTCCCCGGCGCAGCTCGGACCTAACGAATCGGCCCCACGCCCGCCGCCTCGCGGCAGGCCTCCAGCACCGGCATCGCGAGGGCCCGCGCACGCACGGCCCCCGCGCGCAGGATCGCCTCGATCTCCTCCGGCCGGGCCTCGAGGGCCGCGCGGCGCGCGCGCATCGGCTCGAAGTAGTCCATCAGCCGCGCGAAGAGATCCTTCTTCACGTCGCCGTAGCCGAGCCCCCCGGCCCGCGCCCGCTCGAACATCGCTTCGCGCTCGGCCGGCGTCGCGAACAGGCTCCAGATCTCGAAGACGGCCTGGGCCGTATCCTTCGGCGCCTCGACGGGCGTCGAGTCGGTGACGATGCCCATCACGGATTTCTGGAGGGCCTTCTTCGCGGCGAACATCGCGATCGTATTGCCGTACGACTTCGACATCTTGCGGCCGTCGGTGCCCGGGACGGTCGCCGTCTCCTCGAGGATGTAGGGCTCGGGAGCGTCAGCCTCGCAGTCGTAGAGGCGGTTGAAGCGATGCGCCATGTCGCGGCCATCTCGATGTGCTGCTTCTGGTCGCGGCCGACCGGGACGAGATGCGAGCCGTAGAGCAGGATGTCGGCCGCCATCAGGACGGGGTAGGTGAAGAGGCCGTGATCGACGTCCTCGCCCTTGTCGAGCGCGGCCTTGTAGGCGTGGGCGCGCTCGAGCATGCCCATCGGCGTCACCGACGTCAGGAACCAGGTCAGCTCCTGACCTCCGGCAGATCGCTCTGGCGGAAGAGGATCGCGCGCGCCGGATCGAGGCCGGCCGCGGGATAGTCGAGGGCGACGTTCAGCGTGTTGCGGCGGCGCTCGGGGCCGCTGCGCAGGGTGGTCATCAGTGGTAGTCGGCGATGAAGTAGAGCGCGGTGTCGTGCTGGTCCTGCAGATCGACGAACTGGCCGCAGCGCACCGAAATAATTGCCCAGGTGGAGGTTCTCCCCGGTCGGCTTCGTGCCGGAGAGCACGATCTGCGCGCGCTTCGGCGGCAGCGCCTTCGCGGCGGGCAGCCGTTCTGAGGGCCGCTCTTCATCAGACCGATTCTTGTCGGACCGCTTTTCATCAAGCATGGGAAGCTGGGCTTTCGATGGGGCGAGAGGGATCGATTTGGGCGGGTCGAGGAGCCGGCGTCAGTCGCCCACGAGGGTGAGCCAATGGGCGAATTCCGGATCCTCGCCGCTCGTCGCCCGGCGAAAGCGCTCGCGCAGGCGGGTCGAGATCGGGCCGGGACAGATCTCGCCGAGCTCGTTGCCGTCGACGGACTCGATCGGCCAGACGCCGGCGGACGTCCCCGTCAGGAACGCCTCCGCCGCGCCGAGCAGCGCTTCGGGCAGGAGCTGTGCCTCGCGGCACGGGATGCCCTCGGCCTTCGCGAGCTCGAGGATCGAGCTGCGCGTCACGCCGTGGAGGACCTTCGCGGCGGCGGGAGTCAGCAGCTCGCCCTGCGCATCGACCAGGAAGAGGTTCGTCGTCGGCCCCTCGGCGAGGAAGCCGTCCTCGTCGACGAGCAGGATCTCGTCGTAGCCCGAGGCGCGCGCCCTCGCCTTCGCGGTCATCGGCGAGGCGTAGTTGGCGGAGACCTTCGCCTGGGGCGAGACGATGTCCTCGCGCCGGTTGGCCGTCTCCTTCTCGATCCAGAGCTTCAGGAACTGGGGCTTCGGCGGCGAGGGCCGCGGGAGGCGATCGCTGATGTCGGCCTTCGGATCGTAGGCGGCGATGGCGATCGTCACGTGGGTATCGATGGGGACGACGTCGATCTCGATCGATGCGAAATAGGCGCTGATCTTGACGGCCCGGGCGCCTGGATTCGCGCGCACCGTGGCGCAGACCGCTGCCCGGAGCTGGTCGATCGACGCGTTCACGGGCAGCCCCATCAACGCACACGAGTGGAAGAAACGCTCGAGGTGGGGCTCGAGACGGAAGACCGCAGCCCCCTGGGGCGTCTCGTGCACGGACATATAGTCGAAGACGAGAGAGCCCCGCTGCACGGAATGGGAGAGGACGTGCACCGTCGCGGCGGCCCACGGTCGGAGCTCACCGTCCACCCAGATCAAACGGTCCGCATCTCGAGAGACCGCAGGCGTCGACGCGCTGTTTCCCACGGGCCGGACTGTATCAGAGGAAGAACCAGGAACCGGCACCACCCGACGATTTCCTGCCACGTCGAGCGGCCTCGCCGCTACTTCCGAAAGGACCGTTCCCCTCTTCAGATGCAGGTATCCCGATGAGCACCGCGATCCGCCAGGCCAGCCACGTCCTCGTCACCGCCGCCCGCCTCTACAAAGAGCTGGCGCTGTCCGCCAGCGAGCTCTTCCGCGCGGAGACCTACCGCTCCCGCTAGGGCTCCCCGGAATCGCTCGCCAGAAGCGCTAGCCGCGCACGTCGCTCCGCCCGAGATCGCGGGCGGAGGCCAGCTCGACCGCACCCGCTTCGGTCGCGCTCAGCTTCGTCCAGGCCGCGAGCGTCTCGTCCCGTCGCCGCATCGCGGAGGCCGTGGGCTCCTGATCCTTGACCCAGGTCCGTGCCGCGAGGGCGATCGCGAAGAGCATCGCCGCGATCGCGATCTCGAGGAAATCGCGCGGGGCAAGGCTCAGCAGGGTCGGCCGGTAGCTGGTGGTCAGATAGACGACCTTCAGGACGAAGCCCACGAGCAGCGAAGTCCAGCCCGAAAGGAGCAGCAGATCGATCAGGGGAAGGACGGGCATCGCGGGGCCTCCTGGCACTGAGACCATCCTAAACCCGGCCGGGTCGCGGGGTCAATCGAAGCGCGCGGCGCTGCACACGAGTTGCTGGCGCCTGCCCGACCCGCGCAATGGCATCACCCCGAGTCGACGCTACATTCCGCGCCCCGACGGCCCGCAGGGTCGTCGGCCCCGCCTCATCCCCGGGTTCCCGGGCCGACGTAGCTCAGTTGGTAGAGCAGCTCACTCGTAATGAGCAGGTCGTCCGTTCAAGTCGGATCGTCGGCTCCATTTCGTCCCGCCCATTCCATGCACTTCTTCATGCCGCTTCCGGTGCGGGCCGGGACCTGCTCTCCAAACCCGCAGCGGCCTCGAGCGCGGGAAGTCCGTTGGCGGCCCATTGCGCTCGGCGACTCTCGGACGACCGTCGGCCAGAGCCGACGAGCATCCGCATTCGCGACCCGAACATCCAGGGGAAGACCCCGACCATGATGCTGAAGAAATCTGTCTGGCCTCGATTCTCATCGGTCTGACTAACGCTCCGAATGCGCACGCGTTCCCGGTCGAAAGAAGCGTGTACTGCGACGTGAACGGGAACGGGGGCGTCGACTCCGGCCACGCTCCGCTCGTCGGACTCCCTGTCCGTGCGCCGCAATCCGTCATCGAGGGCAGCGGAATCACCGACGCGACGCCCACTCCATGTCGGCGGGATCGGGACCGGCAACGGGCTGATCACCGCCGACCCGGCCTCGCTCGATCCCGGTGCGACGTCGAGCTCCCGTGCTGCGCTGATCGCCCTCGAGAATCCCTTCGTGACGGGCCCGGACCTGCTCGTCGACGCCTTCGGCGTCGACGCTTTCCCGGGCAAGACCTTGGTGCAGGGGCTGGACCGGGGCGGTGGTGGCCTCAAAGCGCTCCGACGCCATGCGGTCGCGGCGCCGCTGAACGCGACTTCCGGCGACGTGGACTACGACCGGAGCGCATCCGAGGTCGTCGACTCGTTCGCCGCCGCGTACGCGTCGGGCAACTACGAGCCGGTCAAGAACGTCTTCGAGACCTACAACGAGCAGGGCTGCCCGCTCAACTCATCTCGAAGTTCCGAGCGATCGAAAGCGAGCGGGGGATTGCCCTGGGCAGTCCCCCTCTCTGCATATCGTCGACCACACAGCCCCGGGTTCCTCGCTGCGAGAACGCTCAATCCGAGGATCAGCAGCAAGGCCGTCGAAGGTTCGGGAACCACGATGAGCGCGAGGCCGCCACGGATGACGCTGCCAGCGGCCGAGCTCTCGAGCCGGATCGACGTGCTCAATACTCCCGATCCGCTCCCGAGCAGGAGCTCCCGCCCCGAGAGAAACGCGAGCGCGAGACCCACCTCGGCGAAGGTCTCGTCGACGATCGTCCGATCGCCCCACGAGATCGCGATGGCGATGGACTCGAGCCCGGCGTCCGTACCCGTCCATTCGTCGAATACGAGAGAGAGCGGTGAAGCGAATTCCGACAGCGTGAGCTCCACCATCGCTTCCTGGCTCCAATCGGAAGCACCGCTCTCGCTCGACAGGACGATGTCGACGTCTGCGATGGGGCCGCCGTCCTCCGGCGCGGCGACCTCCACCGCGATGGTGCCATCGAGCCATCCGGCCGGCGCCGCGGGCCCCGGTTCGTGCCCGCGGACGAATACGTCGCTCTGCATGTTGACCGCGGCCTGACTCTCGCCGAGGGTGCGCAGGCGCGCCTGCGCGCTCTCGATCGGTCCGAATCCGGGTCGAAGCGTCGCATCGGCGGTGCCGTCGTGCTGCCCGCGTCGGGTCATGTCGGCACGCGCGGAAGCCAGATCGACGCCGACCGCAGTCGCCGTCGCGAGACTCGCCCCGTCCACACCGACGGCCCCCTGGCCAATTCCCGCGTTGGACTGTGCGTGCGCGATCACGCGACCGAGTCCATCGGCGTCTGTCACGGCGGACGCCGCGCCGCCGTTGCCGGCTTGAAAGGCGTTTCCCGCCGTCGCGATCGAGCGCACGTCGAGACTCGCGCCCGAGACGTCGCGCCCCTGCGCGAACGTCGAAGCGATGCCGGCGAGATCGCGCGTTCGATCGCCGGTACCGCCGATCGCTTCGACGTGCATCGTCAACGCGCCGCCCGCGCCGTTCGCCGACGTGAGGTTCGAGGAAGCGGTTCCCCCGCCATGGCCCCCCGTCGAGATCTGCGTGAGGACGAGCGCACCCGAGGTCGATCCCGAAACCTGGTCGATCATCCGGGAGTCGCGCAAGGTGCCTCCCGTCTGTCGCGCGACGACGGCCACATCGCCCCCTTGCGTCGAGATGCCGCTGGCTTCGGCGCGCGCCGTCCCCCCGACCGCGCGCGCGTTGCCGGAGGAACCGCCGAGTCCGCCGATCGCTTCCGCCGAGGCCTCGACCCGGCTCGCACCTTCGCCGCGCGCGGTCGCGATCGACGAGGCATCCCCGCCTTCACCGGCGCGCACCGCCGTCGGTGCATTGGACCGCCCGCCTTCTCCGCCGATCGCGCGATCCCGGACGATGACCCGGCTGTCGCCGAGCGCGAGCCCGACCGATCGGCTCGTCGCGTTTCCGCCGCGTCCCGCTTCGTCGATCGCAGAGACCGGCGAACCCGAGTCCAGCCAACTGGCGCCCGCCGCGCCGCGAGCGCCGAAGCCGGTGCCACCGATCGCGAAGTCGCCGATCGTCAAGCCGAGACCGTGGCCATCGACCGTGCCCGACACGTCGGTCGTCGCGTCTCCCGCGCGAACCTGTGCACCGCCGTTCGTCGGAAGTGTCGTCCCACCCGAGGTCGCCGTCGCCACGAGGGTCAGCGATGCAGTGGACGAACGCGCTTCGATCTCGGCATGGGCATCGCCAGCGCGACCGGAGAGACCGCTCCGGGCCGATCCGCCCGTCCCGCCTCGAGCGCTCGCCGTCAGTTGCTCGATGAAGCTTCCGGTCTCGATCCGGCGGATGACACTCCGGGCGTGGCCGCCGGCACCGCCCGTCTCCACGCCTTCGCCGCCGTGGCCGCCGATGGCCTGTTGCGTGTACACGACCTGGCCCAGCGTCTGAAGCAAGACGGCGTTCTCGAGCACGACGTCCTGGGCATCGCCCCCATGCATCGGGGCGACTCCCTGAAAGGGATCGCGCGAGCCGCCGTCGCCACTCCGGGCCAGCGCGCCGACGCGCAGCGTCTGATCCGAGGTCGCGGAGAGACGTGATTCCCCGAAGCCCGCCGACCCGCCACGCCCGACGCCGGCGCCGCCCGCCGAGAGACCGCCGTTGCCCCCGATCGCCTCGAGGTCGATCGTCACGTCGCGCATCAGTTCGCCGAGCACGACCGTCGCGACGGCATCACCACCCGCGCCCGCCGTGAATCCGGCGCCGACCGCCCGTCCGCCATCGCCGCCCGTCGCCGAGACGTCCGCGATCAGCGTTCCTCCGCCCGTGTTGCCCTGGGTGAGGATCGAGGCGGCGTGGCCCCCGTCGCCGCCCCCTCCCGATATGCGATCCCGACTGGACCCCGAGCCGGCAACCGAGGTCTGCATCAGCTCGAGCCGGCCTGCCGTCGAACCGGTTGCGGCGTTGGACATCGTCGAGTCGCGTCCCGCTGCGCTTGCGCTCGCGGCGTCGACCTCGAGACCATCGCCCGCGATCTGGCTCGCAAGCACGAAGACGTCGCCCGTCGGCGATTCGCCGTGGGCACGCGCCGTCGCCGCGCCGCCGCGGACACCACCGCCGCCGATCGCTTCACTGAGGACCGAAATCGACTCGTCGCCGACCGCGAGGATCTCCGCAAAAGACGAAGCGTCGCCGCCATCGCCGCCCTGCGTTCCCCCGTCACCGCCGACCGCGCGATCCGTCACCTGATGGCGCTCGTGATTCGCGACGGCATTCGACGTCATGCGCGACGCGCTCGTCGCATCGCCACCGTCTCCGTCCGCGCCGCCTCGCCCGCCATGGGCTCCGACCTGCGGGTCGTCGAATCGCGTCGGAACGGGGCCGCCGATGGTCGCCCCCTTGGTCGCGTCGATGCCGACGACGACGTTCGTGCTGACGACGGCGTCGCCGCCTGCACCGCCGGGACGCGGCGCGAACGAGCTTCCGCCGGATCCGGCACGCGCGCCCGCGTGAACGACGAGATCGCCGTCGGACGTCGTGTAGTCGACGCTCGTCGTCGCGTCACCGCCGCGACCGGTCCGGGCGGTCGGCGGGACACTCACGAAATAGGGCTCCGACGCCCCCTCTCCGCCGTACGCGTCGGCATTCACGACGGTCTCGCCGTCGGCGTCACCGCTCATTCGACTCGACGCGGCGCCCCCGGCGAACATCGCGCCGTTGGTCATTTCGAGCGCAGAGCTAGCCAGGGCGCGCTGCCAGAGGGTCGTCCGCCCTCCATCGCTCTCGCCACTCACGGCATTGTCCAGCGCGACGTCGACGCCCGCGCCGCTCTCACCGGCCAGGCCGCGACCGGCCCAGGCACGGGCTTCGGCCTGAAGCCGGACGAACACGTTGCCTCCACCGGTGGAGCGCCCGTGGATCGGGTCGAGCGTCAGCGTCGAGCCCGGTCCGATGTCCACCGCGGCTTCGATCGTCACGTCCCGCGCGCCAGTCGCCGTGGCGCCGAGTCGGACGTCGCCGGATTTCTCCCGGCGGGTGCGGCCGACACCACCGGCCCCCGCTCGTGCGGACACTTCGACCCGAAGCGCTCCGCCCGCGAGATTCTGCGCATTCAGCAGGGACGTCGCATCGCCGCCCTCGCCGCCTTCGGCGCCGACGCCCGTGCCCGTCCCGCCATGACCGCCGGATGCAGCCTGGACCAACCGGAGCAGATTCGAGGTCGACCCCGTCACGCTGTCCTGGACGAACGCATCTCCTCCAGCCCCGCCGCTCGCGCCACTCAGGCCGGCACCGCCGTCGCCGCCGCGCGCGTTCGAGGCGACCGCGACGGTTCCGCTCTGCGAGTGACCGGTCGCGAGCGCCGTCCCGATCCCTCCGGCACCGGCCCGGCGGCCCGCCCCGTACGCATTCGAGCCCGCACCCCCGAACGCCGTCGCCGTCACGTTCACGGTACCGGTGCCGGCGTTGGTGCCAGAGGCGCGCGCGACGTTGTCCGCGCCGACACGACCGTCGGTCGCCCGCGCGTTGAAGGTCGGGCGCGCGAGGCGTCCGGCCCCGCCAGAGCTCGCGGTCGCCTCGCTCGAGACCGAGCCGTTTCCGCGCGCCGTCGCCGTCGATTCCGCGCTTGCGCGGCCCCCCGCGCCGGCCGAGCCACCATCGGAATCGCCGCCTTCGCCGCCGGCGGCGTACGCACGCGTCGTGACGCTCGCGCCGGGAGCGGTGGCCGTCCCGGTCGCGACGGCCGTCGCATTGCCCGAAAGACCCGCGGACCCGCCTTCGTATCCGACGACGCCGCCGCCGTCGCCCCCGGTCGCCGTCGCCCGCACATCGACGGTTCCCGTGGCGTTCTCGCCGCTCGCGATCGCGTTGGCTTCGCCGCCGCGACTCGTCGCGTTGAGGCGCCGCCCGGTCCCTGCATCCCCTCCTGTCGCATGCCCCTCGATCTGAAGTCTCTCCGCCGACGACACCTCGTCGATCCGACTCGTGGCGTCTCCGCCGTCACCGGCGATGCCGCCGCTCGCGGACGAGGACTGACCGCCGCGCCCCCCGATCGCGGTCTGGCGAAACGTGATCGAGTCCGTCCCGGCTTCGATCACGATGCCGCCCAGGTCGACGTCGCCGCCGTCCCCGCCCATCGCACCGTCGATGCCGAGACCGCCCTGACCGCCCGTGCCCGTCAGCACGACGTCTCGTCGTGGAAACGAACCGGGAGCCGTCGTCGACGACACCGTGCCGACGAAGACCGCAGTGCCGCCGTCGCCGGCCGTTCGACCGAATCCAGTCGCCTCGCCGCCGGCGCCTCCGTCGGCGGTCGCATTCACCGTCGCATAACGCCCTTCGACCTCGAACTCGGCGCGTGCATCACCCCCGCGGCCGCCGACGGCGCTTTCGACGTTGGCGGCGACGCCGCCCCGCCCACCTTCGGCGTCGAGCGTGAGCGTGCGGGCATTGGTGCCGCCACCGGTGATCCGTCCTGTCGCGAGACCGAGTCCACCCTGCCCGGCCTGGGATCCGGGCTCGTTCGAGGCGGCGCCGCCCGCACCACCCCGCGCATTCGCATTGAGGCCGAGGGAAGCGGCGGCCTCGCTCACGTCGACCGAAGCGTGGCCTGTTCCGCCGTCGCCGCCGACGTATCCGGTTCCGCCGTCGCCGCCCCGTGCGTCGGCCACCCCGCGCGACGAGATCGAACCCGGGCCATCCGTCAGGAATGCCCGCGCGTCACCGCCGCGGCCGCCGAGACCGGTCGGTCCCGCGCTGGCCGAGGGCGGGCTGCCGCTCGCCGTCCCGGGCGCCCCGCCATTGCCGCCTGCACCGCCGACGGCGACTGCGGTGCTGGCGGTCGAAAACGTGGCCGTCGAGGTGCCTCGAATCGCCGTCGAATCCGCCGCGCCGCCGACCCCGCCCGCACCGCCGGGCTGACCATCGAAGGTCGGGTCTGCGGGCGACGTCGGCACATTCGGGCCAGCACCCCCTCGCCCCCCATCGCCGCCTTCCCCGCCGCGGGCCTCCGAGCGATTGAAGGCATCCGTCGGGGAATCCGCTTCCGCGACGGCCGCCCCACCCGCGCCGCCAGCGGCGCCGGCCTCCGCCGGAACCCCGTCCGCGCCCGACGGGCCCGCGGCGCCGGCGACCACGACCTCTTCGCCGAAGGCGGGCGCCGCCACCCGGAGGGTCACCAGGAGCAGAAGCAGGAAGAAGGGAACCGCTCCACCGAGCCTGCGCATCCCCGCCCGGAGTGACCACGCGAGGCCCCCCGAATCCGGAAGGCCGTCCGCCACCGAAACGAATCGACCACCGATCGGAATGGGTCTCGTCACGAGCACGCCTCCTCCGAATGCAGTGGAGGGATCGCGCTCAATATGTCGACCTGATCGACGAGGCGGAACGAATTCTTCGGAACGAGCCGACCGGGCCTGGCCCCCCGAAATTCGTTCCGGGCGAGGCAACCGGGCTGCCCGATCCCGCCGAGGGGTGCGGGACAGGCGCTAGGCGATCAGGTTCCCAGAGCGAGACCGGCGATACGCGCTTTGCGGAACAGACCCGCTGGAAAGACGCATGATTCTAAATGAGGCACCGGCCTCACGACCGCGAGCGCCGCCGCGAGACGAGCGCCCCGTCCTCGATCGACTGATATTCGACGTGCCCCTCGACGTAGCGGCTCTCGAAATCCGATCGGCCCTGCATCCAGCCCAGGTAGGGATTCTCGCCGAACATCGGACCGAGATTGTCGGCGATGATGACGCCGTTCTCGGCGAGCAGCCCCCGCGCGAGGATCTTCTCGGTGTCCGGTCGATAGAGATCCTTCCAATGATCGAGGAAGACGAGATCGAACGGGCCTTCGAGCGACTCGAGGCGATCGCTCGCGCTGCCCGTCAGGAACTCGACCCGATGCGCCACGCCGGCGAGCTCCGCCATCGCCCGGGCGACGGCCGAGGCCTCGGGACTCACGTCGATCGAGACGACCCGCCCCGCGTCCGAGAGCTGCCGTGCCATCAAGATCGCCGAATAACCAACGAAGCTTCCGAGCTCGAGGACGCGCGCCTCGGGCCCCAGCTTCGCGAGCTCCTCGACGAGCAGCAGGCCCTTCTCGGGCCCGACGTTCATCAGGAACCGGTCCTCGCGCGCGAAGCGGTCGAGCGCAGCGAGCACGGAATCCGGATCACCCGCCCTGGCCGTGCGCCGGGCGAACTGGAGCGCCGCCTCCCGGCGATCCGGCTCGCGGAGGAGGCTGGCGCGCAGCAGTCGCCAGCCTTCCTTCATCGCGAAAGGAAGCGCCTGAAGACGAGCCTGCCAGACGGTACCCATGCGGACCTCCTCCGAGCGCGATCGAAGCGCGTCGCGGCGGCCAGCCTAGCCCAGCTCGCCCCCGCGCTCGGCGACGACCGCGTCGCGGATGAATCGAACGGCCGCATCGACGAGCGCGTCGTCGTAGGGGAACTCGGGATCGTTTCGATAGGCGCGCGAGGCGTACTCGGCGTGGATCAGCTGGATCACGTCGGCCATCGCGTCGACCTCGAGGTCGCTCCGGAACTCGCCCTTCGCGATGCCGTCGGCGAGCACGCTGGCGATCAGCTGGCGATGGGCATGGACGCGGCCGCGTTCGGGGTTGCCGATGCGCGCGAGCTCGAAGCGCTTGTCGCCGGAGAGCACGGCGGGCAGGAGCGGGTTGGTCCGGCAGAATGCGACGGACCGGCGGAGCATGGCCTCGAGCTTCTGTGTCGGGGAAAGCGCTTCGGCCTCCGCCGGAACCAGCGCCCGGACCCAGTCGCGGACGATGTCGCCGACGACCGCCTGGAACAGGTGCTCCTTCCCCTGGAAATGCTTGTAGAGCAGCCCGTTCGAGACTTCCGCCCGGACGGCGATCGCCTCCACCGTCGTTCCGGCGAAGCCGTGCTCCGCGAAGCAGGCCCGGGCGGCGTCGACGATCCGCTGGAGCCGAAGCTCCCGGCCCTGCTCTCGAGCACCCATCTCGATCTCGCTTCCACAATCGGGGATCGCCTCGCCCAGCCCCGCGCCGGACCCATGGCTCAACCCGAGACCGCTCTCGCAGGCGGTCGCCCTGCCCGATCCCGGAACAGCCCCCTGGGACCCGGAACTCGGCCGCACCGCCAGTCTCGCACAAAGTGAACGATTCGATCCATTTTTTCATTGAAAAATGTCCAGGAATCATTCACATTCCCGTCCGCCGCAGCCTCGACCGCCCGCACCGGGCGGCGGGGACCCACCCGAGCCCTGCGCTCCCTCTTTGAGGACCCGACCATGACCCGACTCGGATTCGCCGCCTTCGACGCCGACCACCACTACTACGAGCCCGAAGACGCCTTCACCCGCCACATCGATCCCCGCATGGCGAAGCGCGCCATGCAATGGGCGGACGTCAAGGGCCGCAAATGCCTGCTCGTCGGCGGCAAGATCAACCGCTTCATCCCGAATCCGACCTTCGATCCCGTCGCGAAGCCGGGCTGCCTCGACGAGTACTTCCGCGGCCGCAATCAGGAAGGCAAGAACATCCGCGACATCTTCGGCGAGCTCGAGCCGATCCATCCCGCCTATCGCGATCGCGACGCGCGCCTCGCGCAGCTCGACAGCCAGGAGATCGACGCCTGCTTCATGTTCCCGACGCTCGCCGTCGGCATGGAGGAGGCGCTGATCGGCGATCCCGCCGCCGCGGTCGCCGCGTTCCGCGCCTTCAATCGCTGGCTCGAGGAGGATTGGGGCTTCGCCTATCGCGAGCGCATCTTCTCGACGCCGTACATCTCGCTGATCGATCTCGACTTCGCGATGCAGGAGCTCGACTTCGCCCTCGAGCACGACGCGCGCGCATTCAACATGCGCTCGGCGCCGATCCATACGTCGACGGGCTTCCTCTCCCCCGCCGACCGCCGCTTCGATCCCTTCTGGCAGAAGGTGAACGATTCGGGCATCACGGTCGCGTGCCATTCGGGCGACTCGGGCTATCTCTCCATCAGCGAGATGTGGGGCGGAGGCGGCGAGTTCCAGGCCTTCGACTTCCAGCCGAAGCGCCTCTGCCTGTCGGCGAGCCCGTCGGCGGACTTCATGGCGACGCTGATCTGCGACGGCCTCTTCGACCGCTTCCCGAACCTGCGCTTCGCGACGATCGAGCAGGGCAGCTCATGGGTCCATCCGATGCTGCAGAAGCTGAAGAAGGCCTACGGTCAGATGCCCTACGCCTTCAAGCAGGATCCGCTCGAGACCTTCGCGAAGCACGTCTGGGTCTCGCCCTACTACGAAGACGATCTCCCGGGCCTGCGCGACGCGATCGGCTCCGATCACATCCTGTTCGGCTCGGACTATCCCCATGCCGAAGGCCTCGCCGAGCCGGTCTCGTTCGTGGACGACCTGCACGGCTTCTCGAAGGACGAGGTCCAGATGATCATGCGCGACAACGGGCTCGGTCTCGTGATGCGCCGCCCCGTCTGAGAGGGATTCGCACGGCACGCAGCGGGCCATTCCGGTCGCCCCGGGATGGCTCGCTCGTCCGCCCCGCCGAACGAGGCGATGCTTGCGCTGCCGCTCAAGCGCGCTCCGACTCTCCGATGCAATCCGCGAGCGTGCGAGCGAGCAGCACGGGCCACGAGAGAAAGGGCGAGTGGTCGCCCGGAATCACCCTCGGCTCCCGCCCGCCGAGCCAGTGCCGCGCCTGCGCGCAGGCCCAATCGAAACGAACGGCCCGATCGTCCCGCGCGAGGACGATCTCCAGCGGCGAGTCGGGCCAGCCCGGGATCGGCGCCGGCTCCGCGAGCGGGCGCGGCCCCTGCCAGCGCAGCTGCCGCGCGGCCCATTCGGCGGTCTCCGGATCGCATTCTCCGAAGAAGACCCGCTTCGCCGCGGCTTCGTCGATGCGCCTCGCCCCGTCGGCGCGCGTGTGGAAGGTCGCGGCGGCGTAGTCGGGCGTGACCATGCCGGCGAAGGCCGCGCCGTCGACGGCCCCGGCGCCCGTCGGCACGCTGCAGAGAAAGACCATCCGGGCGCTCGGCCGACGGGAGGCGACGACGGGAATCGTGCGACTGCCGAGCGAGTGGCCCACGAGGATCGGGGCATCGCCGCCCGGCAAGCCTTCGAGGCAGGCCTCGACGGCATCGGCGTATTCGCCGAGGCCCGCCCCGGTGTCGTCGCAGGGCAGGTCCATCGCGACGGCGCGATGCCCGAGCCGCTCCAGCTCGGGGATCAGATCGCGCCAGCAGAAGGCGCCGTGCATCGAGCCGTGGACCAGGGCGAAGAGAGCCATGCGGGCGAACATGACACGCTAGTCGCCCGGCGGAAAGTGCGCGCGCGCCCCGCCGGCGCCTCGGTTCCGGGGTGGTATGCTCGGCCGGGCCGCCACCCCGCCGGCTTCCGGAGGCTCCGATGACCCGATCCTTCTTCGTCTCGTCCGACTCCCACATCATCGAGCCGCCCGACCTCTGGCTTTCGCGCATCGACCGCGCCTTCCGGGAGCGCGCGCCCCACGTCGTCCGCGAGGAGAAGGGCGATTGGTGGGTCATCGACGGCAAGCGATCGATGTCCTTCCTCGGCGTCCAGACGGGTGACCGCTTCGAGAAGGATTCCTCCGAGCTCATCATCGAGGCGCATTTCGAATCCGTCCGCCCGGCCGCCTACGATCCCAAACGTTATGTGGAGGAGAATCGCCAGGACGGTGTCGAGGCCTCCGTCATCTATCCGAGCGAGGCCCTGCTCGTCTACGGCATCCCGGACTCGGCGCTCTGCTCCGCGGCCATGCGCGCCTACAACGACTACATCGCCGATTTCTGCAGCGAGGACCCGCTGCGGCTCAAGGGCATCGCGCTCGTCAACGTCGACGATCCGGCCGAGGCGGTCGCCGAGCTGACCCGTTGTCGCCAGAAGGGCCTCGCGGGCGCGATGATCACCGTGCTGCCCCCCGCCGATCGCCCCTACGATCTCCCGCTCTACGAGCCCGTCTGGGCCGCGGCCGCCGACCTCGGCATGCCGCTCTCGATGCACGTCGCGACGGGCCGTGCCGCGGCCTCGGTCGATTCGACCCAGAAGAGCGTGCGGGAGGTCAAGGAGTCGGCCTTCTATCTCCAGGATCATTTCGTCCGCAAATCCCTCGGCGAGATGATCTTCTCCGGTGTCTTCGAGCGGCATCCGGGGCTGCGGGTCGGCTCGGTCGAACACGAAGTGTCCTGGGCGCCGTTCTTCCTCTTCCAGATGGACTACACCTACACCCAGCGCCCGATCCGGGGCAACTGGCATCGCTTCGCCGACAAGAACGCCCTGCCCTCCGACTACTTTCGCCGGCAATGCTTCATGAGCTTCCAGGAGGACGCGATCGGCATCCGGGAGCGCGAGACGGTCGGCCTCGAGACGCTGATGTGGGGCTCGGACTATCCGCATACGGAGTCGACGTTCCCGCGCTCGCGCGAGATCCTGGACCGCATCCTCGCCGGCGTTCCGGCGCCAGAGCGCGCCGCGATCACGTGCGAGAACGTGGCCCGGCTCTACGGATTCGATCTCGCGGCACTCGCCGCCCTCGGCGCCTGAACGAATCCACGGCGGGAGGGCAGTGAATGTCCGCGCACTTCCGCATCGCGGTGATCGACGATTTCCAGCGCGTCGCAAAGGAGATGGCCGACTGGTCGCTCGTGGGCTCCGATGCCGAGATCGTCTTCTTCGGGGACCACCTCGCCGCCGAGGATGCTCTCGCGGATCGCCTGCGCGCCTTCGACGCGATCGTCGCGATGCGCGAGCGGACGCCCTTCCCGGCTTCGCTGCTCGCCCGGCTCCCCCGGCTCCGCCTGCTCGTCGCGACCGGGATGTTCCATCAGACGATCGACTTCGACGCCGCGCGCAGCCGCGGCATCGTCGTCTGCGGCACGGACAACGGCCCCGGCCTCGAGACGACCGTGGAGCACATCTGGGCCCTGATCCTCGGGCTCGCCCGCCAGATCGCCGCAGAGGACGCCGCGATCCGGAGCGGCGGCTGGCAGGTCTCGCTCGGCCCGCTGCTCGCGGGCAGGACCCTCGGCATCCTCGGCCTCGGCAATCTCGGGCGCGCCCTGGTTCCGATCGCGCGGGCCTTCGGCATGCACGTGGTCGCCTGGAGCCGCAATCTGACCGAAACCGCAGCCGCACGGGTCGGCGTCCCGCGCGTCGACTACGACCGCTTCTTCGACGAGAGCGACGTCGTGACGGTGCAGCTGAAGCTCTCGCCGCGCTCGATCGGATACGTCGGCGCCGGGGAGTTCGCGCGCATGAAGCCCACCGCGCTCTTCGTCAACACGTCGCGCGGGCCCATCGTCGACGAGGCCGCCCTGATCGAGGCGCTCCGCTCGCGCCGGATCGCCGGTGCAGCGCTCGACGTCTTCGATCGCGAGCCTCTGCCCGTCGACCATCCGCTGCGATCCCTGCCGAACACGCTGCTCACCCCGCACATGGGCTACGCGAGTCGGGAGACCTACCACGCCTTCTACACCTCGGCCGTCGAGGTCGTCGCCGCCTTTCGCGCGGGGAATCCGATCCGCCGCCTGAGCTGAGCGAAGCCGATCGATCGCGAGCGCCGTCGATGCCGTTCGGTCCGGACGGGGCGAGCGTCGCGCCGGGCGCCTCGCGAAGCCCAATCGTGCTCGATTCGGCACAACTGCCCAGTCCCTGTGCACGTGATGGCCAGGGACCAAGCAATCTCCAACCCAGTCCGGCGCGAGACCGCACAGAATCCCCTTTCGCGGCGGTTCTCATCGCCCGGAACCCGGCACGCACATTGCTCTCGCATCCGCTCGGCGAGATCGACCACCGGCGGCTGCAATCGTCGGTTCGAGCATCGCTCGGGGGGCCCGACCCCGATCCAGGTCCTCGTGGGCACGACCCGACCCGAACGTTCGGGTCGGGTCGAACCCCGGGGAGAGAGCCCACCAACCGACCAGGAGAGATTGTCAATGCGTTCCAAACTGATCACCGCCATCCTGGGCAGCGCGACCTTGTTAGTCGCGCCGCTCGGAGCCAGCGCCGCGAGCGACGAGCAGATCCGGCTCCTCGAGCAGCGCATGGCCGAGATGGAGGACCGCCTCGAGGCGACCTCCGCCGAGCTGAACGAGGAGAAGAAGCAGAACCGCCAGCAGCGCGATCTCCTCGAGAGCGCGGGGCTCGTCGAGGAAGGGGACGACAGCCTTCGCTCCAAGATCGGCAGTTTCTTCCAGATGGTCGATCTGACCGGCAACGTCGCATCCAGCTACAACTACCGGTTCATCGACGGCGGTGACGAGGATCCGTTCGACGGCACCGACAACGGCGGCGCGCGAAACGATTCGTACTTCACCCACCGCAACGCCGACAGCTTTCAGCTCGACCAGCTCTGGTTGACGCTCGACAAGGCGCCGACCGAAGAGAGCAGGGCCGGCTTCCATGCCGACCTGGTCTGGGGCGAGACGGCGGAATCCCAGTCCTCGGGCACGCGGGATCCGGGCCTGCTCTACACCGGCTACGTCAGCTACCTCGCGCCGATCGGCAACGGCGTCCGGATCGACGCCGGCAAGCTCGCGACGGTGCTCGGAGCCGAGGTCCTGCAGAACAACGTCAACCTCAACGTCACGGAAGGCGTCGTCTTCCAGAAGCTGCAGCCCTTCACCCATTCGGGCGTCGCCGCCACGACCCAGTTCACCGACAACTTCGGCCTCGTCGTCGGCGTCGTGAACGAGGTCTACCGCGACACGGCGATCAGCGTCGACCGCGACAAGGCCGGATATGCGCAGCTCCGATTCTCGGGCGACAAGGCGGGCATCAACATCGGCGCGATCGTGGGTCAGGACCCGACCGGTGCGACCTGTGACACCTCGGATGACGATTGCAATACCTCGGTCTTCGACATCACGGCGACCTTCTCGCCGAGCGACAGCTTCACGGGCTGGATCAATTTCGACTGGGTTCGCAGCTTCGGCCGCGACGTCAACGAGGGCGACAAGTACGGCATCGCGACGGCCGGGCGCTTCGCGCTCACCGACGCGACCGGCGTCGGAGGCCGCTTCGAGTACCTGGAGCAGGACGGCAGCGTATTCGGCGGCGGAACGAACGACCAGCAGTACATCACGGCGACCGGCACGATCGACCACGCCCTCACCGAGGGCCTCGTGATCCGCGGCGAGCTCCGCTACGACCGCGAGCTCGAGGGCGACTCGCGTCAGTTCATCACGAGCAGCGGCGATCGCGACAGCCTCGCTGCCATCGCGCAGATGTACTACGCGTTCTAGTCGACGCGGACGCAGCGGGGTTCGCCTCGCAGCGTCCGGCGCTCGCGTCGGGAGCCCGGCTCTCCCGAGAGCGAGCAGGTGAGCAGAAGGCGGGCGCGGCATCCGATGGGTGCCGCGCCCTTCTTCGTTTCGGGTATCGTGATCCCCACCCGATGGAGGTCCCGATGCCCACCCGCGCCCAGGTCGAGAACGCACTCCGAACCCACTTCGACGCGTGGAACGCGAAGGATCGCGCGCGCTGGATCGCGAACTGGCATCCCGACGTCGTGATGCAGGATCCCGTCGGCGGCCCGGAGAAGAAGGGGCTCGCTGCCGTCGAAGCCTCCTGGGATCGATCGTTCCAGCCCGGTCACGACTGGCGCCTCGAGGTCGTGTTCCAGCAGATCTGCCTGGACCAGGCGGCGGTCCACGTCCGCAACCACGGCAACGTGGATGGCCGCCGGTTCACGATGGACTCGATCGAGCTCTATTGGATCGGGGACGACGGCCGCGTCGCTCGCGTCCAGACCTATTTCAGCCCGCCGGAGGGGCAGGCGCTCGATCCGTATTTCATGCAGAAGAGCTGAGAGGCTGTGAAGATATCGTCTCGGTCGCGGCGCTTGCGGCGGCGCCCGGCGTGCGAGGAGGATCGCATGGCGAAGAACGAAGAAGGCGGCCTGCGCTACCAGCCGAGACCGCGGCCCGAATGGGTCCGCGGGGCCAACGCGATGCGCGATGCGATCGACGCGAAGAACGTCGTGCCCCTCGACGAGCGCTCGCTGCTCGAGGCGGCGACGGCGAATACGGGGCTCTCGGATTTCGGCGACGACGGCTGGCGGGAACCCTTCCGGATCCTGCTCTCCGACCTCGAGCGGCACGCGAATCTCCATCTCGTCGGTCGCCTGATGACACGCTCGGATCTGCTCGTGCATCTCGAAGGGCGCCTGCGCGTGATCGACTGGTACAAGACGCATCCGGAGGTCGCGGCCGAGCGAGTGGAAGCGCCGGTCTTCGTCGTCGGCCTGCCCCGCTCCGGCACGACGATCATGGAAGAGATCCTCGGCGCCGATCCGAAAGCGCGCTCCGTGCGCATGTGGGAAGCGAAGTTTCCCTGCCCCCCGCCCCATCCCGACGACCCGAAGCCCGATCCCCGGATCGCCCGGGCCGAGGCGCTCGTCGGGCTGCAGGACGCGATCACGCCGGAATGGGCGAGCATGCACAAGGTCGGCGGTGATCTGCCCGTCGAGTGCATCGAGTTCACCTATTCCTCGTTCGTCTCGTATGCGTTCTCGGCGTCGTTCCACGTCCCGAACTACACGCGCTACGTCGCCGAATCCGATCATCGCGCCGCTTTCGAATGGCACGAGAAGATCCTGAAACTGCTCCAATCGACGGGGCGGCCGCATCATTGGCTGCTCAAGGGGCCGACGCATCTGCCGGTCCTGCCCGCCCTGCTCGAGCGTTATCCCGACGCGCGGCTCGTGCTGATGCTGCGCGATCCCGTGAAGGCGACGGCCTCGGTCGTCGACGTCTCCGGCACCCTCTTCTACATGCGCAGCGACGATACCTCCCTCAACAAGCCCCACGGCCAGTTCATCGACGGCCATCCCGCCGTCCACGCCCTGCAGCGCGTGATCGACTGGATCGAGGCGGGCACGATCGCGCGGGAGCGCATCGTCGCCGTTCCCTACCTCGACTTCTTCGCGGATCCCGAGCGCGGGCTCGAGCGGCTCTATGCGGGGCTCGGGCTGCCGCTCGACGACGAAGGAAGGCACGCGATGCTCGGCTACATCGCGAACAAGCCGAAGGACAAATTCGGCCACCACGACTACGCGGTCGGCGACGACGCCCTGATCGCGAACGAGCGGGCGAAATGGCAGGCGATCCAGGACTGGTTCGCCGTGAAGAGCGAGCTCTGAGGCGCCGCGCGTCAGTCTCCGGTGGGCCCATCGTACGGCTGGAGCAGATGCGCCGAGAGAT
Organism: Myxococcota bacterium; assembly: GCA_041389425.1. Taxonomy (GTDB): domain Bacteria; phylum Myxococcota_A; class UBA9160; order UBA9160; family UBA4427; genus UBA4427. The sequence continues at coordinate 240,764 of JAWKRX010000006.1, forward strand.
CGCCGACCTGCGCGACGAGCTCGCGCCGCTCGGTGAAGACCCAGCCCGAAGCGCGCTTTTCGAGGCGGTCGAGATAGGTCCCCGTGATGATGGGCTGGAGCGGGAGCCCTTCGGCCGCCTGGAAGACGACGAAATAGGTCTGGCAGCGCGCATGCGTCGCGTCGTCGAAGTCCAGGATCGGATTGACGCAGAGATGGCGCGTCTTCGGATTGCCCGTGTCGGGATAGACACGCGTCCAGCGGCCGAGATGCTTCGCGAAATCGCCGCTGCCGCGCTGGATCGAGGGCTTCTCCTCGCCGGGGAAGTAGACGTCGGCCTCGCGGAACATCTCGCCGACGGCGGCGAAATCGCCGCGATCGACGGCATCCGAATAACGATGCAGCATGTTCAGGATCAGGAAATAATCGATCGCTTCGGCCATCTCGTCCTCCTGCCCGCGCCCCGGAAGAGCTTCCGGCTCCGCGAGCGATCCGCCGGCGCCGACTTGCAGGGCGCGGCCCGGCGCTGTAATCCGCCCGCCAGGAGGTCCGACCATGGACGGGGCATCTTCGGGACGTCGCACCACGCGGATCCCGACCGCACGCTACACCCTTCCCGCCTGGAAGGCTCTCGAAGACGAACGCCTCTGGCCCCGCGTCTGGCAGATCGCCTGCACGGTCGACTGCGTACGGGCGCCCGGGGACTACTTCGAATACGAGATCGCCGGGCTCTCGATCCTCGTCGTCCGGGGCGACGACGGAGCGCTGCGGGCGTTCCAGAACGCATGCCCCCACCGCGCCAATCTCCTGCTGCGCGGCCAGGGCTCCGGCCTCGATCGGATCCGCTGCGCCTATCATCATTGGTGCTTCGATCTGCGCGGCCACCTGAAGTCGATCTCGCCCGAGGATGGCCGTCCCGCGGAGAGCGAGCGCACGGCAGGGGGTGCCGGCGCGCCGGGGCGCCTCTCGCTCGTCCCGGTGCGGGTCGAGGCCTGGGGCGGGTTCGTCTTCGTGAACCCGAGCCCGGATGCCGAGCCGCTCGCGAGCTTCCTCGAGACGCTCCCGGAGGAGCTCGCCTGGGTCGGCATGGAAGCGTTCTCCTGCGACGCGTTCATGACCGTCCCGCTCGCCTGCAACTGGAAGGTCGTCGTGGACGCCTTCATCGAGACCTACCATCTCCACGCCGTCCATCCCCAGATGCTCGCCATCGCCGACGACGTGAACACGCCCATCACGCTCTACGACAAGCATTCGCGCTTCGTGCAGCCCTACGGTGTCCCGAGCCCGCGCCGGCGCGGAAGCGTCTCGAACCAGGAGCTCTGGGAATCGTTCGCCTCGAACCTCGGCCACCGCATGGGCATCCCGTTCGCGGACCAGGGCGCTCCCGGCCCCCATCCGGAGGTCCCGGAAGGCGGATCGATGCGCGACGTCCTCGTCGCACGCATCCGGCAGCATCTCGCGAAGACGGGCCCGCAGTATGCGGGCCTCGACGACCACCACGTGATCGACGATTTCCACTACCACCTCTTCCCGAATGCCGTCCTGAACGTCTTCGCCGGCTGGTTCGGCTTGATCCGAGCGCGCCCGGGGACGACCCCCGACGATTGCCTGCTCGACATGTGGAACTTCGATCTGCGCCCCGCGGAGCACGCCGATGCCCATCCGCGCCCGGTCGTTCGCACCCTCGGCCCCGACGAGATCCGGGCGCTCGGCCCCGTCCTGCTGCAGGACCTGGATCTGATGCCGCAGGTCCAGCGCGGGCTTCGACAGCTCGGCCTCGGCCATTTTCAGCTGACGCGCTCCGAGGCGCGGATCGGGCGGATGCACGAGATCCTCGACCGCTACCTCGATCCGCCGCCCGCCCTGCGGCTCCCTGGCGACTAGTACGCGCTCATGCCGCCGTCGGCCGGGATCGTCGCGCCGTGGATCATGCGCGCTTCGTCCGAGGCGAGAAAGAGCGCGATCCGCGCGATGTCCTCGGGCTCGCCGATCGAGAAGGGGTGGGACTCGACCGAGAGGCCGACCGAGGCCGCCTGCTCGAGCAGACCGGTCTGGACGCGCGCCTTGATCCGCTCCGACAGCACGATGCCGGGGCAGATCGCGTTGACGCGCACGCCCTCGCGACCGTAGGTCGCGGCCAGGGAGCGGGTGAGCGAGAGGATGCCGCCCTTGGCGCTCGAGTAGACGTGGGCCGACTGCCCGCGGAGCGCCACGACCGACGACGCGTTCACGACCGCGCCCCCGCCCGCCGCGACGATCTGCGGGATCACGTGGCGACAGCAGAGGAACGTGCCCTTGAGATCGAGGCCGATCGTGTGGTCCCAGACCGCGAGAGCGACTTCGGCGACGGGCCCGTCCTGCGGAATCGAGCCGCCGGCGCAGTTGAAGAGCACGTGGATCGCGCCGAAACGCGCGACGGCCGCGGCGACGGCCCGTTCGACCGAGTCCTCCTGCGTCACGTCCGTCGGGATGGCCAGCGCGCGCCCGCCCGCGCGCTCGATCTCCGCGGCGACGCCGGCCCCCGCGTCGGCGCTCTTCTCGGCGATCACCACCGCCGCGCCCTCTTCCGCGAAGAGCCGGGCGGAAGCCCGGCCGATGCCCGCCCCCGCGCCCGTGATGAAGGCGACCTTGCCCGCGAGCCTGCCCCGTCCCGTCATCGCCCGACCTCCCCTCGCATTCCGCTCGACATCCGCAGCACGGGCGGGAGGATAACGGGCCATTCCCATCGCTCATCGGCTTTCGTATCGTGACGCGGGCCCGCCAGCCCGTCCGCAGAAGGAGCGCCCCGCATGTCCCGCCTTTTCGCTGGTCCGATTCCGCACATGGTCCGCCGCGCGCACCGAGCCGTCCGCCCGTCGCCTAACATCGTGGATCGCGGGACGAACGCTCGGGGCAGGCTCCGCGGGCCGGCGGGACGCGGCGTGGTTCTCGCTCCCGGGCTCGGCGCCCTGCTCGCTCCCGCTCTCGCCCTCTTCGTCGCCGGCTGCAGCGCCCTCTCACCCGACGAGGCCTCCGACTCGAAGCGCGCAGCGGCAGCGACCGCGAGCGCTGCGCCCGGCCCGGTCGACGCCGCGCGCATCGTCGCGGCCGATCCGAAGAACTGGCTCTCCCACGGCCGCACCTACGACGAGCAGCGCTACAGCCCGCTCGCGCAGATCGACGAGCAGAACGTCTCGGAGCTCGGCCTCGCCTGGAGCTTCGACCTCGCGAGCGAGCACGGCGTCGAGGCGACGCCGGTCGTCGCCGACGGCGTGATGTACGTGAGCGCGCCCTGGAGCATCGTGTACGCGCTCGATGCAGCGACGGGCGAACGGCTCTGGACCTTCGATCCGGAGGTGCCGCGCTCCTACGCCCGCAAGATCTGCTGCGGCTTCGTCAACCGGGGCGTCGCGCTCTGGAACGATCGGGTCTTCGTCGGAACCCTCGACGGCCGGCTCGTCGCGATCGACCGGGCGAAGGGGACCGAGGTCTGGTCGACTTCGACCGTCGAGGAATCGTTCAGCTATTCGATCACCGGCGCACCGCGCGTCGTCGAAGGGCTCGTCGTCATCGGCAACGCCGGCGCCGACCTCGGCGCACGGGGCTACGTCTCGGCCTACGACGCCCGCTCCGGCGAGCTCGCCTGGCGGACCTACACCGTCCCCGGCGATCCCGCGAAGGGCTTCGAATCACCGGCCCTCGAGCGCGCGGCGAAGACCTGGACCGGCGAATGGTGGAAGGCGGGCGGCGGCGGCACGGTCTGGGACGGCATGGCCTACGACCCCGAGCTGAAGCTGCTGTACATCGGCACGGGCAACGGCTCGCCCCACGTGCGCTGGCTGCGCAGCCCGGGCGGCGGCGACAATCTCTACCTCTCCTCGATTCTCGCCCTGCGGCCCGAGACCGGGGAGCTCGTCTGGCACTACCAGACGACGCCCGCCGAATCCTGGGACTACACCTCGACGCAGCACATCATGCTCGCCGATCTCGAGATCGAAGGGCGCCTGCGCAAGGTGCTGCTCCACGCGCCGAAGAACGGCTTCTTCTTCGTGATCGACCGCGAGAACGGCGAGTTCATCTCGGCGAAGCCGATCGCGGGCGTCAACTGGGCGACGCATTACGACGAGAACGGCCGCCCGGTCGAGACGCCGAACGCCGACTTTCGCGACGGCTCGCGCTTCATCCGACCGAGCCCGTACGGCGCCCACAGCTGGCCGCCCATGAGCCTGCATCCGAAGACCGGCCTCGTCTATCTGCCCGTCGTCGACATGGGCTACGTCTACGGCGGCGACCCGGAATGGAAGTTCCAGCAGGGCAGCTGGAACACCGGTCTCGACATGAGCGTGTTCGAGAGCTTCGGCGAGACCGAAGGTGAGAACGTGGAGAGCTGGGGCGCCTATCTGCTCGCCTGGGATCCCGTCCGCCAGCGCGAGGTCTGGCGGCATACGCATCGAACGGGGTTCAACGGCGGTACGCTCAGCGTCGGCGACGACCTGATCTTCGAGGGCTCGGCCGACGGCCGCTTCGTCGCCTATCGCGCGACCGACGGGAAGCCGCTCTGGGAATCGCCGGTCGGGACCGGCGCGATGGCCGGGCCGGTGACCTACGAAGTGGCCGGCGAGCAATACGTCGCGATCGCCGCGGGCTGGGGCGGATCGTTCGGCCTCTCCGGTGGCGAGGCGGCGCTGCTCGCCGGGGTGCGCGGCGGTGGGCGCGTACTCGCGTGGAAGCTCGGGGGAACGGCCGTCGTGCCGCCTGGAAAGGCGCCGCTCGGCCCCGTCCCCGCCCCGGCGGTGCGCGTCGAAGCGAGCGACCGCGAGCTGCGCCGCGGCAGCGTCCTCTACCACACCCAATGCAGCGCCTGCCACGGGCCGGGCGCGATCGGCGGCGGCTCCGCCGTCCCGGACCTGCGCTACCTCGACGCGCGGCAGCACGGCCTCTTCGCCGAGACCGTGCTGAAGGGACTCCACGAGCCCGCCGGGATGCCCCGTTTCGACGACCTGTTGTCGACCGACGACGTGCGTCAGATCCAGGCCTACGTCCTGCAGCAGGCCGCGAAGGGCCATGCCGCCGAATCCGAGAACTGAGGAGTTCCCCATGCAGCCGAAGCGTCCGATCCGATCCGGTGTCTTTCTCGCTCCCTACCATCCCGACGACGAGAGCCCTTCGCTCCAGATCCGCCGGGATCTCGAGCTCGCCGAACATCTCGACCGCCTCGGCTTCGACGAGCTCTGGGTCGGCGAGCATCATTCGGCCTCGTTCGAGTCGATCGCGTCGCCCGAGATCTTCATCGCCGCCGCGGCGGAGCGCACGCGCAACATCCGTCTCGGCACCGGCGTCGTCTCGCTCCCCTACCACCATCCGATGATGGTCGCCGACCGGATCGCCCAGCTCGATCACCAGACCCGCGGCCGCGTGATGTTCGGCGTCGGGCCGGGGCAGCTCCCGTCGGATGCCCACATGCTCGGCATCGAGGTCTCCGAGCAGCGGCGCCGCATGAACGAATCGCTCGACGTCGTCATCCGGCTGCTGCGCGGTGAGGTCGTGACCCAGAAGAGCGACTGGTTCGAGCTGCGAGACGCCCGCTGCCAGCTCGGCTGTTTCTCCCATCCGATGGTCGAGATGGCCGTCGCGGCCGCGGTCTCGCCCTCGGGACCGCGTGCCGCCGGCAAGCACGGCATCGGCCTGCTCTCGATGGCCGCGTCCAGCGATCAGGGCTTCGACGTGCTGCCGGCGCATTGGGCGGTCTGCGAAGACGTCGCCGCCGAGCACGGACAGACCGTCGACCGCCGCAACTGGCGGCTCGTCGTCCCGATGCATCTCGCCGAGACCCGCGAGCAGGCCCGCGCCGACATGGCCCACGGCCTGCTCAAGCTCGTGCGTTATTTCGAAAAGCTCGGCGGCGAGGACCTCGCGCCGATCCGGACCCTCGACGCGGCGATCGAGCAGTGGACCGAGCGCGGCCTGACCCTCCTCGGCCGCGCGATCATCGGAACCCCCGACGACGCCGTCGCCCGCATCCGCGCCCTCGAGGAGCAATCGGGCGGCTTCGGCACGATCCTGCTGCTGGCCCACGACTGCGCGAGCCCGGCCCGGACCGCCGAGAGCTACGAGCTCTTCGCGCGCGCCGTCCTGCCGGCCCTGCGCGACGAGAACCGCGGGCGCATCGAGAGCCTCGAATGGTTCGCCAAACACAGCCGCAAGATCGTCGGCGACCTCAAGGTCGCGATCGGCAGTGCGATCGAGGAGCACGAGGCCGAGCGGCAAAGGCGCGGCCGCGGCGTCGCCTGGGGTGATGCCCGCGATCTGCTGGTCGGAGACGATCCGAAGAAAGGCTGAGGGCGACCATGGCGCACGTCGAACCGCTGCCCCGATCCGAGCTGGCCGAGTTCGAGCCCGTCTTCGAGATGATCGAAGGCGTGATGGGATTCGTCCCGAACAGCCTGCTGACCCTGGGCCGCTCGCCCGAGATCCTGCGCGGATTCGGCGCCCTCTCCGGCGCAGTCCTCGGCGCGAGCCGGATCGAGCCCGGCCTTCGCCAGCTCGTCGCGTTCGTCGCCAGCACCGCCGCCGGCTGCCGCTATTGCCAGGCGCATACCTCGCACGGCGCCGAGCGCCTCGGCGTCTCCGCCGACAAGCTGCGCGCCGCCTTCGAATTCGAATCGAGCCCGCTCTTCACCCCCGCCGAGCGCGCCGCCCTGCACCTCGCCCGCGACGCCTCGCTCGTTCCGAACGCCGCGACCGCCGCCCATTTCGACGCCCTGCGCGCCCACTTCGACGAACGCGAGATCGTCGACCTCGTCGCGATCATCTCCCTCTTCGGCTGGCTGAACCGCTGGAACGACACGATGGCGACCGCCCTCGAGCCCCCCGCCGTGGACTTCGGCCGCCGCACCCTCACCGACGCCGGCTGGACCCCCGGCAAACACATTTAAAGAACCATCCCGGCACGCAAGTTGGCCCCGGGTCCGACGCGGCGTAGCGAGTGCCCCGGCCGAGCGGTGCGGGGTGAGATGTAATGGACGCACGCGCAGCACGGCGCCGGACGCGCCGGCGATCCAAAACGCGTGCGTCCGAGCCACGAACCCCGCGCCGCTCGGCCGGGGCACCTGGCACGTCGTCCGAACCTCCGTCCGCCTAGCGCGTCGGATCCACCGCCACCTGGACGAGCTCGATGCGCGTCCCATCGGGATCGGTGACGTAACAGATCTGCGCCTGGAAGTCCGGATTCTCGATCCGGCTCCCCGGCACCAGAGCGCCGCCGAGCGCCGTCAGCTTCTCGATCATCGCGTCGCGATCGTCGACGCGGACGGCAAAATGCGTGAGCCCCGGCTGGTTCATCGGCCGCGCATCGGCCGGACCGACCGTCCCGCCGCGCGGATAGGCGAGCAGCTCGATCCGGACGGGCCCGCGATCGAGGTAGACCGCATCGAGGACGAGATCGGGAATCCCCATCATCTGGGCGGTCGGCGCATCCTCGATGTGGAGCCGGCTCTTCTCGCCGAATCCGAGCCCCTCGCAGTAGAAGCGGATCGAGCGCTCGAGGTCGCGCACACAGATCCCGAAATGCATGATGTAGTCGACACCCACGATTCGATCCTCCCGGCGCGCGATCGGAGACGAAGAGCCTGCACGCGCCCACCAACGCTACCGGACCCGGGAAGCGATCGCTCCGGTCGGCCGGCGACCCGCCCGCTGCGAGCGAGGCCTGGGCAGCCCGTCCGAAACGCGAGAATTCCTGCTTCCAGCGCCCGTCCGACGGGCGTAGAATCGCGAGATCGCCACCGCGTCTTCCGGAGGATCCCATGAACGCCCTCTTCTCCGCCGATTCCCACGTCGTCGAGATCGAAGCTTGTTATGCCGAGATCGATCCGCGCTTCCGATCGCTCCGCCCGCAGGCGAAGGACGATCCGAAGCAGGGCGCGATCATGGTCGTCCCCGGCATGGACTTCACGATCCCCTCCGGCATGCTCTCGCGCGCGGGCCTGCGTTACGAGGACTGGGCGAATCCCCAGCCCTGGAGCCGGATCCATCCGGCGGCCTTCGATCCGAAGGCCCGGCTCGCGATCCAGGACGAGGAAGGCGTGGCGGGCGAGGTGATCTATCCCTCGGCCGGAATGGTCCTCTGCCTCCACAAGGACGTCGCCTATCGCAAGGCCTGCTTCGAGGCCTACAACCGCTGGCTCGCGGCGTTCTGTGCGACCGATCCGAAGCGCCTCGTCGGGATCGGCATGGTCGCGCTGCCCTCGCCGGAGGAGGGCGTCCGCGAGCTGCGCGAGGTCGCGCGACAGGGCTTCAAGGGCGTGATGTTCTGCGGCGATCCGGCCTTCGAGGACTACGACCATCCGAGCTACGCACCGATCTGGGAGGCGGCGATCGAGCTCGGCCTGCCCGTCAGCTTCCACATCCTGACGGGCAAGGACAGCTACGGGATGGCCGTGCGCGGACCGAAGGTGATCCAGCAGATCGTGACCGTGCGCGGCAACCAGAACATCATCATGATGATGGTGCTCGGCGGCGTCTTCGAGCGGCATCCGGAGCTGAAGGTCGTCATGGTCGAGAACGACGCCGGCTGGCTCCCTCATTTCTGCTTCCGTCTCGACCACGCTTGGGAGCGCCACCGCTGGTCGATGGAGACGGGATCGATCTCTCGCAAGCCTTCGGAATACGTCGCCGAGAACGTCTACACGACGTTCCAGGACGATTCGAGCGTGCGCTGGGTCCTGCCCGCACTGAACCTCGAGCACGTGATGTGGGCGACGGACTTCCCGCATGGCGACGGGACCTATCCGAACTCCCGCCGGATCGCCGACGAAGTCACGGTCGGCATGACCGGCCCGGAAAAGCACGGCGTCGTCTACGCCAACGCACGCTCGCTCTACGGCCTCTGACGACCTCTGACTGTCTCTGACTGTTCTCGACGGTCTCTGACGACCTCGGACGACCATGCCCGGCATCGCACGGCGCTCGGCTCTCGCGCAGCCGGGCTCGAATGCCGGTGCGTGCTAGGGCGCCGCGGCCGGCACCGGTTCGAGCACCGCCATCCGAAACGCCTCGACCTCTGCATCGTCGAGCCCGAGCGCCTCGCGGCGATAGGTGTCGAAGTCGCCCCATTGCGAGTCGATCGCGTCGAAGGCGGCCTCGAGATAGGCGGGCTCGACGCCGAAGAGCGGACGCAGCGCGTCCGAGTCGACCCGGAAGAGCGAGAAGACCTCGATCAAGAACAGCTGCCGTTCGGTCGCCTGCTGCGTGTAGTGGTTGGTGAGCAGGAAATCCGCCATCACCGTCTCGCGCGGGACGCCGAGCACCGAGAGGATCATCGCCGACGCGAAGCCTGCGCGATCCTTGCCCGCCGTGCAGTGCACAAGCGCCGGGCGATTCTCGGCCTGCGTGATGCGATCGAACATCGCCGCGTACTGCGGCGAGAAGGTCGTCGCGAACTGCCGATTGCCCTCGATCATCATCGCGCGCAGATCGAGTCCCTCGAGATCCCCCGAAGAGATCCGCTCGCGCAGATCCTTCACCATGAAGTTCTCCGCGCCGATCGCGAGGTCGGCGACCTCCGGCGGGTCGTCGGCCGGCAGGCGATCGGGCTCGGCCTGCCTCTCGGATTCCGAGCGGAAGTCGCAGACGAGCTCGAGGCCGAGGCCTTCGAGCTTTTCGAGATCGTCGTCCGTCAGGGCGGCGAGATCGTCGGAGCGGTAGAACTGGCCCCATTTGACACGGCGGCCGTCCGCAGTTTCGTAGCCGCCGAGATCGCGGAAATTCGGCGCTCCGTCGAGGGCGAGATGACGCTGCCGGACGTGATCCGGCATGTCGGCGTGCGGGTCGCCGCCGCAGCCGGCGAGCACGAGGAGGCCGATCGCCAGGGCCAGCGCCGCCCGTCCCATCCCCCTGGCGAACCCCGGTCTCCGCCCTGCCTTCGTCGTTTCCCGATTCATCCCGTGCTCTCCCGCGGCGCTCAGTTCGCCCGATACCAGATCGGCGAGGTGTAGGCCCGCTCCTGTGTCGTTCCCGGCCGGTCGCCCTCGCGCGCCCGCCCGAATCGGACGGCATCGTAGACCGTCCAATGGGGCGTGGGGATCTCGAGCACGCGGACGTAGTAGACCGCGCTGCGCGCCGGATCGAATTCCGGATCGCGAAAGACCGCCGTGAGGACGCTCGCTCCGATCGTGTTCGAATACGTCGCCTTCTCGAGGTCGACGGTGTCGCCGACGGGC
>JAWKRX010000007.1:0-237405 GCA_041389425.1 Myxococcota bacterium
ATTTCCGCCAGAACGTGTTCCTGACCTTCATCGACGAGCCGGACGCCTATCGCCACGCGGTCGAGCGGCTCGGGGTCGACAACGTCATGTGGTCTTCGGACTATCCGCATCCGGTGTCGAGCTGGCCGAACTCCCGGGCGGTGGTCGAGAAGATGCTGGGTGGTGTACCGGCGGAAGACCGGAAGAAGATCGTTTCGGGGAATGCGGCGCGGGTCTGGAACCTCTGATCGACTCGGCCCGAGGAGGCCGGCTCCCGCACTCGGCGCGCCGCCCCCCTCACGGCCCGGCGATGTGCACCAGCGCATAACCCGAGAAGACGACCTGGGGCACCGCCAGCCCGATCACCGTCCCCGCCTGGTCCGCGCGCAGGATGAAGCGGCGGTCCGTGAAGGGATCGTCGATGTAGGCGATCTCGTCACCGGCGGAGACGCGGTCACCGAGCTGCTTCACGGGATAGAAGACGCCGCCCTCGCCGAGCGGGGCACGCTGCCAGCGCGAGCGTGCATGGACGTGCCGGTCCGGGGTGCTCGGCGTCGCCCGGCCCGCGATCATGCCCATCCGGATCATGACGTTCCGCACGCCCTCGACGCCCTTGTCGATCTCCGCCGGCTCGAATCGCAGCGGGAGTCCGGCCTCGTAGATGATCGCCGGGATGCCGCCTTCCATCATCTCGCGGCGGAGGCTCCCCCGCGGCCCCTCGCCCCCGAGCACGACCGGCGCGCCGAAGCTCTTCGCGAGCTCGAGGGCGCGCGGATGGCCGAGGTCGACGCGGATCTGCGGGAGGTTCGCGCGGTCGAACGAACCGGTGTGGAGATCGATCAGGGCGTCGCAGTACTGCGTCGCGGTGCGATAGAGGATGCCCGCGATGATCGCCGAATTGCTGCCGGTCTCGCTGCCGGGGAACTCGCGATTGAGGTCGCGCCGATCCGGCATGTAGCGGCTGCCCGTTCGGAAGCCGTTCATGTTCACCGCCGGCAGCGCGAGCAGCGTTCCGGTGAGCTGGTTCGGATCGGTCTCGGCGAAGACCTCGCGGGCGACCTCGAAGCCATTGCGCTCGTCGCCGTGGACCAGCGCGGTCAGGCAGAGCGTCGGGCCGGGCCTTCGACCGCGGGCGGCGAAGACGATCGTATCGAGGAAGGCGCCCTCGAAGGTCCGGGAGCGGGTGTAGGAGAACTTCAGCTTCTCACCGGGCAGCACCGTCCGCTCGAGCATCACGAGCGGGCCCCAGTCGGCACGGGCGACCGCGGCGAAGGCGGGCCCGACGAGGCCGAGGCTCGCGAGGGCGGCGGCGACGAACCGCCGCTTCGAGGACGGGGAACGCTGGGGATTCATCGACACGCCTTTCGGATGGCAGGGGATCGAGCCTCGTCGCCTCGAGAGGACGCCTCACGCGATCGGGATTCGAACGAAGAAGCCTCCGGGCTCCGCTCCGTCATCTCGGACCGGGCGAAGTGACGGTCCCGGAAAGGTCCGGGACGTTCGGCCGGGGCAGCCCGGCGCGGATGCGCGCCGAGAAATCCGGCGCGCGATCGGCGGCGAGGGCGACGGCGTTCACGTGCGAGATCCGGCGCAGCTCGGAGAAGGGCAGACGCGTGTCGAGCAGGCCGTTCTCGTAGACGTATTCGGCCGCGTACCCGGAGAGCAGGATCTTCCACGAGAAGCGGTGCCTGCCCGGATTGACTCGGGTATGCCGGTAGACGTTGGTCGTGCAATTCGTCGTCCCGGTGTTGTAGAACTCGGGCCGCTCGTTCAGCGAGTTGATCTCGCGCACGTAGTCGAGGAAGAGCCGGCGGGCGGAGGCGCGGGAGACGCCGGTCCGGAAGAGATAGACGTCTTCGATCGGATCCTTGCGGACGTTGGTCCGAAGGCGGACGAGATCGCGTTCGTCACCGACGACGTAGATCAACTCGTACTGGCGGAAGAATCCGCGAATCGTGTCGTAGTGCTCCCCGACCTCCTTTCGGGTCTCGATCGAGACGGTGACGTAGCGGTCCCCGGAGAACACGAATCCGAGCATCACGTGGGCGATCGCGTCGCCCATCCAGTAGACGGAATAGAGATCGATGCCTTCGAGCTCACGCAGGTCGAACGTCGAGTCGTAGTACCGCACGTCGTAGTCGGTCTCGCTGCGGTAGTCGAAGTCGCGAATGTTGCGCAGGGTGACGAGGTCGCCGTCGATCGAAGCACTGGTGAGTCTCGCGACGTCGGGCTGCCAGGCGCGGTCGTTCGAGGGTTCGACTCGGCTCCAGAACCATCCGAAGGTCGCGAAGGCGAGCACGAAGACCCCGAGCGCGGGCCCGGAGGATCGACCGCGAAGGGTCGCGACGATCACCCATGCTCCGGACAGCGCGAGGCTCGCCGCAGCGACAGGAGAAGCCCATGGACCGAAATAGGCTGCGAGGCTCGCCCAGAGCGCGAGCGAGAAGACGATGCCCGAGAGCCCGGCCCGAACGATCCATGGCGATCGCCGCGATCGCGCGCGCCGGGTCGTTTCGTCGTTCGATCGTGTCAAGGGCATCCTGCAAGCCGGCCGGACGGTCGTCGAACGGACTCACCGAAGCGTCCGGCGCCACACGCTGCAGCCGTCCCGAAACGCTTCGCTTCGGGCGCGATCTTACTGGACGACCGCCAACCGAGAAATTCCCCCGAAGACGCAGCGGCGAATCGCCTTCCAGGATCGGGTGCCTCGGGTAGAATCACGCCGGTCTCGAAGGACGGCGAAGACGTCCGCGACGACCGGATGCGGCGGGATCCAAGGAAAGCGGCGGGCGCGGGAGCGTTCGTTCTCGAGGGCGATCGGGGCATGCAGAGAGCGACCCACGGTTCGAGTCGGCCGCCCGCGATCGCCCGACCCTCGGCACCGCTCCAGCGCGCCCGGCGCGCATGGGCAATCGCCGTCGTCGGGTTCGTCGCCGCGGTGTTCGCCGGCGCGGATCCCACGCGGGCCATCGAGGCGATCGCGGAGGAGGACGCGCCTGCGGCGAGTGCCGGAGCCGAGTCGACGCCCCGGCATCCCGCGTCGCAGCAGCAGCAGCAGCAGCAGCAGCAGCAGCAGCGGCCACGGATCGGCCTCGTGCTTTCGGGCGGCGGGGCGCGCGGGGCGGCGCACATCGGCGTGCTCGAGGTGCTCGAAGAGCTGCGCGTGCCCGTCGACGTGGTCACCGGAACCAGCATGGGCTCGATCGTCGGCGGCCTGTACGCCGCGGGCCTGTCGCCCGAGGAGCTCGGGAACGTCATCCAATCCGTCGACTGGGTGCACGTCTTCGACGACAAGCCCGATCGCCAGGCCCTCTCCTTCCGCCGCAAGGAGGACGACCGGAACTTCCTGACCAACATGCGGCTGGCCTTCAAGAACGGCGGATTCTTCGTCCCACCCGGCGTCGTCGAAGGGCAGAAGCTCGAGTACCTGCTGCGCACGATCACGCTCGGCGAGAAGGGCGTCGCGCGCATCGAGGAGCTGCGGCTGCCCTTCCGGGCGATCGCCACCGACATCCGCACCGGAGAGGGCGTCGTCCTCTCCCACGGGACGCTCGCCACCGCCCAGCGCGCGAGCATGTCGATCCCCGCCGCCTTTTCGCCGGTCGAGATCGACGGGCGCCTGCTCGTCGACGGCTACCTCGCGAACAACCTCCCGATCGACGTCGCGGAGGATCTGGGCGCCGAGGTCGTGATCGCCGTCGACATCTCGACCCCGCTCTCGGAAGTCGATGGCGACACCTCGGCACTCGGCATCAACGCCCAGGCCTCCGTCTTCGCGACCCAGGCCAATCAGCGGCTGCAGAAAGATCGGCTCGGCGAAGAGGACGTCCTGCTGAGTCCGGATCTCGGCACCGTCGGATCCGCCTCGTTCTCGCGCATGCCGGAGGCCGTCGAGGCGGGCCGGCGCGCGGCACGCGCCGCCTCTGCCCAGCTCGCGCGGCATGCCGTCTCCGAGGCGGAGTATGCGGCCTGGCGCGCCAGCCACCGGCGCGCCCCGCCGACGCTGCCGGTCATCGACGAAATCCGCATCGAGAACGAATCACTGCTCGCCGACGCGCTCGTCCGGGCCCGCGTCCGGGCGCGGATCGGCGAGCCGCTCGACCTCGAGATCCTCCGGAGCGACCTCGAGCGCCTGTTCGGCCTCGACGCCTTCCAGCGCGTCGCCTTCGACCTCCGCCATGAGGGCGACCATACGATCCTCGTCTATCAGCTCGTCCCGCGCCTGCGCGGCCGCAATCATTTCCGCCTCGGGCTCAACCTCGAGACGGATTTCGGCAACGACGCCGGCTACAACGTCGGCGTCAATCACGTCCTGCTGCCCATGAATCGCTGGGGCGGCGAGCTGCGCAACTACGTCCAGCTCGGTGATACCTACGTCGTCTCGAGCGAGATCTACCAGCCGATCGACGCACGCGACACGCTCTTCGTGCTGCCCCAGTTCCGCTTCCAACGCGAACGCGTCGACATCTTTCTCGACGGCGATCGTCTCGCGCGCTACGACGTCGAGTCGATCGGCGCAGGCATCGACCTCGGCATCAGTCTCGGCCGATTCGCGCGGGTGCGCGGCGGAATCGGCTACCAGAACGGCGACGGCAGCCGCCATACGGGGGATCCGGACGTCTTCCGGGACAGCCATTTCAAGAGCGGCTTCTACCAGGCCACCTTCGAATACGACTCCCTCGACAACACGCGCTTCCCGAACGACGGCAGCATCGTCCTCGTCCAGGGGCAGTTCCTCCGCGAGGCGCTCGGCTACGACGATTCGATCGAGACCCTGCGAGTGCGCGCTTCGAGCTTCCGCACGTTCTGGCGCAACACGATCGGGCTGTCCATCAGCTACGACACCTCCTTCGGTTCTTCCGGAGAGGTCGAGCTCCTGAATGCGGTCGGCGGCTTCGGACGGCTCTCCGGGTTCGAGCCCGGCTCGATCATCGGCCCCCATACCGGCGTCGCGCGCCTGGTCGGCTACCGCCGGATCGCGTCGCCGGCCGTCTTCGCCTGGGAGTTCCCGGTCTACGTCGGCGCGCAGTACGAGACCGGCAACGCCTGGCAGAAGCGCAGCGACATCGACGATCTGCGCCATTCCGCGGGCCCCTTCGTCGGCGTGGAGACGCCGCTCGGCCCGCTCTACCTCGCCTACGCCTACGGCGAGGGCGGCGAGAATCAGGGCTATCTCTTTCTCGGGCAGAGCTTCTGAGGGGTCCGCGTCGCTTCGGGGCACCAGCGGAGCCGATCGGCGTCGGACGGGCCTGAAGCGAGCCGGCGCTCAGCCTCTGCGGCCGGAGGAGTTCCGCGCCGCGTGTCGCCCCGCGCGCCTTCCGAAGAAGCTCCCGTCCCCGAGCGACATCCCGCTCGAATAACCCTGCTTCGCGACGCCCGACGTCGTCCGCCCCGCCGCATAGAGTCCCGGAACCGGCTCGCCGGTCGCCGCGAGCACCCGCCCGTGCGCATCGATTCTCAGCCCGCCGAGCGTGAAGGCCGTGAAAAAGGGCTGCTCGGCGCGCAGGTCGATCGCGGCGAAGGGCGGCTTTGCGAGGGGCGAGAGCCATTCCGGGAGCTTGTGAAAGAGCGGATCCTCGCCGCGGGAGGCGTGCTCGTTGTAGTAGGCGACGGTCGCCTGGAGCGCGCCCTTCGGAAAGCCGACCTCCGCTTCGAGCTCCCCGATCGTCTCGCCGACGCCGGCGAGCTCGATCGGGAAATGCGACGGACGCTCGAAGCAGGCGTCGTCGACGATGTGGTAGGCCCGGCCTTCCTGATGAAAGAGAATCGTCTCCCCCGCGCGCCCGAAATAGACGTCTTCGTTCAGGAAGCGCTGCCCCTGGCGGTTCACGAAGATGCCCCGGCGCAGGACGTTCGGGGGAAAGATCGCCATGCTGACGTCGCCCGCGTCCATCCGGATCGCCTCGCCCCCGGCGGCGAGGCCGAGCCGGATGCCGAGGCCGTCGTCCGTCTCCGTCCCCACCTTCGACCCGCAGCGCAGCAGGGCGGGCGCGTAACGCGCGAGCATCGCGTCATTGAAGATGAAGCCGCCCGCGGTCAGCACGACGCCCTTCTTCGCGCGCACGATCCGCTCGCCTTCGAGGGTCGAGAGCACGGCGCCGGCGACGCGACCGTCGCGCTCGAGCACGAGCTGATCACAGCGGCTCTGCCAGGCGGTCTGGATCCCGGCGGCGCGCGCCTTGCCGATCAGGCAGTTCATCAGCAGCGCGCCCTTGTCGCGGATCGAGCGCGGCGCGTGGCCGCGCGGGGCGGGGCGCGCGATCTCGTTGAAGGGATGCACGTGCTCGCTGCCGGAATAGGTGAGCCCGTCGTCGGTCGTGAAGGGCTCGTGGTTGCCCGGGAAGTAGCTCGCGCGGTAGGGGACGCCCTGCGCCACGATCCAATCGAAATGCGCCACGCTCTCTTCGCAGTAGGGCGCGATCAGCGCCTCGTCGGGCGCCGGGCCGCAGGCGGCCATCATGTAGCGGAACATGTTCTCGGCGGAATCTTCGTACCCGAGCGCCTTCTGGAGCGCGGTGCCTCCGCCGAGGTAGAGAAAGCCCCCGGAGTTGATCGAGGTCCCGCCCGGGCCGCCCGAGCGTTCGACGACGAGGACGTTCGCACCGGCTGCAGCGGCCTCGATCGCAGCGCAGGCACCGGCGCAGCCGAAGCCGACGATCAGGACGTCGCATTCGAGGTCATAGCGCGCGACGTCCCGCGCATCGCGGCGAAGCATTCCCGGCTGATCCATTCCTTCTCCCATCTTCGTCGCGCGAAGGCGCGGGGCGACATCTCGACCCAGGCCCTCGCGGGCCGGGCGCAACGTACCTGAGGCCGGGCGCCGGCGCGCGACGTGGGGCGAGCGGCTGAGCGGGCCAGGCGGGGAGGCTCGAAGATCGAGAAGGACCGCCGCGGGCGCGGCTCCCAGGCCTTGCGCGGCGAATCGGGCGCTGACAGCCCGGCGCGTGCGTGCCATGCTGCTTCGTCCTCGCACCGCGATCCCGATCGCGGACCCGCGCGGAGCCGCCGACCCCCTTCGAAGAGGAGCGCCATGTCCAGCGCCGCCGACGACCGATTCGCGATCATCGCCGTCCTCGACCGTTATTCGGAATGCCTCGATACCCGGAACTGGGCGGGGCTCTCCGACGTGTTCACCGCGGACGTCGAGATGGATTTCGAGGCCTGGAAGCAGAACGGGCTCGACGCCGTGCGCGACACGATCCGCTCCTATCTCGACGGCTGCGGTCCGTCGCAGCATCTGCTCGGCAACTACCGGATCGTGCTCGACGGCGACCGCGCCTCCAGCAAATGCTATTGCCGCGTCATGCATTTCGGGAAGGGCGCGCACACCGGCAAGACCTACGAGACCTGGATCGAATACGCCGACGAGCTCGTCCGCACCGCGCAGGGCTGGCGCAGCGCCCGCCGCACGGGCCGAGCGTGGATGCACCAGGGCGATCCCTCTCTGCTCGGGCCGGGCTGAGGAGCGGGCGCCGCCATGCCGAACGAACAGCCGCCGCTGATGTCGATCGAAGAGGCCGATCGCCGCCTCCAATCGCCCGGGAGCCCCTTCGAGCTCGCGCGCGAAGAAGTCCTCGGCGAGTCGCTCCTCGTCTACAAGAACCGCGCGCGCTCGCTGCGCGAGCTGCTCGCCCGCTCCGCCGCCCACGGCGACAAGGACTATCTCGTCTTCTCCGACGGCCGGCGCTGGACCTATCGCGAGCACCTGCGCGACGTCGCTTCGGTCGCCGCCGCCCTGCGCGAGCGCCACGGCATCGGGCCGGGCGATTCCGTCGCGATCCTCTCCGCCAATACGCCCGAATGGATCCTGACCTACTGGGCGACGGTCTCGCTCGGCGCGGTCGTGATCGCGATGAACGGCTGGTGGGCCGAGGACGAGATCCGCTACGGCCTCGATCTCTCGAAGCCGAAGCTCGTCTTCGCCGATCGCAAGCGGATGGAGCGTCTCGCGAAGGTCGAGACCGGCTGCCCTGCCCTCTGCTTCGAGGACGATTTCGAGCCGCTCCGGCTGCACGCGCCGGGCGCCGAGCTGCCCTCCCAGCCGATCGCAGAAGACGATCCCTGCCTGCTCCTCTTCACCTCCGGCACGACCGGGCGGCCCAAGGGCGCGCTCGTCAGCCACCGCACCCTCGTCGCCTTCACGACCTCGAGCTTCTACATCGCCGCGCGGCGGGCGCTCGTCGAGCCGCCGGTCGGCGCGACACCGGGCGCCGTGCTCGCACCCTTCCCGCTCTTCCACCTCTCGGGCTCGATGGGCAGCACGACGGCGAGCCTCGCCGGCGGCGCGACGACCGTCTGGCCGATGGGCCGCTTCGATCCGGCGCATACGATCGAGCTCTCCCTGCGCGAGGGCGTCACGAGCTGGAGCGGCGCGACGACCCACATCTTCCGCCTCGTCGATCATCCCGACCTCGCGAAGCTCGATCCGGGCCGCTTCACGCAGGTCGGCATCGGCGGCTCCGCGACGACCCCCGAGCTGATCCGCACCATCGCCGAGCGCTTCCCGCATCTCGCGCACGCGATCGGCTCGGGCTACGGCTCGAGCGAGACGGGCGGGCTCGTCTCCTACGCCCATGCCTTCATGCTGCGGGAAGCGGCGAATTGCGTCGGGCCGCCGCTGCCGACGGTCGAGATCGAGATCCGCGACGACGAGGGCCGCCGGCTGCCGGACGGCGAGAACGGACACATCTGGGTGCGCAGCCCGATGGTGATGCTCGAATACCTGAACAACCCCAAGGCCAACGCCGAGTCCTTCGCCCCGGGCCGCTGGGTCGATACCGGCGACCTCGGCCATCTGCGCGGCGGCCGGCTCCACATCGAATCGCGCCTGCGCGACATGATCATCCGCGGCGGCGAGAACGTGTACCCCGCGGAGATCGAGAACCAGATCGAGCTGCATCCGGACGTCGCCGAGGTCGCGGTCCATGGCGTGCCGGACCGCGAGCTCGGCCAGCGCGTGAAGGCGGTCGTCGTTCCCCACGCGGGCACCGATCCCGATCCCGAGGCGATCCGCCGCTTCGCCGCCGAGCGGCTCGCCTACTACAAGGTGCCCGAGATCGTCGAGGTCCGGCGCGAGCCGCTGCCGCGCAACGCGACGGGCAAGGTCATGAAGCACGTCCTGACCGGTGAGGGCGAGAACACCTTCGTCGAGGATTGAGTGGCAAAGCGAGGCGGCGGCGAGACGGACGTCGGAGATGAGAGCGAGTGCCTCGCGGCCTCCGGAGCGAACGGCGATGCGCGAGCGCCGGGCGGGCCGCCGGCGAACCTCCCGGGCGGCGCGAGCCGCCAGGACCGATCGCCCCGCGAGCGCGAGATCCAGCGCCTGCTGATGCTCGCCCTGCCCCGCCTGCGCCGGATCGACGCCGGCCGCCGCGAGCTCGTCCGGCGCCTTCGGCGCGCGCCCCACGAGATCGAGCTCTTCCATCAGGTCGACGATCCCTACAGCCAGCTCGCCCTCGAAGCGATCCCCCGCCTCGCCGAGCGCTATGCCGTGCGCTTCCGCTTCCATCTCGTCCCGCCCACCGATCGCCTGCATGCGCCCGAGCCCGAGCGGCTGGCTGCCTGGGCGCGCCGGGACTGCGCCGCCGTCGCGCCGCATTACGGGCTTCCGTTTGCGAGCGATGGCGGCGCGCCCGAAGCAGGCGCCGTCCGCGACGTCCAGCGCTGGCTCGCGGGCCGCCTCGAGCGCTCCGATTTCGTCGCCGACGCCATCGCCGCCGGCCGCACGCTCTTTAACCGAGGCGCCGATTTGCAAGCGACGCGCGACCGGATCGCGCGCGACCTCGAAGCGGATCGTGCGGCATCGCCGACCGACACGGATCGCCTGCTCGCCCGGGGCGAGGCCCTGCGTGCGAAGCGGCGACATTATTCGGGCGGGATGTACTGGCATGCCGGTGACTGGTATTGGGGCGTCGATCGCCTGTACCACCTCGAGCGCAGGCTCTGCGCGCTCGGCGCTTCGCGCGCCCCGGACGCCCCGCTCTGCTTTCCGCGCCCGCCGCTCGATCCCGGCCCGATCCGCGACGACGGCCGCCTCACGCTCGAGATCTTCCCTTCGCTCCGCTCGCCCTACACCGCGATGATCTTCGAGAAGAGCCTCGCGCTCGCGCGGGAGGCAGGAGTCGCCGTCGTGCTCCGGCCGGTGATGCCGATGGTGATGCGCGGCGTGCCGGCGCCCGCGGCGAAGGGCATCTACATCATGCTCGACGCGAAGCGCGAGGCCGACGCCCTCGGCGTGCCCTTCGGCAACATGTACGACCCGATCGGGAAGGCGGTGCTGCGCGGCTTCTCGCTCTGGCCCTTCGCGCGCTCGCACGGCCGGGAGGCGGAGTACATCGCCGCCTTCCTGCGCGCGGCCTTCGTCGAAGGGAAGCCGACGGGAACCGACGACGGCCTGCGCCAGGTCGTCGAGCGCGCCGGGCTCGATTGGCGCGAGGCGCTGCCCTTCGTCGACTCCATCGATTGTCTCGAAGAGCTCGAGGCGAATCGCCGCCTGCTCTACGAGGAGCTCGGGCTCTGGGGCGTTCCGAGCTACCGCCTGCGCGGCCCGGGCAGCGGCCCCGCGAGCGAGCCCGATCTCGGGGTCTGGGGCCAGGACCGGCTCTGGCTGGTCGCCGCGGAGATCCGCCGGCGCCTCGCGCGTTAGGTGACGCGCGGATCAGCGGCGTTTCCGGATCAGGATCTCCTGGGCGACGGAGGCGAGATGCGTTCCGTCCCGGGCGAAGATCCGTCCGAGGCCGAGCCCGCGCGCGCCGCCGATGCCCGCACCGCGAAAATCGTGCAGCACCCAATCGTCGTGGCGGCCGCGGCGGTGGAACCAGATCGCGTGATCGAGGCTCGCGCCCACGAAGACCTCGTCGTAGGCGGTCGGCGTATCCGGCAGGCCGGCGCGGTCCGGATGGGCCTGGTTGGCGGCTTCGGTCGGAACGTCGTCCGACGCGAAGGTCAAGGCGCAGGCCTGCATCGCCGGATCGACGCTCTTCATGCCGGCGACGCGCAGCCAGTAGGCGGCCCGGCCCTTCGCGACCTCGATCGATCGCCGCTCGAGCAGGGGGCCCCATTCGACCGGGGCGAGCGTCTCCGGATCCGGCAGCCCGGCGGGCATCGACTCGATCTGGACGTCGACCTCGGAACCGGATTCGTCGATCTGGAACGAGGCCGTCGCCTGCATGATCGTCGCGCCCGCCTGGCTGGCGACGACGCTGCGCAGGGAGAACGAGCCGCCGTCGCGCACACGCGTGACCGCATAACGGATCGGCAGATCCGAATGACCGCCGCGGATGAAGTAGACGTGCAGGGAATGCACGAACCGGTCGGCCGAAACCGTATTCGTCGCCGCGCGCAGCGCCTGGGCGGCGACCTGGCCTCCATAGACGCGGCCCCAGGGATAGCTCGGGCTGCGACCGACGAAGGCATCGCCGCCGGCGTCTTCGAGCTGCATCAGAGATTCGAAATCGGGGATGTCGAAGGGCATACGGGGCGGCACAATAGCGTCGTCCGGCGGGCGGCGACCGGCCGCGAGCGGCCACGAAGAGGAGATCCGATGACCTGGGACACGATCGTGATCGGCGCCGGCTCGGCCGGCTGCGTGCTCGCCGCGCGACTCTCGCAGAAGCCGGGAGAGCGCGTGCTGCTGCTCGAGGCGGGGCCCGACTTCGATCCGGCGGCGCTTCCCGAGCAGGTCGAGTTCCTCGGGCGCGGCTACCAATGGCCGATCGAATGGGGGGAGCAGGTCGATTCCTGCGACGGGCGGCAGCTGCCCTATTTCCGCGGGCGCGGCATCGGCGGCTCCTCCGCGATCAACGGCGGCGTCGCGATGCGGGCGGAGCCGGCGGATTTCGAGGCCTGGCCGGCGGGCTGGCGCTGGAGCGACATGCTCCCCTGGTTCCGAGCGATCGAAACGGACCTCGACTTCGGCGATTCACCCTGGCACGGCAGCGACGGGCCGATCCGGATCGTGCGCTGGCCGGAGGCGGAATGGGATCCCGTGCAGCAGTCGTTCGTCGACGCCTGCCAGAAGCTCGGCGTCCCCTTCTGCCCGGACCAGAACGCGCCGGACACGACGGGTGTCGGCCCGATCCCGATGAATCGCGACGGCAAGCGGCGGCTCTCCGCGGGCCTCACCCATCTCGCACCCGCCCGCGGCCGGGCCAATCTCACGATCCGCGCCGAGGCGCGCGTCGACCGCATCGCGACCGAGCAGGGCCGCGCAGTCGGCGTCGTGCTCGAAGGCGGAGAGCGGCTCGAGGCGGCGCGCGTGATCCTGTCGGCGGGCGTGCTCCACAGCCCGCTCCTGCTCGCGCGCTCCGGCATCGGTCCCGCCGACGCGCTGCGCGCGCTCGGCATCGCCGTCGTCGCCGATGCGCCCGCCGTCGGCGCTCATTGGACGGACCACATGGTCATCCAGCTCTCGACGCCGATCGAGAGCCGCTGGATCCGCCCCGGCGCCCGGGGCATCCAGAATCTCGCGCGCATGACCGCGGAGGGCAGCACCTTCTCGAACGATCTGCAGATCACGCCCTGGGCCGAGAAGAGATCGGACGGGACCTATCACCTCAACCTCAGCGTCTCCCTGCAGCAGCCCGTCGGCGAGTCGCGGATCGCACCGGTCGCACGCGAGGTCGAGACGCGCGGGCGCTTCGAATGGCGTTTTCCCGGCGAGCCCGAGAACGTCGCCCGCCTGCGTTTCGGCTTCCGCCGGGCCTGCGCGCTCTTCGACACGATGGGCGTATCGAGCGCTCCCGAGAAGCTCCAGCCCCTCGCCCGCATGAGCGACGACGAAATCGATCGCTGGATCGCCGCCCACCACGGCGCCTTCTACCACGGCGTCGGCACCTGCCGCATGGGCGCGGAGGCCGGGAGCGTGACCGATCCCGGCACCGCAGTGCGGGGCGTCGAAGGCCTCTTCGTCGTCGACGCCTCGACGATCCCGCGCGTCACCCGCAGCAACACGCATATCGTCACCGTCGCCCTCGCCGAACGCGCCGCCGCGCTGATCACCGGCGAGGCGAGCCTCGGCGGCGGACCGGCTTGATGCGCGCCCCCGCCTACGCCGACGACCCGAGCGAGCTCCTCGCACCCGAGACGATCGCCGCGCCCCATGCCTTCTACGCGCGTTTGCGCGAACGGCATCCGATCTGCCGGATCGGCGATACGGGCGCCCATCTCGTGCTGTCCTGGGATCTCGTCGAAGAAGCGCTCGGCCGCGAGGACGATTTCTCCGCGAACCTGACCGGTGTCGTCATGCGCGGCGCGAACGGACATCCCTCGATCTTCGACATGCGCGGGACCGGCGCGATCCAGGTGATCGCGACCGCCGACGAGCCCGATCACGGCGTCCACCGCGCCCTGCTCCAGCCGCGCCTCTCCCCCGCCCGGATCGAGCGCATGACCGCGCGGATCCGCGGCTGGGTCGACGCCTCGCTTTCACCGTGGCTCGCAGCCGCGGGAGGCGACTTCGCTCCGATCGCCGAGCGGATCCCCGCGCTCGCGATCGCGCACCTGCTCGGCCTGCCCGAAGCGGACGTCGAGCGCTTTCGTGTCTGGGCGATGATGGGCGGCGACATGCTCGCCGGCGACGCCGATCTCGCGCGCCTGCGCTTCCTCGGCGAAGAGACGGCGCGCATGTTCGACTACCTCGGCGTCCATCTCGACCGCGCCGACCCGGCGACCGCGGACGCGCCCGACGCCACGCTGATGGCGGCCCTCGCCCGGGGCGTCGCGGAGGGAAGGATCGATCGGGAGGCGGCGATCGGGATCTCCTCCGTGCTCTTTGGCGCCGCCGGCGAATCGACGGCGGCCTTGATCGGCTCCTGCCTCTTCCGCCTCGCGCAGGCACCCGAAATCGCCCAAATGCTGCGGGCGGCGCCGAAGCTCGTTCCGCGCTTCGTCGAGGAGGTCGTGCGGCTCGAGTCGCCCTTCAACTTCCACTACCGCGTCGTGAAACGCCCCTGCCGGCTCGGCGGCTGCGCGCTCGAGCCCGAGGATCGGCTGATGCTGGCCTGGGCTTCGGCGAACCGCGACGAGCGCGTCTTCGAGGCGCCGGACGAGCTCCGCCTCGATCGGCGCTTCCCGAAGAACCACGTCGGATTCGGCCGAGGCGCCCATTTCTGCATCGGCGCCCATCTCGCGCGGCTCGAGGCGCGGCTCGTCGTCGAGGCCGTGCTGGCCCGTACGGTCCGGATCGAGCTCGATGCGGCGCAGCCCGTCGTCCATGCGCGCAGCATCTTCGTGCGAAGGCCCGAGATCCTGCCGCTGCGCATCGCGGGCGCCGCCGGCGAATCGGCCTAACGGCTCGTGCGCTGCGCCGCGCGTGCATCGGCGCTTCGCGCGACCTCCGGATCGGCTCCGCCCTCGCCGCGGCGTGCGCGCCAGGTCGCGAAGAGCAGCGTCAACAGGCCGAAGACCAGCTCGTCGAGAAAGGGCAGCCCATCGGGCAGCACGAGGTCGAAGACGAACGCGGCTGCGGCGAGCAGGAAGAGATGCGGGTAGCGCAGGCGGGCGCCGTAACGACCGAGAAGCGCGAGCGCGATCCGCCGAAGCCAGCCCATTCCCGCCCCTCCTCAATCCCCGAGCAGGCGCCCGAGGCCTTCCTTCACGAGATCCTTCGCGGCATCGCGGCCTTGATCCTCGCGCTCCGCCTCTTCGTTCGCGCCGTCTCCCGCACTCTCGCCCGCGGCGCCCTCCGCGGCCGGTTCGCCGCCCTCGGCCGCCTCGCCGCTCCCGTCCGCTGCCTCGCCTTCGCCCTCCGCGCCGTCGGCCCGCTTCTTCTTGTTCTTCTTCTTGCCGAAGATCGCATCCGTGAGCTTCTTCGCGGCCTTCTCCTTCAGCTCCTCCGTCGCGACGTCGCGCGCCTGCGCCGTCAGTGCGGAGAGATCCGGGCGCAGGAGCGGCGCCGAGAGCTTGCCGCCGAGACGCAGCGGAAGCACGACGACGTCGCCTTCGGCCAGCAGCGGAGCGAAGCGGTCGGCCTTTTTCAGGATCTTCTCGGAGAGCTCGGGCGAGAAGCGGATGCGGCCGTCGCCGTCGATCATCCCGTCGAGACCGAGGACCCCGCTGGCCGCGACCCCGAAATCCTTTGCCGCGATCTGGAGATCGTCGGCGCGGACCCGCCCCTGATCGAGCTCGAGCGCCAGACGCATCAGATCGAAGGGCGTGCGATTGCCGCGCAGCGCCGAAGGCGCCGCCTCCCGGAGCGAGCCCGCGAGGAGCTGGCCGAGGCCGGGATCCCCGACGAGCCGCGTCGCAATGGAGTCGAGCAGGTTCACCCCCTCGAGCGCACCGCTCCCGATCTCGAGCTGGACGTGGCCCGCGAGGGTTCGCGAGAGGGTCTCCCAGTCGAGGCTCTGGCCCGCGAGATCGAGCTCACCTCCGATCTTTCCCGAGACGAGACCACTCGGCACGCCGAGCAGCACGTGAGCCAGCTCGTCCGAATCGAGCTCGCGGAGCTTCAGATCGAGATCGAAGGGCGATCGGCCCGGCGCCCCGAACGCGAGGCTCCCCGCCAGCTCCGCCTCGCCGCCGGCCAGCCCGAGCGCGAGGCGATCGATCTGCAGCTTCGAGCCGCGGTAGACGAGCTGGCCATCGATCGCGTCGAGATCGAAGCCGGCGAGCCGCGCCTCGTCGGCGTGCAGCGCGATCGGATAGCCGGAGGCGGCGGCGTCCGCGGGCAGACCGATCGTGAGATCGAGCCCCTCGAGCCGCTCGCGATCTGCGCCCTCGGAGAGATCGACGCCGACGAGCAGCGGTGCGAACGACGGGCTCTCGAGCCGAAGCTCACCCGTCATGGCCGCGCGGTCCCGGATCTCGAGCGAGCCGGAGATCGGACTCGCAAGGGACGCATCGCCTCCGGTCGGCCGCACGATTCCCGAGAACTCGACCCGCAGCGGCCCCTCGCCGGTCAGGTTCGTGCCCGTGCTCTCGAAGTCCTCGATCGTGAGGGCCAGGCCGTCCTTCGAGGTCCGGTCGGCGTAGACGATCGTGCCCGCCTCGATCTCGAGCGCGCCGACGACGAGCGCCATCGGCGGCCCCTCCGAGCCCGAAGCAGACGGCTCGGATGGCGCGTCCGAGCCGCCGAGGGTCGAAAAGTTGTAGCCGCGCTTCGTCTGGACGATCTGGATCGTCGGCCGCGAGAGCCGGACCCCGCGCACCTCGATCCGCCGCTGCAGCGCCGGCCAGAGCGCGACCTCGACGAAGGCGGATTCGAGGTCCAGGAAATCCTGCTTCCCGTTCGAGCCGGCGTTCTTCGTGTCGAAGGCGGGATCCTCGGCGACGGAGAGCCCGTCGATCCGGATCGCGAGGCCGCTCGAGAAGGCGACGGACGCCTTCTCGAACGCGACCTTGCGCCCGGCCGCCTCGCTCGCGAGCCCGGCGATCCGATCCCGGTTCTGTTCGAGCAGCGCATCGAGGTTCAGGAAGGCGACGACGCCCGCCGCGACGAGGGCGACCGCCAGGAGCACGGCCCCGATCACGAGCTTCTTCGCCATCGCCCCTCCTCCCTCCGGAAGAGCGCCCCGTCAGCGCGTCTTCTGGATCACGTTGTCCGCGAACCAGCGGATCATGCCGATCTTTTCCTCGAGCGTCTGCGTATCCACCTTCCCCTCGTAGGGATTGCGGAAAGCGACGATCGCTTCGCCGATGCCGAGATCCTCGAGCTTCTTGACCCCGTCGACGCTGAACGCCTCGGCGCTCATCGACTGATACTCGAAGGGCACCTTCTCGCGCCCGTACTCCTTGCGGTACGTCTCGATCTCGGCGACCGACGCCGCGAGGGACTCGAACGTTCCGCCCGCATGGATGAATCCGTCGGCGACGCGCGCGGCGCGCTTCAGGGCGGCCTTCGCATGGCCACCGATCAGGATCGGCACGGGCTTCGAGGGCGCCGGGCAGAGCTTGATCGAGTCGAGCTGGAAGATCTCGCCCTGATACGAGAAATACTCGCCCGTCATCAGGCCCTTCACGATGTCGATCATCTCGTCCATCCGCTTGCCGCGCTTCTCCCAGGGAATCTGGCAGGCCGCGAAATCGTCGGGCCAGGGGCTGATGCCGACGCCGAAGACGAAGCGGTTCTGCGTGAGTACCGCGACCGAGGAGAGCGACTTCGCGACGACGACGGGCTGCCGGATCGCGAGCTTCATGACCGAGGTGCTGAAGCGCAGCTTCGTCGTCACGGCGCCCATCGCGGGCACGACCGAGAACGGCTCGAGAAAGGGCACGCCGTCGAGGAACTCGCGGTCGCCGGTGCCGTTGTAGGGATATTTGCTGTCGGAGTCCTCGGGGTAGCAGATCGAGTCGGGCAGCGTGAAGGTGTCGAAGCCCGCCTCCTCCACCGCGATCGCGAGGGGGAGATAGAACTCGGGGTTGCACATCGTGGCGTGGTAGGCGAATCGCATCGCAGGCTCCTTCGGGGGACGAAAAACGGTGAAAGCTGTGAATGGGTGTCGGAAGGCGGAAATCGGGAATCGGAATCGAGAGCCGCGCGGACCGAACAGACCGAGCGGGTCGAGGAAATCGAGCGCATCGAGCGGAGCGGCGGGCGACCGCCGCGCCGACCCGCCATTCGGCCGGGAATCTAGGTTCCCGATCCAGGGGACGGAAGGCCGGCGACCCGGGAAACCCGGGATCCGGCCCGATCCGGCTCGGAATGGCGCGGAAAGACGCGTGCGGCCGCCGGGCGGGCGGAATCCGAAGCGATCGGATGGACGCATCCCGCTCAGCCGAGGGATCGGAGCAGGATCCGGCGCCGCGCCGCCGTCTCGCGCATGGCCTCGTAGAGCCGCCACTGGCCTTCGGCCCGGGCGGCGTTGTGGGCGCCGCGAGTCGGATACTGCCCGGCGTCCCAGCCGAAATAGCGCTCTTCGAGGGCATCCGTCACGAATCGCGCACAGAGCTCGAGTGCGATCCGCTCGGGCGCGGACTCGAGCGATGCGAGCTCGGCGGCCTCGAGCGCCGCTCCGTAGCCCGCCGCAAAGCCATCACATGCCGCGGCAAAGACCTCGAGATCGAAGTGCGGATGGCCCGCGTCTTCGCCGCCGGCGTTGCACCACGATCGCCACAGATCGCCGAGCTCCATCCAGAGCGCGCCGCGCATCAGGGTGTCGAAATCGACGAGGGCGAGCGCACGATCGCGACCCATCCCGCTCGCGCTCTCGAAGAGCACGTTGGAGAGCTTGAGATCTCCGTGGATCACCCGCTCGCGCACGCGGGCGGGCGGGCCGAGGGCTTCGAAAGCGGCGAAGACGCGGCGCGCGAGCTGCGCCATCGCCCCATGCAGCGGGTGGCCGGGGTGGTGCTCGAGCGCCGTCCGCAGCGCCTCGAGATAGAGGGGCGTATCGCGATAGGGGATGCCCATCGGCGCGAGCGGCGCGTCGAAGTCGAGCAGTGCCGCATGAAAGCGACCGACGAGCGCACCCGCCGAGCGCGCCTGCGCGAGGCCCGTGAGCTGCTCGAAAGACGCGCCGCCGAGATGCTCCATCAGGCGCCAGCGCCCGAACGATCCGAGCGCCGCGGAGAGCTCGCCCTGCCTCGTCGGGATCAATCGGGCCGCGCGCACGCCGCGGGCGAGCAGGTGGCGGGTCACCGCCTCGATGTTCGCGTGGATCCCGGGAGCGAAGACGTCGGCCACCCGCTGCAGGACGTACTCGACATCCCCCGCACGAACGTGAAAGCTCTGATGCAACAGCCCGCCGTGGAGCGGCCGCAATCGGATCGCCCCCGCGAGCTCGGAATAGGCCGAGCGCACGGGGCCCGGGAGGATCTGCGTGTCGGCCCCGTCGAGCCAGCCCTGATCGCGAGCCTGCGAGACCGTCAATGGCACCCTTCCCGCTTCAGCGATCGCGGCGCGCGGAGTCTAGTGATGGAACGCTTCCACTTCGAGCTTCGCCGGACCTGGGACGACGAGCCCCTGCGGCCCGGCGAGTTCGCCTCGATCGAGCTCCGGCTCGGCGACGCGATCGAGATCGAGATCGAGGCCGCGCGCCACGGCGATCCGCCGCCGCCCGGGCGACCCGGACGCTGCGACGGGCTGTGGAACCACGAGGTCGTCGAGCTCTTCCTGCTCGGCCGCGACGAGCAATACCTCGAGCTCGAGTTCGGACCGCACGGGCATTACCTGGCGCTGCGCCTGGCCGGGCGGCGGCGCGTCGTCGCGAGCGATCTCGTGGTCGAGTACGCGGTCGGCGGCAGTGCGGAGCGCTGGTCGGGACGGGCCCGGACGGCACGCACGGCGCTGCCCCCGGCGCTCGCTGCGGCCAACGCGTATGCGATTCACGGCCTGGGCGCGGCGCGCCGTCATCTCGCCTGGGCGCCCGTGCCCGGCGAGGCGCCGGATTTCCATCGCCTGGAACGATTCGCACCGCTCGCGCAGGCGCGCGTCGATCAATTGGGCCGGGACTTCAGGACCGGATAGAGGACTTCGTCGGGATCGATCCGCGAGCCGCTGCGCACACCGAGTCGGCCGATCTCGATTCGCCCGCCCGGATCCGCGCCCGGCGACGCGGCAGCCGCCGAGTTCGGCTCGCCGTCCGCCCGGGCGCCCTCCGCACTCGCCGCGCTCGCCTGCGCCGCACACCATGCCTCGGGATCGGCCAGCACCTGCCGCCACGGCGCTTCCGGGCTGGTCACGAGCCAGTCGAGCTGGTTCTTGTCGACGGGCTTCGAGAAGAGATAGCCCTGCATCAGATTGCAGCCGCGCTCGAGCAGCGCGCGCATCTCGTCCGGCGTCTCGACGCCCTCCGCGAGGACGTCGAGCCCGAGCCCCCGCGCCATGTGGATGATCGCCGCGAGGATGACGCGATCGGGATCCGTCTGCGCCGCCCCGCGCACGAAGGATTGATCGATCTTCAACATGTCGATGTTCAGCCGCTTGAGCAGCGTGAGACTCGAATAGCCCGTCCCGAAATCGTCGATCGCGACGCGGATGCCGAGGGCGCGCAGCTCGCCGATCGTCCGGATCGCGGCGTCGCTCGTGGCGAGGGACTCGGTCAGCTCGAGCTCGAGTCGCGAGGCCGGGAGCCCGACCTCGTAGAGGATCTTCTTCACGCGCTTCGGAAAATCGGGATGGTCGAGCTGCCGGCCCGAAAGGTTCACCGCGACCCGCGCCTGGCTCTGCGACGCCCAGCCGACCGCTGCCTCGCAAGCGGTGCGCAGCACCCATTCGCCGAGCTGGACCATCACCCCCGCGTCCTCGGCGACGCCGATGAAATTCGCCGGCGAGACGATGCCGCGCGTCGGATGATGCCAGCGCACCAGCGTCTCGACGCCGACGATCTCCTCCGTCGCGGCGCTGACCTGCGGCTGGAACATCAGCTGCAGCTGCCCGCTGTGGACCGCCTCGCGCAGGCCCGAGACCAGCTCGAAGCGCTCGACGGATTTCTCGTTCATCTCGTCGCTGAAGAGGCAGACGCGATTCTTGCCCGAGCCCTTCGCCTGGTACATCGCGGTATCGGCGTTCTGGATCAGCTGCTCCGCCTGCTCGCCGTGGCTCGGGAAGATCGAGATGCCGATGCTCGCGCTGATCCAGCACTCGTGGCCGTCGAGGTGGTAGGGCTTCTCGATCTCGCGGCGGATCGATTCGGCGACCTTCTGGATCGTATCCTCGTGCTCGACGTCCTGGATCGCCGCGAGGAACTCGTCCCCGCCGATGCGGGCGATGAGATCGCATTTGCGGATGGCCTTGCGCAGGCGCCGTGCGACGTCGGTCAGGAGCTCATCGCCGACGCCGTGGCCGAGGTTGTCGTTGATCGCCTTGAAGCCGTCGAGATCGAAAAAGAGGACGGCGAGCTTCGTCTGCCGGCGCTTCGCCGCGTGCAGCATCGGGCCGAGCTGCTGCATGAACGAATAGCGATTCGGGAGCTCGGTCAGGGTGTCGTGGGTCGCGAGGAAGCGCTGGCGCTGCTTCGCCTCGGTCAGGTCCTGGAGGATCTTGTGGCGCTCGATCGCATGGATGATCGTGCGCGAGATCAGCTCCGGCGTGACCTCGCCGCGCGAGAGACAGTCCTGGGCGCCCGCGCGTGCCGCCTTCAGGACGGTCGCCTCGTCGCGCTGATAGGTGAGGACGACGACGGGGATGCTGCGCGTCGCCGCGCTCGCGCGCATCAACGAGTCGAGGCCGGGCCCTTCGTGAACCGAGAGGTCGAGGAGCATCGCGTCGAAGGGCGTCTCCTGCAGGCGCAGCAGGGCGTCCTCGACGCGCAGGACGCGGGTGATCGCATAACGGACGCCGTCCGGGCGGGCGAGCACCTCGGCGAGGCGGTTGGCGGTCGGATCGTCCTCGACGACGAGCAGGAGCGAGGTCGAGTCGCTCTTCGGGCCGTCGATGGACACTTCCTGGGTCATGCTTCACCGCGCTGGGCGGCCCCGGGATGGGGTAGCCCCTCGCTGGCCCCTATCGGATCTTCCCCCAGGCAACGCGACCCCTGAATGGCCGGCGCTGCCGGTTTTTCCCCTTCCGCGCGGGCATTTTTCCCATCGAAGAGGGGCGGTTCAGGCTCCTATGCGCGCCGCGGAATCCGGACGGGCAGCCGGCTACCGCAGGAATGCCCCCCGTCGACCGGAAAATCGCCGCCCGTACAGAACGAGGACTCGTCCGAAGCCAGGAAGAGGATCATCGAAGCGATCTCCTCGACCGTGCCCCGGCGCGGGATCGGGCGCTTGTCCATGTAGCCCGACGTGTCCTTCGAGCCCGGCGGCCGCCAGGGCGCCGCCATCTCGTCGCTGCCGCCGGCCGGACAGACGGTGTTGACCCGGATGCCGTCGGGGCCGAGCTCGAGGGCGGCGCATTTCGCGAGGCCCCGCAGCGCCCATTTCGTCGAGGCGTAGGCCGAGACGAAGCTCATGCCTTCGAGACCGTCGATCGACGAGACGTTGACGATCGAGCCGCCGCCCCCCGCCCGCATCGCCTTCGCGACGGTCTTGATTCCGAGGAAGGGCCCCGTCTGGTTCACGCGCAGCAGGCGCTCCCAATCGGCGAGGGCCGTCTCCTCGAGCGGCGCGATGTGGAGCACGGCCGCGTTGTTGACGAGCACGTCGACGCGACCGAAGCGCGCGAGCGTCCGATCCAGACAATCACTCCATTCCGCCTCGCTCGTCACGTCGAGATGGACGTAGAGTGCTGCGTCGCCGAGCTCCGCCGCGACCTTCCGGCCCGCCTCGTCGAGGACGTCCGCCAGCACCACCGACGCCCCTTCCTGCACGAAGCGCCGCGCCGTCGCCTCGCCCGTGCCGCGCGAGGCCCCCGTCACGATCGCCACCTTGCCTGCGAGTCTGCCCGCCATCGCGTACTTCCTCCTGCTCGTCCGACGATCGCTCCGTGCGCACGCTCCGCGCAACCCGATCCTGCGATCGCTCCGTGGGCACGCTCCGCTCGACCGCACTCTGCGATCGCTACGCGCGCGAAGCCTCGCTTCGCCCCTCGACCCGCGGACCGAGCGCGCGATAGATCGCGAGGATCGGCAGCGGCTTCAGCTGGAAGGCCGCACTATGAGTCCGATCGCGCGAGGTCGCCATCACCGCATCCCGCACCCGGGCGAGATCGTCCGCCTCGATCTCGTAGGCGCACAGAAAGCGCCGCCCGAGCGCCTCGGCGCCGCCCGAGGGCATCTGGTCCGGATCGAGCGCGTAGCGCGTGGCGGCGACGACGCCGGGCACCTGCAGGACCTCGTGGACGTGGACTTCGTCGTACCAGCGATGGAACTCGGCCGTGGCGGCCTCGGAGCTCGGGTTGCTGAACACGAGAAAGAGGCCTCGTTCCAGGGGGGCGGTCGACATCGCGTCTCCTTCTTCTTTTTTCTTCGCTTCTCTTCGCTTCGCTTCTCTCGTCTGCTCTCGCGTTCCCTTCCGTCTGGTCCGCTCGCGAGGAGGGCACAGGCCGCCACGCTCAGACGGCGATCGATCGCTGATAGGCGGGCCGCCGCTCGAGCCGCTCGAGATAGGCGCGGCAGCGGGGCGTGGCGTCGTTCACGAAGTCGAGCCAGCGCGCGATGCCGAGCCCGAAGCCGAGCATGATGTCGGCGGCGCTGAAGGCGCCTCCGAGGATGTAGGGACCCTCTTCGAGCCCCGCCTCGACGACCGCGACGAGCGTCGGTGCGATCGCCCGGCCGCGGTCGACGAGCGCGGGGATGCGCGAACGCTCCGGCATCGGTCCCGAATGGGCCGCGATCTCCCCCATGATGACCGTCAGCGGATTCTCCCCGAAATCCATCCACTGCAGCGCGCGCGCCCCCGACTGGGCTTCGCGCGGCGGCAGCAGCGCGCCGTCGCTGTAGCGCCCGATCAAATGGGAGAGGATCGCCGTCGTCTCCCAGAGCACGAAGCCGTCGTCGTCGATCGCGGGCACCTTCCCGAGCGGATGGATGCGCAGGTATTCCGGGGCCTTCATCGCATCGCTGAACATCTCGAGGACGTGCAGGCGATAGGGCAGCCCGAGCTCCTCGGCGAGCCAGACGACCCGCTGCGAGCGGGAGCGGGGGGAGTGGTAGATCGTGAGCACGGCCATCCTCGGGCGGGGATCTGGAGATCGGGGATTCGGGGGCTCCAGGGGTGCCTCGCACCCATCATCAATCGTGCTGTATCAGTTTGTCAACCCAGCTTGAACTTCTGGACACCCGGTCCTAGAGTCGCGCGATGCCGCGTGCCCGCCCCCGAATCCCGGCCGAATCCCCCGCCGCCGACGCCCCCGCCTTCGGCGCCGTCGCCTGGGCGCGCTATCGGGACAACCTCGCGCGCCATCTGATCGGCCTCGCCCGCGACCTGCAGATCCGGCTGATGACCCATCTCGCGGAACGGCGCGGTCATCGCGGCCTTCGCCCCAGCTTCGGCCTCCCGATCTCGCTGATCGCCCGGGCGCCGCGGCCGCTCTCCGAGCTCGCGCGGGCCCTCGGCATCAGCCCGCAGGCCACGAGTCAGCTCGTGGGCCTGGCCGAGCACGCGGGCTACGTCGATCGGCGGGACGCGCCGGGCGATCGGCGCGCGCGGATCGCGGTCTTGACGCCCGCCGGCGATCGGCTCGTCGCCGACGCCGTCGCCTGTCTTCACGAGCTGGAGGCCGAGCAGGCCGAACGGGTCGGTGCCGACGAACATCGCCGCTTCGTCGCCGCCCTCGCGCTGCTCGCCGACGGATTCTTCTCGGATGCCTTTCCCGGGCCGGGCGAGCGAGGGCGCGGCGACGAGACGGGACGGACGCGGAAATCCGGTGCACCGCATTCGATCGGGCTCCTGCCGCTGATCGCCGCCGAGATCGAGCGGCGCCTGATGGCGGCGACCGGCGATCGCGGGCATGCGGGGCTCAAGCTCTCCCACGGTCAG
The DNA here is from genome assembly GCA_041389425.1 of Myxococcota bacterium. Taxonomy (GTDB): domain Bacteria; phylum Myxococcota_A; class UBA9160; order UBA9160; family UBA4427; genus UBA4427. The sequence continues at coordinate 24,280 of JAWKRX010000007.1, forward strand.
ATCCTGACGCTGGTCGGCGCCTCCGGCGCCCGGCTCCACGAGCTCGCCCTGCTGCATCGCGTGAGCCGCCAGGCCATCAGTGCCACGGCGCAGGATCTCGAGCGCCTCGGCTATTTACGACGCGAGCCCGATCCCCGCGATCGCCGCGGCGTCGTCGTCCGGTTGACGGCGAACGGGATGCGCCTCATCGAAGATTCCGTGAGCGCACTCGACGCGCTCGACGACGGCCTGCGCGAGCAGCTCGGCGCCGACGAATTCGCCGTGCTGGAGCGGGTCGCGCGGCGCCTCTACGGAATGCTCGCCCTCGAGACGGATCTGCTCTCCGCAGCCTTTCCGGCGGCCAATGCGGCGGCTTCGGCCGGCGCCGAGGCAATGGGGGCGAGCCTCGCGACCGATCGCGCCGGTGCAGACGATCCCCTCGTCCGATCCGAAGGCGCCGAACGGGCGGCGCGCGCCGATCGACGCACGAACGAGAGCTCGCCGGCGGAGCTCGCCCGGCTCGCGGCCCGCCTGCGCGATCGCCTCGGTTCCCGCGACGCCGCGCGCCTCGCGGTGCATCTGCGATCGCCCTAGCCGGCGCGGCGCGATCCGCCCGCCGCGAGAGCGAGAAGACGAACAAGTCGAGAGAAAGACTCGAGTGAGAAGAAGGAGACGAACATGGTGCTCGAATGGCTTCGCGAAAACTACGATTGGCAGGCGGCGCTCGCCTTCGTCGGCCTGCTGGCGATCACGAGCATCGTCGGCAACTGGCTGACCTTCAAGATCCCGGTGCTCGCCGAGATGCGCGAGGTCAACCGCGCCGTCGACAAGACCAAGCTCGCCCGCGACTCGTTCCGCAACGCGGTCAAGATCAACAACAAATCGGGCCTGTACACGAATCTCGCCTTCTATGTGACGATCCTGCCCTTCTGTGTCGGCTTCGACAGCCGGCCGATCTGGCGCCACGTCGTCGACGTCTTCGCGGTGCTGCTCGTATTCGATTTCATGTACTACCTGACCCATCGTTTCCTCTTCCACGGCACGCTGCTGCGCAAGGTCCACTCGCTCCACCATCAGGCCCGCAAGCCGACCTACGTCGACGCGCTCTACGTGCACCCGCTCGAGACCTTCATCGGCCTCTCGCTCTTCCTCGGCTCGATTCCGCTGGTCGCCGCCGTGGCGGGCGGGCCGCTGCACGTCGTCTCGATGGTGGTCGCGACGCTGCTGTTCACCCACCTGAACAGCCTGAACCACGTCTACACCAACCTGCCCGCGCCCTTCGGCTGGGTGAACACGATCACGGGCGTCCATGCGGCGCATCACGTCGACATGAACCACGGCAACTACGCGACGCTGACGATGTTCTACGACAAGCTGTTCGGGACCTACGAAGCGCCGATCATCCGCGAGACGGCCTGAGCGCCCACATTGCACCGCCGAACCCGCCAGGCCCTGATCGCGCTGCCGCTGATCCTCGCGATCGGGGCGCTGGTGGCGTTCGCGGGCAGCGCGGGCGGCGTGCGCTGGCAGGGGGTGCCCGTGTTCGCCGGCTGCGTCGCCCTCGCCTTCGCCCTGAACGTGCTGGCCTTCGTGCCCGCCTGGCTCGCCCAGACCGAGAAGTACTACGACCTGACGGGGAGCCTGACCTATCTCACCGTCCTCGCGGCCGCGCTTCTGGGCAGCGCTGCGGCGCGCGAAGCCGCACACGGAGGCGCGAGCGAAGCGGCCCGTGCAGCGACGGGCGCGAGCGCCGACACCGGCCTCGAAGCCCGCTCGCTGCTGCTCGCGGCGCTGGTCGCGATCTGGGCGGTCCGCCTCGGCCTCTTTCTCTTCCGGCGCATCCGCGAAGACGGCCGCGATCCGCGCTTCGACGCGATCAAGCCCGATTTCGCGCGCTTCCTGATGGCGTTCGTGCTCCAGGGGCTGTGGGTCTCGCTCACGGCCGCGGCTGCCCTCGCCGCGCTCACTTCGGCGCGCATCCCGCCGCTCGGGATGACCGATGCCGTGGCCCTGGCCGTCTTCGCCCTCGGCTTCGGTCTCGAGGTCGTCGCCGATCGGCAGAAGCGCGCCTTCCGCAAGAATCCCGCGAATCGCGATCGCTTCATCGCGACGGGGCTCTGGGCCCGCTCGCGTCATCCGAATTATCTCGGGGAGATCCTGCTGTGGACGGGCATCGCGGGCCTCGCCTGGCCGGCCCTCGCCGGCGCGCAGCTCTTCACCCTCGTCTCGCCGCTCTTCGTCTTCGTCCTGCTGACGCGCATCAGCGGCATTCCGCTGCTCGAGGCTCGCGCCGAGCAGCGCTGGGGCGACGACCCGGCCTATCGCGCCTATCTCGCCCGCACGCCGCGGCTCGGCCTGCGGCTGCGCCCCCGCGATGGCGCGCCCGCGCCGGACCCGAGCGGGACGGCCCGCTAGCCGAACGCTCCGTCCGGGACGGGGCGGCCAGCTTCCCGCCTCGCAGCCACCGCCCGACGGCGGCGCGAGTCGGGCGCGAGTCGGGCGCGGCGACTACCCTGCCGCCGCGTCGGCCGGGAACGGGCCGTCCGTCCCTTCAACCCGCGTCCGGGAACCCGCCGATGGAAATGAAGCGCTTCGTCATCATGGGTGCGGGAGAGGTCGGGCGCTACCTCGCGCGCAGTCTCTCGGCCTCCGGCCACGCCGTGACCCTGATCGACAGCGATCCCGCCAAGCAGCGCATGATCGAAGAGCGCCTCGACGTCGCCTTCGTGCTCGGCAACGGGACCCACGTCCCGACGCTCGAGGCCGCCGGGATCGCGGGATGCGATCTATTCGTCGCCTCGAGCTCTTCCGACGAGGCGAACCTCGCGGCGTCGCTGCTCGCCAAGACGCTCGGCGCGCCGCATACCGTCGTGCGCGTCGCGACCGCCGAGGACGTCACGCGCTACGGCCGGATCTACGAGCGCACCTTCCAGGCCGACCTGCTGCTCTCGACGCAGCTGCTGACGACGACCCGCGTCCGCAACCTCGTGCTCGGCTACAACACGATCGAGATCGAGTACCTCGCCGGCGGGGCGCTCCAGATCCGGCGCACCGCGGTCGAGGCCGATTCGCGGCTCGCGGAGCGCAGCCTCGCGGAGGCCGATCTGCCGAAGGATTGTCTCGTGCTCGCCTTCATCTCGAACGGCCGCGTGATCGTGCCGACGGGCGCGGATCGGCCGTCGGTGGGCGACGACGTGCTCGTGATCGGAACGCCGAAGGCGATCGACGAGGTGGAGCGGCGGGCGAGCCGGCATTCGCGCCAGCTCGGGCTCGTCGTCGTGGCCGGCGGCGGCGCGACGGGCCATGCGGTGGTCTCGAACCTCGCCGGGCGCGTCAAGCAGCTGAAGCTGATCGAGCTCGATCGCTCGCGGGCGGAGGCGCTGGCCGTCGAATTTCCCGAGTACGACATCATCCACGGCGACGCGACCGACCTCTCGGTGCTGGCCTCGGAGGGGGTCGCCGACGCCCATGCCTTCATCGCGCTCACGGGCCACGACGAAGCGAACCTGATGGCCTGCCTGCTCGCGCAGGAGCTCGGCGCGCACCAGCTGACCGCGCGCGTCCAGAAGAGCGAGACCTCGAATCTCTGGAAGAAGCTCTCGCTGCTCGACGTCGTCTCGCCGCGCACGATCGCCGCCGAGCGCATCCGCGCCTACATCGACGGCAACTACGAAGCCCACATCGTCTCGTTCGAGCACGGCGCGGCGGCATTCCTGCAGCGCCGCGTCCATCCGCAGAGCCCGGCCGCCGGCGAGCGCCTCGCCGACATCGAGGTCCCGCGCGGCCTGATCGTCGCGGCCGTCCTGCGCGGCGGGCGTGCGGCGATCCCGCGCGGCGATCATCGCCTCGAAGCCGGCGACGACGTCATCCTCTTCGTCCAGCGCGACGAGATGGACATGGTCCACCTGCTCTTCCCCGGCTCCGATCAGGGCTGAGGATCCGCCGTCGTGAACGTCCGCCGCGTGCTCTCGATCCTGGGTCTCGTGCTCTACGTCCTCGCGGCGGCGCAGCTGGTCCCGCTCGTGTTCTGTCTCTCGCCTTCCGACGGGCGGACCGCGATCGGATTCCTGGCGGGCTCGGTCATCAGCGCGGCGCTCGCCCTCGCCTTTCGCAGCCACGCATCGCGCACGGGCGATCTCTACCGGCGCGACGGCGTGCTGATCGTCGTCGGAACCTGGCTGCTCGCTTCGCTCGTCGGCGCGATTCCGTATCTCGCGAGCGGCGCGATCCCCTCGCCCGTGGACGCGCTCTTCGAGTCCGTCTCCGGCTTCACGACGACCGGTGCCTCGATCCTGCGCGACATCGAGGCGGCCCCGCGCCCGATCCTCTTCTGGCGCGGCTTCACCCAGTGGCTGGGCGGCGTCGGGCTCGTCGTCATCTTCGTCGCCCTGCTCTCGGAGCTGGGCCCCGGCGCGCGCATGTTGATCCAGCTCGAGGTGCCGGGCCCGAAGGCCGAGATCCTCCACGCCCGCGTCCAGCAGACCGCGAGCGCGCTCTTCCGCATCTACCTCGCGCTCACCCTCGCGCAGACGCTCGTCATGGTCGTGCTCGGCGCCTCGCCCTTCGACGCCCTGGTGCACGCCTTCACGACGGTCTCCACCGGCGGCTTCTCCTCCTACAACGCCTCGATGGGCCATTTCACCTGGCCGATCCAGCTCGTCGTGACGGTCTTCATGCTCGCCGCGGGCCTGAACTTCTCCCTCTACTACCTGCTGCTGCGCCGGCGGGACCTGCGCGTGTTCCGGGACGTCGAGCTCCGGGGCTATGCGGCGATCGTCGCGATCACCGTCTTCATCGTGACCATCGATCTCGCGAGCGGCACGCCCGGCGAAGGCAGCGCTTTCCGCCTCGTCCTCGACGTCGCATTCTCGGTCGCGTCGGTGATCACGACGACGGGCTTCATGACCGTCGACTTCGATCGCTGGCCCGAGCTCTCCCGCTGGATGATCGTGGCGCTGATGTTCGTCGGCGGGTGCGCCGGATCGACGGCCGGGGGGCCGAAGGTGATCCGGATCCTGGTCGGCTGGGCCGCGGTGATCCGGGAGATCCGCCTCACCTTCAGTCCCAACTCGGTCATCGCGGTGCTCGTCGGGCGCAAATCGGTTCCGGAGGAGTCGATCCGCGCCGTCATGGCGCTGATCTTCCTCTGGATCGCCGCCTGGATCGCGGGGACCGCCGTGCTGGCCCTCGGCAACGTCGACCTCATCACCGCATCGACCGCGGCGATCTCGACCCTCTCGAACGTGGGTCCGGGCCTCGGCGCCGTGGGGCCGACCATGAACTACGCCTGGTTCTCGGACGGACAGAAGATCGCGATGGTCCTGTTGATGTGGCTGGGGCGGCTCGAATTCTTCGCGATCCTGGCGCTCGCCGACCGGCGTTTCTGGCGGCGCTGAGAGGCAATCGACCACGGCGACCGGCCCGTTTCACCGCCGATCAGTGCCCCCCGTTTTCGAGGTCGCAAAACGCGTCGTCCTCGGTTTATCATCGCGCGCCATGACGACTGCCCACGCCGACCTGCCCCCGTACGATCCCGAGCGCGTCGTGAACGCGCCCTTCCCCGAACGCGTCCGGCTCGCCTGCCGGACCTGGGCGAACTCGAGCCCGAACCGCCCGAGCGTGATGGCGCTCTACTGGGCGAAGTACTTCTTCGTGTTGATCGGCATCTGGGCCTTCTGGTGCAGCTTCAACGCCGGCTATCCCGGCTTCCTCGCGATCGGCGACTGGGCCTTCACGAACGAGGCGTTCAAGAAGGCGATGGTCTGGTCGATGTGCTGGGAGCTCTTCGGCTTCGGCTGCGGCTGGGGCCCGATGAACGCGCGCTTCGACAAATGGTTCGGCGGCTACCGCCATTTCGCGCGCGTCGGCACGATCAAGCTCCCGCTCTTCCGCGGCGTTCCGCTGATCGGCGGCGATACGCGCAACCTGCTCGACGTCTCGCTCTACCTGCTCAATCAGGGCCTGCTGCTCTACGCGCTGACGCGACCGGAGATGACGGTCGTGCACTTGCTGCCCTGCTTCGTGCTGGTCGCGGTGAACGGCGTGCTCGACAAGACGCTGATGCTGGTCGCGCGCTACGAGCACTACTGGGTCGTGCTGGGCGCGATGACCTTCGCCATGGCGAACGATCTCTGGATCTCGGGCGCGAAGATCGTCTGGTCCTTCATCTGGATCTGGGCCGGCGTCTCGAAGTGGAACAGCCATTTCCCGTCCGTGATCATGTTCATGATGAACAACGGGCCCTTCTTCCCGAAGTTCCTCAAGAAGAGCCTCTTCACGAGCTTCCCCGACGATCTGCGGCCCTCGCGCTTCGCGAGCCTCATGGCTGCCTTCGGCCACGTCTCGGAGGTCTCGATCCCTTTCATCCTCCTGCTCGCGGCCCAGACGGGCAACGAGTGGATCCTGCTCGGCGGCTGCATCCTCTTCACCGGCTTCCACGGCTTCATCGGCCTGAACAATCCGAACGGCATGCCCGTCGAGTGGAACATCCTCATGATCTACGGCGGCTGGTTCCTGTTCTGGTTCCATCCCGAGGCCTCGGTCTTCGACATGGCGCAGATGCCGCTGCTGCTGGGCGCGATGCTCTTCTCGCTCGTCGCGGTTCCGCTCTTCGGCAACCTCGTCCCCTCGCGGGTCTCGTTCCTGCCCTCGATGCGGTACTACGCGGGCAACTGGGCCTACAACGTCTGGCTGATCAAGAAGGGCCCGGCGGCGCAGAAGCTCTCGAAGCTCAAGAAGACGAGCGGCACCGTGCTCGAGCAGATGCAGGAGATGATCCCGGACCGGACGGCCTTCGAGTTCGCGAAGGTCATGCTGCTCGTCTCGCGCTTCATGCATTTCCAGGGGCGCCCGCTCTTCGAGGCGCTGCCGGTCGCGGTTTCGAACATCGACGACTACGACTGGTACGAAGGCGAGCTGATGGGCGGCACCATCCTCGGCTGGAACTTCGGCGACGGCCATCTCAACGGCGAACAGCTGATGCGGGCGATCCAGCCGATCTGCGGCTTCGAAGAAGGCGAGCTGCGGATCATCTCCGTCGAATCCCAGCCCCTCTTCGGCCCGACCATGCACTGGCGGGTCTACGACGCAGTGAAGGGCCAGATCGCCGAGGGCAAGACGAAGATGGACGACTACCGGGACCATCAACCCTGGCCGGTCGGCGAGGTCGCGCGGGCGTTGTCGAAGGGGTAGGCAACTCGAGGACGCATCCGTGCGATGGGGGCGACGGGCCATCCGACGCGAAGCGTTCGGGAGAGGATCGGCTCGCCGTGACGCCCGAGACGACCACGGAAGCCCTGCTGGCCGCTCGCGAGCGCCCGAGCAGGCCGTACGTCATGCATCAGCGCTGGACCCAGCTCGCCTTCCTCCACTGGCGCTGGGACCCGGCCGAGCTTCAGCGCACGCTGCCCCCGGGCCTCATCGTCGACGCACACCAGGGCGACGGCTGGCTCGCGATCGTGCCCTTCTTCATGCGTGACATCCGCCCGCGATGGCTGCCGGCCGTCCCCGGCATCAGCGACTTCCTCGAGCTCAACGTCCGGACCTACGTTCGCGACGCGCAGGGCCGCCACGGCGTCTGGTTCTACTCGCTCGACTGCAATCAATCCCTGGCGGTCTGGACGGCGCGCACCTTCTTCCACCTTCCCTACCGACACGCCGCAATGTCGGCGACGCATTCGGACGATTGGGTCGACTACGCATGCCGGCGGCGGGGCGAGCACGCTGCGTCCCGGTTTCGCTACCGCCTCGCGAGCGAATCCCGGTTGGCCGAGCCCGGCACCCTCGAGTTCTTCCTCGCCGAGCGGTATCTCCTCTTCGCACCGACACCACGCGGGATCCGCTGCGGACAGGTGCATCACGTGCCCTACCCGCTCGCTGATCTCGAGGTCGCAGCCTGGGACGCGAACCCGCTGGTCCAGGCCGGCTTCGCGTCTCCCGGTCGCCCCCCCGACCATCTCGTGGGGGCGTCGGGAGTGAGCGTCCGGGTCTATCCGCAGACCTTCTGAGACGTGGACCGAAGAATTCACCCCCACGAATCACAGAGCGGTCCTTCGCGGGTCGCCGATGCGACCTTCGTTCCTCTGCCCGCGGCGCCGCGGCCTATGGTAGGCTCGACCCGCTCCCGCGGAGGAACGACGTTGCTCGACTCGCTCTTCATGTTCTCGGCGGTCATCGGTGGCGCGACGATCGCGCTCCGGACGTTGTTGATGCTCTTCGGCGTCGGCGACGATCACAGCTTCGGCGGCTCCCATGATCTCGGCGGCACTCAGGCGGACGAGCCGCATAGCGATCTCGATGCCGGCACCCGGCTGATCTCCATCCAGGGCATCGCCGCCTTTCTCATGATGTTCGGTCTGGTCGGCCTCGCGGCGATGCGCGAAGCGGGGCTTTCGCCGCCGGTCGCGGTCGTGATCGCGCTCGTCGCGGGATTCGCTTCGATGTGGGCGGTCGCGAAGGTCTTCGAAGCGATGGTCGGGCTGCAATCGAGCGGGACGCTCGACCTCGCGGCCGCAGTGGGCCAGGAAGGGGTCGTCTACCTGACCGTGAAGCCGGGGTCCGGCGGTCAGGTCCAGGTCAGCATCCAGGGTCGCCTCGGCGTCTACGACGCGCAGACACAGGGTGCAGGCGAGCTCGCGACGGGCCGGGCGATCCGCGTCGTCGGCGTGCGCGCCAACGCGCTCGTCGTCGAAGATCTCTCCGCCGGCTGAAGGGCGCGCCGGCCGCGTCCCCGATCTCCGCAAGCCCGCCCACCCGCTCGAGCGTCACCGACCGCCCCCAACCGATCAGCCCAGGGAGTCAACGAGACCATGGATTTCGTCCTCGCCAACGGATACTCGGCCCTCGCGGCGCTCGGTGTCGTGTTCGTGCTCTTCGCAGCCGCGATGTTCTTCGCCTCGCGCTACAAGCGCTGCCCGTCGGACATGATCCTCGTGATCTACGGCCGCGTCGGAACCGGCCAGTCGGCGCGCTGCATCCACGGCGGCGGCGCGCTCGTCCTGCCGCTGATCCAGGACTACGCATTCCTGCGGCTCACGCCCATGACGATCGCGATCCCGCTCCAGGGCGCGCTCTCGCTCCAGAACATCCGGGTCAACGTGCCCTCGACGTTCACGGTCGGCATCAGCACGAATCCGCAGATCATGACGAACGCCGCGGAGCGCCTGCTGCGACTCTCCCAGCCCGACATCGAGAGCATGGCCAAGGAGATCATCTTCGGTCAGCTGCGCCTCACGATCGCCTCGCTCACGATCGAGCAGATCAACCAGGACCGCGAGAGCTTCCTGACGGCGATCCGCGCCAACGTCGAGCCGGAGCTCAACAAGATCGGGCTCTACCTCATCAACGTGAACATCACCGACATCACCGACGAGTCGGAGTACATCGACAGCATCGGCCGCAAGGCGGCCAGCGAGGCGATCAACCGCGCGAAGGTCGACGTCTCGGAGCAGGACAAGATCGGCGAGATCGGCAACGCCGAGAACCGGCGCGAGCAGACGATCCGCGTCGCCGAGAACGTCGCGCAATCCGAGAAGGGCAAGAAGGCGGCCGAGGCCGATCAGCGCGTCTTCGTGCAGCAGCAGGAATCGACGGCGGCGATCGGCGAGGCGGTCGCCGTGCGCGAGAAGACCGTGCGCGTCGCCGAGAACGTCGCCGAGGCCGAGAAGGGCAAGAAGGCCGCCGAGGCGAACCAGCGCATCTTCGTCCAGGGCCAGGAAGCCGAGGCGATCAAGGGCGAGAACACGGCCAAGGCCGACATCGTCCAGTCCAACGCGACCCTCGCGCAGCGCGAGGCCGAGGCATTGCAGCGCGGCGAGGTCGCGCGGCTCAATGCGCAGGTCGAGATCCAGAAGGCCCAGGCCGCGGCCGAGACCGAGCGGCTGAACGCCGTCGAGGTCGTGCGCCAGGAGGTCGAGCGGCGCAAGATCGAGATCGCCGCCGAAGCGGAAGCCGAGCGCATCCGTCGCAACGCCCGCGGCGAGGCCGATGCGATCCTGATGAAATACGAGGCCGAGGCCCGCGGCATCCGGCAGGTGCTCGAGAGCAAGGCCGCGGGCTACGAATCCCTCGTCCGCAGCGCCGGCGATGCGAAATCCGCCGCGACGCTGCTGATGATCGAGAAGCTCGAGGAGATCGTCTCCAAGCAGGTCGAAGCGATCCAGAACCTGAAGATCGACAAGATCACCGTCTGGGATTCGGGCGCGACCAATGGCAAGGGATCTTCCACCTCGCAGTTCCTCTCGAGCTTCGTCTCGAGCCTGCCGCCGCTCCAGGAGATCGCGAAGATGGCGGGCGTCGAGCTGCCGGACTACCTCGGGCGGGTCTCGCCCGAGGAGGGGCCGCCGCCGGACGATCCGCGCCGATGAGTCGACGCGCGAATGAACGCAGAGCCGCGAGCACCTTCCTTCGTGGCCGCGCGGGCCTGCTCGCGTTCGGGCTGTTGGCGGCGACGGTACCCATCGCAGGCGCGGCCGCCGACTGCCGCCCCCTCGCCCTCGATCCCCTGCTGGCGTCCCTCGTGCCCACGCTCGAAGCAGAGCAGCTGAACAACGGATTGCGCGTGATCCTCGCGCCCCGCCCCGAGGCCCGCTCGGTCACCCTCAGCCTCAGCTACGACGTCGGCAGCCGCGACGATCCGGCCGGCCGCAGCGGACTCGCCCATTTTCTCGAGCACATGATGTTCAAGGGGTCGCAATCGATCGCGGACGGCGAACATTTCCGCCGCGTGCAGGACGTGGGCGGGCGCGTCAACGCCTTCACCGATTGGGATGCGACGCGCTATGTCGAGACCGTGCCGCCGGCGGCCCTGCGGCGCGTGCTCGAATCCGAAGCCGATCGCATGCGCGGTCTGCGGCTGCTGGCCGATCACGTCGAGACCCAGCGCGCGGCGATCCAGGAAGAGGAGGCGCTGCGCATCGACAACGTGCCCTACGCGCGCGCGGCCTCGAAGTTCCTCGCCCGCCTCTGGAAGGGGACGCCCTATGCGCGCTCTCCCACCGGAACCGACGCCGATCGCGACGCGACGACCCTCGAAGATCTCGCGCGCTTCCATGCCGACCATCTCTCGCCGGACGGCGCCGTGCTCGTGATCGTCGGCCGATTCGAGCCCGCCCAGGCGCGTGCCCTGGTCGCCGATCTCTTCGGGTCGATCGAATCGAGGCCGACCGGGCCTGCGCGGCCGGCATTCGAGGTCGATCGCGCGCCCCTGGCCGCCTCGCTCGACGACGCCCTCGCGCCCTTTCCGGTGTACGGCCTCGCCTGGCATGCGAGCGGCGCGCAGGATCCCGACGCATTGGCGCTGGCCGTCGTCGACGATCTCCTGCTCGGCACCCGCGACGCCCGCTTCGCGCGCGCGCTGCGCGGCGAGCTCGTGTTCGACGCCTACTCGCTCTCCTTCGCGCTGCGCGACGCGGGCCTGCTGAACTTCGTCTTCGTCCCCCGCACCTTCGCGAGCTTTCGCCGCATCCGGCGCGAGCTCGATCACGTCGTCGACGATCTTCGCACGCACGGCCCGGACGACGACGAGCTCTGCCGGGCGATCCGCCACGAGCAGCTCGATCGTCTCGCCGCCGCCGAATCCCATGAAGGGCTCGCCGATGCGCTCGCCCGCGGCGCGCTCTTCGCAGACGACCCGCGCCGCTTCGAGACCGAGCTGCGCGCCCTCGGCGCCTTGACCCGCGACGACGTCCAGCGCGCCGCGGAGCGCGCGCTCGGCCGCGAGCCATCCACCTTCGTGATCATGCCGACGGGCGTGATGCGCTGGCTGAAGCCGGTTCTCGAGTTCCTGCCCGATGGCGTCGGCGCATCGCTCGAGGAATCCCTGCTTTGATCCGCCCCGAAGCACGTCCTCTCGCGCCGGCATCGGGCCGGTTCGGAATCAGCCGATCCGCTCCCGTCGCCGCGCGCGTGCTGAGCCTGTGCCTCGCCGTGCTCGCGTCGGGCCCCGGCTGCGCCGGTTCCGGCGCCCTGCCCGATCGCCCGAGCATGCCGCCGCGGGCGATCGATCTCTCGCCGCGATGCCTCGAGTCCGGCGCAATCCTTCGTCCCGAGGTCCCGCGCGCCGAGACGCTCCTTCGCCGGCGCGTCTCGTCGTCACTCGAGATCGCCGTGGTCGAAGGGCCCGTGAGCCCCCTCCGCCGCCTGCGCTGGAGCACGCCTGTCGCTGCATTCTCCTCGCCCGAGATGGCGCGCGCGGCCTTCCAGCTCTGGGCGCACGGTGAGCTGACGGAAGGCCCCGAAGCCTTTCGCCGCCGGGCGCTCGATCGCAGCATCGCGATGACGTCGGGCATCGCGGGCGCCCGCGTCGACCTCGATCTGCTCTTTCCGGCCGGCGCGCTCGATGCCGCGATCGAGACCCTGGCAGCGCTGCTGCACCCCGTTCCGATCGGGGAGGACCGATTCGAGGGGCTGCGTCGCGAGACGGCGCTGCTCCTGCTCGCCGAGGAGGGGGCGCCCGCGAACGCCGCGCGCCGGCTGCGCCGCGCCGTCGAAGCGCCGCGCGAGGCGAACGAAGCCGACGAAGAGGGCGCCCAGGCGACCCTCGCCCGCCTCGATCCGGCTTCGATCCAGGCCGCCCTCGTCGCGGCGATCGCGGCCCCCGGAAACGTCGTCGCCCACGCAACGCCTTCCGTGGCCGCCGAGGCCGCGCTCGGCCGCCTCGCCGAGGCCGCTGCGAATTGGCCGATGGTCGTCGCGTCCCGCTCGGCGCACCCGGACGCATACCCGGATGCAGAGCCGGCCCCAACGAGGCCGAGCGCCGCACCGGCCTCCGCGATCCCGAACGCAATCCATCTCCTCGACCAGCCGGGCGCCCGCCAGGTCGAGATCCTCGCTTCGCTTCCGGCCAGCGTCCGCTCCGAGGCAGAGGGCGCGCCCTCGGCGGCCGCGATGCCGGGCTCCTCTCTTGACGATGCGGATCGTCCCGCGCTCGAGATGCTCGCGAGCCTGCTCGGTGATCCGGTCGGTGGACGACTCTTCCGGGATCTGCGCGAGCGGCAGGGACTCGCCTACGAGATCGGCGCGTCTCTCGCCTTCGACGATCATTTCGCGGTGTCGACTCGCACGCGCCCTGAGCGACTTGCCGCCCTGATCGTCGGCATCGAGGCCCATTGGCAGGCCCTCGTTCAGCAGCCGGTCCTCGACTGCGAGGCCGCGATGCTGACCGATCGCATGATCGGCGCGCTCGCGCTCGAAGCCGACGACCCGAAGGCCCGCCTCGATGCCCTGCTGCGCGCGCGGGATCCCTCCGAAGACGGTGGCTCGCTCGCCGTACGCGCGGCCGCCTATCAATCCGTCTCGAGCGAGCGGCTCTCGCGCGTCGCGCGCGAGCGGCTCGCCGCGGGGCCGACCTTCTACCTCGTCGGCGACGCGCACCCGATCGCGGACCGCCTCGCGCAGGCGCTCCCCGGCCGGGAGATCCGGATCTACGACGCGAACCGGGTGCTCCGCGAGACCCGACGAGCGCCGTGATGCGCCGCCGAGAGCCCGGGGCCGGGCCCGAGGATCAGGGGCCCGCCGGGCAATCCGTCCGCCGCATCAGGTCGAGGATCGCGGGCACGGAGGTCGCATCGCCGCGCGACAGCGTCATCACGATCGATTGATGCGTCTGCCGGGGCAGCACGATCCGCGACACGCGCGCGCCCGACGCCTGCATCGCGTCGAAGAGCAGCTCGCTCTGACGGGTCAGCTTGCGCGGCTCGGCCGTTCCGTAGAGGATGAGTGCCGGCGGCAGATCGGGACGCAGCAGCGGGACGACCGAGCCGCGCCGTTCCCAATCCTCCGCACCGTCGTCGAAGCGCGCGACGAAATAATCGCGACTCGCGCCGAGTGCGTAGGTCCGCTCGTCCGCGAGGTCGTAGCCCCCACCGCTCACGAGCACGACCCCGCAGAGACTCGCCTGCGGAACGCCACTCGCCTCGAGCAGCCCCGCATCGAAGCCCGCGCGCGCCGCGAGCCAGGCACCGGCGGAATGCCCGGAGAGATAGATCGCATCGGGATGGCCGCCGTGCGCCGGGACCTGCTCGCGCACGAAGCGCAGCGCCGCCGTCACGTCCGCGAGCTGATCGTGCCAGTCGACGGCGGGCTGGAGCCGGTAGCTGATCACGGCAGCGCCGACCCCGCGGCTCGCGAAATGACGCCCGATGTTGCGCATCACCGAGGCCCCTGCCGCCTCGACGGCCCGGTCGCCATGGGTCCAGCCGCCGCCATGGACGAAGACGAGCGTCGGCCAGTCCCGCCTCGAAGGATCGGGCAGGAAGAGATCGAGACGATGCTTCTCGGGATCGGCACCGGGATCGCTGCGATAGGCGAGATCGAGCTGCGTCTGGCCCTCGGGCAGGGTCGCCGGGACGTAGAAGAGGGCGACGCCGACCTGCTCGAGCATGGGCTGACAACCGAGGAGCAGGACGGCCAGCAGGGCGAAGAGCGGGGCGACGAGCGCGAGCGGCCCGGAGCGACGGCACGAGCGAACGAGGGATGCGCGGCTCACGCGCCGCGAACCGTGAAGACGACGGTTTCGATCAGGGCCTCGAAATCCGGGAGCCCGGCGGCGAAATAATGCTGGACCGGTGCATTGAACTCGAACCGGTACATCCATGTGCCGACGGGGCAGCCGTATTCGACGGTGCGTTTGGGCAGGCCGATCGCGTTGCGATAGGTGTAGTCGATCCGGTAGCAGGGGCGGCCTCCGACTTCCGCCGGCTTGTTCGACTGGACCACGAGCATGCCGACGCCGTCGTCGAGCCGGCGGCTGTCGAGCGAGAGCGCGGCGAGCTCCTGCATCGTCATGCCGTCGCGGATCGCGCGGTTGGTGCCCTTCACGACCTGCGTCTTCGGCCAGCGGCGGATGAAAATCTGCTCGAGCTCGTCGCCATGGCGGGTGAAATGCCAGACGCCGCCCACGGGCTCGTAGGTCGACGACATCCAGCCGCGCGGCAGCGCGGCCTTCGCCTCGATCGAGGCCAGCGAAAAGGGCGCGGGCGTCGAGGCGTTGATCGGCGACCAGATCGGCGCGCAGCCGGTCGCAGCGAGGAGCAGCACCAGGCTGCCCACGCAGGCCGCGATTCGGGCTCGTCTTCGTCGCATCGGCTCGTCTTCTCCTCGCGGGCGACCACGGTGCGGCCTGCTCCGCTGCGAGGCCGCCCGGGCGGAGCGGCCTAGGGGTGATCGGTCTCGAGCTCGGCGATGTAGGCGCGGACGTAGTCCGCGTCCTGGGCTTCCGGCGCGAGCGCGAGATACCGGCGCAGATGCTGGAGCGCCGTCTGTGCGGACTTCGCGGTCCGGACGCGGCCGGTCGTCCGGTAGTAGGTCAGGCCGAGCTCGCGCGTCGCGGGCGCGTTGCGGGCGTCGATCGCCAATGCCTGGCGATAGGCGGCGCGGACGTCGCCGATGGAAGGGAGCTTGCGGCCCGGAAGCGGCTTGTCGCGCTGACCCTGCAGAGCGCGCCCGAGCAGCAGCCACGGCGCGGGGTCGCTCTCTGCGGCGTCGCAGGCGAGACGCGCCGTCTTCTCGGCCGAAAGGAAGAGGCCCGCAGCGAGCTCGAGCTCGGCCTGCCGCTCCGTGGCACCCCGCACGAGGCGACGGAAACGCTTCGCATCGGCGATCGGCGGGACGAGACCGGCCGACGCGACCGGATCCGGATAGCGCTCCGCGATCACGCTCCGATAGCCCGCGATGCGGGCCGTCATCGGGGCCGGGGGAGCGAAGGCCAACCAGGCGAGCGGGCCCTGGGGATGGAGCTCAGCGAGGTATTCGATCGTCCCCTCGAAGAACGCGGGCGTCCGGCGGACGTCGTAGCCCGCCGCGTGCAGGAGCTCGAGGCCCTTGCGATCGGCCTCGACCTCGAGCTGGTGCGGAAAGCCGATGGCCGACGAGATCGAATAGGCCTGGGCGAGCATCTGCGCGCCGGATCCGGCCTGCGAGAGCGTCGCGCCGACCCCCAGCCAGGCGAGCGCATCGGCCCGCGCCTTCTCTTCCCGCTTCAGCCGCAGCGTATGGCGATCGATCACGTGGGCCAGCTCGCGGGTCAGCACCGTCGCGAGCGCGCCTTCGTCTTCCATGCGCGAGAGCAGCGCCGTATGCAGGTAGATCACGCCATTCGCGAAGGAATAGCCGTGGATCTGGACGTCCGAGATCACGGCGACGCGCGGCGCGAGCCCGGCCTCGCGCAGGGACGCCGGCGCGACCCGACCGACCACCTGCGCGAGATAGGCGTCGAGTGCCGGATCGACGTAACGCAGGCCGCTGGTCTCGATCTCGTGCTGGACCTCGCGGGTCTTCTTCCAGAGGTAGGCCTCGTCGTCGGCGAGGGTCGCCGTGGTCACCTCGGCCCCGAGCGGTGCGACTTGCGGGGCGAGGCAGCCCACGCCGGAAGCGAGCAGCGCGAGACACGCCGCCAGGGCGATCGGCCCTCTCGCGCTCCTCATCGGTCCATGCCCTTCAGCACGAGCTCGATCAGCTTCGCATTCGTCGCGGGATCGCGCAGATCCGAGAGCGGCATCGACACGCGATTGAAGAAGAGGATGTCGCCCGACGGCGCATCGACCAGCGCGATCGTCAGCTCGGCCGGGGTCGCACCGGGGCCCGCATACGATCCGGTATAGAGCGTGGCCGCCGCCCCGACGCCGATCAGGGCCGTGCGCTCGCCCGTCGGGATCGAGTCGGTCGCGATCATGAGGAGATAGGCATCGGCCTCGGTCCCCGAGAGCAGCGCCTGCGACGCCTCGCCGAGGGTGTATTCGAAGGATTTCATCTGGTCGGGGAAGATCTGGACCGGGTCGTAGGTGTGGCGGAGGATCGATTCCTTCGCCGACTCGAAGAGCAGCCAGCTCTCGTTGGCCGGTGTCGACGGTTTCGGGGCGTTCGCGTCGAGGGTTCCCACGCGAAAGTCGGGGCGCGGCCCCTGGGCGCCGGCGAAAGGAACGAAGCGCTTGCCCATCGCCTCGATCTGGTCGCGAACGGCGTCGAGCGATTGCGCGTAGACGGCGTCGCTCCACTCCTGGACCTCCTGCTCGACGTTGCCCGAAGACATCGAGTAGACGGAGACCAGCGGCGGGATCAGGGTGATCGCTTCGACGTCGGCGAAGCGCACGGGATAGTCGGGCGCCTCGCGGTAGGGCGGCGGCAGCGCGACACAGGCGACGAGGCTCGGAACGAGCGATCCGATCAGGATCGCGACCACGAGAGGCAGCAGAGGCCGTCGATCGGCAACGCCCGGCATCGTCTCGACTGCCCCCTCGACTCTCCCACCCCGACACCGTGCCGGAGCCTTCCTCCTCGATCGTCGAGCGGGCCTGCGCCCGAGGACCTCGCCCACGACCGCGGCCAGTATACGAAAGCGAGACGATGGCGGTACCCGCGAATCGCCCGCGTCCGGCGAAACACCGGCGCGCTTCAGCGCAGGATCGTCAGCCACGCGACGAGCCACGCCGCCGCCATCGATACGACGACCACCGACACGACGCCGCGCGCGAAGGCGCCCGATCCGACACCGACGGCGACCGCGATCTTCGCGATCGCATTGCTCGTCATCACCGCGAGGATCGGAGCGACGGATTCGCCGGGTGCGAGCGCGTTCGATGCCACCAGCGACGCGACCGAGACGCCCGCGGCATGAGCGTCGACGAATCCGGCGATCGTCGCCCCGGCGATCAGGCCCGCCGCGCCGAGGCGTGCCTGCAATGCCGCCGTCGCGATCGAAACGACCACGAGCAGAGCCGCGAGCCCGAGCGCCGCCGGCCAGCTGAAGGCGCGGCCGGCGGCGGCGGCGCTCGCGGCCTCCGAAGCCGAGCTGCGGAGCGCGAAGACGAGCGCAAATCCCGCCGCGACGATCCCGCCCGTGGCGAGCATCGGAGCGAGCGCCAGCAGGGTCGCCGGGCTGACCGACGACAGCAGGATCGCCATCTGGACGAAGGTCGCGACGGTCGAGAGCGCGCTGCCGGCGACCGCGGCGGGCAGGCTCGCGGGATCCTGGGCGGCGCGGCCCGCCATCGAGCCGATCGCCGCGGTGCTCGAGACGAAGCCCGCGGCGAGCCCGACGAGGGGAAGCGCCGGCCCGCGCCCGAGCAGCCGGAGCGCGACGTGTCCGGCCGCACCGATCGCGAGCACGAGGATCACGACGAGCCAGACCCGATGCGGATTGATCGCGCCGTAGGGACCGAGCGGGCGATCGGGCAGCAGCGGCCAGATCACCAGCGTGGCGATCGCGAACACGAGACCGTCCCGGACCTCCGCGTCCGAGAGCGTGCGCTTCACGAGGCCGTGCAGCGGAACCTTCGCCGCGAAGACCACCGCGACGACGACCGCGAGCCCGGCCGCGAGCCCCGGCTCGGACATCGCGAGCGCGCCGAGCAGGGGTACGAGCGAGAGCCCGATCTCGGTCGTCAGCCCCGGATCGGTCTCCCGGGTCCGCGCATAGGAGAGGCCGATCAGGACGGCCCCCGCCCCCATCACCACCGCGAGCAGCAGAACGCCGCCGACGTGCAGGGCGAGCGCGCCCGAGACGCTCGCGAGCGCGAACGTCCGGATGCCGGCGGATCCCCGTGCGGGTCCCTCGCCCTTGCTGCGCTCGCGCTCGAGCCCGATCAGGAGCCCGATGCCGAGGGCGACGGAGAAGTTGGCCCATTCGCTCGCCATGGATCGCGCGAATATGCCCGCGGTCGGCGGGCGGCGCTCGCCGGACGCGATCGCCCGGCGCGCCGCGAGCGGCATCCCCTTGCTCCGTTCCGGACCCGCCCTAACCTTCCGCGCGTTCGCTGCCGGGCCCGGACACGCCGAATCCCCCAGCGCAGCCGCCTCGCGCGCCCCGCCCGAATCGAACGACGAGGCCGCCACCTGAGCCCCATGCCCCCTTCTGCGCCCCGACCGACCGCGCCGCGACAGAGCCTCGATCTCGAGATCGATCGCCAGCCCGACGACGCGACCTGCGGCCCGACCTGCCTGCAGGCCGTCTACCGCTACTACGGCGATCTCGAGGCCCTCGAGGACGTGATCGCGGAAGTTCCCCAGCTCGAGACCGGTGGAACCCTCGCCGCGAATCTCGCGATCCACGCCCTGAAGCGCGGCTACCGCGCGCTCATGTACACCTACAACCTCAACGTCTTCGATCCGACCTGGTTCCACGGCGAGAGCTGCGACCTGATCGACAAGCTGGTCGAGCAGGAGCGCGCGAAGAACGATCCGCGCCTGACGGTCGCGACGCGGGCCTACGTCGAATACCTGGAGCTCGGGGGCGAGCTCGCCATGGTCGACCTGACGACCGGCCTGCTGCGCCAATGGCTGCAGGACGAGCGCCCGATCCTGACGGGCCTCTCCTCGACGTATCTCTACTCAAGCTCCCGCGAGGTCGGGGTCGATACACTCGCCGACGACGACATCCGCGGTGTGCCGACGGGCCATTTCGTGGTGCTCTCGGGCTGGGACGAGGAGGAGCGGACGGTGCGGATCGCGGATCCCGCCGAGACGCATCCGCAGTTCCAGAAACACATCTACTGGGTTCCGGTCCAGCGCCTGATCAATGCGATCCTGCTCGGGGTCCTGACCTACGACGGCAACATGCTCGTACTCGAGCCGCCCGAGGATTCCGGTTGAAGTCGATCATCGTGATCGAGAACGTGAAGCGCTGGCCACTTGCCCTGACAGGGGCGACGGTGGTCGCCGCCAAGGACTATCTGATCGGCGACGAGTGGGCCGGCCGCCGCAACCTGCGCGTCTACAACTTCTGCCGGACCTACGGCTACCAGACCGTCGGCTACTACGTCTCGCTGCTCGCCGAGGCCCGGGGCCATCGCCCGCTGCCGACCGTGGAGACGCTCCAGGATCTGCGCCTCTCGCCCGTCGTCCGGATCGTCTCGGAGCAGATGGAAGAGCTGATCCAGCGCGCCCTCGCCCCCCTGCGCGGCGAGCGCTTCGAGCTCTCCGTCTATTTCGGCCGCAATCTGTCGAAGCGCTACGACGCGCTCTCGCGCGCGCTCTACGAGCAGTTCTCGGTGCCGCTCCTGCGCGCGAGCTTCGAGCACGTCGGCGACGAATGGCGCCTCTCCTCGGTTCGCCCGATCTCGACGGGAGAAATCCCCGAGAGCCATCGGCCCTTCGTGATCGCCCAGGCCGAGAAGCATTTCGGCCGGCGCGAGCGCTCCACCCCGGCGCGCAAATACCAGTACGACCTCGCGATCCTCTACGACCCGAAGGCCGAGGACAGCCCCTCCGACCTCCGCACCCTGCGGCGCTTCGCCCGGGCGGCGCGCGAGGTCGGCATCCGGCCCCACCTGATCCAGCGGGACGACGCCGAGGACATCGGCGAGTTCGACGCCCTCTTCATCCGCGAGACGACCTACGTCAACGGCCCGACCTATCGGATGTCGCGCCGCGCGGCGACCGACGGCCTCATCGTGATCGACGATCCGATCTCGATCCTGCGCTGCTCGAACAAGGTCTATCTCGCCGAGCTCTTCACGCGCCACGACATCCCGCATCCCAAGACCTTCGTCGCCCATGCGGACTCGATCGACGAGATCGCCGGCGAGGTCGGCCTGCCCTGCGTCCTGAAGCGCCCCGATTCGGCCTTCTCCCGCGGCGTCACGAAGGCGTCGACGGAGGCCGAGCTGCGCGAGAAGGCGGAGCTCTTCCTGAACGATTCGGAGCTCGTGGTCGCCCAGGCCTTCACGGCCTCGCAATTCGACTGGCGGATCGGCGTGCTCGACGGCGAGGCCCTCTTCGCCTGCCGCTACCACATGGCACGCGGGCATTGGCAGATCGTGCGGACGGCGCCCTCGGGCTCCCGCAGCTACGGCAAGGTCGACACCCTCGCCCTCGCGGACGTCCCCCCGAAGCTCCTCGAGATCGCGGTCCGGGCGGCGAAGTTGATCGGCGACGGCCTCTACGGCGTCGACCTGAAGGAGGTCGACGGCGAGTTCCTCGTGATCGAGATCAACGACAATCCGAACATCGAGGTCGGCTACGAGGACAGCGTGCTCGGCGACGAGGTCTACCGCCGCGTCATGCAATGGTTCCGGATCCGGCTCGATCGCCGCGGCGGAGACGACCCGTTCCATGTCTGAATCCGAAGCAAGGCGCGACGCGACCGCATCCGAAGCCGAACACCCGCCGCTCTCGCTGTTCGAGGGCTACGGAATCGAGCTCGAGTACATGATCGTCGACGCCGGGAACCTCGACGTGAAGCCGATCGCCGACCGCCTGATCGAGGCCGAGTCGGGATCGATCGAGAACGAGATCGAGCGGGGCGCCTACGCCTGGTCGAACGAGCTCGCGCGCCACGTGATCGAGGTCAAGACCAACGGCCCCGTCGCCGACCTCGCCGGCGTCGCCGCGGGCTTCGAGGGCGAGCTGCGGCGGATGCACGCGCTGCTCGAGCCGATGGGCGCCCGCGTGCTCGGCGCGGCGATGCATCCCTGGATGGACGCGGCGCGGGATTTCGAGCTCTGGCCCCACGGCTCCCACGAGATCTACGACGCGTTCCACCGCATCTTCGATTGCCGGGGCCACGGCTGGGCGAACCTGCAGAGCGCCCATCTGAACCTGCCCTTCTCGAGCGACGACGAATTCGGCCGCCTGCACGCCGCGGCGCGCGCCCTGCTCCCGATCCTCCCCGCGCTCGCGGCCTCCTCCCCCATCGTCGACGGCCGCCTTTCGGGCTTCATGGATACACGGCTCGACGTCTACCGGACGAACGCCCGGCGCGTCCCCTCCGTCTCGGGCAGCGTGGTTCCCGAGCCCGTCTTCACCCGCGCCGCCTATCAGGACCTGCTCGCGGGCATCTATGCCGATCTCGCCCCGCTCGATCCGGAGGGGCTGCTGCGCTCGGAATGGGTGAACGCTCGCGGCTGCATCGCCCGCTTCGACCGGATGGCGATCGAGATCCGGGTGCTCGACGTCCAGGAGACGCCACGCGCCGACATCGCGATCCACGCGGCGATCGCCGCGACGCTGCGGACGCTCTGCGCGATGGAAGGCCCGGCGATGACCCGCCTGCGCGCGCTCGACACCCAGGCGCTGGCGGAGATCCTGCGCGCGACGACCCGGGAAGCGGAGCGCACCCAGATCGTCGATCCGGCCTACCTCTCGGCCCTCGGCTTCGACGGGCAGCCGCGCTGCGCGTCGGATCTGTGGTGCGAGCTGATCGAGCGCGACTTCGCCCACGATCCGGGCTATCCGGCCCTGCACGCTCCGCTCGACGTGATCCGCGACGAAGGCACGCTCTCGACGCGCATCCTGCGCCGCCTGCGGGCCCTCGCGAGCGGACGCGGCTCGCCCGCCTCGAAGCCGACGCGCGAAACCCTGCGCGCCGTCTACGGCGAGCTCGCCGACTGCCTGCGCGACGGAAAGATGCTGCGTGCCCCGAGCTAGCGTCTCGCGTCCGAAGCTCGTGCTCTCCTGCGAGCATGCGAGCGCCGCCGTTCCGCTCGACCTCGCTGCGCTCTTCCGGGGTCGGCGAAAGCTGCTCTCGACCCATCGCGGCTACGACATCGGCGCGCTCGGCGTCGCGCAGGGCATCGCACGGCGGCTCGCGGTGCCGCTCGTCCGCGGCGGCTCGACGCGGCTGATCGTCGACCTGAACCGATCGCCCCGCAGCCGCTCGCTCTTCTCCGAGTTCACGCGCGATCTCCCGCGCGCCGAGCGCGACGCCCTCATCGCGCGCTTCCACTCGCCGCATTGGGCACGCGCCGAACGGATGATCGACGCAGCCGGCGCCCCCGTCGTCCACGTCGCGGTCCACAGCTTCACGCCCGTCCTGAACGGCGAGGTCCGCCGGGTCGACCTCGGCCTGCTCTACGACCCCGCCCGGCCGCGCGAGCGGGCCTTCGCCGACGCGCTCCACGTCGCGATCGCGCGCCGCGCCCCGGCGCTGCGCATCCGCCGCAACGCGCCCTATCACGGGCGGAGCGATTGCCTTCCGACGGCGCTGCGCAAAGCGCGCCCCGCCGCCGACTACCTCGGCTTCGAGCTCGAGCTGAACCAGGCGATGCTCCGCACGCGCCGCGACGAGCGCGAATGGGCGGCGCTGCTCGCGCCGAGCCTCGCCGAAGCGCTCGCGGAGGCGGGCGCATCGCGCGCTCGTCGCGCACCGTCCGCAGGCGGGACGCGCCGTCGCTGAAGCCGGCCTGGCGGCGCCCACGCCGCTTCGTCGGCCGACGCGCGAGACGCGCGCGAACCGGACGATCCCGTCGCCGGTGACCGCCCGGTGGGATCCGATCGGCGACGGCGCCGCGAACGGCTACG
Organism: Myxococcota bacterium; assembly: GCA_041389425.1. GTDB lineage: Bacteria > Myxococcota_A > UBA9160 > UBA9160 > UBA4427 > UBA4427. The sequence goes on from JAWKRX010000007.1 coordinate 47,491, forward strand.
CCGCCCCGCCCGCGCGCTGCTTCCGGCCGCGGCCGATCGCCGCGAGCGCTCCGACACCGACACAAGTCATCAGCGCGAGCCCGGGCTCGGGTACGACGTAGAGCGCATCACCCGGTCGCACGAGCCGCTCCGATTCCGGTGGTGCACCGACGACCGCGGCGTTCACGAGCGGCCGCGTGAGGGACGGAATCATCGTCGCGTACACCTCGTACGGGCCGAGCCGATCGAGCGCCCGCGGACCGGATCCGCCGAAATCCGGATGCGCCGCGAATCCGCCCTCGCGCAGGACCGGCAGGAACGTCGAGTCGCTCGCGTCGAGGTCGACACCGAGGCGGGGCAGCGTCTGCGTCTGGTTGCGCAGGTTCACGAAGAGCAGCATGTCCGCGCCGAGATAGTCATCGTCGTAGGGCGCCGGACCGCGGGCCAGTCGGACGACGGCCACCTCCGCGCCCTGCGGCGCGCCGCTGCGCACGAACGCGAGCGCGGGATCGGTCGCCAGCAGCGCCGGCAGCTTGCCGAAGGCCTCCGCGCCGCCTTCGACGCCCACGATCAGCGGCGTCGGGACGCTGCCCAGGATCAACGGGTTCACGCGCGCCTGACCGAGATGGCGCTCGACGTTCGCGCCGGTGACGTCGGCGAGCGAAATCTCGCCATTCGAGCCCACGACGAAGCGGCCGACGTCGGCGGTCGTTCCGCCCGTCGCGAGGATCGTCCAGCTCGCCGGCTCGACGATCGAGCCGTGCAGGAGCACCGTTCCCCCCGCGCCCGAGGCGCCGTTGCCGCCGGCGGCGCCGCGCGCACCGGCGCCGCCGTCGCCCCCGCGACCGCCGCGCTTGCCGGCGCCACCGCTGCCCGCGGTCGACCGCAGCTCGCCCGGCGAGCCGGGAATCGAATCCTCCCCGAGGCTGCCGCGGCCCCCGGCGCTCGCACCGGATCCCGTTACGCCCGCCGCGCCGCGCACGTCGAACGTCGCAGGGATTTCGATCCGCCCGCGTGCGCGCAGCTCGATCGCACCGCCGCCGCCGCCGCCCTGGCCACCCGCGCCGCCGGCCCCGCCATCCCCGCCCGCACCGCCCCAGCCGCCCGCACCGCCCGCGCCTCCGGCGCCGCCATCCGTGCAGGTGAGCCAGAACGAGTTGCCTCCGCCACCGCCGCCGGCCCCGCCGCCGCCGCCCCCCCCACCGCCGCCGCCCGCGCCCCCGGCGCCGCCGCCGCCGCCACTGCCGCCGCCGCCGCCGCCCGAGAGCACGAGTCCGACGGCGCGGTTCTCGCCCGGCGTGCCGTTGCTCCCGTTCGATCCCTCATGACCCGGCAGCCCGGCGCTCGCATTGACCGCCTTGACGCCCTCGGCGGCGTCGCCGGGGCTCTGTCCGCTCGCCGACCCGCCGCCGCCCGCGCCGCCCGCGGTTCCGGACGCACCGGCACCGCTCGCCCCGCGCAATCCGAAGAGCCCCCCGAGCCCGCCGCTGCTCCCGGAGCCGAATCCGTCGCCGCCGCCCTGTCCGCTTTCTCCGAAGGTGCCGATGCCGCCGGGATCCCCGTCGTCCCCATCGGCGCCGTTCCATCCTCCGGCCCCGTTAGTGACCACTTCGCAGGTTCCCCAGAACGAGGAGAGCTGGACTTCGCCGCCCGCTCCGCCATAGGCGCCGCCGTTTCCGAAACGACCGCCGCTGCCACCGGCACCGCCCGTGCCGCCCGCCGATGCCGTCCCGCCGTCCCCGCCACCCGGTCCCGCTACGCGCCCGTTCGCGGCGAAGTCGATCAACAGGCCGCTCTCGGCCACGATGTCGTTGCCCGCGTAGAGCACGATCGGCCGATTGCCGACACCGGTCACCGTGTCGTTCGCCTCGAAGATGAGATCGCCGGCGAAGCGGAACTCCCGGACGCCGTCGACGAGGTGGTGGGTGAAGGGCGTGCCGCGCAGCGAGGAGATCTGGATCTGGTTCCAGGTCACGACGCCGGAATCGCCGTCGAAGACGAGATCCGCCGCGCGCGCCGGGGTGGCCGCGGCGAGGCTCGCTCCCGCCAGGGCCGCGAAGCGTCGGCGAATGCTCGGGCCCTGTGCGCGGCGCGGGGTTCGGGGTCGGGGTCGCACGGCCGGATGGGTCATCGAAGGGTCCTCCTCGCGAGCCGGGCGCCGCGACGATGCGGCGCGTCCGATGAGCTCGTTGCAGGAGAGGACGGCAGCGGGCGGCAGGCGATATCGGAGCGACGAGCCGGGGCGGTCTCGCCGGATCGGGGCTATGGATCGGTCTGGCCGAGGCGCCCGATGGCCGGCTCGCCGCCGCGCGGGGCGCGCGCCGCGGCGGCCCGATCGCGGCGCAGGCATTTCTGCCCGGACACGAATCCCCGGATGCATGCCCGCTGGACGAAGGGCGAGGAGGCCACCGTGATCATCGCCGAAGACCGGATCGAAGTCGCTTCCCGGAATCGCGCCGCGCTGCTCGCGCGCATCCGCGACGAATACGCCCCCGCCGCTGCGCGCCGCGGACTGCAGCTCGTGGGCGCGTTCGTCTCGCCGCCCTTCGATCTGCTCGATCAGCCCGGGCTGCTGCGCGTGCGCTGGCGGATCGAGGGCATCGAGGCGTGGTGGGCGATGCGGGCCGCGGCGAACGATCCGGCAGTGCCCGCGTTCTGGGCGTCGCTCGCGCCCCTGATCGGCTCGCGCGAGCGGCGCTACTGGGTGGAAGAGCCGATCGAGGGCGACGAGCGCTCGGCCCTGACGCGCTGGCCCGATCCGGTGCCGACGGCGCCCTGCGAGATCGCGACGCAGGGCTGGCGCGAGACGGTGCAGCTCCATCTCCCGTCCTACGCGCCGAAGGCGTCGATCGAATCCCTGGCGGCGCAGCTGGGCGATGCGAGCCGCTCGTTGCCGGGCCTCGAAGCGGTCTGGATCGCGCCGAATTTCGTCGCGGACTACGGCGCCGGCCACCTGACCTGGGATCTCCTCTTTCCCGACCGCGCGAGCGCGGACGCCGCGCGGCAGAGCGCGCCCTGGCGCGACGAGATCGCGCCGACCCTCGTCCGCGATTGCCAGGCATGGACGGCGCTCGGCCTCGAGACGATCGGCGCGGGCCTCCGGCGCCGCGACCTGAAGGAGGGCGTCAAGCGGACCGCCCTCTTCCGCAAGCTCCCGGATGCGGCGCCCGAAGCGCTCGCCCGCTTCGAGCGCGATCTGCTGGAGATGCCGGCCCACGTCCCCGCGATCCTCAACTGGCGCCTCGCCCGCGCCGTTCGCCTCGACTGGTCGAGCGCGGACGCGCCGGCCTGGAGCCACGTCTGGGAGCAGGAATACGACCGGCTCGAAGGCCTGACCGTCGACTACATGGTCCACCCCCACCACTGGGCCCACGTCGACCGCTGGTTCGATCCCGAGTCCGGCTGCCAGATCATCGATGCGCAGCTCTGTCACGCCTTCTCGCCCCTTTCCGGGTCGATCCTGGGACGCGACGAACGACGCTGACCCGACCCGCGCGAGCGGCCTCCACACGCAGGCGCCGCGAGCGCCTGCGACCTCGCCCCGAGCAGCCCCAGGCCCTATTCTCGGCCCCGGTCGCGATCCGGACGCGGCGCACCGGCGAGCGCGTCGCCCCCGGATGCCCCGATCGAGCCGAACCCGCGTTCTTTGTCCTGATTCGCCCTGGCGTCGGCTGCCGACGCACGGGGATGGAGTGTCCCCGTCATGCCCCGCGAGATCCGCCGACTCCTGATCGCCAATCGCGGAGAGATCGCCATCCGGATCCACCGCGCCTGCGCGGAGCTCGGGGTCCGTACGATCGGCATCCACTCCTACGAGGACCGCTTCGCCCTCCACCGCTTCAAGGCCGACGAGGCCTATTCCCTCGGCGAGGGCGGCAACCCCGTCGGCGCCTATCTCGACATCGAACGCATCCTCGAGATCGCCGAGAGCACCAACGCCGACGCGATTCATCCCGGCTACGGCTTCCTCTCCGAGCGGGCCGACTTCGCGAGCGCCGTCGAGGCGGCGGGGCTCGCGTTCGTCGGGCCGCCGCCTTCGGTGCTCGCGGCGGTCGGCGACAAGGTCAGCGCGCGCAACGCGGCCGTGGAGCAGGGGCTGCCGATCATCCCGGGCTCGCCGCCGGTCGCGGATGCGCAGTCCGGGCTGCGCATCGCGCGCGAGATCGGCTTCCCCGTCATGGTGAAGGCTTCGGGTGGCGGCGGCGGCCGCGGCATGCGCGTCGTCCGCAGCGAATCGGAGTTCATCGAGAACTTCGACGCGGCGCGGCGCGAGGCCGGCAGCGCCTTCGGCAACGACGAAGTCTTCATCGAGAAGCTGATCGAGCGCCCGAAGCACATCGAGGTCCAGATCCTCGCCGACGGCCATGGCGACGTCGTCCATCTCTACGAGCGCGACTGCTCGATCCAGCGCCGGCACCAGAAGGTGCTCGAGCTGGCGCCGGCCCCGAACCTGCCGGCGAAGCTGCGCGACGAGCTCTGCGACGCCGCCGTCCGCTTCGCCCGCGGCGTCGGCTATCGCAACGCCGGCACGGTCGAGTTCCTGATCTCCGGCGACGACTACTACTTCATCGAGATGAACCCGCGTCTGCAGGTCGAACACACCGTGACCGAGGAGATCACGGGCGTCGACATCGTCGCGAGCCAGATCCGCGTCGCCATGGGGCACACGCTCGCCGAGCTCGGGATCGCGCAGGCGGCGCTCGCGCCGCGGGGCTTCGCGATCCAATGCCGCATCACGACCGAGAACCCCGAGAACCGTTTCATGCCCGACTACGGGCGGCTGATCTCCTACCGCTCCCCCGGCGGCCTCGGCGTCCGCCTCGACGCCGGCAGCGCCTTCCCCGGCGCCTACATCACGCCCTACTACGACTCCCTGCTCGTCAAGCTGACGACCCGCGGCCGCGATCTCGGCGAGGCTTCGCACCGCGCCCTGCGCGCTCTCGGCGAGTTCCGCGTGCGCGGCGTCGAGACGAACATCGCCTTCCTGAAGAAGGTGCTCGCGCATCCGACCTTCCAGGCGGGCGAGTGCGACACGCATTTCATCGCGGACACGCCCGACCTGCTCAACCTCGAGGCCGACAAGGGCATCGGCACCCGCCTGCTCCACTACCTCGGCGACGTCACGGTCAACGGCAAGAAGGGCGTCGAGCGGATCGATCCCGACTCGATCCGGCGCGAGCCCCACATCCCGCACTACGACCGCAAGTCCCAGCCCGCCCCCGGCACGAAGCAGCGCTTCGATGCGCTCGGAGCGGACGGCTTCGTCCGCTGGATGGCCGACCACCAGCCCGTCCTGCTGACCGATACGACCTTCCGCGACGCCCATCAATCCCTGCTCGCGACCCGCCTGCGGACGCAGGACATGCTGGCCGTCGCCCCCGCGCTCGCGCGCGAGGCGCCCCAGCTCTTCTCCCTCGAGATGTGGGGCGGCGCGACCTTCGACGTCGCGATGCGCTTCCTCGACGAGGATCCCTGGGCGCGCCTCGACCGTCTGCGCGCGGCGATCCCGAACATCCTCTTCCAGATGCTGCTGCGCGGCGCCAACGCCGTCGGCTACACGACCTACCCCGACAACGTCGTGCGCGAGTTCATCCGGGAGTCGCGCGAGCGCGGCATCGACATCTTTCGCATCTTCGACTCGCTCAACTGGCCCGAGCAGATGCAGGTCGCGATCGACGAGACCCGCAAGGTCGGCGCGATCGCCGAAGTCGCCATCTGCTACACGGGCGACATCCTCGAGCCCGCCCGCGAGCGCTATGCGCTCGACTACTACGTGAAGCTCGCGCGGGATCTCGTCGATCGCGGCGCCCACATCCTCTGCATCAAGGACATGGCCGGCCTGCTGAAGCCCTACGCGGCGGGGCGGCTCGTCTCGGTCCTGAAGCAGGAGATCGGCGTCCCGATCCACCTGCACACCCACGACACCGCCGGCATCCAGGGCGCCGCCTACATGAAGGCCGTCGAGGCCGGCGTCGACGCGATCGACTGCGCCTTCGGCCCGCTCTCGGGCTCGACCTCCCAGCCCAATCTGCAGAGCGTCGTCGCGATGCTCGCGCAATCGGAGCGGCCGACCGAGCTCTCGCTCGAGAAGCTGCTGCCCTTCGACGCCTACTGGGAGGCCGTCCGCAAGGAATACCGCGCCTTCGACAAGGGCCCCTACCACGGCAGCGCCGAGGTCTACGAGCACGAGATCCCGGGCGGCCAGTACACGAACCTGCGCACCCAGGCGACCTCGATGGGCCTCGGCGAGCGCTGGCGCGACGTCACCCTCATGTACGCGGCCGTGAACCGGATGTTCGGCGACGTCGTCAAGGTCACACCGTCGTCGAAGGTCGTCGGCGACATGGCCCTCTACATGCTCGCCAACGGACTCGAGCCCGAGGACGTGCTCGACCGCGGGCGCGACCTGACCTTCCCCGACAGCGTGATCGAATACTTCGAGGGCCGGATCGGCCAGCCGCCCTACGGCTTTCCCGAGCCGCTGCGGAGCCTCGTGCTCAAGGATCGCCCGCGCATCGACGGACGCCCCGGCGTGGATCTCGCGATGGCCGATTTCGAGGCCACGAAGGCGGAGCTCACGCGGCGCCTCGACCACGAGCCGACCCGCGCGGACTGCCTCTCCTACCTGCTCTATCCGAAGGTCTTCCTCGACTTCGTCGAGCAGCGAAAGCTCCACGGCACCCACGTCACGACGCTTCCGACGACCGCCTACTTCCACGGCATGGCCCTCGCGCAGGAGCTGCATCTCGAGCTCGAGCCGGGGCAGTTTCTCGTCGTCCGCCTGGTGGCCGTGGGCGACGTCGACGCCGAGGGCAAGCGCGTGCTCTTCTTCGACATCAACAGCCAGCCGCGCCGCATCATGGTCCAGGACCGCTCGGTCGGCGTGACGATCGAGAAGCGCGCCAAGGCGGATCCCGAGGATCCGCGCCAGGTCGGCGCGCCGCTGCCCGGCCTGCTGGCCTCGCACGTCCGCGGCGAGGGCGACGTCGTCGCCGCCGGCGAGCGCCTCTGCGTGATCGAGGCCATGAAGATGGAGTCGAGCGTGACCGCACCGATCGGTGGCCGGATCCAGAAGATCCACGTCCCGGCCCGCGAACAGATCGACGCGGGCGACCTGCTCTTCACGATCGTGCCGCTGGAATAGCAGGGCACTTCGGTGGGGCCCCGGCGCACCTTCGGGCGCCGAGCGCGTTCCCGCAATCAACGCTCTTCGGGCCCTCAGGCCGCGACTTCGACCCACGTCGATCGGGTCGTGGGTCGCGGGACCTCGCAGCCTTCGGCGCGCAGGCCTTCGACGTGGAGCGCGATGGCCTCTCGCACGTCCTGCTCCGCCTCCTCGACCGTCCGCCCGACCCCCGCGCAGCCCGGGAGGTCGGGTGAGTAGGCGGAATAACCGTTCACGGTCTCCTCGATGACGACCAGATACTTCATGGCTGGATCCTCGTGGCTTTCAAGATACTCCGGAGAGTCCCGACGGCCAGATCGGAGTTGAGATTCCCGGGGATCGTCACGACGCCGCGACGCTCGGGATGCTTGTATTGTCGATGACTTCCGCGGGTCCGGACGAGAACCCAGCCCTGCTTCTCGATCATCCGCACGACGTCTCGGACCTTCATGGATCGATCTCTCGCGATTCGCTCGCGAGTCGATCTGCAATCCCCGGTCCAGTCCCGCGAATCGATCTGCGGCCGCTAGGACGCCTTCTGCGCCTCGAGCTCCTCGAGGGTCGTGGCATCGCTCATCGCGAAGGCCGCGCGCTGGGCCGCCGTCGTCGGGACCTGCGGCAGGTCGCGCACGCGCGCGATCGCCGGGCGCAGGCCGCGCCGGTTCGCCATCTGGATCGCGAGCCCGGGCCGGGCGTTCAGCTCGAGCACGAGCGGCCCGAAATCGCGGTCGAGCACGATGTCGACCCCGAGGTAGCCGAGCGGCACGACGTCGTGGCAGTGCGCGGCGAGGACGAGCAGGTCCTTCCAGCCCGGGATCTGGATGCCCGCGATGAGATGGCCCGTATCGGGATGATGGCTCACGGGCTTGCCGGCCAGGATCGCGTGGGTCGTCTTGCCGGTCTTCAAATCGACGCCGGCGCCGACCGCGCCCTGATGCAGATTCGCCTTGCCGTCCGAGCGGCGCGTCGGCAGGCGCACCATCGCCGCGACCGGGAAGCCGCGGTAGACGATCGTGCGGATGTCGGGCACGCCCTGGAACGTCACCTCGTCGAAGATCGGATCGAACTCGACACAGCGCTCGATCAGCGCCTGGTCCGGCCGGCCGCCGAGGCTGTACATCCCGGAGAGCACGTTCGAGATGTGGTGCTCGATGCCCTGCTCGTCGAGGAAGGTCCCATTGGCGCGGAAATAACGTCCGTTGCGGACCGATCGGATCACGACGATGCCGTTGCCGCCGCTGCCGTGGGCCGGCTTGATCACGAACTTCTGCTTGCCCTCGACGATCTTCGGGAAGTTGCGGATCTCCGCGTCGCTCGAGATCAGCGCATACAGCTCCGGGAACGCGATTCCGGCTTTCGCGGCGAGCTGCTTCGTCTTCGCCTTGTCGTCGACGAGCGGAAAGAGCCGGCGCGGATTCTCGGCCTTGATCAGGCTGAAGTTGCGCTCGTTCATGCCGAGGATGCCGTGCTCGCGGAGCACGGTGCCGGGCCATCGCCATCGGCCCTTCACGACGGATCCCCGCGCCCCAGCCAGACGCTCCGGAAGCGCCAGAACTCCATCAGCCGATAGCCCGTGTAACGGCCGGCGACGATCGAAGCGGCGAGCACGACGAGCAGCAGCTCCGGGAAGACGTAGGCGAGATGGCCGAGCCGTTCGTTGCTGACGACGAGGTAGCAGAGCGACGCGACGAGCAGGCTCCCGAAGCCCTGGACCAGCGCGTCGCGCCCACCCGTCTCCTCCCAGACGAGCGACATGCGCTCGATCGTCATCGCGAGGATCACCATCGGGAAGAGCGCGACGGAGATGCCCGTATCCATGCCGAAATGGAAGGAGACGATGCTGATCGTCAGCATCAGGAGCACGACGATCGTGAGCACCGCCGCCAGCCGCGGCACGAGCAGCAGCTGCAGCCGCTCCAGCAGGAACCGGATCCAGAGCCCGAGGCCGACGATCGTCACGAAGAGCAGCACGCCGACCCAGAGCTCGGTCTCCCGGAAGGCGAGCGCGATCAGCACGGGCATGAAGGTCCCGAAGGTCTTGATTCCGACGAAGCCCCGCAGCAGCACGACGAGGAACGCCCCGAGCGGCACCGTGAGCAGGACGCGATAGACGTTCTGCGTCTGGATCGGGAGCGAGAAGAGCGAAAAGTCGAACCACGCGGAGTCGCCCTTCTGGGCGCGCTGGGCGGCGACGTCGACCATCTCGCGCAGGCTGCGCGCGACCGCGAAATGGACCTCGCCGTTCTTCGCGCCTTCGAGGGCGAGCAGCGGATTCGAGCCGACGTACCAGATCAGGAAGCGGTCCGGGTAGCCCTTCTCGCCGGTGAGCGGATCGAAGGGCAGCCAGACGCGCTGGTTGTGGACCTCGACGTAGGGCGACAGCTTGCCGTCGCGAACCTCGTCCTCGAGCAGGATGCCCCAGACGACACGCGCCGGAATCCGCGCGGACGCGAGGATGTCGACGAGCTGCAGCGCCCGGCGGCTCGCCGTGACCTTGCCGTCGTTGAGCAGGTCCACGGCGCCATCGCCTTCGAAGGTGTTGACTCGCCGGATCAGGGCGCCCGTGAAGCTCACGATGTCGGCGGACTCGAGCCGGACCTTCTCGAGCAGCGCCTCGATCGCGGAGTCGAGGGCCTCCTCCCGCTCGGGGCGCTCGGGAAAGCCCGGGAACTCGTCCGTGTGCTGCTTCGGCTCGTCCGATTCGACGACGGACATGCGGTAGTAGACCGACTGCTTGCCCTTCGCGCGGCGCACGGTCCAGATCGAGCTGCGGTGGAGGGGCTCGTTCTCCGTCGTGACGCCGTAGTTCGAGGAGATGAAGTCCTCGTCGAGCAGCTCGAAGCCGAGCGGCTCCGCCGGGATCTCGAGCCGAGCCGTCAGCGGTCCGCCGCGGCCCTCGAAGCGCGCGCGCGCCTCGATCGTCCAGACCGCCGTGTCCTGGTTGGGAACCAGCGGGAGGCCGAGGCGATCGAGCTTCACGAAGAAGATGACGAGACCAATCGCCGCGATCGCGAGCGCAGTCAGATAGATCGAACGGGTCTTCAAGGCGCTCGTCTCTCCGCTTCGCTTCGCGACTCGCAGGAGGAACCGATCAGGAACGTCGCGTCCGGATCGACGACGAACACGCCGGCGAGGAACTCGCGACCGAGCAGCACGGAGTAGAGGAACGCGCTGCGATCGACGAGGGAAAAGCGCGCTCGATGCCGACGGCCGTCCATGCAGAACTCCAATTCGACGACGGGCCGTGCATCGGGACGCTTCTCGTGGTCCTTGATGTAGACCTTGCGAACGACGCGGGATTCGCGCGGAAGGCGATGGACCCGGGTCTTCGACTCTTTGAGCACGAGGGTATAGCGGACCCAGGCCTCGCCCTGCTGCTCGAAACGCTCGATGTCCTCGGCGTGGATCGACGACGTCTTCGCGCCGGTGTCGAGCTTCGCGAGGGCGACCTCCTCGCCCGGCAGCATCATGATGCGCTCGACCCAGCCGGCGATCTGCTTGCTCTCTTCGTCCGCGGGAGACTCCTTCGGCGCTGCGCCCACCGCAGCGGTGGCGACGACGAGCGCCAGCAGCGCACCGGCGGTGGGCAGCCCCGCCGACCGGCCGAGCCACCCCATCCCTGCGCAACTCGCTGACACCCGTCACTCCTCTTGTCGCTCGACCCGCACGCTTCGACCGCGATCGGACCGCGCGTCGGCCGCGCGTCGGCGGCTCCGCTCGCCGACCCGCTCGCCGGTCGAGCCCGGCGAGCACCCCCGCCGATCTCGACCCGCGGATTGTCGATTCAGCGAGTGGCCCATATCCTACCACCCCATTCGCCCGCTCCAGCGCAGACGGGCCCCCAAGTTCGATGCGCGTGAACCGATGTGGAGTACTGCGCGTCTCGAGCGAGACGGGATCTGCGGTGCGAAAGGAAAGCGCTGTGATGGGGCGACGGCTCGCGCAAGCAATCGGCCGGGGAGCATTCCGGACCGGGCTCTGGCTCGCAATCGCGAGCCTCGCGGGCGCCCCGGCCTTCGAGGCCTCGGGACAAACCCCGACTACGCCCCCGATCGCGGCCCCGAAGCCGCCCGCCGCGGCCGCCGGACAGGCCGCCGACCCGGCGCCGAGCCCGCCCGCGAATCCCGCGGCCGCCCCATCCGATGCGGTGCCGATCGGCGCCGCTGAGCCGGCCGCGAACGGTGAGCGGGAAGACGACGACGCTGCAAGGTCGGCCGGGCTGCTGCCCGAGCCCATCCAGATGCTCGGGAGCCAGGTCGAAGCGGGCAAACGCGCCACGCTCGGCTGGCATGCGAACAACGACGTCGCCGGGCTCCAGGTCGATACGCCCGTCCTCGTCGCCCACGGCGTCTCGCCGGGCCCCGTCCTCTGCCTGACGGCTGCCATCCACGGCGACGAGCTGAACGGCATCGAGATCGTCCGCCGCGTCTACCACTCGATCGATCCGGAGACCCTCGCGGGAACCCTGATCGGCGTCCCCGTCGTCAACATCGTCGGATTCCAGCGCGCTTCCCGTTATCTGCCCGACCGCCGCGATCTGAATCGTTATTTCCCGGGCAATCCCCGTGGCAGCCTCGCCTCCCGAGTCGCCTACTCCTTCTTCGAATCCGTGATCCGGCACTGCGACTATCTCGTCGATCTGCATACGGGCTCGTTCCACCGCGCCAACCTGCCCCAGCTGCGCGCCGACCTCTCGAACCCACGCATCCTCGCCATGACGAAGGGCTTCGGCGCGATCGCCGTGCTCCATTCGAACGATCGCGAGCGCTCGCTGCGGGCAGCGGCGACGCGTTCCGGGATCGCGGCCGTGACGATCGAGGCGGGCGAGCCGATGCGGCTCCAGCCCGAGGAGGTCGAGCAGGGGGTGCGGGCGATCGAGAGCCTGATGGATTCCCTCGGCATGATCGCGCGCTTCCATCTCTGGGTGGATCCGCAGCCGGTCTTCTACGAATCGATCTGGATCCGGACGAGCGGGAGCGGGATCCTGCTCGGCTCGGTCGAGCTCGGCGATCGAGTCGAGGTCGGGCAGACGCTGGGCGCGGTCGTGGATCCGGTGACGAACGCCCGGGACGTGCTCAAATCCCCCGTCCGCGGGCGCGTGCTCGGCATGGCGCTCAACCAGATCGTGATGCCGGGCTTCGCCGCGTTCCGGGTCGGGATCGAGTCGCGGGAGCAGGACATCGACCTCGAGGGGATCTCGAACGGTGACGGCGATACCCACGACGAGGACGCCTACGATCCGCTCCAGCGCGAGGGCATGGACTCCTCGCTCGAGCCCGAAGACATCGAGTAAGACGTGGCTCGATAAATGGATCGAAAGAATCGAGCTTCGATCGATTCGAGTCGTCCTCGCGAGCCAAGACTCGATCGATGGCGAACCTTGAGGCCTCCCGTCGGTTCGCATTGCTCAGCACCCCCGTCGACGAGGGTGCCCTCCTTCTCGTTGGATGAACCGGCTCGTGAACTGCCCCTGGTAGCTTCGCTGCACGTGCTCGGGGATCTCGATCCGGCTCACGAACAGCCGAGCCCTTAACACCCGCCCGATGCTCCATCGCACCCGCGTGATCCCGAGTCGCTGCGCCGGCGTCCCCTTCGTCGGCTGGCGCTCCGAAGCCACTTTTACCAGGTTCCGCCACACCTGGAAGATCGCGTGGCGATGGATCACCGCCTGGATCCGCTTCGAGAACGCCACCGTCTCGCGCTTGTGATTCGCCCCGCTGTGCCGCACGAACATGTGATGCGCGTTGATCGCGAACAGCGGGTTCTTCGCCGTTCGCGGCGCTTTCGAGTGCGCCGTCTCGTGCTCGATTCCGGGGTGTCTGAGGCGTTTCAGGGCGGTTCTGTACTGGACTTCTCTCGTCGGTCCGAAGCTCGATCGGGCCTTCGGTGGGGAGGTTCGTTCGGAGCAGCTCGAGCACGTCGGGTCAGGGCCTTCGGGTCGGGCGGCCGAGCCTTCCTCGTAGGCCGCTCTTCGCTTCTTCTGGAGCTCGGTCATCGCCCGCCGCGGCGGCGTCTGGTGACGACGAAGTCGTGGCTGTAGTAGGTGGCGGAGCCGATGAGGCCCGTGAGCCTGAGGCCATACCGGCCGCCGGCGAAGTTGCCGGGAGGCCGTCGAGGATGAGACGGGCTCTTTGGAGAGATAGCCTGGGCCTTCTTGCGAAAGGTCTCGTGGAGGAGCAGGCAGTGGCGGCCGAGGCGGTCGACGAGGCGTTGGATGGTGGCGTGGACGACGCCGAGCTGGCGGGCGATCTGGCGGTGGCCGGAGCCGGCCACCTCGGCGCGGAAGACGGGCTCGAGCAGGTCGGGTCGGCGGAGCCAGTAGGTGGGGGAGAAGGTCTGTGAACTGAAGGCGCGATGGCAGTGTGAACAGCGGTATCGCTGGATGCGGTGGGGGCGGGCATCGCGGTGGTAGAAGCCGGCGCGCGTTTAAGCGCCAACCGGTTGAATCCAGATGGAAAAGGCAATCGGGGTTGGGACAGTGGGGCGGCTTGAATGCGGAGTGCGAATCGGAGGGGCTCGGCATGAGCCTGCTGAGAGCAGGGATCGTGCCAGGAACAATTGGCGAGCCACGTATGGCGGGGTAGCCTTGCTCGGCCTGACCCAGGCGCCTTTTCCATCCAACAGACCGGGCACGGCGCCCCGGCCGGAACGTCACCGGCGCCTCCGCCGTCGGCCTGCAAGGAGTTTCCCCCGCGTGTCCGAATCGATCCCCTTCGTCGACTACCTCGTGCTCGACCCGAAGCCTCATCTCGTCGCCCACGAGTGCACGTCCTGCGGCGCGCGTTTCTTCGACCGCCGAAGCGCCTGCGCCCGCTGCTCGAACACGACCTTCAAGCCCGCCCCGGTCGCGACGGAAGGCATCCTCCGCACCTTCACGATCGTCGCCTTCGCGGCTCCCGGCATCCCGGTCCCCTTCGTCTCGGGCGTCGTCGACTGCGACGGCACGAGCGTGCGGGCCAACATCGTGAACTGCCCCGCCGACCCCAAGCACGTCCAGACCGGCATGAAGGTCCGTCTCACGACCTTCCCGATCGGCAAGGACGCCCAGGGCACCGAGGCGATCAACTTCGGCTTCGAGCCCGCCTGATCCGTCGACGGATCGAGCGGCAGCGAGCGAACCCAACCCGAGCGCTCCCATGGCGCTGAAAGGAACCCGACATGGCCAACGACGACATCTACATCCTCGGCATCACGATGACGAAATTCGGCAAGCACAAGGACAAGGACGTCCTCGACCTCGCGACGGAGGCGGCCCTCGGCGCGCTGAAGGACGGCGGTGTCTCGATGCAGGACATGGGCGTGCTCGCCGCGGGCAATCTGATGGGCGGCGCGCGGCCGATCGCGCAGGAGATCCAGAAGCAGATCGGCCAGACCGGCATTCCCGCCTACAACGTGTCGAACGCGTGCGCGACGGGTGCGACGGCGCTGCGGGTCGCCTACCTGACGGTCAAGTCGGGCGAGGCGGATTTCGGCATCGCGGTCGGCGTCGAGCAGCTCGCGGGCGCGGGCCTGCTGGCGGGCGGCGCGCGCAAGCAGGACGGTGAGAGCTGGCAGCGGTCGGGCCGCTACGGCGCCGTCGCCCCGGTCGATGGCCGCATCGGGACGGATACGATGCCCGGCGTCTTCGCCCAGATCGGCATGGAGTACGGCCACAAATACGGCGGCGCGAACTTCGAGCTCTTCGCCCAGATCTCGGAGAAGAACCATGCCCACTCGACCCTGAACCCGCTCGCGGCCTACACGAAGAGGATGACACTCGAGGAGATCATGGGCGACATCATGATCGCCTACCCCAACACGCGGCCGATGTGCTCCGCCAACTGCGACGGCGCAGCGGCGGCGGTCGTCGTCAGCGGCTCGAAGCTGCGCACGCTCTCCAAGGAGCAGCAGCGCCGCGCGGTCAAGATCTCGGCCTCGATCCTCACCTCGGACCCGTACCAGGAGGCCTGCCAGGTCCTGCCCGACGTCAACACGCTGACGCGCATGGCAGCGAAACAGGCCTACGAGAAGGCGGGCATCGGCCCCGACGATCTCGACCTCGTCGAGCTCCACGACTGCTTCGCGACGGCGGAGCTGGTGCACTACGACAACCTGATGCTCTGCCCGGAAGGGGGCGCCGTCGACTTCTTCAAGTCGGGCGCGACCTGGCGCACGGGCAAGATGCCCGTGAACGTCTCCGGCGGCCTCGAGTCGAAGGGCCATCCGATCGCGGCGACCGGCATCGCCAACATCTGGGAGATCTGTCATCACCTGCGCGGCGAGGCGGGCGATCGCCAGATCCAGGGCGCGAAGGTCGGGCTGGCCCACGTCATCGGCCTCGGCTCGGCCTGCGGCGTGCACATTCTGGAGAAGAGCGCGGCCTAGCGGCAGCGCGATGCGCGGTCGTGCGAGCGCGGAGCGGCCCGGCGTCGCTCCGCGTTCGGATCGCGCGCAGGAACCGAAGCGGATGCAGTCGACGATCGTGCGTTTTCAGGGCTTCGAGGGCCTGTCGCTGACGGCCGAGGTCTGGGGCGAGCCCGACGCCTGGCCGGTCCTGCTGCTGCACGGCGGCGGCCAGACGCGCCACGCATGGGGCGGGACGGCCGAGGCGCTCGCGCGCGCGGGGTGGCGCGCGGTTTCGATGGATCTGCGGGGCCATGGCGACAGCAGCTGGGCGGCGAACGGCGACTACTCGTTCACGAGCTACGCCGCCGACTGCATCAGCGTCTGCGATCAGCTCGGGCGCCCGCCCGTCATCGTCGGAGCGTCGCTCGGCGGCGTCTCGGCGATCCTCGCCGAGGGCAACTCGGATCGCGTGGTCTCCTCGGCGCTCGTGATCGTCGACATCACGCATCAGACCAATCCCGAAGGCATCGAGCGCATCACGAATTTCATGATGTCGGGCATCGGCGGCTTCGCCTCCCTCGACGAGGCCGCGGCCGCGATCGCCGCCTACACGCCCAATCGCAAGCGCAAGGCGAACCCCGCCGGCCTTCAGAAGGTGCTGCGCCTCAAGAGCGACGGCCGCTGGTACTGGCATTGGGATCCGCGCTTCATGCTGCGCGGGGCGACCGAGGTCCCGAGCCCCGATTTCGAGGCGCTCTTCGAAGTCGCCCTCGCCCACATCCGCGTCCCCACGCTGCTCGTGCGCGGGAAGCTCTCGGACGTCGTCACGGAAGAGGGCGTGCAGGATTTCCTGCGGCGCATCCCGCACGCGAAGCTCGCGGACGTGAAGGACGCGGCGCACATGGTCGCCGGCGATCAGAACGACGTGTTCTCGAATGCCGTGATCTCGTTCCTCGAAGAGGACGTGCGGCCGGGGCTGCGATGATGGCCGCGGCGAGCCTCTACGAGCGCCTGGGCGGCGAGCCCGCGATCGCGGGACTCGTCGACGCGTTCTACCGGCGCGTGTTCGCGGATCCCCTGCTCGCGCCCTTCTTCGAGGGGATCGAGGCGGATCGCCTCCGGCGGATGCAGCGCGAGTTCTTCGCCGCGGCGCTCGGTGGGCCGATCGGTTATTCCGGCCGACCGCTGCGCGCGATCCACGCCCCGCTCGGGATCCGGACCCGCCATCTCTCGCGCTTCCTCGACCACCTGACGGCGACGCTCTCGGACCGCGAGATCTCCGAGCGCGACTGCTACGACATCTACACCCGCATCCACCTCTACGCGGACGAGATCACGGGCGCGACCTCCGTCGACGGCTGAACGCCGCCCCGCCAATGGGAGACGGTGTCCTCCCGCGTGAGGCGCTCCCGGCTGAAGGGCAGCGCTTCGACGAACGCCGCTGCCCGGATCGGGCAATTCGACATCCGGCAATGCACGCAGAGCCCCGGGTCGCAGGGGTCGAAATGGACGACGACGTCGCCGGCCTGCTTCTCGCCGTCGAAGAGCGTGGCCTCGATCTCGTCGTGGATGTCGTGGATCCGATCGACGTCGAAATAACGCGGCACCGTGACGTGCAGATCGACGTGGCGCCGCGCACCCGAGCTCCAGCTGCGCAGTCCGTGGGCGTCGATCAACGCCTCGGCGCGAATCTGCTCCAGCGCGGCCGCGATCTCGTCGAGCTGCTCGTCGTCCGCCCGGTCCATCAGCCCGCCGACGGCGCTCCGCATGAGCACGACACCCTCGCGCAGGACGTTCGCCGCGAGCACGATCGCGATGAGCGGATCCGCCCAGATCCAGCCCGTGAAGCGCACGACGAGCAGCCCCGCGACGACGCCGCCACTCGTCCAGACATCGGTGAGGACATGGCGCCCGTCGGCGACGAGGGCCATCGAGCTCGTCTGCTCGCCGACGCGCACGAGGTGGCGACCGAGCAGGAAGTTGACCAGGGAGAAGCCGACCGTCAGTGCGACACCGAGATCGAGGTTCTGGACGGCCGGCCCGGCGAGCAGATCGCGGATGCTCGAGGCGAGGATCAGCAATGCGGCGACCGTGATCGCCGTGCCTTCGAGGGCGGCGGAGAGGAACTCGACGCGGCCGTGGCCGTAGGGATGGTCGCGGTCCGGCGGCTTCGCCGCGAGCACGAGGGAGAAGACGAGCATGCCCGCGGCGACGACGTTGACCGTCGACTCCATCGCGTCGGCGAGGATCGCGTTGGAGCCGGTGAGCAGATACGCGAGCAGCTTGCCGCCGAAGACGGCGATGCCGAAGACGAGGGCGAGCCTGCCCGCGCGGATCCGGACGGCGTGCTCGGCCTGCTCGGCCGCTTCGCTGCCCCGGGCGTCGTCGCCGCGCTCCCGATCCATCCCGGTTCGGGAGGTCGCCGCCGTCTCGTCTAGCCCCGCCATCGAATCGCTCGCTTCGCGCTCGCCTGCATTGCGCCTTGGAGATTGGGTGCTTCGCACTCGGTGGTCAACCCGGGAAGTCGTGACGAGCCCTGCCCTGCGCCGCGCCCGACCGAGTGGCTAGTCTAAGCCGATGTCGCGACTCGGCCCCCATCGCCCCACCACCCTCGAGCAGCGGATCGACCGGCTCGAATCCCTCGCCGCCATCCGCCAGCTCGCGTTCCGCTACGCCCTGTGTCTCGACTCGCGCGACATGGACGCCCTCGTCGGGCTCTTCCCGGCGGACGTGCGGGTCGGGCGGAGCGAATCGGGCCGCGCGGCGCTCCGGCGCTGGTTCACGAAGACGATGAGCGCGATGCGGACCTCGGTCCACCTGATCGGCAACCACATCGTCGATTTCGACGACGCCGACCACGCCCGCGGCATCGTCTACTGCCGCGACGAGCTCGAGCGCCCCGAGCAGGGGCTCTGGCAGGTCGGCGTGCTGCAGTACTGGGATCGCTATGTGCGGATCGAGGGCGAGTGGTACTTCGAACGGCGCAAATTCCACCGCTTCTACATCGTCGACGCGCTCACCCGCCCGCGCGCCGGCGCCGGGCTCGAAGAGAATCCGCTGACGACGATCCAGCTGCCGGACGCCTTCCCGACCTGGGGCGCGTTCTGGCGGCAGGTGGGCAACGACACCGACGGGATCGACTGAGCCCCGGCGAGCCCCGGGCGTTTCAATCCGCGCTCGCCTCGATGAGGATCGCTTCGCCCTCGCCCGCCGCGTCCATCCGCCGGGCCCGGCGCTCCGCGATCCCACGCAGCCCCGGCAGGCGATTGCTGATCCGCAGCGGCAGCAGGAGTCGCCGCCGCCAGATCGTCCGGAACGATTGGAACGCCGCATGCGGAAACGAGTAGGTCGAGCGCTGCAACACGCGCAGGCCGGCCTTCTCCGCGGCGAGCTGCGCGCTGGCGGGCGTGAAATGGTAGAGATGGAAGGGCAGATCGACGCTGTGCCAATGGGCCTTCAGCGCGCGCGCCGTCTCCGACTCGATGTTCGGCACGGCGAACCAGACGCGACCGCCGGGCGCGAGCAGCCGGCGCATCTGGGCGAGCAGGTCGACGGGCGAGGCGTGGTGCTCGACCACGTGGTTCGCGGTGATCAGATCGAAGCGGCGCTCGGCCCCGGGACCGGCGAGATAGGCATCGAGCGGGCCGTGGAAGACGTCGAGTCCCGCGGCGCGGGCGTTGCGGACACCGTGCTCGCTCGGCTCCACACCCGCGACCTCCGCGCCGAGCGCGCGGGCGACGACCAGGAACGCCCCACCGCCGCAGCCGACGTCGAGCACGCGCAGGCCGGGGCGGATCGCGACGTGGCGATGCCTTCCCGATTGCTTCGCCGCAGCGATCTCGGCGTCCTGCGACGACGGCCCCGGCGCGGGGCCGTAGGCGACGTAGCCCGCGTCGTAATAGGGCGTCAGCTCGTCCCAGGTCGGCTGGGGATTCAGCAGGCGCGTCCCGCAGCCGGTGCACTGCGAGATCGGCCATTCGCGGCCATCCCGTCGGCGCTGACAGAAGCCGACGAAATCGGGGCGGATCGCGTCGCTGCCACAGATCGGACAGCGCTGGAGCGGCGTCGGCATGGGTTCGTCTCTCCAGGAATTCGAGCTCGCGCACGGCGAGCGGGATCGATCCGGGTCCGCACGCCCTGCGCGCAGCCGATCTCGGATTAGCAGCCGACCACGCCGCGAACAACCGGCAGCCCGGGCCTCCCCCCGCGATCAGCGGGCGCCGGGCGAGCCGAACCCCAGCCGCTCGTCCTGCCGCATGGCGTCCATCAGCGCGCGGGCCATGATCGCGTGGCCCTCGGCGTTCGGATGCAGATCCCACTGCGACATCACGAGATCCTCGACGTCCGTATCGCCGTAGATGCCCGTGAGATCGAAGGTGATGAATCCCGCAGCCTCCGCGGCGCTGCGGAGCTTGCCGATCTGGGCGGCATCCGGCTGGCGCTCGGGGACGCGCGGCATGTAGATCCAGACCGGCACGGCGCCGCGCTCGCGCGCGAGCTCGGCGATCTTCGCGTAGGACTTCTGCACGAGCTCTTCCGCGAAGGGCGGCAGCTCACGCAACATCGCCGACTGCGACATGCTGGCCGAGAGGCCGGCGCGAGCGACGAGATCGCGCAGGAATTCGTCCTCGAGCGGAATCTTGTGCTGGACGAGCCGCGCGAGACGCTCGATCGCGAGGGAGCCGTCGACCTCGTGGGCGATGTAGTAGATCGCGTCGGGCGCGAGATCGAGGGCCACCTCGCGCAGCACGCCGAGCTGGCAGACGGGGCTGTAGCCGCCGACGCCGAAGTTGAGGATCTCGAGCGCCTTGCCGTCGGTCCGCTGGCCGGCCATCCCTTCCTCGACGAGCGCTTCGAAGGGCTCGCCGTCGTGGACGCCCCAGCCCATCACGTGGGAGGAGCCGAGCATCGCGATGCGGTAGGTGTTCTCCGGCTTCTGCGCGGCGTAGGCCCGATCGCGCATTCCGAAGGCGTTCGTCGAGATGCGGTAGCCGTTGATCGTCGCGCTCTGATCGGGCCGCAGCGCCCAGTAACGCATGTCGCCGGTCGTATCGAGGAACTCGATCTCCGGGAAGTCGACCCAGTCCGGCGGCGCCTGGATGCCGCTGTCGAGGAAGTTGGACTTCGAGGCATCGAAGAGATTCTCGTAGTAGCCGCGCTCGATCGCACGCAGGTCGGCGGTGTTCGGCTGGTTGCTCTTGAGACTCCGGAGGATGAAGCGCGTCTTCTCGTCGACGCGGCGGTGGACGCCCGGATGGCCGAGGACCCACAGGATCGACATCGGCAGGATGACCGTCACGACCGCCGATCGCAGCAGCTGCGGCCAGCGCGCACCCTTCGGCGTCGCGCCGAAGAGCAGGCCGCCCTCGAAGGTCGTGAGCCGTTCCACCGCGATCTTGACGAATCCGACGCAGACGAGCAGGACGGCGGCCCGGGCGAAGAAGTCCGCATCGGCGAAGCGCCAGATCGAGAGCCACTGCTCGAAGGATTTCGCCGACCAGAGCGACCAGAGCACGCCCATCACGGCGAAGACGCCCATGGTCCGCAGCGCGGCGAAGAAGGCCTCGCGCGGATCGAAGCGCGCCGAAAGCGAGCGCTTGCGGCCGCGCCGCGCCTCCCAGACCGTGTTGATCATGACCAGCACGCCGAGGATGGTCCAGAAGAGCGTGTCCTGGAGCGAGAACGACATCGCGCCGCGCAGCCAGTACGACTGGTAGGCATGCAGCACCCAGGTCGCGAAGAAGGCGACCGCCGAGCCGACGACGCCGGGCACGATGTCGCCCTTGGCGCGGAGCGAGAAGGCGACGGGCGTGTAGAAGATCTTCACCATGAAGTCCTTCCAGTAGATGTTCACGCGGCGCCAGTAGTCGGTGAAGCTCTCGGCGAGGAAATAGTGGTGGTTCGTCTCCGGCAGGTTGAATCCGAACAGCAGCAGCAGGCCCACGATCATGTGGAACTGGCCCGAGACGCGCAGGTAGAGCGCGAAGTTCGCGAGCAGATATCGCAGCAGGCTGCCGCCGTCTTCGACGAGCGATGCATCGACGTAGAAGTGGTAGTAGACGATGCGGTAGAAGACGATCTGGAGGACGCCGCGCGCCATCCAGTGCAGACCGCGCTGGTAGATCCGCATCGCGTCGTCGTTGTAGTAGTTGCGGCCGAAGGCCTTCCAGTCGACGACGGGAAAGAGCGGAAAGAAGACGTTCGGGAGCATGAAGAAATAGGCGACCGCCCGGACGAAGTCGGGCTTGCCCTTCTCGTGCTCGACGTCGTGGGCGTAGATGACGAGGCGGAACATGAAGAAGGCACCGAGCACGGGCCAGATCGTCGCGAGCGAATCGCCGAAGAGCGCGCCGCCGCGCAGCGCCATCAATCCCGCGCCCACGGCGAGCAGGACGGCGATGCGCGGGCGGAAGGGGATCGGGAGATGGCAGAGCGCGATCAGCGCGAGGCCGATCGCGATCACCTCGCCACCGCGAACGAACGCACTGCCGGAGTCGAAGCCCGTCGGGCCGATCCCGAAGAAGTAGAGGACCGTCGCGAGCGAGATCGCCGTGAAGAACGCGAGGCGATGGCGCGCCGGGAGCAGGTGATGGACGACCGCGGCGAGCCCGAGCCAGGGCAGCGCCTTCTGGAAGACGGGGCTCTCGAAGCGGTAGCGGACGGCCGCCGCGACGACGAGCGCGAGCTGGAACGCCACGAGACCGAGGCCGAGCCAGCGCTCCCCCGCCGTGACCGGAACTTCGGGCCGCGCCGCAGCCGCGCGGGCTTTCGAGAGCTTGCTCGTCGCCATTTCGTTCGTCGCCCTTCGCTCTATTTGTATTCGATGATCGTGCGCCGGCGGCCCCGCAGCCGGCTCCAGAGGTAGTCGAGCATCCCGAGCGCCTTCGGCGGCTGGGAGGCCATGCAGGAGACGCCCCAGAGCAGCGCCTCGCGCGGCGAATAACGCGCGGGATCCTGGCTGCGGGCGATGCGGCGGATCTGGAGCGCGTAGAGCGCAGCGATCCCGAGCAGGGGGACGATCGCGGCAGGACCGAGCAGAGGGCCGAGCAGGAACGGGCTCGCGACGAAGAGCAGCGGCAGCAGCGCACCCCAGATCGTGATGCTCCGGACGTGGCGGGCGAAGAGGCCGGTCGCGCGGTGCAGGCGCGAGACCTCGAGCGTCGCATGGCCGGCGCGCTTCGAACGCGTCCACCACTGGCCGAAGCGGTGGATGTCCGCGTCGTGGAGCGTCATCGGCCGATCGATGCGGATCATCTGGTAGCCCTGCGCACGCAGGCGGGCGCAGAGCTCGGTGTCCTCGGCGGCGATCAGGCTGCCGTCGTAGCCGTCGACCGCGGCCAGCGCCTCGCTGCGGATCAACACGTCTCCTCCGAAGCCGAAGGGGCCGACGTCGCCGACGGCGCCGGCGATCCACTCGAGATCGCAGAAGCGGTTGTAGAGCGAACGCTCCGGGAAGCGCTCGCGCCGCCAGCCGCAGACCGCGGCACGCCGGGGCGAATCCCCGAGCGCGGCGGCGGCAGCCTCGACCCAGCCCGGGACGAGCGAGCAGTCGCCGTCGACGAATTGGATCGCCGCCAGCTCGGGATGGGTCTTGCGCAGGCGCTCGAAGCCGGCGTTGCGGGCCCGGGCGGCAGTGAACGGGATGGAGAGGTCGAGCTCGACCACGTCGATGCCCCGGGCTCGCGCGAGGGCGACGCTCCCGTCCGTCGAGCCGGAATCGACATAGACCACCGCCCCCAGCGCCGCCGGGAGCGATTCGACGCATTGTCGGAAGCGCTCCCCCTCGTTTCGCCCGATCAGCACGCAGCCGATCTGAGCGAGCGCGAGGGAAGCTTTCGGCGCATCGGCCGGCATGTCGGTCCTCCGCCGCGATCCATCCGGATCCAGCGCCTTGAAGGTGCCCGGATTCCGCGCCAGGAGACTCTTGCGGCCCCGGCGCGCGGGCTCCGGACTCTTCGGCCGTAGAGTCGCCCGACCTTTGCCGCGGGGCGAGCGGGATGGGTATGCTGGGCCCCGAATCGGGTCGAAAGTCGAGCGGCGCGGGGGCCGATGGGCTCGAACGATGCGTCCTCCGGCCCGGCCAGTGGGATCCGGACCGCGATCCCGACCACCCCCGGCGACGACCCGGGCCCAGACGCCGCAAGGGGATCCGACCCAGCCATGTCCGAAGCAGGCCGGCAGGACGCGAGCGTGAGGGTCGGACTCCTCGGCACCGGCTACATCGCCGACTACCACTTCGCCGCCCTCGCCGCGGTCCCCGGCGTCCGGATCGTCGCGGTCTGCGACGTCAGCCTCGTCCGCGCCGAGCGCTTCGCGGCGGCGAAGGGCATCGAGAAGGCCTACGCCGAGCTCGATCGGATGATCGAGGAGGCGCGCCTCGACGTCGTCCACGTCCTCACCCCGCCGAACCTCCACGCCACCCTCGCGCGGCGCGTGCTCGAGGCCGGCTGCGACGTCTTCCTCGAGAAGCCGCTCGGCGTCACGAGCGCCGAATGCGAATCCCTGGGCGAGGTGGCGAGCCGAACCGGGCGCAGTCTCGGGGTCGGCCACAACTTCCTGTTCTTCGAGGCCTACGAATCGCTCGTCGCCGACATCCGCTCCGGCCGCCTCGGCCAGATCGATCAGATCGACGTCGTCTGGAACAAGCCCCTCGGCCAGCTGCGCGGCGGCCCCTTCGGCTCGTGGATGCTCGCGGCGCCGGAGAACATCCTCTTCGAGGTCGGGCCGCACGTCTTCGCGCAGGCGATCCATCTCGCCGGCTGCGCGAGCGGCAAGGGCAATCTCGGCCTCGCCGGCTGCGCGAACGACAGGGGCAGCCTCGAGGACCTCGCGGCGGACGCGCGCGATGCGATGACACTCCCGACCGGCGGAACGTTCTTCCGCCGCTGGGAGATCCGCGGCTGGCACGGCCGGACGAGCTTGCGCCTCCGCCTCTCGTTCATCGACGGCTACCCCGAGCACTACGTCCACGTCCGCGGCACCCACGGCACCGCCACGGTCGATTTCGAGAAGAACACCCATCTCGTCGAGGAGCACACGCCGAGCGGCCTCGAGCTCGACCGCCTGGCCAACGTCGTCCGGGTCGCCGCCAGCGCCGTCCTCCAGGCCGCCGCGACCTTCGGCCATGCGCTGCTCGCGAAGCTGAAGCGCTCGCAGCGCTCGAGCCCCTTCCAGTTCAGCATCGCCCGCGCCGTGGCGCGCTTCTACGCGACGCGGCGCAGCGGCGTCGACGAGCGCCTCGCGATCCCGATCGGCGCCGGCGCCGTGGAGCTCGCCGAGCGCGTCGCCCGCGCGGCGGGTGTGCAATCCGGCGGAGCCGCGGCGGGCGCGGCAGGAACGGGAGCGGTGGCGGCCACGGCGGCTCCTGCGGCGCGGGGGCCGGCGAGCGTGCTCGTCATCGGTGGCAGCGGCTTCATCGGGCGCGCGCTCGTGCGGCGGCTCGTCGCGATGGGGCGCGGCGTGCGGGTGCTCGCGCGCGATCCGTCCGGCTGCGCCCGGGAGTTCGGCGCGCTCGGCGTCGAGATCGTGCGCGGCGATTTCAGCGATCTCACCGCCGTCGACCGCGCACTCGAGGGCATCACCCACGTCTACCACCTCGCCCGGGGCGGCGGCCGCAGCTGGCGCGACTACGAGGCGAGCGACGTCGCGCCGACGCGGCGCCTCGCCGAGCGCTGTCTCGAACGGGGTGTGACCCGCTTCTTCTACGCGTCTTCGATCGCGATCTACGACGCCGGCCGCGGCGCTGCGCCGATCGACGAGACGACCGTGCCCGACGCCGGCCTGATCCGCGCCAACGCCTACGCGCGCAGCAAGGTCGAAAACGAGCGGACGCTGCTCGCGCTCCATCGCGAGCAGGGATTCCCGGTCGTGCTCTTCCGCCCGGGCGTCGTCGTGGGCCGCGGCGCCAGCCCCCAGCATTGGGGCGTCGCCGCCTGGGAATACGGCTCGGTCTGCCGGCTCTGGGGCGACGGCACGGGCCGGCCGCCCCTCGTGCTCGCCGAGGACGTCGCCGCCGCGATGGCGAGCGCCCTCGAGATCCCGGGCATCGAAGGCCGCGACTACAACCTCTGCAGCCGCTCGATGCTGACGGCGAACGACTACCTCGACGCCTACGAAGCGCGCGCCGGCGTGCGGCTGAAGCGGATCCCGACCTCGTCGCTCCGGCGGACCGCCGAGGCCTGGGCCAAATGGGCACTCAAACGGCTGGCCGGGGATCGCGCCGCCGCGCGCCCGGCCTACGCGGACTGGGAAGGCCGGAGCTTTGCCGCGGCGTTCGATTCGACGCGAGCGCGCAAGGAGCTCGGCTGGCAACCGGTCGACGATGCGGAGACCCTGATTCGCGAGGGGATCGAGGCACCCGTCGACGAGTTCTTCGGATGAATGCGGAGACCTGAAACGTGTCGTTGCGCGTCCTCGTGGGCGCCGCGCTCGTCGCGGCAGCGCTGATCCTCAATCCCTGGGTCCTCGACCGGACCATCGTGCTCGACGGTTCGATCCACGATCGAGGCCGCGTGCTGCTCGGCGAGCTCGCGCTCGCCATCGCCGGAATCGTGCTGATCGTCTGGGGCCGGCGCGCCGCCGGGCGCGAGCGGCTCTCGGGGCGCAGGCGGCTCTTCGCCGGCCTCGCCTTCGGTCTGGGCCTGGTGCTCAGCCTTTTCTTCGCAGAGATGACGCTGCGGACGGTCGTCGATCCCGCGCTCGTGCTCGAGGGCGAGCAGTGGTCGGAGTACGTCTGGCGCGCACGCCACGCGCCGGGGCGCGAGCCGGTGCGCGCCGGCTCCTACGAGTACGATCGCTACCACCCCCTGCTCGGCTGGACCCCGGCCGCGAACTACGCGAAGGACGGAGTCCACACCAACTCCCTGGGCCTTCGCGGCCGGCGCGAATACCCCTTCGAGCGCCAGCCCGGCATGCGGCGGATCGTGCTGATCGGCGATTCCTATACCTGGGGCGAACAGACCTGGCACGACGTGATCCGCGACGACCAGACCTTCGCCGCATTGCTCGAGCAGCGCCTCGCCTGCACCGAAGCGATCAACCTCGGGGTCCACGGCTGGGGCACCGACCAGCAATACCTCTACCTGCGCGAGCTCGGCCTGCGCTTCCAGCCGGATCTCGTCGTGCTCGGCTTCTTCGAATCCGACAGCGAACGCAACGTCGTCGACTTCTTCGGCTACAGCAAACCGCGCTTCCGCCTCGAGGCGGGGGCGCTCGTGCTGACGAATACGCCGGTGCCCGACGGTCCGGCCCTGCTCGAGACCCCCTTCGAGATGCCCCGCTCCTACCTCTTCTCCCTGATGCGCAAAGGCTGGAACACGGTCCTGGACCGCACGCGCCTGCGCCCGATCGAATCGCGCGAGGAGTGGCACGTCACGCGCGCGCTCTTCGAAGCCGCGCGCCGCGAGACCGAGGCGGCGGGGGCACAGTTCCTGCTGATGGACATCCCCTACCACGCTCGCGAACAGCCGACGCCGATGGCGAAGACGGTCGCCGCCTGGGCGGCGGAGAGCGGGACCCGATTGCTCGAGCTGCGGGAACATTTCATCCGTCTGCCGCGGTCTGAATGGGACGTGCTCCACGACGGTCATTTCACCGCCCGGGGCCATGCCGAGACGGCGGAGGCTCTCGTGCGATCGATCGAGCAGGAGCGGCTCCTGCCCGCCCTCGGTCCCTGTGGGGCCGAAGGATGATTCCAGCCTCCGAATCGGGCCCGCAAAAGGAAGCACGCCGCGGACGGGCTACTTGTACGGGGCTGTACGGCGATCACAGACTGGATGCAAACGCGAACCGAATGGTTGGCTGTCCGTCCGCGATGACGAATCGACTACCCCATCCGAGCGCGTCGGCTCGCACGCGACTCGATCTTGAATCCACGGGAGCTCCCTAGCCATGACGAAGACGACCCATCGAATGCCGTGTCGGGCCACGACGAGCGCCCGTCCGGCTCCTCGCCTCCGCGCGATCCTGGGCCTCGCGACGCTGGTCGCGGGTGCGTCGGTCGTCGCGGAGCCTGCCCTCGCCCGCGATCCTTCTTCGCTGCGGGACCTCGAGATCCCGGTCTCGCGAGTGCCGGACTGGCATCCCATGGACAACCTCCCCCTCGACACCTCCAGCTGGACCCGCGTCGACATCCCGTGCAACGGCGGCGACGGCGCCGCGCTCCAGGCGCGCTTCGACGCGGCGACCCCGAACACGGTCCTCATGCTGCCGGCCAACTGCCGCTTCCGCGTCCCCGGAACGCTCTTCCTGCGGCGCTCGAACGTCGTGCTGCGCGGCGCGAGCCGAACGACCTCGATCCTCGAGTTCCAGGAACTCGACCGGGAGATGCTGAACGTCATCATCCCCGCCTTCCCTGCGAACGAGCCCTACGGCAATCCGCGCGGCTGGACCGCCGGCTTCACGACGGGAACCCAGGTCCTCACGGTCGCCAACACGAGCGGAATGACCGTCGGCGGCTGGGTCCGCATGACGGCGAACACCGAGCCCGATTGGCACGTGCAGGCGAAGAACCAGTACGCCGCGAAGCTCGTCTGCGTCGGCGCGACGGGCGGCTCGCAGTGCTCGGGGCTCTCGTCCAATCAGATCCGGATCGACCGCGGGCTGCCCTCGCCCTTCACCCAGGGCGGCCAGTTCGTCGAACCGATGACCGGCCAGTACCTGCGCAACGTCGGCATCGAGAACGTGCGCTTCGAACACGCCAACTGGACCCGTGTCGAGCAGTACCGCTCCTACGTCGAGATGGAAGACTGCTACGAGTGCTGGGTCACCGACTCGATCTTCGGCAACGGCGGCAACAGCCACATCGGTCTCAAGGACACGGTCCGCACGGTCTTCCGCGGCAACGACATGGGCATCAACCAGTGCACCGATGGCGGTGTGACCTGCCAGTGGAACAAGGGTGCGATCTACTTCAACCAGGGCACGGCCGACAACGTCTTCGAGAACAACACCTTGACCCAGTCGCCCTCGGGCCCGAACTCCCAGGGCGGATCCGGCAACGTGATCGCCTACAACTTCATGCAGGCCGACAGCTCGGTCGAATGCGAGCGCCACGTCTTCCTGCACGGCCAGGGTACGACGGCCACCCTCGCCGAAGGCAACGACGTCGACTGCATGATGCAATGGGACTCGCATCGCGACGGCCAGGGCTACAACAACACCTTCTACCGCAACCGGCTCCGCGGCGTCGGCAATCGTGTCGGCGGCTACCAGCGCGGTCGCCTCGGCGGCGAGGACACGGGCTCCCACATCCACCGCTTCATCACGGTGATCGGGAACCACGTCAACGAGCTGATGGGCAGCCCGCAGATGACGGGCCGTGCGATCGACGAGTCGGCGGACGCGACCCATCGCCATCAGGACACCTGGGTGACCCACAACGTCGCCCGCCGCGAGATCCTGTTCGAGACGAGCGGCCAGCAGGTGCGCACGACGCAGTACGAGAACCACATCCGCAACGATCCGAACCCCGGCTGGTCGAACTTCGACTTCCCGGCGTCGCTCTACCGGACGGAAGCGCCGCCGTGGTGGTGCGAGGAGAGCGGCGCGTTCCCGAACATCGGCGCGCCGTCCGATCGCCTCGGCAACTACTCGAAGCTGCCCGCGCAGATCCGGCTCGAGGGCGGGACCTGCACGACGCGGACGGGCACCAACAACCCGCTGCCGGCGCCGATCTTCCTCGAGTAGTCGGACGGGTCGGGATCGATCCGACCCACCCACCGCCCGCCCGGGTGCGCGAGAGCGCAGCCTGGGCGGGCGGTCGTCTTTCGGGGATCGAATTCGCGGCCGCGGGCGGCTGCGCGCTTCAGCGCGACGAGCGCGCGCGATCGAGCTCGACGGTCTTGAACATCGCCGCCTCGAACCGGTCGACGGCGTCGTCCCAGGTGTACCCCTCGACCGTCGCGAAGGCGCGGTCGGAGTACTGCTTCCACTCGGCCTCGCTCATCTGCGCGAAGCGGACGATCTCGCGAGCCATGGCCTCGGGATCCTCGGGCGGGACGACGACGCCGCCGCCGTTCATCCGGATCAGCTCGGGGACGACGCCGGCGGGCGTCCCGATCACCGGTGTCCGGCAGGCCATCGCTTCGAGCGGCGGAAGGCCGAAGCCCTCGCGCCGGCTCGCGAAGAGCCAGGCATCGCAGGCCGAATAGAGATGCCGCAGATCCCGGGTCGCGGGCTGGAGATGGAACTCCATGCCTTCGGGCATCGTCTGCGCCGGCTGCCGCGCACCGTAGGTCACGAGGCGCAGATTCGGCACCTCGCGCCGGGCACGGACGAAGGCGTCGAGCACGATGTCGTAGCCCTTGATGTAGCTCTCGCGGTAGAGGAAGCCGACGGTCGGAACGGGCTGCTTGCCGCGCGGCTCGGCGAAGAAGAACTCGGTCTCGACCGAGCAGCGCACGACCGTGACGGGCTTGGTCCCGCCGTGCTGCTCGACCAGCTCGCCCAGCCATTCGGCGAGGGTGATGATGTGCATCGGGAGCTTCCAGGTCGGGATCAGATCCTCGAGCTCCATGCCGGGCGCGCCGTAGTCCTGCATGTAGTAGGCCTTCGCGCCCTTGCTGCGCGAGAGCCGGAAGACGGGCTCGGCCGTGCTCCAGAAGGTCGCGACGACGACGTCGGCATCCGGCACGTCGGCGTCGCGCACGGGGCGATGGCGCTCGAGCATGCGGTGCGGGACGTCGACGTGATCGAAATGGCTCGGCCGCTCGCGAATCGTGGGCAGCCACCGGCCCTTGCGAAGCAGGGTCCGCAGGCGGGCACGCAGCTTCGGCGGCGGCGTTCCGGAGGAGACGACGAAGACGTCGTGGCCCCGCTTCTTCAGGCGATCCGCGTAGAGCGCGATCACCTTGGCCCCGCCCGACATGTCCGCGATCTCGAGGACGAACGTGATCTTCATCTCGGCCCGAACCCCATCGGCTTCATTCCCGCAGACGCCGCGAGACTACGCGAGGAGCCCGCCGCCCGCGAGATGCTGCGTGCTTCATCGCCCCTGCGAGACGAGCTCGAGATCCGCCTTCATCATCAGCTCGGCGAGGGCACCGAAGGTGATGCGCGGTTTCCAGCCGAGCTTCTCGCGAGCCTTGCGCGGATCGCCGTGGAGCAGGTCGACCTCGGCCGGGCGGTAGAAGGCGGGATCGATGTCGACGACGATCTGGCCCGTCTTCCGGTCGCGGCCGACCTCGTCGGCACCGCTCCCCTCCCATTCGATCTCCATCCCGGCGACGGGCGCGGCCCGCTCGATGAACTCGCGCACGCTGTGGGTCTCACCCGTCGCGATCACGTAGTCGTCGGCCTCGGGCTGCTGCAGCATCAGCCACATCGCCTCGACGTAGTCCCGCGCATGGCCCCAATCCCGCTTCGCATCGATGTTGCCGAGGGAGAGCTTCTGCTGGCGGCCGAGCTTCACGCGGGCGAGGCCGAGGGTGACCTTGCGGGTCACGAAGTTCTCGCCGCGACGTTCGGATTCGTGATTGAAGAGGATGCCGTTGCTCGCGTGCATCCCGTAGGACTCGCGGTAGTTGCGCACGATCCAGTAGCCGTAGAGCTTCGCGACCGCGTAGGGCGAGCGCGGATGGAAGGGCGTCTCTTCGTTCTGCGGGGTCTCGTGGACCTTGCCATAGAGCTCGGAGGTCGAGGCCTGGTAGAAGCGCGCATCCAGCTGGTTCGAGCGGATGCTCTCGAGCAGGCGGAGCACGCCGTTGCCGTCGACGTCGCAGGTGTACTCGGGCTGCTGGAAGGAGACGGCGACGTGGGACTGGGCCGCGAGGTTGTAGACCTCGTCGGGGCGGGTCTTCGCGAGGATGCGGTTCAGGCTGCTCGAATCGCCGAGGTCGCCGTATTCGAGCTCGTAGACCTGGCCCTTGCGCACGGCCTCTTCGCGGGCGTCTTCGATGCGACTGCGATTGAACATCGAGGTCCGGCGGGCGATGCCGTGGACGTCGTAGCCCTTCTGGAGGAGCAGCTCCGCCAGGTAGGAGCCGTCCTGCCCGGTGATGCCCGTGATGACCGCCACTTTCCGCTTCATGTTCCCTTTCCTCGCGCGTCGCCCGGACCTGTCGGCACGCGCGGCGAACTCTACCGCTCGGAGGCTTCTCGGCAGCCGTTCGGGCGCGCTTGATCCGAGATCAGCTGCGCGCGCCCGCCCGGATCCGAGCGAGCGCCGGGGCCAGCGTCCGGAGAAGAATGGGTGCCCAGCCGAGGGCGATCGGAGTCCCGATCAGGGCCAGAGTCCCCAGATCCCCGAGCCCCCGCGCCCGCGCCTCGGCCCCCGCCCAATGCGCAGCGAGGGCCGTCGCGCCGATCCAGCCGGTATAGAGCAGATCCTGGCCCAGCCCGGGCAGCCCCATCCGGCGGCCGCCGACCGCGAGCACCGCGTAGCGCGCCGCCTCCGAGAGGGAGAATCCGAGCACCGCGCCCTCGAAGCCCGCGAGCCGATGCCCGATCACCACTCCCGCGACGATCCCGGCGACCTTGGCGAAGGACGCGGCAGCGACCCATTGCGCGCGGCCCGTCGCGAGATGGGCGGCGCCGTAGGTCATCTCCAGCAGGTTCAGCCAGGTCCCGAGCGTCAGCGCCTGGACCATCCAGCCGGCCTCGCGGTAGCGATCGTCGTAGAGCAGCTCGATCAGGGCCGGCCCCCCCGCGATCAGCGCCGCACAGAGCACCCCGCCGCCAGCGAGGAACGCGCTCCGCAGCCGCAGGAACGCCGGCGCGAGCGGGCGGCCCTCGCGGTGGACCGCGCTGTAGACGGGGAAGACGACGCGCCGCTCGATCACGCCGAAGAGCGTGGGCGGCATCATCGCGAGCATCGCCGCCGTGCTGTAGACGCCGAGCAGCTCGAGCGGGACGAGCTTCGCGAAGATCAACCGATCGGACTGGCCGGCGAAGAACGTCATCATCGTGCTGACGAAGATCCAGCGGCCGAAGCTCGCGAGCGCCCGCGCGGAGGGTGCGTGCCAGGCGAAGCCGTCGCGCGGCCCGGGAATCGCGACGTGGCCGAGCACCATCTTCGCGAGGGGTGTCACGAGCCCGCCCGCCGCCAGCGCCCAGTAGGTCGGCGAAACGAGGGCCCAGACGATCATCGCCGCTGCACCGAGGATCTGGCTCGCGAGCTCGAGAAGCGTGAGGCGCTTCAGGTCGAGGCGCCGGCCCACGGTGAAGACCTTGGTCGAGTTGAAGCCCTGGACGAGCGAGCTCGCCCCGACGACGACGACGATCGCGAAGAGCCGCGGCTCGTCGTAGAAGCGCGCGAAGGGCCAGGCGAGCAGGGTCGAGAGGAGCGTCAGCACGACGCCGCGCAGGACCTGCATCGTGAAGGCGGTATCGAGGAAGCGGCGGTCCTCGCCCTTCTCGTTCTGGATGATCGAAGGGCCGATCCCGATGTCGGAGAAGAGCATCAGGCCCTGCATCAGCACGCCCGCGATCGCCATCAGGCCGAAGGCTTCGGGAAAGAGCAGGCGCGTCAGGACCAGGTTGCTCGCGAGGCGGATCGCCTGCGAGGCGCCGAAGCCCGCGAACGACCAGATCGCCGCCGTCCCGGCGCGGGCACCGAGGGAGCGCGGCGATGCCCCCGCGGCTGCGTCGCTCGTCGGCTCGCTGGTCACGTGGCGTCCGCCTCGCCTAACGGAAACGCGGCGAGTCGAGGGCGCGGTCGTCGAGCCAGGCCTGGTCGGCGGCGGTCCCGCCGAGCCAGTGCTCGATCAGCTCGCCCCAGGGCGCTCCGATCATGTACCGGGCGCAGACCTCTTCCGCGTGGGCCGAGAGCGTCGCGTAGTAGGCCGGATCGTCCAGCAGGCGCTCGATCGAGGCGACGATCGCCGCGACGTTTCCGGCCGGGAAGACGAGGCAATCCTCGCCGTTGCGCACGCGGGTCCCGAACATCGGATGATCCGAGACGACGAGTGGCGTCCGCGAACAGAGGCCCTCGTAGATCACGTTGGGCATGCCCTCCGGATATTCGTGGCGGCTCGGCACGAGCACGACGTCGCCTTCGTGCATCGTGCGCAGGACCTCCGGATGGATCAGCTTGCCCGCGAAGACGACGTTCCCCTCGACGCCGGCGTCGCGCGCCTGGCGCTGGAAGCGCTCGATCTCCCCCGCGCCGACGATCGTGAGCCGGGGCTCGCGGCCCGCGCGCTTCAGGGCCGCGACCGCGTCGACGAGATCGCCGACCCCCTTCTCGACCCGCACCTGTCCGACGTAGACGAGCCGCGGCGCAGCCGGATCCGCCGCTCCCGTCTTCACCGGGAAATCGCTCGGCTTGACGACCGGCGGCCAGTCGAAGGGCACGATCTTGCCCGGCGGAACGCCGATCCGTTCGAGATCGCGCGAGGCGTTGAGATTGCGGTTCGTGACGACGCGGATCGCGGGATGCTTCAGCTCGTGGGCGAGCAGGGCATACCGGATGCGCGCCTTGATGCCGGGGACGCGGAAGCTGTCGGCGAGCAGCGGGAAGACGTCGATCCCGGCCTTGCGGGCCCGGCGGATCAGCGCGGTGATGGGGCTGTTCACGATCAGGTGGGTCGGCTTCGAGGCGAAGACGAGGTCGCAGAGCTCACGCGTCCGGGCCTTGCCGTCGGGGCCGCGGTAGAGGAGCCCGATCTGGCGGATGCCGTTGTCGAGGCGCTGCTCGGGGACCTCCGCGGAGATGCAGAGCTGCGTGATCTGCTCGACGTCCGGGCGCCCGGCGAGGGCGGCGACGAAGTCGACGCTGTAGCGCTGGGCGAAGAAATCCTCGCCGCCGCCGGCGCGAAAGCGCTCGTAGGCTTCGGCGTAGTTTCCGACCTGGACGAAGGTGATGCGCTTGCGGGTCATCCCCAGCCTATCGACCCGGGAAATGCCGGGATGAAGCCCGAAAACCGCATCGAAATGCTCCCTGCGCCGACGGGCCGTGCCCGGCGCGGCCCATCCGGCAGCCCTTCCGGCGGGCGGGCGGCGCGGCTCAGACGATACCGCCATCGACGCGCACGAGGGTGCCCGTCGTATAGCTCGATGCGGGGCTCGCGAGATAGAGCGCGGCGGTGACGATTTCGTGGGGCTGGCCCGCGCGCCGGAGCGCGTTGGGCATGCGCTCGCGCGCTTCTTCGGTCCAGGCCCGGGCGATGTCGGTGAGAAAGGGCCCCGGGCAGAGCGTATTCACGCGCACCTTCGGCCCGTACTCCGCCGCGAGCGAATGCCCCATCGCATTGAGCGCCGCCTTCGCGCTCGCGTAGGGCACCACACCCGGCACCGCCATCAACGAACCCGACGACGAGACGTTGACGATCACGCCCCCCTCGCCCTCGGCCATCCGCTGCGCCACCTGGCTCGCGAGCCGGAACGGCCCCTTGAAGTTGAGCCCGACGACGCTGTCGAAGAGCGCCTCGCTCACCTCGTGGCTCCGCATCGCGGGCCCGCTGCCCGCGTTGTTGACGAGCACGTCGATCCGCCCGAATTCCCGGTAGACGGTCTCGATCAGCGCATCGATCGAATCCCAGCGGCCGGCATGAACGGAGACGGCGAGCGCCCGCCGCCCGAGCCCGCGAACGGCCTCGGCGACCGCCTCGCAGGCCTCTTGCTTGCGGCTCGCGACGACGACGTCGGCGCCGCGCTCGGCGAAGGCCATCACCATCTCGCGCCCGAGCCCGCGGCTGCCGCCCGTCACGAGCACGATCTTGCCCGTGAAGTCGAAGAGCGGATCGACGGCGCCCGGCGCCAACTAACGCACCAGCGCCTTCACCGAAGCGGGCATGTCCTTCGCGACGCGGATGATCGGGATGCCCGTCTGCGTGTTCGCCTGCATCTCCGCGATCGCCCGCGGCAGGTCCTCGAAGGGATAGATCTCGCGGTGGATCGTCGGCTTGAAGACGCGGCCGTAGAGCGAGGTCGCCGCCTCGATGGCGGGGATCGTGTCGTAGTGGGTGTGGTCGAGGGTGAGCTGCTTGGTCGAGGCGCCGGCGGAGTTGTATTTCACCATCGTGCCGAGCTGCCAGCCGGCGGAGACGTTGACGCCCTCGCGCGCGGCGGCGACGATGCCCGCCTCGAAGACGGGCCCCCGCAGCAGATCGCAGACGAGATGCATGCCCTGCCCCCCGGTCAGCTTCTTCACCTCGGCGCCGAAGGCCTTCACGTCGTCCCGGCCGGCGAAGCGGTTGAAGCGCTTCTGGTCGATGCCGACGATGCCCTGCGCCTCGAGCGCCTTGCGGCGCTCCGGGCTGCCCGAACAGAAGAACGCGTTGTGGCCGCGGTGCTTCGCGAGCATCAGGAAGAGCTCGGAGACACCGCCGCCGAAGGCGAGCACGTTCAGCGTCGCGAGGCGCTCCTCCGAGACCTTGACGCGGAACATGCCCTCGGCCCGGCGCCAGAGGTGATAGGCGGTCGGCGCGCGCAGGGGCAGCGCG
Source organism: Myxococcota bacterium (assembly GCA_041389425.1). GTDB lineage: Bacteria > Myxococcota_A > UBA9160 > UBA9160 > UBA4427 > UBA4427. The sequence goes on from JAWKRX010000007.1 coordinate 83,341, forward strand.
GCGATCTCCCAGAGATCGAGGCCGCAGGCGAGCGGCGCAGGCACGATCTGCCAGTCGCCGACGACGGCCTCCTCGGCGTACCAGCCGACCGACTCGGGCTGGTCGTAGGCCCAGATGCGAAGCGGATAGCCGTGGGCATCGGGCTCGCCGTTGCAGTGGGTGAGCACGATGTCGCCGGGCTTGAAGCGAACGACGTCGCGGCCGACCTCGACGACCTCGCCGACGGCGGAGTTGCCGGGATAGATCTTGCCGCCGCGCAGCTCCGCGATGTTGACCGTATCGGCCGTCGCCGCGTGGGTCAGGTTGTGCTCGGCCGAGACCGCGAGGATGCGCAGCCGGACGTCCCGGGGCCCGACCGCCGGCAGCTCGAGCGTATCGAGGCCGATCACGCGGGTGATGTCGATCCGGTCGACGTCGTCGTTGACGCGGGCGCGTTCGGCGGCGATCGCCTCGGCGGTGATGGAGTAGGCACGGGTCATGGATGAGGTCCTTTCGGGGAATGCGGCCGCGCGGTCGCTCCGGTCGAGGCGGCTTCAGGTCGGCAGATAGGTTTCGCCGAAAGCCGCCAGGAAGTCGAGCATCTCGCTGCGACCCGCAGTCGGGCGGTTGATCACGATCCAGGTGAAGCCGACCTCGGCGAGGCGCGCGAAGGCCTCGCGATGGCGATCGGCCTCGCGGCGCGGATCGGCGATCGAGCCGTCGAGGTAGACCATCACGAAATCGAGCCCGGCCCCGCGCGCGCCCGCGTCCCGCCGGATCTCGGCGATCTGCGCCTTCGTATTCTCGGGCGAGCCCGGCGGCGGCGTCCGCACGGTCTTGAAGAGCGCATCGCCGACCTCGTCGGGGGCGATCATCGGCATCCAGCCCTGGGCGCGCTCGGCGACGCGCCGGCGCGAGGCCTTCGAGTTGCCGCCGATCCAGATCGGGATCGGGTTGCGGAGCGGCTTCGGCATCGCCTGGATGCCCTTCGCCTGGAAATGCCGGCCGACGTAGTCGAAGGGCTCGCCGCTCCAATGCAGCGGCAACACCTCGAGCGCCTCGTCGAAGAGCGCGAGGCGCTCCTCGAAGTCGACGCCGAGGGCCGCGTACTCGGCCTTCAGATAGCCCGTCCCGACGCCCAGGATGAAGCGTCCGTTCGAGAGGCGGTCGACCGTCGTCGCTGCCTTCGCGAGCAGCAGCGGGTTGCGATAGGGGAGCACCGCGAGATAGGTCAGCAGCTGGATCTTCGAGGTCACCGTCGCGGCGCCGCCGAGGGCGACGAAGGGATCGAGGGTCTGATGGCCCCCGGCCGCGAGCCATTTCGCGTTGGGCGCGGGATGCTCGGTCAGCGCGAAGCCTTCGAAGCCCGCGCGCTCGGCGGCGACGGCGAGCTCGCCGATGCCGCCGGCCTCGAGCAGGTCGCGGTCCGCGCCGTGGGTCTCGGGATACTGGAACATGAAGCGCATCTTCAGGCGCTCCTCGGCGCGGTGTTCTTGAAGCGGGCGACGAGCTCGTGCTTCAGGATCTTCATCGTCGGGTTGCGGGGCAGCGCGTCGACGACCTCGAGCTGCTCGGGGATCTTCTGCGTCATCAGGCCCGCCGATCGGCAGAGTGACTGGAGCTCTTCGAAGGCGAGCGGCGCCTGGCCCGGGCGCATCTCGACGACGGCGCAGACGCGCTCGCCCCGGGCCGCATCGGGCAGGCCGACGACGGCGACCGCCGCGACCCGCGGATGCTTCATCAGGACGTCCTCGATCTCGCCGGGGCTGATGTTCTCGCCCTTGCGGATGATCATGTCCTTGCTGCGGCCGGTCAGCTTCAGATGGCCGTCGGCGCGCAGATGCCCGCGGTCGCCGGTCTTGAAGAAGCCGTCCGCGCGAAACGACTCGCGCGAGAGCTGCGGATCGAGGTAGCCCTGCGCGACCATCGCCCCGCGAACGAGCACGTCGCCATCGACGCCGGCGGGCAGCGCGTTGCCCTCGCCGTCCTCGATCCGGATCTCGCAGCCGAGAATCGGCGGCCCTTCGGTGTTCGCGAGCTGCTCGTCCGCATCGTCGAAGCGGCCGCTCGTGATCATCGGGCATTCGGTCATGCCGTAGCCGTGCAGGATCTGCGTCTCGAGCGTCTCCCGGACCTGCCAGTAGACCTCCGCCGGCATCGGCGCACCGCCGCCCGAGAGCCGCCGGAGCGAAGGCACGATCTTCGCGGGCGCGCGGCCCGCGGCCTCGGCTTCCGTGTTCTGCTTGCGCTGCTCGGCGAGCAGCATCTGGTAGTGGGCGGTGCTGCCGCCGGTGATCGTGACGCCGACCTTGCGGAAGGTCTCGAGGGATTCGGGGATCGCGAAGGCGTCGAGCAGGACGACCGGCATGCCGTAGCGCAGCTGCATCACGAGATAGTCCGGGCCGCCGATGTGCGCGTAGGGAAAGACGATCGAGCCGATGTCGCCCGCTTCGGGTCGGATCGCCTCGGCGAGGCCGGTGCCGCCGGCGATCAGCGAGCCGTCGGTGTGCAGCACGACCTTCGGCGCCGAGGTCGTTCCCGAGGTGGAGTAGAGCCAGCGCACGACGTCGCCCGCGGCCGGGGCGGGGGGCAGCCCTTTCGGATCGCCGTCGGGCAGGCCTTCGTCGACCCGCAGGATCTCGAAGCGCGGCTCGATCTCGGCCTGCAGCTTCTCCGCCATCTGCCCGTAGCCGAAGCTCCGCCACTCCGAGACGACGGCGTAGAGCTCCGCTCCGGTCTGCCGCAGCAGCGAACCGACTTCGCGCTCGCGGTAGAGCGCGATGATCGGATTCTGGACGGCGCCGAGGCGCGAGAGCGCGACCGAGAGCAGGACCGTGTCGATGCGGGTGGGCAGCTGCCAGCTGACGCGGCTTCCCTCGCGCACGCCCATCGCGAAGAGCCCCGCCGCGACCCGCTCGCAGCGATCGCGGAAGCCCGCGAAGGTGATGCGGCGGCCCTGGCCGTCGGCGTACATCAGGCGATCGGGCGTCCGCTCGGCGCGGTGCGAGAGCAGCTCCCAGAAGGTCGCGCCGTGGGCGAGATCGGCGGCCTCGGTGGCGCGCGGCGGCGCCTCGGCGCCCTGGCGCGTCTTCGATCGTCCCTCGGACGCTCCCTCCAAAATGAGCACTCCTTGGCGCAACGTGCGCGCGCTGCAGGATCCGGGCGCGAAGCAGATCGGGCCGGTCGCCGAGCGCAGTCGGGGACCGCGAGCAGGCGTGACCGCGACGCACCCTTCGCTGCGGGCCGCGTCGCACCGGACCCCGATCGGGACCGGGCGGCGAGCCGGCTCCCGGCGTCGGCGGATCCTATGGAGCGCCCGCGCGAGCCGCAACCCGCGCCGCGCTCGCCCCGCCAGAGGCCCTCGATGTCCGGGCCTCGAGCCGTTCCCTTCTCGTTCCCGTGCGCTTCTTGCCCGACTCTTCGCGCCCGATCGTCTCGCTTCGGTTTCGGCCCGGGACCACCGGCATTATGCTCGCGATGGCCTCGGACTCGAGGCCGATTTCCAACCCCTTCGAATGCCCGCCGGACCGGTCGCCGGCGCGGCGCCGCCCGGGAGAAGCGCTTGACCACGACGCAGGACGCCCGCCGCGAGGACTCGGGGGGCATCATCACGATCACGTTCACGCGGGACGCGAAGCTGAACGCCGTGACGCTCCCGATGCTCGAGCTGCTCGAGCAGGCGGGCCACGACCTCGCGAACGACGATCGCCATCGGGTGCTCCTGATCACCGCCGAGGGCCGCTACTTCACCGCCGGCGTCGACATCAGCACGATGGACCCGGACATGGGCGTGGGGACCGACGGCGTCTTCCGCGGCTCGAACATGCGCCGCCAGTACCGCCGCCGGGCGCTCCACGATTTCTTCGACTTCCTCGAGACGGTGGAGAAGCCCGTCGTGCTGGCGGCCCAGGGCAGCTGCCTCGGTGTCGGCATCGAGCTCGCGGCCTCCTGCGATTTCCGGCTCGCCGCCGAGGGCGTGAAGTTCGGCCTGCCCGAGATCTCGAATCTCGGCGTGCTGCCGGGCTCGGGCGGGATCAGCCGGCTGACCCGCATCGTCGGCGCACCCTGGGCGAAATGGCTCGCGATGGCCTGCGAGTCGGTCGACGCCCGGCAGGCCCTGGCGATGGGCCTCGTCCAGGCCGTGTACCCCGCGGCCGAATTCCCGGCCCGGGCGCGCGCCTTCTGCGAACGGCTCGCCTCGTTTCCGCGCGAGGCCGTCGGCCTCGCGAAGCTCGCGGTCGACGCCGCCGAGCACGGCGATCGCCGCACGGCCCGAGACGTCGATCGCCTCGCCCAGACCCTCCTGCTGACCGGCCCCGAGTACCGCCAGAAGATCGACGCGTTCCTGTCCCGGTCGCCCTCGCCAGGGAGCGGCGCAAAGAAGGCCTAGCATCGCGATGTCGCACGCCCCCCGCAGCCACGAACCGATGTCGCCCCTCGACGAGCTCCTCTTCCGGAGCGAGCGCGATCCGGTCAAGCGGCCGACGATGGCGGCGATCTTCCTGCTGGACGGCACGCCGGAGTGGGACCGGATCGAAGAGACGTTCGAGCGCGCGAGCCGCGAGTACCTGCGCCTGCGCCAGCGGGTCGTCGAGCCGACCGCCGGCTTCGGCCCGGCCTGCTGGACGACGGATCCCGACTTCGATCTCGCCTATCACCTGCGCCGCGCGAGGCTCGCCCCCGGCGCCACCGTCGCGGACATCGTCGCCTGGCTCGAGCCCGAGCTGATGACGCCCCTCGACGCGTCGAGGCCGCTCTGGACGGCGACCTTCTTCGAAGGGCTCGAAGGCGGCCGCGCGGCACTCGTCTTCAAGATCAGCCATGCCCTCTCGGACGGCGTCGGCGGCATCCAGATCCACGCCCATCTCTTCGATCTCGAACGCGACGCCCCGCGCCGCCCGATGCCGCCCCTGCCGCTCTGCGACGACGCGACCCCCGACGAGCTCGCGACCGAGGAGCTCGGCCGCGTCGCCGGCCACGCGATCGATCTCGCTTCGAAATGGGTCCACACCCTCGCGAACCTCGGCGATCGCCTGCTCGGCGATCCGCGCGGGGCGCTCGAGGAGGTGCTCGAAGACGTCGTCGACCACGCGAGCTCCGCACTGCGCGTGCTCGATTCGGGAGCGCCGGCGTCGCCGCTGCTCGCCGGTCGCAGCCGGCGGCGCCGCCTGCTCTGGCTCGATCTCTCGCTGCCCCGCCTCAAGGCCGCCGCGAAGGGCGCCGGCGGCACCCTGAACGACGCCTATCTCGCCGGCCTCTGCGGCGCCCTCGCCCGCTACCACGAAGCGCTCTTCATGCCCGTCGAGGCGCTGCCCCTCGGCCTCCCGATCAGCACGCGCCGGCCCGGCGACGAGGAGGGCGGCAACCGCTTCGTCGCCGCCGTGCTCGCCGCCCCCCTGGCCGAACGCGACGCCGCCGCCCGCATGAAGGCGATCGCCGAGCAGATGCGCCAGATCCGCGCCGAGCGGGGCATCGACTACGCCGAGTGGACGGCGCCCTGGCTGGTCGCGCTGCCCGCGAGCCTCTCTTCACGCGTCGTCTCCGTTTTGCGCCCCCCGGACGTCCAGGCGAGCAACGTCCCCGGGCCCCGGGACCCGATCTTCTTCGCCGGCACACGCGTCGAGCGCATGCTCGGCATCGGCCCGCTCCCGGGCGCCGCGATGATGGCGACGTTCGTCACCCTCGCGGGCACCGCCACCCTGACGATCCACTACGACCCCGCCGCCGTCCGCGACGCCCCGCTGCTGCTCGAATGTCTGCGGGAGGCCTTTGCCGAGGTCGAGCTGCTCGGCGTCGAATCGGGGGGCGCAGCCGCGGCGGGCAGGCCATGACCGAGCTGCCCCACGTCCTCGCGATCGCCGAGATCGAGCACGACACGCCCGGCCCCGAGGTCGCCGCCTTCTTCGACCTCGACGGCACGCTCGTCGCCGGCTTCACTGCCTCGGCCTTCCTCCAGCATCGCCTGCGCCAGGGCGAGCTCGATGCGGGTGTCGTCGCCGAGACCCTGCGGCTCGGTCTCGACGGCCTGCTCGGGCGCATCGGCTTCGAGGAATTCCTCGAGCTCTCCCTCGGCACCCTCGCCGGCCGCTCCCTCGCCGAGCTCGAGACCCTCGGCGACGCGCTCTTCGAGCAGGAGATCCGCTGGCGGCTCCAGCTTCCCGTCATCGAGCTCGTCGCCGCCCATCAGATCCGCGGCCATCGCGTCGTGCTCGCCTCGTCGGCGACGAGCTTCCAGGCCTCCCCGGTCGCCGCCGCGCTCGGAATCGAGGACGTGCTCTGCAACCGCCTCGTCGTCGATGCCGAAGGCCGGCTGACGGGCCAGGTCGACGGGCCCGTGCTCTGGGCCGCCGGCAAGGCGAGGGCGGCGCAGGCCTTCGCGCAGGCGAACGGCATCGCGCTCTCCGACTGCTATTTCTACGCCGACGGGAGCGAGGACGTCGCGCTCATGTATCTCGTGGGCCATCCGCGCCCGGTCAATCCCGCGCGCCGCATGCGCGCGGCGGCGACGCGGCGCGGCTGGCCCGTGCTCCGCGTCCCCGAATCGCCCCGCGTCCGCGGCATCCGGCCGCGCGGGAGCTGGGTGGGCGAGCAGCTCCTCGCCGCGCTCGGCCCGCGGCGCCCACGCTGAGCGCAGGCCTTTCGACGTGCGACGAGCCGCGCCGGCCGAGCCGCACCGGGCCGGCCGAATCGCCCGACGCATCCGGAAATGAGCCGAGCCCGCCGCCTCCCACCCGGCCCTGCTTGCCAGCCCGAGCGTCCGGGGGACACTCTCCCGCTGCGCCGGGATCGACCCGGCGCGGCGCAGACGCAGAACCGGACGATCCCGACCCGACTCGCGAGAGGAGCAGAGCATGGCCCGTCATGAACCCGGCGCATACGTCGAAGAGCGCGGCGACCAGCCCGCCGTCGTGATGGGCGAGAGCGGCGAGATCATCACCTACCGCGAGCTCGACCGGCGCTCGAAGCAGGTCGCCCGCGTGCTGCGCGAGGCGGGGCTGCGGCCGGGCGACCATCTCGCAGTCCTGCTCGAGAATCATCCGCGTTATTACGAGATCGTCTGGGGCGCCCAGCGCGCCGGGCTCTACACGACCCCGATCAACTGGCATCTCAAGCCCGAGGAGGTCGGCTACATCGTCGAGGATTGCGAGGCCACCGCGCTCGTCAGCTCCGGCGCCCTCGCCGGCATCGCGGGCGGCCTGGGAAAGCACCTGGGCCGCGTCGGCCTGCGCCTCATGCTCGACGGGACCGCGCCCGGCTTCACCGCCTACGAAGACGCCCTCGCCCGCCACGCACCCGAGCCCCTCGAAGACGAGACCGAGGGCGCCATCATGTTCTACTCCTCGGGAACGACGGGCCGGCCCAAGGGCATCAAGCCCCCGCTCTCCGGCGCCCCCTTCGGCGCGGCCTCGGGCGGCCTGACGCTGCTCTTCCAGTTCAAATACGGCGTCAGCGCCGACTCCATCTACCTCTGCCCCGCGCCCCTCTACCACGCCGCCCCGATGGGCTGGTCGACCTCCGTGCAGCGCCTCGGCGGCACCGTCGTCCTGATGGAGCGCTTCGATCCCGCGAAGGCCCTCGGCCTGATCGAACGCCATCGCGTGACCCACGCCCAGTTCGTCCCGACCCATTTCGTGCGCATGCTGAAGCTGCCCGAAGCCGAGCGCCGGCGCTTCGACGTCTCCAGCCTGCAGAAGGCGATCCACGCGGCGGCGCCCTGCCCGATCGACGTCAAGCGCGAGATGATCGGCTGGTTCGGCAACGTGGTCGAAGAATATTATGCGGGCAGCGAAGGCAACGGCTTCTGCGCCATCAGCGCCGAGGAATGGCTCGCCCATCCCGGCTCGGTCGGCAAGCCGCTGCTCGGCAAGCTCCACATCCTCGACGAGCAGGGCAGCGAGCTTCCCCCCGGCGAGGCGGGCCAGATCTGGTTCGAATCCGACGTCCGCTTCGAGTACCACAACGATCCGAAGAAGACGGCCGAAGCCTTCAACCCGAAGGGCTGGAGCTCCCTCGGCGACATCGGCTACCTCGATGCCGAGGGCTTCCTCTTCCTCACCGATCGCGCGTCCCACATGATCATCTCCGGCGGCGTCAACATCTACCCGCAGGAGGTCGAGAACGAGCTCGTCATGCACCCCGCCGTGGCCGACGTCGCCGTGATCGGCGTCCCGCATCCCGAGATGGGCGAGCAGGTCAAAGCGGTCATCGTCCCGGCCGACACCGTCGTCCCCGGCCCGGCCCTCGAGGCCGAGCTGATCGCGTTCACCCGGGAGCGGATCGCCCACTACAAATGCCCGACCTCGGTCGATTTCGTCGAGACCCTCCCGCGCCTTCCGACCGGGAAGCTCCGCAAGGCCGAGCTGCGCAAGCGCTACTGGCCCGCTTGAGCGGCGCCCGACGAATTTCCCATTGACGCCGCTCGGAGTCGGAGTTAGAAAACCGCCGAAATTCCGCGGAGCCGGAGCTCCCCAAGTGATCCGGCGGACGGCCAACTGAATGCTGAATTCGTTCCTCGCCCCCGGCCTGTGCGGCGTGGAGATCGCAGACAAGGGTGGCCGGGCTGTCTTCGCCGAGCAGCCGATCCCACGAGGCCAGCTGCTCGTCGTCTTCGGCGGCGACATCATCACCCGCAAGGATTTCGAACGGCTGCCCCCCAGTCTTCGCCCCCTCACCATCCAGGTCGACGAGGACGCCTTCCTCGTCTCGACGAAGCCCGGCCCGGGCGACTGGGTCAACCACAGCTGCGAGCCCAACGCCGGCATCCGCGGCCAGATCACGCTCGTCGCGATGCGCGACATCGCCGTGGGCGAAGAGATCACCTTCGACTACGCCATGAGCGACGGCTGCGACTACGACGAATTCGATTGCGGCTGCGGCGCGCGACTGTGTCGCGGACGGATCACGGGCCAGGACTGGTGCAAGCCCGAGCTGATCGCACGCTACCAGGGGTACCGATCGACCTATCTGGACGTGCGCCTCAAGGAAGCGGCGGCGCGGAGCCGGGTGCGCCCCGCGGCGCCTCGCCTGCGCCAGAGCCGGAGCGCTGCGCGCTCCGCGCCCTGAACACGGGAAGCGCCCCGTCCCGAACGCGGCAGTCCCCGATCACCGCTCCCCGAGAAACCCGCCGACCGCCGCCGCGAGCCCTTCCGGATCGTCGAGCATGACGCCGTGGCCCGCGCGCGGGAGCGTCACGAGCCGGCCATCGCGCAGGACCTGCCGGACCATCTCGTCCGCGACCTTCTCCGAGAGGATCGCCGACAGCCCGCCGCGCACGACGAGCACCGGGCATTCGAGGGCGCCGAGCGCCCGCCAGAGTGCGCGCGTCGTCTCCGCGAGGGACTCGGGCGAGCCACCTTCGCCGAGGACGCCGGGATCGAGCGCCGGCTCGAATCGGCCGTCGAGGCGGCGCACGACGCCCGCCTCCGCGAGGCGATCGAGCAGCTCTCCATCGCCGGCGGGATGCACGCTGGCGAGCCAGGCGCGGTATTCGGCGACGGATCCGAAGCTGCGGAGCGCGTCGTCGACCTCCTCGAGCACGTGGTCCGAGCCCGATGCGTCGAGGGACGGGCCGGTATCGACGAGGGTGAGCGAGAGGATCTTCGCCCCCGCACCCGCCGCGAAGAGCGTCGCGACGTTGCCGCCGAGGGAGTGGGCGACGACGTGGAGGCAGGGCAGCTCGAGCGCGTCGACGAGGGCGGCGAGGTCGACGGCATAACACGGCAGGTCGTATTCACCGGCGGGCGACCACGGCGACGCGGCGTGGCCGCGCAGATCCACGCAGATCGGGCGGAAGCGCTCGGGGAGCGAGCGCGCGAGCTTGCCCCAGACGGCGCGGTTGTGGCCGAAGCCGTGGACGAAGAGCACCGGGATCCCGACGCCGCGCGGATCCGAGAACGCGAGCGGCAACGGAAGCGGCTGGGCGTGCGCGGGGGCCGACGGGGAGGCATTCGCTCGCGTCACGCCGCCCCTCCCGCGAGGCTCGCCTCGAGGCGGCGGACGAGGACCTGGGCGATCTCCGCGAGCGTGGGGCCCGGCGCAAACCAGTCGGCCGCGAGCGGGAGCTCGAGGCCGCGACCGAGGCCCATGAAGAGCTCCATCGTCATCAACGAATCGAGGCCGAGGGCATCGAGACGCAGCGCCGGGTCGAGCCCGTCCCGGCGTTCGGCGCCGAGGCCGAGCACGCCGGCGAGCTCCTCGCGGACATGGCGCAGGAGGGCCGCGCGGCGCTCGGGGAGGGTCAGCGCCAGGAAGCCCGCGCGATCGAAGGTCGCTCCGCCGGCCCGGCGGCCACTGGCATCGAGCCGCTCGAGCAGCGGCGAAGGCGAGCGCTCGGCTCGCGCGATCTGCTCGGCCGCCGGCAGCAGGATCCGCTGGTCGCTACCACCGTCGCCGCACCCGATGTCCGCGAGCGCCCGAATGACACTCTCCGGCGTCGCATCGGACGGGACGCTGAGCGCGGTGACCCGGCCGGCCGATCCGCTTCCATCGCCGGAATCGCCCGGAACGCCGGCGAGCAGCAGGCGATCGACCCAGAGCCGCGCCTCCCAGGCCCGGTCGCGATCGACCGCACCGGCAAACGCGTCCCGGAGCGAGACGAGCACGCGCTCGGGACAGCGCTCGTCCGCGAGGCGGAGGCGAAGGCGGTCGGGGCCGTCGATCGCCTCGTCGGCGACGTGGATCCAGAGGTCGGCGGCGAGCGTCTCGCGCTCGCGCGGACCGGCCGCCGCGCCGACGGGAACGCTCGCGCCCGCGCCCCGGAGCATGGCCTCGGCTGCAGCGTGCGCGCCCGCGCGCTCGACGACGTCCGCCGCCCCCTCGGCGCGCAGCCGCTCGGCGAGCGCGCTGCGCATCGCCTCGCCGCGGCCCGAGCGGGCATCGCTGCTGACGACGATCGCGCGGCCCGCGAAGCGCGAGGCCGCCGCGACGGGCGCCGCCTCGACCACGACGGATGGCGCGGCCGAGAGGTCGAGAACGACGCGGCCGGTATGCCGGTTCTGCGTCATGAAGCGCAGGGCGCGCGCCGTCTCTGCGACGGGGAAGCGCTCGTAGGCGATCGTCTCGAGCGTCCCCTCGCCCAGCTCGGCCATCATCTGCGCGAGCCGCCCGCCGATCCCCCGCCCGTCGGCCTCGAGCGCCGAGAGCGCGTCGACGGCGAGGACGGCGCGATTCGCGCCGAGGCGCAGCGCGCCGAGCTCCTCGCGCTCGAAGCGGTCGCGCGGGCAGAGGTCGACATAACGCCCCCCCGGCGCGAGCGCCGCGATCCGCGCGTGCACGATCGGACCGGACTCGCTGCCGATGATCACGTCGAAGCGGATCGGTTCGTCGCCCGCGACCTCGTCGAAGAGCGTGGCCCCCTGCTCGGCGAGGGCCGCGCGGCGCGCCGGCGTGCAGGCCGTCGCATGGACCTCGGCGCCGAGGGCCCGCGCGCGCTCGACCAGCGAGAGTCCGACGCCCCCCCCGGCCGACACCACGAGCACCTTCTCGCCGGGACGAACCCGCGCCACGTCGACCAGCACGTGGCGCGCGACGAGACCGGGCCAGGCGAGGCTCGCCGCCGAGGCGAAATCGAGCCGCTCGGGCAGCTCGGCGACGCGCCGGCGCGGCGCCACGATCCGCCGCGCGACGGCACCGCCCGCGAAGCCGCCTTCGCCGGTGCGCCCCCCAGCGCCCGCGATCCCGACGACGCGGTCGCCCGCTGCGAGATCCGCCACGCGCGACCCGACCTCGAGCACCACGCCCGCATAATCGATCCCGAGCCCCGCGCCCTCGCCACGCGTCCCCGACTCGACCCCGTCCTCGCGCCGCCCGAGCGCGAGGCCGAGACCCGCGAGCACGTCGAAGCTCGTCAATGAGGCCGCGCGCACCTCGACCCGCACCTCGTCCGGCGCGAGTGCCCGCTCACCGCAGGCGACGAGGGCCACCGCCGCGCCTCCCTCGAGCCCCGTCTGCACGGCCCGGAAGTTGCGCTTGCCCGCGATCGCGCGCGGCCCGGCGCGCCCATCCGCTTGCGCGCGGGCCGCCCGGCCACTCGCCCCGAGGTCCGTGGGCGATTCAGTGCCGTTCCTCGCACCGCCGGTGGACGCGCCCTCGACCGATGCGTCGATCGGCACGAGCCGCGGGACCTGCGCACCCTCGCTCGCCATCCGGAATTGCCGCTCGAGACCGGCGCGACCGACGAGCGCTGCGAGCCAGGCGAAATCCGCGTCGCCGAGGGTGCTGCGCGCATCGAAGAGCCGGCATTGCTGCATCTCGGCGCAGCTCGCGAAGGTGTCGATCTCGCGCGCGACGCGGGGCGCGAGCGGCTTCGCCCCGCCCGCCTCGTCCGCGCGCGGCTGCAGACCGCGGGTCGCGATCCAGATCTGGGCGGCGTCGGCGACGTGTTCGCGGATCGCGATCGCCCATTGGCCGACCCGGAACTCGCGCTGGAACGCGGGCTCCGCCGACGCGTCTGCGGACGCCTCGCCCCAGGCGAGCAGCAGGAATCCGAAGCGGCCGTCGCCGTTCGCCCGCAGGATCCGGACGAGGGGCTCGAGATCTTCGATCTTCTCGCAGAAGCGGGTCTCGACGCCGTGTTTGTTGAGCTCGGCGGCGAGCCAGGCGGCGTTCGACTCGGAGTCGGAGACGAGGATGAAGCGCTCGACGTCGCGCTTCGCCTCGAGCAGCGCCAGATCGGCAGCGACCCATTCGATGCGATGCCATTCGCTCGCGTCGCCGCTCGCAGCCCCCACCCGCGCCGGCAGCGCCTCGAGGCGAAGGCCGCCGATGCGCCCGATCGCCGCCCCCTTGCGGTCGAAGAGATCGAGATCCGCGACCATCGATCGATCCGTCCCCGGCGATCCGGCCGCCTGCTCGCGACGCACGACGCGACAGAGACAATCGCTCCCGATCCCGCCCGAGATCTCGATCGATCCGACCGAGCGCACGCGCACGGCCGAAGCCGATTCGAACAGCGCTCCCGCCAGCTGGAAGGCAGCGTCGATCAGGAGGGGATGGGCATGATAGGCGTACCACTCGGACTCGATGCTGCGCGGGAGCATCAGCTTGCCGACCACCGCCCGCGGCGCGCGCGGGGCGGCGCCGGCCTCGGCCGGGATCCGCTCGAGCTCGCGCAGCACGCGCCCCTTCGCCCCCGGACCGACGCCGCAGCGCTCGAGCGCGGCGTAGTAGTCGTCGATCGGGAGGCCCTCGTTGCCGTCGCGGACGAGCGGCGCCGCGGCCGCGGCAGCTGCCGGCACCGGCAGGAGTCGCGCCGTCGCGTGCAGCAGCCAGGCCTCCGTGGCCGAGGCCCGGCTCGAGATCCGCAGCTCGCCGCCGGCCCGGCCGTCTTCGCGAACCACGACCTGGACCGTGCGGCGCTTCGCCGAAATCAGCTCGATCGGGCGGGCGTGGACCAGCTCGGCGACGCGCGTCGCGCGGCCCGGCCAGAGCGCATCCGCCGCCGCGAGGGCCAGCTCGAGGTCCAGCGAGGCCGCGGCCTCGACGACGTTCGGCGCCCCGGCGCGATCCGTCGCCCGGCGCTCGACGAGCAGGCTCCCGCTGTCGGCGTCGAGCGGGAAGTCCCAGCTGTGGAGCCGCGGGTCGAGGGAGGAGTCGGTGCGCGGGCCGAGCAGCGGATGGGTCGGCCGGAACGTATCGATGCGGCTGCGCTCGCTGAAGAAGTAGCGCCTGCGCTGATAGGCGTAGAGGGGGAGATCGACGACACGGCCCGCCGGATGCAGCGCCGCCCAATCGATCCGGCGGCCGCGCACGAAGAGCTCGGCGAGGGAGACGAGCAGGCTCGCCTGCTCGTCCTCGGCGCGCCGGAGCGAGCCGACATAACGCGGCGAATGGCCGAGGGCCTGCGCGGTCTCGTCGATCGCCCGCGGCAGCGCGGGATGGGGCGAGACCTCGAGGAAGACCTCACCACCGGCCGCGAGCGCCGCCGCGAGACCGCGGTCGAAGGCGACGGCCTCGCGCAGGTTGCGGAGCCAGTAGTCGGCGTCCAGCGTCTCGCCGGGCTTCGTCTCGCCGTCGACGGTCGAGTCGAAGGGGATCGCGGCGGCACGGGCCTCGACCCGGCCGATCGCCCGCCGGAAGGGCTCGATCAGCGGATCCATGTGGAAGCAGTGGGAGGCGAAGTCGACCTCGAGGCGCCGGGCGAAGACGCCCTCGGCCTCGAGCGCCTCGACCATCGCGGCGACCGCCGGGCCGTCGCCCGAGAGGATCGTGGTCGACGGCGAGTTGGCGCCCGCGATCTCGACGCGCCCCGGCCAGTCGGCGAGGCGCTGCTGAATGGCCTCGCGGCCGAGGGAGACGACGGCCATCGCGCCCCGACCGGACGCCTGCGCGACGACGAGGCCGCGCTGGCAGGCGATCCGCGCCAGCGATTCGAGCGAGAGCGCGCCCGCGACATGGGCCGCCGCGATCTCGCCCATGCTCTGGCCGAGCACCCGATCCGGCTCGATCCCGTAATGCTGCCAGAGCCGCGCGAGCGCGACCTCGACGGCGACGAGCACCGGCTGCAGGACGTCGAGCCGCCGCGTCCACTCCGCATCGATCCCGCCTTCGAAGGCCCAGCGCCCTTCGAGCACCGCGCGCAGCGACCACTCGACCTGGGTGCGATAGGCGGCGTCGAGGGCATCGATCGCCTCGGCGAAGACCGGCTCGTTCTCGAGCAGCTGCCGGCCCATGCCGAGCCACTGCGAGCCCTGGCCGGGAAAGACCATGACGAGCTTCGCGGCACCGGCCGCTCCGGCGACGCCGGTCCGCACGCACGGGCTCGGCTCGCCGGCGAGGTAGGCGTCCAGGGCCTCGCAGGCTTCGCCAGCGTCACTCGCGACGAGGCAGAGACGATGGGGGCGCAGGCTGCGGCGACGCGAGAGGGTGTAGGCCAGATCGCCGAGATCGAGATCGGGGCGGCGTCCCAGGAGCGCGCGGATCTGCTCGGCCATTGCATGGAGCGCGTTCGGATCGTGCGCCGTGATCGGCAGCAGGAACGGGCGGCGGGCGGGCGCGGCAGCGACGGTCGCTGCAGCATCAGCGCGCTCAGCCGCATCCGCGGAGGCGCCGGTGGCGCGGCCGAGCGGCACGGGCTCGGGCGGCGCCTCGAGCACGAAATGCGCGTTGGTTCCGCTGATGCCGAAGGAGTTGAGGCCGACCAGCGGCGGATCCGGATAGGGCCAGGGCTCGAGCTCGCGCTGCACGACGATCGGGATCTCGGCCCAGGGGATCATCGGATTCGGCGTCTCGAAATGGAGCTGGGGCGGGAGCGTGCGATGGCGGATCGCCAGGCAGGCGTTGATCAGGCCGGCGACGCCGGAGGCGGACTCCGTATGCCCGAGATTGCCCTTGATGGAGGCCACGCGCAGCGGGCGCTCGGGCGAGCGGCCCGGGCCCATCACGTCGGCGAGGGCGCCGATCTCGACGGGGTCGCCGATCATCGTGCCCGTGCCGTGGGTCTCGACATAATGCACGTCGGCGGGCGAGACGCCGGCCATCGCGTAGGCATCGCGCATGGCCTGGGCCTGGCCCTTGCGGCCGGGCGCCATCATGTGGCCGCCGTCCCGGCCGTCGGCGCTGATGCCACTGCCGCGGATCACGGCGTAGATGGGATTGCCCGCCGCGATCGCATCCGAGAGCGGACGCAGCACGACGACCCCCGCCCCCTCCGCGCGCACGAATCCGTCCGCGCCCGCGTCGAAGGCCTTGCACGCTCCGGACATCGAGAGCATGCCGCTGCGCGAGAGCGCGATGTTGCCCTCGGGCGAGAGGAAGAGATTCGCGCCCCCCGTGATCGCGAGCTTCGACTCACCCCGGCGCAGGCTCTCGCAGGCGAGATGAGCGGCATAGAGGGAGGAGGAGCAGGCGGTATCGAGGGTCAGGCTCGGGCCGGTGACCCCGAGCAGGAAGGAGATGCGGCCGGAGAGGACGGCGTGGGACATGCCGCCGACGGTGAAGACGTCGTGGCCGCGAAAGACGGCAGCCTCGCCGAGCACCCCCGCGCGCTCGCGCGAATAGTCCTCGGCCATGTAGCCGAGAATGACGGCGACCCGCTCGCCGAGGATCGACTCGGGCGGGATGCCGGCATCGTCGAGCGCGTCCCAGGTCACCTCGATCATCAGCCGCTGCTGCGGCTCCATCGTGAGCGCGTCGCGGGGCGCGATCCCGAAGGCTTCGGGATCGAAGAGCTCGGGATGCTCGAGGAAGCCGCCCTTCTTGGACGAGATCTTGCCGGGGATCCGCGGCCGCGGATCGTAGAAATGGTCGATGTCGTAGCCGAGCTCGATCCGGTGCTGCGGCGCATCGCGCACCGTATTGCGCCGGCTCTTCACGATCTCGTAGAACTCGGCGGGCCCCCGGGCATCGGCATAGCGACAGCCGATGCCGACGACCGCGATCGGCTCGGATCTCGACGTCACGCGGCGGGGGCTGCGTGCTTCGTGCGGGTCCAGACGAGGCGGCCGACCGGCGCGTCGCTGCCCACCGTCAGGGATTGCGTCAGCAGCTCGAGGCGATCGCCGTCGAGCTTGAACCAGCGCTCCTGGACGGTGCCCGTCCAGACTTCCAGGGAGCTGACCTCGACGAAATGCCGGATCCGGTCACCGGTCACCTCGTAGGGCCCGGTATAGGCCATGAACTGATCGTATGTGCTGGTCTTGGCCGCGGCTTCGAGATCGGCGCCCTGGATCTGGCCGCGGGCGGCGTTCATGAAGGCGGCGGACATGAAGCCATCGGCGTTGTAGAAGAGGTAGCCCGCCAGCTCCTGGCCGTAGGGATGGAGGACGCGGCCGTCCTTCATTTCGAGCTCGAAGGCCTCGAGCTTCCAGGAACCGATCAGCGGATGTTCGCCCTGCATTTCACCCCCCGGTGCTGAACCGGAGGCAGGCTAGGCGAACGCGACGCGGGGGCAATGCGTCCCGTCCGACTCGGAACGCCCCGCCGTCTGAGGCCGGGCCTCGGATTGGACGAACGGGGCGTTCGAGTCGGACGATCGCGCGTGGAGCGCTCCTCGAGCGGGACGGTGATCGAACGTTCAGCGCTTCTCGATCGGCACGTAGCGCGCGTCGGTGCGCCCGATGTAGCGCGCTCGCGGCCGGTAGATGCGGTTGTTCTCGTACTGCTCCATGACGTGGGCACACCAGCCGGCGACGCGGCTCGCGGCGAAGATCGGCGTGAACAGGTCGTCCGGGATGCCGAGGGCGTTGTAGACGGTCGCCGAGTAGAAGTCGACGTTCGGGATCAGGCCCTTCTTCTCGCTCATGAGCTTCTCGAGCTTCTGGCTCATGCGGTAGAACTCGGGGCGGCCGATCTCGCTCGTGAGCCGCTCGCTCATCGACTGCAGGATCTTCGCGCGCGGATCGCCGTTCTTGTAGACGCGGTGGCCGAAGCCCATGATCTTGTCGCCGTTCGCGAAGGCGTTCGCGAGGAAGGCGTCGATCCGGTCCTCGGAGCCGATCTGGCGCAGCATCGCCATGACGGCGGCGTTCGCGCCGCCGTGCAGCGGGCCCTTCAGCGTGCCGATCGCGGCGAGCACCGAGGAGTAGATCCCCGAGAGCGTGCTCGCCGTCACCCGCGACGAGAAGGCCGAGGCGTTGAGCTCGTGGTCGGCGTGCAGGATCAGGCAGACGTCGAAGTCGCGCTCCTGCGAGGCGGTCGGGGCCTTGCCCGTGATGCCGCGCAGGATGTTCCAGGAGATCGACTTCGTCGGATCCGCCTCGAGCGGCCAGCGGCCGTTCCGGGCCTGCTCGTAGGCGCCGATGATGAGACCGATGCGCGCCGTCAGACGCACGGCCTTCCCGAGCGTCGCGGTCTCGTTGATGATGTTGGACTCGGGATCGTGGAGCGTCAGCCCGGCCACGACGGCCGAGAGGAAGTCCATCGGATGGACCTTCTTCGGCAGGCCGAGCAGCCAGACGCGCATCTCGTCGGGCAGCGTCATGCTGCGCGCGAGGCGGCCGCGCAGGCTCTCGAGCTCGCCCGCGTCCGGCAGCGCGCCGAACCAGAGCAGGTGGATCACCTCTTCGAAGGTCGCGTTCTCGGCCAGATCCTCGATGGTGTAGCCGCGGTAGAGGAGCGTCGTTCCGTCGATCGTGCTGATCGCGCTCGAGCAGGCGATCACGCCCTCGAGGCCTCGATCGATGGCGCCTTCGTAATCGTTCCCCTTCGGCGGATTCGCCGTATTCGCCATGACTGGACTTCCCATGGGCCCGCAGGCCCCTTCGTATGGTTCTCGATCCGTGGGCCGATCGCGCGAAGTCCCGGATCCGGCGGCTTCGCGTTCACGGCCTCGCGAGCGCCGCGATGACGAGCGGCACCGGGCCGGAAGCTTAACCGGGTTCCGGAAAAAACCGTCAGCCCGGGCGGCCCACGCCGGCTCAGTCGCGGTGGAATTCGCCCTGATCGGTCAGCACCGGCCGCTGGTCGGCGCCGGTTCCGGGCCGCGCACTCAGCGGCCGCAGCGGCGGCGCCTCGCCCGGATGCGCGACGTCCGGCACCCGGCGCAGGAATCCGAGCAATCCCGCCCGGGCGACGGTCGACACGACGAAGATCGCGACGAAGCCGGCGGGGCCGGGCCCGAAGACATGGAGCAGCCCGCCACCGAGCGCGCTTCCGAGCACGATCGCCGCCGCGTTCGCGAGGTTGTAGAGGGTGAGCACGCTCGTCTGGCCCCGCGGCGGGATGCGCTCGAAGAACGAGAGCAGGCTGGCGAGCTCGAACGCCGCCCAGCCGATCCCCGAGACGACCTGCAGCAGGAAGAGCCAGGCGAAATCGTCCGTCACCAGCCAGAGGATCGGGAAGGTCGAGATCGCGATGCCGGCGCGCGAGAGCACCTTCTTCGTCCCGGCGCGGCGGACCCAGCGGCCGAGGAAGGGGAGCGTGAAGACGCGGGAGGCGAAGGCGGTCGCGGTGAGGACGGTGAACTCGAAGTAGGAGAGCTCGAGCTCGGTCAGCATGAACGGGGTGAAGTAGGGCGAGGCGACCATCACGCCCATCTGGAAGGTGAGCAGGAAGAAGAGCAGCCGGCCGTGGCCGCCGGTGCGGACGTGGCGGCGGATGATCGCGGGGGAGATGCTGGTCTCGCCGACCTCCAGCGTGCGCGGCTCGCGCTGGGAACGGAGGAAGGCGGCGGAGACGACGCGGGCGAGCAGCGCGATCGCGAAGATGAGGGCGTAGCCCTCGAATTCGCGCCCCTGCCCCTTCCCGAGCTGGAGGACCAGTCCGCCGACGGCGAGCCCGAGCACGAGTGCGGCCTGCGATGCGCGGGCGCGATTCGCGAAGAAGGCCGGGCGCAGGCGCTTCGGAACGAGCGAGCTCGCCCAGGTCGTCCAGGCCGGCCCCGTCGACATCCCGAGACCCCAGTAGAGGGAGGCGGTCGCGTAGAGGAGCAGGAGATCCATCTGGCCTGCGAGCGCCGAGACGACCAGGGGGACGAAGCAGAGCGCCTGCAGGCTCGCGCAGAAGACGATCCAGCGGCGATGGGAGGCGAGCAGCCCGACGGCGGCGGGGGAGGCGAGCTGGAGCAGCGCGCCGAACAGCATCGGGACGGTCGCGACGAGGCCCGAGACGACGTCGCCATGGCCCAGCGCCAGGGCGAAGGCCGGCAGGTACGACTCGCCGATCCCGACCATCAGGCTGAAGGCGACGCCGTCGCCGAGCATGGCGCGCAGATCGCGGCGCAGCTGGGACGCCCCGCGCAGGTCGGCGCTGCGCGCAGCCGCTGCCGGAGCAGCGAGCGGTCCGGGCTCCGCCAGCGTCGTCGTGAGGGTCGACATGGATTCAATCCGTGAGAATCAGGCCGCGAACGATCTCGTCCGCGTCGTGATCGGCACGCGGGAGTGGATGACTGAGCATCGCACCGCAGCGCTCGATCGCCCGGACGATGCCGTCCGCCGCGCGGCCCCCGCGAATGCCCTCGAGCACGCAGGCGACGACGGCCTCCCAGGTCTCGTCCGGTCCGAGCGCGCGGTCGACGGCTTCGTCACCGAGGACGACGACGCGGTGCTCGAGGAGGCTGACGTAGATCAGGATGCCCGTGCGCCCGGTCGTCTGGCGCGCGACATGGGCGCGGAAGGCTTCGAGGGCGCCGCGGTCGGCGGCGCGCTCGAGCTCGTCCTCCCGCAGCGCGAGCCTGCGGATCGGATCCGCGAGGCAGACCGCGTGGGCGAGCGCGACCGCCCCCGCCTGCAGCGCAAAAAGCGCCAGGATCGGCGCGCCCGGCGCGAACCACTCGAATCCGAGCAGTGCGATCGCCGCCAGCAGGACCGCGAGCCGCCAGGGCGCGACGGCGAAATCGTGGGATTGCCGCACGACCTGCACCACGATCTCGCCCGAGGTTCCGGCCTCGGCCGCCCGCACGGCCGCCTCGATCCGCTCGCGATCCGCCGGCCCGATCAACGTCGTCGGCTTCATCCGCCCGCCCCTGCCTACCAGTTGCCCGAGGCGCCGCCGCCGCCGAAGCCGCCGCCACCGCCCCCGAATCCACCGCCGAACCCGCCGCCGCCAAAGCCCCCGCCGAGCCCGCCGCCGAAACCGCCGATCCCGCCCGGCCCCCAACCGCGCGAGCCCCCGCGCATCCGACCCGCCGGCGGCGAGCCCGAGAACACGAGCGAGAGGACGAGCCCGGCGATCGCGGCGAAGAGCGCCGCCGGGACGACGACCGTCAGCAGGAAGGCCAGGCCCCCCGAGATCGCCGCGCCCACGACCGATCCGACGGCCCGCCGGCGGCGCCCGAAATTCCCGCCGACGAACGCGCCGACCAGCACCGCCATCAACACCGCATGGGCCACCGAAAGGCCGGGATCGCCCCCGCCGCCGCGCCGCGCATCGCGCTCGGCTTCCGGTACGACCTCGCCCCGCGCCGCGGCCATGATCGCCCGCGCCCCGGCGCGCACGCCCTCCCCCATCTCGCCCGCGCGAAAGCGCGGAATCATCACATCGCGCAGGATGCGCGCGGCGAGCGCGTCGGGCACCACGCCCTCGAGTCCGTAGCCGACCTCGATCCGTGCCCGGCGATCCTCCGCGGCGACGATCAGGATCGCACCGTCGTCGCGCTGCGCGTCGCCGACCTGCCACTGCTCGGCGACGCGAAGCGAGAACGCCTCGATCGCCTCGCCTTCGAGATTCGGGACCGTCAGAACGACGAGCTGGTGGCCGGTCTCGCGCTCGAATCCGGCGAGCTCCGCCTCGAGAGCCCGCGCCTCGTCGGGGGCGAGCAGATGGGCGTCGTCGTGGACGCGGGCCTCGAGCGGACGGACCGCGAGCAGGGCCCCGCCTTCCGAAGCGAAGATCAACCCGAGGGCGAAGAGCAGGACGCTGATCGCCGCGCGGGTCAGAACTGGACCTCGGGCGGCTTGTCGCCGACGTCCGCGCGGGCCTCGAAGGTCGGCTTGGGTTCGGCGCCGATGACCTTCGCCGTCAGCACGGCGGGAAAGGAGCGAACGAGCGTGTTGTAGCTCTGCACGGTCTCGATGTAGCGGCCGCGGGCGACGGTGATGCGGTTCTCGGTGCCCTCGATCTGGGCCTGCAGATCGCGGAAGGCGTCGGTGGCGCGCAGCTGCGGATAGGCCTCGGCGACGGCGAAGAGCCGCGAGAGCGCGCTCGAGAGCTGGCCCTGGGCATCCATGAACTTCTGCAGCGCTGCCGGATCGTTGGCGAGCTCCGGGGTCACCTCGATGCTGGTCGCCCGCGAGCGCGCCTCGACGACGGCCTCGAGCGTCTCCCGCTCGAAATCCGCCGCACCCTTCACCGTCTCGACGAGATTCGGGATCAGGTCCGCGCGCCGCTGATACTGGTTCGAGATCTCGGAGAACGCCGCCTTGACGGCTTCGTCCCTGGCCTGGATGTCGTTGTAGCCGCAGCCCGAGAGCGCGAGCGAAGCGAACGAGACGACCAGGACGAGGGCGAACGAACGAATCCTCTGCACGGCGATCCTCCCCGATGCGGGTTCGCGCGCAGCCTAGCGCAGGCGCTCGCCGGCGCGGCCCGGCCCGTGGGCCTGCGTGAGGATCGGTGCGACGACGGAGGTCCAGGCCGCATAGCCCGCGGCGCTCAGATGGAGCCCGTCGAAGCGGAAGAAGCGCTTCTCCGGCGTGCCATCCGGTCCGAGCAGGACCTGCCCGACGTCGATGAAATGAACGCGGGGATCCGCTTCCGCGCGCAGCCGGATCGCCTCGTTCGCCCGTGCCATCTCGGGCCAGAGCGCCCATCGCAGCCGCGAGGGCTTGATCGACAGGAAGTACACGTCGAGCTCGGGAAGCGAGGCGCGCAGCAATCCGACGAGGGCGTCGAAATCGGCAGCGACGGTCTCGGCGCTCTTGCCGGCCCCGATGTCGTTGTCGCCGGCGTAGACGACCACCGCCCGCGGAGCGCGCGGGATCACGACGCGGGAGGCGTTGTGGATCAGATGCGAGAGATGCGCGCCCCCGAAGCCGCGGTTCACGACCGCGAGCGGGGCCATGTCCTGCGCGAGGCTCGACCAGAAGCGGATGCTCGAGCTGCCGTAGAAGACGATCTCCCCGGGCGCGGGCGGCGCCGCGCGATCCGCGTCGAGGAAGGCCTGGATCTCGGACTCGAAGAAGGCCGGATCCGAGCCCGATCGGCTCATGTAGCGGAGATAGCCTCCGACCACGGCGGCGGCGAGCAGTGCGAGGACGAGCAACGCGATCCCGACCCATTTCATGCGATTCCCTCCTCGCCCTCGGCGCTTCCCATCTTCTTCAAGGTCCTCCAACCGAAGGCCAGCAGCCCGGTCAGGAGAACCGTCGGGATCGCCCCGAAGATCCCGAGCGCGAGCTGGTCGCCGACGGCATCGGCCAGCGCGCCGACCGCGAGGATGCCGACGAATCCGAGCTGGGCGAGGGTGAAGACCATGCTGAGCACCCGTCCGCGCATCGCCTCGGGCACGGCGAGCTGGAAGCCGACGATCGCGACCACGTTCCAGAGCTGGCCCGTGAACCCGAGCCAGACCTCGACGCCGAGCGCCCAGCCGAAGGAGAAGCCGAGCGAGTAGAGCACGAGCCCGATCGCATAGCCGAGCATCGTCCCCGCGATGAGCAGACCGACATGGCGCGGATGCGGCGGGCGCAGCATCACGCCGAGGGCGGCGATGAAGGTCCCGACGCCATGGGCCGCCGAGAGCATGCCGAAGCCCGAGGCGCCGACGTCGAGGACGTGTCGCGCGAAGATCGGCCGCATCGGGTTCACGGCGCCGTTGAACAGCGCCATCGCGCAGGCCAGCAGCGCCAGCAGCAGCGGCGGCCGCTCGCGCACGTAGGCGTAGCCCTCGCGCAGGTCGGCCCAGGGCGAACGGACCCCCTCCGCTCGCGCAACCGCCCCGAGCGTCGGGATTCCGATGACGAGCAGCGCCGCGATCAGGACGCCGACCGCCGCGGAGAAATAGGTGGCGACGAGGCCGACCGCACCGACGAGGACGCCGGCCAGGGCGCCGCCGCCCATCGTCCCGAAGGAGGTGCCCATCGCGTTGAGCGAGACCGCCTCGTGGGTCCGCTCGCGGCCGACGACGTCGACGACGTAGGTCTGCGTCGCCGGGCCGAGCACCGAGGCGACCAGACCTCCGAAGACGGAGACCGCGACCAGCATCCAGTAGGCGACCTGCCCGGACCAGACGAGCAGGCCGACCGCGAGGGAGATGAAGGCCATCGCGAAGCGGCCCGCGACGATCAGATCGCGCTTGGCGGCGCGGTCGACGACGACCCCCGCCATCGGCGAGCAGAGGGCGATCGTCCCGCCCTGAACGAAGCCGATCAGGCCGACGGCGCTGCGCAGCGGCGAGATCGACGTCACGAGCCATTGCATCGCCAGGAAGAGCACCTGAAAGCAGATGAACTGGAGCAGGTTCGAGCTCCAGAGCCGCGCGTAATGCGGAAGCCGGAAGGTCGCGACGACCGGATGGACCGCCGCGCGGCCGGGCCCGGCGGCGCCCCTCGCTCCGCCCGTCTCCGATTCGCGCGCTTCGCGCTCGCTGCCCACGCCGCTGGCTCCCCGCTCCCGGCCGCGCGAAACCACCGCGCGCTCCGGGCGGGGTATACGCCAGAATCGATCGGCGCGTGAGCCGCGGCGCCTGTGATAGCTTGGCCGCGCGACGGCGCGCAGCGCCGGGGGCGGGCGCGCTTCCCTGCGCAGCCACCCGCGCGAGGGAAGGTGGAGCGGGCGATGGGCGAGGCAGCGAAGGGCGGACTCCGGGGACTCGACGTGGCGGCGGTGAGCCGCTGGCTCGCGGAACACGTCGAGGGCGCGCAGGGCGAGCTGCGCTTCGAGCTCGTCGCCGCCGGCGGCTCGAACCTGACCTACCGCGTCGAGACACCGGACGGCCGGCGCTTCGCGCTCCGTCGCCCGCCCGAGCGCGCCCGCGTCGCGACGGCCCACGACATGGCCCGGGAGTGGAAGATCCTCGCCGCCCTCGACGGGCATCCGGAATGCGGCGTCCCGGTACCCGCAGCGATCGCCTACTGCGCGGACCCCTCCCTGATCGGCGCCGAGTTCTACGTGATGGCCTTCGCCGAGGGCCGCATCCTGCGCGGCCCCGCCGACGCCGCCGACATGGACGCCGCCCGCTGCCTGCGCGCCGCCGAATCGCTGATCGACGTGCAGGTCGCGATGCACACCCTCGACGCCGACGCCGTGGGGCTCGGCGATCTCGGCCGCCGCGACGCCTACGTCGAGCGCCAGCTCTCGCGCTGGCTGCGCCAATACGAGGCGGTGAAATCCCGCGAGCTCCCCCTCGTTCATTCGCTCCACGCCCGTCTCTCGAAGGCGATCCCCGCCCAGCAGCGCGTCGGCCTCGTCCACGGCGACTATCGCTTCGACAACACCGTCCTCGGCGCCGACGACCGAGTCGCCGCCGTGCTCGACTGGGAGCTCTGCACGCTCGGCGATCCGGTCGCGGATTTCGTCTGGTCGATCCTCTACTGGAGCGATCCCGACGACGCCTACGACTTCGGATCCCCCTCGCCCACCCGCCATTCCGCGTTTCCGCGGCGTGCGGAGGCGATCGGGATGTACGCCCGGAAATCGGGCCTCGACCTCTCGCAGATCGACTACTACCGCGCCTTCAGCTGGTGGAAGATGGCCTGCCTCGTCGAGGGTGTCGTCGCGCGCCTGCGCGCGGGGGCCGGCGGCGGGCTCGGCGCGTCTTCCGATCTCACCAGCGTCATGAAGCGCGTCGAGTGGATGCTCGAATGCGCCGAGGATGCCGCGCACGCCATCGATTGAAGCGGGCGATCACGCCGCGTTCGGACGTTCGCGCGTTCTGGCGGGGCGGGTCCTCCGCCGGGCCGAATACCC
Organism: Myxococcota bacterium; assembly: GCA_041389425.1. Lineage (GTDB taxonomy): Bacteria > Myxococcota_A > UBA9160 > UBA9160 > UBA4427 > UBA4427. Next base: position 108,601 of record JAWKRX010000007.1, read on the forward strand.
CTTCGAAGAGGAGACCCCATGACGAAGATCGCCCTCCGATTCGCCGCACGGGCGCGCCGTGCGCCCACGCTCGCCGCCGTCGCGGCGATCTCGGCCCTCGCGATGCTGGCCGGCTGCATCTCGCCACGCGTCGAAGTCGAAGCCAGTGATCCCGCTCCGATCGCCCGTGCCCGAACGATCCACGTCTCGCTCGCGAGCGCCGAGGCGTCCGCGAGCGAGAGCGCCGGCACGTCCACCACGCCCCCTGCCCCGGCGATCGCCGAAGCGCTGCGCGCCGACGCGGAACGGCAGCTCGCGCTGCGCGGCTATGCGATGGGATCCGCCGAGGCGAGCGAACTCGTCCTCGAAATCGCCGCGCAGAGCGAGCGCAGCGCCCGGCGGACCTGGACGAGCGATCCCGATGCCAACGGCGCGACGACGGTCCGGAAATCCGAGGCGGTGGTCGCGCTGCGCGCGCGCGAGCGCGAGAGCGGGCAGGAGATCTGGGCCTGCGACGCGCGCGCGCGCCTGCCCGAATCGGCGCCCGTGCTCGGAACCAGCGCGGAGGAAGTCTGGCTGCGCGTCCTCACCGCCGCGCTCGAGGATGTCCCGCGGCGGGAATGACCTCCCCGGGACGACTTCAGCCGCTCGTTGCCTCGCCGACCGCTGCAGCACCGGGATTCCCGGGGAGGTCGGAGCCACGATCCCCTCATGGCGTGACGAAGCCGTGGCGAGGCCGTGAGCATTGAAAAAACTCGGCTCGCGGCGCCTCGACGGCCCCATGCCGTTGCGGTTTGCTGAGCGCGCGTGGCGGATCAAGACGCCGTCGTGATCGGATCGGGCATGGGAGGCGGCACCGCGGCGAGCGCGCTCGCCGACGGCGGATTGCGCGTGCTCGTCGTCGAACGCGGCCGGCGCCTCACCCATCCCGAAGACGGCCGCGACGAGCGCAAGATGCTCATCGAGCGGATCGCCGGCGACGACCGCCCGATCTCGATCGCCGGAAGCCCGGCCCGGCCGCTGATCGGCGGCGTTCCCGGCGGCAGCACTGCGCTGTTCGGCGCCGCGCTGCTGCGTCCCTCGCCCGAGGACTTCGTGCCGGGGCGCCACCATGGCGAGCGCATTCCCCGGGCGATCTGGGAATGGCCGTTCCAGTACGCCGATCTCGCGGACGACTTCGAGCGCGCCGAAGATCTCTTCGGCGTGAGCGGCGACGCCGATGCAGCGCCGCCCCATCTCGGTCGGCGCGCACGCGCCTATCCCGCGCCGAGCCCGCCGCTCGACCCCTTCAACGAAGCGCTCGCCGGCCACTGGTCCGCGCGCGGGCTCGCGCCCTTCCGCCTGCCGCTCGCGATCGACTTCGAGCGCTGCCTGCGCTGCCCGGCCTGCCCGGGCTTTCTCTGCCCGAACGGCGCGCGCGCCTCGGCCGATACGCTGCTGCAACGCCCGCGCGCCGCTCGCGGGACCGTCACGTTCTGGGAGGGACATGAGGTCCTGCAGATCCTCGCCGGCCGGGGAGCGGCGCATGCCGTGCGCGTGCGCGATCGGGCGACGGGTCGCGTCTGCGATGTCCGAACGGAGCGCATCCTGCTCGCCGCGGGCGCGCTCGGGACGCCGGTGCTGCTCGAACGCTCGGGCCTCGGCGGCGCCAGCGATCAGCTCGGCCGCAATCACATGTGCCATCTCGGCGCCCTCGCGGTCGCCGTCCACCCGCGCTCGATCGGTGCCGACCGCCAGTTCTTGAAACGCCTCGGCCTCTCGGATTTCTACCTCGGCACGCCCGATCGCCGCGAAAAGCTCGGCTCGGCCCAGACGATCCCCGTCCCCGGCCCCCTCTCGCTCCGCGAGCAGACCGGGCTCCCGATCCCGATGCCCCTCGCCCGGGCGCTGCAGGCGCGAACGCTGCTCGTCGCCGGTTATGTCGAAGATCTGCCCCAGGCCTCGAACCGCGTCCGCGCAGGCGAAGGCGGGCGCCTGCACCTCGAGCGCCGCTTCGCTCCCTACGACATCGAGCGCGCGCGCCGTTTCGCGAAGGCCCTCGCGAAATCGATGCGCGGCACCGGCGCGCGCCTCGTCGTTCCCTGGATCGCCGCCAGCGACCGCGAGCATCTCGCCCACCAGGTCGGCACCTGCCGCGCGGGCCACGATCCGAAGACCTCGGTCGTCGACGGCTTCGGGCAGCTGCACGGCCACGAAGGCATCTGGGTCGTCGACGGCAGCGTCTTTCCGACATCCCTCGGTGTCGGACCGGCCCTCACGATCGCCGCGCAGGCCCTGCGCGTCACGCGCCGGATCCTCGCCGGTTGATCCGCCCGGCGGTGCGGCCGGGCTCGCCCTCGACGGTTCGGCCGGCCTCCAGCGGACCGCTCACCCCGCCGCGTCGGCGCCGAGCCCGAGGCGCCGCCCGGCCCGCGCGAGCCAACGCTTCGATTCGACCTGCCGGACGGTCTGCGCGTAGTCGTCGACCAGCTTGCGGGTCTCCGAGGGCCAGTCGCAATCCTCGGCGAAGCGCCGGGCCCGGGCCGCGAAGCGGGCGCGTGTCCCGTCGTCTTCGAGAATCTGCCGGATCGCGTCGGCGAAGCGCCGGCTGTCGCCCGGATCGGCGAGGGCACCATTCTCCCCCGGCACCACCAGATCCGGGATTCCGCCGCCGGGCGCCGCGACCACCGGCAGCCCCGAGCTCATCGCCTCGAGCACGACGAACCCCAGCGTCTCCGTCATCGACGGCATCACGAAGAGATCCGCGCTCGCGAAGGCCGTCGCCAGCTCCGGACCGCGCAGGAAGCCGAGAAAACGCGTCGGTGTACCGGCGAAGCGCTGCTCGAGGTCGCCGCGGGCCGGCCCGTCGCCGACGATCGCGAGGCGGCATTCCGGCAGGGCTTCGAGCACCGGTGCGAGCGTGTCGAGCCCCTTTTCCGGCGCGACCCGGCCCGCGTAGAGCAGGACCGGCGCATCGATGCGTCCGTCGTCGACCATCCGCATGCGCATCTCGGAGCTGCGCCGCGCGGGCGAGAAGAGCTTCGTATCGACCCCGCCGCGCCAGAGACCCACGTCCTCCACCCCGTGCAGCTCGAGCTCGCGCTGGGTGAAGGTCGACGGGCAGAGATTGCGGTGGGCGAGCGCGTGCAGGGCGCGGATGAGCGGCCAGATGATCGCGCCGAGCCAGCCGAGCCCGTAGCCCTTCAAATAGCGCGGGAGATCGGTGTGGTAGGACGCGACGATGGGAAGCCGGAGCAGCCGCGCCGCGAGCATCACCCAGAGGCCGAGGCAGACGGGCCCGACGGCGTGAACGACGTCGGGCTTGAAGCGGAAGAGATGCCAGAGGATGCGCGGATCGGGCAGACAGATCCGCAGGCCCGGATACGGCGGAAAGCCGGGCCCCGGAACGCGCACCACGCGGGCGCCGGCATGGTTCTCGACGCTGCCTCCCGGGGCGATGACGAGGACTTCATGGCCGTCGGCGACCAGACACTCGATGGTGTTTCGAAGCCGGTTCGTGATGCCGTCGATCTTCGGCAGGAAGACCTCGCTGGCGATGGCGATCCGCATTGCTCCCTCCTCGGACGCGCGTCCGATTCAAGAAAACTTCGATTGCAGCTCGGCCGACATCGGCGACGTCGACGCCTGCTCGCTGGCCCGCGGCGTCGTCGCGGGCGCCGCCGGCGCCGCCCCCCGCTCGGCCGGGCGATCGCCGAAGCGGCTCCCGCGCTGCCAACCGATCCGCTGCAGGCGGTAGTAGAGATCCGGCGCCAGGGCGTGGAAGAGCTGCAAGAGGCGGAACGAGAGCGGCGCGCGGTCGCTCCCGACCCAGTCGTCGCCGTCGATGAAGCGCGCGATCCGCTCCGCGACTCGCGCCGCCTCCGGCGCGCCTTCACAGCGCCGCGCGCGAATCGCCCGCCCGCGATCGTTCAGGCGCAGCACCGGCGCCCAGGAGAGCGGCCCGCGGATCACCCCCGGCCGGTAGAGCCGCACGCGCACGTTCGGCTGCGCCGCGTGCACGATCGGCCCCGCGCCCGTGACGAAGGAATGCAGCGCCGTCTTCGAGGCGTGGTAGACCGGGCCGAAGCAGGAGGGACTGCCGTCGGCGATCGATCCGATCGCGACGATGTCGAGGCGCCGCGCCGCACCGCGCTCGCCGGCCTTCGCGCAGACGAGCGAGGGAAAGACGGCATTCAGCGCGAAGATCTCGCGCGTCGCTTCCGCCAGCGGCAATCCGCCCGCGCCGATGGCGGTCTCGATCCGCGCCGCGTTGAGGATCAGGATGTCGGGATCGAGCGCGAGCAGGCGCTCGGCATCCGCCTCGCTCGCCTGCGGCGAGACGACCATGCGATGACAGCCCGCCGCGAGCGCCCCCGCGCGGTGGGAGACGCCGACGACCTCGAAGCCGCGCGCGCGATAGGTCCGGACGAGCGCTTCGCCGAGGGTGCCCGTCGCACCCGTGATGACGACGCGCCGGCGATCGGCGCAGGTGGCACTCGTCGCTTCGCTCCCGATCATGCGGCCTCGGGCCGGGCCGCCCGGCTGCCCGGCAGGGTCCAGCGCGAGCCGAGGTCGACGAACGCACGCCGGATCGCACCCGGCGGCGAAGCGAAGGCATGGACGCTCCAGCGGCGGGCGGCGGCGATCTCGGCGAGGATGCGCGTCGCATTGACCGGCCTCGGGACGCCGACGGCCTCGAGCAGCGGCAGGTCTTCGTGGCTGTCGCTGTAGAAGGTCGTCCGCTCGAGCTCGAACCCGTGGCGGGAGGCGAAGCGGCGCGCGGCGTCGAGCTTGCCTCGGCCATAACAGACGGGATGGCGGACCCGGCCGGTGAAGAGGCCGTCCCTGACCTCGAGGCCGCTGCAGGCGACGAACTCGATGCCGAGATGCCGGGCGATCGGCTCGACCTGATATCGGGTCGCCGACGTCACGATCGCGAGAAAATGGCCGCGCTGGCGATGGGCTTCGACGAGGCGCCGGGCGTCGGGAAAGATTCGACGGGCGAGATCGCGCTCGAAGACTTCTTCGCCGAGCGCACTGAGCGCCGCCTCGGGCAGGCCCCGCGCCGCCGCCGTCGTCGCCGCGAGAAAGGCTGCGAATCCGATCCGGCCCGTGCGGAAGGCCGCTGCCGCGGCCATCGAAGAGGCGATCTCGCCGGCCGCCATCTGGCCGGCGCGCAGGCGGTGCAGAAAGAACGTGATCGCCGAATAACCATCGATCAGGGTGCGGTCGAGATCGAAGATCGCGGCGACCGATGGGCCCATCGGGCCGGTGCGCACCTCGCGGATCAGGTCGTCGTTCGCTCGTGTTCGCGCCTTCCCCATCGGCCGACATCCCCCGTGGCGCACCGCGCGGCGATCGATCCGCCCCCGCGTTCGCCGACCCGGACCGGGACCGCACCCGGCAGCGAGCCTCGATGGCCGGCAGTATCGGGATGTGCGCCGGGAGGGCGAGGCCTCCGGGGCGAACGTCGGAGAGATGTGGCCGCCCCGTCGTCGATCCGACAAATCGCCATCGACCCGTCATGCGGGCGCCCTGCTCGCGTCGCGAACCGGGGGCCCCGGCGCGGCGCGGCGCGCGGGGCGCGTGGGGCGCGTGGGGCGGTGCCGCAGCCGCGGCGAACCCGCCGGTCGCTCGTTTTGCAGGCCTCCGGGCGATGAATTAGCGTCCGGGGCCTCAACCCTTCTTCTTCCGAGGTCCTCCTTCCATGTCCGAATTCGACGCCAAGCCCCTCGTCCTCTTCAAGACCCTCACCAACACCGAGCTCGGTGCCCAGCGCGTCCGCGTCGACGCGAACGGCGACGTCGTGCTGGTCGACGTGCTGAAGAAGGTGACCGAGTCGATGCTGACGTCCTATCCGCGCACGCAGCTCGGCCTCTGGACGCCGAACCGCGCGGCGATCCGGTACAAGAAGGACGAGATCGCCGGCCGCGACGTCCGCAGCTTCGAGACGGGCAAGAAGCTCTCGTACGACGAGCTCCAGGAGCTGGCGAACTGAGGCGCGGTACGAGAGACGTGGACCGATGAATGCACCCGGCACGAACCCTGCGTAGTCGGGGTTCATGTCGAACCTCGCCTACCTCCGCCGGCCCCCCTTCTGCCCCAACCCCGACTGCGATTCCCGAACGAATCCAGCCACCTGGCGCTTTCAGCGCAAAGGCTTCTACCCACGCAGCCAGCCCCCGCATCGCATCCAGCGCTACCGCTGTTCACACTGCGGCCGCTACTTCAGTTCACAGACATTCGCGGCCACCTACTGGCTGAAACGGCCCAGGCTCCTCGAGCTCGTCTTCCACCGCCTCGTCGCCTGCTCCGCCCTGCGCCAGATCGCCCGCGAACACCAGGTCTCCCACTCGACCATCCGGACCCTCTCCGACCGATTGGGTCGCCACTGCCTCCTCTTCCACGAACGCCTCCGCCCCAAGACGACGCCCGGCGAGCCCCTGGTCCTCGACGGATTCCGGACCTTCGAACACAGCCAGTATTGGCCCATGGACGTGAATCTGGTCGTCGGGACGTCGCTCTTCGTCTACGGCTTCAACGACGTCGAGCTGCGGCGAAGCGGGACGATGCGGCCCGCCCAGCGGACGCGGCGCGCCGTGCTCGAAAGGCGATACGGCCGGCCCGATCCGGATGCGACCCGCAAGCGAGTCGAGGCCTTGCTGCGGCGGGTGATTCCTGCGCGGGGCGAGGTCGTGCTGCGAAGCGACGAGCACCCGGCCTACGTCCGGGCCATCGCGCGGCTTCGGGACCGGACGATCCTGCACGAGCAGACCAGCTCGAAGGCGGCGCGTACGACGCGCAATCCGCTCTTCCCGGTGAACTTGTCCGACCTGCTGATCCGGCACAGCAGTGCGAATCACAAGCGGGAGACGATCGCGTTCTCGAAGCGGCGTCAGTCGGCGCTGTACCGGATGGCGGTGTGGGTCGTGTGGCGCAACTACATGAAGGGGCGGTCGGAGAACCGTAAACTGGGGCCGCCGGCGATGGCGCTGGGGCTGATCGGCGAGGCGCTGACGGCGCGGGAAGTTCTTCAGAAGAGGCTGTTTCCGGAGCGGGTTCTACCCGAACGGGGCTGGCTGCGGGAGTGTTATTTCGGGCGGATCCCGACGCGGGCGATCGTGCGGTGTGCGTCGCATCGGGCGAGGTACGCGGTCTAGGTCAAACGGAGAATCGATCAGCCGACGGGCGAAGCGTTAATTCGGAAGGGGTGCATTCTTCGGTCCACGTCTCAGGATTCGAGACGAACCGGGAAGCGGTCGGTGTAGAACCGGAAGCGCTCGCGCAACTCGCCCCCCGCGAGCCCGAAATCCGCCAGGTCGTACACCACCCGCCCGAAACGCCCGCGCGGATGGCTCGTGTTGTACTCGTCGATCCGGCGCTTCGTCTCCGCATCGAACGCCATGCCCGCCAGCGCGTAGATCTGCTTCACGGTCTCGAGCTCCGAGCCCATGTACTCGTGGAAGAGCACGTCGAGCGAGCGCTCGGCGGGCTGGAGCGCGCGGTCCCGCACGCAGGCCTGCAGCATCATCTCGATGCGATCTGCCCAGTAGTGGCCGATCCAGACCGGATCGGCCTTCGCCGCCGACATCCGCGTCGTGTAGGCCGCCATCGTCGAGAACGAAGCGACCGTCGAGACCGGATCGCGATGGGTCAGGACGACCGTCGCGCCCGGAAAGACGGCGGCGAGCGGCCCGAGCTGCTCGAGATGCTGCGGGCTCTTCAGGATCCAGCGATTCGGCCCGCGCAGGAAGGAGAGCACCTGCAGCACGCGCCGCAGGTAGCGGTAATGCGGCGTCTGGTCTTCGACGCGGTAGTGGTCGCGGTAGATCGGCGAGCCGCCGACGCCGATGTTCTCGAAGTACATCGTGCCGAAGTCGAGGGCGAGAAGGTTGATCTCCTCGTGGACGTGGTCGACGGTCATCTCGTGCATCGCGTCGAAATGGGGCAGCAGCTGATTGCGCCCTTCGATGCCCGCCTGGGCCCGGGTCCAGCGCGGATCGACCTCCCCCGGCGCCGGCTTCTCCGCATCGTCGAGGACGGGCTCGAGCGCTTCCCACCACGGCAGATGCCGCAGCCGCGGATCGGCGCCGAAGAGATTCAGCATGTGGGTCGTGCCGCTGCGCGGGAGCCCCGCGATCACGATCGGCGGCTCGAGCTCGAGCTCGAGGATCTCGGGATGGCGCCGGATCAACGCCTCGATGCGCAGCCGGTTCTCCAGGAACTGCTGCAGCATGCCGTGGGCGGTGACCTTGCCGAGCGGCGAGAGCGCCGGGCCCTCGCGCAGCCCGCGCAGCGCGGCCTCGAGGCCCTGCTCCCAGCCCGGCGGACCGAAATCGTCGAGGCCGGTCTTCTTGCACGCGCCGTCGATCAACGCTGCCGGCTCGAAGACGAGCGCGTCGGCCATGGGCTGCATGGACTTCACGAAGTCGTCGAAGCCCGCCGGCATGCGCGGGCTCGCGAGATCGTCGATTCGGATGTCGGCGGGAGGCGTGCTCATCGGGGGCTCACTCGTAGGTGCAGAGATAGGCGGTCTCTTCGGCGACCTTCAGCTTGAACTTCGCGTTCGCCGCGACGACGAAGGACTTCCCGGCGCCGAACGTCTGCCAGCCGGTCTCGCCCGGCAGCTGGACGACGAGCTCGCCCGAGACGACGGTCATCGTCTCCTTCTGGCTCGTCCCGAACTCGTAGTCGCCGGGCGCCATCACGCCGACGGTCGCAGGGAGCGTCGCCGTCTGGAAGCCGATCGATTTGACCTTGCCGTCGAAGTATTCGTTGACCTTGAACACGCTGGGGGCCCTTTCTCTCGCAGCCGTCTGCGGCTGGCCGCGGAGCGTAGCGAGATTCCGGGCCCTGGCAGCGCGGCCGCGCTTGCTACGCTGCCCCGATCCCGAGAGGAGCCCGTGATGGAAGACTGCCCGATCCAGATCGGCGAGATGCTGCTGACCCTCGTCGACCCCCGCCGCGGCCACGAAGTCGCCTACAACCGCTGGTACGAACGCGATCATTTCTACGCGGGCTGCATGATCGGGCCCTGGCTCTTCGCCGGCAGCCGCTGGGTCGCGACGCGCGCGCTCAAGGATCTGCGGATCTCGGACGGGCGTGGCGAAGTCGCGAATCCCGTCGATGCGGGCTCCTACGTCTCGATCTACTGGGTCCACGCCGGCCACGAAGAAGAGCATTGGGAGTGGGCCGGCAAGCAGGTCCACTGGCTCTATTCGAATGGCCGGGGATTCGCGGAACGCGACCACGTCCACACCGTCCTCTTCCGCTATCTGGCGACCGCGTATCGCGACCGCGACCCCGTCCCCGTCCAGCTCGCCCTCGATCACGGCTACCCCGGCCTCGCGATGATCGCGACCGACCGCGCGCCGGGCGTTTCCGAAGAAGACCTGCTCCGCTTCACCGCGGAGTCGAAGGCCCTGCGCTCGCCCGCGAGCCCCGTCGCGAGCATCGCCTCCTGGCGGCCGAAGCAGCGCGACGCGATCACGAGCAGCTCGCCGATGAACCTCGGGACGGGCACCGGCGGCGCCGAGCGTACGATGCAGCTCGCCTTCCTCGAGGGCGATCCGGTCGCCGCTTTCGGCGAGGTCGCCGCCTTCGCACGCGCGATCGAAGGGGCCGGGCTCGGCCGAATCTGCTTCGCCGCGCCGTTCTTCAAGACGGACGTCGGAACCGATCGCTACACCGACCAGCTCTGGTAGTCGCGGCTCGCTCCGGAGATCCATCCCGCTTCCCGGAGAATTCCCGAGACGCCGCGCCTCATTCTCCGCCGCTGCCGCAGCGGTCGGCTGCGCGCACGCCCCCAGCTTCGATTCGGGATCAAGGCCATCGCCGCCACCGCCGATCGAGCTCGGCAAGGAGGCACGCCATGTTCGTCGAGTGGAGCGCGCGTTATCAGATCGGTGTCGGCCCCATGGACGACGCCCACAAGAAGCTGATGGGGCTGATGAACCAGCTCCACGAGCAGCGCGCCGCCGGCGACGGCAAGGCCGAGCTGCGCACGACGCTGAAGGCACTCGCCGACTTCACGATCCGCCACTTCCGCGAAGAGGAGGCGTTCATGCAGTCGGTCGACTTCCCCGGCATCGAGAGCCACAAGCTGATCCACGCCAAGCTGCTCGCCCAGCTGAACGACCACGCGAACGAATTCGAGGCGGGCACCGGTGGCCTGCCCGATCAATTCTTCACCTTCCTCAAGGTCTGGCTCACGGCCCACATCCTGGGCATCGACACCAAATACGCGGAGCACGCGCGCGGCCGACGCTGAAAACGGTCCCCGATCGTCCGCCCTGCATTCGACGCAACCTCGGTTATCCTGCCGCCGCCCCGTGCAGGAGACCCGCGTTGGCATCCCCCATTCGCGACGGGCTCGCGCTCCTTCGGCAGCGCGACTTCGCACGCCTGTTCTCGGCCTATCTGATCACGCATACCGGCAGCGCCATGGCGCCGATCGCCCTCGCCTTCGGCGTGCTCGAGCTCACCGGCTCGACACGGGACGCGGCGTGGGTCGTCGCGGCGCCGGTCGCCGCCCAGATCGTGATCCTCATGGTCGGCGGCGCGATGGCGGATCGGACCTCGCGCCAGCGCATCCTCGTGCGCGCGGATGCCCTCTCGGCCCTGTCGCAAGGCGTCGTGGCGACGCTCTTCCTGACCGGGCAGGCCGAGCTGCCGCTGCTCGTCGGCTTCATGCTGATCAACGGCGGCGCCTTCGCCTTCCATCAACCGGCCTCGGTCGGCTTCATTCCGCAGGTCGTCGCGCCCGCGGACATCCACGCCGCCAACGCGCTGCTCGGCGCCGCCCGCAGCGCCGCGCTCATGGTCGGCGCTGCGCTCGCCGGCCTGCTCGTCGCAGCGGTCGGGCCGGGCGCGACGCTCGCCCTCGACGCCCTCTCCTTCGCGCTGGCGAGCCTGCTGATCGCCGGAATCCGCGCCCGGAGCCAGGCCCGGCCCGAGCAGGCTTCGCTCTGGACCGACCTGCGCATCGGATGGAGCGAGTTCACCTCCCACGATTGGCTCTGGACGATCGTGCTCCAATTCTCCGTCCTGATCATGGGCGTCGAGGCGCTCTTCGGGCTCGTCGGCCCCGCGACGGCCCGTGACTTGCTAGGTGGCGCTCCGGATTGGGGCTTCATCATGGCCTGCTTCGGTGCCGGCACGGTCGCCGGCGGCGCGCTCAGCCTGCGCCTGCGCATCGAAAGGCCGATGCTCGTCGCGACGCTCACGATCTTCCTCTGGGCGCCGCTGCCGGTCCTCATGACGCTCCCCGCGCCGCTGCCCTGGCTCGCCGGCGCCGCGTTCGTGATGGGGGTCGCCGGGCAGCTCTTCGGCGTCCTCTGGTACACGACGCTGCATACCCGGATCCCGCCCGAGCGCCTCTCGCGCGTCTCGGCCTACGACCATCTCGGATCGATCGTGCTGGCGCCGCTCGGGGTCGTCCTCGCCGGCCGGCTCTACGAGTCGATCGGCGGCCCGGCGACGTTGTGGCTGATCGTGGGCGCGATCGTCGTCCCGACCGCGCTCGTGCTGCTGGTCCGCGACGTGCGCGAGATGCGCAGCGGCCCCGCCGAGCGCGCGATCGGCGACATCGCCGACGAAGCGGCGCGCCCGGACGGCGGCGCGCTGCCCGAGGCGTCTTGAAGATCGCGTGATCGAGGCGGCGACCGACGACCGTGCATCGCGGCCGCGACGTGGAGTGCCTCAGGCCGCCCCTGCCTCGGGATCGGCGAGCAGGAACGCATCGCCGAGAACGCGCTTTCCATCGAGGCTGCGGACCTTTCGCGCGGTCTCGTGGAGGATGTCGCGGCTGAAGATCACGCGGCCGACATGGCGTCCGCTGCAGAGCTCGAGCGCGCCCTCCGCCATCATCTCGACGGGCTCGACCCAATCGGGATTCTTGCGTGCGATGTCGCGGACGTACTCGGCGCCGCTCGTCAGCACGATCGAGGTCGGCGCCATGCAGTTGACGAAGATCTCGTGCTCGCAGAGCTCGTGGGCGAGCGCGACGGTGTAGCGATCGAGGGCCGCCTTCGTCGCGCCGTAGGCACCGATGGTCCAGGCCGATCGCTTCGAATCGCGATAGGGCACCGCCGGCTGGCGCGAGGTCGCGCTCCCGATGTTGAGGATCCAGCCCCCGCCCTTCGCCTGCATGCCGGCGATCGCCTGCTGGGCGAGGTCGACGGGGGCGTTCAGATTCAGCTCGTGCATCTTCGACCGGTCGGCGTTCGTCGTCTGGCTCGGCAGCTTCATGATGCCCGCCGCGGCGTTGTTGACGAGGACGTCGACGGCGCCGAAGGGCTCGCTCGCCCGTTCGATCAGCCCCTCGCGCGCAGCCGGATCGATGAGATCGCAGACGACCGCCGCCGCCTTGCCGCCCATCGCCTGGATCTCGCCCACCGTCTCCTCGAGGGTCCCCTGCAGCGAGCCGTGCGCGCCGGCGCGCGAGGCGTTGACGACGACGCACGCGCCCTCCGCCGCGAAACGCAGGGCGATGGCCCGGCCGATGCCACGGCTCGCGCCGGTGACGAATGCGACTCTTCCTTCGAGACTTCCCATGACGTGACTCCTGCTGCAGCGGATCGGGTCCGCGCGCGCCCTACGACAGCGCAGCGTCGGCGTGAAAGCAAACCGGCGAGCGCCGCGTCCGATCCGACTCGGGGATCGGTCCACGGTTGCACTTGTCGGCGCGGGTGGGCGGCTCGCCCGGCCGTCGCGCACGGCGACGATCCGGTTATTCTCGGAGCCCGGGCGCGGCCTTCGCGTCCAGCGAGAGCCGGAGAAGAGCATGTTCGGATTCCATGGTCGGGTCGATGCGTCGCATGGGTCGCGAACCCGGGCGAAGCGCTGGCTGCTCTTCCTGACGTCCTTTTCGACGCTCCAGCTGATGGCCTGCGCCCATCTCGAGGTCACGCCGCACTACGCGCCGGAGATCCGGCCGTCCAATCCCGTCTCGCTCGTCGTCGACAAGCCCTTCGACCGGGCCTGGGACGAATTCATCCGGCGCATCTCCCAGGGATTCTTCGACATCCAGCAGGTCTCGAAGGAATCGCGCCTGATCAACTCACCGTCGACGAGCGCCGGGTACCGATTCGTGACGTGCGGGAGGGTCGACGCTACGAAGTCAACGGCGAGCGCTGGGCCTTCGATCCGGCTCGCGACGCGGACTTCGTCCGGACGTCCTTCGACCGGGAAGACGGTCGTCGCGCACCGACCTCCGGCTTCCCCGTCGGTCATCGCACCATCTTCGTCGCGCCGGAGGGTCGAAGACGGTCTTCGAGGTGAACAGGACCTTCGAGCTCGTGATGAGCCAGAGTGGTCAGCCTGCCTACGTCAGAACCTGATCGGCGACGTGACCGATGCCGAAACACTGGGGCGACCTGGAAACCGCTCGCTTGACGACGGCGCGCGCCGACAGGCAGGACCTCGGACGGGTGCGCATCCGATGTCAGTCGTCGGGTGTCTGGGAAGACGAGATCCTGCGACTCGCCCGCTGAGCGGAGGCCTCAGGCAGGCGCCGACGCGCAAACGGCGAAGCGCGACCGCTCCGAGGCCGACGAGTGCCGAAGCCAGCAGAGCCATCGCTGAGCAAGCCGTCGGAACAGCGGCGGCCCACCCGCCGACACGTTCCCCCTGGACGGCGTAGTTCTTCGGCGTATTCGCGCCGACTCCGCGATCTCGTCGAAGGAATCCGTCACGTTGGTCGGGACGGCGCCAGCGACGAGGCTGTCGATCGCGCCGAAGCTGATCGTATCGCCGGCGGGATCGAAGAACAGCACGTCGGTCGCGGGGATGATGACGTCCGGCGTCGGCGCCCGGGCAGCGCCGCGAAGGCCGCCGTCGCGATCAGGTAGCTCTTGCCGTTGGTCGGCGGCGCGACCGGTCCGTTCGTCCAGCTGAAGGTGTTCAGGCTGCTCGTCAGCGTGCCGTTGCCGACACCGATGGTCTCCGTGCCGCCCGCGCCGGCATCGAAGAGCTCGACGTACTGGATCGTGCCATCGTGGTTGCTGAAGACCTCGCGCACGTCCCAGGTATGGATCGGCGCTCGCGGTCGAGGCCGCGAGGAGAGCACTGCCGCGGCGAGCACGCTTTCGAAGGCTCTGGGTGAAACAGTCCGTCGCGGGGCCGAGGCCGGAATGTGCAACGCGGCAGAGTGCATGATCGAGGCTCCTTGGAGCGATCGCCCGGGCTCGGCGATGTTCTGCGGGTCGATCCGATGACAGGGCGCCGATCGCCGGGCCTGTGCATCGAGGCGACCGCGTGAAGCCGACCGGCCGATCAGCGAGAGATGCGGTTTCCCGTCCCGACCCGCCGAGGCCGATCGGGGCTACCACGGATTCGGGCGAAGGCATTGTGCATTCTATACACAGGCCCCAGCGAATCGGGAAAAAAAACACGTACCAGTCATGAAACGTCACGAGGGAATCATGATCCGGCGGGGCGATCCGCGCTCCAGCGTCTACGTGCGCGCCGGCCTGTTCGGCTCGGCCCTGCTGGGCCTCATCGCGGAACTTGCCTGTCCGGCGGCCGATGAGCGCCCCCGACGACCGCGGCGGCCGGATCGGCCAGTCCCCCGCCAGGCCGTCGGCTTCAGAGGCGCAGGTCGACGCCGAGCGAGCGGCTCCAGCGCGGTGATCGCCCGGGCGCCCCGAGCGCAGCGGATCGTCTCGCTCTCGCCCATCGCCCCCACTGCTGCTGGCGCTCGGCGTCGGCGATCGCCTCGTCGCCGTCGACCGCGAATCGCTGGCAGCGCCCGGAATGCCGGAGCGGCCGGCGACGACCTTCGACGAGGCCCTTCGCTTCGCCCCGGACCTCGTGGTCGTGCCGAGCCTGCCGGACGACCGGCGCGCGCTCGCCGCTCGCGTCCGCCGGTGCCCGCATCGTCGAGTTCGCGCCCCACGACCTCGAGGACGTCTTCGCCCTCTGCCGCGGCCTCGGCGGCGAGCTCGTGGCGGCGCCGCGGCCGCAGAGCTGAACGCCGGATCGCGCGGCCGCTCGCGCTCATCGCCGGCCAATCCCCCGCCGAGGGCCGGCCGCGGGTCTCCGTGCTCGTCCGCGTCGATCCACCGAGATCGCCGGCGGACACAGCTTCGAGACCGGACTCGATCGAGATCGCCGCGGCTCGGCATCACCCACGGCAGCGACGACAACCGCCACCCCATCGATCCGGCGGCCTCGCCCCGGCTCGCGCCCGATCTCGTCTTCGTCATGACCGCACAGTCGCTCGGGCCCGCGGAGAAGACCGCGCGCTCCGCCTGGTCGGCGATCTCGCCCTCGTGATCTTCTTTCCCTTCGCCCCGAGACCTTCTGGCTCGACGAGCCCGCGCGCGATGCGGGCGCGTCCGCGCGAACGATCGTCGTGTTCGAGCGGCCGCGAGCGACGGGGCGGGGGCCGCAGCGGGCGTGAAGACAAGCCGACCCGGCCGCCGGCACGCCGTCCAGCATCGAGCCCCGATGATCCGGCACGCGCCTCGACGTTCCGGAAGCCAGCCGCGCTTCGGATCCCGGCGTCCGCAGGGCTGCCGCTTCGGCGTCCGCTTCGGTGGCCAGGCTTCAACCGCCCTTGAACGCTCGGCTGCATAACGCGTGTCGACGTGCTCGCGGATCTCGACGATCGCGTCCCTCGGAGAGCTCGACGGACAGCGACGTAATCATTCTCGTAGTCGGGGACCGGCGCTCCCGCCCGCGGCGGCCGCTTCGCCGTCATGCGCGTCTCGGCGACGACGACGTCGCCCTCGGCCAGTACGAGCCGGACTCGATCCGCTGCGTGCCGGGCACGAAGGCCGTCCGACCGCGCCGAGCATCTCGGCGATCCGCTCGGCACCGCGCAGCCCGCCGGTGGAGCGATCGCGCCCTTGGGCACCCGCCAGCGGACCTCCGATCGAAGAGCCCGATCAGCGCAGCGCGGTTCCGCTCGATCGCGCGAAAATAAGCCTCGACGAGGCGTTTGTTCTGCTCGACACCCATCGCCCGCTCCTCCCCGTTCGCCGACGCCTACCCTTCGCCCGGGTCTGGCCTGGGTCCGGCCCGGCCCGGCCCGGCCCGCAGATCCGATTTCAGCCGCCGCGCATTCGCCGCTTCGTCGATGTAGCCCTGCCAATAGCGCACGCGATGCGTGATGCGGAAGCGCGCGGGTTTCCTCGGCGAGGGAACGGGCGCGCCGGGCGCGCAGATGGCGAAGAGCTGCGCGCGTACAGGCCGAGCCAGCCGAGCGGCAGATTTCGGCACGTGCTTGCCGCTTGATGCGCGCCGAACCGCGCCCGATCCGCTGGCGCGGCCGAGCAGCCAGTCGACCTCGACCTGGTGCGGAAGGATCCGATGGACGACCGCAGCATCGGGACGTGGACGAACGCGACGCCCCGGGCGCGCAGGCCGGTCAGCAAGGCCCACTCGCTCCCTTGCGCATAGCTCGCTCGGCGGCTGGCCCGGACGGCTTCGTCGAAGCGAAGGCCTTCGAAGAGCGCCGCGCGCAGCGCGAGGTTGGCGCCGAAGGGCGCGCGTCCGGTCGGCCCTCCGCGCTGCGGCTGGCGGCCGAAGGCCTCGCTCGCCAGCACGAAATCAAGCGCCGCGATCCAGGCCGGCGCCTGGCGGCGGCGGTCGACCGGGCTGCCGAAGCCCGGCCGAGGCCAGCGCTCGGCGGCCGCGGCAAAAGGCGGCGAGCCAGCCTGGGCGACGGCGACGTCGTCGTCCGTGAAGACGAGCAGCCGTCCGCGCGCCTGCTCGAAGCGCGCGATTGAGTGCGGTTCTTCCGGCCGCGGCTCGACGAGGGCGACGAGCGGGAGCCGATCGGCGAAGCGGGCCAGCACGGTGGTGTCTCGTCGCTGCCGTTGTCGACGACGAGCAGCTCCCAATCGAGACCGGCCGTCCGGGCGGCGGCGAGGGGATTCGAGGGTCGACGCGAGGCTCGCGGCCCGGTCGCGGGTGGCGACGAGGACGCTGACCTCACACCCGCCAGGCATCGATCGCACAGGTTCTCGATCCAGCTCGGATGCCGGCGCGTCTGCGGGCGCTCCCATTTGCGATCGGCGGCGAGCAGCTCGGCGAAGGGCGAGCCGTCCGGCGAGTCGCCGGACGCCGCGAGCGAGTTCACGAGCGCCTGCGGCGGATCGCCGCCTCAGATGTTGCTGGCATCGATGCCGTACTCGGACGAAGAAGGTGTCGCGCGTCGGCGCGTCGGGGCGGCGATTGCCCTGGTGGACGCCGCTGGAATCGAAGAAGAAGACGTCGCCCGCGCGGCCCGCGGTCTCGAAGATCCTGGATGGTCCGAGCGCACGGCGGCAATGTCGAGCGGACGCCGTTGCGGAAGAACATGCGGTAGGGATGCTGCAGGACGTGCGATCCGCGCACGTAGCTCATCACCTGGCCCGAAGCGGGCAGATCCGTCAGCAGGACGAGGGCCTGAGGCGGCGATCCAGACGTGGTGCCAGCCGAACATGTCCTTGTCGCTCTTCGAGCGGCCAGGCGCATCGCGACGCCGCGCGTGATGAAGGCATGGCGCCCGTAGTAGCCTCGGGCGAGGGCCGTGAGACGCGGATCGCAGAAGAGCCGCGCGAGGCTCGGCGAATGCTTGAAGGTTGCTCGAGATCCAGGCGAGGTCGTCGGGCCAGTAGTGTTCTTCTTCGTCATAGCTTCGCCGCCGCCGCCTGCGTGGTGCGAGCCTGCTCGATCGCTTCGACGAAGCCGGCGAACTCGGCCTGCAGTGCGGCGAGCTGGTCGGGCGCGATCAGGTCCGGGATCCGACGATGCCGTCGCGCCGCAGCTGCGCGAGCCAGGATCACCCTCGGGACCGAACGAGAGCGCGAGCGATCGCCTGCCGCGGAGGCCGTGCGCCGCAGGCCCTGGCGGATGCGATGGAGGGTCTCCCGGATCGACGTTCGATGGATCGAGGGGCCGGCGGCCGCGGGCGTCCTGCAGCCGATGGCTCGCCCGCGCGCGAGCAGCAGGCGGCGGCCTCGATGCGGCTGCAGCGGGCGGCGAGGTGGAGCGCGGACTGCCCGCTCGAGTGCGTTGCACGCGTCGATCGGCGCGCCGGCCTCGAGCAGCGCTTCGATCCGCGCGGTCTGCCCCGCCGCGGCGGCAGCGACGAGGCGGCCCGCCGAGACGCGCGGGCAAACGCCGGGCGAGCCGCTTCAGGTGCGTTCGGATGGGCGGGGCCGACAGCTCCACGCGGCGTTCTCCAGCACGGTCTCCACGGCCGCTCTCCGCGATACCGGCGCGGCCTACGCCCGCGGCAGCGTCGCGATCTCTTCCGGCGTCAGCTTGCGCAGGCGTTCGGGCGTGAGCGCGCCGTCGCTGTAGGTGTCCTCACCGGTGCAGTTGCCCTGCTCGTCGAAATGGAAGATCGCGGCCTGGCGGAGAAGACGCAGTAGGCGTCTTCCTCGTCGCATCGGGATGCCCATCGCCTTCAGCGCGCGACCGGGAAACACGATGTCCATCTGGCCTTCAGGGAAGAGGCCGCGGTCGTCGATGATGAAGCGGTCGGCCGTAGCGCAGCTTGTTGTAGCCGAGCGAGAAGATGTTCTCGTAGAAGCCGCGCACGGCCGCACCGCCCTTCGGGCCGCTGTCGCCGACGCCGGAGCCGTAGAAGTGGTACTGCGGGCTCGCGACCTGGCCTCATGATCGCGTCGACGTCGCCGGCGATCTCGGCGAGCAGGTGTTCTCGGAAGTTCTGGAGCAGGGCGCGGTGTCGCGGGTTCTCGGTCTCGGCGATCTTCGCATCGACGGGGGCGAGGGCGAAGGACGGAAAGTCGAGCATGGGGGACCTCCTCTTCGGGGTCCTCGACGTTAACGCGCCTCGTCCCGGCGAGATAGGCAGGCGAGCCGCTATCCTGCGCGCCTGATGACCACCACCGAGAAGCCTTCGTCCCCGCGCCGTCCTGCTCGGTGTCCAGCTGCCCGCCATGAGCGAATGGCGACTTCCGCTCCTCCTCGACGAGCTCGAAAGCGCCCGCCTCGACCCTGGCTTCGAGGTCGTCGGCCGGGTCCTCCAGCGCCGCGCGCGCGGCTCGCCCTCGGCCGTCGTCGGCTCGGGCAAGCTGATGGAGCTCGCGGCCTGGACGGGCGGGACCGCGTCGTCCAGGGCTGGACCGGCGGCAAAGGCGGGGCGAACGAAGAGCGGGACGACGAAGACGAACAGCTGGTGACGCGGCGCGGGCCCATCTCCGCCTCGTCGAGGGCGGCCGGGCCGACGACGGATCCGACCCGCAGGACGATTGGGACGAGCCCGAGCGTTCGAAGAGGACGAGGAGGACTCGCCCGGCGAGGATCCGCTCGCCCGGAGGCGGAGCCGCGCGCGAACATCGTCCTGGTCGATCAGGACATCACACCCGCAGCCGCGCAATCTCGAAGCGGGCGACGGGGGTCGAGGTGCTCGGACCGAACGGCGGTGCGATCCTCGCGATCTTCTCCAGCGGCATGCGCGCAGCCGGGAGGCGCCTGCAGGTCGAGATCGCGCGGCTCGGTACATGGCGCCGCGCCTGCGCGAGACCGGCGGCGGGCGCGATCGGCAGGGCGGCGGGATCGGCGGCCGCGGCGCCGGCGAATCGGCGAGCGAGCTCGACCGCCGCGTGTGCGCGACCGGATCGCAGTAGCTGCGCCAGGAGCCTGCGTCGATCGAGCAGGAGGCCGGAAGCCGGCGAAGGTGGCGCGAGGACGTCCATACCGTCGCGCTGGTCGGTTATACGAACGCCGGCAAATCGTCCTGGATGCGGGCGCCACGGCAGCGGCGTGCTCGTCGAGGACAAGCTCTTCGCGACGCCTCGAACGACGGTGCGCGTCATGAAGCCCGAGACCGCGACCCGCGTGCTCGTCTCGGATACGGTCGGCTTCATCAAGCACTCCGCCCCATCTTCCTCGTCATCGCGAGCTTCCGCTCGACCTCGAGGAGGCGCGCGACGCGAGCCTGCTGCTGCACGTCGTCGATGCCCGGGATCCCGCGTTCGAGTCGCAGATCGCCGTGACCCGCGAGGTGCTACCTCGATCGGCGCGGACGAGAGCCCGCACGTCGTCGTCCTGAACAAGGCCGACCGGCTCGACGAGCTGACGCGCGCGCGTGCTCAAGGCCGAGCCTCGACGTGCTGGGTTGCTCGGCGCACACGCCCGAAGACGTCGACCGCCTGCGCGCCTTCATCCTCGCGCATTTCGAGCGCGATCTCGCAAGATCGAGTCGCTCGTGCCCTACAGCCATTCGAAGGTCGTCGCGAACGCGCATGCCCTCGGCACGGTGTCGTCGGAGCAGTACGAAGACGCCGGTGTCCGGATCCGCGCGTCCGTGCGCGCCCGGCGGCGCTGGCGAAGCTGCGGGCCGAGCTCGCAGCACGGGCCTGATCCGGCCTGACCCGATCCGCCACGAACCGCGCGCTCAGAGCCAGCTGCTGATCAGCAGGAACGGCGACCAGAAATATGGATGACGATATGGATCGGCGAGCAGCATTCGCTGCGCGGCCCGCACGGCTTCCGGCGCGCGAGCGTCCGGGCTGCGCGCGAGCGTCTGGTAGAAGGTCGCCATGAACTGCGCGGTCGCCTCGTCGTGAACGCGCCAGAGGCCTCGATCGCGCTGCGCGCCCCGGCCCGCACCGCCATGCCCGAGAGGCCGAGCGCCGCGCGCTCGCCGCCTCCGCGGTCTCGCAGGCCGAGAGCACGACGAGCTCGAAGCGGATCCGCCCGCAAGCGGCCGGCGTCGATCGCATCGGCGAGGTCGGCAAAGGCGAGCGGACCGTCGTGCGTCTGGATGAATCCGCCCTCGCGCCCGGCGTCGAAGGCCGCATGCGAGGCGACGCAGCAGCCGATAGCTTTGCCTCGAGCTCTGCGTCAGAGCCCCCGGCGAAAGGCCGCGTCGAGCAGGACCTCTCTCCGCCGGTGATCGCGCGGATCTGCCGGATCTCCCGGGTCACGTTCTCCAGAGGCTCGAGCCTCCGCTCGCGACCGAGAGCCTGACGAGCAGCCGCGGATCATCGCGCGGGAACGGGCGCGGATCCGTCAGCTCGAGACCGGGGTCGCGACGGTGGCGAATCGCTCGATCAGGAAGCGCTCGCCGTCGTGGAGCGCCGCCATCGGAATCGTGCGGAGGGCGCCGTCGGGCACGAAGACGAGCGTCGCCTCGGGATGGCGCGCGAGGATCGGCTCGAGGGGCTCGACGAGCAGGCGATGAAGCGCGCGCGCCGGGCCGCGGTACTGCGCCGTCGTGCGCTTCTCGAAAGCAGCGCGGAAGCGCGCGACCGCTCCTCGAGCGTCTCGCGCGAGACGTCGACGTCTGCTCGAGCTGCCCGCCGGCCGAGACGAGCAGCTCGAGGCGATCGTCGAGCACGAAGGGATAGACGACGACGGCGCCCGGCGCGCCTCGCTCGAAAGCGGACGCGCTTCGCCCGCGCGGGCCACACATTCGTCTTCATAGTAGTCGCGCAGCTCGTCGCCCTTGAGCTGCTCGAAGAGTCGCCTGCGCGAGGCGCAGATCCGCGAGCCGGAGCGCTGTCTCTTTTCGCGCGAACGCGCCCGTTGCAGCAGCAGGTCGAGATGGCGGCGCAACAGGGCCGAAGGCGCCAGGCCGCGATCGCCGAGGGCCGCTGCCTCGCGCGAGCGCCAGGCGATGGGGCTCGGCGAGGGCGAGCGCCCGGGACCAGGCTTCGAGGGCGCGATCCGATCGCCCGCGCGCCGATACAGCCTCCGGCCTGGACGTGCCAGGCGTGGCATCGATCTCAGCCTGCTCTGCGCCGCGACGCGCAGGGCGCGATGGGTCAGGATCGAGGGCTTCGCCGATCCGCGCCTCGAGGGCATAGAGGGCACCCAGCGTCCCGAGCGCCTCGGCGCGGACGGCGCGGCGCAGCGGCATCGGGCAGTGCGTCGGCGACGGCGAGCGCGCGCCGCAGGACGCGACCGACGCGATCCGCCGAGCGCGCGTCGCTGTCCTCACCTCGGCGGCGTACACGAGCGTGCGCCTGAGATGCACGAGGCGAAGTCCCTTCTCCGAGCGTCCGGAGTGGCGTCCAGCGCCTGCTCGAGCTGCCCTGCCCTTTCGTCGTCGAAGGGCAGCGCGGGCGTCGTGGCTCGATCCGAAGCCGATCGAGCACCACCGCCGTCGCCCGGAGCTCGAACTGCTCCGGCAGGGCGGCCCGCGCCTCGACCTGTAGGAGGCGATCGCGCGCCGAACCGCGCTCACCGCCGACGAGTGATCCTCGGCCAGCGCGATCTCGGCGACGAGCGCCACATCTGGCAGACCGAGCCTGGGCGCCGCCGCGACGACCTCCTCGAGCATCGCCGCCGCGCGCATCCTCCCCGTCGCCGCGAGCAGCTCGCCCAGGGCCACGCGGACACCGCCGCGCGCAGCGGATCGTTCATCTGCTCCACCAGCCGAAGCGCTTCCTGCCGCGGCGAGCCCTTCGCCGAGGGACCCGCGCGCGCGTTCAGCGCCGCGAGCGCGAGCAGCTGCGGTGGAGGCGCGCCGCCTCGCCCACGGACTGTTCCGGAGCTCCGTCGGCGAAGCGTCCCCGCCTCGGCGAAGGTCGCACCCGGCCCCCCGGCGAGGGCGAATAGCGCCGTCGCCAGGACCCGGGCCAGGGCGACCACCGAAGGCGCCGCGCTGCACTCGCCTCCGCAAGCCGTCCGAACCCCATCGGAGCGCCCATCAGGACGCCCAACCGACGGCGCTTGCAGATACACGCCATCGTCCGCGAGATCGCCCGGTCGTCGGTCTCAGCGGATCGCCTGGCCCATTCGAGCTCGAATTCGAGCTGCGGATGGGGGCGAAGAGCGATGCCGCGCCCACGCAGGATCCGCTTGCCCGGCGTCGGCCGATCGCGCTGCCAGGCGCGGCCGACGTCCGTGAAGGGCACGAACGCGACGATCAGCGCGCATCCGCCGCGCGCCAGGCGGCAGCACGAAGACGTCGAGCGCCGCCGCGAAGCCCTGATCGCGGACCAGCAGGTTCCGCGCGCGCCTTGCGCTCCCCGGCCTGATCGAGAACTGCTCGAGGCGAGCAGCGGCGGTCCGCGATCTACGGTCCCGCGCAGCGCAGCTCTGTTCCGGAATCCGGCATTCGCCGAAGTCCGCGCGCCTGGCCGAGCCAGCTGAAGAAGACGCGCCGTCGAGCGCGTCGCCCGAATGATGCGTGGCCCCGAGGACGTCGAGGCCAGCTCGCCATCGAGCGCAGCGAGAACGCCGAGCGCTCGCCGCGATGGGTCCACTCCGCCGCTGCGCCAGCACGCACCTCTGCGCGCCCGCGCTCCGTTCCGTCTTCGCCGAACGAGAAGCCGCGGCAATGGCTCCGTGCGCGAGCGGCGCAGCTCGAAGGCGAGCGAGAGGTCGACACGGTCGTCGATGCCGTGGACTAAAATGCCCGAGGCCGATGCCGAGGCTCGCGTTCGTCGTCTCGATGTCGAGGGCGTCGAAGTCGCCGTCGACGAGCTCGGCGAGGGTCGCGTTGCCCTCGAGCAGGAGCCGCGTTCCGCTGGATGGAGCGGGATCGCGTACGCACCGCGCAGGCGGTGAGCCCGCTTCGGTCTTCGTCGGCTCCAGCCCGATCGAATCACCGAAGCCGAGGGCGTTCGCGTGGGAGAGCGCGACGCGCGGCCGGCGCTGAAGCACCGACGCTCGGCGTCTCGTGATTGTCGAAGAAAAGGCCGAGCTGGCGCGGCTCGCTCGAGCACGACGACCTCGAGGATCGCCTCGGCGCAGGCCTCCCCGGGCAGCAGGCGCGCCGCGATCCAGGCGATGTTGGGATCCTGATCGAGGATCCGGAGCGCGCGGTCGAGGCGCGCTCGAGCAGGCCCTCGAGCGCGCGCGCGAGCCGCGCCTCGATCACCGAGGCCAGTACGCCGCGTTCCCGGATCCGGATCTCCGCGAGCCGCCCCTCGACGCATTCGACGACGAGCCGGCCTCTTCGACCGCCTGCGGCGGAACGATCGCCCCCGAATTGACGAAGCCCGCCTCGACGTAGACCTCGGAGAGCCGCCGGCGCAGCGCCTCGATCCCTCGGCATCGAGCGCCCGGCCGAGAAGGCGCCGCCGCCGCTTCGAGCGTCGCCGACTCGATCACCGTATTGCCGCGCAGCTCGATTCCGCGCAGCACCACATGGCTGGCCGCGCCCGCTCCACGCCCCATTCGAGGGCGACGGCAAGGGCAGCGGCGGCAGGGCGCGAGCTTCTTCCCCGGCGGCGGGCGCGCGGCGCGGGATCGGCTTCGATCGATCGGCCGATCACCACCCAGCAGATCGGTCGGCGCCTGCGCCGCCCGCTCCGGCGCGCGCGACCGACCACGAGAAGGCGAGCACGAGGGCCAGCAGCAGCGAAGCCGCCCGAGCCGCAGGCCGCGGGCCTCGCGACACCTTCGATGCGACCTAACCATCCGCACGCCGCCCCCGCGCCCAACGGCCGAGGCCCGCCTCGACCCGCGCACGCGCGAAGCTGACGCCGAAGAGCCGTCCGCCGCTTCCGGACCGCCCGCCTCCCCTTCGATCTTCGCCCGCACCCGATCGGGCAGCAGCGGCAGCCAGCCCGCCGCCGTGATGGGCAGGCCCCGCGCGATGCGACGACGAGGCTGCTGAGGCATCCGGCCGCTTCGCCGCACCCAGGGCTCGGCGAGCAGGGCCGATGCGTCGACCGCAGGCGTCACCGCGGGCTCGACGAAATCGACCGCGTCGCGATCCAGGCGCGCGACTCACGACGCGGCCGTCGATGCCGCGGTTCGACGACGCGCTGACGAGGCTCGCCGGATCCGGCAGGAAGAGATCGACTCGATCACGATGTTGCCGCCCGCACCGGCGTCGGCCTGGGCGACGACGCGGCTGCCGTCCAGCACGACCGCCAGTACGCTTCGCCCTCGATCATGATGTTGCCGCCGCTCTGGGCCCGAAGTCACGCTCGTCGAGATCGTCGAGCCCTCAGATCGACGACGCCGCCGAATCGCAGCGCGATGTTGCCGCCCGCGGCCGAGGCGCTCTCGGTGGAGATCGTGGCGTCGCGCAGCCGCAGGCGATCGGCGATCCTGACTCGAGGTTGCCGGCATCGCCGAGCGCCGTCGGGCCGATGGGCCGCGCGGAGATCTCGGCGCCGTCCACGAGGACGAGCCGGTGTCTCGATGCGGATGTCGCCGGCGGGGCCGGTGCTGCCGGGCTGGGAGAGGTCGTGATGCCGCTGAACTCCTGGTCGTCGCTGCGGCCTTCGAGGCGCGCCGAATCGCGCGCGACGATCCCGGTCGGCCGCCGGGCCCGGCGCGCCCCGAGGTGCTGTCGATGCGCGCGTCGCCGCTCAGCTCGAGGCGAGCGACGTCGATCTCGATCCGGCCGGGCGCGCCGCCGGCGAGGCTCGCGGCGCTGTTCTGGATCACGATCGTGCCCGAATCGTCGAGTACGAGCCCGCGCCCCAGGCGAATCGATCTCGATCGCGCCGGGCGCGCCCGCTCCCGATTCGGCCGTGCTCGAAGGCCGGACGTTCGTCGAAGGCGTCGAGGCCGCGGAAGACGATCGAGTCGTCGACCGCGAGGCGGATCGGTGCCGGCATCACCGCGGCCGTCGCTGCGTGCCGTGATGCGCGCCGCCCTCGAGCCGCACGTTGCGCCGGATCGCGATATCGCCTGCGTCGCCATCGGCGTCGTAACGCGCCGCAAGAGGCTCGCGCGCCGCAGACGAGGATCGTGACGTCGGTGGTCGCATAGCTCGCGAAGAGCACGTTCGTCACGACCTGCCCCGGCTCGGATCGATCCAGAGGCCGGTGCCCGCGATGATCCGCTCTGGCGTCCGCCGGGCCGGGCGCGCGCGCGACGAAGTCGCCGGTCAGATCGATCGAGGAGGTCATGGCGTCTTCGTCGGTGACGGTCAGCGTGCGCAGATCCGCGTCGTCGATCGTGAGATTCCGCGCCGCGATCTCGATCTGGCCCGAGCCCTCCCCGGGCGGCCGGAAGAGCGCGCCGAAAGGGTTGCTCTCGGTCACCGCTGGTCGGGCCAGCTGAAATCGATCAACGATCGTGACGTCGCCGCGCCGGCTCGCGTTCTCGATCCAGGCGCGCGTCGCCGATCCCGTCGCCGTCGGCGATCACGCCTCGATGTAGACCTCGCCGCTCGAGGCGAGACTCGCGAATCGAGAGCTCTCCGCTGCCTGACCAGCGTGCCCGGCTACCCGTCGCTGCGCCCTCCGCGCAGCTCGAGATCACCGCCGATCAATCCGAAACGGCGATCGAACCCGTGCTCGATCTGGCTGCCGACGATCGGATCGGCGCCGGTGCGGAGAGAAACCCGGAAGCCCGCGACGTCGGCGATCGAAGGCTCGGCGCAGTACCGGCGGCGGTCTCGAAGACACCGCCATCCGTGAAGAGCACACGATCGGCCGTCGACGCGATGAAGCGCCGGAACATCGATCTGCGCATTCTCGCCGAACAGGATGCCCGCCGGATTCAGGAAGAAGAGATTCGCGCCGGGAATCTCAGGTGGATCGTCCCGTCGAGGGTCGAGGCGCCGCCAGTCACCCGCGTGATCAGGTTCTCGATGAGCCGTCGCCCTGTTGGTCAGCGCGTTCGCTGGACGAAGATCGAAGCGATCGAGAAGCTGTGGAAGAGATTGCGGCCACCGACCCGCTCGCCATCGCTCTCGCGGATCGGGTAGTCGATGCCGCCGCCGGGGCCCGCGACCTGATCGACCGAAACGCCGAAGCCGCGCGCACCGAGACTGCCGTCGCGGACGACCTGCGCAGCCGACAGCACGGCGGCGGCGATCGCCCCGGCAGTGCGGCGAGCGTCGCGGCGCGGATCGATGCGCCCCGCCGCGCGCGGGTGTTTCGCGCGGGAGCACGCAGCGACGGCGCCGAGGTCAGCGTCTGTCTTGTCGAAAGCCGCCCGCTTCGGCTGCGGCTGCAGGTGCGGCTCCTGCGCGCGAGGCCCGAGAGCGCTGCGAGCCCGGCCGCGAGGCCGACGCCGACGCCAGGCTCGGGCAGATCGCAGGCGTCGCCCTCGAAATCTCCATCGGAGTCCTCCTGCCAGGCCGCAATCGCCGCCCGGCCCGCATTCGCATCCGCGTGACGGGGAGCGCCGAGGGCGTGCCGACGATACAGGAGCCTTGCGCCGGTCCGTTGGGGACCGTGATGCAGTTGTCGCAGTTGTCGCGGATCGCGTCGCCGTCGAGTCAGGCGGCAGGTTTGCGGGGTTGCCGGCGTCGAGGTTGTGGAAGAAGAGCGCATGGCCCGTGCCGACGGTGCCGGTCTGGGGCGAATCGATCTGCCACGTACAGCAATCGACGCCGGTATAGCCGGAAGCGATACGGTCCAGGTGTAGGTGTAGGGCGTGGATGATGAACTCCGGGCGCCAGCGCTTCGCAGACGCCGCCGATGTCGGATTTTTCGAAGATGTCGTCGTGATCGAGATCGTGAATCCAGCGGAAATCCTCGCCTTCGCCGATGAACGAGACGACGCCGGAGAAGACGTTGCCTTCGAGCCGAGGACGGCCGGGGTACGCCCACGACCAGCGAGGGCGGCGTGCCGGCGACGCCGACGGGATTCTCGCTGCTCGCCGATCTGGATCGCGGTGCTGACGCTTCGAGAACGCCGTCCCGGACCGCGCAGCAGGAAGCCGTCGTCGTCGTCCCCGGTCGTGACCATGTCCTGGATCGCGGCGATCAGGTTCGGCGTGGAGAAGACGCGAGGGCCGACCGTGTTGATCGTCGCCGAGGAGAGGACGGGCCCGGTCACGTCGCCGCCGGGCGTGCTCCAGGCGAGGTCAGGGCGGGTGCGGTAGGACCAATCGGCTGCGGGCGTCGAGGCTGGCGGCCCCTTCGAACTCGGGATCCGCGGCGTTGGCGGAACCCTCGGACCAGGTTCCGGAAGGCGCGCTGCCAGCGGTCGAAGATCGAGGAAAAGCACGCCGCCGCCGACCAGGCCCGTGACGTCGAGGTGGGTCGACTACGTCGTCGATGAGCGCGACAGGCGGAACGGCATCGGCGACGTCGAAGGCGGGCAGCAGATTGCGGTGGCTGCGGGTGGTGAACACAGACAGAGGAGCCTGGATTTCACCACGCGACCTCCTGCCCCGGCCCAGAAAGGCGCCCGCCCCGTTGCTCGCAGTCGTGACATCCGCGTAGAGCACCGTGTCCTTGCTGGCCGAGAGCGAGACCGACTGCTGCTCCGGCGTCGTATCTGACTGCTCGAGCAGCGTCGACGCGTCGGCACGCAGGTCTCTCCCGGATCACGATTTCGACGTTCGCGGGGGGCTTCCACGATCCGCCGAATCCGATCGCGCTGATCGAAACGGTCGCTTCGCCGCGCCGGCGAGCGCCGGCCTCGGATCGCAGCCCCAGAGGCGATGAAAGCGACCATCGAGGCTGCGCCGCTCGACGAAGCCGAGCAGACGCCTCCGGTCGCGGTCGAGGTCGAGCAGAAGTTCGAGGGGCCGGGGCAGGCCCGATCAGGCGTGCCGTCCCAATCGCCGATGCGGGCATCGAGCTGCATCGCCGCATGAGCACCGTCGGGCGTGACTTCGACGACGATCGCGGGCCGCGGCGGCAGCGTACCGAGGTCGATCGTGTACTCGAGGGCGTCGCAGTCGAATCCAGACTGGCGGAGGTCGAGAACGGAAGCGCCTCAGCGGCCCGGGCGGCTGCCGGAGCGGGCCGGCGATCCCGTGAAAAAGACAGCGACGAGTGCAGGGAGTGGTATTTCGGCGGGGCACGGCCGCGCGTGCTGCGCCTGCGCTCGGGGTCGCCGCTCCGGCGCCGCGCTAGCATCCCGGATGCGTCGCCCGGAGTTCGCGCGCCTCGCGGCAAGGATCTGTGCATGCCCCTGCTCCCGTCGTCGAGCCGCCGCCCGGCTCCCGCCCCGCCGGCCATCATACGCCGGGCCCCGCGCCGCTTGTGTGAAGTCGTTCATACTCTCCCACGGGGGCAGCGATGCGCGCGAAACGCGCAGCCACCGGCGCAGGTTCAGCTCGCTAGACTCGCGCCGCGCGTCGACCGCGATTGGCCCCGAACTGCCGGAGAACTGCCCTTGCTCACCGTCTACCACCTCGCGACCTCCCGCTCGATCGACTGATCTGGCTGCTCGAGGAGCTCGGCCTCGACTTCGAGGTGAAGACAGCCGTCCACTGATCGAGGCCAGCGTGCACCGGAGGAAGTAGAAGGCCCTGCATCCGCTCGCGAAGGCCCCGATGCTCGGCGACGGCGGCGGTCCTGATCGAGAACTGGCGCAATCTTCGAATACGTGCTCACTTGCCGCTACGGCGATCGGCCGGGCCGCCCGAGCCTGGCCCCCGAAGCCGAGCGATCCCGACTGGCCCGACTATCTGCAATGGCTCCATTCGCCGAGGGCTCGGCGATGCTCCCGATGCTGCTCGACCATTTCGAGGAGGCGGGCCTCTGCGAGCCGGTCGGCTCGTCACCGATGGCGGCGATGGCGCGCAGCGAGCTCGACCGCCTCTTCAGGCCCTCGAAGGCATCCTCGCCAACAGGAGTGGATAGCCCGGCCCGCCTTGCCGCGGCCGACTGCATGATGGGCTGGTACATCGAGATGATCGAGCTGCGGGGCGAGATCGCGCCTATCCGGCGCTGCAGCACTGTGGAAGCTGCAGGCGCCGGCGCATCCAACGCGCGACCGGCTCGCGCCCGTGGTAGCGCCTGAGCGGCCAGCAGCAAAGGCGAGACCCCGGCGCTGCTCTTCCCTCGATCAGCCGTTCGGCCAGACGCCTGCGTCGACCCACGAGCGTCTGCCCCGTCATCAGCCGGCTGTCTTCGCTGGCGAGATAGACCGCCGTGCCCATCAGGTCGTCCGGCTCGAGCGTCATGCCCATCGGCGAGCCCACCTTCGAGGCCCTTGATCGCGAGTCCAGGTTGATCTTCTTCGTCGCCTCGGACATCGTCACGCCCGGCGCGATCGCGTTGACGCGGATGCCGTCTGACCGGCCCTGCGCGACATCATCTTCGTCGTAGATCATGCCCGACACCGAGAGGCCGTAGGCGTTGGTGCTGAAGTTGTCGAAGGGCATCGTAGCGGCAGCGGGGCGGATAGGCCGCCGTCGAGGCGATGTTGATGATCGAGCCCGAATGCTGCTCGCGCGGCCGGGTAGACCGCGCGTGCGCAGACCAGCTGCCCGATCAGGTTGATCTCGACTGCCCTTGCGCAGGTAGAGAATCTCGTCCATGATGTCCTGGTCGTAGTAGAGCGCCGCGTTGTTGATGAGCACGTCGATCCGGCCGAACTCGGCGCCGGCCCACTTCGCCATCTCCGCCGTCTGCTCTTCGCGCTCGTGATGTCGACACGCAGGGCGATTGCACGGCCGCCCGCATCGATTGATCTCGCGCGCGACGCCGCGCCTGATCGTCGGTCGACGACGGCCACTGCGGCGCCTGCGCCGAAGCGCGAGCAGTAGAGCGCGCCCGATGCCTGGGCACCGCCAGTAGTGATCGCGACCTTCCCCGCCAGTCGTCGCCGTTCGCCATGCTCGTCTTCCTTCCGTTCCAAGCGACCGTGCGGGCTCTCGCCGCGGGTTCCCAGGCCGATCGTCGATCGACTTCTCTACGCCCGGCCTAACACCGCGAACAGCTTCCGGCTCGGATCGAGATGGGCCAAGGCCAGCCGGCAGCGAGACGTCGCGCGGCTGGCGCAGCGACATGTTCGAATTCCTTCGGCGGCCGCCGGCTTGTCGCGCATCATCCGGCCGACCCGGTAGTCATCGATGAACATGTCGTGGCTGCAGCGGCAGAAGAGGCCGTTGCCGGCGTAGTAGAGGATCGAGCCCAGGCACGACGAGCTTCACCCTCGACGTCTCGCCCATGACCTGGTCCACTGCGACGGCGCGCAGCTGCGTCGACTTCATGATCAGTTCTCGGGCGTCGCAACCGTTGCCGTCCAGGCCGGCCTGTCGACTTCTCCATGAAGTCGCGAATCGCCTCGCGGCCTTCCGATGCGTCCCCAGGCTGGATCGATGCCAGACGGCGTCCTCGGTGAAGAACGAAGGCGAGGTCGGACCAGCTGCGCGTTCCGGCGTCGACCTCGTCGCGCATGGCGACGAATTCACGGTAGCGGGTGACGGCTTCGGCTTCGGCGGGGTGGGCATGGGGTTCTCTTCCGGTTGAGGGCAGCCAAGGTCGCCCGCGGCCCGTTCCGCCACCACTTCCGCGCCCACCACGTTAGCGTCCGGGGGCCAAGACAAACCGCCCCGCCCCCAACGGAGAACCCGAACGGCGATGGCCCTCTCGAACGACCCGCCCGACTCCTGATCGACGGCGAGCTGGTCGAAACCACCGGCGGCCGCGGTCGTTTCGAGAACATCAACCCCGCGAACGAAGGAATCATCGGCAGCGTCCCGAACGCGACCGCCGAGGACGCGCGCCGCGCGTCGCGGCCGCCGCGCCTTCGACGAGACGGACTGGTCGCGCAACCACGCCCTGCGCGCCGCTGCCTGCGCCAGCTGCGACAGGCTGAACGCGCGCCTCGAGGCTGCGCAAGCTGACCGTCGCCGAGGTCGGCGATCTCGATGACCGAGCCGGGGCTGAACGATCGATCAACTGGCTCGGGAACTACGCCAGTTTCCTCGAGACGTTCGAATGGCGCCGCGACGCCGGGATCGCGCAGGTGATGGAGCCAGCGCGTGCAGCTCTCGAAGTACGAGCCGATCGGCGTCGTCGGCGCCATCACGCCCTGGAACGTGCCCCGACATCAACCTGAAGAAGGTCGGCTGGGCCCTCGCTGCGAGGCTGCACGGTCGTCCTTGAAGGCGCCGACGACCTCGTGGTGCGCCAACTTCGTCGCCAGTCGCGGCGACAACGACGGATCTGCCGCGAGACGTCTTCAACGTCGTGACCTCCGAAGGCAACGACGTCGGTGAGAGAGTCATCGCGAACGATCCGCGCGTCGACCTGATCGGGTCACCGGCTCGACCGCGACGGGCAAGCGCATCCTCGAGGTCTGTGCGCCGCAGGTCAAGCGGACGCGGCTCGAGCTCGGCGGCCGTCCGCCGCGATCGTGCTCCCCGACATGCCGAACCTCGCCGCCGTCGCCGGCGCGATGGGCGCCGTCCGTCGCCCACGCCGGCCCAGGGCTGCGCGATCTGACGCGCCTGCTCGTTCGAAGCGCGAGCTGGACGCGGTCGTCGATGCGGTGCAGAAGGCGATGAAGGCGGTCGCCTACGGCGATCCGATGGATCCGGCGAACATCATGGGCCCGCTCAACAGCGCGATCCAGCGCGAGCGGGTCGAGTCACGTCCAGAAGGCCTCGCCGACAGGGTGGCTCGTCGTCGGCGGCGGCCGGCACCAACATCGCGAAGGGTTATTTCTTCGAGCCGACCCGCGTTCATCGCCGACGAGAATTCGGCGCTCGCCCAGAACGAGGTCTTCGGGCCGGTGCAGTGCATCATCAGCTACGAAGACGAGCGAGACCCGATCCGGATCGCGAACAACTCCGCTACGGACTCGGGGGCGATGTAGGCGGCGACGTCGAGCGCGCGCTCGCGGTCGCGCGCCAGATCCGCACGGGCACCCCTCCGGTCTGCGGCGGCGCCTGCTACAGCTGGGACGTGCCCTTCGGCGGCTTCCTGAGAGTCGGGCATCGGCCGCGAGCACGAGGCGGTCGGGTTCGAGAGGGCATCTCGAGGTCAAGACCATCCTTGCCGGCTCGGTAGGGCGCGCGGGCCAGGCGGCGGGGAGCGCGGGCGTCCCGGCGCGGGTGCGCAGGGTTCGTGGCTCGGACGCACGCGTTCGGGCTCGCCGGCGCGTCCATCGCCTTGCTGCGCGTGCGTCCATTACACATCTCACCCCGCACACCCGCGCCGGAACGCTCGGGGCGATTGCGCTGGTCGGGGAGCGCGTCCTGCCGCGTTTCTTTGGGGTGGGCGCCGAGGTGGTTCGCGGGGCGGGGTCTGGGTGGGTCGGGGCGTCGGTCGACTAACAGGCTTCGAGAAAGCCACCGTTTCAGTGTGGATGGCATGAGAAGCTTGGCGTCCGCACCCTGAGAAGTGCAGGACGCGGCAATGGCGTCCTGTGCAGGCATCCGAGTGGGCCGGTCGAGCTGTGCGGGGTGAGATGTAAGGGGTCGCACGCGCGGCGAAGGCGCTGGTCGCGCCGGCGAGCCGCAACGCGTGCGGCCGAGCCACGAACCCGCGCGGCTCGACCTCGACCCTGGACGTTCGGAGGCGTTTTCCCGCCGCCTGCTAACGCGGTACCGGTTCCAGGCGGAGGATCTGGCTGCCGGCTCGGTGTTCGAGGAGGAGGATCTCTCCGGTTGGGGCGATCTCGACGTCGCGGAAGCGGCGAGGCCGGCGATCCAGGATTTCCTGTTCGACGGTGCCGTTCTCGTCGAGGACATAACGCCAGAATCGTTGCTTCGCGAGCGTCGCGACGATCGCCTGATCCTGCCATTCCGGGAAGGCCGTGCGCGGCGGGCAGGAGCGAGGCTCGAGGCGCCGGGCGACGGGGTCCAGGCGATCTTCAGGCGTCAGGGTCTGCGGATCGACAGCAGAGGCCGAGCTCTTCCGCATAGTGGATCGGGCGTCCGTCGTAATCGACGCCCTCGCTGATCACGGGCCAGCCGTAGTTGATTCCCGAGCGGATCAGGTTGAGCTCGTCGCCGCCGCGGGGGCCGTGCTCCGTCGCCCAGAGAGCGGCCCGTCGCGCGGTCGAAGGCGAGGCCCTGGGCGACCCGGTGGCCGAGGGTGTAGATGCTCGGCAAATGACGCCGGGGACCTTCACGAAGGGGTTGTCGGCCGGAATCGTGCCGTCGTCGCGAACGCGCATGATCTTGCCGTAGGGCTGGTCCAGGTCCTGGATGCCGGCGTAGTCGACGAACTTGGCCGACGACGAAATGGGCGTGACCCGCGTCGTCGAACTCGATGCGGGCGCCGGCGCCGTTTTTTCGAGCCGTCCTGATAGGTCTCCTTCGGCGCTTCCCAGATCGTCTGCTGGTCGGTCCATGTGGCGCCCGAGAGCCGGCCGCGGACAGGCTTCAGCATCACGACCGGTCGGCCAGTCTTCGGCTCGCTTCCGTTGCAGCCCTCGCAGCGATGCGCCGTAGAGCGAATAGATCAGCCGTTGTTCGCGTAATCCGGATGGAGCGCGACCTCGTGCATCCAGCCCATGCCCGCATAAGCGGTCCCGCGCAGCTCGAGTCGGCGTAGACCTTCGGCGTGCCCGTCGAGGTCGCCGATGCGCCGTCGGCCGAGACGATCGAGAGGCCGCGCATCTTCTCGGTCAGCAGGATGCGGCCGTCGAGAGCAGTGCGATCGGTAGAGCCGGAGATGTCGCCGCGCACCACGCCGGATCCGGAAATCGTGGTGCCGGGTTCGAGGACCTCCGTCAGGATCACGGGCGCGACGCCGACTCCGGTTCCCCGATCGCCGCGGTCGCCCTCGCGCTTCTCGAGCGGGTAGATCGCGAGGCCGCGGATGTCGGAGGCCGGGAGCGCCTCGGCTGGCCGGCATCTTCGCGCCGAAGCCCTGGGAGATGCTGGCGACGACCGCCTCCACGAGGTCGCCGTGGACGAGCGCGGGACCGTTCGAGGCCGAGCCGAGCGCCGAGCCCTCGAGCGCAGCCCCGTGGTGCGCAATTCGCCGCGTAGACGTCGCCCATGGCATCCGGGACCCCAGGCGTCGCGCGCGGATCGCCCTCTTCTTCGCCCGCTTCGCCGGGGCCACCCGCGGCCGCAGCCAAGAAGCCGCCGCGGGCTCCGCCGACGACTCAACTGGATCCGCCCCCGATCGCCGCCCCGGCGCCGCCCCGCCCGCCCGCTGGCGGAGCCGGCGTCGCCGCCGGCGCAGGCGAAGCTCGCGAGCACTCCGGGTAACATGAGGCCGGCTGCCGCACACGCGAGCCAGCGGGGGCTTCGGCGAAAGTGGCCTCGGGTCGGGGAATTTTCGGAACCAGTCGGGAGATGCGGGCGCGTTTCGGCATGGCCCAGACTATAGTCAGCCTCCGTCGGTGGCGAGCCCCGCCCCGACCCGCCTCAGGACGTCGGTCTCCGGCAGGCGGAAGGAGAAGAAATACCCCCCGCAGCATCTCGAGGAATCGATCGCACACATCCGCCAGGGCTACGCGTCCGGCGCCGCTCTCCCCGGAAGACCGCACGCTGCTCGACCGGACCCTCGCCGAGGTCGCCGTGCAGCTCGACGACGAGAACGACCGCCCTGGCCGAGCCCCTTCTACGAGGAGCTCCGCAGCGAGCTCGCGGCGCGAGTCGAGGAGACCCGGCCGAACCTCTCGCTCGTGCTCGGCCGCATCATCGACGCATTGTCCCAGCTCGGCATCTGACTCGGCGCACGAGCGCAGATCACCCGGGCCGCGCACCGGGATCGAGATCCCATCGACGAGGAAGTGAGAAGGAATCGAAGTGGACCCGAAGGCCATCGACGAAATCATCCAGAATCGCCGCACGATCAAGCCGCCCACATGATGAGCGACTCCCCAGTCTCCGAGACCGACCTGCGCGGCGTGCTCGAGGAAGCCCGCTGAGCGCCAGCCGAGCCCTGGCGCTTCCCGGATCTTCCGCGGTCCCGCCCGCCGAAGCTCGCCGACGCGATGGCGACGCTCTACCAGACGACGATGCCCCTCGATCAGCGGCCGAAGCTCGAGAAGATGCGCGTCATGCCGCTGAAGGCGCGGTCCGTGATGCTCGTCTGGATGGCGCGCCAGCCGAACGAGGAAGATCGCCGAGCTCGAGGAGATCGAGGCGGTGGCCTGCGCCATTGCAGGACATGCAGCTCGCGGCGACGGCGCGCCGGACTCGGAACGCTCTGGTCGACCGGCCTTCCTCTACACGCCCGAGATGAACGCCTGGATGGGCATCGGCGCGAGGATGCTGCCTCGGCATCTTCTACCTCGGCCATCCCGCGAATCCCGGCGAATGGCCCAAGGGCCGCCGGCAATCGATCGACGACGTCGAGTGGGTCGACGCGCTGAGGCGAACGCCTACTGGCGGCGTGAAGCCGCCTCGACGCGGGCGAGGAACTGCTCGATCCGGGGCTCCTGCTTGATCGGAGCGCCTGGCGCAGGGCTTCGCACCCTCTTCGTAGTCGCGGCCCGCGACCCAGGCTACGCCGTCTCGACGAGCGCCTGGTATTCGTAGGCCTCGAGCTTCTGAGCGCGCTCGAGCATCAGGAGCGCCTTCTCCCCTCGTTGCCCTGGTCCCGGTGGTGGCGCGCGGAAGGCTCGAGCAGTGCGTCGCCGCGAGAGTGCCGTCGCGGGAGACGATCGATTCGAGCAGCTTCGCCGCCTCGGCATCCGAAGCCGCGCTTGCACGCGCGAAGCTGCGCCTGGAGCGTCATCAGCTCGAGCTTGCTCCTGCTCGTTGCCTTCGCATAACCTTCTGGATCGTGCCCACGAGGCGCTCCAGATCCTCCGTCGCCTGGGCGCGGTAGGCAGATCCGCCGCGCGGTAGGCCGCGCGATAGCGGCTCCGCCCGAGTCCTTCTCGATGACCTCGAGATAGACGTCCCGGGCGAGGTCGTAGATGCCCTCGTTGAGATAGATGTCGCCGAGCAGGTTCAGCAGAATTCGCGTCGGCCTTGCCGAGGCTGCGCACGGCCTCGGAATTGACCGCCGCGGCCATCGGCTGATCGAGGCCAGGTAGGCATTCGCCTGGAGCTTCCAGGTCTCCGCGTCGCCAGGTTCTTCGCAGGACGCTCTCGAGCGCGACCGCATCGGCGTGCTTCCTGGTTGGGGAGCGCGCGGGCGAGGCCGAGCTTCAATCCTTCGAATCGGGCTGCGGGATCGCGGTCCGATGGGCCTCTTCCGCGGCGAAGGCGTTCTGCTGGCTGAGATGGCTGTAACCGAGCAGGCCGTAGGTCCGGCCATCGCGGTCGCCGAGCTCGATCGCGCGCGTCGGGTGATCGCGGAGAAGTTGCCGATCTGCACGTGCACGAGGCCGAGATTCTTGGGCCCGGCGGAAGTCGGGAACTTCGCGAGCGCGCGGTCGTAGGCCTCGACGGCCTGCGCCGTGTCGCCGTTCTGGAAGCGGAGGTTCGCAAGAATGAAGTCGACGGCCGCGCTGCTGCCCTCGTTCGAGCTCTGCTCGAGCCACATCGCTGCGGCCTTCCGGGTTGACCTGCATGAGATCGATCGCACCGCGCATCATCTCGAGCTCGGTGCCCCCGATCTCGGGCTCGGCGCCCGAAGCCGTAGCTGCCGAGGAAGGCCTTCTGCCATTCCGGATCGCGCAGGATCGCGCCACCGGACCAGGGCTTCGCCTCGGCAGCCGAAGTCGCCAGCGGCGCCGGCGGGGTCTCGGCGGCGAGGGACAGGACGGCGCCCGCCAGCATGCCGGGTACGAGCGCGGCCGTCACCAGCGAACTCGATCGCGAGGGGATGGCGTCAGGATGCTCGAGTGACGGACAGCGACGGGAGAGCCGGACTTCATTCGGGTCATGCTGGAATACCTCGCAGGCCGTTCGCGGCTAACCGACGATCCGGATCGGAATGGAAGCCGATGCCTGGGCGCGCTGGCCGTCAGCTTCGTCGGCGCGGTCGGCATTTCCGGCTCTGGAAGGCGCTGAGGACAGGGGTCGTGTTCGGGCAGGTTCGACGATTCCACGACGGCCTCGACCACTGGCCCTCTTCGTCGAGCTTGATCAGCAGGACGACCCGGCCGTTCGCGGCCTTCTGCTTCAGCCGGCGCGGAAATCGGAGAGCAGCTGGAAGACGAGCGCGGCGTCTGGTCGAGATCGGAGGAATGAGCGAAATCGGCGGAAACCATCGAGATCGGAAGCGGAGGTCGCACCGTCGGCATCACGAAATCCCCGACCAGCGAGCCGCCTACGCCGGGATTCAGCGCGACCTCGAGTTGATCGAGCGAGATCTGCGGCGCCTCCTCCTCGAGGACCGGCTCGTCCTCCTCTTCCTCGGTAGCAGCGGCTCCACTCTCGATCTCCTCGACCTCGGGCGGCGTATCGAGGACGAAGACGTCGGCGACCTCCTCCTCCTTCAGCTTCTCCTGGCTGATCATCTGGACGAGCGCCATCGCGACGAAGAGCGCGCCGCCGATCCCGCCTCGACGAGGAGGCTGATCACGAGATCCGACCGCGCTCTTCTGCTTGAAGACCTGCCTCGCCATCGCGCTTCAGTCGTTCCTCGTCGAGACGCTGATCCGCTTCGCGCCCGCGTTGCGGACCTCGCTCCAGAGCGACGAGGAAGACGCCGTGATCGGCCTTCGCATCCGCCTGGATGATGGCGGGCAACTATCCTTGACGAGCAGCTGCCGGACGCGCGCCGACACCGGCGACGCCAGCTCCACTGCCCCGTAGACGACCTTGTTGTCGGCGGAGATCAATGGTGATGCTGTTCTTGTCGAGCCGGGCGTCATCAACGCATCGGGCTTGTTGACGTCGATGCGGGCTCTCGACGAAGACGGTCGTCGACAGTCAGCAGGATGAAGATGCAATCGATCATCGAGAGAGATCGATCGACGTCGTTGCATCCGGCTCGTTGCTGAGAGTCCTGCGCAGCATCAATTCACCGTATTGAAGCTGAGCGTCACCGCCCGCCCCGCTGCGCCGCGTCCAGAGCGCGACGAACGCCGTGCGGCAGCGCGCCTTTCGTGGGCGCGGATGACGTTTCCGGTGGTCTCGTCCTCGATGCCGGCGCGAACGCGTCCGGGCACGTCACCGAGGCACGACCTTGCCGTCGACGCGCACCTCGCCCTGCTCGGTCGCTCGAGGACGACCTTCGTCGTCTCCTCGCCAGGCCGGTGCCGCTGCGGCGGCATCGGGCGGCGACCGCCACGCGCCGATAGAGGCACGGTCGTCACGATGAAGAAGATCAGCAGGATGAAGATGCAATCGATCATCGAGAGAGATCGATCGAGGTCTTCTCCTCTTCAGCTCGAGCCAGCGCCGCGCCATGGATCCTTCCTCTTGGTCTCGACCGAACCGCCTCAGGCCGCCCGCTCGAGGTGGCCACGGCCGTCGGCGCTTCGCTGTCGAAGCGCAGCTGCGAGCGTGAGGCTCTCGAGGCGCGTGATCGTCGCGTCGAGATTCTGTCGCTGGCGATGGATCAACATCACAGGAAAGAGGCCCGGCAGCGCGACCGCCCAGGCCCAGCCCTGCGTCGTCACGAGCGCCTCGGAGATGCTGACGACGACGCCCGCCATCTCCGGAGCCGCCCGAGGTCGAGATGCCGAAGAAGGTCCTGGAGCATGCCCATCACGGTCCCGAGCAGGCCGAGCGGCGGCGCGGCGGCGACGGCATTCCGAGGAAGGTCGTGCGGCGCTCGGTCATCGCGAGCAGCGCGAGGCGGATCTCGGCGAAGCGGTTGCGGACCTGGTCCATGCAGGTCACGCCATCCACGTGCTGGGCAATGATCTCGCCGATCCGGCCTTGCGCGGTCTCGGGCTTGCGCGGACCCATTCGCGCCAGTGCTTCTGTCTGGTCATCGGTCTGCTGGCGGCACATCGTGGAGATCCCAGGTGCAGCGACTGTCCGTAGAGCAGCAGCGCGAGGGCCGAAGAGCGGGATCGCACGAGGCCGCCCGACCAGATCTTGAGGATGCCGTGAATCGTCTCGTTCATGGTCGTCCTCCTCGAATCTCAATCCGCCGAGGCCGGCCGCATCGAAGCCCGCAGGCTCGCGCGCGCCGTCTCGACGCCGTTGGTGAAGCGACCGAAAGCTCCTCGAGCTGGCCGAGCTTTACCGCCAGCCTCACCCGCGAGCGTGCCGTGCATGAGCAGCGTCGGAATCGACGATGGGGCCGAGGGTTGCGTCATTGGCGAAGGCCTCGAAGATGCGAAGAAAGGCTCTTTGCGATCGCCAGTTGAAGATGGTGAGCGGGTTGAAGGTGATCGTGCGATCACGGTGCCGAGCAGGCCGAGCATGGCGACGACGCGGCGGTCGTGATCGGGGGAAGGGCAGGAAGCGTTCGACCTTCCACGGTTCGAGAGGGATCTTCTCGAACATCAGCTCTTCGAGGATGTCGCGGCTGTCGCCGGCGTGCCGGACGCGAGCTCAGCATCTCGCCCGAGATGCCTGGATTCTGCGCGCTTCGCCGCCGCCGCCTGACTGCCTGCGCGAGCTCGTCGAGGATGCCGTCGACGACGCTGCGCTCGGCGACAGCGAGCTCGTGATCACCAGGTCTTGAAGCCCGTCATCGCGAAGGCCGCGAGGCCAACCGATGATCACGAGGCCGACGGCACCGCCGTCCTCGACGTATTGCCGAGCGATTTGCCGGCCTGCTCGATCTTCAGTGCCTTGCCGAGCGTCGGATCGAGGGAACCTCGCCCTTGCCCGCATCCGCGAGATCGAAGAAGCGAGCTCGAGGAAGGCGCTGCCGGGCAGCGCGACGACGACCGGATCCGCGGCGTTGAGCTGATGTTCGACGAGCCCGGCCACCTCGCCATCGGCGCTCGCGAAGAAGAAGACGGACGGGCCGAAGGCGATGAACTTGCCCGAGACGAGCACGCCGTCAGGGCTCAGCGCCTCGCCGGCGAAGGTCCTCGCCGCCCTGCAGCGCGCGCAGATGATCGAGGGCCGCGCGGACGACCGCGACCTGCGCCTCGCGCTTGCCGTCGGCGTCGAGGTTGGCGTTGTTCTCGGCGAGCTTCGCCGCGGACGTGATCTTCTCGTAGCGGGGGATCTCACGATGTTGAGGCGGGCCTCGAAATCGCGCATGAACTCCGTCGGTCGACTGGTGACGAATTCGTCCTGCTCCTCGAGGCCGTCAGCCTGCTTGCGGAGCGGCCGAGATCGATCGTGCCCGCGTCCTGGATCTTGAGCAGGCGCGCGGCGCCCCGGCGTCGAGGCCGACCTCGTCCTCGAGGGTGGCGACCTCCTTCGAGAGCGGGATCTTCTCCCGCGCGATCCGGTCGCGCTCGGCGGAGAGCTCGCGCAGCATCGTCCTCGAGTCGCTTGTCGAGGGCCGCCTGGGGGCCAATCGCCGCGTTCTGGGCGTGGCCCTGAGGGCAGCCAGACCGAGGATCAGCGCGATCGTGCGGACGAGCGCCCGTCGCGCGACGCGCTGCGTGCCATTCGCGCCGCTCCCGCCGGTCGTCTCTTGCAGTCGAACATCGTGGCATTCCGATTCGTCATGGTTGTTCGATCTCCAGCCGGCACGAGGACGAACGCGATCGTGTCACGATGCCCTCGTAGATCGAGGGATCCTTCGCCGAATCGGCGAGATCCGGATCGTCGACGAATTTCCAGCCCTCGGCGGTCAGGCCGATGCCGGCCGTCGCCCTGGGAATCGACGTAGACCGCCTGGGCGAGGCCCCAGTAGAGCGTCCGCCGGCAGCCTTCTGTCCGTTGCCCACGTCGCGCGTCTCGCCGACGAGGTCGCCCGGTCCC
Source organism: Myxococcota bacterium (assembly GCA_041389425.1). Lineage (GTDB taxonomy): Bacteria > Myxococcota_A > UBA9160 > UBA9160 > UBA4427 > UBA4427. The sequence goes on from JAWKRX010000007.1 coordinate 149,777, forward strand.
GTTCCACTTCTCCGCCTGCGCGACCACGGCGAGCACGTTCACGAGCCGCTGTCCCAGCCCTGCCTTGGCGAGCTCGATTCGTCGGGATCTGGACCAGGATCGGCTCGGCTTCTTCTGCAGCGGCTCAGGCGGCTTCGGAACCAGCGCGAGCACCGCCGCCTCGAGCTCCAGTACCTTCCTTCCAGGACCATCAGCCACGACTGGCGATAGGCGTCGCGGCGGGCGGCGAGCTCGAGGCGCTCGGACTCCGCGCCGCCTTCGGTCTCGCTTCGGCGATTCGATCTGCTTCCTTCAAGGCCTTGCGCTCGTCGCGCAGCAGATCGCGCGTCACTTCGGGGCTCGCGCTCGACGAGCCAGTCCGATCGCTCCTCCGAGAGGATCTGCCGGGTCTCGACCCATTTCTGCATCTTCGTGCGGTACTGGTCCGACGCGGCCGCGGGGACCCACTCCGCGGCGTAACGCGGGACGGCGCGGTGGCATGAATGAAAGCGATCGCGGCGAACACGATCGCCGATGCGGCGATCCGCATCCCGATCCGCCGCGGAGCGGCGCCGCAATCGCTCGGCGCAAGCTGAAGGAGTCTCTCACGAAGCATCGATGGCTCTCTCGCAGGGATTTTCATGAGCAGATGACCTCTTCGAATCGCATCGGGACTCGCGGGATCTGTCGGCTCGAACGCCGCCAATGAATAACAGGCATTCACGCGGCGCTCCATGCCCTCGCCGGAAACCACACCGACTTGTCACATGGCTTCGCGGGTTCGTCACACATCCCGTCGCCGAACCGGCAGGCGGGCCCGTGCGCAGCTCCCGCGCACCGACTCGTGACGAAGCGAAGAGGACCTTCACGGAAACGTCATGTACGCAGGCCTGAAAGCCCCGGCGGCTTCTCATACTCGCCACCTTCCAGCCCCCGCCGAGCGCGCGCACGCGCAGGCGCCCGGAAAGAGCCCGCAGAGACGAGAGACGAGCAGGAGCCCATGCGACCGACCCCCGCGCTGGATTCGCCGCCCATTCCGCCGTTCGCCCGATCGCCGCCGCCTCACGACTCGCCGCTCTCCAGGCCTCGGAGGCCGCGGTACATGGTTCGCAGGCGGCCTTTTCGCCAGTCTCGCGGCCCTCGTCTTCGTCTCCGCGCCGCAGGCGGGCGCCCAGGACGCGACCTCCGGAACGATCTCCGGGCGCGTCTTCGATGCGGGCTCGGGGCGCCGATCGAGAGGGCGCGACGGTCATCCTGCAATTCCCGATCCCGGCGACGGCAACGAGCCGCGCCCGGGAAGATCGCGACGAGCGGTCCGGCCGGCGACTACCCGAATTCGGTGCCGTGCCATAACCCGCTATGACCTCTCGTTCATCAAATCGGGATTCCGCGCCTCCTCCGCCAAGGGCTTCCGAGGTCGTCGCTGGGCAGACCAACGTGCAGACCCGATGCCCCCGGCGCAGGCCGTGGCGACGACGGGGGCGACGTGCTCGAGCTCGACGAGTACGTCGTCGAAGGCCGTCGTCGACGAGCTGATGCGGACGGCCTCGAGCTGCGCATGAGTCGGATCACCGGAGTCAACCTGCTCTCGGCGAGGATCTCTCGAAGCACGCGGCGAGCGACGTCGCGGACGCTGAAGCGGAGTCGCCGGCGTCAACATCGTCGAGGCCAGTTCGCGATCATCCGCGGCCTCGAGGATCGCTACAGCAGCACCATGTTCAACAGCGCGCCGGTGCCCAGCCCCGATCCGAATCGCCAATCGGTGCCAGCTCGATCTCTTTCCGTCGGACGTCGTCTCGAACCTCGTCGTCGCGAAGACCTCGAGCCCGCGTCGCCGATGCCAACTCGTCGGGCGGCTCGATCGACATCGTCACCGACGGCTATTCCTGACGACCCGACGCTCAAGATCACCCTCGGCGGTGGCTTCGAGGAGAGGCGAAGAAGCGCTTCCTGGAATTCCAGTCCGGCTCGCGGGTCGGGAAGGAGAGCGATCCGGCCGACATCGTCGAGAGCGACGTTGGAGGCAGCGTCGGCGGACGGACGGAGCTCTGGAACCGGGAGATCCGCTACAAGGCCGTCGTCAACCACGAAGTCGACTACACTGGAGCAGGGCTTCATCGAGGGTCGCGAACCCACCCGGGGCCGCGACCGACCACCCCGGTCAGCCCGCCTGTCACGACCGCGCTCGCCCGCGGCGAGCTGAATCTGAGCGGCGGCGCTACGACCAGACCACGAGTACGCGCGAAGAGCAGCTGACCTGTTCGGCGCCCTCGGCATCGACCTCGACGAGGGCGGGCGACCATCGGATCGACGCTAACTACTTCCACACCGAGAAGGCCGAGGAGACGGTCGACCTGCGCGAGAACGGAAGGTTCATTCCGGGTCTCGACTACGGTCCGCTGATCGAGGGCGACCATCAACGACGAGCTCAATCCCGGGCTCTCTAACACCGTCTTCGGGAATACGGTCACCGCAGGCAGCCCGCTCTTCAAGGTCCGCGACCAGTTCTCCGATGGCCTGGCGCGGGTGCCGCGGTTCGCGAACTTCGGACGCTCGAACTCCTTCGAGCGCAATCGCGACCTCGACGTCTACCAGTTGAACGGGAGTCACGAGTTCGACCTGCTCGAAGGCCTCGACTCCGACGTGGGCGACGAACTACGCGACTTCGACCCAGGACGACAAATCCCTCGGCATGCGCCTTCACCTTCGAGCCCTGCGGCTATTTCGGCAACGCGTGCCCGGGCGGCGCCGCCCTGCCCTCGCTGCCTCCGACCTGTTTTCCGTTCGCGTGAGCGATCTGGGCCCCGGCCTCTACGTCGCGTCGGGCAACCAGGGCGGCATCGTGAACGCACGCAACGACATCCAGGAAGAGCAGTTCTTCTTCCGGTTCGATCTCGAGCAGGCCATTTCGCTGCATGAGCAAGTCGATCTGAGCTTGAAGGCGGGATTCTGGTGGGAGCAATCGGATCGCGACGTCGACTCCCGATTCGTCGAGACGACGCGGGCCAACGGCACCAGCGAATGGGTTTTCTCTTCCGCCTCGTTGAGCCAGCTCGGCTCGAGGCTTTCCGGCTTTCTGGAGCCCGGAAATGGAACGCGCGAAACGGAGAACCAGTCCTCGCGCGAGATCACGGCGGGCCATGTCAACGCGAAGTTGACCGTCTTCGATGACGTCGACCTGTTCGGCGGTGTTCGCATCGAGCAGATCTTCATCGACTCCAAGAACGATCCGTTCACGGGTGAGCTGACGCTCGGCGGGCGGCCGGCCATCTTTCCGACCGCCTACCTCTTTTTCGATCGACTGGATACGCCGCCGAAGGCGTGCAGCTCTCCGCCTTCAACGATCAGATCCTCGGCATCGACGTACCGGTCGATCCCACCACCGGGATCGTCGACCTGCTGACCCGCGAGCAGATTCTCGCGCTGGTCAACGGCGAGATCGACGAGACCAAGATCCTCCCGTCGGCGGGCATCACCTACCGCCCGATCGAGGGCCTGACGCTGCGGGCCGCCTTTTCCCAGACCGTCGCCCGGCCGTCCTTTCGCGAGGTCGGCTACTACGTGACGGTCGAGCCCGGGACCGACGAGCAGACCGTCGGCAATCCCCAGCTCGGGATCTCCGAAGTCGAGAGCTACGACGCGCGCGTCGAGTACGTCTTCGGCGACCTCGGCGACCTCGTCGCGTTCAGCGCGTTCTACAAGGTCATCGACGATCCGATCGAGAGCACCTTCGTGCGCAATCCGCTCAATCGGGAAACGGGGGCGCAGGGGCTCTTCCGCACGTTCTTCAACAACCCGAACACCGCTCGGCTCTGGGGCATCGAAGTCGAGGCGCGCAAGAGCCTCGACTTCCTCGAATGGCTCGGTCTCGACTTCCCCGGCGCCGAGATCCTCGAATCCTTCTCGATCGGCGGCAACTACTCCTACATCGAAGCCTCCGTCGCCCGCAGCCCTTTCGAGGTCGCGCGGGTGCAGAACTTCTTCAGCGTCGCGCCCGGGGACCGTGCGGGATACAACGGCCTGAAGCGGGAACGCCGGCTCTTCGGCCAGCCGGAGTGGATCGCGAATGCGGATATCACCTTCGATCGCGAGGAGTGGGGCACCTCGATCACGCTCGCCGTCTTCGCCATCAGCGACGTGCTCGATACCGCCGGTGCCGCGGGCGTCAGCCAGGACCTCACCACTGTGAACGAGTACATCCTCGATCGCTACCTCGACTCGTATTACCAGCTCGATCTCGTCGCATCGCAGGAGATCTGGAAGGGACTCACGCTCAAGATGAGCGTCAAGAACCTGACGGACACGGCGCGCCGCCGGATCTTCGACCCCGAGCAGACCTCGTCGAAGATCGTCGATCGGACCCGCCGCTCCGGTCGCGACTGGTCGTTCTCCGTCGGGTACAAGGTCGACTTCTGAGCCCGGATTCGCAGCGCCCGGCAGCGCGCCCCCCGATGGGATCCCGCGCGGGGATCGCGACGACCGGATCCGGTTCTTCCGACCTCATCAGAACGTCACGCAGACGAGACTCCCGCGACACCCGTGGCCCGGATACTGCCGGCGCCCGGAATCGGTGGAACTCGATCGCGTCCGGGCCTCCTGAAGACAACCCAACCACTGAACCCACCCACTGAAGCAGAGGCATCGCAATGCGAATCAGCACTCTTGGAGCACTCACGGCCGTTCTCGGCGCCGCATTCGCGGGGAACGCCGGGGCGCAGACGGTCGTCAGCAGCGACGTCGTCGTCGATACGACCTGGAGCGGAACCGTCATCCTTCAGCAGCCCATCTTCGTCAAGGACGGCGCGCAGCTGACCATCGAGGAAGGCACCATCGTCCGCGGACAGCCCCGCACGGGCGCCGTCGTCCCGGGCGTCGTCGCCGGCTCTCCGGGCGCTCTGATCGTCACGAACAACGGCACGATCATCGCGAACGGCACCGACACCAACCCGATCATCATGACCACCGCCGCGGTCGACAACAACCTCGACGGCGTTCCCGATGACGACGACGCGAACACCTTCCTGGATGCCTGGACGCCGGGCGACGTCTTCCTCGACGCGAACCCGACGACGACGCCCCTCGCCCCGCTGAACGCGGCCGGCGGCGCGAACGTCTCGCTCTGGGGCGGCCTCGTCGTCCTCGGTAACGCCTCGACGAACCTGACCAACGCCGCGGGCCTCGGCCTCGGCAAGAAGACCGTCGAGGGTCTCACGGTCCCGGGCTTCCCGGTGGCCGACGCGACCTACGGCGGCGACGCCGCGACCGGCGACGACGCAGACAGCTCGGGCAGCCTCAGCTACATCTCGGTCCGCCACGCGGGCGACGAGATCGGCAACAGCAACGAGCTGAACGGCGTGACCCTCGCCGGCGTCGGCTCGGGCACCGAGTTCCACCACATCGAGGTCTACTGCAACTTCGACGACGGCATCGAGTGGTTCGGCGGCACCGTCAGCGGACACCATCTCCAGGTGGTGTTCGCGGGCGACGACCAGTTCGACCTCGACCAGGGCTACCGCGGCACCAACCAGTTCCTCGTCGCGATGCTGCCCTTCTTCAATCCGGTCTCGGGCGTCTTCGGCTCGGCGGGTGGTGACAAGGGCTGCGAGTGCGACGGCGACGACAGCGACGTCCTGAATGGCGGCATCCCCGACGTGAACCTCGTCGGTGGCCAGCCGACGCCCTTCCAGAACATGAACTTCTACAACTTCACGGTCGCGGGCAGCGCGCAGGGTGCGACGTTCAACGGCCACGTCAACGACAACGACGGCTGGGAAGTCCGCAACGGCTGGGCCGGCTCCCTCAGCAACGGCATCATCATGGACACTGGCACCCGCCAGGCTCTCGATCTCGCCGGCGGCGGCGTCAGCCCCTTCTCGACGAACGAGAACGCGGCCAACGGCCTGATCGTGGCGACCACGCTGTCCTGCGACGACACGGGTGTCACCTCCGCGACGCCGGAGCTCGATGCCTTCAACAACGGCGTTCGCAACATCGGCTGCCTCGGCGTCAACGACGCGAACTTCCGCATCAACCAGCGCGACACGAGCTTCACGCCGACCGGCACGGCCGGCTACCTGCCCGTCGCGCTGACCGCGGGAACGCCGATCGACCTGCGCCCGAGCCTGCCGAACGCCACCATGGCGGACGGCATCGTTCCGGCGCTCCCGCTCGAGGCGGCGACCTACCGCGGCGCGTACGACGCAGTGTCGGTGCCCTGGACGGCCGGATGGACGGCCTTCGCGGTGTCGGGGATGCAGGCCGTTCCGGAGCCGGGCATGGCCTCGCTCCTCGGTGCGGGCGTGATCGGCCTGATGGCCATCTCGCGACGCCGCCGATAGGCGAACGTTCCCGGTTCGTGTGATCATGGCGGGGCCCGCATCCTTTCCGGATGCGGGCCCCCACTTTTTGGCGAGGTTCCTTCTCGCGGAACGTCTCTTCCCCATCTCCTCAGGACGGAGGCTCGACATTTCGATGCTCGGCTCAGGCACGCTTCAGCGGCTCACGCTCACGCTCATGGTCATGGTCATGATCGCCTTGGGATCGATCAGCTGTTCTCAGGCCGAGCAGGGCGAAGCGGTCGATCCTTCCGGCGGCGAAGCCTCCGTGGCTGCCGTCGAGCACGATTCCGAGAGCCCAGCACCGGGCAAACCCGGCGGAATGATCAACGCCGAGAACGTCTTCGAACACGAGCGCGCGTGGCCGGACATCGTCGCCCTCGTCGAGCCCTGGACCCCGACGGGCGCCGAGACGCCGCTCAAGGCGGGCTACCGCGGCGCGCTCATCCGCGTGGAGCCCGACGGGCGCGTCCGCATCGCCTTCGGCCGCCATGGCAACCAGCTGATCCCGCTCGAGTTCACCGACCTGATCACCCGCGCCAACGAGGTCGAATCCGGCTCGCGACACAAGATCGCCCCCAATTTCCTCCTCCATTTCGGCACCCAGTTCTTGCACCCGGAGAGCGAGGCCCTCGCACCGCTCCCGACCCCCGAGCTGGCGAAATCGACGCGCTTCCTCTGCGTCTTCGCCGCTCCCGCTCGTCCGGAGTTCGAGGGGCTCGTCGAACGATTGAAGCCCCTCGGCGAGATCCCCGACCTGCAGCTGCTCTTCTTCCCGCTCGACATGCCCCAGGGCTCGGCGGAACGCGTGAAGGCATCGCTGACCACGCTCGCGTGGCCGGTCCCGTTCGCCTATCCCCAGGCCGCCGAAGTGCATGCCCAGAAGCTCGTCGGCAAGGTCCCCGAGGCAGCGACCGCGCTCCTGATCACGGACGAGGGTCGATTGCTGCTCGAGGTCGCTCTCGACCAGAGCGATGCCTTCGAACGGCTGCAGGCTGCGGCTGGGCAGGCTGCGACCGGAATGGAATGACCGGCGACTCGATCTGGAACCGAGCCCCGAGGCCGGCCGAACAGGGCAAGTCCCCGCACACCTGCAAACCGCCGATCGCGGGCGCAGCGCGGGTTCATCGAACTGCCACATTCGACACGCGTTCGTGCACGAATCCCCCCGAACCCGTCATGTCGACGTCATCGTGTGTTGCTTTCCTGCCGGGGAAGGCACGCAATGGACACGTCCCCCCCGCACTCCGGAACCCCTGGCAAGCTCGTCCTCGTCGTCGACCCCGACGCCGCGAGCCGCGAGACCGCGCGCAAGAGCCTCGAACGGCCCGACCTCGCGGTCGCGGAGGCCTCCGGCGTCGCCGAGGCCCTCGAGCTCGCCCGCCGCTCGCCGCCGGACGTCGTGCTCTCGGAGCTGGTGCTGGCCGACGGCTCGGGCTTCGCGCTCTGCCGCAGCATCCGCGAGAGCGAGGCGCTGGCGTCGAAGCCGATCGTGATCGTGAGTCGCTGGTCGCTCGAGGCCGATCGGATCCTCGGTTTCGAATGCGGCGTCGATGATTTCGTCTCGAAGCCCTACTTCGCCCGGGAGCTGGTCTCGCGCGTGCGCGCCGTCCTGCGGCGCAGCGCGCATCTCGCGGTCGTCGTCGAAGAGAAGCGCGTGACCTCGCGCGATGGTCTCGTCGTGGATTCGAGCCGGCGCTCCGCCTGGGTCGACGGCGCGATGGTCCCGCTGACGCCGCGGGAGTTCTCCCTGCTCGAGAGCCTCGCCCTCGCCGGTGGGCGCGTTCTCTCCCGCGGCGATCTGATCCGCGAGGCCTGGGGCAGCCCGGACGGCCTGCTCGAGCGCAGCGTCGACGCCCACATCAAGAGCCTGCGGCGCAAGCTCGGATCCGCCCGGGACTCGGTCGAGACCGTCCGCGGCCTCGGCTACCGCTTCGCGGACGACGGGCGGAGCTTCGTCGTGGAGCGCGCGGCCGAGCGGGGCGGCGAACGCGGAGGCCCGCGCAGCGAGGAATCGTTCCGCGCGGCCGCCGGGGACAGGACGCTCCTGGGTTAGTCTCCGGCGCGTGAGACCCGTCCATCCGCAGCTCCGCTACCCGCTGCTCGTCCTGCTCTATCTGCTGGTCGTCGGCGGAGCGGCCGCCCTGTTCCTCGAGCCGTTGCAGCCCGTCCTCGAGCGGCTCGAAGTCTTCACGGCCCGGACCGTCTCGGCCTTCATGTCCCTCTTCACCGCTGGGATGAAGACCCACGGCGACCTCGTCACCTACGACGGCTTCTCGGTCTCGATCATCATCGAATGCGTCGGGATCCTCGAGATGCTGATCTACTCGGCCTGCGTGCTGGCCTTCCCCGCCCCCTGGCGCGCGCGGGCGATCGGCATCCCGGCCGGCTGCGCCGCGATCTTCGCCTTCAACGTGCTGCGGATCGCGACGCTGCTCCTCGTCGGCCGGCATTGGCATGGGGCTTTCGACTTCTTCCACCTCTATTTCTGGCAGGCGACCCTGATCGCGATGATCGTCGGCGTCCTGTACGGCTGGATCCGGCTCTGCGTGCGGCGATGAAGCCCCTGCCGGAGGTGACGCTCGTGAGAACGCGATGAACAAGGCGCTGCTCCGCATTCTCGCCTTCGCTGCGATCACGCTCCTGCTGACCTGGCTCTGGGAGGAAGGCGGGCGGCTCCAGTACGGCCGCTTCCTGAAGCTCGTGATGCCGCCGGTCTACGACGCGCTCGGATTCGAGGGCGCGCGCGTCGGCGCCTTCCGCCAGCGCTACGTCAACTTCATTCCCTTCGTCGGGCTGCTGCTCGTGACACCCCATCTCACGGCGCGGCGCCGCGCACTCGGCCTCGCGCTCGGGCTCTTCGCCCTCTTCTGCGGGCATCTCGCGCTCAACCTGACCGAGACCGGCGCGGGCCGTGCGCGGCATCTGCCGATCGTCCCCTCCCTGCTCTCGGATACGCTGCCTTTTCTCGTGTGGCTGATCGCCGCTGCGCCCGCCGTGGCTCATTGGCTCCCGGCGGCTGCCGCCGGTGCCGAGTCGCCGTCCGAACCGGGATCTGCGGCGGCGCCCGCTCCCGATCCGCCCGCCACCGCGATCGACAGATCCTCCACGCCCGAGGCCTGAGCGAGGTCGAGCACGGTGACGACGTGCTCGTGGGGCGTCGCGCGATCGGCGCGCAGCTCGATCGGACGCGCCGCGGTCCGGGCATCGACGAGCACCGCGCGCAGCGCCTCGAGGGAGATCGGCCGGGAATCGACCGCGAGCCCGCCCGCCGCATCGATCGCGACGACGACGCCCTGCTTCGTCTGCGGTCGCCCCGACTCCGCGGCCGGCAGCACGAGCTCGAGGGAGCGGGTCGAGAAGCTGCTCGTGACGACGAAGAAGATCAGCAGCAGGAGCACGACGTCGAGCAGCGGCCCGAGCGGCGAGCCCGACGAATCGATCCGCGAGCGCGCGAACCGCATGCTAGGCCCTGCCTTCCCGAGCCGCGGCGAGCTCGATCCGGCTCGCGACCGGAACGGCCTCGACCGATTGGCGGATCTCGCCCGTCAGGCGCTCGAGCTCCGCGACGAGGTCGTCCGCGCGCCGCGAGAGCGCCGCATGGGCCGCGACCGCGAAGATCGCCGCCGCGAGACCAGCGGCCGTCGTGATCAGGGCGAGGAAGATGCCCCCGGCGACGACGCGGGCATCGCCGGAGCCGACGAGGGCGATCCGGTCGAACGCATCGATCATGCCGAGGACGGTGCCGAGCAACCCGACCATGGTCGCGAGATTGCCGAGGGCCGCGAGCAGCGGGAGGTGGCGCAGCAAGCGGTGCGCCTCGTAGGCACCGGCGGATTCGATCGTATCCGGAGTCACCCCCGGATCGAGCGCCTGCGCTGCCAGACGCGCGAGCGCGGAATCGCCGCCCTCGCAGAGGCGCTTCAGCTCCGAGCGGTTGCCGACCGCGAGCGCCCGCTCGATCTCGGCCGCGAGACGCCGCGGCAGGGTCGCCGAGCTGCGCAGCGCCCAGCCCCGCTCGAGGATCGTCCCGACGATGAGCACGGAGCAGAAGGCGATGCCGTGCATCAACCCGCCGCCCATCGCATACCAGTCGAGCAGCGCGCGCGTCGGCGGCGTCGGATCCGAGACGGCGGGCTCGGCCGCAATGGCCGTGCCCGCCGCCCAGACGAGGTTCGCGACGACGAAGAGCCCGCTCGCGATCGCGAACCGGCCCCTCACGCCGAGGGCTCCCGGCGACCGGCCGCGGCGAGACCCGCGAGGCCGAGGCCCATCAGCAGCGCCGTGCCCGGCTCCGGGATCGGGTTGAGCGAGACCTGATCGATGTCGAACGAATAGGCGACGTCGTCGTCGAGCAGGCCGACCGGGGCGCTCGTCCCGATCTGGAGGTTGCCGACCGCCCCGAGCGCGGTCGCGCAGGCGCCGGGCGGCCCCGCGTCCGTGCAGTAGGTCGCGAGCGGCGAGACCGGAAGCGTGACCAGCGTCCAGACGTTCGCCGCGACGGACTGCGACGAGAAGAACGCGCCGGCCGGCGAGTTCGCCGCCGTCGCGATCCGCAGGTAGAACTCCATCGCCTCGGGCGCGTCGTGGCGCACCATGAAGCTCACGCTCGCGACGCCGTCCGTCAGCCAGTTGCCGAGAAACGCCCCGCCGCTGGCGTCGTCCGCGGCGGAGGCCCGCAGCACGATCGGTCCGCTGCCGCCGAAGCCGGGGACGTAGCCACTGAAATTGAACGTGCCGGTGGCGAAGCCTCCGCCATCGGAACCGCCGGTCGCCGTGAAGGCGAGGGGCAGGTTCACCGAGCTCTCCCAGCCGGAGACGCCCGAGTCGAACGATTCCGTGAAGGGAACGGTCGCCGCCTGCGTTTCGATCGCCGCGAATGCCCCGAGCATTCCCGACAACAGCAACCTCTTCTTCATCCGCTTCATCATGTCGATTTCTCCTTGCCCGGACGCGATGTCCGGAGTGTTTGGGCTGGCTGGCCGGCACCCCGGGAATCCGGCGGGCTCGCGGTCGATCTCAGCTCCGCAGAGCCGAAAAGCCTCCGAAGCGCGTATCGAAGCTGCGCTCGTGCTTGAAATGCAGCACGACATGGCCGTCGGCCTTGCCGTGGAAGAGCGTGTTGTGCCACCAGACGTTCTCGTAGACGGGGCCCGCATCGAGCACTTCCGCGAAGCAGTCGATCTGGTTGCAGCGCGGATTGCCGAGGCGATCGGGCGCATCCGTATCGAAGACGTTGAAGACCAGCGAACAGCGCGGCTCCGCCCGGAGCGCATCGACGAGCGGGCCGTCTTCGGGGATCAGCGAGGTAATGCTCCCGGCGTCGAAGGCGTCGGCCGAGGCGTAGTAGTCGAGCAGGTATTCGAGGCCGGCGTCGTAGACGGCACGCGAGCCGCTCTGGATGTGCGCCTCGTAGAGCTCGCGGAACTCGCGGGTCTTCGCCTCGAGCAGCCGCTCCGCGGGGAGCAGGCCGCAGACGATGTTGTGCATCACGACGCCGAGATGCGCGCCCGGGCGCTTCACGCAGACGATCGGGACGACACCGATGTGCGGCGCGCCCTTGCGGGCGATCATCGTGTGGTGGCGCAGGGCGATCTGCCAGGAGAGGAATTCCTTCGGAAGGGGCTTGGCAGCGGTTTTCATCGTTCGGTTCCTTCGTGTTCCAGCGGACCGGGCCCGCATTCGGCTTGTGTTCGTGCTCAGAAGCTGCGGATCGGATCCCCGGGACCGAGCACACGCAGCGAGAACGAATCGCCTTCGACCTGGATCCGCGTCGCCACGCGGAAGACGTCGAGCAGCGTCTCCTCCGTGAGGACGGCGCAGGGCCTGCCCGCGGCGTAGAGGCGTCCGCGACACAGGACGGCGACGCGATCGGCGACGTGGGCGGCGTGTTCGAGATCGTGGAGCGAGAGCACGATGGTCGTGCGGCGCTCACGATTGAGGCGGCGCAGCAGATCGAGCAGCTCGAATTGATGGCGCAGATCGAGGGCCGCCGTCGGCTCGTCGAGGAGCAGGAACTCGGGCTCCTGCGCGAGGGCCATCGCGATCCAGGCGCGCCGCCGTTCGCCGCCCGAGAGCGAGGCGAGCGGGCGCTCGCGATAGTCCGCCAGCTCGACGGCCTCGAGCACGTCCGCGACGACGGCTTCGTCGTTCGCGTCGTACGTCGCGAAATACGACAGATGCGGATGGCGGCCGGTGCGCACGAGGTTCTCGACCGTGAAGCCTTCCGGTCCGGCGGGATCCTGGGGCAACCGCGCCATTCTTCGCGCGAGCCAGCGACGCGGGTAGGACGAGATCGCCTTGCCCTCGAGCAGGACCGCGCCGCCGCGCGGGTCGAGCTCCCGCCCGAGCGTGCGCAGCAGCGTCGACTTGCCCGAGCCGTTGGGCCCGACGAGCGCCAGGATCTCGCCGTTCACGACCTCGAGCGAGACGTCGCGCAGGGCATCGCGGTCGATGCCGGGATGACGAACGTGCAGGCGCTTCGCTTCGAGGGAGATCGTCACGGCAGCTTCTTCCAGAGGATGAAGAGGAAATACGGTCCGCCGACCAGCGCGAGCAGCGCACCGACCGGGAGCTCGAGGGGCGCGAGCAGCGTCCGCGCCGCCGTATCCGCGAGCAGCACGAGCGCGGCGCCGCCGAGGGCCGTCACGGGCAGCAGCGCCGCGTGTTCCGGCCCGACGAGGAGCCGCAGACCATTCGGAACCACCAGCCCGACGAATCCGACGAGGCCCGCGGCGCTGACCGCGGCCGCCGTGAGCAGCGCCGCGAGACAGGCCGCGAGAAAGCGCGCCCGCAGCACCGAGACGCCGAGCCCGCCCGCCGCGCCGTCGTCGAGCAGCAGGACGTTCAGCGTACGCAGCCCGAGGCCGATGCCCGCGATGCCGAGCAGGCTCGGCCAGAGCGTGCGCCCGGCATCCGACCAGCCCGTCCCGTTCAGCGAGCCGACCATGAAGGCCGCGAAGGCCGGCGCGCGATCGGCGAAAGCGAAGGTGAGGAGCGCGATGACCGCGAACAGGATCGCCTGCAGCGACACGCCGGTCAGCACGATGCGCAGCGCGCCCGTCTGCCCCGCCTTCAGCCAGACGAGCGCGACGATGACGCCGATCGTCGCGAGCCCCCCGGCGAACGCCGCCCAGGGCGCGAGCTGCGAAGAGCCGGGAAAGAAGAGGATCACGACGAGCGCGCCGACGCCGGCCCCCGCCGTCACCCCGAGCACGCCGGGATCGGCGAGGGGATTGCGCACGGAGGTCTGGAGCAGCGCCCCGGCCAGTGCGAGATCCATGCCGACGAGCGCGGCGCAGGCGGCGCGCGGCAGGCGCACGTCCCAGAGCACGCGATGCAGCGGATGCGCGGCATCCTTCAACGCGCCGAAGAGCTCGGCAATCCGCAGCTCCGCCGCGCCCTGGCTCGCGGCGAGCGTCGCGGCCGCGACGAGCAGGGCCGCGAATAACAACGTCCAGGCGAGCGCGGGCTCGAGGACGAGCGCGGCGCGGCTGCGGATCTGCCAGACGAGGGTGTTCACGTCTCGGGCCCTGCCGGCGCGAGGGCGACGAGCGCCTCGGCAGCGCGCACGATCTCGAGGCCGGGATTCGCGCTGAAGAGGTTCGGATCGAGAACGTGGATGCCGAGGCGCGCGCCGGCCAGGCCCGACCAGGCGCCGCCCGCCGCGGTCCGCCGCTCGAGATCCGCACGGATGCGGGCCGGATCGCCGTGGGCGACGAGCAGGACGAGGTCGGGGTTCGCCATCGCCATCGCTTCGTCCGAGACCGCGACGAGACCCGGCAGGCGCTCGTCGCCGGTCGCCGCGATCGCGAGATCGAGGCCGACATGGCGCGCGAGATCCCCGAGCCAGGCCCGCTCCGTCAGGACGTAGAACGAGCCGGGCGCACCGAAGAGCGCGACGACGGAGGCATTCGAGCGATCCGCGAGCGCGACGATCCCGGCGCGGACTTCGGCGATCCGCGCCTCGAGGGGCGCAGGGCGGCCGATCGCTGCGGAGAGTGCATCGAGGGAAGCGAGCGTTTCCGCGACGCTGTCGGTCCCGAGCAGCAGGACCTTCGCGCCGAGCTTCTCGATCTGGGGTGTCAGGCGCGCATGGATGGCGCGGTCCGCGACGACGAGATCGGGATCGATCTCGACGAGGCGTTCGAGGCTCGGCGAATGGGGGTTTCCGAGGTCGACGAGGCCGGCGGGGAGCGGCTCGTGGAGCGACCGGCGCACGCCGGCGACGAGGGCCGCCTGGTCGCCGGCGGCGGCGACGGCTTCCGCGACCCAGGGCAGCAGCGCGGCGACGCGGATCGGAGCCGCATCGGCGGCGCGGGGCGCGGTCGAGACGGTCGCGGGGTTGGCATCCACAGCGGCGGACGGCGCTTCGGAGCGCGCCGCGGTCGCGAGGAGCAGCTGTACACAGAGCGCAACGAGGACGAGCGGAGCGAGGAGCTTCTGGGCGCGCAACATCAGATTTCTCCTGTGGCGAGCGAGACGCCCTGCTCGAGCTCGGCGTGGGCGCGCGCGAATGCGGCTGCGACCTCGGGCGCGAACTCGGTACCCAGCGGGCGGTACACATAGATCCGTAGGAAGGGTTCGACGTCCGCCTGCTCGCGGAGCGCGAAGAACAAGACGTTGCGGCCCGAGCGGCCGTGCGTCGTGTCGTGGGATTGCAGATGGCGCAGTCGGCCGATCGCGACGTGCCAATGGAACGCGTCGGTGATCATGTTGAGGAAGCCGCCGGCGATCTCGTACGGGCCCGCGACACAGATCGATTCGAAGACGCTCGGTCCGCAGACCGAGATGACGCGCAGCTTTCCGAGCTGCTGGAGGAGATCGAAGAAGCGCGGGGCGTCCCAGGCGGACGGCGCGGCTGCGGCGTTGGCGTCGCGCGGCGCGAGCGAGGGACTGGGGCAGCTCGGGGCGGTCATGTCGCGGCCTCGTGGGCTGGGGCGCGACGACTTCGTCCGAGGTGGAGCGCAGCACGTCGAGCCGGGGCGGGGGCGCCGGAGGGCGACCTCCCGGTCGCACGGCGCGCGCTGGCTCGAGCGAGTGCTCTGGCTGGCGGAACGGCCACATCAAAGCATATTGAAAATGATTTTCAAGTTCATTAGAGTGATTTCCGCGTCCTGCCCGCTCCAGCAAGCCCGAGCCCGCCAGCCAGGAGGACCCGGACGCCATCGAAGGCTGCCTGAAACGGCCCGAGGGGTCCACCGTTGCGCTCGTTTCCGCCTCGAAATCGCTCCTGCCTGAGCCGATCCGTCGCCTTTCTGGCGATCACATTCGCATTCTGGCACCCAGTCATGGCGTGGAGTGCAGACGACGGGCCGGAGCCCTACCGCGCCGAGCCGATCGCGATCGAAGACCATCGCGTCCGCCCGGCCGAGATCTACCAGGACACGCCCGTCGAGACCGAGATCCTCGACGCCGAGCGGCTCGCGGATCTCCCGGCGGTCGACGCGATCGAGGCGCTCGAGGCCATCCCCGGAATCCGCATCACCTCCCAGGTCCAGGGCCAGCGCGGCGCCGTGCGCATCGACGGCCTGCCGCCCGAGTTCACCGAGCTGCTCGTCAACGGCCAGCGTTATGCGGGCGAGAACGACGAGGCGATCGACCTCGGCGACCTGCTCTTTGCCAACGTCGAGCGGATCGAGATCCTGCGCGGGCCGCAGACGCTGCGGTACACCGCACGCGCGGCCGGCGGCGTCATCAACATCATCACGAAGGATCCGCCGACCGATGGACCCGCGGTCGAAGCGATGATCGCGAATGGTGATCAGGAACGCGTGTCGGGCGAGCTGACGGCGGGCTACGGCGATTCCACGCTCGGCGGCAACCTGACCTACGACTACAACCAGTCCGGCGGCTTCGACGCCCCCGATCCGGACAGCACCGACCTCGACGACGGCCTCGCCTCACCCTTCGGCGAAGGCTCGCTTTTCCGGACCCACGACCTCTACGGAACGCTCGTCGCGCGCCCGATCGAGGCGCTCGAGCTGAAGACCCGTCTCGGCTACCGGATCCGCGACGACGCCTTCGCCGTCGACGACGGGCCGATCACCGCGCGGCGCGAGAATCAGCGCTGGCTCCTCTCGCAGCAGGCGCGCTTCGCCGTCGACGCCGCGACGACGCTCTCCGGGACGTTCACCTTCTCCCACGACACCCTCGACTCGACCGTCGGCCGCGAATTCGAGCTGATCGACGAGCTCGCGCGGCTCGAGCTGCGGGGCGAGCGGCTCCTCGAGCTCGGACCGACGACCCACATCCTGTCGCTCGGCGCCGACCTCTCGTCCCCGAGCATCGCGCTCGAAGAAGCCGCACTCCCGGACGAGATCGATCTCCAGACCGACGACGTCGACGAACGCATCTACCGGGGCGGCTTCTACGGAGTCGTCGAGTCGGAGCTCGCGAGCTGGCTCTCGAGCGAGATCGGGCTCCGGCGCGAGGTCCACTCGCGGTTCACGCCGGCCTGGCTGCCCCAGGCCGCAGTGCTCGTGACGCCCTGGCGCTGGGACGACGAGCGCTCCATCAAGCTCCGCATCTCGGCCGGGCGCGCGGTCCGCTACCCCGCACTGCGCGAGCTCTACCAGCCGCCGGCACCGCAGCTCGGCGGCGCCTACTTCCTCGCAGGCAATCGCGATCTCGTTCAGGAGAAGGCCTGGGCCCTGCGCACCAGCATCGAGGCCAACCCGACACGTTGGCTCTCGCTCGCCACGACGGGCTTCTACAGCGAGACGACGAACCTCATCCGCGCTTCCTTCCTCGGGCAGGTGGTGCAGGTCGGCGAGGAGGTGATCCCCGCCAACCCCACCCTCTGCAATCTCGGCATCCTGATCTGGTGCAGCGACCGCGTCACGCCCGTGACGAGCCAGGTCTTCGAGAACGCCAATCTCGACGATCTCGTCTCCTACGGCATCGAATCGCGCATCGATCTCCGGCCCCATGAGATCGTGCGTCTCCAGCTCGGTTACACCTGGAATCGGACGCGACTCTCCGATTCCAACCTCCTGATCGACGAGCTCCCGAACTCCCCCGAGCACATCGCCAACGGCGTCCTCACCCTGACCGCCCCGCGCCTCGGAACGGTCCTGACAATGCGCGGCCAATGGCGCAGTCGCGCGCTGATCGAGCGCAGCGGCACCGGTCTCGCCGGATTCACGACGGAAGAAGAGTCGAATACCGCCTTCGAGATGGACCTGCGCCTGCGGCAGCCGCTCGATCGCTGGCTCGACCACTCCCTCGAGCTCTTCGCCGACGTCCAGAACGTGACCGACAACCGCGTGATCGATTCCAACGTCGTCCGGGGACGCGCCTTCCTGATCGGCGTCCGCGGCCGCTATCCCTGAAAAGGAGTTCTCCATGGCCCGCACCGCACGCCTCGCTTCGGGTCCCCGCCGAAGCACGTTCCCGCTCCCCCTCCTCCGGCGGCTCGTCGTGCTCGCGGCGCTCGTCGCGGGGGCCAACGGGCTCGCAGCCCCCTCACGGGCCGACATCATCACGGTCCCGGCCGCGGCGGATACCGCGCCCTACTCGTTCCTTCCGAGCCTGCTGCGGTTCAACAACCCCGCGCTCTACGCCTTCGAGTCTTTCGACGAGAATAGGACGCCCCACGACTTCGAGACCTATCTCGCGTTCGACGTCGAACAGGCCGACCTGCCCGCCGGCCACGTCCTCGTCGAGGCCACCCTGCTGATCACCTACGCGTTCGATTTCTCGGGCTTCGGCGAGCCGTCGACGGCTCCGGGTGAGATCGTCTGCCACGAAATCCTCGAAGCCTGGAACGAAACCACGCTCTCCTGGGTGAATCGCCCGGACATCGACGCGCCCTTCGATGCCGTCGTCGGGATCACCGATTTTGGCGCCGTACTCTGCGACGCGACGCCGATCGTGCTCGCGTGGATCACCGAGCAGTCCCCGAACCACGGGATCGCGCTGACCAACACGACGGAACGCGTGATCGGGATGCACGCGCTCGAGTCGACGGCCGACCCCTCCCTGATGCCGCAGCTGATCCTGCGCACCGAGCTGCCCGAGCCCGCAGCCACACTCCCGCTCGCGGCGGGCAGCGTGCTGCTCGTCCTCGTGAGCCGGCGCCGCGCGATTCGTGTGCGGAAGGCGGCTCGCGCCGCAGGCGGCGGCCATGTCGGGGCGTGATTCCGAAATCGGAGTCGGATCGAATGCCGATGCGAACGCGCCGGGCGACGAAGGATCGGCGGGTGCCGCGCCCAAGCCCGGCGGCAATACGACGGGAGACGACATGAAGACGACGAGGGCGGAATCCGGTGCCGGCGCGAGCGAGGACCCGAAATCCCTCCGACGCGTGCGCGCGAGCGAGGTCCTCGGACCCCGCGGAATCCTGCTGATCGAGCACGAAGGCGAGGTCTACACGCTGCGCGTGACCCGCAACAACCGGCTCATCCTGACGAAGTAGGTCGCATGTCGGATCGCGCTTTTCAGATCGGCATCGGCCTCTCGCTCGCGCTCCATCTGGCCGCGGCGATCATGCTCTCGGGCCCACGCCAGGCGACGCCGATCGTGCGTCCGCCGGCGCAGGCGGCGAGCGTGCGTGTCCGCCTCGCGAGCCCGCCGCGAGCTGCGGCGGAGGCGGCGAAGCCGCCGGCCGTAGCCGCGCCGCCGCCCGCCTCCGCACCCGCGAGAGCGCGAGCGACCGGAACGGGTCGTGCAGAAGCTCGAGCCCGCACAACCGGAGACCGAGCCGCCGCCGGAGCCGCGGATCGAGCAGATGGCCGAGCCGGAGGTCGACGCGCCCGAGCCCGTCGACCCCGCAGCGCAAACGCGCCTGGCGGCGGCGCAGGCCCGCGAGACCGATGAAGCTCCGACCGAAATCGGCGTCCCGAGCCCAGCCCTGGCCGCCGACCTCCCGGATGCGCGCCCTTCGGACGCGGACGATCCGAGCCGCCTCGCCCGTTATGTCGACGAGGTCCGTGCGCGGATCGAGGCCCGCAAGCGCTACCCGGCGATGGCGCGCAAGCGCTCCGTCGAGGGACGCGTCGTCGCCCGCGTCGAGATCCGCGCCGACGGGCGCGTCGCGGCGATCGAGTTCGATGGCGGGGCGCCGCCGCTCCTGCGCCGCGCGACGGATGAAGCGATCCGATCGGCGGCACCCTACCCGGCGCCGCCGGCGGGTGCGATGACGATCGAGCTCCCCGTCGACTACGCGCTGCGCGACGCGTCCTAGGGAAAACCTGCGCCCGGCTCGACCGGACGCAGGCGGCCCAGCGGGTGCTGGAAGCACGCAAAGAGGACACGGACCCTGCGACCCACTCTCGGTGCTGGCTTCGCGCCCGCTCCCTCCGTACGCTCCGCCTCGCACAGGCGCAGTGCCCGCACCCGATCTTCCATCGGGCGAGCGAGACACGCGGATTCGGAGGAGCGATCGGTGGAGAGTGCGTTCGCCGGCCTCCCCGTCGGTTCCTCCGCCTTCATCGCCCTCTTCGTCGCCGTCGCGATCGGTGCCCTCGTCCAGGGCACGATCGGCTTCGGGATCAACGTGATCGCGGCGCCGGTCGCCGCGATCGTACAGCCCGACGCCCTGCCGGCGGCGATGATCGTCCTCGCGCTGCCGATGACCGCGGGCTCCGCCTATCGCGAACGGGAACACATCGACCGCGCAGCCGTCTTCTTCACCACTCTCGGCCGACTCCCCGGCGCCGCCCTTGGCGGCTGGGCCGTCTCGCTGCTCGCGCCCGAAGCGCTCGCGACCTGGATCGGCGGGTTCGTCGTCGTCGCCGCGCTGATGAGCGTCCTCTCCTCGAAGATCCGTGTCACCCCGCTCGCGTCCACCCTCGTCGGCGGCGTCGCCGGCGTGATGGGCACGATGTCCTCGGTCGGCGGCCCGCCGATCGCACTGCTCTTCCAACGGGAGCCCGGGCCGGTACTCCGCTCGACGCTCGGCGCGACGTTCCTGATCGGCTCGCTCCTCTCGCTCGCCGCGCTCGCCCTCGCCAGTCGCGTCGAGCCCTGGCATTGGGCGCTCGGTCTGGCCCTCACGCCTGCCGTCGCGCTCGGCCTCTTCGCGAGCCATGGCCTGCGCGCACGCGTCGATGCAGGCCGCCTGCGGCCGGCCGTCGTCGGGTTCGCCTGCGCTGCGGGGCTCGCAGTCGTGATCCGGGGCGTCGCATGAAGCGAAGCTCGCGCCTGCCGTTGCGGCCGCTCCAGATCCTCGCACTCATCGGGGGCATGCTCGCCGGGTCGGCCTGCGTCGGCGGGCCCGCCCGCGTTCCGCTGGCGATTCCGTCGTCCCCGTCGCCCGCACTCGGAACGCAGGCGCGCTGCCAACCGGAATTCGCCGACGAAGACGGCTGGCTGGGCGGCGACGCCGCCGCGTCGGTCGTCCTGCCGGGATCACAGGGCCGGGAAAGTCTCTGGCTCTTCGGCGACTCGTTCGTCGAGCGCCCCGGCTCGCCGCCCGGCGAGCGCGTCTATCCGTTCGTCCACAACACGGTGGCGCTCTCCCGCTGCGATGCCGACGGTCGCTGGCAGCTCGACTACGCCTGGCGCTCGGATGCGAAGGGCGCGCCGCGTGCCTTCTTCGAGCCCGAGCCGGGAGGCGAGGCCGCCTACTATTGGCCGATCAGTGCAGCGGCAGTCGGAGACGTCGTCTTCGTCGCACTCCTGCGCGTGGCCCCCGCCGAGGCGAGCGGCCCGTTCCATCTGCCCTTCCGCCTCGAGGGCGTCGATCTCGCGCGGATCGAAGGCCTTTCCGGCCCCCCGGCACGCTGGCAGGTCCGCTATTCGACGCTCGCGCGCGGGGGCGAGGCGCTCCCGGCCGCGAGCCTCGTCGCCCTCGACGACCATCTCTACGCCTTCGCCTTCCTCGATCGGGCCGACGACCGCTCGCCGCGCATCCTCACGCGGCTCCCGCTCGCCGCGCTCGCCCGCTGGCGCCCTCGTTCGAAGACGTCCTCGAGACGTTCGTCGACGACGGCCATTTCGCCGCCGGCCTGTTGCCCGACCGGGCGCGCATCCTGATGGACGACGACGCGAGCGAGATGAGCGTCCATTTCGATCCCGGCCCGGGCCGCTGGCTCGCGGTCTACAGCGATCCGACCGCTTCCGAAGCCGGCGATCGCGGCGACACGATCTGGCTGCGCCGCGCCGAGAATCTGCGCGGCCCCTGGTCCACCCCCGAACCGCTTCTGCGAATTCCGGAGCTGGCCGAACTCCCGGACCCGGAGCCCGGCGAGCCCTTTGTTATGCCGGAAAGGCCCACCCCGAGCTCGCCCCCAGCGGCGAGCTGCTCGTCACCTGGGTCTGCAACCTCTACGCCCCCGACGAGCGCGAGATCCCGAAGTCCTCGAACGCCTCCGAACCACCCCCACCCTCTACCGCCCCCGCACCCGGCGAATCCCGATCCCCTAGCAGGCCGCGGGAAGACGCTTCCGAACGCCTTGCCCTGCGAATCTCGTCTCGCAGAGCGCCCCCCTCGATCACCCTTCATCAGGAACCGCATTCTTGGCAGCCTGCTGGCGACGCATCGATCCCGTCCGCACAACATCCAGGGCCCCAATCGGAGAAGGAGACGGAGTGTGCACGACGTGAAGCAGAAGCGTACCGAGTGCCCCGGACGAGCGGTTCGGGGTGAGATGTAATGGACGTGCGCGCGGCACGGCGAAGGACGCGCCGGCGACCCAAGGCGCGCACGTCCGAGCCACGAACCCCGAGCCGCTCGTCCGGGGCACCCGGCACGTCCCCACAACCCAGCGTGCGCGCCCCGCTAGACGTGGTTGCGGAGCATCAGCTCGCGCGGATGCGGCTCGAGATACAGCTGCCCGCGCACGTACTCCACGTCGTGCGAGGCGACGAGGAATCGCAGCAACGAGATCGGAACGATGAGCGGAACGCGCCCCGCCCGATACTCCGCGATGGCGGCCCCGATCTCCCGCTTCTCGACGCTCGAGACCCGCTTCTTCAGGTAGCCGAATAGATGCTCGAGGACGTTGACGTGCCGGGCGACGGTCGCGCGGCGCTGGAACGCTTCGGCGAAGAGCTGGCCGTAGCTCGCGTAGATCGCCTCGTCCGGCTGCTGGCCGAGGCTGCCGACGATGCGGCCGAGGCGGCGATAGATCGCCTCGTCGTGGGCGAGCAGCAGCATCTTGTGCGCTTCGTGGAAGGCGACGAGCGCCTTGCGGGAGAGCCCGCGCGAGACGAGCACCCGCCAGCGGTTGCGGCTGAAGATCGCCTCGATGAAGCGCTCGCGCAGGGGCGGATCGTTGAGCCGCCCCTCCTCTTCGAGGGGCAGGAGCGGCATCCGCCGCTCGAGCGCCTGCACGAAATGCCCGACGCCCGTGCGCTGCGGCATGCCGCCGGGTGCACCGTGCACGCGCACGCGGGCCATTCCGCAGGAGGGCGAGTCCTTCTTGAGGACATAGCCATCGAGGCCGAGCCCATCGAGCTCGGCCGTGCGCGCATCGGCATACGCACGCATCGCATCCGTGAGATCCGCGCCGCCTTCGCGCAGGACGATGCGATCGCCGCGCTCGCCGCCCCGCAGCTGGATCGTGGGCCGCGGGATCCCGAGCCCGATTTCGATCTCGGGACAGACCGGCAGCCAGGTCACGTTCGCGCCGAGTACGTCCGTGAGATAGCGATCGCGCTTGTGGCCGCCATCGAAGCGCACTTCGGCCCCGAGCAGGCACGCCGAGACGCCCAGGCGAACGGGCTGGCTCTCGTCGTGCCATTTGCGCCAGACCGGCTCGCCCGCCGCTTCGCCCACTCGCTCCGCTGCTGCTTCGCTTGACACGACGACGCCCCCTCTTAGTCTCGGCTCCCGCTCGCATCCGAGCATTCGAGAGGCCCATGAACCACCGGATCTCGACCGACATCACCCTCGCCCGTCCGCTCGACGAGGTCTTCGACTTCTTCTCCGACGCCGGCAATCTCGAGGCGATCACCCCGCCCGAGCTGCGCTTCCGGATCCTGACGCCCCTGCCCATCGCGATGCACACCGGCGCGCGCATCGACTATCGCCTCAGCCTCTACGCCGTGCCCTTCACCTGGAAGACCCGGATCACGGCCTGGGAGCCCGGCCGCCGATTCATCGACGAGCAGGAGTCCGGTCCCTTCCGCGTCTGGATCCACGAGCACCGCTTCGAAGCACTCTCCCCATCCTCGACCCGCATCCGCGACGACGTCCAGTACCGCCTTCCCCTCGAGCCGCTCGGGGGCATCGTCCATCCGCTCGTCCGCCGCAAGCTCGATCGCATCTTCGCCTATCGCGAGGAGCGCGTGCGCGCGCTGATGGCGCGCTGATGCCTCGAACATCGGCTCGCCAACGGGGCGAAGGAGCAATTCGCCCGCGCCCCTCCGGCGTTCCCTCTACGCCTTCGATGCGCTCGCCACCTTGAACGCGGCGAGCGCGCGCTTGCGGGCGAAGCCGTGATCGACGATCGGCAGCGGATACCCCCGCGGCGGCTCACCGGCGAGCCAGGGCGAGTGGATCTGCTTCGCCGGCAGGTCCCGCAGCTCCGGAACCCAGCGCCGGACATAGCTTCCCTCCGGATCGAATCGCTCGCCCTGCGAGACCGGATTGAAGATCCGGAAATACGGCTGGGCATCGGTTCCGGTCGATGCGGACCATTGCCAGCCGCCGTTGTTCGAGGCGGGATCTCCGTCGACGAGCGCGTCGAAGAAATACCGCTCCCCGCGGCGCCAATCGATCAGCAGATCCTTCGTCAGGAAGCTCGCGACCACCATGCGCGCGCGATTGTGCATCCAACCGGTCGCGCGGAGCTGGCGCATGCCCGCATCGACGAAGGGATAACCCGTCCTCCCTTCCTTCCAGGCTTCGAAGCCCTCGGCATCGTCGCGCCAGGCGAGCCCGTCGTATTCCGGACGAAAGCTGCGCGTGAGGACATGAGGCGAATGCGCGAGCACCGCATGGTAGAACTCGCGCCAGACGAGCTCGTCGAGCCATTTCCGGATGCCCGCCTTCGCGCGCGGCTCGGCCTTCGCCGCGCTCAGCGCTTCGCTGAAGCAGCGGCGGACGGAGATCGTGCCGAAACGCAGATGGGGCGAGAGGCGGGAGGTTCCGTCCCGGTCGGGCCGGTCGCGCAGCTCGGCGTAGTCGGCGACCGCCTCGGAGAGGAAGCTCGACAGCCGCCGGCGCGCGGCCTTCTCACCGCCGTGCGGCAGGCTCGCGGCATTCCCGGGCGCCGAACGGGCCTCGGGCGCCTGCGCTCCCGATCCCTTCATGGCGCGCTCTGCGGCGCCCGGCTCGGCGAGCGACGGCGCGGGCTCGAAGCCGGGGATCACCTGCGCGGGCAGCCGACTGCGGCCCGAGGCGCCCCGAGGCCCGCGCTCCCAGGCCTCCCACCAGGCGTTCCGGTACGGCGTATAGACGACATAACGTCCGCCGGTCCGCGTGCGGATCTCGTCGGGCCCGAAGACGGTGTGGTCGCGCAGGGCGAGGGACTCGGCGCCGACGCGCCGCAACGCCGCCTCGACACGCGCATCACGGCGCTCGCCGAGCGGCGTGGGTGCGGCATTCCAGGAGACGAGCGAGGCTTTCGCCTCGCGCGCGAGCTGCGGGAGCACGATCTCCGGCCGACCCGCGCGGATCTGCAACGGTACGCCCCGGGCTTCGAGATCGGAGCGCAGGCTCTCGAGGCAGTCGAGCAGGAATCGCGTGCGCGGCCGGTCGGCCGGGCTGCGTTCGAGCAGCACCGGATCGAAGACGAAGACCGGAAGCCAGGCCTCGACGCGCTCGGCGAGCGCCGAGAGGGAGCGGTTGTCGTCGAGGCGCAGGTCGTTCCGGAACCAGTGAAGACCGCGCATCAGCGGAGCTCGGCCCGCTCGCGCGATGCGAGCATCCCGTCCGCGAGGCGCTCGGCCGAGAGGAACGCATCTTCGATCCGGTCGCCCCGCACCCAATCGCCGCAGACGCCGAGGGCCGCCGAGGCGTCCCAGAGCGGAGCACCGACGAACGGCCCGGTGGCCCGCGCATAGAGCCATCGATGGACCGCCGCCCCGCGCGTCCCGGGCAGCTTCTCCCCGATCGCCGCCGCGAAGGCGTCGTGCAGGACCGCGAGGACCTCGTCCGTCTTCCGATCGACGTTCGCGCGGCTCCAGGCCGCGGTCGAATGCACGACCCAGCCGTTCGAGGCGTCCCGCCCCGGCTTGCTCGCCTCGCGCGCGATCCAGCCGATCGCGGAGTCCTTCACGAAGGCGGCGTCGAAGCCCGCGGCGACGGGCTCCTCGAGCTCGATCATCAGCGCGTGGCACGGATCGAACTGCGCACAGCGCGCGTGCAGCCCGAGCTCCGTCGAGCTCGCGAGAAAGGGCACGGCCTGCGGCGCGGGTACGGCCGAGACGAGCGCGTCGAAGCCCTCGAACGCATGGCCGTCGTCCGAGACGAGCTCCCACCCGGCGTTCGACCGCCGAACCGATGCGATGCGCACGCCGACCGTCACGTTCGCTGCGCTCGCGAGATCGCGTGCCATGGCACTCATGCTCGGCACGCCGACGAAGCGCGGGACTGGCGAGGGCTCCGCCTGGATCGCCCCACCCGACAACGTCACGATCCGCCCCGTCCAGGGCGCCGTGACGCCGCGCGCGCACCAGTCCTCGACCTGCGCGGCGAAGACCGGATCGCGCGCCGTGAAATACTGGGCGCCGTGATCGAAGCGTCCGCAGTCGAGCCTGCGCGTCGCGATGCGGCCCGAAGGCCCGCGTGCCTTGTCGAAGAGCGAGACCGAGATCCCCGCTGCCTGCAGGCGACGAGCGAGCTGCAGGCCCGCGATGCCCGCGCCGATGATTGCGATGCGTTCCATCAACTCCCCCGTTCTTCGAGCGTGCCCTGCGCGTCGCGCGCGAGCCGGCGCAGGGCGACATGAGACGCCAGCTGGTCGAGGTTGGCGACGTTCACGATTCCGCGGATCGGCGCACAGCGAACGCTGCCTGCGCCTCCGACCCAGACCTCGATCCGGGCGGGAAGGCGGCGCCGCAATCGGCGCAGCGCGGCTTCGGCGGCATCCCGGGGAAGCGTGACCACCGCGAGCGCGAGGACCTCCGCCCGGGAGCGCTCGACGCTGTCGACGAGGTCGTCTTCCGGGACGTCGGCGCCGACGTAGATCGGCGCCGCGCCGGCCGAGGCGGCGGCGAGGGCGGCGATGCACAGGCCGAGCGCATGCGGCTCTCCGGCCGGCGTCGCGAAGACGATCGAGGGATCGGTCGGGGCGGGCCGATGGGCGCGCAGCGCGCCCACGAGCATCGAGGACAGCAGCGCCGAGACGAGGTGCTCGGCAGCCACGGAGAGCTCGCCCGCGGCCCAGCGGCGACCGACTTCGTGGAGGAAGGGAACGACGAACTGGCGCGCGAAAGGAAGTGGCCCCATCGCCGACAGCTTCCGCTCGAAGCGCTCCCGCAGTGTCTCTCCCTCGAGTCGCGCCAGCGGCGCCCAACAGTCTTCGAATTCTTCGGGATCTGCAGGCGCGTCGGCGGGGTCGACCTTGCAGGCGCGTAATGAAGGCAGGTCGAGCCCGACCAGATCACCGATCCGATGCCCCGCGTCGACCGCCTCCCGAAGCAATCGGAGGCGCTCGAGATCCGATGCGCGGTACCGGCGGGAGCCGCCCGGTGTCCGGATGGGCTCGACGACCGCGTGCCGAGCCTCCCAGGCCCGCAGCCGCTCGGCCGACAGGCCGGTCATGCGGACCGCGACCCGGAGCGGGAAAGTTGCCTCTTCGGAACCCATGGGGCGGAGTTATAACACCGCCGTATCAGTTTTGTATAGATATTTTATTGACAAATACCGACAAGCCTTGAACCTTCCCCTCACGCGCCCGCCTGACCGACCGGAGGATGCATGCTCGATTCGACAAGACTGCGCAGCGCACCGAGAGCCGAGGCCCCGTCCGACCGCGAGCTGCTCCAGAGCTATCTCGACGACATCTTCGATACCCGTGTGCTCGGCCAGGACGAGCAGCGCGGGCTCCTCATGCAGATGGAGGCCGCCGAGGCGGGTCTGCGGGAGGCGCTGGCAGCGATTCCCGAGACGGCGCGTCGTCTGCTGGCGCGCTGGGAGGAGCGGCGAAGCCAGGGCCATGTGACCGGTGCCCTCTCACGGCGCCATCGCGACGATCACGACAACGACCTGAACCAGCTCGTCGACGACGCCTTCGAAAAGATCGAGGCGGCCCTGGGCCGCTTCGAGGACGATCGCCGGCGGCGCGCGACGCGGCGGGCGCGGATCTCGGCTCGCGCCCTGGCCGAGTGCGTGCAGGCGGCCGATCTCGCGCTGCCCGTGCTGCTCGAGGTCCATGCGAGTCTCTCCGCCCGGGTCCCGGGGCGCCGCCCCGTTCGCGGATCGACCCACGCTGCGGCGCCGAAGGCCCCGGCCTGGAGGCGGGAGCTCGACGACGTGGGCACCCGTCTCGCGCAGGCCGACGAAGAGCGTGCGCGGCTCTCGGACAGCAAGAACCGCTTCATCTCCCACAACCTGCGGCTCGTCGTCCGCTGCGCGAAGAACTATCGCGGGCGTGGTGTTCCGTTTCTCGACCTCATCCAGGAGGGCAACGTCGGGCTGATCCGCGCGGTCGAGAAATTCGACTATCGCCGCGGCTACAAGTTCTCGACCTACGCCGTCTGGTGGATCGAGCAGGCGCTCGTGCGCGCCGTCTCGAACGACTCGCGCACCGTGCGCATCCCGAGCCCGCTGATCGATCAGCAGCGCAAGCTGCGCCGCCTCGAGGATCAGCTCCGCCTCGTGAGCCCCGTCGAGCCGAGTGCGCGGGATCTCGCGATCCGGATGGGTCTCGACGCGGGAGCGGCGGACGATCTCTGCCGCAGCCTGACGCCGGAAATCTCGACCCAGGCCATCGTGCGCGGGGCGGAAGAGCTGCTCGTCGAAGACACGCTCGCGGCGCCCGACGACATCGACGTCTCGGCGGGTCTCGATCGCGCGGCGCTGCGCGAGGGGCTCTCGGCGCTGCTGCCGGTGCTCGAGGAGCGGGAGCGCGAGGTGATCCTGGCGCGCTTCGGGCTCGAAGGGCAGCCGACGCGGACGCTCGCGGAGATCGGCGCGAAGCTCGGCGTCTCGCGCGAACGCGTGCGACAGATCGAGCTGCGAGCCCTCGAGCAGCTGCGCGAGCAGGAAGGGGCACGCCGGCTGGCATCGGAGATGGGCTGCCTCGGCGCCGAATCCGCCCATGTCGGCTGAGCCGGCTGAGCCGGCCGGGACCGCGGCGCCGGGCGAGCCTTCGCCGCCGGCCTGGCGGATCCGGATCCTCTACGACGCCGAGTGCCCGCTCTGCGCGCGCGAAGGCCGGCTGCTCGAGCGTCTCGACGGCGGCCGGGGACGCGTCGATCTCGAGGACATCTCGGCGCCCAGCTTTGATGCGGGCCGCTACGGCCTCGATCCAGCGGACCTCGAAGCGAGGCTCCACGGCGTCCTGCCGGACGGGACGATCGTGCAGGGCGTCGAGGTGCTCGCACGGGCCTATGAAGCGGTCGACCTCGGCTGGCTCGTCGCGCCCGCACGCTGGCCGGGCTTCCGTTGGCTGCTCGACCGCGCCTATCTCTGGTTCGCCCGCAATCGGCTCCGGCTCACCGGCCGCGAGCCCCGCTACTGCCCCCGCAACTGAACGGCGCTGGCCCGGCCCGCGCCGGCGCGCTAACCCGTGATCCCGCATGGCCGCCCCCCCTCTCGACGCGCTCGTGATCGGCTCCGGTCCGAACGGTCTCGCCGCGGCGATCGAGCTGGCCCGGGCGGGGCATTCGGTGCGCGTGTTCGAAGCCGCTCCGGAGATCGGCGGCGGAACGCGCAACGCCGAGCTGACGCTCCCGGGCTTCGTCCACGACGTCTGCTCCGCCGTCCACCCGATGGGCATCCTCTCGCCCTTCTACACCACGCTGCCCCTCGCCGAGCACGGGCTCGAATGGATCCGGCCGCAGGCCTCGATCGCCCATCCCCTCGACGACGGGCCCGCGATCCTGCTCTACCGCTCGCTCGCGAAGACCGCCGAAGGCCTCGGCCGCGACGGCCGCGCCTATCAGCGCCTGGTCGGCCCCTTCGTCGAGCGGGCCATCGATCTGCTCTCCGACGCGATGGCGCCCCTGCGCATCCCGAAGCATCCGATCCAGATGGCGCGCTTCGGCTTGCGGGCCGCCTTCTCGGCCAATCGCCTCGCCCGGCTGCTCTTTCGCGAGGAGCGGGCGCGGGCACTGCTCGCGGGCTGCGCCGGACATTCGGTGCTCCCCCTCTCGCAGCCCCTGACGGCGGCGCTCGGTGTGCTCTTCGCCGTCACGGGCCATGCCGAAGACTGGCCGGTCGCGCGCGGCGGCTCGCAGAACATCGCCCGTGCCCTCGCTTCCTACCTGCGCAGCCTGCGCGGCGAGATCGAGACGGACCACCGGGTCGAGCAGCTCGCCGACCTCCCGCCCGCCCGCGTCGTCCTCTTCGATACCTCCCCCGAGCAGCTCGTACGCATCGCCGGCGACGCGCTTCCGGCCGGCTACCGGCGCCGGCTCGGCCGCTACCGCTACGGCCCCGGCGTCTTCAAGCTCGACTGGGCCCTCGACGGCCCGATTCCGTGGAAGGATCCCGCCTGCCTCGAGGCCTCCACGGTCCATGTCGGCGGCACGCTCGAGGAGATCTGCGCCTCCGAGCGCGACATGTACCGGGGGCGCCACAGCGACCGCCCCTACCTGATCGTCTGCCAGCAGAGCCAGTTCGATCCGAGCCGCGCCCCGGCCGGCCAGCACACCGGCTACGCCTACTGCCACGTCCCCCACGGCTCGACCGAGGACCGCACCGAAGCGATCGAAGCCCAGATCGAGCGCTTCGCCCCCGGATTCCGAGACCGCATCCTCGCGCGCCATGCGATGAACACCGCCGACTTCGAGCGCCACAACCCGAACTACAAGGGCGGCGCGATCACCGGCGGCGTCGCCGACGCGTTGCAGCTCTTCAACCGCCCGGTGACGCGCCTCGATCCCTACTCGACGCCGAATCCGCGGCTGTTCATCTGCTCGGCGGCGACACCGCCCGGCGGCGGCGTCCACGGCCAATGCGGCTACTGGGCGGCGCGCTCGGCGATCCGGCGGCTCTCGAAGATGCGATGAAGGTTTCCGGGGCGAGCGGCCGCCGGCTCGCGGTCGGGTAGAATGCGCCTTCGTTCCTCCTGTCCGGCGAGGCCCCCGATGACCGAGACCCAGCGCTTCGATCAATACGACCCGACCGACTGGCAGACCCAGATCGATCCCTATCCCGTCTATGCCTGGCTTCGGGAACACGCGCCGGTGTACCACAACGAGAAGATGGGATTCTGGGCCCTCTCGCGCTTCGACGACGTCTGGGACGCCCATCTCGACTACGAGACCTTCAGCTCCGCCTGGGGCCAGACCCTCGAAAAGGTCCTGACACCCCTGCCGCTCATGATCTCCCTCGATCCGCCCAAGCACACCCGCGTCCGGCAGCTCGTCTCGAAGGTCTTCACGCCCCGCCGCGTGGCCGAGCTCGAGCCGACCGTTCGCGCCATCACCCAGCGCCGCCTCGAAGGCCTCGAGCCGGGCGACCAGATCGATCTCTTCGAGCGCCTCGCCTCTTCGATGCCGATGGACGTCATCAGCGCGATGCTGGGCGTCCCCGAAGCGGACCGCGACTTCGTCCGCCACCACACCAACACCGCGATGCACCGCGAGTCGAACTCCCTCGAGATCCCGCAGGCCTCGAAGGATGCCCAGGCCCAGGTCGGGATGTATTTCGTCGGCTTCATCCAGGAACGCCAGAAGCGTCCGCAGGACGATCTCATCAGCGCGCTGATCGGCGCCGACCTGCGCGACGTCGAGACCGGCCAGATGACGAAGCTCTCCTTCGAGGAGCTGCTCGGCTTCTGCATCCTGCTGGCGAACGCCGGGCACGAGACGACGGCGCGGCTCATCTGCAACTCGGCGGTGACCCTGTTCCGCCACCCCGATCAGCGCGCCGAGCTCTCCGCCGATCCCCGGCTGCTGCCGAACGCGGTCGAGGAGCTGCTGCGCATCGATCCGCCGTCGCAGGTCCAGGGCCGCTGGTCGACCCGCCCCTGGACCCGGCATGGCGTCACGATCCCCGAGGACGTGCGCGTCCTGCTGCTCACCGGCGCCGCCCATCGCGACGATCGCCAGTTCGCGGAACCGGATCGCTTCGACATCCGTCGAAAGCTCGACCGCACGGTCCATTTCGGCCAGGGACATCATCTCTGCATCGGGAAGTCGCTCGCGCGGCAGGAATGCCGCGTCGCATTCGAGGAAATCCTCGCGCGCTTTCCCGACTACGAAGTCGACGAGTCCCAGCTCGAATGGGCGCACAACAACAACGTGCGCGGCTACAGCAAGGTGCCGGTCCGACTGTGAAGGCGTGGGCGACGGGGACTTGATTCCCGGCGTTCCGGACCGATTCGTTCGCTGGTCAAGAACGGGGGCCGCGATTATGCTCGTTGCCCGCCTCGTGGACCGGGTGCGACGCGCCGGCGAGCGCCGGTCGCTGGAACGCAAGTCCTAGAAAGGGATGTCCTCGACATGAAGCGCATCTTCCTCTTCCTGCTCACGAACATCGCCGTCCTGGCGGTGATCTCGATTCTCTTCTACGTCTTCGGCGTCGGGCAGGTGCTGGACGAGAGCGGCTACGGGCTTGATCTCGGCAAGCTGCTCGCCTACTCGGCGATCATCGGCTTCACGGGCTCGATCATCTCCCTCCTGATCTCCAAGCCGATGGCGAAATGGCAGACGGGCGCCCAGGTCATCTCCGATGACGTCCGGGACCCGGACGCCCAGTGGCTCGTCTCCCGCGTGCGCGCCCACGCCGAGGCCGCCGGCATCGGCATGCCCGAGGTCGCGATCTTTCCGGCCGATCAGCCCAACGCCTTCGCGACCGGTGCGCGCCGGGATTCGGCGCTGGTCGCGGTCAGCACGGGCCTGCTGCGGGGCATGCGGCGCAACGAGATCGACGCCGTCCTCGGCCACGAAATCGCGCACATCGCCAACGGCGACATGATCACCCTCACCCTCATCCAGGGTGTCGTGAACACCTTCGTCGTCTTCCTCTCGCGCATCGTCGGCCATTTCGTCGACCGCGTGATCCTGAAGAACGAGCGCGGCCACGGCATGGGCTACCTGCTGTCGTCGCTGGTCGCGCAGATCCTGCTCGGCATCCTCGCATCGATGGTGGTCGCCTGGTTCTCGCGGCGGCGCGAGTTCCGCGCAGACGCCGGTGGCGCGCAGTACGCGGGGTCGGAGAACATGGTCGCGGCGCTCGAGCGCCTGAAGGCCGGCACCGCGCCGATGCCCGACGGCATGGCGGCCTTCGGCATCGGGGGCGGCGGCATGATGGCGCTCTTCTCGACGCATCCGCCCCTCGACGCCCGGATCGCGGCGCTGCGGGCGAACCGGGGCTGAGCGCAGACCGGGCTGAGCGCGGCAAGCGGGCGGGGAGACAGGCCGATGGCGATTCCGAGGATCATCTCCGTCGACGACCACGTCGTCGAGCCGCCCGACCTCTGGTCGAGCCGGCTGCCCGCCGCACTGCGGGAGCGCGGTCCGCGGATCGTGCGCGAGCGCGGAAGGTTCGGCGGGCCGCTCGGCCTCACATGGACCCGCGATGCGAGCGGCGAGTGGGGCGACATCTGGTACTACGACGATCTCGTCTCGCCCTTCTCCCGCCTCTCCGCCGCGGTCGGGCTCGGTGATCTCGCCTTCGGCGTGACGACCTTCGACGAGATCCGGCCCGGCTGCTGGAAGCAGAAGGAACGCCTCGCCGACATGGACGCGAACCACATGGACGCGTCGATCTGCTTCCCGAACACGCTCCCGCGCTTCTGCGGCCAGACCTTCATGGAGCGCGAAGACAAGGCGCTCGCGCTGCTCTGCGTGCGCGCCTACAACGACTGGATCATCGACGAATGGTGCGCCGGCGAGGCCCGCGGCCGGCTGATCCCGCTCTCGATCGTCCCGCTCTGGGACGTCACGCTCGCCGCCGAAGAGATCCATCGCACCGCGAAGAAGGGCTGCCATGCGGTGGCGTTCTCCGAGAATCCGCATCCGCTGGGCCTGCCGTCGATCCACTCGCGCTACTGGGATCCGCTCTTCCGCGCCTGCGAGGAGACGCAGACCGTCGTCTGCATGCACATCGGCTCCTCTTCGCGCATGCCGCAAACGACCCCCGATGCGCCCTTCATCGTCAGCTCGACGCTGACCTTCCAGAACGCGATGGGCTCGCTGATCGACTTCGTCTTCTCCGGCACCCTCGAGCGCTTCCCCTCGCTCCGGATCGCCTACTCCGAGGGCCAGGTCGGCTGGATGCCCTACGTGCTCGAGCGCATGGACAAGCTCTGGCACGAGCGTGTCGACAACAGCTTCGGCTCCGGCCTCGCGCATCCGCCGACGAGTTATCTCGGCGACCGCGTCCTCGGCTGCATCTTCGACGACGAGACCGGCCTCGCGAACCGCGATCGCATCGGCATGCATCGCATCGCCTTCGAAACCGACTACCCCCACGCCGACTCGACCTTCCCGCATACGGAGAAAGTCGCGACGGAGATCTGCGCGAAGGCCGGACTCGACGAAGCGGAGATCCTCGCCCTGCTCCGGGGCAACGCGATCCGCTTCTTCGGGCTCGAGCGCTTCGGAATCACGAGCTAGTCGGCATGCAGAGCGAGGACTACGAAAAGCTCGGCGCCTTCTACCTCGGCCGCACCGTCGATCCCGCCAGCGGGCAGGACCGGGACGAGCCGCTGCTCTACG
Organism: Myxococcota bacterium; assembly: GCA_041389425.1. Taxonomy (GTDB): domain Bacteria; phylum Myxococcota_A; class UBA9160; order UBA9160; family UBA4427; genus UBA4427. Next base: position 183,817 of record JAWKRX010000007.1, read on the forward strand.
ACGCGAAGGACCTGACGACCCATGCCGTGATCGTCGGCATGACGGGCAGCGGGAAGACGGGCCTCGGGGTCGGCCTGATCGAAGAGGCGCTGATCGACGGTGTCCCCGTCATCGCGATCGATCCGAAGGGCGATCTCGGCAACCTGTTGCTGACGTTCCCGGCGCTCGCCGGAAGCGATTTCCAACCCTGGATCGACGAGGGCGCAGCGCTCCGAGCGGGCGCGACGCCGGAGGCCTATGCCGCGAGCCAGGCCGAGCTCTGGCGCAAGGGCCTCGCCGATTGGGACCAGACGCCCGAGCGGATCGCGAAGCTCGCCGGCTCCGCCGAACGCGTCCTCTACACGCCGGGCAGCACGGCGGGGACGCCGCTCTCGATCCTGCGCGCTCTCGACGCGCCGAGCCCGGCGGTCCTCGAGGACGGCGAGGCCTTGCGCGAGCGCGTGCAATCTTCGGCCTCCGGCCTGCTCGGCCTCGTCGGCTTCTCCGAAAAGGAAGCGGACCCGATCCAGAGCCGCGAGCACATCCTGCTCTCGAACCTGATCGAGCGTGCCTGGCGCGAGGGCCGCAACCTCGACCTCGCGAGCCTGATCCACCAGATCCAGAAGCCGCCGATCGAGCGCGTCGGCGTCTTCGAGCTCGAGACCTTCTTCCCCGCCGCCGAGCGCTCCGCCCTCGCGATGCGTCTCAACAACCTGCTCGCGTCGCCCGGCTTCGCCGCCTGGCTCGAAGGCGAACCGCTCGACGTCACGCGCATGCTGCGCGCCGCCGATGGCCGCCCGCGCCTCTCGATCGGCTCGATCGCCCATCTCTCGGACGCCGAGCGCATGTTCGTCGTCACCCTCCTGCTCGGCCAGCTCGTCGCCTGGATGCGCACCCAGACCGGCAGCCAATCTCTGCGCGCCCTGCTCTACATGGACGAGGTCTTCGGCTTCTTCCCGCCGACCGCGAATCCACCCTCGAAGCTGCCCATGCTGACGCTGCTGAAGCAGGCCCGCGCCTTCGGCCTCGGCTGCGTGCTCTCGACCCAGAATCCCGTCGACCTCGACTACAAGGGCCTCTCGAATTGCGGGACCTGGTTCCTCGGCCGGCTCCAGACCGAGCGCGACAAGGCGCGCGTGCTCGACGGCCTCGAAGGCGTCGCGACGAGCGGCCGCGAGGGATTCGACCGTGCGACCCTCGAGCGGACGCTCTCGAGCCTCGACAAGCGCGTCTTTCTCATGAACAACGTCCACGAAGATGCGCCGGTGCTGATGCGCACGCGCTGGACGCTCTCGTATCTCGCGGGCCCGCTGTCGCGTGCGCAGATCAAGCGCCTCGCCCATTCGGAAGCGGGTACGAGCGCGGCGCCGACGGCAACGGCCGCCGCAGCGCCGACCTTCGTGACGACGCCGGCTTCATCGCCTCGAGCGAGCACACCGGCAGCCCCGGCCGTGCCCGGATCGGCGGCCGGTGCCTCCGCCGAGCTTCCCGCCGCGCGCCCGCTGCTCCCGCCCGAAGCGAACGAGCGATTCCTCCCGATCGACCAGGCGCTGATCGCGCCGGAGCGGCTCGTCTACCGCCCGGCGCTGCTCGGTGTCGCCTCGGTGCATTATTCGAACGCCGGGGCGGGCGTCGACCACTGGACGAAGCGCGTGCTCTGGGCGCCGCTGGGCGATGCGCTCGACGGATCACCCTGGGACGAGGCGCGCCTGCTCGCGGCCGCCCCCGAGCTCGAAGGCGAGCCCGACGCCCGCCCGCGCTTCGGCGGGCTGCCTGCCGCTGCCGAACGCAAGACGAGCTATGGGCAGTGGTCGAAGCAGCTCGCGACGGTCGTCTACCGCGATCATCCGCTGCTGCTGCTGCGCTCGAAGAATCCGAAGCTCGTCTCCACCCTCGGCGAGGAAGAAGGCGCGTTCCGCGGCCGGCTCGCCGACCTCGTCCGCGAAGAACGCGACCGCACGATCGAGAAGCTGCGCCAGAAATACGCGCCGAAGCTCGCTGCACTCGAGGACCGGATCGCCCGCGCGCAGGAGAAGGTCGAGCGTGAGACCGAGCAATACGCCGACAAGCGCAACCAGGCCGCGCTGTCGTTCGGCGCCAGCGTGATCGGCGCCCTCTTCGGCCGCAAGCTCGCGAGCGCCACCAACGTCGGCCGCGCGGCGAGCACGATCCGCGGCGCGAGCCGCGCCGCCCGGGAGCGCGGCGACATCGCCCGCGCCGAGGAGCGCGCCGAGACCGTCGCGCAGCAGCTCGCCGATCTCGAAGCGGAGCTGAAGAGCGAGCTGGCCGCTGCCGAGCAGGAGGCCGAAGCGCGCGTGATCGAGATCGAGCCCCTGCGGATAGGGGCGAAAAAGAGTGATCTCGCGATCGAGACGCTCGCGCTCGTCTGGGCGCCCGCGGAGCAGGGGCCGGGTGGCGAGCTCCGCTGGCTCAGCGGCGGGCTCGCTTGAAGGGCGAAACCGCCGTGGCCAACGCCATCGCGATCTCGACCCCCATCACCATCGCCGTCGCCATCGCCTAGCTCGGCCAGTAGCGGCGCGACGCCTCCAGCAGCTCGCGCGCGACGTCCTCGACCGGGCGCGCGCGGTCCGCGGCCGAGAGGTGCTCGAGGCCGACGGGGCCCGCGAACCCGCTCGCCGTCAGCGTCTTCGCGAAGCGCTCCAGATCGAAGACGCCGCGGCCCGGCAGCACTCGCCGAGAGGTCGTCTCGGCGAGCAGGTCGGCGCCGACGAGCGGCGGATGGTCGTCGAACTGGACGTACGAGATCTCCTCGGCGCGAATCCCCTCGAGCTCGGGCCAGTCGTCGGGGCCGTGGAAGAAATGCCAGGTGTCGACGACGAGCCCCGAGCCCCGGGTTTCCGGGCTCGCGATCATGGCCCGGGCATCGGCGATCGAGGCGATCGGGAGGAAGGGCAGGAACTCGACCGCGAGCACGGCATTCGCCTCGGCACAGACGCGCGCAGCCGCGATCGTCGCGTCGATCAGCGCGGGGCCGAGCGGCGCGGTGCCCCCGACGTGGACGAAGCGCGCTCCGAAGGCATTCGCGGCCTCGGCGAGAGGAAGCGCCGCCTCGCGTGCGGCGGCGACGTCGTCGCCGATCGCGATCGAATGCACCGCCGGCACGGAGAGTCCCTCGCCCTCGACGATCCGGCGCAGCTCGGCGAGCGTCCCGCCCTTCGCGCGGAATGCGTCCAGCAAGGAGGTATCGAACGAGATGAGCGGGAAGCCCGCCCGCGCAGCCGCACGGACGAGGCGCGGAACGTCGGGCGCGGCGGCGCCCAGAAAGGGCGACCAGTTGATCGGCTCGAAGATGAACTGCGTCATGGCTCGAGCACGACCTTGATCGCGCCCGCCTTCCGATCCCGCGCCATCGCGAACGCATCGGCCGCCTTCGCGAGCGGGAAGCGATGGCTGATCAGCGCTTCGGCGACCTCCTCGCGCTCGCCGAGGATCGTCGCCGCCGCTTCGACGTCGCGCACGCTGCCGGCGCGGCCGTACATCGTCGAGATCACGATGTCGAGCTCTTTGGCCGCGACGAGGATTCCGGGCAGCTCGATCTTGTCCCACGACGACGCCAGCATCACGAGCTTCCCGTTCGGCCGGATCGCCTCACAGGCGGTCGCGATCGCCGAGGCCGAGTCCGCACACTCGAGCACGACGTCGTAGTCGCCCCCGGCGCCCGACTCGACGATCTCGGCGCCGAGCAGGCGCCCGCCCGCGATCTGCGCGGGATGGCGCGCGACGAGCGCGACATGGGCTCCCGTCGCCGTCGCCGCCGCCACGGCGGCGAGGCCGATCGAGCCACCGCCGACGACGAGGACCCGCTGCGAGCCGTCGATGCCCGCGCGCCGGATGCCGTGGACGGCGACGGCGAGGGGCTCGACCAGAAAGCCCGTCGTCGCGTCGACGCGGCGCGGGAGCGGCACGATGCAGCGCGGCTCGACGAGGATCTGCTCGGCCATGCCGCCGTCCTTGCCGACGCCGTAGACCATGGAGACGCCGTGGACGCAGACTTGATAGTCGCCCGTGCAGCAGAAGCGGCAGGTGCCACACGGCGCGATCGGCTCGATCGCGACGGGCGTGCCATCGGCGAGCTCACCGGCGATCTCGTGGCCCGGCGTGCCGGCGACGGGAAAGCCGCTGTCGAGGATCGCGAGATCCGATCCGCAGATGCCGCAGCCGCGCACGCGGACGACGACGCCCGCGCCGCTCGGCGCGGGCCGCTCCCCGACGACCACGCGCCCCTCTTCGAACCGAACGGCGAGCATTGCTCCCCCCCTCGCCGCCGGGCATCGCCGGCCGGCCCTCTCGGGCGCCGAAGGCCCGCCCACGATCCCCACTTGAACTGCCCCGCCGATTCTCTCATGCTGGCAGCGCCGCGCCAATCCCCGATTCGCACGATCCCGCGAGGCTGCATGCCGCCCGAAGCCTTGACTCGCCCCGCCGACTTCGACTCGCCTTCGAAACGCGGCGCGCGCTGGGACATCTACGCGATCGCCCTCGAAGACGATCCGCATCCGCGCTGGCGCGAGATCCGCGAGGCGAGCCCCGTCCTCGATACGGGGGGCGGCGTCTACTTCTTGTCGCGCTGGGATCTCGTCGACGCCTGCCTGCGCGATCCGCGCCACGGGGCCGGGGCCGGGGTCGCCGCGTCGTTCGGCGCGGAATCGGGCCTCGCGGCCGAGGTCATGGGCGCGTGGCTGATGTCGCTCGACGGCCCGCCGCAGCAGCGTGCCCGGGATCTCGTCCGCCGCGAGTTCACGCCTCGCAAGATCGAAGGGCTGCGCCGGCTCGTCGAGGAGATTGCCGATGGGCTCGTCGCACCGCTCGAAGCGAGCGCGCCGGGGGGCGATGCGGAGCCGATCGATCTCGTGCGCAGCCTCGCCTTCGCGCTGCCCTCGGAGGTGATCCGACGCCTGTTCGGGATTCCGACGGGCGAATGGCGATCGGGCATCGAGCCGATCGTGCTCGCCGCCGGCTCGGGCACGCTCGACGGCATAGGGATGATCGAAGGGCTCGCCCGCGAATTCGACGAGCGCCTGCGCGCGGGCCGCGTTCCGGACGGTCTCCTGCGCCAGCTCTGCGAGCCGGATCCGGTGCTCGGCGCGCTCTCGCCGCTCGAGGTCGTCGCCAACGCCGTGCTGCTCGTGACGGCGGCGATCGATACGACCGCCGGCCTCGTCGGCAACGCGATCGCCTGTCTGCTGGAGCGGCCCGAGCTGCTCGCGCGCGTGCGCCGCGATCCGGCCCTCGTGCCGGCCGTCGTCGAGGAGACGCTGCGCTTCGAGCCGCCGGCGCTCTCCTGCAGCCGGAGCGCGGGCGTCGATCTCGAGCTCGAGGGCGTCGCGATCCCGGCCGGCAGCCAGCTCCTGCTGGGACTCGGCGCGGCGAACCGCGATCCGCGCCGGTACACCGATCCCGATCGCTTCGACATCGAGCGCGAAGGGGCGGGGCTCGTCTCGTTCGGCGGTGGGCGACATTTCTGCCTCGGCGCCGCGCTCGCGCGGATGGAGGCGCAGATCGCGCTCGAGCGTCTGCTCGTCCGAAGCCCTTTCGAATGGCAGCTCGCCGGCCCGCCGCGCTGGCAGAAGCGCAATCCGACGATCCGCGCCCACGAAAGTCTTCCGCTCGCCCGCGCCGGGCGGCGCTGAACGATGCGCGCCGAAGAGCACAGCCTGCTCGAGCCCGAGATCCAGGAGTCGCCCTGGGCCTATTACCGCGCCTGCCATGAGCAGGCGCCCGTCCATTTCAGCGCACCCATCAACGCATTCCTCGTGACCCGCTACCGCGACGTCCAGTTCGTCCTCGAGCATCCCGAGATCTGGGCGAACGACCTGCTCGCGAAGGCCGGCTTCTCGATGTTCCAGCATCCCGAGGCACGCCAGATCCTCGAATCGGAGGGCTGGCCCCGGGATACCCGCCTGCAGAGCGATCCCCCGGTCCACCGCGACTACCGCGCCCTCGTCGCCAGCGCGTTCACCGCCGGCCGCGTCCGCCAGCTCGCTCCGTTCATCGAATCGATCGCGAACACCCTCGCGGGCGAGCTCGCCGAGCACCCGGAATGCGATTTCATCGAGCGCTTCGCCGCCCGGCTTCCGATCGCCGTCATCACGCGCCTGCTCGGCCTGCCCGCGGAAGACGCGCCGAAGATCAAGCATTGGTCGGATGCCTGGGTCGAGCCGCTTTCGGGTGTCATCTCGCTCGAACGCGAGCTCGAGGTCGCACGGCTCGGCGTCGAGCTGCAGCACTACCTGGCGGAGTGGATGGAGCGCAAGCGGCGCGAGCCCGGCGAGGACGTGCTGACGACGCTCGCCAACGCCTGCTTTCCGGACGGCCGGCCGCTCCCGATGGCCGAGAAGATGGGGCTCGCCGAGCATCTCATCGTCGGCGGCCACGAGACGGTGACGAGCGCCCTCGCCTCCGGGCTCTGGCTCCTGATCGAGCATCCCGAGGCCCAGCAGGCCCTGCGCCGCGACCGCACGCTGCTGCGCGGGTTCGTCGAGGAGGCGCTGCGCCTCGAATCGCCGAGCCAGGGCTTCTTCCGCTATGCGGAGCAGGACGGCGAGGTCGCGGGTGTTCCGATTCCGCGGGGCGCGATGGTGCACGTCCGCTTCGCCGCCGCGAATCGCGATCCGGAGCAGTTCCCGGAGCCCGATCGCCTCGACCTGCGGCGCAAGAACGCCGGTGCCCACATGGCCTTCAGCCAGGGCGAGCACCACTGCGTCGGCGCGCCCCTCGCACGCCTCGAGCTGACGACCGCCTTCGGCGTCTTGCTGGATCGCTTCGAACGCTTCCAGCTCGCTCCCGGAGCCCGGCTCCGCCATCTCCCGGGCATCGCGCTGCGCACCCTCGCGGCGCTGCCGATCCGATTGGACTGATCTCGCAGCCCTGCCCCGCGCCGGGGCCCGGGCCGAACCCGAACGGAAGGAATCCGCCGATGACGAAGAGCGCGCCCCGCAAGACCCTGTCGACCGAAGCGATCGAGACCCTGCTGCGCGCCGCCGTCGCCCGCGCTCGCGAGCTCGACATCCGCGTCCACATCGCGATCACGGATTCCTCCGCCGAGCTCGTCGGCTTCTTCAGCTGCGAGGGTGCGCCGCGCATCGCCGCGACGACAGCCCGCCACAAGGCCTTCACGACGGTCCAGACCGGCATGCCGACGAAGGACTGGAAGGCCTACCTCGACACCGTTCCGGCGGACGAGCTGAAGATCATCGACAAGATCGAGGGCTACATCGGCGCCGACGGCGGCTATCCGATCTTCGACGACGGCCTGCTCTGCGGCGGCATCGGGATCTCGGGCGCGGATCAGGCCCGCGACGCGGACGTCGCGCTGCGGGCGATCGAGGCGCTCGGACGTTAGGCGCGTGTCATCGCGACGTCCAGAGGCGCAGGCGATCCGCGCGGGGGCGCCTCAGCGCGGCATCTCGCGCCCGTCGCGGAGGTTGAGCCAGCCGCGCGCGATCCGGTAGATGAACCAGATCGCGAGACCGAAGAAGATCACGAACGTGACGAGCAGCCCGACGATGGTCAACGCGAAGACCACCCCGACGACGGCCCAGGCGAATCCGTACCAGAACGTCCGGATCTGCCAGGCGAAATGCGAGTCGAGCCAGGTCCCGCGCACGTCGCCCCGGCGCACGTAGTTGAGCACCACCGCGATGATCGATGGAATCCCGAACAGGAACGCGCCCACGATCGAAGCGGAGCCCAGGATGCCGATCGCGAGGCTCCCGGCATGGAGCGCGTAGATGATGTGCGTGAAGGTGACCAGCGAGGGGTCTGCCGAGCGCGGATCCTGCGCACTTCCCATGGAATCGATCGTGGACATCTGCGAACCCTCCTCATCGGTCGTATCGCGATCCGGAACCAACACGCGGGCCACGCGCGCGCCTCAGCCAGCGAGCTTCGGGATCAGCTCGTCGCCCGCGATCCGGATGCTCTCCATCACGTCGGCGTGCTCGACGCGCCCCATCTGCATCAGGCACATCAAGCGATCACAGCCCACCGCTGCATAGCGCTCCATCTTCGCGCGGCAGGCGTCGACGTCTCCGATCACGACCGATTCGATCGGCTCCATGACCTCGAAGGCCTCGACCGGATCGATCGCCTCCCCCGCCACCTGCCGGTTCAGCAGCGCGATCACGGGCACGGGATCGTCGAGATCGAGGCCGTCGTGGCTCTCCGGCTGGGCGAGGGCCGCGGTCCGCTCGGGCCGGGTATCGAAGAACTCGCCCCGGATCGCGTCGATCCAGACGGAGCGCGGAACGTGAAAGACGCTCGGCGCAGCGTTGATGAACCAGAGGACCGCCTCGGCGGCGCGGGATTCGATCGCCTTCTTCCGGGTCTCGGCGCAGAAGGTGAACGTGAAGATCGAGCGCTGGGCATTGACGAAGGCGCCGGCGGGCTTCGCCTCCGCCAGACCGCGGTCGTATTGATCGAGCAGCGCACGAAGATTGGCGAGCGAGGTCAGCAGCGTGGTCCCGAGCACGCCGACACCGAGCGAGCCGGCGAGAAAGAACGATTCGGGGCTCGTCGAGGTCTGCCAGAGTGGCGGATGCGGCTTCTGCAGAGGTTTCGGGACGACGTCGCGCTTCGGGATCGTCGCGAAACGGCTCTGCCATTCGAAATCGTCGCGTTGCCACATCTGCGGGATCATGCGCAGCGCTTCGACGAGCTGGTCCCGCGCCGTCTCGGGATCGATCTCGAACGTCTCCCACTCCGTGCCGCCCGAGCGGGCGAGGCCGAGCTCGAGGCGTCCGCCGCTCGCGATGTCCGTCCAGGCCGCGCGCTCGGCGACGCGCAGCGGATGGTTGATGTGGAACGGCGCGAGCACCCCGGAATGGCCCAGGCGGATGCGCTGCGTGTGTTGCGAGAGGATCGTCAGGATCAGCTCGGGCGCGGAGCTGTAGCTGAATTCCGGGGCGCCGTGGTGCTCGACCGTCCACCAGCAGCCGAAGCCTTTTTCGTCGGCCAGCTTCGCCTGCGCGATGGCGTCCTGCAGGACCTGTCGCTCGTGGCCCGCGCCCCAGGGCTTCGGCCGTTGCAGCTCGGAGAAGATGTCGAGGATCAACGCGTCGCCTCCCGCGGATTCGAACCCGTCGTCACCGCTTTCGACACTACACTCGCCCCGGGCGCTGCGCCCGCGGAGGTCGAACATGCCCGCCGATCGCGAGGACCGGGACTGGCACGTCCAGTCGCTCTTCCATTTCGTGCTGAACGTGACGAATCTCGAACGCTCGCTCGCCTTCTACCAGCGGCTGGGATTTCGGGTGTTGCGCGACAACCGCGACGTGATCTGGCCAAAGGCGGTCGCCGAGAACTTCGGCATGCGGGTGGCCCAGGGTCGCGGCGCCCTGCTCGGCCTGGGCGAGAGCGCCGACCATACACGCCTCGATCTGATCGAATGGCTCGAGCCGCGCTGGCACCCGGACGGGACGGGCGAGGCCGGCAGGACGGGCGACGCAGCGCCCGAAGCGATCCCGCGCATCCTCGCGCTGCGAACGCGCAACGTCCGCGCGGCCTTCGCCGAGCTCTCGGCACGGGGCGTCGAGTTCATCGGGCGACCGAGGGATCCGGATCCGCGGGTCGGCATCGAATCCGTCGTCTGCTGCCGCGACCCCGACGGCACGATCGTCGAGCTGATCGAGTACATGGGCGATCGGCTCGGCAGCCGGATCGATCTGCTCGAGCGACGCGACTGATCGAATACGCGCGGGCGCGCCGCAGGCCCGCCCGCGCGCTCAAGCCTGCACGGCTTCGCCCGCGATCCGAGCGCGAATCCGCCGCACGATCGCGCGCAGGAATCGGAAGAGCACGAACGTCGCGACGAGCCCCGCGACGACCGCGACGCCCAGCGCGCCGAAGAACCAGAGCGGCTGCTCCCACGCGAGATAGAGCATGCCGGGTACGACTGCGTCCCCGACGAGCGAGAGCCCGAGGTTCGAGAACGGCTCGGGCGAGGTGTTCACCGCGGCGCGCGTCGTCGCCTTGGCGACGTGCGAGGTCGCCGCGAGCGTGCCGCCCATCAGCGCGGCGATCAGCGTCCAGGTCGCGCCGTCCCCGCCGAGCACGCTCGCCGTGAGCGCCGCGCCGGCGGGCACTCGAATGACGGTATGCACCACGTCCCAGGCCGAGTCGACGCCGGGGATCTTGTCGGCGAAGAACTCGACGGCCAGCATCAGCCCCGTCGCGCCGAGCACCAGCGGCTGCGACCAGAGGGCGAGCCCCGGCGGCATGGGCACCCATTCGAAATGCCCCGCGATGCCGACGAAGAAGAGCACGGCATAGAGCCGCAGGCCGCTCGCCCAGCCGAGGGCGGCGGCGATCGCGATCAGATGCGACGAATCGAGCTCGATGACGCGGCCCTCCCATGCGATCCGGGCTCGCGGCATCTTCAGCCGCCCGGGTCTGGCGCGCCAGGGTGGTCATGCCAGACTGTCCTCGGGCCGGCTTCCGGCCCGCCGCCCCCAGCCGGAGAACGCCCCGATGACCCGCCCCGCCGCCCGCTACGACCTCGCCATCCGCAACGGCCTCATCGTCGATGGAGCCCGCAACCCGCGCTACCGCGCCGACCTCGCGATCAAGGACGGCGTCATCGCACGGATCGGGCGCGTGAAGCCCGGCGAGGCCGCGCGCGAGATCGACGCGACGGGGCTCGTCGTCGCGCCGGGCTTCATCGATCTGCACACGCATTACGACGCCCAGGTCTTCTGGGATCCCTACCTGACGACTTCGGGGACGAACGGCGTGACCTCCGTCGTGATCGGCAACTGCGGCTTCGGCTTCGCGCCCTGCAAGCCCGAGCTGCGCGAGCTCTCGATGAAGTCGATGACGAAGGTGGAGGCGATTCCGCTCGCGACGTTGCAGGCGGCGATTCCGTGGGATTGGGAGACCTATCCCGAGATGCTCGACAGCATCGATCGGCAGCCGAAGGCGGTGAACCTGCTGCCCTACGTCGGCGTCAACCCGCTGCTGATCGCCGTGATGGGGCTCGAGGACGCCAAGGCCGGGCGCAAGCCGACCGACGCCGAACACGCCGAGATGGCGCGCCTGCTGAACGAGGCGATGGATGCGGGCGCCTGCGGCTGGTCGACCCAGACGCTCGGAACGCCCGGCGACCCCGCGGCCGTGACCCAGGGCGGCTCCGCGCAATCCGATTGGGACGGAACGCCGATGCCCTCGGATGTGATGTGGCCCGAGACGCACGAGGTCCTGGCGCGCGTGCTCGGCGAGCGCGGCGAGGGCTTCATCGAGATGTCCGCCGCCGGCATGCCGCGCGAGCACTGGGAGCGGATCGCCGAGCTCTCCGGCGCCCCCGTCATCTACCAGGCGATGCCCGCGTCGCCCTACATGATGGAGATGCACGACGACCTGATGGCCTGGTTCGAGCGCTGCCGCGACAGGGGCCTGCGGATCTACGGCCAGGGCATCACCCAGAACCCGCCGCTCGTCTTCACCTTCGACTACTGGGATCTCTGGGGCCCCGTCTGGAACGAGTTCACCGGCCCCGACCTGCCGAAGGCGACGAAGCTCGCGAACATGGCCGACCCGGCGATCCGCGAGAAGCTCCGCAGCACGCCGCTCAAGTACATGTTCATCGCCGGTGTGAACGAAGCGAAGATCGTCGAGACCTTCACGCCCGATCAGCAGCGCTGGGTCGGCAAGAGCATCCAGGAGATCGCCGACGCGACCGGCAGGCACGTCGTCGACACGCTCTGCGACATCGTCGTCGCCGACGATCTGCGCACGATCTTCTCCGCTGCCCAGTTCGACATCAACATGGACGGCCTGCGCCAGCTGATCGGCAACCCGTTCGTCATCCCCGGCCTCTCCGATGGCGGCGCCCATCTCAAATATCTCGCCGCCGGCAGCTACGGCACCGAGTTCATCTCGCGCTATGTCCGCGACACGCCGCTCACGACCCTCGAAGAGGCCCATTGGCGGCTCTCGGCGCTGCCCGCGCACTGCGCCGGCTTCCAGAACCGCGGCGTCCTGCGCGAGGGCGCCGCGGCCGACATCATCGTCTACGACTACGAGAAGCTCGACTACGAGTTCCCGACCTTCCGCCACGACCTGCCCGGCGACGAGTACCGGATCACGTCGAACGGCACCGGCTACCGCTGGGTCGTCGTCAACGGCCGGATCACGATCGAGGACGACCAGCCCACGAACGTGCACTCGGGGGTGCTGTTGCGGCACGGGCGGTAGCCCGGGCGCGAAAGGACTCGTGAGAATGTCGCGCGAACTTCGACTCCGAAGGGATGGCTCCGAACGAATTCCTTCGCTTCGGCGCAGAGGTCTCCTGCTCTGCGTGCTGATGATCCCGCTCCTGATGAGCGTCGAGGTCGCATCCGGCCAGGCCACCCCGCCGCCGTCCATCTTCTTCCGCACGGTGAACTTCATCGGAGCTCATACGCCGGGCACGAGCGGTCACCAAGTCATCGTGACCCAGCGCATGACCCAGTCCAATGCCTACATCGAATGGATGCAGCTCGTGCCGGGGCCGACGCGCATCTTCTGGAACGAGCGGGCCTTTCTACCGCCTTCGACCGTGGTGAGGACTTCCTGGTCGGCCGCGGCCGATGGCACCGACGTTCGTCCGGAGCCCGATCTTTTCGGCGCGCGCATCGGCTCGAGCGGGATCTGGAAGTACTACTTCGACGACGATGCAGATCAATTCGCCCGCAGCCTCCTCGATGGCAGCGGGGCGCAGCTGCTCGGCTTCGGTTCGAACGTCGCGCTCGAACGCCTACCGTTCATCGACGAAGACGAGCAATGGCTCTACTACCTGGGAGCCGAGCTCGCGGCGCCGCCCTCCGACCCGGATCGGAGACTCGCAATCCTGCGCGGGAACATCTCGACCGCAGCCGTCGAGGAAGTCCTGCTCTCCGGCAGGCGTTTCGACACGCTGCTGCGGTACACGATGATCTTCGACCCCGATCACGAGCTGATCCATCTCAACGGGAGCGGTCGATTCCACGACGATTTTTTTCCCACTCCCGATTCCTTCCTGTATCAGCTCGACACGTCCACCAACGCGCTGATCGCCTTCGCGGGCTTCCAGGAGGGCGAGGGAACCATCCAACAGGTTGCCCTCGATCCGCAGAATCAAGACTATTACTTCACGCTCCCCGGCGGCTACACCGACCCTCAGGCGCTCCACCGCATGAGCTATGCAGATCTGGGAGTGCAATCGCCGTACTCTGCGTCCGTCGTTCTCGACGCCGACCCCGCCATCGGACCCATCCTCCAGCTCGACAGTCATCCGACGATCCGCGTCCCGGAGCCCGGCGCGACGCAGGGCGGCTTGATCGCATTCGCGATGGCCTTGCTCGTCAGGCGCGGGCGGAAGCCGATCGAATGACACGCGAGCGAGAGCCCGGCGCAGCACGGGCCGCGCGGCGAACCGCCCGGAGCCGGAGGTGGCCGCAACGAAGGCTGCCGTGGTTCTCTTGCAGTCGACTCGCAGAAGCAGCCGACGGCCCCGATGGAACGAATTCCCGGGATCGCTGATCGCTCCGCGCGGAATCGCCACGCAGTGCGTCTCGACACGAACTCCTGGACGCCGAGCAGCGTCCCCTCGCAGGAACGGTCGTCCTTCCGCGAGCAAACCCTCGAGATACGCGAGCGGCTGCGTCAGTCGCTCGCGCGAATGCCCGGCGACGAGTACCGGATCACGTCGAACGGCACCGGCTACCGCTGGGTCGTCGTCAATGGCCGGATCACGATCGAGGACCACCAGCCCACGAACGTGCACTCGGGGGTGCTGTTGCGGCACGGTCGGTAGCCCGGGCCCCGCAGGGAGACCGCGCGCGCATCGCCGAGACGGGGGTTCAGCCGGGCCATCCTAGTGTCGAAGGACACTAGCAATGCTAAACCTTGGGCTGTCATGGCCTACCTCGTGAAACGCTCGGGCGATCGGATCGAGATCCGGGAGAGCCGGTCGACGCCGAAAGGCCCGCGCTCCCGCCAGCTCGCGCGCTTTTCGGGCGCGCTGACGCCGGCGGTGCTCGCCCGCGCCGCCGCCCGGGCGACGCGCCCCTTCGACGCCGACGCGCTCCTGCGCCGCGCGCGGGTCATGGGCATCCCGACCGCCACGCGCGGGCCCGAGATCGAAGCGCGAGCCCTGCTCGCCCGTCTGCGGCGGGGCGACGAAATCGACCCGGTCCTCGCGGGCCTGCTCGTTCGCGCACTCTCCGAGATCCCGACCGCGAAGGTCCCCGAGGAGCTCGCCGACGTCAGCGAATGGATCGGGGCATCGCCCGCGAGCCGCGGAGCCGCACTGCGCGATCTGCTCGACGCCTTCGGACGGATCGCCACCTCGCGATCCCTGCGCCGCGAACGTCCCCGCGTGCCCTACCCGCACTTCTCTTCGGGCGCACGGAAGAAGGCCTCGTGAGCGATCGACGCTGATGTCCCGCTCTTCGGCTCCGCCGCCGCCTTCATCGGAGCCCTCGCTCGCCGAGAAGGTGATCCTGATCGAGGCGGCGTTTCGATCCGCGCGGATTCCCCATGCCTTCGGCGGCGCCATCGCCCTCGCCTACTACGCGACGCCGAGAGCGACGATCGACATCGACGTGAACGTCTTCGTCGAGTCGAGCCGCGCAGAGGACGTCCTCACCGCGCTCGGCCGGCTCGGCGCCGCCGCTCCGACGGAGAGCGAAGAGGTTCGGCTCCGCCGCGACGGCCAGGCCCGCATCCGCTGGGGCGGGACACCGATCGATCTCTTCTTCTCGTACGACGCGTTCCACGAAGCCTGCATGGAGCGGCGACACGCCTACCCGTTCGGGCCGGGCGAGACGATCCACGTCCTCGCCGCCGAGGATCTCGTCGTCTTCAAGGCGATCTTCGCGCGCGAGAAGGACTGGCGCGACATCGGGGAAATCGTCTTCGCGGCCGACGACGATCTCGATGCAGGTTGGATCACGACCTGGCTGGAGCGGATCGTGGGGCGCGACGACGAGCGATTCCGACGCTGTGCGGAGATCCTGAGAACCGGCGCCCGATGAGGAGGCGAACGGTCGACGCAGCGGCGCGGCGCGACCCTTCCGGATCGGCACGCTACACGACGAGCACCGACCGTGCCGTCTCCCGCGCCCGGTAGCGCTCGTCCCAGCCCGCCAGACGCGGTCTCTCGTCGAGAAAATCCAGCTTCCGGAACCGCCCGAACTGCAGCGCCGCCGCGAGCGTGCAGTCGGCGACCGTGACACACTCCCCGGCGAGGAATGGTCTGCCGTCCGCGAGCTCCGCTTCGAGATGGGCGAGGCTCGGCCGCAACCGCTCCCGGTAGTAGGCGGCGACGGCTGGATTGGCGGGATAGCCGACCGGGGAGTCCGTCGTGTGGACGATCCGACCGATGGGCAGCAGCACCCCGAGGTCGGCGATCCGCTCGAGCTGGCGAGCCTGGGCCCAGCTCTCGGGATCGGGGCCGAACATCGGCGGCTCGGGATGGAGCCGCTCGAAATAGTCGATGATGACGAGCGATTCGATGAGCCGGACCCCCGAATCGAGCTCGAGGACGGGCAGCGTTCCGAAGCGGTTGCGTGCGAGGTGCTCGGCCGAGCGCTGCTCGCGCTCGACCAGGTTCACCGTCACTTCCTCGAGCTCGATCTTCTTGCCGAGCGCGGCCTTTTCCGCGAGATAGAGCCGCACCTTCGTCGGATTCGGTGCGACCGGGAACGTGTAGAGCCTCATCGCTCCTCCTCCTCGGGCTCGCGCCCCGCCAGAAACGCCTCGAGCGCCCGCCGCGCATCCGCGTCGCGCATCTGGCGCGGGGGGCTCTTCATGAACCAGGCGCTCGCCGCCTCGAGCGGGCCCGCGAGGCCGCGGTCGAGGGCGAGCTTCGCGCAGCGCACGGCATCGATGACGACGCCCGCGCTGTTCGGCGAGTCCTGGACCGACAGGCGCAGCTCGAGCTCGATCGGCTGGTCGCCGAAGCCGCGGCCCTCGAGCCGGATGAAGGCGAGCTTGTTGTCGCCCTGCCAGGCGACGTAATCCGAGGGGCCCACGTGGATCTTGTCGGGATCGAGGGGGAGATCGAGCTGGCTCTGGACGGATTGCGTCTTCGAGCGCTTCTTCGATTCGAGACGGCTGCGCTCGAGCATGTTGAGGAAATCCGTGTTGCCACCGGTGTTCAGCTGATAGGTCCGGTCGAGGGTGAGGCCGCGATCGGCAAAGAGGCGCGCGAGGGCGCGGTGGACGATCGTCGCGCCGAGCTGGCTCTTGACGTCGTCGCCGAGGATCGGGAGCCCGGCGGAGCGGAAGCGATCGGCCCAGACCGGATCCGAGGCGAGGAAGACGGGGATGCAGTTGACGAGGGCGACACCGGCTTCGATGCAGGCCTCTGCATAACAGCGCGCGGCCTGCTCGGAGCCGACGGGCAGGTAGTTGACGAGGACGTCCGCGCCGGACTCGCGCAGCACGCCGGCGACGTCGACCGGCTCGGCGGAAGCGACACGGAAGGATTCGTCGGCGGGATGGTCGGCCATGTGCGGCGCGATGCCGTCGAGGACGGGGCCCATCGCGACGACGACGTTCGAACGCCGGCGGCGACCGCCGGCAGCGAGGTCGGGCTCGAAGACCCGCGTGCGATTGGGCTTCGCGAAGATCGCTTCTTCGAGGGGATGCCCGACCTTGCGCGCGTCGACGTCGAAGGCCGCGACGAACTCGATGTCGTCGACGGCATACGGGCCGATCTGCGCGTGCATGAGGCCAGCGCTCTTCTCGGGATCGTGGGCGGCATACCAGGCGACGCCCTGAACGAGCGCGCTGGCGCAGCTGCCGACGCCCGCGATCGCGACCCGCACGCCCGACATCGAAATCCTCCCCGGCGCCCGGTTCGGACCGCCGTGCGCGAGTCTAAGCGATCAATCGGCGACGGGCGTGAGGCTCCCGTTGCGGACCCACACGTCGCGGCCGTTGGCGAGCCGGATGCGCGCGAAATCGCCCCGGGTCTCGAGCCGCAGGGCCTCGACGCCCTGTGGCAGAGGATCGGGAAAGGCGAGCCGTGCCAGCGCGGAGTCGGACGAGCGGGCAGGCTCCTCGTCCGACGTCAGGACGACGGCGACGCCCTCCTCGCCCGAGCCATCGAGCACGACGCTCGCGAGCAGCAGGAGCCAGACGATCCCGAACAGGATCGCGAGCCCGCGCCAGGGGCCCTCCGGCCGCCGCGCCGCCACCACGAGAAAGAGCGCCGCGAGCGCGAAGCCGCATGCGGCCAGCAGCGAGCGCGTCGACGCCGGGATCCGCCGGTAGACCAGCAGGGCATCCGCCCCCTCGCTCCCGCTCGGCCGCGGAACCCAGGCGGGCAGCAGCGAGCGGACATGGGCGAGGTTCTGGCGGGCGGTCACCGCCGCGGGATCGAGGCGCAATGCGCGGCGATAGGCGAGCACCGCCTGCCCGAGGTCTCCGGCCTGCAGCGCCGCGCTTCCGAGATTCGTGTGGAGCGCCGGTGTCGCGAAGCCGTCGGCGAGCAGTGCGGCGAAGCCCCGCTCGGCGCGGCGGAATCCGGCGATGCGCGCGTCCCGATCGGCTTCGCGCTCGGCCTGCTCGTAGTCCGTGAGCGCGCGCTCGAGCCGTGCGCGCACGTCGATCCCGGCGGTCTCCTGCGCATGGGCGCCGTTCGCGAACGCGGCGAGCACGAGGGCCAGCACCAGCGGCCAGAGCGTGAGAACGCCGCTCGTGCGGCCATGCGATGTCCGCAGCGCCCGCATCATCGCTCCTCCGCGATGGCCGCACGCCGCGCTTCGATCCATCGCCGCGCACGCTCGGCGAGCGCGGGCGGCACGGCCCCGCCGCCGCCCTCCCCGGTCCCCGGCGCGAATCGGACGGCGTCACACTCCGCGAGCAGCGCATCGACCGCGTCCGTCGCCTCTTCGGGCAGCGCCGCCACGAGCGTTCGCACGGCGCGGCCGAGGGCAGCCGCGCCTTCGGCCCGTCCGGGAGCACACGCCGCCTCGATCGCCGTCCGCGCCGCGTCGATCGCCTGCTTGCGCGCACGCCAGCGCGGATCGACCGCGCGGCGTCGGCGGTCGAGCAGCCCGAATCCGAGCAGCGCGAGACCGACGGCGTAGAGCGACAGCGTCGCGTAGCCCGTGCCCTGCTCGGCGCGTGCCGCCCGCAGGAGCGTGTCGGAATCGCGTTCGAGCGCGAGATTCGCGGCGCTCTCGGCGAGCGAGGCGCGGCGCGCCGCGGCCGCGATCTCCGCGCCCGCACCCGCGGTCGTCGGCTGCGCAGCACTCGCATCGCTCGCCCGGCCCGCATCCTCGTTCGCGCGTCCATTGGCCGGCGATCCGCCCGCCCCGGCTGCTCCGGCCTCGCCCGAACGATCCGCCTCGTCCTCGCCGGCTCGCCGCTCGACCGACTCCGCGCCGACGACCTGCGCCGCCCCGACCGAGAGCGCGATCGGCCGCGAATGAATCGTCTGGAACTGCCGCGTCTCGGCGTCGAACCAGGAATAGGCGAGCGGCGGAATCTCGCGCACGCTCGCATCGAGCACGCGCAGCGTGACTTCGAAATGCTTGCCGTCTTCGTCGAGCAGGCCCGCAGGCGCTTCCTCGGGCAGGCGGAAGAGCGCCGGATCGAAGAGGCCTTCGGCCGTCAGCGGCGGCAGACCCGCGGTCGTGAGATCGCCGCGTCCGCGCAGATGGAAGCGGAGCGAGATCGGCTCGCCGAGCTGGACGACGCTGCGATCGGCCTCGACCTCGAGGCTGAAATCCGATCCGACCGCGCCGGCATAGCTCGCCGGGCGCCCCTCCGCCGGGACCTCGGCGACCTCGAGCTGGATCGCCCGCCCGGCCGCGACCGAACGCCGCGTTCCGGTGGCGCGGCGCTGCCCGAAGAGATCGCGGCGGAAGCCCGTGCCCCGCTCGATCGTGACGGTCGGCGCCTCCGCGCGAAGCACCCCCGGCTTCTGGGCGATCAGCGTCCGCTCGGCCCGCAAGACGACGTGCGGGCGGCCGCCGATCGTGCGCTCTTCGGAGAGCGCGGGCAGGCGGAGCAGCCCGGCCGCGGTCGTGATCTCGAGCTGGGTGTTCGAACGGGCGGAGCTGGAGTCGATGAAGCGGACGCCCGGCAGATCGAAGAGGGGGATGTGGAGGCGATAGTTGAGGTAGTCCTGCAGGATCTCTTCGCCGATGCGCAGCTCGATCTCGACCGGGACCTTCTGGCCGACGAAGATCGGTCCCGGCGGCAGCACGACGGCGATGCCGAACGCATCGCTGCTCGTCACCTCCGCGATCTCGATCGCGAAGGGCTGCGTCGTGCGAACGACCGCCCCTTGCCGGACCCGGAACGCCGGCACCTGCGCACGCCCCGCGCGGGCGCCGATCAGCTCGTAGCGGTAGACGAAGGTGACCTCGTGGACGCGGCTGAACTTGCCGTTGATGATCGTGATCGAGGTCGATGTGCTCGGGGAGACGCCGAGAAAGCGGATCGACAGCCCGTCCGGTGGGTCGAATCCGATTTCCGGTGCCGGCTCCTCTTCGAATCCGGTCGCGACGATCTGGAGCGCGATCGGCGCCCCGCGATGATGTGGCCCCGGATCGATCTCGACCCGGACATCCTGCGCGGCAGCGACGCCCGCCGCGAGCAGTGCCGGCAGCGCCAACGGCGCCAGCAGCAGGACGAGCCATCGCCCCGCCGCGAACGAGCCGCCCCTGCGATCGTGTGCTGCTGCCCGAGCCGCGCGCCTCACCAATCCTTCTCCACCGGCGCCGCTCTGCGCCGCTCGCGCGCCCTGCGCTCGTTCGCGTCGCGCCGCTCCGCCTCGCGATCACGCACACCCTGCAGCAGCTGCGCGGGATCGCGCCCTTCGGCGGACTCCGCGCCGGGATCTTCGCTCGCTCCCGCGCTTTCGTCCTCCGCCGCCTCCGGCTGAGGCTCGGGCGGCGGCTCGCCCGCACCTTCATCCTGCGACTCGTCCCCATCGCCGCCGGAATCCCCGCCCGCTCCATCGTCCTGGTTCGCATCATCGGGCGGCGGATTCTCGGGCGACTCGGGCGGCGGCGGCTGCAAGAGCTCGAGCGCTTTGCGCAGCGCATCGCGGGCGGCACCCTGTGCGGCGGATGCGGGATCGAGCGGCGCCTGCGCATCGCCGAAGGTCTCGCTCGCCTCCTGCATCGCGAGCTGGGCCGTCGCGACATGGTCCGCCGCGCGGCGCAGCGTCTTCGCGTCCGGTGCACCGCTCGGCGGCGCCGGCGCGCTCTCTCCGGCCGCTTCCTCGGCCTGCTCTGCCGCCGCCGCGCGATCGGATTCGGCGACGAGGGCGTCCGCGATCGCGCCCGCCCGCGCTTCGAGCGACTTCTGTTCGCCATCGAGCGCCTCGACACGCGCGCGTGTCTCCGGCCCCCGGGCCGGCGGCGCCGCTTCGGCGGCGGCGAGCGCGATCGCCTCGCCGGTCCGGTCGGCGAGGTCGATCTGCTCGCGCTCGAGACGCTGCAGCTGCTCGACGAGGGTCGAGAAGAGCATGCGGAGCGCGTCGAGGGCAGCGGTCGCCCGTGCGGCCGCCGGCGCGACCTGCGACCAGTCGGCTCGGCCCGCACGCTCGCGGCCTGCGCCGCCTCCCGCGCGTGCGCCGCCGAAGCCCGCCTCCGCTTCGTCCATCGCCTTCGCCGCCTCGCCGAGCAGCTCGCCGGCTCGGGCAAAGCGCTGCTCGAGTGCTTCGATCCGGGCGGGATCCGCGGGCGGCGGCGGCGTAGCCGGAGCGGGCGCCGCGGACGAACCCGCGGCCGCGGGATCGCCGGCCGCGAGCGCCTGCAGCGCCGATGCACGTTCATCGGCGAGCAGCGTTTCGAGACGGTCCGCGCGCACGCGGTTTCGCCGCTGTTCGGCTGCGAGGGGCTCGGCCGCCGCCTCGCGCCGTGCAGCGATCTCCGGATCGTCGGCCGAGGCGAATGCGGCGATGCGCGCCTCGCTCTCGTGGGTGGCGGCGAGCAGCTCGCGCAGGTCGAAAAAGCGCTCCTGCGCTTCACGCAGGGCGTCCAGCGTCGCCCGCTCCGCCTCGAGCGCGGGCGAGAACGCCTTCGCGGCAAGGCCTGCGGTCGCTCGGCCCATCGTGGTGTGGGCCGCCTCGATGCGCGGCGCCGCGTCGGCGAGCGCCGCCCGCAGCTTCGCCGCGATCGCCGGATCAGTGGCCTCCGCGCCCGGCGCGTTCGGGTCTTCCGCAGCGCCCTGCTCCGCCCGTTCGGCGGCGGTCGTGAAGCGGGACGCCAGCTCGCCGATCCGCGCTTCGACCGAGGCACTCTCCGCGCCGATCGCCTCTGGCGTCAGGAAGGCCGGAATCCGAACGGCCTGCGACGCAGCGTCCCCTGCCCTCGCCGCGTTTTCGGCCCCGCCGAGCACGGCCGTCGCCTGCGCGATCCCCGCGACCTCGCCGATCAGCACGCCGATCTGCTCGACCGGATCCCGGAGCGCATCCCGCGCGCGCTTGAGGGCCGCCAGGGCCTCGGCACCGCGGCGATAGGCGCGCTCGGCACTGCGCCCCCGCAGCTGCCGCCGGGCCTGCCCCATGCGCTCGACGCCTGCGTCGATTCCGGCGACGACGCCCTCGAGTGCGGCCGCGCGCAGCGCATCCTCGGGTGTCCGGGCCTGCTCGCTCTTCGATTCGAGCAGCGCCTTCTCGTCGGCGGCGCGCTCGGCGAGGGCCCCCGCATCGGCCATCTGCTCGCGCAATGCGGTCGCGGCGGCATCGAAGGCGGGGCGGAGCGCGAGGGCGGCGTCCGGATCGCTCTCGCGCGCGAGCGCCTCGAGCAGGGAAGCCGACTCGCCGACCCGGGCGCGCTGGGCCTCGATCAATCCGTCGAGGGCGCCGGCGAGATCGCGCTCGCTCTTGCGCGCGATCTCGTCGGCGAGGATGAGCGCCCGGCGCAGGGTCACGTCGAGATTGTGGCGCGGGTCGGTCTCCTCGGGGCGCATCGCCGACGCTTCCCGGAACCAGTCCGCGGCTTCATGGAGCCGCGCCAGGGCCTCGTTCGGCTTCGAGGCGACGAGCGAATCGGCGACGGCGACCGCCGCCATTCCGAGGTTGTAGCTCGCCGCATAACGCAGCGCGTGGTCGTCGACGGCATCGCGGCGCGCCTCGCGGTAGAGGGTGCTCGCGAGCTCGGGATCGCCGGCCTCGAGCGCTGCATTGGCGCGATTGAAGCGCGCCCGGGGATCTTCTTCGCCCGCCGCATCGGCCGGAGCGGCGGCGGGTACGGCCGCAGCCGTGCCTGCGCCCGGGACCGCCTGGGCGTCTTCCGTCGGAACGGAGGCGGTCGAGGGATTGGGCACCTCCTCCTCTTCTTCCGCGCGCGCCGAGAAGGGCAGCGAAACGCCCGAGGCGAGCAGGACGCCGCAGAGCAGCAGGACGGCCGATCGGCGCGCCCCCTGCGCGACCTTCGATCGAGCCCGATCGCCCCCCGCGCGCGCACGCCGCGAGCCCCCGCCCGCCATCGCCGACGCGCCGAGGACGAGCGCGGCGAGCGCGACCGCGACGAATCCCTGATAGGTCTCGCCGCGGATCGAACGGCCGCGCGCTTCGAGCTGTCCGCGGGTCAAGCGTGCGATGTGGGCGTCGTAGATCGAGGCGAGATCGAGTACCCCCGTGCCGGCGGGGACGTAGGCGCCGTCCGTCGCCAGGGCGATCTCGCGCAGCAGCTCTCCGTCGAGGCGGCTGATGACCGGATTGCCCTCGGCGTCGCGCACCTGGGTCCGGGCGCCACTGTCGGGATCGCGTACGAAGATCGGGCTGCCCGCCTCGTCCCCGAACCCGATCGTGATGATCTTGATGCCCGCCTCGGCGGCCTTCTTGGCGGCGTCGAGGGCGAAGGAATCGTGGTCTTCGCCGTCCGTGATGAGGATGAGTGCGCGCTGGGCGGGGCCCGGCTCGCCGAGCCCGGCGACGGCGCGCAGGATCGGCTCGGCAAGGCGCGTCCCCCCGCGCGAGACGCTATGCGGCCCGGCGCCGTCGAGGGCGAGGCGCAGGAAGCTCTTGTCCGGCGTCATCGGCGACAGGATGCTCGCCCGGCCCGCGAAGGCGATGAGCCCGACCTGATCGTTCTCGAGATAGGCGAGCAGATCGCTGATCTCGGCCTTCGCGCGCTCGAGGCGCGAGGGCCGCGCGTCGTCGGCCAGCATCGAGCGCGAGACGTCGAGGGCGATCATGATCTCGGCGCCGACCCGCGGCGTGGCGACGAAGCGCTCGCCCCATTGCGGGCGCATCAGCGCCGCGACCATCGCGAAGCCCGCGAGTGCGTAGAGCGCGAGCCGCGCGGCGCGGCGCCAGGCGGCGGGCCGGGCGATCAGCCGGTCGGCGAGCCGGGCCGAGACGAGGCGATCGAGGCGACCCGATCCGCGCCGATCGAGGGCGATCAGCAGCACGACGACGAGCGCCCAGAGCCAGAGGCCGTGGGCGAGCGCGGGGTGGGCGATGTGAAGCGCATCGAGGTTCAAGCGGGCAACCTCCGGAGCCAGCTGCCCGCCAGCAGCAGTGCGAGGGTCGTCGCGGCCAGGGCCGCCGCGACCAAGGGCGGGTAGTGGTAGTCGTATTCGAGGTAGCGGAGCTCGGCGACCTTGCTGCGCTCGAGCCGGCCGATCTCAGCGACGACCTCGCGCAGCCCCGCTTCGTCGGTCGCGTGGAAATAGCGGCCGTCGCTCGCTTCGGCGATCTGCCGCAGGGTCTTCTCGTCGAACTCGACGGGCATGGGCTGGAGCGTGATGCGGCCGTCCATCCGGCGGACGGGAAAGGGCGCGGAGCCGGTGTAGCCGGCGCCGATCGTGTAGACACGGATGCCGAAGCGCGCGGCGAGCTCCGCAGCTTCGAGGGGCAGCACGTCGCCGGCGTTGTGGACGCCATCGGTCAGGAGGATGGCGACCTTCGAGGCCGTCTCCTGGCGCCGCAGGCGCTCGACGGCGAGGGCGAGGCCGTCGCCGACCGCCGTGCCGTCCTCCGCGGGATCGTCCGGCGTCGCGAGCTCGTCGAGGATCGCGAGCACGCTGCCGTGGTCGAGGGTCAGCGGGCAGAGCCCGTCGGCATAACGGGCGAAGGCGACGATGCCGATCAGGTCGTCGGGCCGCCCCTCGCCGAAGGCGCCGCCGCCCTTCACGAAATCCTTGAAGATGCGCTTCACGACGTCGAGGCGGCTCGTGCTCGTATCGCCGCGCACGAAGTCGCGCGCCTCCATCGAGCCGGAGCGGTCGACGACGACGGCGATCGCGATGCCCTCGCGCTCGACCTGGCTGACGGCGTTGCCCGTCCGCGGGCCGGCGAGGGCGACCGCGAGGGCGAGGGTCGCGAAGGCGAGCAGCAGCGCGGGCAGCCAGGCGAGCCGCTCGCGCAGGGAGCGGCGGCCGCCCGCGACGAGCGCGAGGCTCGAGAACGTGACGCTCGCCCGGCGGCGCTCGACCTGGAAGAAGACCCAGGGCGCGAGCAGCGCCGAGAGGAGGAGCCAGGGATGGCTCAGCTCGAGGCCGGCGAGATCAGGCATCTCGGCCCTCCGCATCGCCCTTTCCGCTCATCGGGTTCGCCGAGGCGTGGCTCATGGCGCCGGGATCCGGTGCGCGCGCGAGGTCGCGGGTGTCCTCGAGGAAGCGTTCGGCGGCGGCGATCGATTCGCGAACGACCTCGGCCTCGGGGCGATAGCCGGCGAATTTGACGAGATCGGCCTGGACGAGGAAATCGCGCAGCAGGCGTTGATGGGAGCGTGCGAGATCCGGCGAGCGCCCCATCTCGTTCAGGAACTCCTCGGTCGTCAGCTCGGGCGAACGCAGCGCGAAGCGATTTTCGAGATAGCGCCGGACGACGAGCGAGAGCTCGACGTAGAAGGCATCGAGCGTCTCCGGCCCCGGTGTGCCGCGCGCGAGCAGAAGATCGAGCTCGCTGCGCGCGATCTCGTAGGCGCTCCGGCTCCGGCGACGCGATCGATGGGCCGCGAGCGCGCGCAGCAGGGCCGGCGCGGCGAGCGTGAGCAGCAGCAGGCCGGCACCGAGCCCCGTCCAGAGCGGCCATCCGCCGAAATCCCGCCGCCCGAGATCCGGATGCGGTGGGCGCAGCTCGAGCGGCGCGTCCGCGGCGAGGATCGTCGCGACGTCGAGGGCGATGCGCTCGGTCAGGATCTCGTAGGCGTCCTCGCCCTCCGGCGCCGGCTTCTGTCCGGGGCGGCGATCGACGAATTCGATGCGCAGCGCCGGGATCGACGTCTTCCCGGATCGCTTCGGCTGGAGCCGATAGCGCTGCCTTGCCTCGACTCCGCCGTCGGCGGTCTGCTTTTCGCTCGGCGCGAAGTCGACGATCTCGAAGCGCCCGAGCGCTTCGCCGAACTCGGGCATCAGGAGCTCGACCCCGGCCTCCGCCCGCGCTTCGAGGGTGAGCTCGACGACGTCGCCGATCCGCGGCTCGGCGGGCGCGATGTGGAGCGTGACCGAAACCGGGCCGGATGCGTATTCACGCGCGATCGCATCGCCGTCCGACATGCGCTCTGCCGTCGGCTCGGCGGCCCGCGCCGCCGACACCATCGACAGCGACACCGCCGGCGTCACCGACAGCAAGAACGGCAGCGATGCCGACGAGAGCACCGCAGCCAGAGCGAGCCCCCTCGCGGCGAGGAGCACGCGCGCGTCCGCACGAGACGGCGAGCGGCGGCGCGCGCTCATCGCCGCCTCCGCTTCCCGCGCATCCGGAAGAAGCGCACGAGGGGATCGACGACGTCCCCGCTCGCATCGACGTGGATGAAGTCGATGCCGAGCGATCGGAAACGCCGCTCGAGCGCCTTCACACGCCCGGCCGCGATGGCGCCCGCCGAATCCCGGAAGCTTTGCGAGCCGGTATCGACGATGCGCGTCGTCCCGAGCTCCGCGTCGCGCAGGGCGACGAGCCCGACGTCGGGAACGGCGAGCTCGGCGGGATCGGTGACGAGGACGGCGATCACGTCGTGTTTGCGATTGGCCGCGAGCAGTGCCTTCTCGTAGCCCTCGTCGAGGAAATCGCTGACGACGAAGCAGATCGTGCGCCGGCGCGTCACGCGCATCAGGAACTCGAGGGCGTGGCGCAGATCCGTCGCCTCGCGCGGCGAGCGCGGGCGCCGGCCGAGCTGCCCGAGGCCGGGAATCCGCGCGAGGCCGAGGCGCGAGACGAGGCGCCGGCCCGGCAATTCCGCCCGCGCGGGAGCCGCCCGGCCCGGTCGGCCGCCCACGGCGTCGTTCGAGCCGTGGGCGAGCACCTCGCGGACGACGCGCAGCGCGTGCTTCTGGCCCTTGCGCGGCGGGATGTACTGCTCGATCTCGCCGTGGAAGAGCGCGAGCCCGACCTTGTCGTCGTTGCGCGTCGCCGAGAAGGCGAGCAGCGCACACAGCTCCGCCGTCGCCTCCCGCTTGCTCCGCTTTCCCGAACCGTAGTCCTGGGAGGCGGAGACGTCGGCCATCAGCATCAGCGTGAGCTGGCGCTCCTCGACATAACGCTTGATGTACGGAGCGCCCATCCGGGCCGTGACGTTCCAGTCGATCGTGCGCACGTCGTCGCCGGGGACGTACGGGCGGACCTCGTCGAACTCGACGCCGCGCCCCTTGAAGACGGAGACGTACTCCCCCGCGAGCACGTCGGCGACCTGACGGCCGGTGCGCACCTGGATCTCGCGAACGCGGCGGAGAATCTCGCTGGCGAGCATGGCGGGGATCCCGATCTTCGTTCAGGGAACCAGCACGCCGGCGAGGATCCGCTCGATCACGTCCTCGCTCTTCTTGCCCTCGGCCTCGGCCTCGTAGGTGATGGCCACACGATGGCGCAGCACGTCGAGGGCGAGGGCCTTGACGTCGTGGGGCGTGGCGTAGGTCCGGCCCTGGAGAAAGGCGTTCGCCTTGGCGGCGCGGGTCAGGAAGAGCGAGGCGCGGGGCGAGGCGCCCATCTCGATCATGCCGTCGAGATCCTGGATCCCGGCGGCCCGGGGATCGCGGGTCGCGTGCACGAGATCGACGACGTAGCTCTTGACCTTGTCGTCGATGAAGATCTTCTCGACCGCACGCCGTGCGCCGAGCAGCTGCGCCGGGCTCGCGACCTTGTTCACGATCGGCTCGGGCTGTCCGGAGGCCATGCGGTCGACGATCTTGCGCTCGTCTTCCTTCGAGGGATAACCGACCACGACCTTCAGCATGAAGCGATCGACCTGCGCCTCGGGCAGGGGATAGGTGCCCTCCTGCTCGATCGGATTCTGCGTCGCGAGCACGAGGAAGGGCTCGTCGAAGCGATAGGTCGTGTCCCCGATCGTGACCTGGCGCTCCTGCATCGCCTCGAGCAGCGCGGCCTGGACCTTCGCCGGCGCGCGGTTGATCTCGTCGGCGAGGATCAGGTTCGAAAAGAGCGGGCCGCGCTTGACGTGATAGGTGCCTTCGCGGGGGTTGAAGATCTCTGTGCCGATCACGTCGGCGGGGAGCATGTCGGGGGTGAACTGGATGCGGGAGAAGCCCGTGTCGATCGCGGTCGCGAGGCTGCGGACGGTCAGCGTCTTCGCGAGGCCGGGGACGCCTTCCAGCAGCACGTGGCCCCCGGTCAGGAGGCCGATCAGGAGGCGACTGATCATCGGCTCCTGGCCGACGACGACCTTGCCGACCTCGGCGATCAGGGCGTTGCAGACCCGCGTGTGCTCGGCGATCTGCGCTTCGACGTTCTCGCTCATGGGCTCATCTCCTCTCTCTTCTTCGGAGGGGGCGGCGGCCCCGGGGCCGCGCGGGGCGCAAGCATGGGGCCCGGGCGCCGGGGATCAAGCGGACGACACCCCGACTGCGCGATGGGTTCGTTCCGGCCGCGATCAGCCAGTGAAATCCGCGGCGCTGCTCTTCGCCATCTCCGCCAGGAACCACTGCGGGAACTGGCCGACGAAGCGCGCGACGTCCCAGAAATCGCTCCACTGCACGACCTTGCCATCGCGCAGCTCGTGAAAGGTGCAGAAGCGGTGCTGGGCTTTTTCACCGGATTTGAAGGTCCAGATCTCGGTGTGGTCGAGGAAGACGAAGTCGCCCTCGGCGGCGATGTGGTGGGTGATCTGCTCCTGCTTCGCGAGGTGGTTCCAGGCGATGGAGAGCCGCTTCGTCACGTTCTTCGGGCCCCGGGCGCCGGGGTCGTCGGTGGGGATGTCCTCGTAGTGGACGTCCGGATGGAGGCAGCTCTCGAGGGCCTCGAAATCGAAGTCCGCGAGGGCCTTCCACAGGCGGAGGACGGTGGCCTTGTGGGCCTCCGGAGTAGAGGACGACATCGATGGCTCCTTCGTCGGTGTGGATGCAGCTCGCCCGGCCGCGGAGTGCGCGAGCGGCGGCGGAGCCTACCAGAGGCGGACCGGAGCGCGGGCCCGCGTTCGCTCGAGTGTCCGATGCCGGACGATTCTTCCTGGAATTCGCTTCCTGCACCGCGCGCGCCAGACAATAAAGAGAACGAGCCCCGCCTCCCCCACGGGACAGCGGAATGGATCTCAGCCTTCTGGCGCTCGAGTCCAGGCACCGCCGGCAGTCGGGCCAGCCTGACTCTCGCCCCGACGCGGGCGGGAGCGATTTTGATTGACAAAAAATTCCCTCGGTGACAGTTTGTCATTCATCGGGCAGTCCGACGGATCCAGGATCCATCGAAATCGAGCTGCCCGAAAAGCCCGGACCCCAGGCGGCGGGCCGGCAATCCGAGCGGACGACGAGAGGAGTGGCGCGTGATGACGATCCGGAGATTCTGGCTGGTGATGGGAATGAGCATCGCGATGCTCGGGGCGGCCTCGGCCTCGGCACAGGTCCTGGTCGGTGCCCAGCAGCGCTTCTTCGAGAAATGGGGCGACGGCTCGACGGGTCCGGACTCGGTGCCCTGCTGCTTCGTGACACCGATGAACGCGACACCGACGGTCGACAACCGCACGATCGGCCAGAACATGGGCGCCTACTTCGCCGAGTACAAGAACAAGACGGCGATGGTCGGCAACCTCTTCGGGTTCGGAACTCCGGCCGCCCTGAATGGCGACGGTCCGCAGTGGTACGGGATCTACCAACCGGGAACGGGCGGCGTCACCATCAAGGCCGGTCGTTATTCGACGGATACGTCGCTGATGCTGCAGTTCCCGGGCGGCAACCTGCGCCGACTCACGACGAACATCTCGCGCACCGTGCAAGACCTCGTCATGCGCCCGAATCAGGGGCCGGGCAACTTCCACTACAGCGCTTCGGGCAATACCCCCGGCATCCCGACGTTCCGGTCGCCGGGCACCTGGGTCGGCCCGTATCCGAGCATGGCCGGCGAGCTCGACGTCGTCGCCGGGCCGAATCGATTCGGCGGCACTCGCGCGATCCTCTCCGATTCGTTCGCGACCGGCGTCGACAACGGCGCGGTGCCCGGATTCGGCAATCGCTTCTTCCTGCCCGTCGCTCTCGGTCCCGGGGTTCCGATCACGGCCATGAACGTCGTCCGCCGCGAGACCCGCAGCGCGACCTTCGCGCAGGTCACGATCCCGTCGACGATGGCGACGACCGGCATGGTCGTCTTCCAGGGGCTGGGCACGGGCTGGTTCACGATCCTGCCCTACACGACGGGCACGGTCATGGCGATCGCTTCGACGATCGGCACGCCGATCATGGACTACACCCACCGCACGGACATGGGCTTCAACAACCTGAACGTGACGGGCATGGGCGGCATCACGGGCCAGCTGCAGCTGGTCTCGGGCCATCTACTGCAGTCCCGCGGCGGGATCAACACGAATCTGGCCGGAACCAACATGACGATCGTGACGTTCACTCCGGAACCCGCCTCGGCCGCGCTGCTCGGAGCCGGCGCGCTCGGGCTCGCCGCACTGATCCTCCACGATCGCCGGCGGGGCCTGCGTTAGTCGCGGCGGGGTGAGCCGGTCGACGTCGGACGCGGTCTCCCGTTCCCATCCGGGGGGCCCCGTCCGGCTCGACCCTCACGCCCCTGCCCGAGAGGCCCCGCGCGCACGCCGCGCTTCGCCCCGACGAACGATCGACATCGGCGGTGCGTCGACTACCCTGGCGACCCCCCGATCGGCTCACGGTCCGCCCGAACCGTGTTAAGCGAGCGGCTCCTGCCCGGCGGGCCAGGGCTGCCTTCCCGTTCGCCACCCAGGGCGAGGAGACCCCATGCAATCGCGAACCGCTCGATTTCCCCGGCCGGTCTTCCGCCGCCCTGCTCCTTCCATCGCGATGCAGCCGCGAGCCTCGCGCCGCCCACTCCTCTCGTGCCGCTGCGCCGCTTCATCCCGGGCACCGCTGGCATCCCTGGCACTGCTCGCGCTTCTCATGGTCGCCTGCGAATCCCGCCCGGATGCCCCGACCGGCGAGCCCGACGCGGCGACCGCAATGCACCCCACGGCCGGTCCGGCGCCGAAGGGCCTCGTCACGTACACCGAGGCGCGCACGCCCTGCGATCACGCCACACCCGACCGGCTCCCCCTCTTCGGCGACCTGCACGTCCATACGAGCCTCTCCTTCGACGCCGCCGCCAACACGATCGGCGCGACGCCGGAGGACGCCTATCGCTACGCCCGCGGCGAGGCGATCGCGTTCTGGCCGATGCAGGACGGCCGCCCCGTCGGGTCGTTCTCGATCGATCGCCCGCTCGATTTCGTCGCCGTCACCGATCACGGCGAGTTCCTCGGCGAGCGGCGCCTCTGCCGGGATCCCGAGTCGCCGCGTTACGAGACGGATTTCTGCCGGCAGACGCGGATCGACGAGCGCACGAGCATGCTGCTCTTCGGCTCGGTGATCACGAACGAGAACCCCGTCCGGATTCCGGCGGTCTGCGACGCCGACGGCAGCCTCTGCCGCGAGTTCGCGCAGGAGCCCTGGCAGCGGATCGGCGACGCCGCCGAAGCCGCCTACGACCGCAGCGCCCGCTGCGAGTTCACGACCCTGAAGGCCTACGAGTACACGGGGACCCCCGGCACCTCGAACTACCATCGCAACGTGATCTTCCGGAACGAGAAGGTCCCCGCCTCCCCCGTCTCCTACATCGACGCGCCCTACGACAGCCTGCTCTGGCAGAAGCTCGACGCAGCCTGCCTCGAGGCGGAAGGCTGCGACTACCTGACGATCCCCCACAACTCGAATCTCGCGAACGGTCGCATGGCGCCCTACATGCGGCTCGACCCCACGATCGAGAACCGCCGGGCCTACGCCCGCAAGCGGAGCGAGCGCGAGCCGGTCATGGAGATCTTCCAGCACAAGGGTGGCTCCGAATGCATCAACGGCCTTTCGAGCGTGCTGGGCGCGCCCGACGAGCTCTGCGACGTCGAGGCCGTGCGCTTCATCGGCCGCAACGAGGTCTACGGGACGCGCGAGTTCGGACCGAAGGGCGAGCTCGTGCTCGGCAGCGCGAGCGAGGTCACGGCGGAGTGCGCGGACGGAGTCGGGTCGAACGGCATGGTCGGCGCTGGATGCGTCGATGCGACGGACTACCTCCGCTCCGGACTGCTCGTCGGTCTCGCGGAGGGCGACGAGATCGGCGTCAACCCGGTGAAGCTCGGCGTGATCGCCTCCACCGATACCCATGCCGCGACGCCCGGCGCCGTCGTCGAAGCCGACTGGCGCGGGCACGTCTCACTCGAATCGACGCCCCTGGAGCGGCTGCAGCCGGGCGTCCTGACGAGCGGAATCGATGGCAACCCCGGTGGACTCGCCGGGGTATGGGCCGTCGAGAACTCGCGCGACGCGATCTTCGAGGCCTTGCTGCGGCGCGAGACCTTCGGGACCTCGGGGCCGCGGATCGCGCCGCGCTTCTTCGGCGGCTGGGGCTATGCGCCCGATCTCTGCGAGTCCCCGGACCTGGTCGCGAAGGGTTATGCGGGCGGAGTGCCGATGGGCGGCGATCTGCCGCCGGCGCCGGGCCCCGGCGCCAAGCCCGTCTTCGTCGCGGCGGCGATGCGGGACGCGTCGCCGGTCGGCGCGCCCCTGCAGCAGCTCCAGCTCGTGAAGGGCTGGGTCGACGCCGAGGGCCGCAAGCGGAGCGAGGTGATCGTCCTGGCGGGCGGGCCGAACGATGCCCGCGTCGATCCCGCGACGGGCGAGCGCATCGGAGAAGGCCACGATGCCCTCTGTGCCGTCCATCGCGACGAAGCCTTCGATCCGGCCCTCTCGACCTACTACTACCTGCGCGTCGTCGAGAACCCGTCCGCTCGCTGGAGCACCCACGACTGCCTGCGGCTCCCGGAGCAGGAGCGGCCGGCCGTCTGTCGCGACGGCAGCTACCCGGCGACGATCCAGGAGATGGCCTGGACCTCGCCCATCTGGCACCAGCGCTAGTTCATGAGTCGATTTCGCAGGCCGAAGGGCCGACGCGGGCTAGGCCGGGACGAGCATGCCCTCCGGAACGTCACCGGGATGTGCGACCCGCGGTGGATCGATCCCGAGCCGCCGCCGGACGTCGTCGAGCGGTAGCGGCAGGAGCGCCTCGAACTTCTCCTCGATCAGATAGCGGGCGCGGAGCCCGCGACCGATGGCGCGGAGCGCGTCGCGCGCGCGGATCTTCTTCGATGCGACCGACATGGTGATGAAGATCGGAAGCGCCCGGTCGTTGGCGCGCTGCGGCAGGGAGAAGCCCATCAGCGCAGACTCGCCCGGCGGCGTCGCGTCGTAGCCCGCGAGCACGTGCCAGAGATCGTGGGAGACCGTCAGGCGATCGCTGAGCCAGCGCCGCAGCGGATCGAGCTGGGCGTAGTCGCGCGACACGGCGTGCTCGGACTCGAGCAGCGCCCGTACGTCGATGCCGTGGCGCTCGGCGAATTCGAGAAAGGCGCGGCCGAGGCTGTCCGGCGGCATCGAGCGAAGTGCGTCGCGATCGGCGAGGGCATCCGGCAGGCTCGAGCCGCTCGCCAGCAGCGCACGCCCCCGCTCGGAGCGCCAGAGACGCCGCAGATGCCGCTCGTCGCTCATGCCCCCGATCGAGTCGCCGACGGAGTAGGCCGACTCGAGGATGTGCTCGGGCCGGCCGGCGGCGAGGCGGTCCAGATGGAGCTTCAAGCGCCGCCACTGCACCGGACGGGGGATCGCCGGCGGCAGAGCGTCGAGCGAATCCGGAAGATCGAACGACGCCGGGGCCGACATCCGGGCGGCGGCAGGCGAGACCGTCGAAAGGACTGCACCGGTCGTCACGACGCACCTCCCGCCGAGTCGGCACGCGTCCCGAGCACGTCGGTCCAGTAGTCGGGCGCGTTCAGCTTGAGGGATTCATGCAGCTTTTCGGCGTCGGGGATCGTGCCGTCGATGTCGGTGAATCCGTAGTCGCGAGCGAGATCGGCGACCCAGAAGTTGCGGCCCGTACGCGCGTGACGATCCGGATCGGTCGCGAGCGCGACGACCGCGCGCCCCGGAAAATGCGGCGTTTCGGCATATTGGAGATCGAGTCCGAAGAGCGTCAATCGCCCGTCGGGCTGGCGAACCGCGTTGACGAGGCGATTCTCGCTCTTGACCAGTCCCGGCCAGATCGAGATGACCGAGACGCCGAACTCCCCGAGCTCCTTCGCCGTATCGCTCGTCAGCTTCTCGACGCCGGCCTTGCCGACGCCGTAGACGACGCCCATCAGATACTCGCGCGAGCCATGGGACGAGACGTTCACGATCAGGCCCGAGCGGCGCGGGGTCATCATCCGCGCGGCATGCACGCTCGCGACGTAGTGGGATCGCAGGCCGACGCCGATCACGTCGTCCCAGAGCTCGAGCGGGAGCTCCCAGAAATGCTTCCCGACCATCGAGGAGAGCTCGGCCGTCGCATTGTTCACGAGCAGGTCGAGGCGGCCCTCGTCCTTCGCGATCCGCTCGAAGACCTCGGCGACGTTCGCGTCGTCATGGTGATCGCAGCGCAGGGCGATCGCGCGGCCACCGGCCTTCTCGATCTCGGCCAGGGTCGCGCCGATCGTGCCGGGCCGGGCCGGATCTTCTTCGATCGAGCGCGCCGTGAAGTAGACGGTCGCCCCGTTGAGGGCCAGCTCGAAGGCGATGCCCTTGCCGATCCCGCGGCTCGCCCCCGTGACCAGTGCGACCTGTCCGGCGAGGGGTCTATCCTGCTGCGTCATGACGCTCCTCCTGGCTGATTGACAACGCCCGCCAAGAATGACACTTTGTCACCAAAGCGACAATAGGAAACTTCGCGAATCCATGCCTGCCCGCCGCGCCGCCGACCCCGCAGCCGATCAGCCCAGCGCCTCGATCTCCGTGCTCGAGCCCCAGGGCGAACGCCGTCGCCGCCAGCTCGTCGAGATCGCCGCCCGCGTGATCGAGCAGGAGGGAGTCGACGCCGTCCGCATCCCCTACATCGCCGAGCTGGCCGGCGTCGGCCGGACCGCCCTCTACCGCTATTTCCCCCGCCGCGAAGACCTGCTCGACGCGGTCTTCGCCGACTTCGACGAGCGGCTGCGCGAGCGGGTCGAGCCCGCCGCGTTCGCGGAAGCCTTGCGGGCTCTCCGGACCGCATCGAGCGATGCGATTCCCGCCTCCACCGAGCGCCTTTTCGGGGCGATCTGGGAGGTGCTCGACGAATGCGGCCCCGCAGGCCTGATCCTGCGTGCCCATGCCTCGGCCCACGAAGACGACGCCGAAGCGGCGGCGTCGGACGCTTCGGATACGAACGACCGCTTTCGAAACGAGTGGGTCGCGATCGGCTTCTCGAACATCGAGGCGGCGCTGATCATCGATACCGCCAATGCGCTGCTGACGCGGCTCTACCGCAGCGATCGCCGCGGATTGATCTCCCGCGCAGAGGCGCAGCGGCTGGGATACCTCGCGGTCCTCGGCCTCGTCCGCGGTCTCTCCGAAGCCCGGCGGGATTGATGCGCGCCCTGCGCGATCGCGTCGTCGTCGTGACCGGCGCGGCGGCGGGCATCGGGCGGGGGCTCGCCGAGGCGTTCGCAGAGCGGGGGGCGCGGCTGGTGCTCGCCGATCTCGATGCAGAAGCCCTCGAGACGACGCGGCGCGGGCTGGCGACCGCCGAAGCGAGCGTCTGCGTTGCGACCGACGTGACCGATCCCGACTCCGTCGAGGCGCTCGCGATCCGGGCCTTTTCGATCGGAGGCGACGTCGCCGTCGTCTGCAACAACGCCGGTGTCGCAGCGGGCGGGGTCGTCTGGGAGCAGTCGCTCGAGGACTGGAATTGGATGTTCGCGGCGAACGTCATGGGGATCGTCCACGGCCTGCGCAGCTTCGTCCCGCGCCTGCTCGCGCAGGACGCGCCCGCGCATATCGTGAACACCGCCTCGATGATGGGACTCCTGACCGCGCCGGGGCTCGGCGCCTACGGGGCGAGCAAGCACGCCGCCCTCGCGATCTCCGAGACCCTGCGCCACGACCTCGCGGCCCGGGGCGCCTCGATCGGCGTCTCCGTCCTCTGCCCCGGACCGGTCGCGACGCGCATCCACGAGGAGCGGACGCGGCCGCCGGAAGCGCGGCGCGCGGCGGCAACGGACGCAGAGCAGCTCGCGCAGCGCGCGCAGATCCGGGCACTCATGGAAGCGTCGATCTCCGCGCGAACCGTCGCCGATCGCGTGGTCGATGCGGTGATCGAGGATCGATTCTTCGTCTTCTCGCATCCCGACCAGCTCGCGGGCCTCGAAGCGCGTGCGGCGGAGATCCAGCGCTCGCACGCCTGAGCGAACGGGCCTTCGAGGCTCCGGATCCGCGCCCCCGATCCCCTCCCGGAGTGCTAAACCCGATGAGCGGGGCAGAGGGGGTTCGCGAAGTCGTTCGCGCCGCGCGGATCCCGCGGATCCTCTGCCGATGCGAGGTGATCGATGGACTCGTCGCGCTCTTCCCTGCTCGATCCCGACTTCGTCGCGGATCCCTTCCCCCGCCTCGCCGAGCTGCGCGAGCACGATCCCGTCCATTGGGACGAGGCGCTCGGGACCTGGTTCATCACGCGCTACGACGACGTGCGCCGCTTCTTCTCCGATCCGCGGCTCTCGACCGATCGCCGGCTCGCCCGCGGCTATCAGCCTCCTCCGGTCGAAGGCTGGCTCGCGCATTTCGAGGCCAGCTCGATCATCAGCGCCGATCCCGAAGGCCATCGCCGCTGGCGAAACCGGCTCTCGGCGGGCTTCACGCCGCGGGCGGTCCAGCGGATGGACCAGCAGGTTCGCGACATCGTCGAAGAGTTCGCCGCGCCGCTGCGCGCGGCGGCCGGCCGCGTCGATCTGCTCGCGCGCTTCACGGATCCGATCCCGAATACCGTGATCGGCCGCATCACGGGCATCCCGCCCTACCCCGGCGACGAGGAGCGCTTTCGCGGCCTCGCCCAGAAGATGATGCAGCGGTACACGTTCTTCGCCGACGCCGCGAAGATCGCGAGCGGCAACGCGGCGATCGAAGAGCTCGCGGAGTGGGTCGTCAAGCTCGCCGAGGAGCGCCGCGCCGTCCGTTCGGACGATCTGCTCTCCGACCTCATCCATGGCAACACCGCCGAGAACCGGCTCGAGAACACCGAGATCGTCGTCCTCGTCGCCGGCCTCGTCGCCGCCGGCTCCGAGACCACGACGCTCGGCGGAACCCAGGTGCTGCGCCATCTGCTGCGACATCCCGGCGAGCTGGCGAAGCTGCGCGCCGATCGCAGCCTCGCTCGCAACGCCGTCCGCGAGGCGCTGCGCTTCGATTTCGGATCGCTCGCCGCGGTGAACATGCGCTTCGCGATGGAGGACATCCCGCTCCACGGCAAGACGATCCGCGCCGGCGACATGCTGATGCTGAGCCCCGCGAGCGCGAACCGCGATGCCGCCGTCTTCAGCGAGCCCGACCGCTTCGACATCGGCCGCGATACGCGCGACGTCGTCACCTTCGGCCACGGCCCGCGCTATTGCCTCGGCGCCAACCTCGCGATGCAGGAGATGACCTGCATGCTCGAAGCGGCGCTCGAGTTCATGCCGGAATCCACGTCTCTCGTCGAATCGCCGGACGACTGGGAGCAGATCGGGATCATGCGCCGCCCGCTGCGCCTCGTCGTCGACTTCGGCTGAGCGAAGGGCATCCGACGACGCGCGACGAGGCGGACGACGCCCGACGGCGCCTGACGCCCCGCGACGGCGCCCGAAAACACCGAACGGAGCACGCCCGATGCGAGCCGCGCTGATCACCGCCCGCGAGACGATCGAGACCCGTGAGTTCCCCGAGCCCGAGGCACGGCCCGGAGCGGCCGTCGTCTCGATCGAACGCTGTGGGATCTGCGGGACCGACGTCTCTGCCTGGCGCTCGGGCGATCCCTATCCGCCCTTTCTCTGCGGCCATGAATGGGTCGGCCGGGTCGCCGCGACGGGCGCCGGCGTTCGCGGGATCCGCGAGGGCGACCGCGCCGTCATGGGCGTCCCGGTCGCCTGCGGCGGCTGTCCGGAATGCCGCGCCGGCCATGCGCATCGCTGCGCCGGAATCATGGCGATCGCCTACGGCCTGCATCCGCTGACGCCGCCGCATGGCGGTTATGCGCCGCGCATCGCGGTGCCGGCCGATCATCTCGTCGTCGTTCCGGACGATCTCGGCGTCGATGCGGCGGCGCAGGTCGAGCCCGCGACGGTCGCGCTCCACGCGATCCGGCGGCGTCCACCGCGCCTCGGCGATCGCGTCCTGGTGCTCGGCGCCGGCCCGATCGGACTCTACGCTGCCCAGCTCGCACGCATCGCCGGGGCGGGCGAGGTCTACGTCCTCGAGCCGAAGGCCGAGCGGCGGGCGCTGGCCCGAACGCTCGGCGCGTGCCTCGCCCTCGCGCCGGACGCGGAGGCCTTCGCGGCGATCCGCGATCGAAGCGGCGGCCTCGGTGTCGATCTCGTCTACGAATGTTCGGGCAGCCAGGCCGCGATGGACGCCGGCTTCGCACTCGTCCGCCCGGGCGGCGCCTTCATGCTGATCGGCGTCTCCGGCGCCGGCGTCCGGCTCGATCCCCTCGCCTGCATCACGAAGGAGATCCTGCTCGACAACTCGACCGCCCATCATCACCACGAGTTCCGCATCACGATGGACCTGATGCGCGACGGCCGCCTGCGCAGCGAGCCGATCCACTCGCGAACCGTCGATCTCGCCGGACTCGCGGAAGCCTTCGCATCCCTCGCCGCGGGCCAGGACGCCAAGATCCTCGTGGCCCCGGGCGCCTGATCCGCGAGCGCGACCGGCTCCCCGCGCCCGTCCCGACCGAGCCCCCCGACCCGGCCGCTCTCGCCTCCCTAACATGCTCGGCGCGCGAGCAGCTCCGCCCGAATCCGGTGCGCCCGCTCACCGACTGCGCCGAGGTCTGCACGAGGCTCCGAGCATCTTCAGGCTCAAGTGTCGCGATCCGACCGGCCTGCCGCGGGTATGCCGATTGCACTGGCGGGAAATCCGACGCCCATTCGAATTCGAGTAGGCCGCTCCCCGAACCCGCTGATCGCTCCCTCAGGAGACGCATCCCATGCGCCGGTACTCACGCTCCCCTTCGAAGACCTCGTTGGTCGTTCTCTCGTTGTTGCTGACTTTCTCGATCGCCGACTCCGCAAACGCCAAACGCAAAGGCCCGCTCGACCTCGAAACCCTGACCGCCCCCGAAGCGCAAGCGCTGATGGAGTCCGGTCAGCTCACGGCCGTCGAGCTGACGAAGGCCTACATCAAGCGCATCGAGGCGCTGAACAAGCGCGGGCCCGGCCTGAACGCCGTGTCCCAGCTGAACCCGAACGCGCTCGAGGAGGCGCGCAAGCTCGACCTCGAGCGCAAGCAGGGCCTCGTCCGCAGCCCGGTCCACGGCATGCCCGTCCTCATGAAGGATCTGATCGACGTGAAGGGCATGTACACGTCGAACGGCAACTACTCGCTGCGCAACTCCTTCCCCGAGTTCGACTCGGGCGTGGCCGAGAAGCTGCGGGAGCGCGGCGCCGTGATCCTCGGCAAGCTCGGCCTCTCCGAGTACGCGAACTTCTTCGGCAACCAGCCGTCGGGCTTCTCGAACCTGACGGGACAGGTGCTCAACGCGATCGATGCCGACCAGAATCCGAGCGGCTCGTCCTCGGGCAGCGGCGCCGCCGG
The DNA here is from genome assembly GCA_041389425.1 of Myxococcota bacterium. Lineage (GTDB taxonomy): Bacteria > Myxococcota_A > UBA9160 > UBA9160 > UBA4427 > UBA4427. The sequence continues at coordinate 222,772 of JAWKRX010000007.1, forward strand.
CGCCGCCGCGCTCTCGCTGCTGACGATCGGCACCGAGACCTCCGGCTCGATCATCAGCCCCTCGCGCGCCCAGGGCCTCGTCGGATTGCGCCCGACGGTCGGCCTCGTCCCCGGCGTCGGCATCGGCCCGATCTCGGCCTCCCAGGACACCGCGGGCCCGATGGACCGCACGGTCGCCAACGCCGCCTACACCCTGACCGCCATCGCCGGCTTCGATCCCGAGAGCAGCTACGACGGCCTCTGGGGCCTCACGCCCGAAGAAGACGACCTCGTCATTCCGCCGCTGCCCGAGACCCTGCCCGACTATCTCTCGGCCCTCGACCTCGGCTTCGTCGCCGGCAAGCGCATCGGATACAACGGCAACCTGGTCGACTCCGAAGGCGTCAAGACGCCGCTCGGCGAGGCCTACGACGCGCTCGTCGCCGCCGGCGCGATCCTCGAGCTGCGACCGGTCCTGAGCCCCGCGCTCGCCCTGCCCTCGGGCAGCATCCTCAACTGGGAAGCGCGCCGCGACATCAACCGCTACTACGCGAACCTCGGCCCGGATGCCCCGATCAAGTCCCTCGACGAAGAGATCGCGAAGAACATCGAGGAATCCGACCAGGCCCTCAAATTCGGCAACGCGACCCATCTGCGCGTCAACGACTTCATCATCACCGACTTCGTCGGTGGACCGACGACGATGGATCCGACCAACACCGTCGCGAACGACTACAAGAACGCGCTGCTGCAGGGGAAGATCGTCGCCCACGCGAGCATCGACCTGCTGCTCCAGAACGAGACGCCCGACGACCCGAGCGACGATTTCATCGCGATCCTCGGCTCGGCACCGAACGGTCCCCGGGCCGGCTATCCGCAGATCACGATCCCGATGGGCTACAACGCGACGAACCGCAGGACGGTCGACGTCAACCTCTACGGCACGGCCTACAGCGAGCGTGATCTGCTCGGCGTCGCCTACGTCATCGAGCAGGCGACGCTGAAGCGCCAGCCGCCCTCGGCGATCAATCCGAGCTTCTACCGCTGCTCGAAGACCGAGCCGCGGCCGCCCTTCGCGGCCCGTGGCAGCTGCAACCCGGACTACGACTTCGCGATGTACCACGCCGGCGGCAAGCCCGAGACCCTGCCCTTCGCGCTCGAGCTCGAATCCGTGAAGGGACTCCAGGAACGGATGGCCGCCGGGACCCTGACGGCCGAGACGCTGACCCGCGCCTATCTCGCCCGCATCGCCCTCACCAACGCGGAGGGTCCGGCGATCCAGGCCGTCCGCTCCCTGAACACGGCGGCCATCAAGGAGGCGAAGGCCCTCGACAAGGAGCGGGCCAAGAAGGGACCGCGCGGTCCGCTGCACGGCATTCCGATCCTCGTCGACGACTCGATCGACGTCCGCAAGCTGCCCACGACGGCGGGCTCGATCGCGCTGCAGGACTCCTACCCCCGCAACGACGCCGCGATCGTCGCGCGCCTGAAGGCGGCGGGCGCGATCATCCTCGGCAAGACCAACGTCAGCGAGCTGAACGGCATCTTCGATACCGGCATGCCGGACGGCTATTCCTCCCTCGCCGGGCAGGTCCTGCTGCCCCTCGACACGGACAAGACGCCGGGCGGCTCGTCGGCCGGTTCGGCGGCAGCCACCGCGTCGGGGCTGGCGGCGATGGCGGTCGGTCTCGAGACCGCTCCGGAAGGGGCAGAGCTGATCACGCCCTCCGCCGTCGCGGGTGTCGTCGGATTGAAGCCGACGGTCGGACGCGTCAGCCGAACGGGCATCCTGCCCGTCGCGAAGTCCCAGGACTCGCCCGGGCCGATCGCGCGTACGGTCTACGATGCCGCGCTCCAGCTCCAGACGATCGCCGGCAGCGATCCGAGCGATCCCGCGACGGCCGGTGCACCGCCGGTGCCCGACTATCTCGCGGGCCTCTCGACGAGCGCGCTCGTCGGCAAGCGGGTGGCCATCGTGGCGAGCACCGTCGTCCCCTACCAGACGGCCGTCAGCACCCTGACGCTCCTCGGCGCGACGCCGGTCGAGGTCACCGTCGGTACGCCGAGCCCGGAAGTTCCGAGCATCGTGCTGCGCGAGTTCCAGCGCGACCTCGACGCCTATCTCGCCGGAACCGGCGGGGCAGGCCCGAAGACGCTCTCGGGCATCGTCGATTACAACACCGACAACCCGGTCGAAGGCCTGAAGTACCAGCAGCGCCAGCTGATCGAGGCGCTGACGGCCGACCTCTCCGCCTACGCATCGGACAAAGCCGAGGGGCAGGCGGCGACGCGCGCGCTGATCGACGGCATCCTGACGAACGGCACCGCCGATCCCGCCGACGACTTCGACTTCATCATGGTGCCGAGCGGAAACGCCCTGATCGGATTCGCCGATCGGGCGGGCTATCCCCTGCTCTCGATCCCGGCCGGCGAGGGCGTGACGAACGCCGGGCGCAATCCGATCGGGGTGATCTTCGTCGGAGGTGCCTTCGAGGAGGCCGAGCTGCTCGCGGCGGGCTACGCCCTCGAGCAGGGCGGCACCTATCAGCGCAGGGCGCCGAGCGTGACGAATCCGAGCATGTTCCGATGCGTGCCCGGAAGCGCCTTCTTCACCGGCGAGCTCTGCAACCCGGGTGACCGGCTGCTCGTGAAGGGCGCGGGGGAGTGGAAGCTCGACGACTGAGCCCGCAGCGCTCGCTCGCGACGGGTCGATGCTTCAGTGCATCGGCCCGTCGCGGGCATCGCGCTGGCGCTCGGCGTGTTCGGACTCGCCGTTCTCGGCCGACAGGATCAGGGCAGCGCCGTTCGCCGCCCGCGCACGCGGCGGCGCATCCACTGGAGGACCGGGACGACGAACACGAACTCCGCGCCGAGTCCGCAAGACGAGGACGAAGATTTCGCGGCCGTCGGGGTCTCCTCGGCGAGCAGCGCCGCGGGATAGCCCGGCAGCGCGGGGCCGCTCGATCGAACCGGTGTCGCCGCGGCTCCCGAGACACCGAGGGAGGCATGGCGTGCCGACCCGGATTGGTCCGTCGCGAGGCTCCCGCTGACTTCGTCGAAGCGCCAATGGCCCGACAATCCCGTTCTGGGGCCGGAAGGCAGAACGCGCTCGTAGTTCGCTGCAATCTGCTCCGCCGTGCGTCTGCGGTTCCAGACGCGGACCTCGTCGATCACGCCGTGGAACCACTGACCTCCGTCCGTGCGCTGGCGGCCGCCGATCTGGAGCTCGTCCAGGCCCGGGTGGGCATCCCCGATCGACCCCGAGTTGTCGAACGCATCCGCCAGGACGCCGTCCAGATAGATCTCCGCGCGGCCGCTCGAATTCGAGTAGGTCAGCGCGACGTGGGTCCAGACGCGCTCCGGGGCGACGGCCGCGGTGGCGATCGTCGCCCAACCCAGTGAAGTGCCGGCCAGGGAGAACGCGATCGTTCCATCCGGGAGGCGCGTGAGGGCGTACTCGCCCTCCTTGTTGACGATCACTCCGCCCAGGTTTCCGCCCGGTCCGCGAGGATGGATCCAAGCTTCGATCGAGAGCGCGTCCTCCATCTTCAGCTCTGCCAGCTGGATCGGATCCGTGACGCGGACCCGATCGTCGATGCCATCGAAATACAACGTCCCTCCGGCGCGATTGCGATCCTCCGTCCTGCGATGGGGTCCTGAATTCGCGCCGAGCGCGGACAGGGAGAGCGTGTGGCCGTAGGCGCTCGCATCGACGAGCGCGTCGCCCTCGCCTTCGTCGAAGCGCCAGGCGCCCCGCAGATCCGGGTCTCGCGTCTTCCCGATCCCCTCGAGCCCTTCGCGAATCTGGCTCGTCGAACGCGCGCTGGACCAGATCCGCACGTCGTCGATCCGACCCGCGAAGTGCGCGGCCTCGTCTTGCCGCCCGCCGATGCGAAAGTCGTCCATTCCCGGCCGGAAGTCTCCGATGGGGCCGGTCGCAATCGACCGTTCGACTTCGATTCCGTTCGCGAACACGATCGTCTCCCCGACCGCGTCGTCGTACACGACCGCGACGTGGGTCCATTCGCGGGGCGTCGGAAAGAAACCGGTCGTGACCCACTCCCAGTTCGGACTCGTGATCGCGAGGGACCAGGCGAGCTCGCCCATCGACAACCCGAATTGATACTCGCCTTCCTTGCTCGCAATGATGCCATCGACGCCGTCCTGGTCGGGATAGATCCAGGCTTCCATCGTCACCGCCCGGCTCATCACCAGCTGCCGGAGCGCGGATGTGGGAAGTCCACCCACCACGTCGTCGACGCCATCGAAATCGAGCGCGCCCGGCCTGGGCGGGCCGGGCGATGGCGCGCTCGGGAGTCTCTCCGGATCGTCCTCGAGCAACGCATGGAGCATGCAGGCTGCGCCGTGATTGCACGGGGTCCGTCGGGAATGATCGAAGCGGAGCGGGGAGACGGCGTAGTACCCGTGTTCGTCGACGCCGAGCGAGCTCTGGATCGGGACGCTCGTATCGCCTTCGACGTCCGCGAGGTCGGTCCCGCCGAAGATCGCGAGACACGCGTTCGATTGACTCTCCTCGCCCGTACCGCCGACGCCCTCGCCGGCGACGGCAGTCCATTCGATCTGCGGAAAATCCGTATCGTCGATGTTGCCCGCCGTGCTGCCGAGCCAGTCCTGCCAACCCCAAAGCCATTCCTGAACGTCGCAGTCGAGCTGGTCCGTCTCGGCACACAGCCAGGGCGCCGCCTTTCCGGGATCGACGACCTTCCCGTAGTAGGGATGCCCGAGCGTGATGACGCGCGAAATCTTCTCGCCGCTCCATCGCAGATCGTCGTAGTGTTCGTGGACCAGGGCGCGGGCGATGAAGCCGCCCTGACTATGGGCGACGAGGCTGATCTCGCCTTCGGTCGGGATGCGCTCGATCGCCTCGGCGACGGCCGACGCGAAGCCGGGAATCGAATAGCTCGGTGCGGTGACTTCGAGGAGCGGATCCGCCAGGTTCCAACTGCAGCTGTCGTCCTGCGCACAGGGTGTCGATCCCTCGCCGGTCGTCTGCTCGACCGGCTCGTAGACGCGAACCCGACGGCGCGCGGCACCCGTCGCTTCGGGGGCGCGGTCGTATTCCACGCAATAGGTCCGGTGGTTGCGCTGGAAGAGCATGCCCTGATTGGAATGGAGGAGCGAATCCTTTCCTCCGCAGCTCGATCCGCGTCCATGAATGAAGATCACCGTCCCGAGCGCCTCCGAGGGGAGCTCCGACGCAGGCCAGCTTTCGCGGGACGCGCCCGACAAGTCGTCCGGCACACCCGGCGAGCAAAACCCGACGGCATCGAGGATCGTGGCCGCCGAGGGAAGCTCGGCCTGCACGCGATACGGACCGTAGGTCACGCAAAACGGACACAGGCCGACCGTGACCGCCGGGATGGTCCTGTCGATGTCGTCGACCTGGATCGGGAGCTCGCAGGATCGGATGTTTCCGTCGAGCTGACCGGTCGTCGCATGGGTGAGACCGGACTCGCACCGGTTGGCCCCCGCACAACTGATTTCGAGGGCCCCGCCACAGACGATGCACGCGCCCGAAATGGTCTCGTCGGCGAGCGGTCCGCAGGAAACGGTGCGCGCGGGAAACGTCACGTGACGATGACCGGGATCGCAGGGCGCGCCGGTGTCGCATTCGACCTGCTCGTTGCGGCCGCAGTCGAAGCTCCTCGCGTCACCGTACAAAGGGATGTTGCAGAATCCGCGCGTCCGCGCCTCCGCGGGGCCGGCATTCAGGCCTGCGCCGAACACGACGAGTGCGAGAGCGACGATGGCGAGAGCAATCGGGGGGGTTCGAGGCAACCGCATTCGGAGCAATCTCCCAGTCTCGTCTGCTCAGGAGACCCTAGGCGACGCGGTCGGGCCGAGACATCGTGCGATCGGTCTAGTCCGATCGGTCGAGTGGTTCGAGGGGAGGCCTGGTCGCGCGCGCGGCGCATTTTCCCCTGCTCTCGCTTCCGGCCTGCGAGGGCGCGACGAATCCGAGCATGTTCCGATGCGTGCCGGGCAGCGCCTTCTTCAGCGGCGAGCTCTGCCACCCGGGCGACCGATTGCTCGTGAAGGGCGCAGGGGAGTGGAGGCTCGACGACTGAGCGCGCAGCGCGCGCCCGCGACGGGTCGATGTCTTCTCGAACGAAGTGGGTCGGGTGACGAAGTGGAGCTGAACGCCTCAGCCCCGGTGCGAGCGGTCGAGCTCGCGGAATCGCAGCGCGGCCTCGGTCCGGTTGTTCACCCGGAGCTCTTCATAGATGCGCATGACGTGGCTCTTGACGGTTCCGGATGCGATGGCGAGTGCTTGACCGATCTCGCCGTTCGACCGGCCTTCGGCCAGAAGCGCGAGCACCTCCCACTGTCGCGGCGAGAGCCGCGGTGAGGGCGGACCGCCTACGGGAGCCCGCGGCAGTCGCCGAGGACTCCCGGTGACGGCCGAGTCGTCGAGCAGATTCGGCGGGAGGTAGATCCCGCCGGACAACACCAGCCGGATCGCAGCGAGCAGGACCGAAGCCGTCGAAGACTTGGGGATGAATCCGACGGCACCGAGGTCGAGCGAAGAGCGGACGTCACGTGCCACCTCCGAGCCGGAGAGGACGGCGACTGGAACCGAGGGATGGTGCTCGCGCAGACCGGCGAGGACCTCCAGGCCGGAGGCGTCCGGCAGCGCCAGATCCAGCAGGACCAGATCGAAGTCGTCGTCCGCCGCGGCTTCGCGCATCGCGCTCGCCCCGTCTGCCACTCCGACGAGCTCGACCTCCTCGTCGAGCTGTGCGAGCACGAGTCGAAGCCCTTCGCGGAACAACGCATGATCGTCGCAGAGGAGGATCCTCAACATGCGGCAAAGCTAGTCGAATCGACCGCGACCGCACGCGGACGTGTCCCGGCGGCATACGCCGCCCGGCCGCAGGACGGGTGCCATTCACTCGCCGGTTTTCCTAGTCTCGGGGGATGCCGCACCGCCTCGACCGACGCGACGGCTGGCTCCTCGCGGTGACGATCCCGCTCTTCGTCGCCGCAGTCGGCCTCCACGTGAAGGAGAGCCTGCGCACGGGGCTGGCCCAGCTGCCCGTCTTCGCGGCCTGGCATCCCGGCGAGTACCCGCGCGTCGGCGGCTTCAGACTCGAGACCGACAGCAATGGATCCGGACTGGAGCTCGGCGACCGGCTCATCCGCATCGCCGAACGCGACTTGCGCGGCGTCGGTTATGTCGGCTTCCAGGCGATCGGCCTCGCCCGGACGACGCCGGGCCATCCGACCGAGCTCGAGTTCGAGCGCGACGGCGTGCGGCACGTCGTTGCGCTCGAAGCGCGCCCCCACCCGGCCCCCTGGGCCCGCCTTCCGACCCTCCTGCTCACCGCCGGCGTGGCGACGCTCCTCCTGCTCCGAGCTCCGAATCGTGCGGATGCGCGGCGCTTCTATGCCTGCTTCATGACCTACGCGATCGGGCAGGCGCATTTCTACGGCGGACCGCCGTGGCAGACCTGGGCGGCGCAGATCGTCTGGTCGATCGGCTCGGTCCTCATGATCTTCTTCCTGATGGAGTGGGTGCGGAATTTCCCGCCGGAGCTGCCGATCGCACGCCGACTCGGCGTGGGCATCTCCCTGACGGCAGCCGGTCTCTACGCCCTCTTCGTTCGCGCCAACTACCTGCTGGCCTGGCCTCTGCCGATCGAATGGGTTCCGAGAGTCTCCTTCGCCACCCATGGCCTCGCGACCGTCGTCGCGCTGGGCATCCTCGTCCGGAACTATCAGCGATCGCCCGCGGTCGGTCGTCGTCGACTGCGCTGGATCCTGCTCGGCACGTCGATCGGCTCCCTTCCCGTCATCCTCGCGGCGCTGGCCCCGACGATCCATCCGGGCTGGGAGGGCTTCCGTGCGGCGTTCGCGATCGGCTTCGTCTCGAGCATGATCTGGATGGTCGGTGCCCTGCTCGCGGTCATCCGAGACAAGGCGTTCGACATCGACCACCTGATCGGTACGACCGCGGCCGTCGCGGTCACGATCGGCGTCGGAGGAGCGGGCCTCGTCGTCGGCGCCCCGATGGTCTCGGACTTCCTCGTCGCGAAGTACGGCATCGAGGCGGCGGCGTCGCGCCTCGGCCTCGGCGTGATCGTCGGCGCCGCCATCATCCTCGCGACCCATCGGCTGCGACCCCGCATCGACCGGCTCCTCTTTCCCGAGCAGATGCAGCAGCGAGCGGCCCTGCAACGCCTCGCCGCCGCCTTGCGAGATGCACACGGTCTCGATGCCCTGCTCGACGCCGCCACTTCCGGTGCCGCAGACGTGGTCGGCGCGGAGGTCGGCGTTCGCTATGCGCAGGTCGAAGGCGGATTCGTTCGCCGGACCACGCAGGCCGTCTCGTGGCCCGCCCTGCTCGAGGGACCGCTACCGGACGCGTCGACGACGGAGCGCGCGGCCATCCCGGCGGCGGCGCACGAGTTCGCCGCGATCGTCTGCCCCGTCTCTCCGGGCGAGCCCTCGTCCATCGCCGCCCTCCTCTGCTTCGGCGCCAAACGCTCCGGCGAGCTCTACACGGAGCGCGACAGGCAGCTCCTCGACGAGATCGCGACGCTCTGCGAACGCGAGTGGCTCCGCATCCTGCGTTATGCGGCCGAGGCGGAGGTCGCCGCACGAACCAATCGGCTGGCCGAGGCGAGCCACGACCTGCGCCAGCCGCTTCACGCCGTCTCCCTCCTCGCCGAGACCCTGCGAGGTCGTCTCGAGGATCCCGAGGTCCGATCACTGGTCGAGCGGATCGGCGATTCGACCCACGAGCTCGACGAGATGCTCTCGCTCCTGCTCGATCGCTCGAGTCTCGATGCCGGCGGAATCGAGCCGAAGATCGAGTCGGTCCGCTACGAGCGGCTGCTCGAGACGCTCGAGCGCGACTTCGAAGGACCCGCCGCGGAGTCCGGGACACGCCTGCGCTTCGTTCCATCGAGCGTCGTCCTGCGGACCGACCGCCTGCTGATGCTTCGCATCCTGCGCAACCTCGTCGCGAACGCCCTGCGCCACGCGCGTGGCGCCTCGGTCGTCGTCGGCGTCCGCCGCGTCGGCGCGGGTCGGCGTGCGCGGATCGAGGTGCGCGACGACGGACCCGGCATCGCGGAGGCCGACCAGCATGCCGTGTTCGGATCCTTCGTGCAGCTCGCGAGCGGTCGCGGGCGTGGCCGGGGCCTGGGGCTCGGGCTCTCGATCGTCGACGATCTCGCGCGGCTGCTCGGTGCCGAGGTCACGTTGCGGTCGAAGCCGGGCATCGGCTCGCGCTTCGCGATCGAGGTCGATCGTGTGAGCCGTGCGCCCGATCAGCCTCCGTCACCGGCCGCCGTGCCCGCCGACGGTTCCAGCCGAGACGCGCAGGAAGGATCCGCACGCGGCTCTGCTCCAGGCGGATCGCCGACGGCGGGGCGAGGGCGCGTCCTCGTGCTCGACGACGACGAGGCGGTGCGCGCCTCGACTGCGGATCTCGTTGGCAGCTGGGGGTGGGAGGTGCGCAGCGCGGACACGCTCGACACCGCCCTGGCCGTGACCGGCCGGGGCTGGTGGCCCGTCGTCGTCCTCTCGGACTATCACCTCGAGGCCGGCGCCAGGGGGCCGGGGGTCGTCGCCCTCCTCCGAGAGAAGGCAGCCGAAGCGGATGCGGTCCGTCCGTTCGCCATCTATCTGATGGCGGAGAAGTCGGCGGCGGAGCTCGCGGCCGTCGAAGCGACCGGCGACCACGCCTTGCGCAAGCCCGTGCGCCCGGCCCGATTGCGGAGCCTGCTCGAGCGGCTCGATCTCCTCGCGACCTCCTCGCGCGATCGGGGAAGCGATCGCGCATCGTCCATGGGCGAAGGCAGCGACCGCTGACGAGGCCCCGCAGCGCCCCTTTCGTCGTCGCCCCGATGCTTGTACGGGCGGAGCCGCTCTCCCGATCGGTCTAGGCCGGTCGGTCGATTTCGCGAGCGGCCGGACTGCTTCAGAATGGCGCCATCCCCTGCCGTGGAGGTGGCCATGCCCATCCCGTCGCCCCTTTGCTCGTCGTCCCGCCACCACCCGCGCGCTGCGCTGCTGATCCGCCTGCCCGCCGCCCTGCTCACCGCCGCCCTGCTCACCGCCTCGCCGGCCATGGCGGCGACCTTCGCGCGACACGTCGGCCAGCAGGATCCGCTCTCCCAGGGCTGGGTCCAGCACGCGGGCGATACGCTCATGGCAGGCGTCGGCTTCGGGCCGGTCGCGCCCGGCGGAGCCGACATCGCGAGCTGGTTCGTCGACGATGCCTCGACCGCGAGCGGATCACGCTGGCGCTACGAGGTGGCGCCCGCTTCGAGCGCCGGTCTCGCAACGGGTTGGACGCTTCGGAGCAAGCTCCGGGTCACGCAGCCGAACGACGCGCTCGACGCGTCGGTCCTGCTCGAGCTGGCGGACGGGAACCGCCGCTTCCTGCTCACCTTCGGCACGACCGGCACCTCGCTCCAGATCGCGCTGAGCGGCGGCGGCTCGGTCACCGTCCCCACGACGAGCCCGGGCCTCACCGCCTACCACCTGATCGAGCTCGCCTACAGCCCGACCCTCGGCATCGCCGAGCTCTACGTCGACGGGCAACGCCTCCTCGTGAACCAGGTGGGCGTCGCCGCCGCGGGACTCGATCGCCTCCATTTCGGCAGCGGTCAGAGCGGCAGCACCGGGCGCGCACGCTATGCGCTCGTCGAGCTCCTGACGGGGCCCCCGGCCTGCAGCGACGGGCTCGACGACGACGGCGACGGCTTCGTCGACTTCGCGGGCGGTGATCCGGACTGCACGAGCGCCCTCGACCCGCACGAAGAGGCCGACTTCGACAGCGACTTCGACGGTGCGAGCGACGCCGCCGAGGCCGTCGCCGGCAGCGACCCGCTGCGTCCGGACAGCGACGGCGACGGATTGCGGGACGCCTTCGAGATCGCGAACGGCTTCGACCCGAACGTCGCAGGCGAGCAGAGCGCCGACCCGGACGGCGACGGGCTCGACAATGCCGCCGAGCAGGCCGCGGGCAGCCATCCCGGTCTCACCGACAGCGATGGCGACGGGCTGTCCGATCTCGACGAGGTCACGCTTCATGGCTCCGATCCCGCTCGAGCCGACAGCGATGGCGACGGACTCTCCGACGCGCTCGAGGTCGGCACGACGGGCACCGATCCCGCCCGCGCAGACAGCGACGGGGACGGGCTCTCCGATGCAGAAGAGCCCGGCACGGCGGGGACCGATCCGCTCGATGCCGACTCGGACGACGACGGGCTCAATGACGGCAACGAGTTGAACGCCGGGACCGATCCGCTCGATCCCGACAGCGACGACGACGGGCTGCTCGACGGCACGGAGGTGTCGAGCACGCAGACCGATCCGCTGCTCGCCGACAGCGACGGGGACGGACTGCTGGACGGCTTCGAGTCGAACGCCGGCTTCGATCCGAAGACGGCCGGCGAGCAGGGCCTCGACCCGGACGGCGACGGACTCACGAACCTCGAGGAGCAGGCCGCGGATTCGGATCCGCGGCGCGCGGACACGGATGGGGACGGGCTCGACGACCATGCCGAGGTGACCACGCACGGGACCGACGTCCGCCTGGCGGATACCGACGCCGACGGGCTCGACGACGGCTACGAGATCGCGAACGGCCTCGATCCGCTCCGCAGCGACGATGCGGACGCCGACCCCGACGTCGACGGCCTCACGAACCTGCGCGAACGGCAGCTGAAAACCGACCCGCAGCTCGCCGACACCGACGGAGACGGCGCGCCCGACGGCGACGAGGTCAACATCCTGGGCACCGACCCGCTCGATCCCGGCAGCAACGGCGTCGCGATCTCCACCTCGAGTCCGCTGCGCTTCGAGGCCGTCGACCAGCCGCTCTTCTCCTCCCTCCAGGCCGATCCCTGGGTCATTCCGATCGTGGGTGAATCCTCGGTCGGGTCGGCCGGGCAGATCGTCGAGGTCGACCAGCCGATTCCGCTCTGGAAGGCGCAAGCGATCTGGGACCAGGCGATCGCGACCTGCACGAGCCAGGTGATCGTTCGCAACGAGCCGCCGAACTCCTGCAAGACCACCGGCGCTTCGAACAGCACCTTCGGCACGCTCCGGATCTCCCCGACGACGAACGAGTGCATCACGGGCGTCGCCGACATCGCCTTGCGATCGCTGACCTGCTGCACCTTCGTTGGCATCCCCGACACGGATTCGATCGCGAACGGCTGTGATTTGCCGGGCGGAATCGACGACTTTACGATCGCCGAAATCAACGCCCTTCCCGATCCGGTGCCCAACATTCCGACCTCGCTGAACGTCGGAGCCGCCATCGGCCCGCGGCCGACCCAGCCGCCGCCGCCGCAGGGATTCGACGTCGGGGCCGAGGTCACGCACGCCGTCACCGTGAACGGCCAGATCGACGTGACCCTCGACCTCGAGGACGGCGGACTGGTCGACCTGACCTACCAGACGGTCGCGAAGCTGCGCTCGGACCGCGCGTCGGTCGCAGCCGGTGAGACGTTCACGCTGGAGGCCCTCCACGATCCGACGCAGACGACCTCGACGCTCACTTCCGAATGGCCCGCGGCGAGCTTCATCGCCGGCTACACCTTCGACATCACCGCGCAGCTCGACGTGCACTACGCCAGCGTCGATCCGGCCACGGGAGAGCAGATCGACCGGAACACCTCCGTGCTCGACGAGCATCTGGTGGAGACGGGCGAGCTCGTGGGCTTCCGGACGGGGCTCTTCGAGGGGCTCGAGATGCGCTTCATGAACGGCGTGCCCTTCGCGCCCGAGGGCTATCGGGACGTCCTCTTCGAGATTCCGCCGCTTCCGGCGGGCCTCGGCATCGATTTCGGGTTCACCTACCCGACCACCTGCCCGACGCTGCTGCTCGAGCCGACGCCGCCTTGTCTCACGCTGCCGGACGTGCCCGCTTCGGTGGATCTGGCCGGCATCCGATTCCAGATCCCGGACCTCGAGAGTCCGGCCGGCGACGACTACGACCCGGGCGCGTTGGCGCTCGGCACCTCGATCCTGGCAGAGCCCAAGCGCGGCTTTCTCGAGCCGGACGGCGCGCTCGTGAACACGATGCCCGGTCGTTATCGGCCCGCGACGAACTTCACGAACGACACCAGCCTGTTCGAGCAGCTCTTCGCAGACCAGACGAGCCTATCGTCCGACGTGATCCGCGGCGAGATCGACGTCGACGGGCTGATGGCGCTGGCGAGCTCCGGCACCTTCCTCGCCGGCGCGAACTTCTCGGATCCGAGCGGATTGCTCGGCCTCTCGGTCGACGTGCTCGACAGCGACGCGGTCTTCTGGAACCACTTCGAGCAGACCCTGACCTTCTCGCCCAACCTGGTCGCGGACGTGCGCTTCGGCGCGCCGGTCGAGATCTTCGACGAAAACCTCGGCCAGTTCGTGCCGCTCGCCGCCGGCCAGGCCGTGACGATCGCGGCACGTGCCGAGGGCGGGAGCGTCCCGCAGGCGCTCCTCGACCTCGGCCTGCCCACCCGACTGCAGGTGAAGCAGCCGGCGGGCGGCGTGCAGGTCAGCGTCGACTACAGCTTCCGCGAGAACCGTTTCGACAACGAGACGTTCCCGCTCTGGACGATCGCCTGGCAGAACACCTATCTCCAGCTCTCGCTCGACGGCATCATCTTCGACACGATGGAGGAGGCAGGCCTCCCGCTCACGATCGCGGCGTTCCGCTCGACCTATTCGGCGACGGAGCCGTTCGAGGAGGCGCGCCGCGGCGGAAGCGATCCCTTCGTCGGACTCGAGGGCCACACCTTCGCGGGCGGCTCCTTCGTCGTGCTCGACCTCGCCGCCGATGCGGATGGGGATGGGCTCACGGATGCGCTCGAGAACCTCTCCTGCTCTTCCAGTCAGGATGCGGACAGCGACGACGACGGGATCCCCGACGGCCTCGAGGATGCCAACCGCAACGGCCTCGTCGACGCGGGCGAGACGCATCCGTGTGTGGCCGACAGCGATGGAGACGGCCACCCGGACGGCGCCGAGCGCGGCCTGCTGAGTCCCACGCCGGATCCCGACGGAGCGGGCCCGCTGCTCGGCACGGACCTCGCGCTCTTCGTCCCGACCAGCGCGCCGACGCTCGCCAGCGACCCGCTCGATCCGGACAGCGACGACGACGGTCTCCTCGACGGCGCCGAGTTCTCCGCCTACGGCACGAATCCCCTGCTCTTCGACACGGACGGCGATGGCTTCGGAGATGGCGCCGAGATCGCGGCCGGAAGCGATCCGCTCGATCCGAGCTCGGCGCCCGCACCGCAGGTTCCAGCTCTCTCGACCGAAGGAACGGGTCTGTTGGTCGGGCTGCTGATCGGGCTCGCGTTCTGGCTCGAAGGCGGACGTCGAGCGCGCAACACGCGCTGACGCCCGAGAGCACCACGCGCGAATCGACGGGCGACCCCGTCCCGCCTTCGAGCGCGAGGGCCGCGAAGTCGGCATCGTCGATGATCGGAATGCCCATGTCGGGCAGCAGGATGGGGTGGACGTGGAGCGCGACCGGATAGCCGCCCGGATTCGGAATGCCCTGGGCGCCTGATCGCGGAGATCAGGTCGAGCGCGACGGGCAGACGAGCACCGATCCGAGGCGGTATGCCGGGGCCCCGTGGCGGATGCCTTCTCAGGGCATCGGCCCGTCGTAGGGCG
>JAWKRX010000008.1:0-199467 GCA_041389425.1 Myxococcota bacterium
CTTCGAAGCCAGATCCGGCAGGGCCACGGATCCGCTCGGTGCATCGAAGGGCGATGACGCGAATGACGCACCCGGCGACCGATTCGATGACGCGCTTTCTGACGCAATCATTGACGCAGACTCTGGCGCGCTTGCCCGAGTCTCCGCTTCGCCGGCGTCCAACGCGGCGGCCCCCGATTCCGCTGCGATCCGCCGCCGGAGGGCGAGTGCGAGACCGAGATCCGCGAGGAGCTTCGCGGCCTGGGGGCCCGATCGCCGGGAGGCCGGTGTGGCCCAGGCCGGAATCGCGTGGAACGGCAGGCCGGCCAGCGGATGGGCCGAAGCGTCCACCCGTCCCGGGCCGTAGCTGAGGACCTCGACCTCGGCGCCCGCCGCCCAGAGCGCGAGCGCCTGCTCCTGGAAATAGATCTGGGAGCCCTGGTCGTGGGGATACCCGAAGGCGCCGACCAGCAGGAGGCGCATCGCTCGCCTAGCCCTCGAGGCCGATCTCCGGCCCCGGCCGCCGGGTCCGGGCCCCCGCCATCGGCGGGAGGTGGCGGGGGTGGCGGGGGTGGAGCGGATGGAGGGTCGCGTGGAGCTGGAGCAGCTCGAACAGCGCGCGCGCGATCACCCGGGGCCGCGCGCCCGTCTGGCGCCCCGATTGCCGCCGGCGATGGCTGACGGGCACCTGCCGGATCCGGAAGCCCGCGGCCCGCGCGCGGACCAGGATTTCAGTATTGATGAACGCCCCGACCGACCGGATCGGGATCGCCTCGAGCACGGAGCGATGGAAGATCTTGAAGGCGCAGTCGATGTCGCGCACCGGCAGATCGAAGAGCGCCCGCACGAGCGCCCCCCAGGCCGCAGCGATGATCCGCCGCACCCAGGGATCCCGCCGCGGCGCGCGATAGCCGGCGACGATGTCGCAGTCCCCGGCATGGGCGAGCAGATGGCGGATCTCGCCGAGATCGAATTGCAGATCCGCGTCGCTGAAGAAGACGAGCTGGCCGCGGGCCGCCTTCAGCCCCGCTCGCAGCGCAGCGCCGTAGCCGAGGTTCTCGCTGTGGTGGACGGCGCGGATCCGTTCGTCGCGGCGACACCAGTCGTCGAGCAGCGCGCGACTCGCGTCGGCCGAGCCGTCGTCGACGATCACGATCTCGAAGGCGACGCCGAGCTCGCCTCCGATCGAGAGTGCGCTCTCGATCAGCCGCGGCAGATTCTCGGCCTCGTTCCAGGCCGGAAAGACGAGCGACAGGTCGGGTCCCGTCATTCGAGATATCCCAACGCCCGCAGCCGCTCGGCCACCATCGCTTCCTCGTCCTCGCCGTAGACGAGGGCCTCGCGCGTTCCCGGATCCGGCGGGACCGCGCCATCGGCGGCCCAGGCTAGACCCATCACCCCGGCGAGCCAAGGGGCGACCGCCGCCAGGTTCCGGGGCGTCGCGCGCCCCGCCAGCTCGGGCGAGCAGGCGATGAACACACCCTCGCCGCGATGGGTGCCGTTCATGCCGCGCCCACGGCCGCCCTCGTACGCCTCGGGCCCGAGGACGCGAATGCTCGGGATGCCCTCGCCCTGAGGCCCGCCCTCGGCCCACGGCGTCGGGACGAGGGAGAGGCCATGGCCGGCATCGAGGGCGAGCTCGAGCACGATGTCAGGCGCGCGCTCCACGAAGGGCCCCGAGTAGACGGCCTCCCGCCGCAGCGCCCGGGCGACGACCGGTTCGCCCGAAGGCAGCTTCCACTGCTCGAGCGCCGCGATCACCCGCGTCCGCACCGTCTCGTAGTCCGCCGGCGCGACGCAGCCCTCGGCCTCGCGGCCGGCCAGATTGATCCAGACGCCGGGCTGGGTATTCGCCTCCTCGCTGAAGGCGAGGGTGCGGCGCCAATCGAAGCCGCTGAAGCGCACGCTGCTCTCGAGCCGCGCTGCGGCAGCGCGGGCGCGGCGGAAGACGAGCTGGGCGAGGCGCGGCGGCAGCCAGGCGAGTGCCGCATCCCGGAGCGTGCGGGCGAGATGATCCCGGGCGCCGCGGACGCCGAGCGCGCTCGCTCGGCGGGCGAGCAGGCCCGCCTGCGCGAGGAAGCGATTGAGATGGACGACCTTGTCCGACGCGCTCCCCATGCCGTGATCGGAGAGGACGATGCAAGGCGTCTCGTCGCCGACGGCGGCACGCAGCGCGCCGCAGGCCGCGTCGAGGCGCTCGTACACGCTCGCGAGGGCTTCCTTGCGGGCGGCGGAGACGGCCGGGTCGTGGCGCGGAGAGCGGGGATCGTGGTCGCGCCAGTAGTGATGGCCCGCGGTATCGCTCTCGGAGAAGACGACGACGATCAGCTCGGGCAGGGCGCCGCCCGCATCGGCGCGCAGCGCCGCGAGGGCCTCGAGGGCGAAGTCGCGCTTGCGATCGATGCGGGCGAGCAGGGTCGACACCGCACGCTCGTGGAAATCGTCGGCGCGCGCCGATTCGTCGAGCTCGGGGCGCATCCAGGGGCCGGCCTTCGCCGCGATCCGCGCATAACGATCCGGATCGGAGGCGCTCTTCGCGTCGGTACCGCTGGCGACGGGCGCTTCGAAGCCGCAGACGAGCAGGCCGTCGACGGGCTCGGGCGGATGCGTCGCCGGCAGCCCGAGGACGAGCACGCGCCCGCCGGCGTCGCAGACGCGGCTGAAGATCGTCGGCGCCGGGCGGTCCGTCGCGTTGACGAAGCGCAGCCGGTACTCGCCGGGAAGCTTCTGCGTGAAGTCGAAGATGCCGTGCTCGCCGGGCGGGAGGCCCGTCATGAACGAGGACCAGGCGGGAAACGTCACGGGCGGGGCCGTGCTCGGCAGCGGCGCCGCGCGGCCCGCCTTCATCCAGGCGGCGAGATGCGGTAGCCGGCCGGCCTCCGCCAGCGGCCCGATCACCTCGAACGTCGCCCCGTCGAGGGCGAGCACGAGCACCGGACGGAGCGCGGGCGCCACCTTCTCGCGCTGCTAGTCCGCGAGATGCCGCACGACGGCGTCGGTGAAGTCCTTCGTCGTCGCCTTTCCGCCGAGATCGCCCGTATGGTTGCGGGGATCGGTGAGTGCCGCCGCGACGGCGTTCTCGATGCGCGCCGCCGCCGCGCGCTCGCCGAGATGCCCGACGAGCAGCCCCGCCGATCGGATGACGGCCGTGGGATTCGCCTTGCCCTTGCCCGCGAGGTCCGGCGCGCTGCCGTGGACCGCTTCGAACACCGCGCATTCGAGCCCGATGTTGCTGCCGGGCACGATGCCGAGGCCGCCGACCAGCCCCGCGCCGAGATCCGAGAGGATGTCGCCGTAGAGGTTGTCCATGACGAGCACGTCGAACTGCTCGGGCTTCGTCACGAGCTGCATCGCGCAGTTGTCGATGATCATCTCCTTCATGGCGATCTCGGGATAGTCGCGGGCGACGCGCCGGACGCACTCGAGGAAGAGCCCGTCCGAGAGCTTCATGATGTTCGCCTTGTGGATCGCCGTGACGTTGTTGCGGCCCTGGCTGCGCGCGAGCTCGAAGGCATAACGCGCGATGCGCAGGCTCGCGTGCTCGGTCACGACCTTCAGGCTCTCGACGACGCCGGGGGCGACACGATGCTCGAGGCCCGAGTAGAGGCCCTCGGTGTTCTCGCGCACGATGATGAAGTCGACGTTCTGATAGCGGGTCGTGAGGCCCGCCAGCGTCTTGATCGGGCGCACGCAGGCGTAGAGATCGAGCGCCTGGCGCATCAACACGTTGGCGCTCTTGAAGCCGCCGCCGATCGGCGTTCCGATCGGGCCCTTCAGGGCGGTGCGGGTCTTGCGGATCGAGTTGAGAGCCTCGTCGGGGAGCGGGGTCCCGTGCTTCAGGAAGACGTCGGCGCCGGCCTCGACCCGCTCCCATTCGATCCGGACGCCCGCGGCCTCGACCACGCGGACGGCGGCGTCGACGACTTCGGGGCCGATTCCGTCGCCGGGGATCAGGGTGGCTCGGTACTGCATGGCGGGGTCTCCTCGTCGGTCGCGACTGCTCGGCCAGGTTCATCGCGCGGATCGATCGCTTCGGATCTTCGCTTCGGGCGGCTCTGCGCCTTTTCGTTCGAGCCCGAATCTAGGCCCGACTGGCGGCCGGGCCCAATCCGGGCGGGGGGCAGCACAGCCGCGCCGGGCTTGGGACGACCGGGCGCGAGCCTGTTTTTCGGCCGGGTCTGCGGGAAAATGGAGGCTTCGAAGCGCCGGTCGCCTTCGCGAGGGTCACAGCGTTTCTCGGGACGGCCGCCCGCGTACCTCGGTCAAGACTCCCGTGCTGCGGGTCGATGGACCACTCGATGGCCGTCGTCGTCTCCAGCGCCGTGACCCTGATTCTCGTCGTCGCCCTCGTCGGCTGGATGCTGAAATTCGCCGGGACGACGCAGCCGGCGCCGCCGGACCAGCGCCCCTCTTCGGCGGACGAGATGAAGGCCCACGTGCTCTGGGGACTCTTCTACGCCAATCCCGCCGACCCGCGCGGCTGGGTCCAGAAGTCGTCCGGCTTCGGCTACACCGTCAACTTCCGGACCGAGCGCAATGCGAAGATCTTCGCCGGCCTGATCGTCGCGACGGCAGTCTCGGCGGGGGTGCAGATTCTGGTTTCGATCTACGGCTGCTGAGAGGACGCGCACTCGCTTCTTCGCGTCTCCAACTCCGTCATCGGCCGAATGCGACCTGCGTCTTGCGCCGGGACGTTTCGCGGCGCCGAGCCAGCGCCGCCAGCGCGATGAGCGCGACGCCGCTCGCGCCGGTCGTCGGCTCGGGCAGTCCGAGGCGGAATACGCCCCGCGTGCTGCCCGTGAAATCGACCGTCGCGACGAAACGGCCGTCGTCGGCGAAGCCCTGGCCTTTGCCGTCCTGCCCGCCCGAGGCGTCGCCGCCCGTGCCCGCGAAGCTGACGATCCGCGTGTCGCCGGGAGCGACTTCGAACGGGTCGCCCTTGCGGAGCAGCAGCGAAGTCTCGCCGCTATGGAGATCGTGGTGCCAGATCGCGTCTTCGGCGGTCCCTGACGAGGGCGGGAAATAGGTGCCCGAGAAGATCAGCGTGCCCGAACCGTTCAGCTCCCAGCGAGAGAACGATTCGTAGCGCGCGCCTTCGGGCAGGCCCGCCGGACGGTCGCCGCGGCGTGCGATCTTCTGGAGCGGTCCATGGCCGGCGGTGCCCCAGAGCCCGCGATCGGTCGAGGACACCGTGCCGCCCGGTCCGATCTGGAGCATTCCTTCGACCACCATCGAGCCGTCCGCGGCCAGCGCGAGGTCGTCGGGAAACGCGAAGACGGCGCCGCTCGTGCCCGGCGCGGCGTCGCCGGTCCGCAAGACGACCCGGGTTCCGCCGGCGCCGTCCGGTCCGAACGCCGCGACCGTGTCATCGCTCAGCCCTGCAACGAACGCGAATTCTCCGGCGTCGTTGATGCCGAGCTCCGACACGTACTCAGTCAGCGAGAGGAAGTCGACTGAAGTGCCCGGCGCGGGATCGCCCACCAGGGCGACGAGCTGGGGGCCGTTCGAGTCGAACGCGTAGAGCGCGCGTCCGACGGTGTCGACGCGGACGTTGGTCAGGAGTTCGCCGAGATCGTTCGAGACCGAGCCGCGGAAATCGATCATCTGACCGCCGGGTACGCCGACGGCCGGATCGCCTTCGAGCGCCACGAGCGTGAGCGCCGCGTCTTCCTGCTGCCAGAGGCCGCGTTCGCCGACCCCGCCGGCCGGCGTCAGGCTCAGCCGGTTCGCGAGCACACGGCCCGCATCGCTCGCGGCGCTGTAGCTCAGGTCGACCAGGTTCGGACCGAAGACCTGGGTTCCGCTGCCCGGCGCCGAAGCACCCTGTCGCGCGAGAACCACGAGCGCCCCGCCGTCGCTCGAGCCCCAGGCGACGTCGTCGTTCAGGCTCGTGACGCCACTGCCGAGGGCGAGCCAGCCGAAGAAGCTCGGACCGGTCGCGGTCATGGCGAGCGGATCGAGGGTGAGCGTCTGGAGCACCGCAGCGCCCAGGCCCGGCGCCGGAGTGCCCGTGATCGCGACGGCAGTCGGGGGGCCGCTCCCGTTCCAATGCCAGAGTCCGTTCGCGCCCCCCGAGAGGGTCGCGTGAAGGAGGACCTCGCCCGCGTCGTTCATGCGAACCCGATTGAAGAAATTGAAATTCGCCGCGCTGCCCGGTGCGGGCTGGGCGGAGAGTGCGACGGCCTCGATCGATTCGATCTGGGCGGCGCTCGCCGGGTCGGAGATCCAGCCGCCGACGAGGATCGCGACGATCCAGATCCATCCATTCGCTTGACGCCGAATTTCCATCGTTCAGTCCCCTCACCATCCCCAAAGTCGGGGCCTATTCAACACGATTTGGCACGATCTTGTCCAGTGGTTTTCACGCCCGCGCTGCTGGGTTCCCGATCGGCGCGATTCGGTGAGGGATCGGGAAGCGGTTTCCCCGGCGGGCGCCTGTCCTGCCTGGCGCGCGCCGGCTCGTTGCTCGCGCGGACTCCGATCCGGAGGCCGTCCGTCGATCCGGACGCCCGCGTGCACGAGACCGGGGCCGTGCTAGCCTGCCGCGCTCCCGAGATCCGGGCCCAGCGGGTCCGCCTCGGGCTGGTGCAAGAAATAGATCGCCCCCCACGCGCCGTTCCTCGCTGGCCGGATCCCCGATCCGGCGTTTCGAGGGTCGCCCGTCTCCGAGTCCAGCCCGCCCGCATCGGGCCGTGCGGATCCCGGAAGCGGCCGACGAGTCGGCGGTGGGATGCATCGACCGCGACGAACCGGGAGCGATGGACGCTTCCCGTTCCAATCCGGACGAGGAGATCCCCGTGTCCATCGAACTGCTCTGCAAGAAGCTCGGCATGACCCAACTCTTCATCGAGGACGGCTCGGCCATCCCGGTGACCGTCCTCGAGGCGGGTCCGAACGTCGTCGTCCAGAAGAAGACCGACGAGACCGACGGCTACTTCGCCGTCCAGCTCGCCTTCGGCGAGCGCCGCGAGGCGCTCTTCTCGAAGGCCGACAAGGCCCATTATGCGAAGCACGGCGCCGGCGCCCCGCGCCGCTACCTCTCCGAGAGCCGTCTGACCGCCGAAGAGGCCGCGAGCCTCGAGCCGGGCAGCGAGATCAAGGTCGACATCTTCGAGGCCGGCCAGAAGGTCGACGCGATCGGCAAGAGCAAGGGCCGCGGCTTCACCGGCGTCGTCAAGCGCCACGGCTTCTCGATCAAGAAGCGCACCCACGGCACCCACGAGTTCTTCCGCCACGGCGGCTCGATCGGCGCCGGCTCGAACCCGGGCCGCGTCATCCCCGGCCTGCGCATGGCGGGCCAGCACGGCAACGCCCGCGTCACGACCCTCAACCTCGAGATCGTGAAGGTCGACGCCGAGCGCAACCTGCTCTTCATCAAGGGCGCGGTTCCCGGCCATCCGAACGGGCTCGTCAAGATCCGCAAGTCGGTCAAGAGCAAGGGTTAGGCGAGGTCGGCGGGCGATCCCGATCTCCGATCGGGCCCGAACCGGCCGAACCGCAGCGCGAGCACCGGCAGGACGAGCAGGTTCAGAAGCGTCGAGCTCACCAGCCCGCCGAGAATGACGACCGCCATCGGCCCCTCGATCTCGCGCCCGGCGTCGCCCGCGCCGAGAGCGAGGGGCAGCAGGCCGAGGCCGGTCACGAGGGCCGTCATCGTGATGGGGACGACCCGGTCGACGGCCCCCTGGCGCGCGAGCTCCGGCCCCCATGCGGTCCCGGTCTCGTCGCAGAGATGCGCGTAATGCGAGATCAGCATGATCGAGTTGCGCATCGTGATGCCGAAGATCGTGACGAACCCGACCAACGAGCCCATCGTCAACGCGCCCGCCTCGCTCCCGACGAGCCGCGCACCCAGGATCGCGAGCACGCCCCCGATCAGCCCGAAGGGCAGGTTCGCGAGCATCAGCGCGATCGACCGCACGTCGCGAAACGCGAGCCACAACACGAGCAGGACCCCGAGGAAGACGCCCGCACACTCGATCGCGAGCTCGCGCCGCGCTTCGCTCTGGGCCTGGGCCGTACCCCCGAACTCGAGATAGATCCCGGGCGGGAGCTCGACGCTCGCTCGCACGAGGGCCTCGGCGTCCCGGCCGAAGGACTGGTGGTCGCGCTCGCGCGGAACGCAGGTGACGCTCTGCCGACGGCGCAATCCTTCGTGCCGGATCGATTCGCGCCCCTCCACGAGTCGCAGGTCCGCCAGGGCAGAGAGCGGCACGCGGGCGCCGCTCGCATTGCGCAGCAGCAGTGATCCCAGCGCCTCGGGGCCTCGTCGGCTCGCGTCCTCCAGGATCACGACGACGTCGATCGCGCGCTCGTCGCGATGGATCTGGGAGACGACCTCGCCTTGATGGGCGAAACGGATCGTCTCGAGCACGTCGACGGGCGCGAAGCCGTGGGCGGCGAGCGCCTCGGGATCGAGCTCGATCGAGAGCGTCGGAACGCCTCCCGCCGCGCGCGTCTGGACCTCCGACGCGCCCGGCACCCGAGCCAGGACCTGCGCGACTTCCGCGGCGGTCGCGTCGAGGACGTCGAGGTCGCTTCCGAAGACGTCGACGACGAAAGGGGCCTTCTCGCCAGTCAGGGTCTCGCCGATGCGATCGGCGAGGAACGTCAGCACCTCGAACTGGATGCCCGGGAAGCTCGCGAGGAGTTCGTGGACCTGTTCGGTGACTTCGCTCTCGCTGTGGTCGGGGTCGGGCCGGAGCTCGACGTGGAACTCGCTGCGATGGGGACCCCAGGTGTCCTCGCCCTGCTCGGCTCGCCCGACCTGCTGTTCGACGGTCGCGACACCGGGAAGCTTCAGCAGCTCCGCCGAGAGGGCGCGCCCCAGGCGCAGGAGCTCCGACAGCGATGCGCCCGGTGCCTCCGAGACCTGGAGGACGAGATGGCCCTCGCGAAAGGCGGGCAGGAAATCTCCGCCGAGACCCGGAATCGTCGCGAGGACAACGAGGGTCAGGACCGCGATCGAAGCGATGAGCCCGCGCGCGCGGGGAAAGAAGCGCTCGAGCAGCACGCGGTAGTGTCGCTTGATGAACCGCGGCAGTCGCGGCTCCGCCTCGTCGATTCCCCCGTCGCGCAGGAGGAGGAGACAGAGCGCCGGTGTGACGATGAGCGCCACGCCCAGGGAGATCAGGACGGCGAGCAGATAGGCCTGTCCGAGCGGGGCGAAGAAGTGGCCTGCCAGTCCCGAGAGCGTCAGCAGGGGCAGAAAGACGAGGGCCACCACGAACGTCGCGTAGACGACGGCGCCGCGGACCTCGACCGAGGCCTCCAGGATGACGCGGTGGGCCCCGCGCGGCTCGGCGCGCTTTGCGTTCTCGCGCAGGCGGCGGGCGATGTTCTCGACGTCGATGATGGCGTCGTCGACGACTTCGCCGATCGCGATCGCGAGACCGCCGAGGGTCATCGTGTTGAGCGTGACCCCGAAGCGCTCGAGCACGAACACCGCGCCGAGCAGCGAGAGCGGAATCGCGATGACCGAGATGAGCGTCAGACGGAGTCGCCCCAGCATCGGAACCAGCACGATCGCCACGAGCAATCCGCCGAGCACGAGGGAGAAGCGCAGATTCGCCAGCGCCGACTCGATGAAGCTCGCGGGCCGGTGCAGCGCCGGATAGAGGACGACCTCTTGCGCGGCGAAGAGCGGGGCGAGCTCGCCGAGCGCGCGCTCGAGACCGGCGGTGACCTCGAGGGTATTGGCGCCGTAGGCGCTCGAGATCGTCAACAACACCCCGGGTCGGCCCTGGACGAGGGCATCGCCGAAGCGCGCCGCGGGCGCTTCGCGGACCGACGCGACGTCGCGCAGGCGCACGACGGGGGCCGCGGCGCCCGCGGCGGCGGCCGGATTGCCGGGACTCGCGGGCGGCGGACCGATGATCGTGGCCGAGAGCGCCTTCGCGTCGATCGCCTCGCCCTGGGTCCGCAGCGCGATGCGCTGGTTGGCCGTCTCGACGAAGCCCGCGCCGAAGACGCCCGTCGACCGGCGCGCGGCCGCGACCAGGTCCGAGATCGCGAGGCCGTGAGCGAGCAGGCGATCCGGCTCGATCTGGATCTGCAGCTGGCGAAGGTCGCCCCCGAACAGGGAGATCCGCGCGACACCGGCGACGGCCAGCAGCTTCGGTCGAACGATCGTGAAGGCGAGATCGCGCAGCTCGGCCGGGTCGAGCGCGTCCGACACGAGCCCGATCTTCAGCACGTCCATGGTCGAAGAGGTGAGCGGCGCCATCGCGGGCGCCGCCACGCCCTGCGGAAGCTGCCGCGCCACCAGGGCGAGCCGCTCGCTCACGGCCTGCCGCACCGCCACCATCGACGCCCCGCTCCCGAACGTCACCGTCACCACGGACAGGCCCTGGATGGACTCCGAGCGGATCGACTCGAGATCGGCGACGCCGGCGAGGGCGGCTTCGAGGGGTGTCGTCACCAGCAGCTCGACCTGGTCCGCGGCGAAGCCCGGCGCCTCGGTCTGGATGCTGGCCTGGGGCGGCGCGAAGTCGGGGAAGACGTCGAGCTGGGCGCGGCGGGTCGAGTCGATGCCGAAGAGCAGCGCCAGCATCGCGAGGGCGACGACGACGCCTCGGTGGACGAGCGCGGTGTCGACGATTCGCGTCAGCATGGCGGATCGACGAGCGAGCTCATTCCGCCGCCCCTGCCGAATCCCCCAGCTGCTCCGCAGAGAGGAGCTGCTGGGCGCCGACGTCGACGACGCTCTCGCCGGGCGTGAGCCCCTGCGAGACGAAGGCCGTACCGTCGGCTCGAACGACCACTTCGACGGCCCGGAGCTCGAATTCGCTCCTGCCCTGCTCGACGAAGACGGAGGGCCGTCCCGCGCGGTAGACGAGGGCCCCGATCGGGATGGCGACACCGATCTGGGTCGGGTCGGCGGTCCGGCAGTCGGCCCGCACGAGGCTGCCCGGCCGCGGAGCATTCTTCGTCACCAGAAAGAGCAGCGCATGACCGGGGAGCGCGGCATCGACCATCGCCGCCGGTCCGACGAATTCGGCCTCGATCGGTCCCGTGCTCGGGGGATAGGTCGTCAGCGTGGCCCCGCGCTCGGGGGCCGGTCGTCGCTCGCTTCCGGCCACGTCGATCCGGATCAAGCTCGCGCGGCCATCGGAGAAGCGGGCGCCCAGCTCCGTGAGATCGGGCGACCGCGCGAGCTGGGGACCGATCTGGGCCACCAGCCTCGCGCGGGCCATCGCCAGATCGGCGCGCGCCCGCGCCGCACTCGTCCTCGCGTTCTCGAGGTCCCGGGTCGACGCATTCTCGGCATCGCTGGCCAGACGCTCCATGCGCCGTCTCTCGGCCTCGGCGCCCGCGTTCGCGGCGCCCGATGCCTCGACGGCTGCGATCGCATCGACGATGGGGAGCGGGTCGAGCACGCGTCCGAAGCCGCGCGTCGTCGAATCGAAGCGACTTTCGGCGACCCGGATCGTCGAGATCCCACTGCGTGCCGCCGCTTCCGCATCGATTCGAATCAGATGGCCGTCCTCGCCGGAGACGGCTCGTTTCGAAGGCGCGGAGCCGTTCGCGCTCGCGAGCGTGCCCGCCATCAGGAAGAGCCCGACGCAGATCACGAAGCGCATCGTTCGTCCCGGCGGATTCACGGTGCGGCCACGACGCGGAGTGTCGCGTCGACCGTTCCCACCGGACGGACCGCCAGCTCCAGGCGGGCGAGCGCGAGCCGCCAGCTCTCCTGGGCGTCGACGGCGAGCAGGCCGGCTTCCTCCCGTGCGAGCTCGATGACGAGGTAGGTCGCGCGGTCGCTTGCGCCTTCCGCGAGCGATCGCGCAGCGAAGGTCTTCGCCTGCTCGGCGTTTCGGACGAGGGCGAAGGCCCGTTCGCGCTCGGCGCGTGCGCCGTCGAGCGAGGCGGTCGCGCCGTCGACCTCGGCGAGGATCTGGGTCTGAAGCGCTTCGAATCGCGCGGCGGATTGGTCGCGCGCGGCGGCGGCCTCCTCGACTCCGCCCCGGTTCTGATTCAAGAGGGGGAGGCTGACGCTCAGCGACAAGCCCCAGCGATGACCCCCCTGGTCGTACTCGTAGCTCGGACCGAAGACGACGTTCGGATATTGCTGGGCGAGCTGGAGGCGCAGATTGGCCTCGGCTGCGGCGTAGTCGGAGAGGCTGACGAGCAGGTCGGAGCGGCCGAGCAGGGCCACATGTCGCGCCGTCTCCACGTCGAGGGTCGCCGCCGGGGTCCAGCGCGTCGGCTCGCTCTCCAGCTCCTCGGCGAGCACGAGACCGTCGAGCGCTGCGCGGGGGAGGCTCAACGCCGCCGCCAAGCGCGCGCGGGCCTCGCCGGCGAGCCTCTGACTGGTCGCACGGAGCCCCTCCGACTGCAGTCGGGCCTGACGGACGACGGCGATCTCCCGTTGCGAAGCCGCCCCCAGCGCCAGACGGTCTTCGAGCAGGCGCTCTCGCTCCGTGAGCAGGGCGACGATCCGATCGCGACCGGCGGCGCGAGCCTCGGCCGCGCGCAGGGCGATCGCGGCCCGGAGCAGGTCGCCGCGAACCTGCCAGGCGGTGCCGAGCTCGTTCGCGAGGGCCGCGCTGGTCCCCGCCGCGGCGACCGCGCGGCGGGCATCGCGTTTGTCGCCGGTCTCGATGGTCCAGGTCAAGGTGAAAACCGAGACCCACGGCGGTACGCCCGAAGCAACGTTGTTGGTGAGGTACTGCGGCTGGATCTGAAGCGTCGGGTTGGGCCGCTGGGCGGCGGTCCCTTCGTGGGCGCGGGCGACCTCGGACCCGGACCGCGCGATCCGCAGCGACGGACTGAAGAAGATCGCGGCGAGCGTCAGGTCTTCGACGCCCCAGGTCGTTCGCGGCCAGGCCTCGGTCGGCTGCGCCCGTCGCTGCGTCAGGAAGGTCCGAAGCCCGGGGTCTGCGAGCGAGCGATGCTCGAGCTGCTCTGCGCCGTCGGCCGGCGAGAGGGGCGCCGGCGGAATGTGCAGGCAGCCCCCGGCGAGCGCCGCGAGGAGCGCCGCGGAGAACGCGATCGGAGCTTTCGCGAACGTACGCATCGGGGGAAGTATCGGAACCCGCGGACGAAGCGACAGGGCCGCACGCGCGGATGAAGCGATCGTCATCTTCGAACGGCTCCGCGTCCACTTGCGGGGGAGCCGACCTGATAGGCTTTCGGCGCCGAGCCCCGCCCGGAAGAGATCTGCGAGGGACGCATTGAAGATCCTGTTTCTCGAAGACGACGAGCCGACCGCGCGGATGCTCTGCCGCGGCCTCGAGGAGAACGGCTTCGAGGTCCTTCATGCCGGCGACGTTCGCGAGGCGATGACCTGCCTCGCCCAGCAGGCGATCGATGCGGCGATCCTCGACGTGCGCGTTCCGCACGGCAGCGGCTACGACGTTCTCGACGCGATTCGCAGTCGCGCGGCCCACGTTCCGGTCCTGATGTTGACGGCGCTCGACGGCGTGGCGGATCGCGTAGAGGGTCTCGAGCGGAGCGCCGACGACTATCTGGTGAAGCCGTTCGCCTTCGCCGAGCTGCTCGCGCGTCTGCGCGCGCTGCTGCGCCGACCCGGACGGCGGGTCGAGACGATTCGCATCGACGGCGTCGAGATCGATCCGGTGCGGCGCGTCGTCCAGGCGGGCCCACGTCGACTCGATCTCACCCGCACCGAGTTCGATCTCCTGCTCGCCTTCGCGGAGCGCCGCGGGGAGTTCCTGAACCGGAGCGTCCTGCTCGAGCTCGTCTGGGGCTACCGATTCGACCCGGGTACGAACGTCGTCGACGTCCACGTCAATCGGCTGCGTCGAAAGCTCGCGGATGCCGGTCACGCCGAGATGATCCGTACGCTGCGAGGGGTCGGTTATGCGATTCCCTGAACGCATCGGCGTCGTTCTCGAGCGCGTCGACGTCCGCGCCGCGAGCCATCTCGTTCTGCTCTACGGCCCGCTCGTCGCCGCCTTGCTCTCGGGTCTCTATCTGTTCGCGGCGAGCGAGTTCCTCGAGCTCGCGCATTTCGAGCTCGACGAGCGGCTCTCCCAGCTCGACGCGCTCTGGAGCGAGTCCGATCCGCAGCTTCGAGCCGCCGAGCTGTCGCTGCTCGGCGCCGAGCTCGAGCGCGACGCCGGGGGCTTTCGTGTCGTCGACCCGCGCGGCACCATCGCGATGCGCGGCGGCCGTTCGATGGACGAAGCGCCCGGCGAGGGTGGCGGGTATTCCCCCGCGCTGTCGGCGATCCGTCTCGGCCCGGGAGACGCATTGCGAGCGGAGCGGACCCTCGACTCCGGGGAGCGTCTCGAGGTCTTCGTCTCGAGCGCGAGCTTCGTGCGCGAGCGGGACGAAATGCTTCACGCCTTCTGGATCACGCTCTGGATCGGCGTGACCCTCGTCGCGCTGATGGCGATCCCCGCGACCTGGCTCTCGCTGGCCCCCCTCCGTCATGCGACCCGCATCACCACCGCGATCGATGCGCACTCGCTCGCGTCGCGTCTTCCCAACCGCGGTACGGCGGACGACGTCGACCGACATGCGCGCGCCGTCAATCGCCTGCTCGACCAGATCGAGGTCGGCTTCGCCCGTCTGCAGGCCTTCAGTCAGGACGTTGCCCACGAGCTGCGAACACCCGTGCACCGGATCTTGAACGCGACCGAGCTTCGTCTGCTCGAGGGCGGAATCGAGGGCTCGCTCCGGTCCGAGCTCGACGCGATCCATCGCTCCGCCGACCAGATGGCCCGCATGATCGACGGGCTGCTCATGCTCGCACGCGGGGAGGGCGATCCCCTGGCGCTTCGACGGGAGACGGTCGACGTCGCCTCCCTCGGCCGAACCCTCGCGGAGATGTATGGACCGGTCTGCGACGACGCCTCGGTCCGTCTGGAGGTCGATTGCCGAAGCGCCTTCGTATCGGGCGATGCGGCCCTGCTGCTGCGGGCGGTCGGCAATCTGCTCGACAACGCCCTCGCCCATACACTCGCCCGCGGCCGGATCCGGCTGGCGGCTGGCGTCGATGCGGCGGATCCCGGGAGCGTGCGGCTCGAGGTGGAGGACGACGGTCCGGGCGTTCCGGCCGCAGACCGCGATCGCATCTTCGATCGCTTCCAGCGCCTCGCCGGGGCCGATCGCCGGGAAGGGGTCGGCCTCGGTCTGCCGATCGCGCGGGCGATCGCGCGCGCCCATGGCGGCGACGTCGAACTGGTCGTTTCACGGGGCGAGGGATCTCGCTCCGGCGCTCGCTTCGTTCTGCGGCTGCCTCGGGCGGCGCCGCCCGAGCGAGCTTGACTCGGATTGCAGGCCCCCGGTCAGCTCGGCGTGGGAGATCCCTCGGGCAGGTCGCGCACGTGGACGTCCATCTGCGGGAAGGCGATCTCGATGGCGTGCTCGGCGAAGCGCCGGGCGATCTCCGCGTGGAGCTCGCTCTGCACCTGCAGCCGGTCGTCCAGATTGCCGACGAACACGCGCAGCTCGAAGTCGAGCGAGCTCGCACCGAACGCCATGAACCAGCTCCGCGGCGCGGGATCGGACAGTACCCGCGGATGGGCGGTCGCCGCATCGAGCAGCAGGCGATGGACCTGCTCGGCGGCGGTGCCGTAGGCGACGCCGACCTTGAGCGTGAGGCGAGTCGTCGTGTCGGACAGGGTCCAGTTGAGCAGCTGGCCCGTGATGAAGCTCTTGTTGGGGACGACGATCTCGCGATTGTCGAAGTCGAGGATCGTCGTCGCGCGGGTCCGGATGCGGGTGACGCGGCCGGTCAGATCGCCCACCGAGATGACGTCGCCGACCCGGAACGGCCGCTCGACCAGCAGGATCAGGCCGGACACGAAGTTCGCGAAGATCTCCTGCAGGCCGAAGCCGAGGCCCACCGTCAGCGCGGCCGCCATCCACTGCAGCTGTGACCAGCGCAGGCCGAGCAGCTCGAGGCCGAGCAGCGTGCCCGCGATCACGACCAGATAACGCAGGATGCTGGTGATCGCATAACGCGAGGCGGCGTCGATGTTCGTCTGCGAGAGCAGACCGAGCTCGATCAGCCCGGGGAGGTTCCGGGATGCGACGATCGTCAGCGCGAGCGCGAGACAGCCGAAGAGCGCGCCCATCAGGCTGACGGCCTGCACCGTCTGCAGGCCGTCCGCGCCGACGTCGCTGAACGTCCAGAGCACGATCTCGTCGAGGCGCGTGATGGCGGGCAGCACGCCGGACCAGACCCAGACGAGCCCGATGCTGAGCAGCCCGATCCGGAGCATGCGCAGGATGCTCTGGGTCTGGGCGTTGACCTGCTCGAGGGTGACGTCGGCCTTGCCGGGCTCGCGTCCGCCCTCGTCGCTCGTCGGGCTGGTGGCGGCGGCTCGCTGCTCTTCGAGCCGGCGCAGCGCGAGGCGTCGCTCACCGACGAGGAACCAGCGACCGAGCAGCCCGACGGCGAGGCCGACGGCGATGATCACGCTGATGCTCGCGATCCAGGCCTGCAGGACGAGACCTGCGGAGTAGACGTAACCCGCGAGCGCCAGGCCGGCGACGAAGACAAAGTTCAGCGGCAGCAGGCCGCGCAGCAACTTTCGCAACGTCGACGGCTCGGTCTCGACCCCGCGCACGACCCAGATCTGGCCCGCATCGAGCAGGCGCCAGAACGTCCAGGCGAGGGCGCCGCACGCGATCACGATGGCGGTTCGCGCCTGCACGTCGTTCGGGAGGTCGAGGTTGCGGATGAAGGCCAGCGCGCTGACGAAATACATCGGGAGGACGATCGCCGTCGCCCGCGACAGGCCGCGGCGCAGCGCGATCCGGCGCGCGCGCAGCCAGCGCAGATGGGCATGGCCGAGGCCCTGCTCGATCGCGCTCCAGCGCAGCGTCCGGATCGCGAAGAGCGGGAGCACGAGGGCGAGGCAGGCCCGGCCGACGGAGTCGCTGTAGCGCCCGGGCGATCCGGCGTTCTGCAGCAGGCTGCCGAGCAGCGCGAGCAGCGCCGGCCCGGGCAATGCGGCGACGAGCGTCCAGAGGAATGCGTCGAGGGTGACCCCGATGTGGTCCGCTCCGATCTGCCGCGTCAGGGCTTCGTGCTCGCGGATCTGCGCCGGCGCGCGGCGGCGCAGCTCGATCAATCCGATCAGGACGAAGAAGGCACCCGCCCAGCGCAGGGGCCGGTCGGCGATCTCGTCCCGCGCGAGCTCGAGGGTCGTCGCCAGGCGCGAGGGCTTCACCAGATCCGAGAGGCCCTCCGGCACGCGTTCGAACCAGCTCGAATCGATCGGCGCATGGCTCGGCGTCCAGAGCAGGTACCGATCGAGGAGCTGGCGCAGCGCGTGCGTCGCATCGATCTGCTGCTGGAGCGTCGATTCGGCGCGCTCGAGCGCCTGGACCCGGCGCTGCAGCACCGGCTCGAGCAGCTCGAGGAGCTCGGCACGCTCGCGCAGCATGGATTCGAGGGTCGCGCCGGCGCGCGCGATCGTCCCGTCGTCGTCGGCCAGCGCCTGGCTCGACTCGAGCAGCGAGCGCGCCGCCGCCGGGATGTCGGCCAGAGACCGCTTCGAATCGCTGAGGGTCACCCGCCGCAGCCGCAGGTCTGCGAGCTCGCGGCGCAGATCCTCGAGCCGCCGGCCCAGGCGCGCGCTCGATTCGAGTCGCCGCCGCTCGCTCCAGAGCCAGCGTCCGACGGCCTCGTTCGCGCCGCCGAGCTCGAGTCGGGTCCGACTATCGTTCAGGGCGGCGACGACGCGCTCGCGCTCGGGCTCGAGCTCCGAGAGATCCTCCCGATCGGCCGCGAGGGCATCGGTCTGGCGGAGCAGCTCCTGCCCGAGCTGCTGATTCTCCTGGGCGACGTTCGTCGCGACGCTCGGATGTCCGCTGACGGCCGGCGGCGCCGGCGTGAGCTGCGCGACGCGCCGCTCGAGCTCCCGACGGGCGCGCTCGGCGATCTGGGTCTGGAGCCATTCGATCCGTCGCAGCTGGGCGCGGTGCTCGAAGTCCAGCTCGCGCAGTGCGAGCTCGCGCCGGCGCTGGCGGTCGAGGCTGGTGTCGCGCTCGGCCTCGCGCAGGGTCAGCTCGGCCTCGGTCCGCTGGCGTTCGGCGAGCCGGCGAATGTGGCGCGCCTCGGTGGCGAGGCTGGGCTCGCCTTCCGCGGCCTCGATCGGGAGCGAGAGCGCGTCGAGCTTGCGCCGCAGGTCGGCGATCGCGTCGGTGTTCTCGGCGGGCCGCGACAGAATCTGCGCGAGGGCGGTGCGCGTGTTCTCGATCTCGTCCGACAGCTCGGCGGCGCGGTTGCGCTGGTGTTCGAGCAGGCCTTCGAGGGTTTCCGAGTCCGCATCCGCCGGGATCCGGGCGGCCCAATCCCGCAGCGCGCGCGCGTCGTCGAGCTCGGCCGAACGCGGCACCGGCGCCACGGGGGACGCGGCGTCGGCCCGCAGCGCGGCGACCGCGGCCCGGGTCTGGTCGGCGGCGCGCTGATCTTCGACGGCGGCATCGAGCTGGGCGCTCGCGCCTTCGAGCAGCGCCCCGTCGGCCGCGCTCGCCTGCAGCGCGCGGCGCAGCGACTCGATCTCGGCCGCGAGATCGCTCGTCGCCTCGCGGCCCGGATCGGCGGATGCCGGGGCGCCCCGGGCGGCACTGGGGAGAAGCGCGAACCCGAACGCGACGAGGAGAGTCGCGATCACCGATGCGGCGAAGAGGCGGGCGGGCACCGGGGCGGGGCGGCTGTGTGTCATCGCCGCGACCGTAGTCGGCGGCCGGGATCGGTGCAATCGGACCGGGTGGAACGCCGGGCTTTCGGTGTTAGTCCCGATCCGGCCGAATGCCGATTGCCGCCTGCCCCCCCGGCGTGCTCCCCGCCTAACGCCCGGCCGGCCAGACCGCCCGGCGCACGGCCTCGATCTTCGCCGTCCCGACCGCCACGATCGTCTGGCCCAGGCGCGCGAATTCGAGCTGGGTATCCGTGATCGGCGCATCGTCGCGGCCGGCGACGCGGGCCGCGACGACCGGGGCGGCGAGCCGCTCGAGGCTCATCCGGATCTCCTGCTCGCAGCGCGCGAAGCTCGCGCCCTTGACGCGACAGCGCGCGGCGATGCGCGGCCCGAGGGCGCCGTAGAGCGCGGCGGCGGCGGCCGGATCGAGGCTCCGGATGCTCTGCTCGAGGTCCCGCGCCGTCGCGAAGGGCCCCACCGGCCAGGCTGCGGCGGCTGCCGCGCCGGGGCGCGGGCGCGGCTCTTCGTGGGCGACGAGGCGGGCGCTCTCGATGCCGCCGTCGATCCATTCGTCGGGCACCATCGTCGAGGCGAGCTGCGGATCGAGCAGCGCGAGGTTGATGATCTGGGGCAGGGCGGGCGCGATCCGGTTCATCGCCTCGTCGGCGCCGATGGTGAGCCCGGCCGCCGGTTCGGCGGCCTGCGCCGGCTGCCACGGCCCGAGCACGATGGGCGCGAGGGAGAGCGCGACCGCGAGCCCGAGGTCGACGGCCACGAGCAGTGCGAGCAGCTGCCCGCCGCGCGTGCGGGGCTCGGCCTCCGATTTCGACTCCGGATTCGGAAGCATCGATTCTTCGAAGCTCATCGGGGTACGGTCCTCCTGAATTCCATCGCGGGACAGATCGCCGACACCCGCCCTGGCAGGCCGGTTCCGTCGCGCCGCGCTACCCGCTGCGGCGCCCATCTGGCATGCTGCGCGCCGGAGGTCTTCCGCATGCCCGTCGCGCCCGATCCGTTCGCCCCTTCCACGCCGCCGCCCCGGCCCGCCTCGCATCGTTGGAAGAGCGCGCCGCCTTCGTCCAGCGTCGCGCGCGCGTCGATCCGGAAGGCATCCTTCGCCGCCCGCGTGGTCTCGCTTTCGCTCCTGCCGGCGTTCGTGCTCGCCTGCGGACATTTCGGCGGCGGAGCGGACGAGCGGGGGCGCGCGAAGTCGGAGGGGGTCTTCGAGATCGCGATGATCCCCGATACCCAGAACTACGTCGACTACACCCATCAGCGCGCCGAGGGCTTCGTCTTCGATGCCAGCCACCTCCTGATGGAGCAGATGCGCTGGA
Source organism: Myxococcota bacterium (assembly GCA_041389425.1). Classification (GTDB taxonomy): domain Bacteria; phylum Myxococcota_A; class UBA9160; order UBA9160; family UBA4427; genus UBA4427. Next base: position 19,940 of record JAWKRX010000008.1, read on the forward strand.
TCGCCTCCCGCAGCGCCGCGAAGGGTGGCAAGGTCGCCTTCGTCGCCGCGGTCGGCGACGTCTGGCAGCATCAAACGCTTCCGATCGACAAGGCTCATGCCGATCGTGGCATGGGCCGCGTCGCGAACCCGCTCTTCGCCGGCCATTTCGATCCGACGCCGAAGACCCAGGCGGTCGAGATCCCGAAGGCGATCGAGGCCTATCAGATCCTCGCCGATGCGGAGATGCCCTTCGGCGTCGCGCCCGGCAACCACGACTACGACGCGATGTGGAACTCGGATCAGTTTCCGCCGAACACGAGCAAGCCGCGCCAGGAGCTGACCTGGAGCGTCGAGGACATCGGCATGCTCCACGTCGGCGGCCTCGACAATTTCCGCTCGGCCTTCGGCGACGACAAGCCCTTCTTCAAGGACAAGCCCTGGTACGTCGCGAGCTACCGGGGCGGCGCCAACAGCGCCCAGCTCTTCGAGGCCGGGGGCTACGAGTTTCTCCATTTCGCGCTCGAGATGCAGGCGGGCGACGACGTCATCGCCTGGGTCGAGTCCGTCATGAAGCAATACCCCGGCCGCCCGACGATCCTCTCGACCCACGACTATCTCGATCCCCGCGGCGAGCGGCGCCCGAACCCGATCATCGACCTCGCCCGCGTCGATCCGCAGGAGCACAACAGCGCCGAAGACCTCTTCCGCGAGCTGATCGCGAAGAACGACCAGATCTTCCTCGTGCTCTGCGGCCACCATCACGGCCAGAGCTTCCGCGTCGACGAGAACGAGCAGGGCCACGAGGTCTACCAGATGCTCGCCGACTACCAGGATCGCGGGCAGGCGGGCCTCGACTCGGGCCAGCCCCTCGATCCCTTCCTGCGCGGCCCGACCGGCATCGGCGACGGCTGGCTCCGGATGCTGCGCTTCCATACGGGCGGCCTCGCGCCGCGCATCGACGTGCGGACCTACTCGACCCATTACCGCGCGCTCTCGGGCGAGCTCGAGAAGTACGCGGATTGGTACCGGCCCCACGAGCAGCCGAACATGAGCGACGAGGAATTCCTCGCCGCCGAGGAGTTCACGATCCCGCTGGTCGATTTCCGCGAGCGCTTCGGCCCGCCGAAGTACTGAGCGAGACGGCGATGGCGCGCTACGAGCGCAAGGATCGGCTCCATCAGCGGGCGAAGGACGAGGGCCTCCGCTCGCGCGCGGCCTACAAGCTCGAGGAGCTGCAGAAGGAGTGGAAGCTCCTGCGCTCCGGCCAGCGCGTCTTCGATCTCGGCTGCTGGCCCGGAGGCTGGCTCGAGGTCGCGGCGCGGCTCGTCGGACCTTCCGGGCGCGTCGTCGGCGTCGATCTCGCCGAGGTATCGCCGCCGATCCCGGCGGCTCAGGTCGTCTCCCTCGTCGGTGATCTCGAAGCGCCGGAAATCGCGGCGCGCCTGCGCGAAGCGCTCGGCGCCGAGCGCGCCGACGTCGTGCTCTCGGATGCGGCGCCGAAGCTGACGGGCGTGCGCGAACGCGACCGCGCGAACGAGGAGCGGCTGCTCGAGGCGATCGAGGCCCTGCTGCCGCAGCTGCTGGCGAAGGGCGGGGCCTTCGTCGTGAAGATCCTCGAGGGGCCGGAGGCGCAGATCGTCGACAAGCGGATCCGCGCGTCGTTCGAGCAGGCGAAGACCGTGAAGCTCGATGCGACGCGCAAGGGCTCGACCGAGCGCTATCTCGTCGCCCGGGGCTATCGCGGCGGCGAAAGCTGATCCGTTAGAATCGATCCGCGCCCGGCCGAGCGGCCTGCATCGTCCGGCATCCGGGCTGGGCGTCGTCGCCCGCCTCGGCGGCCGGAAGGTTCGCCCCTCCGCCGTCGCCTCCGTTCATGCCCTACTCGACAGGAAAACCTCATGGCCAGCGTCTCCGCCTCCCGTCCCTTCAAGGTCCTCGGCCTCCAGCAGATCGCCGTCGGCGGCCTCGACAAACAGCGGCTGCGCGCCTTCTGGGTCGACCTGCTCGGCCTCCGCTACGGCCATAGCTACAAGAGCGAGAAAGAGAACGTCGACGAGGACATCTGCGAGACCGGCGCCGGCGCCTTCACCGTCGAGGTCGACCTCATGCAGCCCCTCGACCCGGCGAAGAAGCCCGCGGTCCACGACCCGGCGCTCAACCACATCGGCCTCTGGATCGACGATCTCGCCGCCGCCGTCGCCTGGCTCGAAGCGAAGGGCGTCCGCTTCACCCCCGGCGGCATCCGCAAGGGCGCCGCGGGCCACGACGTCTGCTTCATCCATCCGAAGGGCAACGCGGACTTCCCGATCGGCTCCGAGGGCGTGCTCGTCGAGCTCGTGCAGGCGCCGGAGGCGGTCCGCAAGGCGTTCGAGACGATCGCGGCGGCGGAGGCGGGGCGTTAGGCGGCGGGCAGGCCCCACCGCGCTCGCGCTCGGGGGCATGCCCGGATCGACGCGCGCCGTGCCGGTCCGACCGACGTCGAACGAGTGTCCTGAGTCCGAAGTTCGCCTGCATTCGATCGCAGCCTCGGGCCGCTCGCCGCGTTGCGCTCCCTCGCCATGACTTCGGCCATGGCTCGGTCGCGCGCCTTGCGAGCGGCCCGAGGCTGCGATCTCGGTGCACTCCGCTGCCACAAGAGATTCCTCGGCGAACCGACGGCGAACTTAGGACTCAGGACACTAGCGCCGGCGCCCGGCCCCCAGCGCGGCGAGACCCAGGCCGACGAGTAGCGCCGTGCCCGGCTCCGGGACGGGCGTGACCGCGCCTTCGAAGGTCAGTCCGTCGATGCCGAAGTCGGCGCCGCTGAACACGACGCTGCGGATGCCTTCCGCCCGCTCGATGCCGAAGAAGTTGCTGCCCCAATTGGCGACCGGAACGGTCCCGAGCGTCACGCTCTCGAGCAGGATGCCCGCTGCGTCGTACGCGTCCATCCGGAGCGGCTGCGGAAGACCCGAGGCGCCCGTCGCGTAGGCGCCCACGCGCAAGACGTCGGTTCCGAACGTGAGCCGGATCGAGACGGGGCTCGTCCCGCCGGTCAGACCATCGAACGCGCCGAGATAGGCGGTCCCGAACGGCACGTTGGCCGCACTCGAGACCGCACCGTTGGCACCCCAGTTGTTGCTCGCCCCGGCCGGGAGCGCGAAATCGTGGACGAAGACGCCATTGTTCAGCGTTCCCGGGTTCGGCACCGGCGCGCTCAGCGTGACGCCCGACGCGAAGGTGTAGGCGCCGACGGTCCCGGGCTCGAGGATGTTCGCGAAGGGCGAGGCGCCGACGTTCGCGCCGAGCACGATGCCCTCGAAGCTCTCGACGGTCTGCGTGCCCGTGAAGGCGGTCGGCGCGATCGACAGGGCCGCGGCCGAACCGGCGAACGCGGTGGTGGCCAGCGCGGCGACGAAACCGACGCGGGCGACCCGATGAAGAAGAGGAAGAGGAGAGACGCGGCGGACGGCAGAGGCGCACATGGCGGAGGGACTCCCGAAAGCTCGAGGGCTTCGATGGCGCCGGTCGTTCAGTCCCCACCGCCCTGAACCGGCGATCCCTCGATTCGGGTGAGGTGCATCACTTCTTGATTGCAAATTGGGATCCGTGACGCGAAGTCTCGGAGCCGATGCGCGCCTCGGGCGCAGCCGATCGGCAAGCCCGCCTCACGACGGCTTCATCGAGTCCGTTCCGCAGGAATCGAGGAGGCTAGGCCTGCTGAGTCGATGTCGAACTGGACGGGACAGGTTCGAGCAGACGCACCGACGACTCGCCCGAACGCGGATCCTCGACGCACCAGATGGGTCGAGCGTTGAAACACGTGGCGGTCAGCGCATTCCAGGGCGCGGGATACTGCGGACTATCCGTCCAGTCGTTCGTCCCGAGGAAGGCGAAGGTTCCCTGGTGGATGGTTGTGGCGGAGGTCCGGGCCGCGCAATTTCCCGCGCCCGCGATGCAGGGATTCTCCCCGAGCGGCGCGCCACCCATCACGTTGGCGGGATGATCGTTCGCCAGCACGACCTCGTGATACACGCCTTCGGACTCGAAGAGGAGGCCGCCGTTGAGACCGGCGCCACCTGAGTTCGAGATCCGCAAGCGACGCACGATGCCGCGCTCGCCTTACACGATGGCCGCGTCCTCGCAGCCGCTGGCGACGACATCCTCGACGATCGAATCGTCGCCGAGCTTCATGCAGGCGCCACCGAATCCCTGGACGTAGCCATTCCGGATGACGGTGGCCCTGAACCACATCGGCCTCTGGATCGACGATCTCGCCGCCGCCGTCGCCTGGCTCGAAGCGAAGGGCGTCCGCTTCACCCCCGGCGGCATCGGCAAGGGCGCCGCGGGCCACGACGTCTGCTTCGTCCATCCGAAAGGCAACGCGGATTTCCCGATCGGCTCGGAGGGGGCGTGCTCGACGTGGACTTTCGGACCGCGAAGCGGTGCTCGACGAGCGCGGGATCCCCGTAAATTCGGCTAGGATCCGCGCCCATGACGACCGCGCCCACCCTCGGTACTCCGCTCTCCCCGAACGCCACGCGCGTGATGCTGCTCGGCGCCGGCGAGCTCGGCAAGGAGGTGCTGATCGCGCTTCAGCGCCTCGGCGTCGAGACGATCGCCGTCGATCGCTACGAAGACGCGCCGGGCCATCAGGTGGCGCACCATGCGCGCACCGTCACGATGAGCGACCCGGCCGCGCTTCGCGCCTTGATCGAGGCCGAGAAGCCCATGCTCGTGGTGCCCGAGATCGAGGCGATCGCCACGCCGGTGCTGCAGGAGCTGGAAGCGGCCGGTGTGGTCCGCGTGATTCCCACGGCGCGCGCCGCGCGGCTCACGATGGATCGCGAGGGCATCCGCCGCCTCGCGTCCGAGACGCTGAAGCTGCCGACGAGCCCGTACCGCTTCTGCGACTCGCTGGCCGAGCTGCAGTCGGCGATCGATGGGGGCATCGGCTACCCCTGCATCGTCAAGCCGGTGATGAGCAGCAGCGGCAAGGGCCAGAGCAGGATCGACGGCCCCGCCGACGTGGAGAAGGCCTGGAGCTACGCGATGGCCGGCGGCCGCGTGGCCGGGGGCCGCGTGATCGTCGAGGGCTTCATCGACTTCGATTACGAGATCACGCAGCTCACCGTGCGCAGCGCGAGCGGCACGCATTTCTGCGAGCCGATCGGCCACGTGCAGGTGGGCGGCGACTACGTGGAGAGCTGGCAGCCGCATCCGATGGCGCCGGCCGCGCTCGAGCGCTCGCGAGAGATCGCCCGGGCGATCACCGACGACCTCGGCGGCTGGGGCCTCTTCGGCGTCGAGCTGTTCGTCAAGGGCGACCAGGTCTGGTTCAGCGAAGTCAGCCCGCGGCCTCACGACACCGGCATGGTGACGATGGCGACGCAGTGGCAGAACGAGTTCGAGCTGCATGCGCGCGCGATCCTCGGGTTGCCGGTGGATCCCCGCCTCGCGTCCGCCGGGGCGAGCGCGGTGATCTACGGCGGCGTCGAGGCGCGCGGCATCGTCTTCGACGGCGTGGCCGAAGCGCTCGCCGTGCCGGGCAGCGAGATCCGGCTGTTCGGCAAGCCGGAGAGCTTCGTCAAGCGGCGCATGGGCGTGGCGCTCGCGCGCCATCCGGACGTCGAGCAGGCACGCGTGAATGCCAAGCTCGCCGCCTCGAAGGTCCGCCCGCGCGTGGCGAGCTGAGCGGAGACGCACTCGGTTCCGCCTGCGTGCGCGGGTCGCCGAGCCGTGCAGCCTGCCCAGCAGTCCGATGCCGGCGAGGCCGCTGCACATGAATCCCTGGAGCAGGCTCCCGTTGGGGCCGGAAGTGCGCGAATAGCACTCTCCGGGTTCCCGGGCGCGAACGCATGCGAAGCCGCAGCGCCCGACCGGAGCGATCGCCAGGACGAAGTCGCCGATGCGCCTGCGTCAACGCACTGGAAACCGGCTGCTGTCGCACCTGCCTTCCGCGCGATCCGGCCACCACTCGTAGCGGAGGACGGGCGCCCCGCTCCCCAGGCCGGGCCGACCCGCGCCGACGGGCTCGCCGTACAGATTCAGGACGCGGTGCCGTCTGGGCCAACCACCGGGCGCGCCCTGGCCCGGGTAGGGATCCGGCGCGAGCTCCGCGAGGATCGCGCAGCCCTCGGCCGCGCTGGCCGGCAAGGCGAGGTGTTCGGACGGGTACAGCTCCAGCGTCTCCAGCTGGGCGGTCGCATCCCAGGTACTCGTCGCCGGGCGCCAGGTGGCGAAGTAGGCCTTCATGCTCGCCTGCGCGGCGATCGCAGCGACGACCGGGATCGCGAAGACCAACGCGGCGATGCGAGCGCGCGGCATGGCTCGACCCGGAACGCGCCACAGCGCGCCGAAGACGAGCAACCAGGTGCCGTCGACCAGGAGGTAGAGCGCCCACGGCGATGGGCGGAAGGACTGGAACTGAACATCCCAGGTCATGATCGCACCGGCCGTCAGCGCGCCGAGCGCAAGCGGCAACACGCCCGCGTTCCCCCTCGTCGACCAGGCGAGCGCCCCCGCACCCACGACGAGCCCCGGAACGTGCATCGCGCCCCAGCCGAGCCAGAGGGGAACCGCATAACTGGCGAATACGCTCTCGCCGCCCCACAAAGATGGAAAGCGCGCCCATTCGGCGATCGCGCCGGCGGTCAGGCAGCTGAGCAGCATCCACAGCGCGATCGCGAGCACTGCATGGACTCGCGGCGGCGGGGGCATGGGCGTATTCATGGCGCGGGGGCCTCAACGCTTCGGCAGGCTGCGAGGGACGAACGGGAGGCCGCTCTCCTCTTCATGGGCGCCGAGGGTAACGCACGGCGGATGCGTGATCCGATGATCCGTGGACTCCGGAACGCTGCCGTGCCGTGAACAGCGTTAGTTCCCCATCGGCAGCGTGTCCGGAGACCAGCGAAAGCAGCCCTGGAAGCCCGGCGCGCGCACGGGCCCGAGCCCGAAGCCCCGGAAGGCCAGCGATGCCACCACGATCGGCGGCGAGCACCCGACGCCCGGCCCGCGCACCCGTCCCATCGCGTTCCTCTCGGCTGGATCTCGATCCGCGGGCAGCGCGCGCCGGGCCCCGCTCCCGGATCCGCCCCAACGAACCGTCCGACCTCAGCTCGGCAGGGCATTGCCGACGGCGCGGGTGATGCCGCGCGCTTCCAGGTCCGCGATCGTCGCCTCGTCGTATCCGAGCCAGTGGAGAACGACCGCGGTGTCGCCGCCGAGGACGGCTGCGGGCTCGATCGGGGTCGGGTGGTCGGCGAACTCGAGGACCGGCCCGGCACGCGCCGAGCGTGGCGTTCCGGGCTGCTCGGCCATCACCGCGATCCCGTTCTCGCGGCAATGGGGATGCTCGAGCATGAAGCGCGCGTGGTCGATCCCGTCGGCCCGCAGCGCGGGGACTCCGGCGGCGAGCAGGAGGCGCTCCCAGTCGTCCGCGCTCTTCGCCGCCAGGCGCCCGGCAAGCGCGCCGGCGAGATCCGCGTCGTGCGCCGCGCGCGCGTCCGCGGAGGCGAAGCGCGGATCGCGTGAGAGCGCCGGATCGATCGCCTCGCAGAGCGCCAGCCAGTGCCGCTCGCGTGGACACTCGAGGTAGAGCCAGCCCTCGCCCGTCTCGTAGAGGCGATGCAGCGCGCCGAAGCCGTGCTGGCCCGGATCGACCTCGCGGTCGCGCTTTCCGGGATGGCGGAGGCTCCACTCGGAGACGGCGTAGGCCATCGAGGTCAGCATCGTCGTCTCGAGCGTCTGGCCGCGACCGGTCCGCTCCCGTGCGTGCAGCCCGACCAGGATCATCGCCGCGGTCGCGAGCGCGGCTGCGGGATCGGCGAAGGTCCGGTTCTGCGGCGGATTGCCGCGACCCGATTCGAGGATGCCGGGGCCGACGATGGCGTTCGGCGAAGAGTGGAAGCCCGCCTTGTGGGCCCAGGGCCCGCGGCTCCCGAAGCACGATCCGTAGACGTAGAGGAGGCGGGGATTGAGTCGCCGGAGTGTGTCGGCGTCGATCGCGAGACGCTCCGGCGTGCCGGGCCGGAAGTTGTGGAGGAAGACGTCGGCGCGGCGGGCGAGCGCATGGACGATCTCCCGTCCCTCGGCCGTCTTCAGGTCGACGACGATCGATTGCTTGCCGACCATCGCCTTCGAATAGCTGGCGGTCCAGTTCCGCCGGCCCGGATCGCCGTCTTTCGGCTCGACCTTGATGACGCGCGCGCCGGCCTCGGCGAGCAGCGTGGCGGCGAAGGGCGTCGCGTAGAAGTAGCCGCAGTCGACGACGACGATCCCCTCGAGCGGCCGACGCGGAGACGACGACCCCGGATCGGGCTCGGCCGCGGAAGGCTCGACGCCCTTCGCGGGCGCGACCGCCAGGCCTTCGACCAGCGCCTGGTCTGCGGCGAGCGCGGGCGCGGGCTCGCCGATTGCGGAAGGCGTCTGCGAGAAGAGTCCCAGCGGTCCGATCTGGATCGACTCGCCGACCCGCGGATCGACGACGATCTGTCGGCGACCGTTCTCCCGCGCCTGCGGATGATCGAGGAACTCGCCCGCCGCGAAGAAGGGATCCGCACCGACGTCCTTCGCCGTGAAGATCTCCATCCAGGCGTCGAGGGTCCGCTCGCGCATGCGCGCCTGGATCGCGGCGACGATCTCCGCGAGCCGCGCCTCGCTCGGGAAGAGGTCGGGCATGTGGACGAGATCCGGCTCGTCGAGCAGGGACTCGAGACCGATCGCTTCGAGCCAATTGCGGAAGAGCCGGGGCTGGCGGCTGCACATCTGGATGAAGCGGCCGTCCTTCGTCGGGGCCGTCATGAAGCAGACCTGCATCACGCCGTAGACGACGCCCGGCTTCGGCGGCGCGTGGGTTCGATTGCCGTAGCCGATGGTCATGTCGTAGACGGAGAGGGCGTGGAGCAGGCTCGTGTGGACGCGCTGGCCGCGGCCGGTCCGGCGCCGGGCATGGAGCGCGGCGAGCAGTCCCTCGACGCCGAGCATCGCCGCGCCATAGCTCGCGATCGGGACGGGCGTGAAGATCGGGCCCGGTCGGAAGCCGGCCTGCCCGGCCATGCGGCCGCTCGCCGCCGCGACCATGCCCTCGAGGCCCGGCAGGTCGCGCAAGGGGCCCCGCTCTCCGAAGCCCGTGATCGCGAGGTAGACGAGCCCGGGCGCGCGCCGTTCGAGCGACGCGTAGTCGACGCCGAGCCGCTCCGCTGCGCCCGGCCGCAACGTGACGACGAGGCCGTCGGCGGTCGCCGCGAGCGCGACGAAAGACGCCCGCGCCGCGTCGTCTCGCAGATCGAGCACGACGCTCTTCTTCCCGCGGTGCCAGACGATCGCGCCGGGCCGATCGCGCTCGGGATCGCCGCCGGGCGGCTCGACGCGAATCACCTCCGCGCCATTCTCCGCGAGCACCATGCCGGCCATCGCACCGGCCATGCCGCTGCCGAGCTCGAGGATGCGCATGCTGTCGAGCGCTCGTGCCATCTGGCATAGTCTCCGCGATCCGATCCATCCTGAAAACCGACGCGATGGAGCACCGTCCCGTGGCTCGAAGCGACGCGCTCTCGCCCTCGCCGCCCGTCCGCAGCCTGCTCTTCGTGCCCGCCAATCGCGAGGATCGCATCCACAAGGCGCTCGCGAGCGAGGCCGATGCGATCGCGATCGACCTCGAGAGCGCGACGCCGGCGGGCGAGACCGAGCACGCGCGGACGATCGTCCGACGCGTGCTCGCCGAGCGGAGCGCGCCGCGCGGCGATGGGCGCCCCGCCATCTTCTTGCGCGTCCACGAAGCGCGCTCGCCCGAGCAGGCGCTCGACCTCGCCGCCGCCGTCGGCCCCGCGCTCTGCGGAATCCTGCTGCCCCAGGTCGTCGACGAAGGCGACGTCGCCGCGACCGAAGCCGCGCTCGCCCGCGCCGAGTCGGCGGCCGGAATCGCCGTCGGCCGCACGCGCATCATGCCGCTCGTCGAATCGGCGAGCGCGATCCGCCGGGCCTTCGAGATCGCGAGCGCGAGCCCGCGCGTCGCCTACATGGGAGGGGCGACCTCCCGCGGCGGCGACCTCGCCCGCTCCCTCGGCCATCGCTTCACGGAGGCGGGTCTCGAGACGCTCTTCCTGCGCTCGAAGGTCCTCGTCGACGTGCGAGCGGCCGGCGTGCCGAACCCGATCTCGGGGATCTGGGGTCGCGTCGACGACCTGACGGGCCTGCGCGCCTTCGCCGAGCAGGCCCGCGACCTCGGCTACGAAGGCCTGATGACGATCCATCCCGCGCAGGTCCCGATCGTGAACGCGGTCTTCTCCCCGTCGGCCGACGAGATCGCCGAGTGGCGTCGCATCCTCGAGGCGCTCGAGGCCGCCGAGCGCGAAGGGCTGGGCGCGATCCGACTCGATGGGCGCCTCGTCGACGCGGCCCACGCGAAGACCGCGCGCGATCGCCTCGCGCGCGCGCGCCGGCTCGGACTCGCCTGACGATCCGCCTTCCGGACACGTCTTCCGAATGCGTCGTCGGAACGCGCCGTCGCAACGCGATCCGAGCAGCGACCGGAGACACGACCCGCGCGGCGCGTCGATGCGTCCTGGCGCACCCCCCGTTCAGTCGAGCCCGTAGATGCGGGCCGCGTTGCCCGCCAGGATCGCGTGCTTCTCGCCCGGATCGACGCCGGCGAAATCCTTCTCGATCTCCACCCGGGAGTTCGGCCAATCGGTCCCGCCATGCGGGAAGTCGCTCGACCACATCATCCGCTCGACGCCGACCGCATGGCGGTTCGCGATGCCGAAGCGATCGGTCACGAGGGTCGTCGCGATGTTGTGATCGAAGTAGTGGCTCGGCGGATGCGCGATCGCCGGTCGATCCGCGCGCGCACGGCGATGGAAGCGATTGTCGAACTGCTCCTTCGAATACGGGATCCAGCCGCAATCGACCTCGGCGAAGACGAAGTCGAGGCTCGGATGGCGGTCGAACATCCCGCTGAGGATGACCTCGTAGGTCCGCTGCGACGCGTCGAGATGGCGCAGCTCGCCCCGCGCTCCGGCCTTCTTGCGCTCGGGATCCTCGTCGCTCATCACGGCGGCGAGCGAGACGTGGATGTGGATCGGGACCCCGCGTTCGGCCGCGCGCGCCCAGAACGGCTCGTCCTCGGGCTTCGTCTCGAGCCCGCCGTTCGGATACCGGCCGATCAGCACGCCGCGCATCCCCGGCAGCGTCATCGCCCGCTCGAGCTCGGCGACGGCGTCCGCGACGCCGGTGGTCGGCATCATCGCGATGCCGAGCAGGCGGTCGGGCGCATGGCTCGCGTACTCGGCGAGCCAGTCGTTGTAGGCGCGGATGCAGTCGAGATGGAACGCGCGATCGCGGTTGTTGGCGAAGACGTTGTGGGAGACGCGGGGCGTGGGGTAGAGGACCTCGGCCTCGACGCCGTCCTCGTCCTGCTCCTCGAGTCGGACGGCGGGAACGTAGCCGCCGCGGCGGATGTCCTCCCAGCGCACCCAGGCCGAGCGCTGCTCGGGCGGCGTGCCCCCGTTGGCGTTGTTGCCGAAATTGATCGGCGTCGACGAGCCCTCCATGATCCAGGCGTCGCCCTGCTCGAGCCGCTCGATCCGGGGCGCGCGATCCTTGAAGGCCGCGCGCACGCGGCTCGTCCAGAGATCGGGCGGCTCGTTGATGTGCGAGTCCGCGGAGATCAATCGCCAGCTTCGGGTCATCCCGTCCTCCTTCGATGCCTGGTTCGACGCGCCGTCGACGCGTTCAGGCGGCCGGAACCGCGTCCATGACGCGGTGCATGCCCGTCGCCGTTCCGTTCTCGACGATCGTCTCGCCCGTGGCGCGCATCGTCATCCGCGAGGGTCCGCTGCGATAGTTGACGAAGGCGAAGCCGCCGGCGCTGCCGTGGAAACGATAGGGCTGGTCGGCCGCCACGAAGAGGGTCTCGCCGGGTCGGACGACGAGCGAGCCGATCCGGATCTCGCCCGTGAGGACGTGGATCAGCTCGTCCTGGGAGTGGCTGTGGACGGGCGACGCGTAGGCGCCGTCGCGCCCGGTCCGCAGCAGCCAGAGCGAACAGGTCGGGCAGGTCGAATCGGCGAAGAAATGCGTCTCGCGCCCGGACTCGCAGGCCTCGAAGAGGCCGCGGGGCCCGAGGACGTGGACGCGCTGGCCTCGCTTCGGCGCGGGACCGGCCGTCGGATCACCATCCCCCGGCCGCGGACCCATGTGGAGCAGGCGCGTCGCCCGCAGCGCCTCGAAGCGGGCCGCCGCCGCCTCCTCGATCACCACGGCCCCACCCGCCGGGCAGATCTGTCCGTCGACGGCGAGCTCGCCCTGCACGACGTAGAGCGCCTCGTCCCCCTGGCCTGAGTCGAGCGCGATGTACCCGCCCGGATCGAGCTCGACGACGTCCATCCAGAGCGAGCACGCGGGCGGGCTCGCCGCCACGCTTCGCGCCGGCCCGCCCCGACGCGCCCGCGTCGAGCCGCCTTTCCAGCCGTCCCGGGCCGGCTCGGGGCGGATGACCTCGATCCTGCGCATGTGCCCGCCTCCCGGAATCCGCTCGTGACCCACGCTAGCCCGCGATCGCCGCCCGCCCCCGCCCCGCCCGCCCCCGCCTTCCCACCCGCCCGATGGCCCGCTTGCGCCGCGCGGAAGCGGGCGCGAGGCTTGCTCGCGCGCGACGCGTCGGCCCCGATCGCGGGCGAGCTCGCCGTCGCCGCGCGAGGAGGCCCGCACCATGAGCTCCGCCTACTCCGTGCAGCCCTGGCTCCGCGACGTCGGAGAGCAGTCTCTCTTCGCGGTCCGCTACCACGTCGTCGAGGAGACGGCCGAGGATGCCGAGGCCGTCTGCAAGACGATCTCCCGCGACGTCTTCTTCGCCGTGCCGAACCGCACCCGCGCCGGCAACGAGATCCCGCCGGGCACGGTGCTCACGACCTACGACCAGGTCCACGACTACTATGCCAATCGCCTCGGCTCCTATGCGGTGCTCGACTCGCGCCCGCTGCGCAGCGTCGCGGGCGACTGGTACGTCTTCAACGACAGCGCCGCGACCCTGCGTGGCACCGGCCAGGTCGGCGACGTCGACGCCACCGGCGCCGAGTTCGTGGTCAACTCGGCCGTGCTCTTCCCGACCGCCGAGGACGGCATCCGCGGCGAGATCTGCGTCACGCGCCATCCCTTCGACGACGTCGTGCGCGGGAGCGTGCCGCAGCTCGATCCCTCGCCCGCGAGCCATCCCGCCCGCGAGATGCGCCACTCGGCGAGGCTCGACGCGCTCGTCGAGGCCCTGCGTCTCGGCAAGGAAGACGCCCTCGCGGCGCTGCTCGCCCCCGGCCACACCGTCGCGACCCGCTTCGACGCGCTCGGCGCCGCCCCCGCGATCGCGACCGCGCGCGATCGCGGCGAGGCCCAGAAGATCCTGACCGCGCTCTTTCAGGGCGCGCGGGACATCGCGATCGTCACGCGCATCGTGACCGACTGGTACGTCTTCTGCGAGTACGTCGCGGATCTCGGCGGCGGCCGCGTCCGGCGCTTCGCGGCCACCCACCCGATCGAGAACGACCTCTTCACCGGAACCTTCGGCTACGGCAAGGAAGAGACGATCGCTTCCTGAGCGCGCGCGGATCGACCTGCGACCGCGCCTCCGCCGAGCCACGCCTTCGATCACGACATCGCGACGGCCTTCGGGGCCGAGCTTCTTCAGCGCGTCGCCTTTGTCGATGTCGGGTAGAGGGCTAGGGTCGGCCGCGGAGGAACGTCTCCATGCACGTGCTGCGCACGCCCGACGAACGCTTCGCGAACCTCGCCGGATTTCCGTTCGAACCCCGCTATGCGACGGTGTCCGACCCGGACGGGGGCAGGCTGCGCATGCACTACGTCGACGAGGGGCCGCGGGATGGCCCCCCGATCCTGATGTGTCATGGCAACCCGGACTGGTCCTACAGTTTTCGCGGGCTGATCCGGCACTTCGCGGACGCCGGCTACCGCGCGATCGCCCCCGACATGCTCGGCTTCGGTCGCTCCGACAAGCCCGCCGACCCACGCGCCCACTCCATCGAACGCCACGTCGACTGGCTGCGGGAGCTCGTCGTCGGCCTCGATCTGCGCGGCGCCACGCTCGTCTGCCAGGACTGGGGCAGCACGATGGGATGCGGCGTGGTCGCCCTCGAGCCCGACCGCTTCGCCCGCATCCTCGTCGCCAACGGCATCCTCCATACGGCCGAGCCCGAGCTCGCCGGTCGCTTCCCACCGGGCTACTCGGTGCACGCGTTGAACGATCGGGAGGTCTGCGTCGGCGTCGACATGCTGGCCTGGCTGGCGCGGTCCCAGCGCATGCCGGGCCTCGAGGCCAGCCAATCCGTCAGCGGCCTCTGCCGGGAGAAGGCAGCCCCCGAGGTCCTCGCCGGCTACGACGCTCCCTTTCCCGACGAGGATCACATGGTCGCCCTGCGCCAGTTCGCGATGTTGATCCCGCTGCGACCCGAAGACGAGGGGGCGGTCCTGAACTGCAAGACGTGGCAGGCGCTCGGGGCCTTCGAGCGCCCGTTGCTGACCATCTACGGAGACTCGGATCCCTGCACCGGCGGCTGGGAAGGGATCTTCCAGGAACGGGTACCCGGCGCGAAGGGCCAGCCCCACGTCGTGCTCGAGGGCGCCGGGCATTTCCTGGGCGAGGACCGCCCGGACGACTTCGCCCGCCACGCGCTCGAATTCGTGCAGTCCACCTGAACGGGTCGCTCGCGAAGCGGAGATCTTCCGCGGATCGGTCGCAGGGGCGCTGAGTTGGGACGGCGCGGCGCGGCCGCATCGATCGGCCGCGGGCAGCGCCGGGCGAGCAGGCGCGGGTCACATCCGCAGGGCTGCGTTCGCCTGAGTCGACAGGTTCATGAGCGCCCGATCGATCTCGGGTTCGAGGTAGGTGCGACCGCGGGCGACCTCGCGAATCGCCTCGATCAACTCTTCAGCCGCGCTGCGCTTGGTCAGGTAGCCCAGGGCGCCGAGCTCGAGCACGCGCTTCGCGTAGGACACGTCCTCGTGTGCGGACAGCACGAGGATGCGCGCGTTCGGCGCCTGCGCTCGGATCCGCTCCGTCGCGGCGAGTCCGCCCATGCCCGGCATCGAGATGTCCATCACGATGACGTCGGGTGCGACCTCCGGATGGCGAAGGATCGCCTCCTCGCCGCTCTCGGCCTCCGCCACCACCGAAATGTCCCGGGTCCCGTCGAGCAGGAGTCGAAACCCCATCCGGACGACCGCATGGTCGTCCACGAGCATCACGCGGATCGGTTGCTGCGTCATGACATCACCCCCCTCCTTCGACGCCGCGAGCGCCGGAATCGATCCCTGTCGGTGGCACGGCCGGAATCGGAATCGAGGCGGCCACCCGGAAGCCCGAGCCGGGGCCTGGGCCCAGCTGGAAGCGGCCACCGAGCGCCTGGACCCGTTCGCGCATACCGACGACGCCGAGTCGCAATCGGCCTCCCTCGTCGCGGTCCGCGAGTCCCTTGCCGTCGTCCGACACCTCGACTTCGAGCCCCAGGGCATCGCGGCGGATCGCGACGTCGACGCGGGTCGCGCCCGAATGACGGGTCACGTTCGTCAGGCATTCCTGAATCAGCCGGTAGATCGCGATGTTGACGGCTTCCCCGAGCCCGCCGACCTCGCCTTCCATCTCGAGCGCGCACGTCGTCTCGGGGTTGCGACGGCTCCACTCCTTCACGAGGTCTTCCACGGCGGCGGGCAGGCCGAGATGATCGAGCGTGCTCGGCCGCAGCTGGCGGATGATGCCGTGGACCCCGTCGTAGATGCGCGTCGCGATCTGCACGATCGTGCCGGCATTGCGATGCACCTCCGGGTCCGAGTCGGCCGTCCGATTCGCGATGGCAGTTCCGATCGTCTTGATCGCCGTGACGAACTGGCCGAGCTCGTCGTGGAGCTCCCGGGCGATGGTCCGCCGCTCCTCCTCGAGCCGCGTCTGCATCCGCTGAGTGAAATGACGATTCTCGGTGAGCTCGCGCTGGGTCGCCTCGGCGCGCTTTCGCTCGGTGATGTCCCGCATGCCCTGGATGCCGCCGAGGACCTCGCCGCTCGCGGGATCGACGAGGGCAGCGGTCGAAAGGGCAATGTCGACGATCCGGCCATCGCGGGCGCGCCGCCGGGTCTCGAGATTGTCGACGTTGCACTTGTCCCCGGTCCCGGGCGCGCTGCCGGCCTCCCCCGGTTCATCCGCCGGCGGGTCGAGCAGCTCGGCCGACCGGCCGACGATCTCCTCCGCGCGATACCCGAACAGCCGCTCGGCCGCGGGATTCCAGAAGGTGACCGTGCCGTCCAGGTCGTGGATCAAGATGGCATCGGAGGACTGCATCGCGACCCGTGCGAGGCGGGCGTTCTCGACGTGACCGTCCTCGAGCGCCTCCGCCATGCGATTGAAGGTTCGCCCGATGGAGTCGAACTCGGGCAGGTGGAAACGAGGCAGTCGCGTGTCGAGTCGACCGTGTTCCATCTCGGAGAGGCCGCTCAGGATCTTCCCGATCGGCCGGAGTGCACGACCGAGCAGCCAGAACGCGGCGACGTTCACGAGCACGAGGAAGCCGACGGCGAGTCGGATCAGCTTCTTCAGGTCGGTCCATTCGTCGAAGAGCGCGTTCGCGGGATCGGGAGCGAGCACGACCCGTCCTCCCGGGACGTCGAACTCGGCGACCGGGAGCTCCGGCGTGACCAGCGTGACGAACCAGGCGGGGACGGCGCGACGCCCGTCGCGTTCGGGCAAGGGGGGCGGGGACGCGTACGAGAGCGTGCCGTCGTCCCGGATGAGCCGAATCTCGGTCGAGCGGACTCGGCCCAGGCCATGGAGGAACGAGCGCATCGCGTCGCTCGGATCTTCGTTCTGCACGAGGAAGGATCCGCTCGACAGAACCGACGAGAGGAGCTGACGCGTGATCTTCGTCCCCGCCTCCATCTCCTCGTGGATCGCGTGACGGGCCTCGTCGACGACGATCTTCGCCATGACCAGCGAAAAGACCACGATCGAGAGGGAAATGATCAGGCCGAGACGAAAACGCAGGCTCATGGCACTACGGGCCTTCCTCGAAGCCGGGAGCCGAGGCGTCGTCACGCGCCCCATGCCGGGAGCGGAAGACGACCTTCGGCTCGGGCCCCGCGCGGCGCCGGCGTGAGCAGGCGGCCGTGCGCGACGGAGGATAGGACCTCGGCCCGGCAACGACCAGCGCGGACTCGGTGCGCTCCGCCTCCGGAATAACATCGAGGAGCGAGCCGATCGGCCCGGACGGAATGTCCGAACGAAGGTCGACCAGCGATTCGGGTGTGGCCGGGGCGGGTTCATCGCGCGCTCCGGGGCACGGTCGGCTGCGACGGAACCGGAGGCCCGGATGGGGTGCCGAAGGCGTCGACCGCGGGCAGTCGCCCGCGCGTTCCCGCCCATCGAACGGAAAGCGAGCAAAAAGGGGAACGGGAAGAGCAGACGGACCCCCGCCGCCCTACGACGGTCCCGCCTCGGTTGGCCTTCCCCTCATCGGAGGATCGATTCATGGCACGATCGCGGTTCGCGTCGGATTCATCCCGTCGTCTCCTCGGCGTCGCGCTCGGCGCGCTCTGCCTGGCAGGCCACGCAGGCTGCACCATCGTCCGTCCGGGCGAGATCGCCCTCCGACAGACGATGGGACGGCTCACGCCCGACCGGCTCGAGAATGGCCCGCATCTCTTCATGCCGGGCTTCACACGCATCGTGAAAACCAACGTCCGAACCGTCGAGATCTACGAGACGCTGCCCCTCCCGACGAAGGAAGGCCTCTCGGTCGACGCGCAGATCACGCTCCTCTACCACGTCGACCCGGAGGCGGTCCGAAGGGTCTACACGCAGTTCGGTCCCGGCTACGAGCCGGTCATCGTGCTCAGCAACTTTCTGGCGACGGCTCGCGAAGTCAGCTCCAAGTACTATGCGAAGGAGCTCTACGCGATCGAGCGGAAGAAGGTCGAGCAGGTCATGAAGGACGAACTGACCCGTCACATCGGCGATCAGGGCTTCGTCGTCGACGCCGTGCTCTTGAAGGACATCCTGCTGCCGCAGTCGATGTCCGTCGCGATCCAGGACAAGGTCAACGCCGAGCAGGCGGCGCTGCAGATGGAGTTCGTCATCGCAAAGCAGAAGCGCGAGGCCGAGCGCATGCGGATCGAGGCGGAGGGCGTCAAGCAGGCGCAGGACATCATCAACTCGTCCTTGACCGAGCGCCAGCTCCGCTACAACCAGATCCAGATGCTGAAGGGCCTCGCGACCTCGCCGAACAGCAAGATCATCGTGACCGGCGACGGCACGGGAAGGATGCCGTTCATCGTGAACGAGTAGCGGCCCCCGCCCCCCTCGCGAGAACGCCCCGCGGTCGCTCGCTAGACGCCCTCGTCCGCCGCGACCCCGCTGCTCGCCACCGCGCGCCTCGCCTTCGGCACTGCTGGCCCGAGCAGCACCGCGAGCCATTGCGTCTGCGGTTGGTTGTCGAGGGCGATCCGAAGGATCACCGTGAGCGGCACCGCGAGCACCATCCCGACCGGTCCGAGCACGAAGCCCCAGAAGACCAGCGAAGTCACCACGATCAGCGGCGAGAGCCCGACGCCCTGCCCGAGCACCTGCGGCTCGATGAAGTTGCCGATCGTGACGTTGACCGTGAGGTAGAGGACGGCGACCGCGATGGCGAGCTCGGGGCCGCCGTCGACGAAGGCGAGGGCGACGGTCGGCAGCGCGGCGATGATCGAGCCGACGGCGGGCACGAAGTTCAGGAGGAACGCGACGAGGCCCCAGAGCGGCGCGAACTTGACGCCGAGCGCCACCAATCCGCCGTAGACGATCAGGCCCGTCACCGAGCTCGCGATCGTCTTGATCACCAGATAGCGGCGCACGGCCGTCGCGACCTCGGCGACCTGGCCGTCGAGGGTCGGCGACATCCCGAACGCCTCCTGGATCTTGCGCGGGATGCTCGCGGCTTCGAGCAGGATGAAGAAGACGGTGAGGAAGATGAGGAAGGCGTTGTTGACGAGCGTGCCGAGGCTGCCGGCGAGATTGCCGGCGATGCCGAGCGTCGTCTCCGGGTCGAAGGGGTTCGCTTCCTCCGGCGAAGCGCCGAAATCGATCCCGTAGGCGGCGAGCTGTCCGATCAGATCCACGAGCGCGCGGCCGAAGCGCGCCTGATACGACGGCAGCATGCGGGTGAACTCGTTGATCGAGCTCGACAGGAGCCCGCCGAAGAATGCGCCGATGCCGAGCAGGCCCGAGAGCACGACGAAGAGCGAGATCGAGTTCGGCAGCCCCCGCGCGCGCAGCCAGAAGAGCGCCGGCGACGAGAGCAGGGCGATGAAGCTCGCGAGCAGGAACGGTACCAGGATCGGGGTCGCCGCCTTCAGCCCGGCGACGATGATCACCACCGACGCGAGGGCGAGCATCGCGTTCAGCACCTTGTTCGGCGGCGGGGCGATGGGGCGGTCGGTGGGCACGGCCGGAAGCATGCCGCTCCGGGACGTCCGCCGACAGGGGCGGAGCGCAGCGATCCGTGTCGGGTCGCGGCCCGGCGTGCGCGCCGCTCGCGGCGCCCGAAGCGGCCGGGGCTGCGCGGCGGGCTTCGATGTCGCGCCGATCGGCCGTGCTAGCGTGCGCGCATCGGAGGCGCGCCATGGCCGATGCGAGCTGGAAGAACTTCGACCTCGCCGAGATGCTCGCGAAGAGCGAGCAGCGCGGAAAGCCCTACCTCGAGTTCCTGCGCGTGCCCCAGCTCTCCTGCGGCGTCTATCGCCTCGGAACGCAGGCCCGGGATACCCAGAGCGCCCATGACGAGGACGAGGTCTACTTCGTGATCAAGGGCCGCGCGCGCATGATCATCGCCGGCCAGTCGACCGCGATCCGCCCCGGCTCGATCCTCTACGTCCCCGCCGACACGGACCACGAATTCGTCGACATCGAGGAAGACCTCTCGCTGCTCGTCTTCTTCGGCTCCGGCGGCCCGTCGGGCGCCGACATCTAGACCGCGCGCCCCGGCGCCGCGCCCCCCGCGCGCCGCCGAAGCCGCCCGACAGCACAGGAGCTCCCATGACCGCCCCGCACGAAGCCGCGCCGCCGACGACCCTCCAGCAATTGCTCGACCTCGAGGCGATCAAGCGCCTGAAATACGCCTACATGCGCTGCGTCGACACGAAGGGCTGGGACGAGATGAAGACGCTCTTCGTCCCCGAGGCGACCTGCTCCTACAGCGCCGGCCACTACACCCACGAAGGTCGCGACGCGATCGTCGCCTGGCTGCGCAAGGGCATGGACAAGCCCGGATTCCACTCGACGCATAGCGTCCACCAGCCCGAGATCACGCTGACCGGTCCCGATACCGCCGAAGGGCGCTGGAAGCTCGAGGACTACGTCCTCGATACCGACTACGACATCGTGATCTCCGGCGCCGCGTTCTACGAAGATCGCTACGTCCGGCGCGACGGCCGCTGGCTCATCCAGCACACCGGCTACCAGCGCATCTTCGAGCAGATCGAGAAGCGCAAGGATCGCCCGAGCCTGAAGGTGACGGCGTCGATGTGGTCCACCGGCGGCGCGAGCTCGCTCGAGGCCTGAGCGCGCCGCCCGCGAAGGGTCCGCGCGTGTCGCTCGCGGAGCCCAGGCTCGGTCGCCCGCGACGCGCGTGGCGCGCGAGGCCTGCCCCGAGACACGCTTCAGGAGCGGCGATGGCCGAGCTCGGACGAGATCTCGAACGCGAGCGCCGGGCGGCTTCGCGGGCGTGTGGCACCTGCTCCCTCTGCTGCACGATCCTGCGCGTCGAAGAGCTCGCAAAGCCGGCGGGCCGCGACTGTCTGCACCAACGCGGAGTGCAGGGCTGCGCGATCCACGCGACACGCCCTCCGATCTGCCGCGCCTATCGCTGCCTCTGGCTTCAGGGCGGGCTCGAAGACGACGAGCGCCCGGATCGCACCGGCGGCGTCGTCGATCTCGAGACGATGGGCGTCGGACTGCGCCTCGCGATCCGCGAAGCCTGGCCGGGCGCCTTCGACGCCTCGCCCGCGCTGCAGGCGATCGCGGAGCGCCATCGCGGCTCGATGCCCGTGCGCATCAGCGATACCGGCGATCCGATGGATCCCGATCGGCCGTTCCGCGTGCTGCTGGCCGACGGGGTCGAGCAGCGGGTCGCGGGGGATCGGATCGAGGTGTACCGCGAGGGCGTGCGGGTCGAGACGCGGCGGCTGCCCTGGCTCGAGCGGGTCGTGCGATCGATCGGGAATGCCTGGCGGAGGCGGAGGCTGCGGCGACTCAGCGACGCAGGCACCAGGCGATGAAGCTCAGCACGAAGCTCGCGATCAGCAGGGTCGTGAAGGGGACGAAGAGCTTGAAGCCCGGTCGATCGAGGACGAGATCGCCGGGCAGTCGCCCGAGCGGCAGCTTCGAGAGCCAGGGCCAGGCGAGACCGGCGACGACCAGCGCGAGCCCGAGGACGACGAGCATGCGTTGCATGGGCCGAGCTTAGCCGCGAAGCTCGCGGCGCGGCGCGGATGCGCGCCGGAAGCAGCGGGCCGGATCGGCCGACGGGAGGAGCGCTCGCGATGACTCATTTCGTTCTCGTCCACGGCGCCTTCCACGGCCCCTGGTGCTTCGATCCGCTGATCGGCCCGCTGCGTGAGCGCGGCATCGCCGTGACTGCGCCCGAGCTTCCGCTGACCTCCCTCGCCGAGGACGCGGCGGCCGTTCGAACGGTCCTCGATCGGCTCGCCACCGAGCGCGGCGATCGGAGCGAGGGCCCGGTCTTGATGCTCGGGCATTCCTATGGCGGCGCGGTGGTGACGGTCGCGGGGAATCATCCGATCGTCGGGCGCCTGGTGCTGCTCTGCGCCCTCGCGCCGGACGACGGCGAGTCGCCGAATGGCGGTCCCGTCGAGATCGCCGAGAGCTTCCTCACCGCCCTGCGCGGCCGCCCCGATGGCTCGCTCGAAGTCGACGCCGCGCGGGCAGGCGCTCTCTTCTATCCCGATGCAGCGCCGGCGGACGCGGCCGCCGCGGCGCTGCGGCTTCGGCCGGGCAATACCGGTCGCCCGGGCGAGCGCATCGAGCGCGCCGCCTGGCGGGAGCGCCCGACCGATTACGTCGTCTGCGCGGGCGATCCGATCATCCTGCCGTCCTCGCAGCGCGCGCTCGCTGCGCGCACGGGCGCGAAGATCCACGAGATCCCGGGCGACCATTCGCCCTTCCTCGCGCGCCCGGATGCGCTCGCGGCGCTGCTCGCGCGGATCGCGGGGGTTGGAAGCTGAACGCCAGCTTCAGCGGTGGTGCCGCGCCTCATCGCCCGCCCGGATCCCGCGCCGGATGCACGAAGACCGGAATCCGACATTGCGCCAGCAACTTCTCCGCGACCGATCCGAGCAGCCAGCGGCTCGCGCCGGACCGTCCGTGGGTCGACATCGCGAGCAGATCGAAGGCGCCCGGCTCGGCCGCGCGCAGGATCTCTTCGGCGACGTCGCCCTGGACGATGCGGACCGCGGCCGAGAGCCCCGCGGCTTCGAGCCTCGCATAAGGCTCCGCGAGCCATTCGCGCACGTCGCGTTCGCGTGCCTCGCGTCGCTTCGCGGCCTGGGACGGCGTATCCGTCGCCGCGATCCAGTCGACAAAAAAAAGAGTCACCCGCGCGCCGAAGGCCCGGGCGATCGGGATCAGCGGATCGAGGATGCGCGCCGCGAGCTCCGAGTCGTCGAGGGGCACCAGGATCGAAGAGACGACCTTTCCGCTCTGCGTCCGCGGGTTGACCATCCAGAGCGGGGCCGGACAGGCGCGCAGGACCCGCTCGGCGACGCTCCCGCGGACGAAGCGATCGAGCCCGCCACGCCCGTGGGTCGACATCGCGACGAGGTCGGGCCGCGTCTCGCGCGCGCAATCGACGATCGCTCCGGCCGCATCTTTCGAGGTCCGCTCGACGACCGTCACTTCCGCGCCGAGGGCAGCGAGCCGTTTCTCCGCCGACTCCAGCTCGGCGCTGCTCTCGATCGAACCGTCCCGGACATGCAGCAGCGTGACGCCGACGGCTCGCTCCCCATGGCGAACGAGCAGCGGACCGACGGCTTCGACGATCGCGCCGGACAGGGCGGAGCCGTCGTGGGGAATCAAGATCGAGCGCAGGGTCATGTTCGCGGTCTCCGTGGGCGGCGTTCGGGTGGGATCCGTTTCCTTCGCAGGCGGCGGTTCAGCCATGGACGTCCCCTCCGGCGAGCACGCCTTCCATCTCCTCCATCTCTTCGTCGGGATCGAGCGCTTCGAGCTCGCGCTCGCTGTACCAGCGTCCGAGCGCGAGGCGAAGCGGGACGAGCAGCGCGATCAGGACGGGAAAGAGAATGCCGAGCGGGCTCGCCTTCAGGATCCAGAGCGCGACGAGGCCCGCGACCTGGATCAGCGTGAAGAGATGGATCTTGCGGATCGGGACACGGCGGACGGCGTGGGTCTCGGGGTAGAGCTTCGGATCGGTGAACCAGAGCAGGAAGCGATCCCAGAGCTGATTGCCGGCGAGCGTGTTGAAGCCCATGAAGAGGAAGAGCCCGAAGAGCACCGCCATCGGGATCAGCTGGATCAGCGGCAGGATCAGGATCGAGCAGGCGATCAGCGCATGGATCGCGAGCCCCGAGACCCGCGTCTCGCGCACGGACCGGACGACTTCGCGCTGCACACCGCCGGCATCGACGACCTCGGTCGTCGCGAGGCTCTTCACGTGGTTCAGCGAATGGACCGTCGCCGCGACGATCCACGGCAGGGCGAAGAGCGAGCCGATCGCGACGACCAACCCGACGATCAGGAGATCGAGATGGAAGCCCGCACCCTTGCGGAGCTTGTTGCCCGGGGCGTTGACGAGGCGGGTCGTGATGTTCTGATCCAGGAAGAGCAGGATCGTCGCCATCAGGGCGGGGACCATGCTCGCAAAAATCGCCCAGGTCGGGATCGTGGCGAGATCGACCAGCCAGGGCCGCCCGTCCGTCGTCCCGAAGCGCTCGGGGATCGCGGGCACCGCGAGCCGGATCTCCGGCAGGGAGAGCGCGACGAGCGTCATCGCGGCGATCGCGATGGTCGGCCCGAAATCGGCGAGGAAGCTCCGGACCGTGCCGACCAGGAAACGCGTCTGCGCGGCGCCCTTCAGCGTCCGCGCGATGGAGAACGTTCCGAGACTCAAGACGACACCGAGCAGCGCGACGGAGAGTCTCGGCGGATCCGCGCCGAACGGGCCGGCCATCGAGGCGATCGCCTCGACGATGAAGATCACGGCGATCAGGCTCGCGAAGATTTCGTCGGTGAAGCGCGTGAAGTAGCGCATCAGGGCGCTCGCATCGGTCAGCGCACAGAGGATCAGGAACACGCCGGACCAGATGCCCGTCCAGGCATAGGTCGCGAGGAAGGGCAGCCCCAGCTGCTCGCAGGCGACGTAGAGCAGGCCCGTGAAGATGACGATCGGGCCCGTGCCGCCGAGGATCGTGAGGGGCTGGCCGCCGAAGAGGGCGAAGACGATGCCGCCGGCGGCGGTCGCGAGGATCATCTCCGTCGTCCCGATGCTGCCGTTCGTCACGATGTCGGTCAGGCCGCCGAAGGCGATCGCGTTCGCGAGGCAGGCGAAGAAGAGGAAGAGCACCGAGGCCAGCACCTTCGGATGGAAGCCCTGACGGAAATCGTCGAATACGTGGGGCCTTCGCCGGGCGATATCGCCGCGCAGCCCGCCGGCGAAGCGGCCGGTGAAGGTGAGTCCGTCGTCGGCGTTCGGCGCCGCGAGATCGACTGAATGGTTCAAGGCAAGGCTCCTCCGTTCGGGGGCCCGGGCACGCCGCGCCGCGCCGCCGCCGAGTCGGATCGCTCGGAAGATGGACACGCAGCGGTTTGCGAAGCCGGACGAAGATCCGCGCGCGGGCCCTCGAACGGGCCGCACGGGTTCAGGCGCGGAGACGGAGGAGAATCAGATCAGGAAACGTTGCTGGCGGATCAGGAGATCCCGGCCTGCAGGCCACGACATCGCGGGCCGCGCTGCCGCGATCGGCGATGCCTCGCGGCACGCGACGGCGGCCAACGCGGGCGCGTCGAAGCGGGAGGCCCGCTCGAAATCCCGGGGCCGAAGCCGCCGGATCAATTGCGTCGCCTGGGACTCCTCGAACGAATCGCCGCTCGAGGATTCGGACTCGGAGCTCTCGCATTCGATCGGCGCGGAATCGCTGGCGCCGGAAGGCCCGCCGGAATCCGCCGAGAACGCGAAGCCGAACACCGCGAGCAGACACGCGATCAGCGTCGAGCCGCGCCCGATCGGACGGGTCCGCGCACGCACGGGCGCGCTTCGCTCGAAGAGCTTCGTCGGCTTCATCGCGAGGGGGTATCACATCCGCATGCGAGGGACCAGCAAGCCGGGCCGCGGCGGAGGGCCGCGCTTCCGTCGTCAGCCTCGCGGATTTCGGTCCGCGAGCTTCCCGACCTGCCGCGCGCTCAGATGCCCCGCCTCGTAGAGCCAGCGCAACGTGTCGGCGTAGGTCTGGTGGGCGTCGCGGAAGCGGATCCCGAGCTCGCGGGTCGTGCGCTCGGCCGAGGTCCCGGGCCAGCGCGTCGCGTACTCCATCGCGTCGCGCGAGAGGGGGAAGCTGAAATCGTAGACGTGCTTGATCCAGTCGCCGACGGTGCCGAGCGCCCGGAACAGCGGGCCGGGCACGGGGAAGCGCCAGATCCATTTGCCGGTGACGTCGTCGAGGATGCGATAGGTCTCGGGCCAGGTGTACATCGGCCCGGCGGCGGCATAACGCTGGGGGCCGCCGGGCAGCTCGAGCAGCGCGACGTGGAGCGCGGCGAGATCGCGGACGTCGACGATCTGGAAGCCGCTCGAGGTATTGACGCCGGTCTGCTTGAGGAAGGTGTAGACGGCCTGGTTCGCCTCGGAGAGGCCCGGGTCGTCGGGGCCGACGATGCCGGTCGGATAGGAAGCGCGGATCGGCGCGCCCTCGGCCTGCCAGCGGCGGATCGTGTGTTCCGCCTCGGCTTTGCTCTGGGCGTAGGCGGTCGTGCCCGGCGCGATCGGCATGTCGAGATGCAGCGGGCCGCAGCCGGGCACGAAGAAGACCGACATGCTCGAGACGTAGACGATGCTCGGCAGCCCGCGCTTCACCGCCCCGCCGACGACGAGCTCGACCCCGCGCCGATTCGTCGCGAGGACGCGCGACGCCATCTTGCGCTTCATCTCGACGAGCGCGGCGCCATGGAACACCGCGTCGCAGCCCGCCATCGCGCGCTCGACGGAATCGGCGTCGGTGATGTCGCCGGCGACGACGTCTTTTTCGGGGATGCCGATGCCGTGGGGATCGAAGACGCGCCGGACCTTCCCGGGATCGCGAACGAGCAGCCGCACCGAATGCCCCGCGGCGACGAACGCCCGGACGCTATGCGAGCCGGCGAAGCCTGTCCCGCCCGTCACCATCACCCGCATCGTCGGATCATCCAGCCTCTCGGGCGCAGGACCGCTTCGCCCCCCGGCATCGCAGCACGGCCGGCAACATATCCGGCGCGCAGCCTGCGGACCGCGTTTCGCGAGCCCCTTTCGCCGACACCGCGGCGGCCAGAGTCCGATCCCGACAGTCTGGCGCCGCCTGGGCCGCCCCCCGGTCCCGCCTCGGTGGCGCCCCGGCCCGGTGGTCCGCCGCGCCGGTGCGCCGCTCGATCAAGACACTTGACTTAATTCAGGCAGTCGTCTTAAATCTGCCCCGTGCCCGCCTCCAGCGACAATCCGACGGCCCTGAAGCTGCTGACGACCGCCGAGCGGCTCTTCGCCGAAGAGGGCGTCGACGCCGTCTCGGTCCGCCGCATCAGCGCGGAGGCCGGCCAGCGCAACAACTCCGCGCTCCAATACCACTTCGAGAGCAAGCAGGGCGTCATCGAGGCGATCCTCGACCTCCGCCAGACGCCCCTGAATCAGCGCCGGCAGGGGCTGCTCTCGGATCTCGAGCAGCAGGGCCTCGAGAACAACGTCCACGCGCTGGTCGAGGCGCTCGTCCTGCCCTTCGTCGAGCTGCTGAGCGGCCCGCCGGAGGCCAGCTACTACGTCAACCTCGTCTCCCAGCTCTTCAGCCAGCAGCGCAACGATCTCCTGTTCCCCGAGCATCGCGACCGGGCCCAGTCGCTCCACTGGACGGCCGAGCGCCTGCGCCGCGCCGTGGATGCGGCCAACGCGGACGACATCGACCAGCGCCTGAACCTGCTCGGCTTGACCTTGAACCACGCCGTCGCGCAGTGGGCCCACGAGCGGCGCCGGGCGCCGACGCGCTGGTCCGCCGAGCGGGTGCGCGAGCAGGCGAACACGCTGGTCGCGTTCCTCGTCGGCGGATTGCAGGCGCCGCGGCGCGAGACGCAGGCCTGGTGCCTCGCGACGTCGGTGGACGAATCGATCGCCGCGCGATGAAGGCGGGGAAGGCCGGTCGACGCGGCGGCCCGAAGCAGGGCCCGCAGCGAAGCTCGAAGCACCGCGCGAATCAGGCATCGAAAACGGACGGGCAGCAGGACTCGAAGCGGGGAGCGGAGCGATGACGGATCAAGCGATGGTCGGGCTGGTGGTGTTGGTGATGTTCGTGGGCATGCTCGTCGCCGAAGCCCTCGGCGGGTTCCACCGCTCGAAGCCCGAAGCCTGGAAGGGCCGCGGCTTCGCGCTCGCGGGGATCGCGAGCCATGCGCTGCTCGCCGGCCCGGTCGTTGCGCTCGTGATGGGGCTGCTCTTCGGCCGCGTCTTCCCGCAGACCCAGGGCGCGTTCGCCGACGTCTCGTTCTGGCTGGCGTTCCCGCCGCTCTTTCTCGCCCAGGAGCTCGCGCATTACTGGCTCCACCGCTGGTCCCACGAGAAGCGCTGGCTCTGGAAATTCCACCGCACCCACCACAGCGCCGAGGATCTCAACGCCCTCGTGCTCTACCGCTACAACATCTTCTGGACGCTGATGCTCCCGCAGGTCTGGATCGGCGCGCTGGCGGTCCACCTCGGGATGTTCGAAGTCTTCGCCGCCTGCTCGCTCATCGAGTTCGCCGTCAACGCGCTCACCCACACGCCCTATCGCTGGGATCTCGCGCTGCGCCGCGTGCCCGCGCTCGACACCGTCTTCAACGGGCTCGAGAAGGTCGTGACCCTCCCCGATACGCATCACGCCCACCACGGCCTCGGCCGCCACGCCAACCTGCGCGGCAACTACGCCGTCACGCTCTTCTTCCTCGACATGCTCTTCGGAACGGCGAAGATCCCCCGCGCGCGGCAGGAGCGCTTCGGCCTGCCGGGCCGCTTCGACTGGCGGGAGGAGCTGTTCTGGCCGGTGGTGCGGAGCGAGGCGGGAAGCGGGACGGCGCCGCGCGGCCATCTTGGGTCAGGCTCCTAGCGATCCGCATCCGCCCAGTCGCCCTCGAGCACGAGCGGCGGAGCATCCGTCCGGGCCATCTCGTCGCGCCAGCGGCCGAGCCAGTAGCGATTGGGATTCGTGGCCTTCGTTGCGCCGATCCCGTCGGTGTTCCACAGCCGCGAGAAGGTGAACGCCCGCGGACAATGCGAGAGCGCCTCGTCGACCTCGACGAGCAGGCCCTGCAGGACGCGCGTGTTGTCGTCCGGATCGAAGACCTCGGACGCGATGCCCTGCAGCCGCCCGCCCTCCGCCTCGAGCAGCGAGACCCGCCCGTTCACGCGCACCGTCCAGTCGCAGCCCGGGATCAGGAAGAGCAGCCCGACCTTGGGATTCGTCTCGAGGTTCTCGTACGACTGGAACAAGTTGTTGCCCGCGATGTCGGGCAGCACGAGACGCTTCTCGTCGACGATGCGCACGAAGCCGGGCCGTCCGCCCTTCGGCGACGCATCGCAGTCGCCCGCGCCATTCGCGGTCGCGAGCACGACGAACGGCGCCTGCCGGATGAAGTCCTGGACCATCCCGTTCATGGTCGGGAAGACCTTCTTCCGAACGATCTCGATCGGCTCGCCGAACTTCTGCTGGGCCCTGTTCATGGCGGTCTCCTCTCGGGCGGCGGGGGTGCGGGGAGAGCATCTCATGGATGGGCGGGCAGGAAAAGCGGTTTGGGCAGGAGCGGATGTCTAGAGAGAGAGAGAGAGGCACCGGGCTCGGGTGAGGCCAGCGCAGGGCTCTCGGAGGCGCTCGGGCTTCAGGGGTGTGGCGCCGCGGGATCCACCGGATCGGCATTCGGCGGGGATGCACAAACGCCCACTGCGGAACTGAGCACCCGGAACTTCGCAATTCCAACACGCACGATGGCGGCACAGCGTCGTCGCGTCTGCTGCAACGTCTTGTCGGACCGCACACCTCGAACTAGGTGAAGCAGCAGTGGTAGTAGGGAGCCGCCAATTCCTCGCAGTGGACGAGGTCGCCTCCGAAGAGTTCGATCACCGAGGTCGGCACCTGGTCGTGCCAGGTCGCCCAATCGCCATCGAAGTCGCTGGAGCGCATGACGACGCCTGAGGGGTCGTAGACTGCGCCGCACCAGTTGTCGATGAGGCCACCAGGCCAGATGAAAGCGATGCGAAGAGGCGGTCCCAGGTCCATGACGTAGCGGAGGCCACCGGAATCATGGAGGCCTTCTGCCGACGGAGCGGAGGATTCGCGAGCGACGATTGCTTCATAGGTCGCGCGCTGCACGACGAATCGAATCGTGGCGGTGACCCAGCTGCCCACCCGGGCGGCCGGCAAGAAGAGCAGCAATCCGAGGGCGACCGCAATGCTCAACAGCAAGTGGCGCCGCCGTTGCTCCCCCTGCCGGGCACGCCACAGAGCGAGTACGAGGAGAATCAAGCCGGAGACCGCCCAGACGAGTACGGGAACGGCGGCCAGGACCCAGAGGTTTTCGAACAGCACTTGCGCAAGGAGCGCGAGGACGGTTCCGATGCCGAGCCACGCCACGATCGCTGCGCGCATCTCGCTCCTTCGTCATGCGGTCTGACGGGTCGCGGATCCACGGCGAGCCGCTCCTGCATGGTCTTGGCGAGGGTACCCAGATCGCTGCGAGGCCGCTCGAGCCGCCGGCTTCCAAGGCCCCGGAGACCGCAGGCCTAGCGTTAGGCGAAGCCCGCTACGGGCTCTGCCAAGGCTCGTCCCTCTGCATTCAATCGTCGGAAAGGTCGGCGTAGGCCGTGGCACCGACGAGTCGAAACCCCTCGGCGGCTTCGAGCGGGAGCATGCCTGTCGAGTGGATGGAGAACGACTCGAAGCCGCCGTCTTGAACTTTGTTCTGGCACCAGTGGAGGACGAAGAGGCCCCCTGGACCGGGCGCTGCAAACGCGAGAGCTGCCAAGACAGCCCGATCACCTTGCCAGAACGACGACGTCCTGATCGCATTGTTGGGCGGCGTGAGCAAGGGCTCAGTCTGAAAGGGTCAGAAGACGAGAGAACATCCACAATCCGTACACGAGCAGAATCCAAAGGGTCCCGACGAGCAGATGGGCTGTGCCCATCCAGACGTTCGCGGCGAGAACCAGCATCGATAGCAGCAGGTAACCGGTGGTGAGATAAACGGCCCAGGTTTCCACCGTCGAATCGGGGGCCTGAGCCGCTCGATAGACTCGGAGTACAGCCGGAAGAGCGAAGGCAATGAGGACCATGGCGGTTGCCAGGCTCGCAAGTCGGAACGTCGTGTCGGGTGGTGCGCCCGCAAGCAGCAGCGAATGCGCGACGCCACAGCCAGCGAGCATCGCTCCTGAATTGACGAAGAGCGCGAGCACCCTCGTTCGCTCCAGGAGCTCGTAAGAGCGGGATCGACCCGCGAACGCTGCCGAAACACCAGCGAAGCCCGCGAGAGCGATCGCGAGCTCGGCGAGCAGTCCGAACGAGTCTGCGTGTGCTTCCAACCGACGCTGCCTGACTACGAGTGGACAGACCCGCCAGGCTCACCCGACTCCGGCGTTCTGGTCTGGCATATTCGCGAAGCCATCCTACCGAAATCACCAGCTTCTGCGTCCAGCAACACAAGCCGCGGTCAACGCCAGTCGCTCCCCGAGTTCGAAGGGCACGCCTGACCCAGCTCGCCTCCTTCCCGTGCATTGCCCCACCCGAAGCCCCACGCCAGACTCCCCTCATGTCCGACCTCCGCACCGCCTTCCTCACCACCCGAGACGCGACCCTCTGCACCCTCGCCGCCGAGCCCGGCCTCGAGGGCTTTCCCTTCGGCTCCCTCACGCCCTTCGCCCTGCGTTCCGACGGGACGCCCTTCGTCTACCTCTCGGCGATCGCGCAGCATACGAAGAACCTCGTCCGCGATCCCCGCTGCTCGCTCTTCGTGCGCGATCCCGTCGCTGCGGGAGCCGCCTCGGGCGATGCGCAGGCGAGCTGGCGGTTCACGGCCGTCGCGCGCGCGAACCGGATCGAGGCGGCGGGGGCCGAGCTCGAGGAGCTGTTCGCCCGCTATGCGGCGCGCGTCCCGGGCGCCGAGGGCTACGCGGAGACCCACGACTTCGCGTTCTGGGCGCTCGAGCCGCTGAAGGTCCGCGCGATCGGCGGCTTCGGGGCGATCCGCTGGGAGGCGCCGGGCGCGCTCTGCATCGATCCGCTCGGGCAGGGCTGGCGCGAGGGCGCGGCATTCGTGATCGAACACATGAACGCCGACCACGAGGACGCCCTGCGCGACATCGTCGCCGCCCGCGTCGGCGAGCGCCCGGGCGCAGCGCGGATCACGGCGGTCGAGACGGCGGGCTTCCTCGTCCGCACGCAGGCGCCGGACGCGCTCCGCTACGTCCCCTTCGGCCGGGACGTCGCGGCGAAGGAGGCGCGCGACGTCTTCGTCGCCCTCGCGCGCGAGGCGCGAAGCTAGGCGCCTGTCCCGACCGGGGCCTGGATGTCCGGGCGTCGAGACGCTCCGCTCAGTGCCCCATGATCTCGACCTCCGCCGCCGCGAGGCGCCGGTAGAGCGCGAGCCGCCGGCGCAGCGGCCAGCCGTCGTAGAGAAAAGTCTCGAGTGGCCGCCAGTTCGCGACCCAACCCAACAGGACGAGGCCTTCTTCGAGCGCCCGTGCGAGCGGACCCGAGCCGAGGTGGGCGTGCGCGAGCTGGCTCGCGCCGAGGCAGACGAGCAGGACGCAGAGGCCGATCGCCAGGTAGCGCGTGCCGAGGCGCGAGAGCTCGCGCCGCTCGCGTTCGACCGAGGCGGCGCGCTCCGCGAAATGATTGACGAGCGCCGCTTCGATGCCGCGCTCCTCGGCGCGCCGGGCCTCGGCCTCGGGCAGATGAATGACGATCCGGATCTTCGCCGGCTTCGGCAGCTCGCGGGCCCAGCCGACGATGTAGTCGTCCGCGTCGTCGTCGAGCTCGCGCTCGTGGAATGGAGACGGATCGAGCGAGTTGAAGAGCTGCGAGAGCTCGCGAAGCCGCACCTCGATCACGCCGGGCTCCGTCGACGGCGCCTTCATCTTGCCTCCTTTCGTCATCGAGCCCGCCGAAAACGT
Source organism: Myxococcota bacterium (assembly GCA_041389425.1). Taxonomy (GTDB): domain Bacteria; phylum Myxococcota_A; class UBA9160; order UBA9160; family UBA4427; genus UBA4427. The sequence continues at coordinate 52,332 of JAWKRX010000008.1, forward strand.
CACGCGCAGCGCATCGCCCCGTCGCAGGTGCCTTCTAGTTTGCCGCGACTTCTGCGGAGCGACGAACGGATCATGATGCGCGAGCGGCGAGATCTCCGGCGGGACCCTTCGATCGAGGGCGCTCGCGAATGGGCGAAGCAGATCGCGGGCGCGGTCTCGATGACCGGCGCCGCGCTGATCGGGACCTTGCTACTCGCTGCGCCGAATGCGGAGTCCGCCGGCGCGGGCGGTCGTGGCGAGTCGGTCGCGCCTCGGGTGGACGCCGAGAGGACCGTCGCGACCGACCGTCCCGAGGCGCGGCATTCCTTCGAGGACGTGCTCGCGCTGCTGCGGAGCGACGACGCCGTCGTGCCCGCGCGGCCGCCGGTCCATCCCGTGCATACCGTGTACAACCGCGAAGCGATCATCCCGCCGATGTGTTACACGCGCACCGAAGGGCAGCACAATCCATGTTATGTCTGCCATCAGGCCGCCCTTCCGAAGCGGCCCAACGCGATGGACGACGGCGCGCTCCAGCGCGTCTACAGCTTCAGCGAGGTCGCGCTCCGGAACCATTGGAAGAACCTCTTCGAGGACCGCCGGGAGCGCGTCGCCGCGATCTCGGACGCGGCGATCCTCGAATGGGTCGCCCGCGAGAACTACACCGACCTCGCGCCCCGGCTGCGCGAGGCGGGATTCAAGGGCTACGTCCCCGATCTCGCGAATCTCCATCTCGCGGCGGAGGCCTTCGACGCCGAGGGCTTCGCGAAGGATGGCAGCCATTGGGTCGCCTTCCGCTACAAGCCGATGCCGAGCACGTTCTGGCCGACCAACGGCGCGACCGACGACGTGATGATCCGCCTCCCGGAACCGTTCCGGACCGATCGCGAGGGGCGCTACTCCCGCGACGTCTACAAGGCGAACCTCGCCCTCGTCGAGGCCAACATCAAGGGCATGAGCGAGATCGACGTCGCGGACGTCGACGAGAACGCCATCGGCGTCGATCTCGACGGCGACGGCGCCCTCGGCCGGATCGACCGGATCACGCATACCGGATCCTGGGTCGGGGCCGCGGCGCGCCATTTGAAGCGCCCGTTCCTCTACCCGGTCGACACCGAGTTCCTCCACTCCGTCCGCTACGTCGGCGTCGACGCGCGGGGCGGAATCTTCAACCCGCCCCGCATGAAGGAGCTGCGCTACATGCGCAAGCGCTGGACGATGACCGTCCCGCAGCTCTTCGAGGCCTACGAGGACGAGAAGCAGGCGAAGATCGTCGGCGACCTGCCGGGCTACGTCGACCGGGGCGACTACGGCTTCGACAACGGCATGGGCTGGGTCATCGCCGGCTTCCTCGAGAACCGCCAGGGCCAGCTGCGCTTCGCGAACCACGAAGAGACCCTCTTCTGCATGGGCTGTCATACCTCGATCGGATCGACGATCGACAGCACCTTCAGCTTCGCGCGCAAGATGGACGGCCCCGCCGGCTGGGGATACATCGACCTGCGCGGAATGCCCGACGCGCCGAGCCTCGGCGAGACCCGCGGCGAGATCGCGACCTATCTCGAGCGCGCCGGGGGCGGCGGCGAATTCCGCAGCAACCCCGAGATGGAGGCGCGCTGGTTCCTGCGCCCGGGCGTCGTCGATGCCGAGAAGGTCGCCGCCGCGAAAGACGTCTACGCGCTCATCACGCCGTCCCGCGAGCGCGCGCTCGAGATGAACAAGGCCTATCGGCTGATCGTCGAGGACCAGGACTTCCTCTTCGGCCGCGACCCGACGACGACGCCCCCGATCAACGTCTACGAGGTCGTCGACAACGCGAGCGCCCCGACCCTGCCTGCAGACCGCGCCTACGCCTGGGACATCCGGCTCGATTGGAGCGGGACGTCCCCGATCGCCGGCGGCCCGGACGACCGCCTGGCCCGCAGTTCCCAATCCGACCGTTCCCAACCCGCAAACAGGAGATAGAGATCAATGACTTCCCGACTTGCAAGGCCGACCTTCGTCGCCGGCGCGATCCTCGCGCTCGCATCGTCCGCGACCGCGGGCACGATGCCCTACTTCACGCCCCTCACCGAATCCGCTCCCGTCACCGAGCCCAACAGCGAGGCGGAGCTCGGCGCGCCCTGGATCGTTCCCGCCGGCGTCGCCCAGCGCAATCTGACCAGCATGAGCGAGATCGAAGCCGATCCGACGCAGAGCATCAGCCGCGCCCCCGACATCTCGGTGCCGGGCAGCGGTGAGCAGGACGTCACCGCCGGCAGCTCGCAGTCGATGTGGGACATGGCGGCCTTCGACTCGACCGGCCGTTACGTCTTCATCCCCCACGAATCGCCCTGGTCGGCGGGCCTCAGCCGCTACGACCGCGACAACGACCGCAGCGAGCTGCTCTGGAACGGCGATGGCCAGGGCGCCCTCGAGGACTGGAGCAACGACTTCGCGGCCTTCGATCCCGCGACGTTCACGCCGAACTGCACGGTCTTCGTCGCCGAGGAGTGGAGCGGCGAGGGCCGGCTGATCGAGACGCTGAATCCCTTCGCACCCGTCGACCGGATCGAGACGCGCGAGCTCGAGAGCATCGCGAACGTGGCGCACGAGGGCCTGCGCTTCAGCCACGATCGCAAGACCCTCTACTACATCGACGAGTGGAACTCGGGCTCGATCTACAAATTCGTCTTGAAGAACGCCGGCGATTACACCGTCGGCCAGACCTTCGTGCTCGCCGTCGACGCCTTCGCGGGCAACCCGGCCGACAACTTCAACGAGGCGAGCAACGCTGGCCAGCCCCGCACGGGACCGGCCACCTGGGTCCCGATCACGGATGCGGACGGCCACAAGCTCACGACCGCCGACCCCTTCCTGAACGGCCCCACCAACGATCCGCGCACGAACAGCGATACGCGCGGCGGCCGCCCCGCGGCGGACGAAGTGAACGGAACGCCCTACGGCCGCCCCGAGGACATGGAAGTCGCGCGCCTCGCCAACGGCAACGAGGTCGTCTACTTCACGGCGACCTCGGAGCAGGCCGTCTACGCGATCGAGATGCTCGGCGACGACGAGGCCGAGGTCCGGCTCTTCGTCGGTCCGCAGACGCCGAAGAACGTCGGCTTCGAGCCGACGACCGCGGTCCTGAACAGCCCCGACAACCTCGCCCAGGACGCGCTGGGGAACCTCTTCATCATCGAGGACGCCCCGAACGGCTCGTCGACCGGAGGCGATATCTGGTTCGCGCGCGATCTCGACGCCGACGGCGTCGCCGAGTCGATCGACCATTTCATGTCCCTGCGCGTCTCGGGCTCCGAGGCCACGGGCATGATCTTCAACCCGCTCGCGCCGACGGAGTTCGTCGTCCACATCCAGCATCCGGACAGCACGGACCTCGACCTCGTGCCCGGCGGCTTCGGCGACGCGCTCTGGGAGTTCGACATCAAGGGCGCCGCGGATCGCCGAACGCTCTCGAAGCTCCGCGCGGCGAACCGCGACCTCGTGCGCGCGAACAAGCGCGAGATGCTTCGCTGTGCGCAGGAGATCCGGAAGCAGCAGCGGGTGGCACGCAAGGACTGAGCGGCCGAAGCATCGGAAGACCGGATTCGAAGGGGCGGCGCGGCTCGATGATCGAGCCCGCCGCCCCGATTCGTTCTGCAAAGGCGCAGGCGAAGGCGCGCGTCGCCGATCGCGCCCGTCGGCTCTCCCGCCTAGCGATGCCCCGTCCGCGAGAGCGCGTCCTGCACGATCGATTGCTTCGGGCGGATGAAGATGCCTTCGGCCTCGGCGCAGAGGGTGTTCGGCGCCGGGGTATCGCAGTGCATCGTGCCCTTGACGAAGGTCTTGACGCCCTCGGTGCGTTCGATCCAGGCGCGCATGCGGACCGGCTTGCCGATGGGCGTCAGGGAGCGGTAGACGATCGTCAGCGTGCCCGTGAAGCCGCCGACGTTGGAGACGGCGCCGATGCAGCCGAGCAGCTCGTCGAAGACGAGGGCGATGACGCCGCCGTGGACCGAGCCCGGCGGGCCGTTCCAGGGTGCGTCGAAGGCGTGCTCGGCGCGGATCTCCTTCTTACCGTCTCCGACTTCGACGACGTCGAAGCGGATCGGCGCCGCGAGCGGATTGCGCGGGCCGATGATCGGGCTGTAGGGGAAGAACTCGGCGGGCGTGAGATGCAGCGGCGGGCCGCCGTTCTGGACGACGACCTCGACCTCGAGCGCCGCCTGCGCGTAGGGACCGGGATGGTCATGGGGCGCGAGCAGCGCGGCGAGCGCCGCGACCTCGCGCTCGACGCGCTCGAGATCCGCCTTCGGCGCCTTCGTCTTGCGCAGATGCCGGATCAGCTGGCGGACCTGGTCGACGGCGCCTTCGAGCGCCTTCGGATCGGGACGAACGTCGCTGGAGCTCATGAAAGCTTCAGCACCTTCATGGCGTTCTCGCGCAGGAACTTCGGCCAGACGTTGTCCCGGAACGGCACGTTCGGCATGTCGCCCATGATGCGCTCGAGCGAGAGGCCCATCGGGAAGTAGCCGGCGTAGATGATCTTGTCGGCGCCGCGGGTATTCGCGTAGTCGATGATCGCCTTGGGGTAGTGCCGCGGCGCGAACGCCGAAGTCGAATAATAGAGGTTGGGCCATTTCAGCATGAGCTTCATCGCGAGCTGCTCCCACGGCTCGCAGCCATGGCGCGTCACGAACACGAGCTCGGGGAAGTCGTACATGACGCGGTCGATCCGCTCGACGTGCTGACAGGCCATCGGCACCCGCGGCCCCGGCACCCCCGCGCAGACGAAGATCGGAACGCCGAGCTCGACGCATTTCGCGTAGATCGGATAGAACTTCGCGTCGTCGATCGCGACCTGCGGCAGACAGCCCGCCGGAAACGCTCCGAACGCGCGCACGCCGTACTCCTCGTACTCGCGCACCATCCGCCGGATGCCTTCCATCCCCTCGTTCGGGTCGACGCTGCCCGACGGGATGAAGCGATCCGGATGCTCCTTCAGCGCGCGCGCCGAGACGTCTCCGCCGACGCCGATCAGGCCGCGCTCGATGCCGTATTTGTCCATCTCGTGCAGCGTGATGTCGATCGGGTTCGAGGCGCCGTAGAGCTCCTTCGGCACGTGCTTGAACATGTATTCGACGGGGAAGTCGTAGCCGTCGCGCGACTGCGCATCCTTCAGCTGCTTGCGGATGAACTCGTACTGCGAGAAGTCGGAGGCGGGGAATCCGATCATGCAATCGATGATTCCGACGTTGCTGGGCATGGGCATGAAAGCAGGGGCTCCTTGGAGAGGGACGGGCCATCCGGGCCCATCGGGTCGGGGCGGCTCATGGCGGTTCGGGCTGCGTTCGGGTGGCGCATGGTAACGCGCCCGGCAGCGCTGTCGGGCGGGCGCCGCGAGGCTCGCGAACGGGCCCCCGAGGCCCCCGAGGCCGTCGACCGGCGAATGGCGGCCGGCGGGGCGTCCGGGCGGACGGGCGCCGGGCAGACCCTCTTCGGGCATGGAAGAATGTCCGGATGCCGACGCCCCGCTCGCCGATCCGGGCCGCGTCCCGAGCGCGCACGGCGCTGATCGTGGCCCTCGCGCTCGGACTCGCCTCCGCATCCCAGGCTGCCGAGCCCGCGCGCCTCGCCGTCGCCTGGGATGATCCGGCCCTCGGCGGCCGGGTCGCCGCGCTCCGCCTCGAGCCCCCGTTCGAGATCGTCTCCCCGATCCTCGACCTCGGGCCGGACGCCCGCGTCCGCAGCGCGCCGGGCCGCCTCCTCCATCTCAGCCGTGCGACCGGCGAGCTGACGATCATCGACGCCGAAGCCTGGGCGCCGATCCGGGCGATCGCCCTCGGCGCCGCCCTCGCGCCGCGCGACGTCGCCTTCGTGTCGGGCGACCGCGCCTATGTCTCGTGCGCGGGCTCGTCGGTCCTGCAGCGCGTCGATCTCGCGAGTGGCTCGTTCGCCCCCGCCGTCGATCTGGCCGATCTCGCGACGATGGGCGACGCCCTCGCGATGGAGTCGATGCTGCTCCACGAAGACCGGCTCTTCATCCAGCTCGGCAGCCCCGGCGGCTTCCCGCCCGAGCCGCAATATCTCGCCGTCTTCGACGTCGCGAGCGAGCAGCTCGTCGACGCCGATCCCGCGCGCCCCGGCGTGCAGGCGATCGAGCTCCAGGGCACCGCCCCGCGCTTCGCCATGCAGGTCATTCCCGGAACGCGCACGCTGCTCGTCAGCGCGACCGGCCATCTCAACGCCGACGGCGGCCTCGAGCGCGTCGACCTCGACACCCTGCAATCGATCGACATCCCGAGCCGCGAGTTCGAAGACGGCAACGGCAACGACATTGGGCCCTTCGTGATGCGCGACGCCGAGCGCGGCTGGCTCGTCTTCGCGACGGACATCGTCCTCTCATCCCATCTGCATCCCTTCACCCTGAGCGGCGGCACGCAGATCCTCGAGGCGGGGACTTCGCTCTTCTATTTCGCGCCGAGCCTCGTCCTCGATCCGAGCGGGGAGCGGCTCTTCTGGCCGGAGCCGGCGGGCGTGCGCGCGTTCGACGCGGAGACGGGGGCGGCGCTCGGGGCGGGGCCGACGGTGTTGTCGGGCGCGCCGACGGATCTCGCGATCGTGTCGGCGGGGGCCGAGGCGGTGCCGGTCGGGTGGTTCGTCGCGATCGGAATCGGACTTGGAGCGTCGATCTGCAGAGGGCGCCTGGCGAGGATCCGAAGTGGCGCTTCGGTTCGGAACTGAGGTCGACGGGGTACTGGTTCGGCTGATCGCCGCGTCCGAGGAGGATCACATGCAATCGAAGAACGCGTCTCCTCCGTCCCCTCTCTGGATCCGCAACGCCACGATCGTCGACGGCACCGGCGACCCCGCCTTCGAGGGCGACGTCCTCGTCGAGGCCGGCCGCATCGCCGCCGTCTCGTGCGGCCCCCTCGCACGCGATCCCGCCGCTGCTTCGCTCCCCGACCTCCCGGCCCGCCTGCGCACCGCCGAACCGATCGACGCGCGGGGTCTGCTCCTGACCCCCGGCTTCGTCGACGTCCATACCCACTACGACGGCCAGGCGACCTGGGACGAGATGCTGGCGCCCTCCTGCTGGCATGGCGTGACCACGATCGTGATGGGCAATTGCGGCGTCGGCTTCGCGCCGGTCGTGCCCGGGCGCGAGCAGACGCTGATCGAACAGATGGAGGGCGTCGAGGACATTCCGGGAACGGCGCTCGCCGAGGGTATCGAGTGGCGTTGGGAGACGTTTCCGGAGTATCTCGATGCGTTAGGCGCTCGCCGCTTCATGATGGACGTCGGGACGCAGGTACCGCATGCAGCGCTGCGCGCGTACGTCATGGGCGAGCGCGCGGGGGAGGCCGAGCCGAGCGATGCCGAGCTCGCGTGGATGGCGCAGATCGTGCGCGAGGGCGTTCGCGCTGGCGCGCTCGGGGTCTCGACCTCGCGCATCCTGGCCCATCGCACGAGTCGCGGCGCCGAGGTGCCCGGCACCTTCGCGAGCGAGCGCGAGCTCGAGGCGCTCGCGCGCGTGCTCGGCGAGCTCGGGACCGGCGTCTTCGAGGTCGTGCCGCGGGGGATGGATGGCGAGGTCAGTGCGACTTCGCACGCGGAGATTGATTGGATGGGCCGCCTCGCGAAGGCGATCGGCCGGCCGCTGACCTTCTCCCTCGTCCAGACGCATACGGAGATCGACCGCTTCCGGCTGCTGCTCGACCGCGCGCAGCAGCTGCGCGCGGAAGGCGCGCCGATCTTTCCCCAGGTCGCGAACCGCGTGACCGGGATCTTGATGGGCCTGCAGAGTGACGAGCACACCTTCTCGACCCGCGCGACCTATCGCGCGCTCGCGCATCTCCCGCTGGCCGAGCGCGTCGCGCGCCTGCGCGATCCAGCGACGAAGGCGAAGATCCTCGCCGAGCCGATCGGGGACTACGGTCATCCGCAATCGGCGATGGTGCACCAGGGCTTCGAGAATCTCTTCGTCCTGGGCGACCGTTTCGAGATGGAGCCGACCGACGCCGATCGCATCGCCGTTCGGGCGCAGCGCGAGGGCCGCGATCCGGCGGAGCTCGTCTACGACCTCCTGCTCGAGAACGAGGGCCGCGCCTTCCTGATGTTCCCCTTCACGAACTACTTCCGCGGCAGCCTCGACGACGTCCACGCGATGCTGACCCATCCCGCCTCGGTCTGGGGGCTCGGCGACGGCGGCGCCCATTGCGGCGTCGCCTGCGACGCGGGCGGGCCGACGCTGATGCTGACCCATTGGGTCCGCGACCGGACGCGCGGGCCGCGCATCCCCCTCGAGCAGGCGGTCGCGATGCTGACGAGCGAGCCCGCGGCGCTCTACGGCCTCGGCGATCGCGGGCGCATCGCCCCCGGCCTGCGCGCCGATCTCAACCTGATCGACCACGCGAACCTCGACGTCCTGCAGCCCGAGATGATCTTCGATCTGCCCGCGAAGGGCCGGCGCCTCATGCAGCGCGCCCGCGGCTATCGCCGCACGATCGTCGCCGGCGAGACGACGATCCGCGACGACGCCGCGACCGGGGCACGCCCGGGCCGGCTGCTGCGCGGGGCACGCTAGGCGACGAGGGGCGAGCCGAAGCGTCGCGCGAACGCGTCTGGATCGTTCCGGTCGAGGCGAATGCGACCCGCTCCGAATCCGACTCGTGAACGAGCGCGTCCGACCGGATCGAATCCGGGAAAAACCGGAAGTTCGACACATGGAGGCGTGCTATTCCGCCAGCCGGACCGATCGAAACTTGGCGATCGAAGGGGGTTCCGGATCCGCGTACGACCGACGTTGGCCTCGATCTCTCGGATTCGGAGATCCATCTCCGAATGGGCTCTTCTCGCAGCGATCGGCGCTTCGAGCATGAACCTTCCGATGGGCGCGCCCGCGCAGGCCGGGCGGGGCGGCTCCGAATCACCCGCGCCCGCCGGTGCGTCGCCGCTCTGTCTCCATCATCCGACGCGGCGCATCGATCTGGCCGTCAACCTCGATCCCGATGCCGCCTTGAGCCCGCGTTCGCGGTTCGGGCCGCCGCCCAACGTCTTCCTCTCGCCCCTCGACGGGACGCCGCTGACGATCCGAGATCCGAACGGCCTCCCGCGCGAGATCGTGATTCATTGGGCTCGTCTCGCCGAACACGAATGGCTCGTCGCGGTCCTGCCTCCGGCGCGGCTGCCGGATCCGTTGCCGCCTCGGTTGGGTTTTCTCTCGGCGAACGCTCGCGCCTCCGCTTCGATCGCCTTCGACGCGCGCGGGGAGCTGCTCGGCTCGGGCGAAATTCCGATCTTGCTGCCGCCGGAGACCATCGAACCGGCGTCCGGCACGGGCAGCGATGTTTCGGCCCTCGCGACGTCGCACCCGCTTCAGCATCTCGTGCTTCGGCTGCGCTCCGAACGCGGCGCGACGACGCAGTATGCGGGGCCTTTCGTCGAGCAGGTCGTCGCCAAGGACGGAATCATCTGTCCCGCGGCGCCGCGCCTGCGACCGGCGTGCCGGCTCTCCGAGGACTTGCGCGGCGATGGGATCGGCGGCGAGGGCGCGTCGATCGCCTTCTCGGCCGAGGGCATTCTGCTCTCCAGCGTCCGGGAGCGCATCCAGGGCCACCGGGTCGATTGGGCGACCGGTGCCAGGGACGAAGCGCTTTCCGATGCACGACTCCCGGCGCAGATGATCCCGCCCCGTGCGACGGAGCAGCTGCGGATCGTCTTCGAGCTGCCGGCCGATGCGGTGATCGAATCCGAGGACGCGTTCAGTCCATCGTCGGTGACGATTCCGGTCCAGGTTTTCGATCGTGTGGGGCGATTGGGGACGCTCTTCGTTCAGCTCGCCCGCGTGGGCGACACCGATTGGCGATGGGCGATTTCGACGGAGCAGGGCGGCTCGAACGGGGCGCTGCCGTTCGTGTGCGATCCGGGACGAGCGGCGAGACCGGTCGAGCGCGTTCCGGCTCCGATCGCGCCCCTGGCTACCCCCGAGTCCTTCTTGCTCACGTCCTCCGATCTGCCCTCGCTCGAGATCGGGTCCGAGCTGAACGGGGTCTTCACGAACTCGCCCTGCTCTCCATTCGGCCTCCTCGAGGGCGGAGCGGGTCGACTGCATTTCGACGAGGCGGGTACGCTTGCGGCCGTCTCCCAGGCAGACCGCTGGCTCGAGCCCGGCGAGCTTGCGGTCGTACGCCAGGGCATCGAGTTTCGGGGCGCGCCCGGTCCCGGCATTTCAGTCGACTTCGGTGTGGGCGCGTCCCGACTCGACGCCGCGCTCGCCGTCCTGGCGATCGAGCAGGATGGCTGGGGGCCCGGCACGCCCTCCTCGGCTCGCGTTTCGCGAGACCACGTGCTCGAGGTCGTGGGATCGAATGGCGTCGTGTCGCCCGTGTCCGAGCTCGCCTTCGCGGCCCCCGGCGCTCCGCATTGCAAGCTCGCCTGCAGCAACCGGCGCGACGACGATCGCGACGGCCTCACCGACTTCCCGGACGATCCGGGCTGCGCCTCGGGCTTCGACGGCACCGAATGACGACGCGGGCCGCCGCGCCGCGCGGCCGCCGGTGCTGCTAGTTCCCGAACGGCCCCGCCGCCCAGGTCTCCGCCGCGAGCCGCTTTTGGCCCTGCGCCGAGGGATGGAAGCAGTCGAAGGGCGAGACCTCGCTCGGGACGAAGCTCGTCGTGGAGGTGAGATCGGTGAACTCCCAGTAGTGGTGGGTGTCGGCCGCGTCGTACTCGGCGACGAGGTCCGCGAGGATGGCGTTGAAGGCGGCGTTGCGGCTGCGGGTGTACTGGCGATCGGCCTCGCTGTTGGTCGGCGAGAGCATCGTGCCGCAGGGATAGATCTCGAGCAGCGTCGCGGCCCAGATGACCTCGCAGCTGATGCCGAGGGCGCCGGAGAGCTGGGGGCCGAGCTGCCAGAGCTTGTAGATGTCGACGATGCCGGCGGTGTAGACCGTCGCGCCGTTCGGCAGGCCGGTGCGCAGCTGCTCGAAGCCGGCGCGCACGTTCGCCTCGAACTCGGCGTCGGTCGGGATGTCGGCGAAGTTGTTCTGGCAGACGTCGTTGTGGCCCATGAAGACGGTGACGTAGTCGGCGGCGCGGGAGACCGAGGCCGTCATCTGCGGGCCGAGGTCGAAGCTGTCGGCGCCGCTCAGGGCCTCCATGTAGTTCTTGCGGCCGCTGCTGCCGTACTTGGACGTGATGCGCTGGTTGTGGCTGTTCACGTTCGTCCGGCCCAGCAGCCATTCCCAGAAGCCGCGGTAGCCGTTCGCCCAGCTCGCCCAGTGGTTCGGCGTGATGAAGACGAAGGGGTTGAACTCCTCGGCGTTGATGGCCTCGGTGATGCTGTCGCCGACGGAGGAGAGGCGCTTCGGCTTTCGCTGCGGATCCTTCGCGAAGACACTGGCGGGGAGCGCGAGCAGCGCGATCAGGGTCGCCGTGCAGGCGGCGAGGGCGAGCCGGCGGAGCGGGCGGGCGCTTTGCATGTCGATTCCTCCTGCCGCGGCGCGGGCGCGCGGCTCTTGCAGACGAAGAGGCAGACGAAGGCCGAAACCACTCGACCACAGCGATCCCGGCGAGTCAAGAAAAATGCGGCGACCGATCGTCAGCGAAGCGATCGGCCCTCGGCTCCCGGTATTCGCGGGCCGCGCGGGGAGCGCAGCGTTCAGTGCGGCGGATCGCTCGCAGCGCGGGTCTCTCGCCGCACGATCTCGCGCAGCTCGTCGTAGGGCAAGAGGCCCGAGACGAAGAGGCCGTTCACGAAGAGGCCCGGCTCGCGCGGGATGCCGGCGGCGTTCGCGCGGTCGATGTCGGCCTTCACCGCGGCGAGTCGCCCGCCGTCGGTTGCGGCGTTACGGATCGCGCGGGCCGGGAGCCCGGCCTCCGCGGCGACCGCGTCGAGACGCTTCGCATCGAAGGGCACGGTCGTGTCGAGCCGGGCCGCGACGACGGCGTCGTGAAATGGCCAGAAGCGCCCCGCCTCGTGCGCGGCGACGGCGAGGCGCGCGGCGTGGAGGCCGGCTTCGTCGCGCTCGTTGAGGAGGTGGACATGGCTCCAGCGGATCTCGCCGGGATGTTCGGCGACGAGTCGCATCAGGTTCTCCGCGCTGCGAGCCCCCGCGCGGGAGCCGAGGCTCGCGAAGTGAACGATCTCGACCTTCGCGGATGCGGGACCGCGGGTCGGCGACGCGCCGATCGCGAAATCGGTTCGCGGCGGCTCCGGCGCCGCGAGCAGGACGCGCGCGCCGGCCGCCTCGCGCAGGGCGGCGAGCCCCGCGATGCGCCGTTCGAGGCGCGCACGCTCGGAGAGGTACTGGGCGACCCGCTCGCGCACCGCCGCCGGATCGGCCCCCGGCGCCGGGGGATGTTCGGCGAGATAGCGGTCGATTTCGGCGGGCGATACGGCCGACACCGCCGCGGCATCGCCGCGCGCGCCGCCCTCGAGCTCGGCGAGCAGCGCCTCGACGGAGATGCCCCGCGCGCGGGCCGCGCCCTCGAGCACCTCGGCCTCGATCCGGCGCTCGGCCTCGGCGGCGAGCAGGGAGTAGATGTCGAGCTCGTGCTGGAAGATCCGGAAGGCGAGTGCGCCCTCGACCTCGTCGACGTAGATCGTGCGCCCGTGGACCGTCGCGAGGGGCGTGCGCTCCGCGCCGGCGTCTTCCGCAAGCGCGGGAAGCGGGTGGGCGACGAGGACCACGAGAGCGGTGAGGCCGGCCAAAGCGCCCGTGAGCAGAGCGCTGCCGCCGCGGAATGCCGCGCGAGTGCCGCTGCCGTTCATCCGCTGCGCGCGGTGCACGCGGGGTGTCGGGTCGCTCCGCTTCTTCCGAAGTCTCATCGCCGGTCGGGTCGTGTTCATCGAAGCGGCTCCGGTGCGGCGTCGCGCGGCGGCAGGAAATCGTCGTCGGGGACGTAGTCGGGATCGATGTCGCGATCGATGCCTCCGCCGCCGCCGCTGAGCCCGCCCGCATCGCCGCGGCCGGGCGGGCCGCTCGCGACTTCGGCGGCGCGCGTGGTGAACTCGGCGGGGCTCATCTGCGTGATCTGGCGGAAGGTCTCATTCGCCTGGCCGAGGGCTTCGACGAGGGCACGGCGGCGCTCCGCCTGGGCGGGCTCCATCGGGAGCCGATCGAGCTCGGCGCGCGCGGCGCGGAGGTCGACCAGCGCCTGCGCTGCGCGATCGAGCTCGGCGGGGGAGAGCGGGCGGTCGACGAAGAGGTCGGCCACGACGGCTTCGATCGCGGCGCGGACCAGCTCGGGGGTCGGCTCGCCGAAGGCCTCGACGAAGGGGGCGTCGGCGGGATCGACCCCGGGATCGCTGGCGCGGGGCGCCGGCCGGGCAGCCGCTGCGCTCGGCTCCGCCGATCCGATCGCGTTCGCACCGGGCGGGCTCGCCGTGCGTTCGGCGCCCGGGTGCGTGTCCGGCCGGACGGCCGGGCGTTCGATCGCCGGCGGCTGCAGGCCGGCGGGCGGCGGCGCAGCCTCACGGCGCCCGAGCGTCGCGAAGAGCGCGGCCGCGGCGGCGCCGAGGAAGACGAACAGGGCGATGCGCTGCGAACGTTGCACGGGGCGCGCCTCGATGGCCGGTCGACCGCGGACGGACCGCGGAGGGGAGCGGCTCTTTCGACTTCGACTTCTTCTACCTCGACGCCGTGCATTCTAGTCGGAGGACCGGCGCCCGCGAGCACCCGCGAGCGAGCCCGTGGCCTGCCTGCGCCTTGCCCGCGGCCCGGCCGGTGGCATCGTTCCCGCCATGAACCCGCCCCCCGATCCGGCGCCGCCCGCGCGCGCCGGGCATCCCGCGCGCTTCGCCGATGGGCTCTTCCTGCCCGAGTGCCCGCGCTGGCACGGCGGCGCGCTCTGGCTCTGCGATATGTGGGCCCACGAGATCCTCCGCTACACCGCGTCGGGTCGCCGCAGCCTGATCCACCGCTTCGATGCCGCCGAGGACCCGGGCGGCCTCGGCTGGCTGCCGGATGGATCGCTGCTCGTCGTCGGCATGGAGGGGCGCTGCGTCTACCGGCTCGACCCGTCGGCCGGGGCGCCGAGCAGCGAGGCCGCCGGGGATCGCGGCCGCGACCGAGAGGACGAAGGCATTGGCGGTTACGGCCGCGGGCGCGGGCGCGAGGACGCGGGCACCGCGCGGACCGCACTGCGTCATGCGGATCTCGCGGTCGTGGCGCCCTGGCCGTGCAACGACATGATCGTGCGCCGCGACGGGACCGGATGGGTCTCGCATTTCGGCTACGACATGTGGGGCGGCACCACGGGATTCCTGCCGGCGACACTGATCCGCGTCACGCGAGATGGGCGCGCCGACGTCGTCGCCGAGGATCTGCTCGCGCCCAACGGCATGGCGCTCTCCGTCGACGAGCGGACGCTCTACCTCTCGGAATGTGGCCGTTCGCAGATCCTCGCCTTCGACGTCGAGCCGGACGGCGCGCTCGCGAATCGCCGGGTCTTCGCGCACCTGCCCTGCGCACCGGGCCTCGAGTTCGCGCCGCCCGACGGCATCTGCCTCGATGCCGCCGGCGCCATCTGGGCCGCGGAGCCGCTCGGGCGGCGGGTGCTCCGCATCGACCCGAGCGGGCGGGTCACGGACGAGATCGGCTTCGACCAGTCGCCGCTCGCGGTCGTGCTCGGCGGCGAGGATCGCCGGACCCTCTTCGTCTGTTCGAGCGCGGAGCACGACAAGACGCAGCGCAGCGCGAGGCCGACCGGGCGGGTCGATGCCCTGCGCGTCGCGGTGCCGGGGGCGGGGCGGCCCTAGCCGAGGATCGGTCGGGCCGGTTGTTCCGAGCGCGCCGGGCGGCGGTGCCACCAGGACATCGCGCCTATCGGCGGCGCTCCATTCGCACTAGCGTCCCCTGCACGAGGTGAGCCATGCCGACCGCCGAACGCGCCCGCGTCCAGTCCGAGCTGATCGATCGCGCCCGGGCGCTCGGCCCGCTGATCCGCGCCCATGCCGACGAGAGCGAGCGCATCCGCCGGCTCGCGGCGCCCGTCGTCGACGCGTTCCACGAGGCCGGCCTCTTCCGCATGCTGCAACCGCCTTCGATCGGCGGCGGCGGGCTGAACGCGATCGACGCCGTCCCGATCCTCGAGGAGGTCGCGGCCGCCGACGGCGCCGCGGGCTGGAACCTCGCGATCGGCGCCGGCAACAGCGCCTTCCTCGCGCTGCTCGAAGACCGCGCGGCCCTCGAATCGCTCGTGAAGCCGCCGCGGGCGCTGGGCGCGGGCTCGGTGAACCCGACGACCTTGCGTCTCGTGCGCACGAACGGCGGCTACCGCGTCTCGGGCACGCTGCGCTTCGCCTCGGGCATCCACCAGGCGAGCTGGCTCGTCGCCGGTGGCCTCGTGATCGACGACGGCAAGCCGCGGCTCGCGCCCGATGGCATTCCCGAGATCGTCGGCGCCTTCTTCCCGGCGAGCGAGGCGCGCGTCCTCGATACCTGGCATCCGAGCGGCATGGCGGGCACGGGCAGTCACGACGCGATCCTCGAAGACGTATTCGTGCCGGAGAACTTCACCTTCGACTTCCGCGCGAAGGGCTCGCGCAGCTTCGACGCCCTCGCCGAGCTCCCGACCTTCAGCCGTCTCGGCGCGACGCTCGCGGCGGTCGCCCTCGGCATCGCGCGCCGATCGATCGAGGAGCTCGTGCAGCTCGCGCAGACGAAGCCCGCCATGATGAGCACGACGCCCCTGCGCGAGACGGCGCGGGTCCAGGTCGAGGTCGCGCGCGCCCATGCGCTGCTCGACGCGGGCCGCGCGCATCTGCGTTTCGTCGCGGGCGAGATCTTCGAGCGCGTGGCCGCCGGCGCCTCGCCCTCGACCGAAGAGCTCGCACGCCTGCGCCTCGCCTATCTCTCGGCGACGGAGCTCGCGACCGATGCCGTCGACCGCATGCGCAATGCCGCCGGCATGAGCGCCGTGGCCGAGGGCGGCGCCCTCGAGCGCTGCTTCCGCGACATCCACGCCCTGACCCAGCATCTCGCGATCTCGCCCGCCCACTACGAGCGCGTGGGCAAGGCGCTGCTCGGCCTCGATTTCGGTTCGGGGCAGCTCTGAAGCCGACGCGGCGTGACGAAGGTCCTGGACGATCGTCTCGGGATCCACTTCCATCTGCTGCACGTCGATCCCCCTGCGCCGGCTCCTTTTCGAGACGCGCGCGCGGTGACCCGAACCGAGCCGTCCGAACGGGCGCTCCGGAGTCCTTCTTGACCAGCCGAAAGCCCCCGGCATCGCCCGCGCATGTGCACGGTCCCGATTGCGACCACGACCCTGCACCGATCGGCGCCCATGGCCATTCTCATGTCCACGGCCCGGACTGCGACCACGACCATGGTCATGGCGGTGAGACCTACGTCCGCGCCGAGCCGAAGATCCAGCGCAACGATCCGTGCCCCTGCGGCAGCGGCAAGAAATACAAGAAATGCCACGATCCGAACGGCTGATCCGTCGGCTCGAAGACGGGCCCCGTGCGGTGCGGCGCGGCTTCGCCCGGGCAGCCGGGAAGACCGGGGCTGTTGGAAACGAGGGCGCACGCGATGACCATGAACGAAGACGGAATCGAGGCCGCGCTCGCGCAGGCGAGCCTGCCCGCACTCCTCATGTCGATGATCCACCTCTCGGGCGATGCGAGCCTGCTCGACGGCCCGGTCCGGCCGCAGCGGGCGATGATGTTCGACTGGGATGCAGGCATCGATCCGGTGGATGCGGCCTCGCTTCGGCACCGCGCCGCGGCGCAGATCCGCGAATACCTCGCGAAGGGGCGCCCGCCGTGCGCGCCGCTTCCGCGTCCGCTCGTCGAGCGGATGCTCGCGTTCGCCCTCGCCGAGGACGCGATCAGCGAAGACGCCCGGGGCTTCCTGCTCGAGGAGCTCGCCCTCGGCGGCAGCGACGCGCGCCGCCTCGACATCGATCGGCGCGCCCTCGCGCGCCGGGGCGAGGCCTTCCGCGTCGTGATCATCGGCGCGGGCATGTCCGGCCTCCTGCTGGGCCATCGCCTCGCCGAGCAGGGCATCCCCTTCACGATCCTCGAGAAGAACCCGGCCGTCGGCGGGACCTGGTACGAGAACCGCTATCCCGGCTGTCGCGTCGACATCGCGAGCGACAGCTACTCCTACTCCTTCCTGCGCGGTGACTGGGATCATCTCTTCGGACCGCGGCCGGAGGTCCAGCGTTATTTCGAGCGCTTCGCCGAATCCGCCGGGCTCGCCGAGCGGATCGAATTCGGTGCGGCGGTCGAGGAGGCGCGCTGGGACGAGGCGCAGGGGCAGTGGCACGTCCGCTATCGGCGGGAAGGCCGCGCCGCCGAATTGACGGCGACGGTCCTCGTGAGCGCCGTCGGCCTGCTCAACCGGCCGCGCATCCCGGAGATCGAAGGGCGGGCACTGTTCCGCGGGCCGCAGATGCACACGGCGCAGTGGGACGAATCGGTGGATCTCGCGGGCAAGCGGGTCGCGGTCGTCGGGACGGGCGCCAGCGCCTTCCAGCTCGTTCCCGCCCTCGCCGACACGACGGAGCGTCTCTACGTCTTCCAGCGCCGGCCGTCCTGGATGTTCCCGAATCCCGTCTACCACGCGGCGGTCCAGCCGGGCCATCGCTGGTGCCTAGAGCACGTGCCCGAGTACGCGCGCTGGTTCCGCGTGCTCTCGATGTGGCCCCAATTCGACAAGGCCGCGGGCGAGCTGATCCGTGTGGATCCGAGCTGGGACGATGGCGGCGCCTCCTGCAGCGCGGCGAACCGGGCCATGCGCGACGACCTCGCGGGCTGGATCACGAGCCAGGTCGAAGATCCCGAGCTGCTCGCGAAGGTCCTCCCGGACTATCCGCCCTTCGGTACGCGCATGCTGCAGGACGACGGCACCTGGCTCGCGACGCTGGCGCGTGAGGACGTCGAGCTCGTCGCGAGCGGCGTCGCGCGGATCGGCGAGCGCAGCGTCAAGGCCGAGGACGGCACCGAAGTCCAGGTCGACGCGATCGTCTGGGCGACGGGCTTCGATACGGGGCGCCTGCCTTCGGTGGATCTCGTCGGGCGCGGAGGCCAGCGGCTCTCCGAAGTCTGGGGCGACGAGCCGAAGCTCCATCTCGGCATCACGACGCCCGGCTTCCCCAACTACTTCATGCTCGTCGGGCCCAACACGGGCGTTCTCCACTCGGGCAATCTCATCATCGTCTCCGAGTGCCAGGTCAACTACATCCTCGACGCGATCCGGATGCTCGTCGAGGAGGTCGATTCCCTCGAATGCCGCGCCGAGGCGGCGGACGCCTATCATGCGCGGCTCGCCGCCGAGCTCGAGGGATCGGTCTTCGCGAAGGTGCGGAGCTATTTCAGCAACGCGGCGGGGAAGGTCGTCGTCTGCATGCCGTGGCCACTGGCGGAGTACTGGCGCTGGACCCGGCGGATCGACCCTGGCGATTTCGTGGCCCGCGGCGGGGCGGGCTGAAACGGCCGGGCAGAGCGGCGCCGCGCGCGAAGGCCCGTGGGCGCAGAGGGGGTGAAGCAATGAACGTCGTAGACGGATCGGCTTCGAATCGGGGCGGTTTTCGGCGAAAGGGCGTGACCGGATCCGGCGGGTTCGTCTTCGGGCTCTTTCTGGCGATCCTCGTCCTGCCGTCCGGCGCGGAGGCCGCAGGCGAGCGGGACGACCCGTTCGATCGGCGGGGCCCGTACGTGACCCTCGCGGGCAGCTACGCCTTCAATTTCTTCGACCAGCAGATCGAGGACTTCCTCGAGGACGAGCTCGGCGAGCAGGGCAGCGTCGACATCGACGACTCGGGGGGGATCAACGCGCGGGTCGGCTATCGCGTGGCGTCCTGGTTCGCGGCGGAGCTCGCCTATGAATGGATCGATCGCTACGACGTCGAGGTCGGCGGCGACCTCGGACCGGGTGGCGGCTCGCTCTCGGGCAAGCTCTACGACATCGAAGGCCATACGCTGACGCTGAACACGCGCTGGATCGTGCCCGTCTGGCGCATCCAGCCCTATCTCCTGCTGGGGGCCGGCTTCTCCCATTACGACGTCGGGCGCGGTCCGCTGGCCGGTCCGCTCGAGGCCCAGGACGACGACATCGAGATCGAGGGTGGCAGCCAGACGGCCTTCGCCGGCCGGCTCGGCCTCGGCATCGATTTCCATCTGACCGAGCAGATCGTGCTGCAGACCGAAGCGACCGCGCTCCTGACCGCCGACGATTTCGAGACGCCCGACGCGGGCGCGATCGACGATCTCTACTACCTCTCGATCAGCGCCGGCCTCCAGTACCGCTTCTAGCCGGACGGCCGCTTCATGCGGGGAACCAGCCGTTTCGGCGCCGGGCCTGCACGCCGCCGCCCTCGGCATCGATCTGGAACAGGAAGATCCACTCGTTCTCGATCAGCTGCCGAACGAGCGCGTGCTTCTCGATGATCGCGTCGATGGCCGGGCGTGGCGCGTCGATGAAGACGCTGATCCGAAGCGGTGTATGCACCCAGCGGCGACCGTCGTGCAGCGATTGCAGCGGGAGGCCGATCCGCAGGTCGCCGCCGTTGCCCTCGAAGACGCCGAGGTGCCCGCCGACGACGTTGTGCAGGACCTTGTTTCCGCTGCCGTAGCGCCCGTTGTCGACGGTCGAGGCGTAGTACTGGAAGTTGATCCAGTGGGTCACGATCATCGGCGCCGTCATGATCAGCTCGAGCACGCCGAAGCCTTCATCCTGCTCCCAGCGGTATTCGTGCAGGAACGAGCGGCCGCCGAGGTCGAGATGACGCGAGCGCTCGCGCGGCGCGACGATGAAGGCCGCGTTGCCGGCGAGTCCCCATTCGGGCCGGGTCTCGGACCAGATCGACGTGCGCGCGCGGATCGCCCGATCCCGCTCCGCTTCGGGCAGCGAGGCCAGCCCGAGTGCTCGGGCGCGTTCGGCGCGGGCCCGGCGACCGGCCTCTCGCAAGGCCTGGCGCAGCGCCTCGATGTCGTCCCGATGGCTCGCGGGGACTTCGTCGAGGTCGTAGAGCGAGATCGCGTCGTCGGTCGTGTGGTGCAGGCCCGCGACGAAATGGGTCGTCTCGGGAATCGCGAGGCCGCGGGCCGCGAGGCGGCTGCGCAGATCGGAATCGTTGAGGAGCGCGGCGAGCGCCCGCGCGTTGACTTCGCCGGTCTGGCCGCAGCAGGCGCCGCAATCGAGTCCGGCCGAGTGCGGGTTGTTGACCGTGTCCGAGCCGTGGCCGAAGAGGGCGACGATGCGCGCATAGTCCCGGGTCAGGCTCATCGCGCGCAGGATGCCGGCGGCGAGGTCGGCGCGGGCTTCGGCGTCGATCTCCGCACCCGCGACGGTGGTCGCCAGGCGCGGCTTGCGACCGGCCTGCTCGGCGCGGCCGAGGCCGCCGCGCTCGGGATGCGGGACCGGTCGGGTCCATCCGAGGCTGTTGCCGATCAGGTCGCCGGCGAAGAGCAGGCCGAGGGCCTCGACGAACGAGAAGCCCGAGATCGAAGTCGATCGGAGCTGCTTCCAGCCGCGCGCGAAATCGATTCGGCCGCCGCGTCGCTCGGCGAGGCCGGCGTCGGCGGCGCGATCGGTCGCGCGCAGAGCCGGCGCGAGCAGCCCCGGCAGCTGGGGCCGGGCTTCCGGCGAGCCGAGCGGCTGGTATTCGATCGGGAGGCCGAAGAAGCCGGCGAACCCGAGCGTCTCCACCCCCGGGCTCGCGCCCTCGAGCGCGCGCCGGAAGACCTCCGATCGCACGTCGATGCAGAACGCCGCCTGGACCGACGGCGCCTGCGCGGGTCGTGTCTGCGCGTCGTTCGAGGCCGCCTCCGCGGATCGCGGCCGCGCGCCGGCCGATCCGATCGGCGCCCCGGCGCGCAGGCCCTTCGCGAGCCCGCGACACAGCTCCTCCTGATAGGCGATCTCGAGCGCGCGTTGCAGGACCCAGTCGAGGGCGAGCGACGCTTCGGCCGAGTGGTCGAGCGCCGGCCAGGCCGAGATCGCGGCCCGCCAGCGCGGCGCAGTCTCGGGATCGGGAATGCCGATCAGCAGCAGCCATTCCCAGGCGAGCCGCAGCGCGAGGAGGTCGACGATCTGATCGTCCGTTCCGCCCGCGAGCCGCGCCTGCCAGCGGCGGTAGGCGCACCACGATGCCCAGCCGTTCATGCGCAGCAGCAGCGAGGTCAGGTAGCTCTCGTGCTCGGCCTCGGGGACCTCGAGGTTCTCGAGGGCGAAGTGGATCAGCGCCCTCGCATTCGAAGGCAATCGCCGGACCGCCGCGCGGTATCCCTGGAATCCCATCAAGAGGACGGGGCTCCAGTCCTGCTCGGCCATCCGCCGCCAGCTCGGAAAGAGGCCGCCCGTGCGGTCCGGCCCGAGCTTCGACTGGCCCTCGTCGAAGTGGGCCGCGCAGAACTGGCTGAGCGAGTGGGCGACGAAATCGCACCACGCCATCCCGTGGACGGTGTCGCGCCGCGCATCGAGGACGTCGGTCACGAGCGCCCGCCTCGGCGAGGCGACGTCCGGCGAGACCAGCAGGGCGACGAGGTCCTCTTCGCTGCAGCGGGCACCGGTCTGGGCGATCGCCTCGCGCAGATGCGCCGGGCCGAAGCGGCCCGCCTCCCATTGCTCGCGGTACCAGCTGCGCGGCATCACGAAGCGGCTGCCCGCGAGCGAGGCGAGTCGGGCCGAGACTTGCGGAAGCGGCTCGTCGACGAAGCCCCAGAGCGGGTTGACGGCGATGAAGCGGTCGAGCGGCCAGGTCGGTGCGATGCGGGCGCAGGCCCGGTCGACGACGCGATCGAGTTCGGCCGGGTCGCGGACGGGTGTTCGGAGGGCGAGGTTCATGATCGGTCTCCTGCAAAAGGGCTCTCGAGGGTCAGGGTCTGCGGCGGCGGCGGCGCCTCGACCCGGCGCGCGGGCCAGACCCGGAAGGTCAGCCGGGTGAAGAGCTCGTCGAGGTAGAGGCCCGCGAAGAGCGGTCCGTAGAGGGTTCGCGCGATCCGGCCGTTCGGCCGGACCTCCATCGCGACGTGGACGGCGAACGTCAGGCCGAATACCAGGACGACGATCGCGACGCGCAGGCCGAGCATCGCCGAGGCGCCGCTCGGAAGGGCGACGAGATGCTCGAAGACGGCGTGCCATCCGAAGTAGGCGGCGGCGAGGACGAGGGCGGCAGCGAGCCAGCGCAGGCGATTCGCGAGCGCGCCCCGGAGCGCGCGCACGACGAGGGGCGTCAGGGCCACGGCGACCACGCCGGCGAGCGCGAAGCTCGCGGGCGCCGCGAGCGGCTCGCCGAGCACGACCCGGGCGAAGCCGGCCACGCCCACGAGGCACACGAGGCCGGCGCCGATCCAGGCGCCGAGGCCCGATTTCGCGACCGGCGGCGCCTGTTGCTGGAGTCGCCAGACGTCGACGGCGCTGCCCGAGCTGAGGAAGGCGTGGGCCTTGTAGAGGGAGTGGGCGACGAGATGCAGGAGCGCCAGCGACCAGGCGCCGAGCCCGCACTCGAGCAGCATGAATCCCATCTGCGCGCAGGTCGACCACGCGAGCGCGACCTTGATGCTGACGCGCGTCGTCATCACAAGCGACGCGATGGCGGCGGTGAGGCTGCCGACGACCACCAGCAGGAGCTGCGCCGCCTCGACCTCCACGATCAGCGGCGCGAGCCGGATCATCAGGAACCCGCCGAGATTGACGACGCCGGCATGCAGCAGGGCCGAGACCGGGGTCGGCGCCTCCATGACCTGGAGCAACCAGCCGTGGAAGGGCAGCTGTGCGCATTTCAGCGCGGCGGCGGCGGCGAAGAGCAGCGCGGCGACCTGGACGCCCGGCGCGTCGGCGATGCGCGGGTCCGAATCGAGGCGCGCGAAGACGACGTCGAGATCGGCGCTGCCGAAGCTGCCGGCGACGAGCGCGATGGCGCCGAGCAGGCAGGCGTCGGCCAGCCGGCTGGTGATGAACTTCTTGTGCGCGGCGATCAGGGCGGGCGCCCGGTCGTCGTAGAAGGTCAGCAGCTGGTGCAGCGCGATGCTGGTCCCGAGCCAGGCGAGCCAGACGAGCACGAGATGGTTCGCGAGCACGAGCAGCGAGACCGTGGCCAGCGTCGCGAGGAACCAGCGGACATAACGGACCTGGCCCGGATCCCCGTCGAGATAGCGCCGCGAGAACTGCAGGATCACGAGGCCGATGAAGGCGACCAGCACCAGCATCACCGCGCCGACGTCGTCGAGCCGCAGGTCGAGCCGCAGGGCCGGGAGCGCGTCGGCCCCGCCCCTTCCCGCGCCGAATCCGAAGATCCGGAAGATGCCGGCGCCGCGCACCGCGACCGCGCCCGCCGCGACCAGGGCCAGGACGAACCCGCTGGCGGCCGCGCGAGCCGCTCGCCGCCAGGCCGTCGAAACGGGATCGCGCACCGGGCCGAGCGGCATCATCGCGGCGAGCCCGTAGGCGAGGGGGATCGCGAGCAGGGCGAGACCGAGGAAGAAATCCGGATCCAGTGCGTGAGCGGGCATGGGCGGGGCCTCGTTGGAGAGTGGGGACGGGGCAGATCATCGCCGCGGATCTGGGTTGAGTAAAATTCATCTTTTGCAATATTTCGTTCCATAAAGACGAACGAATGAATCCCATGTCCCGGCTCAACTACCACCACCTCCAATACTTCTGGGCCGTCGCCAAGGAGGGCAATCTCACGCGCGTCGCGAAGCGGCTGCACGTCTCGCAGTCGGCCCTCTCGGTGCAGATCCGGCAGCTCGAGGCGGAGCTCGGGCAATCGCTCTTCATTCGCGAGCGGCGTTCCCTCGTCCTGACCGAAGCCGGCCGCATCGCGCTCGCCTACGCGGAGCGGATCTTCTCGAACGGTGCCGAGCTCGTCTCGACGCTCAAGGACGGTCGTCGGCGCGAACGGACGGTGCTGCGGATCGGGGCGGTCGCCACGCTCTCGCGCAACTTTCAGGAGTCGTTCGTGAAGCCGCTGCTCGCGCGGGACGATTTCGAGCTCGTGTTGCAGTCGGCCGGCCTCGACGAGCTGATCTCCCGGCTCGACGTGCATGCGCTGGATCTCGTGCTCTCGAACCGCTCGGTGCCCCCGGATGCGGAGCGGTCCTGGCAGTGTCGGCGGATCGCGCGGCAGCCGGTCAGCCTCGTCGGGCAACCGCGCAAGCGCCGGAAGCCCTTTCGCTTTCCGGACGACCTGGCGGGGGCGCGGCTCGTCCTGCCCGGGCCGACGAGCGACGTGCGGGCGCGCTTCGATCTGCTCTGCGATCGGCTCGAGATCCGGACGGAGGTCCTCGCCGAAGTCGACGACATGGCGATGCTGCG
Source organism: Myxococcota bacterium (assembly GCA_041389425.1). GTDB lineage: Bacteria > Myxococcota_A > UBA9160 > UBA9160 > UBA4427 > UBA4427. The sequence goes on from JAWKRX010000008.1 coordinate 76,562, forward strand.
CCTGCTCGCCCGGGACACGCAGGCGATCGCGCTGGTGCCGAGCGTCGTCGTGCGCGACGAGCTGCGCGAGGGCCTGCTCGAGGAGTACTGCGTCGTCCCCGATCTCCACGAGCAGTTCTACGCGATCACCGTCAAGCGCCACTTCCAGCATCCGGCCCTGAAGGCGCTGCTGGCGCGGCCGGATGCGGAGATGCTCGAGTCGGACACCGCACGCTGAACGGCGATCTGCCCGACGCCGCTCAGGCCCGCCGGATCGAGACCGGGATCGCGCTCATGCGCGGGATTCCGGTATGCGGATCGAAGTCGCGCATGTTGTCGACGAGGCGGCCCGTCGAGCTCCCGAGTGCGCGGACCTGCTCGCCGTCTTCGCCATCCTCGGCGTTGCCGCCATAACAATGGGTCATCGAGACGATGCCGCGCCGCAGCTCCGGCGCCGATTCGACGATGCCGAGGATCGCGGCGTGGTCCGAGGCGATCTCGACGAGCTCGCCGCCTGCGAGGCCGAGCATCGCGAGATCGTCGGGATGCAGGAAGGCGGGATTCCAGGGCCGGCCCTTCTGGAGCGCGTCGATGTCGCGGCCGGAGGAGTTGTACACGTTGGGCATGCGGCGCGAGATCAGCTGGAAGGGGCGAGCCGCCGCCGCAGTCGCGCTGCGCTCGCTCCGGATCGCCGCGAGCTCGGCGAGCATGTCGGCATTGCCGACGTCGAGGCGATCTTCGTTCCCCGGATCCGCCGGCGAGACGAAGGCGTGCTCGGGCTTCGGGGCGAAGGCGGGGCTCGCGTGTTCGGCGTCGAAGATCGCGCCGTGGGGATGGCGCTTGATCTCGTCGAGCGGAATCCGCGAGCCGTTCATCAGGCCGGCGAGGACTTCATCGGTCGTCGGCTTCTTCTGCATGTCGAAGGGGAACGCCTCGCGCCGCCCGCGCAGGACGCCGGCCTCGGCGCGCAGGGGGTAGGCGACGAGGGCGATGCCCATGCGGCGGCAGAGGCCGTAGAAGAACTCCCATTCCTCGATCACGTCCGAACCCGGGGGCGGTGCGACGATCGCCTTCGAATACTGCGCGTAGGGCTCGGGATAGCCGTGGGCGACGTAGGTCTGCTCGACGCCTTCGCTCGAGACCGAGAGGCCCGGCACTTCGAGCGAGAGCTTCGGGGCGATCACGTAATGCGCGAGCCCCGACGTCGCGCCGAGCTTCGGATCGAGGCAGACGAGCAGCTCGAGCTTCTTCATCGCCGCGATCGCCTTGCGCTGATCGGGCCAGGCGGCGACGGGATTGCTGCCGAGGCAGATGAGGACGCGGATGCGCTCGTCGCCTTCGAACAGGATCTCGTCGGCGAGGGCCGCGGTCGGCAGGCCCGCGGCGGAGTTGCCGAGGGGGCGGGAGCGGAGCGATTCGCCCTTGCCCCAGCCCGGGCGCGGGGCCGAGGCCTGGGCCTTGCCGAGCGCCGGCGGCAGCAGCGCGCCGGGATTCGGAACCGGCTCGCCGGCGCGGCGCCAGCGGCCGCATAACGTATTGAGGCAGAGGAGCAGGTACTCGGTCAGATTGCCGTGCGGCGCCATGTTGGGCCCCGTCCCGGCGACGGCGCAGCCGCGCGGGCCTTCCGCGAAGAGTCGCGCCGCGGCGACGATTTCCTCCGGCTCGACTCCCGCGCGCGCAGCGGCCCACTCCGGCGTGCAGTCCGCGACGGCGCGGGCGAGGGCCTCGAAGCCTGCGACGTTCTCGAGCACGAACGCCGGATCAAAGCGCTGCTCGCGGATCACGACGTGGAGCATCGCCGCGAAGATCGCCGGATCCTCGCCCGCCCGCGGCTGCAGGTAGAGATCCGCGAAGCGCGCGACCTCCGATTTGCGCGGATCGACGACGATCAGCTTCAGCCCCCGCGCCTTCGCCCGGCGCAGCCGCCGGCTCGGATTCGAGGGCGGGATGCCGCCCGACATCGAGATCAGCGGATTGTTGCCGACGAGCATCCAGACGTCGGACTCGTCGAAGACGTGGGAGCCGCCGAGCCAGCGGCCGTGGATCGCGTTCGCGACGTGCTTCGCCGGGTTGATCGATCGCGGCCGAGGTGAACACCATCTTCGAGCCGAGGCCGAAGACGGTCCGACGCCGGCCGGGATCGAGGCGGGTGCGGGCCTGAGTAGGTCCCGGGGTAGAGGCGACGGCGCGGGGCCGTGCTTCCTGACGATCTCGCCATCCGCCGGGTGATCTCGTCCATCGCCCGCTCGCTCGCGATGGCTCGAAGCCGCCGCCGTCGGCAAGCTTGCGAATGGAGCAGGCGCTCGGGATGGGCGTGTTGCCTGGGGAGGCGGCGGCCCTTCGCGCAGGTGAAGCCGAAATAGGCCGACTCCTCGGGATCGCCGGTCACGCGGACGGGGCGGCCGTCTTCGACCTCGACGAGGATGCCGCAGTTGGCATGGCAGAAGCGGCAGATCGAGGGGGATGGGTTCCGCGCGGCATCGCGCGAGTCTATCATGGGCCGCGGGTCGGATGACGGAGCGCCTGCGGGCGAGGGGAGAGCTTCGCAGTCCTTCGAGAACAAGACGGCGGTGGTGACGGGCAGCTTCGGGCATGGGCTTCGCGATGGCGAGTGTCTTCGCGCGGAGGGCATGAACGTCGTGCTCGCCGACGTCGAGAAGGGGCGCGCTGCGCGAGTGCCTCCTGCGCATCGAGGCGATGGGCGCCGAGGCCGTCGGCAGGCGTCCCGACGGACGTCTCGAGCGAGGCCGAGATGAATCATCTCGGCGAGGTCGTGCGCGAGCGCCTGGCGCGCCGGAGATCCTCTGCCTGAACGCGGGTGTCGCGGCGGCGGCGGCCCGTCGCATCAGCTGACGACGAAGGACTGGAAATGGGCGATCGACGTGAACCTCTACGGCGTCGTGCAGGGCCTGCGCGTCTTCCTGGGCGACATGCGCGCGAGCGGAACTCGGGCCACATCGTGATGACCGCCTTCCGTCGCCGGCCTCACGAGCTTCCCCTGGCTCGCTCCCCTACAACGCGACCAAACACGCCGTCGTCGGCATCGCCGAGACGCCTTTCAGCGAGCTGCGTGACGGCAGCGGCGTCGGCGTCCATCGCCTCTGCCCGGGGCTCGTCTCGACCAACATCGTTCATTCCGAGCGCAACCGGCCCAAGGAGCTGCAGAACCCGGGCAAGGGCGCGACGGGCATGGATCCGGACGTGCAGAAGCATGGTCGAGGCGTCTTCGCTTCGGCGAAGCCGCCGGCGGAGGTCGCGGAGCCTTGCCCGCCGCGATCGTCGAAGCGCTTCTGGATCCAGACCGACGAGTATTTCCGCGCTCGATCAAGGCGCGCCACCGCGCGACGAACGACGAGGGATCCGCCGGCGCGGGGAGCTTGTTGACGGTGTATTCGTGGAACTGAGCTGGGTACGATCGAACGGTGCGAGGCGGACGGATGCCGCGGTCCGCGGGCCAATGGAGCGGATCCGGGGACGACGATCTCAGCCGAATCGGAGAAGAATCAGACGATAGGCGTTCGACCCGCAGGCTACCTTGCGTGTATGTCGAACTTGACATACGTTGCCGGCCGTCGGTTCGACAAACGACTTGTCTGGCTCGGACGGGTGTGCATTCACCACCGTTCTCGCCGGCTGGACGGATATCGGCGGGATACCGGCTGCGTCTGCTCCAGCGCGGTGAGCCGCTGGGCATGCCCCATTCGCGTCCGATGCCGACGATCGGACCGCGCCGCCACGAACTTCGCGTCCGGGATGACGAGCATTTCTGGAGACTCGCGGTCGAACGACGTCGACGCGATCGTCATCGTCGAAGTGTTCGACAAGCAATCGAGGCAGACTCCGAGGCAGATGATCGATCTCGCCGTAAGCGCGCCTGCGGGCCTACGACGAGCGCGCTGCGGAGGGGAGGGAGAATGAAGGCAGCGAAGCGCAAACGCCTGGAAGCCGACGGCTGGATCGTCGGGGACGGAAGAGCCTTTCTTGGGGCTCAGCGATTCGGAGTCCGAGTTCATCGAGATGAAGCTGGCGCTCGCCGAGAATCTCAAGCAGCGCCGCATTCAGCGCGGAATGACCCAGAAGGATTCTGCCGAGCGGTTGTCGTCGAGCCAGTCGCGGGTCGCGAAGATCGAGGGGGAGACGAGTCGGTCAGCCTGGATCTGCTGTCTGTCTCTTCTCACGGTGGGCCTGACCCGACGAGAGATTGCGAAGGTGATCGCAGGCGCCGCGCCGCCGCGCCGCTTCCTAATCCGGCACGTCCACCCCGTTCCTCTTCAGGAAATCGTGGATCAGCCACTGCGCGATCGAGACCTTCCCGGGGAAGAAGCTCGGCATCGTCTTCGCCGAATACCAATCGGCCTCGAGGATCTCCTCGCCGTCGACCTCGATCTCGCCGCCCTGGTATTTCGCGCGGCAGCCGAGCATCAGGGAGTTCGGGAAGATGGGCCAGGCCTGGCTCGCGAAGTACTGCACCTCGTCGACGATGATCTTGGTCTCCTCGAAGACCTCGCGCTTGACCGCGTTCGGCGCTCGCCCGGCTCGACGAAGCCCGCGAGCACGCTCTTGATGCCGGGCGGGTTCGCGCCGCGGGCGAGCAGGTGACCTGATCGTCCCGCTCGACGGCGACGATCATCGCGGGCGCGAGGCGCGGGTACATCGGGATCTGCACTTCGGGCAGCTGCGCGAGCGATCGATCTCGGAGAGCGTGGTCGGCTGGCGCAGGCGCCGCAGAATTGATGGGTGCGGTCCCATTCGACGATCTGCACGGCGCGCCCGGCGAGCGCGCGGTGCATGTCGTCGAGGGTCGCGTGGAGCATGTGGAGGTTGGCGAAGCGGTAGCCCGACTGGGGATTCGCCTCGTTCGGGAGCTCTGCCGAATAGCAGTGGCGGCCGTCGAGGCAGCCGAGGTACTGGCAGGCACGGCTTCGACGCCGTGGGCATCGATCTCGGCGACGGTCGGCAGATGGAGCTTCTCGGTGACGAGCAGCTCGCGGCCGCGGAAGGCGAACAGGATCGGATCGTCGCCGGGATGCTCGGGGCGCGGTGGTGGGGGACAAAGCGGAAGGGCAGCTGATGGTTCGAGTTGGCCATGGGGCAGAGCTAAGCAAATGGCGGGCGGGCTGGCCCCTGGCGGGGCGGCCGCCTCGCCGGCTCCCGCGCACGACGCTCTCGGACGCGCGCGGACCCCGCGGCCCCCGGCGAGCGCCTGCGGCCTGTCCAGCGAACGTCGCGGCGCGGGGCATCTGATAAGCTGGCCCATCCCGAAGCGACCAGGGCGAAGAAGAGAAGAAGAGAAGAAGAGAAAGAGAAGGAGCGATGGCGAAGATGCGCATGGCGAGCCGGGTCCGATCCTGACTCCTCCTTCACTCTGCTTCGGCCTCTACGCCCTGCCCGGCCGTTCTCGGGTGCTCCAGTCGAGCCGATCGCCGATGGATCGACCCTCGTCGTCGAGCTCGGCGGCGAGTACATCGAGGCGCCCGCCGCCTCGCCGCTGGCGCGCCTCGTCGGCGAGCCGACGCGGCCCTTCGTCGATCTGCTCGGCCCTGGCCGAGCGCGACGCGCGCATCGACGCGGTCGTGCTCCGCATCCAGCCCTCGAGATCGGCTGGGCAAGGCCGACGAGCTGCGCGCTGCGATCGCGCGGCTCCGCGAGAGCGCAAGCAGACGATCGCGCTGCTCGAGGTCCAGAACTTCTCGGCCAACAAGGAGCTCTACGTCGGAAGCGCGGCGGACGATCCATTTCGCGCCGGGGCGGCGGTCCCGCTCGTCGGCATGGCGGCGGAGTACGCTCCTCTCGGCGGCTTCTGGGAGATGTTGGCATCCACCTGACGTCGCCCGCGCTGTACAAGAGCGCCGTCGAGATCTACGCCGAGCGCACGATGTCCGAGGCCTCGCGCGAGATGGCGAACTCCCTGCTCGACGATACCTACGACCGCTTCGTCGCGGCCCTCGCCGAGGACCGCGAGCAGACCCCCGACGCGGTCCGGGCGGACGATCGACCGCGGTCTCGTCCGGACCGCAGCCCTCGTCGAAGCCGGCCTCGTCGACGGCGAGATCCATCTCGACGCGCCGCTCGATCGCCTCGGCGGGGGCGTCGTCAAGCACGCCGACTATCTCCACACGGATCCGCGCAAGCTCGGCTTCGATCCGCAGACCCGCTTCGCCCTCGTCTACGGCACGGGCACCGTCGTCCAGGGCGAGCCGAAGGCGGCCCTTCGTTGAGCGCCGAGCTTCGCCCGAGAGTCTCCCGCGCGATCCTCGAGGCGGCCGAAGATCCGACATCGCGGCGATCGTTCTGCGCATCGACAGCCCCGGCGGCTCGGCGCTCGCTTCGAGCTGATCTGGCGCGCGCTCGAGCAGGCGAAGGCGAAAAGGCAAGCCGGTCATCGCCTCCTTCTCGGACGTCGCGGCCTCGGGCGGCTACTACGTCGCCGCCGCTGCCGACGCGATCGTCTCCGATCCCGGGACGCTGACGGGCTCGACGGCGTCTTCGCCCTGCGGCCGGCGCTGAAGGGGCTGCTCGAGAAGCTCGAGATCGGCGTCGACTCCCTCGACGCGCGGGACCCATGCGGATTTCCCTGCTCTCCGGCGACAAGCTCTCGCCCGAGGCGCACGCGCGGCTGCAGGACTCGGTCGAGACCTATCAGCTCTTCCTCGCGCGCGTCGCGCGGGGCGCTCGCTCACGACCAGCAGGTCGACGCGATCGGGCAGGGCCGGGTTCGGACCGGTGCGCAGGCGCATGCGGCCGGGCTCGTCGACGAGCTCGGCGGGCTCTACACGGCGGTGCGTCGCGCGAAGCGGGAGGTCGGCCTCGACGAAGAAGTCGACGTCGCGCTCGTCCCCTTTCCGAAGGAAGGCCGCTGACCCAGCAGCTGCTCGAGGTCTTCCAGGGCGTCGCCGCGCAGGCAGGCTGCGCGGCCGGCCCCCGGTGTCGACTGGCCGGCGCCCCCGATCGCCTCGTTGCCTGGACCCGCGACATGCCGCAGACGCGCCGCTGCTGATCCCTCCGGTGCTGGTCGAGATCCGTTAGGCGTGGCGGACGCGACCGACCTGCCCTGCCCCGTCGCCCATGACGCGCGACGGCATCCGCCTCACCTACGAACACCATCTTCCCGCCGCCGCCGCCGCCGCCCCCGGCAGCCCGCCGCGGCCGACCGTGATCTTCCTGCGCCTGTCGTACGACGCGCGAGAACGGCGCGGCAGGTCGCGCCGCTGCTCGCCGCGGGCCATCCGGTCGTCGTCTGGGATCTGCGCCCACGGCGACTCCCGCATCCTTCGCGTCCGCGCCGGCTGCGGGGCCCCCGGCCTGGTCGATCGACGACATCGTCGCCGACCTCGACGCGATCGCCGAAGCGGCGACCCTCGAACGCCCCCTTCATCGCCGCCGGCCTCTCCTTCTGGCGGCCTCGCCTCGCTCCACTACGCCGTCCGCCATCCCTGGCGCGTCGCCGCGCTGTGCTGGATCGCCTCCGGTCCGGGTTTTCACAGAACGCCAGGCCGCGCCCGGGCGGCGCAGGTCGAGCGGACGGCGAGCTTCCTCGAGACCCGCGCCTCGAGGCCTTCGTCGCCGGGCGCGCGGGCACGACCTGCATCGGGCGCCGCCCCGAGCTTCCGGCGGCGCAGGCGGCGGCGCGCGCGATCGTCGCCAGGAGGCGGCCGGCCTCGCGCGCGCTTCGGCCGGAGGTCTCGGGCCCGGCGCCGCCGGTGATCGACGCCCGGCCGGATCGAGGTCCTGCCCTCGTGCTGGTCGGCGAGCACGACCAGCCCTTCCTGCGCGCCGGCGAGGTCATGGCGGCGAAGCTGCCCTGGGCGCGCCATGTCGTCGTTCCGGACGCCGGCCATATCGTCAACATCGAGCAGGCCGAGCGCTTCGACCGCGAGCTGCTCGATTTCCTGGCCTCGCTCGAGGGGATCGGAATGTCGGACGGTCCCCGCGATTGATCGCGTGGGACCCGCGCAGGCGCAGGGGCCCCGGGGCCGGCGAGGCCGACGCCGCGAGCGGTCCTGCCCGCCGCGGAGGAGCCACCGCTGCAACGCCGCGAGAAACACGACGCCTCCGACCGCTGCGCAACCATCGCGGAGGCGGCCGGTTGGTAGCGAGGAGCGGAGGATGCATGCAGCCGAGCTGATCGGAACGATCCGGACGTCCGGCTCATGCTCGCCTGTCGCGGGGGACGATGCGGCCCTCGCCGAGCTCTACCGCCGCTGGGCCGCGCGCCTGCTGCGTTATCTGGAGCGGATCGTGAAGGAACCCGCCGTCGCCGAGGAGCTGCTCCAGGACACGTTCGTCCGCGTCCTCGACGCTCCTGCGAACGTTATGCGCCCGAAGCGCGCTTCGACCTGCTTCCACATCGCGCGCAATCTCGCCTGCAACGAGCTCGCCCGCCACGCTCGCGCCACCTGCACCTCTCGGCCGACGCCTCCGGAGCGGGAGACGGCGAAGCCGGCCGCCCGCGACTCGTGCTCGTCGCCGGCGGACCGCGCCCTGGACGACGCCACCGACGCCCGCCGCGAGCATGCGCAGTTCGCTGCCGCCTTCGCGACCCTGCTCCGAACGCCAGCAGAGCGCGCTCTGGCCTTCGGTCGTCGAGGGCCATTCCTACGAAGAGATCGCGGCGGCGCTCGGCAGCTCGGTGCAATCGATCAAGAATTCCGTCCACCGCGCCCGCGCGGGCCTCGCGGACCGGATGCAGAATGCGGCGCCCGCCGCCGCGGCCGCGGAGAAGAAGCGATGAGTGAACGACTCGATGCCTCCCGTCTGCGCGCTGCGACGGCCATTCGCCGAGCGAGCGCGCCGAGCTCGATCGTCGCTCGGGGCGAGCGAGGTGGCACGGAGCGCGCGGCGCAATCGCCGAACGGGTCGACGATTCGCTCCGCTCGCTCGCGGAGCAGCCCGTCGCCGACGAACGGCTCGATCGCAGTCGCTGCGCTGCGCGGGCGTGTCGCGGCCGCCGCCGAAGGCAGGCCCGCGCCGAGGCTGCGCCATCGCACCCGCCGCGTACGCATCGGGGCCAGGCGCTCGCTGTCGGTGTCGCGGCCGCGGCGCTGGCGCTCGCGGCGGCCTGGACCGCGGTGCTGCTCATTCCGATGCCGTCCGCGCAGGACGCGGAGGATTCGTCGTCGCCGGCGATCTCGCGCTGCTCGGCCCTCGAGCAGTCGGACGATCTCGAGGTGATCGGGGAGCTCGATCTGCTCGACTTCCTCGCCGAGCGCGAGCAGCGCGCTGCGAGGCCGCGCGGATGAAACGTGCCGATGCGCGGCGCCGCTGCTCCGTCTTCTCGCGGTGCTTGCCGAGTTCGCCGAGCCCGCCGGCGTCGCCGGCCGAGCAGCCGCGTGCCGCGCGCACTCGCACTCGGATTCGTGAAGAAGCTTCGTGTTCGCCGCGGAGGGCGAGCCGGCATCAGGCCGAGCCGCCGGCGAAGGCGATCGAAGGCCCCAGCCGCCGCAGCCTCCCCGCGCGCCGCGCACGCCCGGGCGGAGCGTGCGCCGCGCGCGACCCGCGGCGAGCGCTGGCGCGGCGCGAAGCGATGCGCGGCCTCGCGCGGGCCCTGCCGAGGCGCCGGTCGAGCGGTTATGATCGCGCGCCAGGCGCTGCGCCTGCCCGCGGAGGAGCGCAGCACTGCGCGAGCGGGCTGTGGCGATTCGACGCGCTGGCGCCGGAGGAGCGCCGCGCGCTGGTCGCCGAGCTCGAGGCTCTGCTCACCCGGGCCGACGACGACGTCGAGCGCTTCGAGCGCAATCTCGGCCGCTGGGAGCAGCTCTCCGAAGCCGAGCGCGAACGCTACCGCGCGCAGATGCGCGCCGCCTGCGCGCACTCCCGCCCGGAAGAGCGGCGCAGCGGCTGCTCGAGGAGTGGGAGCGTTCGCGTCGCGGCGCCGAAACGGAGTGAAGAAGGCGGACTGGAAATGCGACGCCTGAGCCTGAGCTCCATCGCGCTGCGCCGCGCGTCCCCGCCCGCGTCCGGATCGCCCTCCGCCGCAGGATCCGGCCCGAGCACGTCTCCGGCCGGACCAGCCGATCGAATTCCGCCGCGTCGACCCGGCCTGAAGCCAGGGCGGCTTCGCGCAGGGTCGTGCCTGTATGGGCGCTTCGCGATTCGCGCGGCGGCGTCGTAGCCGATCGCCGGAGCGAGGGCGGTCGCCAGCATGAGCGAGCTCGAGATGCGCGCGGATGCGCGCGCGATCGAGCTCGAGATCGGCGATGCAGTTGTGCTCGAAGCCGTGCCGCGTCGCCGAGCCAGCGGATCGAATGCAGCAGGTTGAAGGCGAAGAGCGGATTGCAGGCGTTCAGCTGCAGCTGGCCGCCGATGCCGGCCAGCCCGATCGCGACGTCGTTCGCGATGACCTGCGCGCAGACCATCACCATCGCCTCGCATTGCGTCGGGTTCACCTTCCCCGGCATGATCGAGCCGCCCGGCTCGTTCGCCGGCAGGATTGCGCCCGATCGCCGTCCGCGGCCCCGAGCCGAGCAGCCGCACGTCGTTCGCGATCTTCGTCAGCGCGACGGCGAGGGCGCGCAGGCTGCCGAATTCGACGAGGGCATCGTGGGCCGCGATGCCCGCGAATTTGCCCTCGGCGACGCGGAAGGGCAGGCCGGTCGCCTCGGCGAGGCGCGCGATGGCCGCGGCGTCGAACCCGGCGGCGGCGTTGAGCCCCGTGCCGACCGCGGTACCGCCGAGTTGGGCAGCACGAAAACGTCGCCGAGCGCGTGCTCGATCGCCGCGATCCCGCGCCGCAGCTAAAGCTCGCGAACGCGCCCCATTCGTCGCCGGCGCGCATCGGCACGGCGTCCATCAGATGCGTGCGGCCGACCTTGACGACGTCGTGATAGGCGGCCGCCTTCGCTTCGATCGCCGCGGCGAGCGAGCTGGAGCGCCGGCAGCAGAGCGCGATTCGCCCTCCTCCGCGACGGCGACGTGGATCGCCGTCGGGATGACGTCGTTCGAGGACTGGCTGCGGTCTACGTGATCGTTGGGATGCACGGGCTGCTTGCTGCCGAGCCGGCCGCCGAGCCGTTCGATCGCGCGGTTCGCGATGACCTCGTTCGCGTTCATGTTGGTCTGCGTTCCCGAGCCCGTCTGCCAGAGACGACGAGGGGAAGTGGTCGTCGAGGCGCCCGTCGACCACCTCGTCGGCGGCGAGAACGATCGCCCGGGCGAGGCCTTCGTCGAGCACGCCGAGCGCCGCGTTCGCCTCGGCGGCCGCGCGCTTGATGGCCCGAGCGCGCGCAGGAAGGGCCGCGGAAGCGGTCCCTGCCGATCGCGAAGTAGCGCAGGCTGCGCTCGGTCTGGGCGCCCCAGTAGCGATCGGCGGGGACGGCGATCTCGCCCATCGAATCGGATTCGAGCCGGGTCGGTCTCTCGTCGCTCATGGCTTCCGTCCTTCCTGCTTTCGTCGGGCGCGAATGGCAGTCGATTCGTCCCGACACTACGCTCGGCGCCGCGATTCGCCAGCGCGCCCCGTTTCGCCAGGGCTCGGCGATCCGTGGGAGTGCGGCCGGTGGCGGGCGGACGAGCGGGCGGACGAACCAGGGGCAGCGGTGGCCCGCGCGTCTTCGACCCCGAGGAGCCGTTCCGGCTGCTCGCGGATCCGGTCGCGCAATGGCTCGACTGGGAGGAGCAGGCGAATCTCGTCGGCTTCCGGGCGACGACGGTGCCCGTAGAGGTCGAGCTCTCGGCGATCCCCCGCGACGCCCTCGAGATCCACGTCCTGCCGGGCGCGCCGCGCGAGATCGTCGAGCGCTTCCTGCGCGGCGATCAGGTCCTCTGCGCGCGCCATCCGCTGAACCGGGATCCCGCCGTCGCCTGGCAGACGACCCCCGTCGCCGAACGCTGGTCCGCCCGCTTCACCTCCTCGCGCACCCTCGCGATGTACGGCCCCGAGAGCGGCGCCGGCCTCTTCTCGCTCAAGCTCGCGACGGACCATCCGCACCCCGACTTCTTCCAGCCCGAGAAGACGAAGCTGCGCGCCGAGGCGATGGACGCCGTGCGCTGGGCGCATCTGCTCGAGCGGATCGACGCGCTGCTGCCGCCCCTCGAAGGCGCGCGGCTGATTCCCGAGATCCTCGTCGTGCTCGCGAAGGGCGGCGAATCGGGCTTTCTCGTGCGGGATCTTCGCTTCTTCCAGGACGGACGTTATTCGCTCCCCGCGCTCTCGCTGCCCTTCGTCGGGCCTCAGCTCGCCCGCGCCCGCGGCGAGCGCTTCGAGGATTTCGGGCGCGACCATTATGCGATCCCGGTCGGGCGCGCGAAGGCTCGGCTGCTGCTGCGCTACGGCCTCTGGTTCGAGACGCCGAACCCGCAGAACCTCCTGATGCGCTTCGACATGAGCCTGCGGCCGCTGCCGGAGATCGTGTTCCGCGACGTCGGCGACGGCGATTGCGCGACGGATGCCCACGAAGCGACGGGGGTGCCCTGGACGAAGGTCGTCGCCGACCTCCGCCCGGAGACGAAGAACTCGTTCTGGGCCTTCGGCGAGGCGGGCGAGAACGCGATCGACGCCGCGACGCTCGAGGGCTGGTATGCGGCGCACGACGCGGCGTACTTCGGGGAGCTCGCGCGGGCGTTGCCGGAGCTGGCGCCGGAGGCGGGGGCCGGGTCAGAGATCGGGACTTCCTCGCAGCTCGACCACTGGAACGCAGTTCTGCGCACGACCCGGGGCGAAGAGGCGATCGCGGCCCACTTCGCAGGGGAGATTCAGAGCGCTACGCGATAGGGGCTCATTTGCGCGTCGGGCGCGCCTCGTTGTGCGTCGATGCGATGGCCCCATCCGACCGCGGCGGCTCCGCTTTCTCCTGGTCGTCCGTCATCGCCTCGGCGTCGTCCGCCTCGAGCAGCAGGTCGCGCGTGGGCAGATGCGGCTGGATCCGATCGCTCGCGCCAGGGATCGGCTGGCGCGCCCACTCGACCTCGAAATCCCCCGGCCGGATCCAGCTCCGCACCCGGTACGAGAGAATCAGCGCGATCATCCGCAGCCCGAGCAGGAACGCGACGCGATGGCTGCCGGTCACCGACGAATGCCCGACCCGCTCGGTGTAGTTCACCGGGATCTGGATCATGCGCATCTTCTTCAGGATCGAGAGCACCATCATCTCGGGACCGAAGAAGGAGCCGTCCACGGTGAAGAAGGGCTCGATGCGTTCGAGCGCTTCGCGGCGGATGCAGCGCATGGTGCAGCCGACGTCGGTCAGGGAGGTGGTGTTGAAGAGGACCTCCATCAGCTTCGCGACGGCGTAGTTCCCCCATTTGAGGAAGAGGCCCATGTTGGCGCCTTCCCAGATCAGCTCCTTGACGGTCCGGCTGCCGTAGACGACCTCGAAGTCGTCGGCGTAGGCGAGCAGCTTGAAGACGTCCTGGCCGCGAAACGTGCCGTCGGGCTCGCAGACGAGGATGAGATCGCCGCGGGCTTCGCGGAAGCCGCGGCGGATCGCGGCGCCGTAGCCCTGGCGCGGCTCGTGCACCTCGCGGGCGCGGGTCTGCGCGACTTCTTCGCTCGTTCCCGGCGCGGCGTTGTTGTTGACGACGATGATCTCGTCGACGACGCCCGTCGCCTCGAAGGATTCGATCGAGGCGCGGATCGAGTCGCGCTCGTTGTAGGTCGGCAGGACGACGGAGACGGATCTTCCGAACCACATCTCAGCGTTTCTCCGCGACGACGTACATCTGGGCCGCGAGCGGCCGGATCGGCAGCCGCAGGTAGAGCGCGACGAGCAGGGGCCATTTGGGCGCGCGGCTGTTCATCGTGAACGGCAGCAGGCCGGGAACGAGGCGGACGACGCACAGGCCCGCGCGCTCGAGCCACGCGCCGATGTTCTGGTCGTCGAAGATCGTGACGTGGGTCGGATCGTCGAAATAATGCTCGGCGCAGCGGCGATGGTTGGGCTGGATGAGCATGAGGCGCCCGCCCGGGCGCAGCACGCGCTGGACGATCTCGAGCAGCTCGTCGATGCGATCGCCGGTGAGATGCTCGAGGAAATTGCTCGCGAAAACGAGGTCGACGCTCCCGGCCGGCAGGCGCCCGAGCGCGAGGGCGTCTTCGACCCGCAGCTCGACCTCCGGGCTCAAGAACGCGCGCATCTCCGGGTTCAGGTCGAAGGCGATGCGCCGCTTCGCGGGGAATTGATCGATGAAATCGCCGTAGCCGCAGCCGAGCTCGACGAGCGTCTCGACGTCGGGGGCATCGCGGCGGACCCAGCGGACGATCTCGCGCCAGACCCCGCGGCGCCCCGCGAGATGGGGATAGGCGCCGACGTACGGATTGTCGGAGTACGGATCGTCGGGGTGCGCGCGGCGGGAGGGATCGCCGGCGGCGCGGTGCTCGAGGATGGACTCGCTCATTGGAACCAGGTCCTGCGCGCGTCGTCGATGCGCGGCGCGAGGGCGGGATAGCGGCCGGCGAAGCGCGATTCGAGCACGGCGGCGGAGGTCGCGCGGGCCTTCGGATCGTGGGCGGAGTAGGCGACCCATTGGAGGTAGTAGTCGAAGGCTTCCGCCGCGAGCCGATCCCGCTCGCTCGCCGGGGCGCGCTCGGCGGCGAGCACCAGGCTCTCGAAGGCGTAGAGCGCGGCGCTCGCCTCGGGCGCGATCGCGAAGGCGGTCCGGAAATGCACCGCCTGCGCCTCGGGGCTCTCGCCGCGCAGCCGCGCGAGGCGGCCTTGCAGCACATGGAGGCCCGCGCGCTGCCGGATCTCGGGGAGGCGATAGCGCGAGGGGCGTACGGCGATCTCCGCATCCCGCGCGAGGCCCTGCGCGACGATCCGATCCGCGCGAACCGCGAACTCGGCGCGCTCGCCCGGTTCTCGGCTGCCTTCGGCGCGGCGGACGAATTCCCGGCCGAGCGCCTCGAATGCCAGCAGCGGCGGCTCGGGGAGCCCGATCTCGTGGGTCCAGAGCGATTCGTTGTCGCTCCAGACCCCGCGCTGCTGATGAGCGAGGGCGGCGTGCGAAGCGAGCAGCGCCGCGAGCGCGAGGGCGAGCGGGCGGCGCGCGAAGGTGAAGCGTTGCCAGAGCTCGGCGGTGAGCAGGCCGGCGCAGGCGAGCAGGCCCGCCGAAGCAAGGTAGAGGTAGCGATCGGCCTGCCAGAAGCCCACATAGAAGACGCCCGAGTAGGGCAGCATCAGCGTCGCGGCGAAGAGCGCGTGGAAGGCGACGATCGGCCGCCGGCGGAGCGCGAGCAGGAGCAGCCCCGCGCCGGCGAGGGCGATCAGCGCCGAGGCCGCCCACTCCATCGGCGCGAGGGGAACGTCGACCCGCGGAAAGCGATAGTAGGCGGAGAGCGCGTGGGGCCAGATCAGCCGCGCGATCGAATGCGCGGCGATCAGCGGGGCGAAGGACACGACGTTCGCGAGATGCTCCGGATCGAGGGCGCCGGGATTTCCGGCGTCGAGCACCCGGAAGGAAGCCAGCATCCGCCGATAGGCGAGGAAGATCGCGAGCGTGAGCGCCGCATGGGGCAGGAGCGGAACGATGGACCGCGCGAGCAGCGCGCGGGGCGATCGGGAGAGCGGGTCGGCCGAGGGCTCCACATCCATCCGCGGCGCGAGCCACGGCCAGAAGGCGCGGTGGAGGGCCAGGACCAGGACGAGCGCGATGGCGCTGATCTTCGAGCCGAGGGCGAGGGCGGTGAAGACGAGGGTCGCGGCGTAGGCGAGGCGGCGCGTGCGCGAGGCGGGCGCGGCGAGGGCGGCGTGCTGGGCGAGCAGCGCGAGCAGCGAGAAGAAGGCGACGAGCAGATCCTTGCGCCCCATCACCCACGCGATCGGCTCGACATGGATCGGTGCGACGACGAAAGCGATGCCCACGACGGCCGCCGCGCGCAGGCCGAGCCCCGTCCGCCGGAGAAAGGCGAAGAGCAGCGCGACCACCCCGGCGCTCAGGAGGAGATTGCCGGCGTGGTGGGCGGCGGCGTTCCCGAAGCCGAAGAGCCGCGCCTCGATCGCCCAGGAGAGGTCGCGGATCGGCAGCGGCTCCTCGCGCGGAAAATCCTCGACGAAGATCGCGCGCAGGCTCGCCGCGAGGGAATGCGCGTCGTAGCGCTCGGGATGGGCGAGCAGGATCTGCGGATCGTCGAAGTTCACGAAGTCGAAGCCCACGATCGGCGCGTGGAAGGCGAGGGCAAAGCAGAAGAGTCCGAGCGCCGCCCAGGCATCGCGGCGGGGCGCGGCCGCAGAGGCAGGGCCGGTCATGCTTCGAGTCCTCGCTGTGGGCCGGAGACCTCTCGGCTATCGGCAACGGACCGGCAGGGCTGAAGGCGGTTTCGGGCCGCGGGTCGGGTGGGCGCTGCGTGCTCGCCCGCGTCGCGGTCGTCGCGATCGAGTTCGTAGCGGCGCCCCCTCGCAGGGCCCGGCGTTGGGGACTCAGCCGTGGGCCGGCGGCGTCTGCGGGAGCCCGATCCCGCTCGGCATCAGCTCGGCCCCGAGCGCGAAGAGCCGATCCTCCCGCCCCGGCGCGCCGACGAGCTGCACCCCGATCGGCAGCCCCTCCGCCGCCGTCTGCGCGAGCGGCAGCGAGAGCGCGGGCTGGCCCGTCGCGTTCCAGATCTCGGTGAACGCCATGTGCGGGACCATCTTCGCGAGCAGGTCGAGGGGCTCGTGGACGCGGGGGTCGAGGTCGTCGAGGAAGGGGGCCGGGCAGCCGACGGTCGGCGTGACGAGCACGTCGTAGTCGTCGAACCAGGCGAGCGTGCGCCGCTCCCAGCCGGCGACCCATTCGGCGGAGCGCACGAGGGCCTCGGGATCGATCTCGTCCGCGCCGCCGAGATGCGCGAGCTGCCAGAGGAAGGGCTCGACGTCCTCGGGGCCGACGGGCCGGCCGATGCGGGCGGCGAGGTCGTCGAGGCAGTCGCGGTAGTCGCGGAGGCCGAGGACGGCGCCGTGGAGCGAACGGTCGGCGTACTCGGCGCGGTCGGAGAAGCCGGGGGGCGCGGCTTCGACGACCGCATGGCCGAGGCGCTCGAGGCGCGCGGCGGCGGCTTCGACGGCGCGGCGGCAATCGGGATGGACGGCGCTGCCGTCGGGCGAGCGGGTCCAGAACGCGATGCGCAGGCGGCGGGCGGGTGAGGCGGCGCGACGGCCGGCGCGCACTGCCCCGCGCGGTCGCGTCGATCCGCCGGCCGAAGCGGCAGATACTGCTTCCGCCGCGGCGAGCACGCTCGAATAAGGTGCTGCGTCCGCCGCGCGGCACGCCGCGGGCCGCAGCAGGTCGAGAAACCGCGCGGTGTCGCGCAGGGAGCGGGCGACGACGAACTCGACGTCGGGGCGCTGCTTGCCGCGGTGGCGCCAGTCGATCCGGTCGCGCGAGGGCTTGAGGCCGACGAGGCCGCACCACGCCGCCGGGATCCGGATGGAGCCCGCGCCGTCGCTCGCATGGGCGACCGGGACGAGGCCGGCGGCGACGGCTGCGCAGGCGCCGCCCGAGGAGCCGCCGGCGGCGCGGCTGGTATCCCAGGGATTGCGGGTCGGCCCCTGGACGAGGGGCCAGGTATTCGATTGCAGGCCGAACTCGGGGGAGCGCGAGTTGCCCAGCGTCACGAGGCCGAGCGCGCGGAAGCGGGCGCCGAGGGGCGTGTCGGCATCGGCGCGGTGGTCGGCTTCGCGCAGGGCGCGATTGCCGGCGTAGTAGGGGCGGCCGGCCTGGCGGGCGCCGACGTCCTTCATGAGGAAGGGCACGCCGCGGAAGGGGCCGTGCGTCGCGAGGGCGAATTCGATCTCGGCGTCGCTGCCGCCGGAGAGGACCGAGAGGATCCCGAGCTTCGGGTCGAGCTGCTCGAGCCGCTCGCGCGCGGCGGCGACGAGGGCGCGCGGGTCGACCTCGCCGCGGGCGATGGCGGCGGCCTGGCTGGTGGCGTCCTGCTCGAACCAGTCGGTGCTCAGTGGGAACCTCGTGCGCGGGACGCGGGCGCTCGAGCGCGTGCGCCGGAAAAACGGAGAGGGGCCGATCGGCAGGGAGGTGGCCCCGAGGCGCGTGCGGGTGTCGAAAATCGGCCGGTGGCCGAGAGCGGCTCGCCGCCCGCCGCTTCGCAATCGCCCGCCCTTCGATCGGCCGACGCCCGCGAGCGTCGCGCAACCACGAGCCGCGCGGAAGACCGCCGCCTACCAGACCGGAACCGCGCACGCCCCGCCGCGCAGGAAGGATTCGATCTCGTTCGCAGGCACGAGCGGCGGAGCCCGAGGCGGAGGTGCAAGACACTCGAGGATCCGGCGTGCCACGCTGGGATCCGTGAGGGTGGCGATCCATCGCACCCGTCTGCCACAGCCCGGACGACGAAGCAGGGCCAACGAGCTTCTCGCCATTCCCTCTCCCGTTCGCTTTCCGATGGTCTCCGCCGTCCAGGCATGCGGGCGAGTCAGGCGCAATCACCGCGATGCTTGTTTGCGCCGGACGCTTGTGGCACGTTGCTGCTCGCATGAAATCCGAACTCCTTCGGCGAATCACCATCGAGCCGGGCAAATGTGGCGGTCGCCCATGCATTCGCGGTAAGCGCATGCGAGTGACCGATGTGCTGGAGCTGCTCAGCTCCGGGGCGAGTTTCGAGGAGATCCTCGAGGACTATCCCTTCCTGGAACGCGAGGACATCCTGGCCGCGATCGAATACGCGGCCCGCCAGACCGACCATGTGGTGCTCCAGGCATCGTGAAGTTCCTGGTCGACAATCAACTTCCCGTCGCCCTCGCCCGCTTCCTCGATTCACTCGGACATGACGCCGAGCACGTCCTCGACCTGCAAATGGACGAGGCCGATGACCCGGACATCTGGCATCGAGCCGTCTCCCAGAACCGCGCCCTGATCAGCAAGGACGAGGACTTCCTCCATCTGGCCAACCGGCCCGGATCCACCGGCGTTTTCGTGTGGGTGCGACTCGGCAACTGTCGCAAGCAAGTCCTGCTCGCGGCTTTCGAGCGCGCTCTGCCTGCACTCGTCACGGCTCTCGATGAAGGTCAGCGGGTCGTCGAATTGCGGTGACCGGCGAGGCGCCGAGGTAGGAGCCGGAGGCGGGACTCAGCTCGCGATCGGCCGACG
The DNA here is from genome assembly GCA_041389425.1 of Myxococcota bacterium. Lineage (GTDB taxonomy): Bacteria > Myxococcota_A > UBA9160 > UBA9160 > UBA4427 > UBA4427. Next base: position 95,552 of record JAWKRX010000008.1, read on the forward strand.
CGCGCGAGCGTCGCGCAACCACGAGCCGCGCGGAAGACCGCCGCCTACCAGACCGGAACCGCGCACGCCCCGCCGCGCAGGAAGGATTCGATCTCGTCGCCGCGGGCGAGCGTATCGGCTTCGCCGAGCTCGACGAGCTCGCGCAGGTACTCGGGCTCGAAGATGATCATGCTGAGCACGTCCGAGCTCTTGGCGTGGGAGCCGGTCAGGCCCTTCTCGAAGAAGCGGAAGGCGCGCGGCAGGCGGAACTCGTTCTTGCGCGCGAGTACGCCGAGATCGCGGCTCGGGCGCAGGACCATGACCTCCACCGGCCGCAGCCCGGCGCTCGCGCGCTCGGCTTCGGGCAGGGCGCTCAGCAGGCGGTTGATCCGGCTCATCTGGAGCGCGTCGAAATCGAGCGAGTCGAGGAACACCGCGTTCATCAGCACGCCGCCGATCTGGCCCGGCGAGGGATAGGCGGGCAGGGCGGGCAGCTCGGGGAGCGACGCGGGATCCGCGGGGCGCATGCGGGGCGAGACCGCGAGGATGCGCGAGGCGCCGAGATGCAGCGCGGGCGAGAGTGGCGCGGTCAGGCGGATGCCGCCGTCGCCGTGCCAGGCCTGCCGCAGCGCAACGGCTGGAAAGAAAAGGGGCAGCGCCGACGACGCCATGACGTGCTCGAGGCCGATGCGGCCGACCTCGACGCGCAGCTGGCCGCGGCCGAGATCACGCTGCGTCGCCGACTCGACCCACGCGGTGGAGCGCCCGGTCTCGTAGTTGGTCGTGACGATCGCGAGCGAATCGAGCAGCCCGTCGGCGAGGTTCTCGCGCACGCCCGAGAGGCCGCCCTCTTCGAGGGGCAGCGCGGATTCGAGAAAGAGGCGCAGCGGCTGGGTGTCGACCATGCCGCGGATCTGCCGCCGACCGATCCGCCCGCCGGAGACGAGGGGCAGGACTGCGTGCAGCATGTTGCGGAGCAGCTCGTGGAGCTCGGTGCGGAAGACCTTCTCGGTATCGAGGGCGAGCCAGAGCCGGCAGAGCGCCTCGACCGAGTCGGACCAGGTTCCGCGGAAGCTCGCGAGATGGGCGGCGTTGATCGCCCCGGCCGAGATGCCCGTCAGGATCTCCGGGCGGTAGTCGGGGACGCGCCGGGCGATCGCGCGCAGGCAGCCGACCTGATAGGCGGCTCGGGCACCGCCGCCGGCGAGGACGAGAGCCTGCTTTTCCAAACGTCCTCCCCGCGGATCGGCGCTGCGACGAAGGCCGGAGCGCTCCGGTCAGGCGCGGCGATCCGCGCCCCGCGCAGCTTCGATCGCCGTGTCGCGCACCCTTCGCAATCCGTTCAGCGCTCCCCGGGCGGATTCGCGGAGCGCGCCGTCACGAGCCAGCACGCGGCGCCGAGGTCGACGCCCTTCGGTGTCACGTGGGGTGCGAGGGCCGCCCGCGCCGCGGCGATCGCGCGATCGCGGGTCTCGCCCTCGAGCTCGGCGAGAGCGCGCGCGACGGGGCCGACGTCGGCCTGGAAGGCCATCGCCTGATCGAGGTCGTCGCCGACGTGGAGCGTCGTGCGCAGGTCTTCGATCCCGATCGCCTCGAAGCCCGCGTCCGCGAGGATCGAATGGAGGTATTCGCGATCGGCGAAGGCGAAGGGCCCGGGGGCGCGCGGATCGGGCGGCGCGTCCGGCTTCGTGAGGAAGGGCGTCACGGCCTGCCCTGCCGTCGACATCCAGGCGTTCTCGGGCGCGGCCTGCCAGCAGACGAAGCAGAGCCGGCCGCCGGGGGCGAGGCCGGTCCGCAGGTTGCGGAACGCCGCTGCGGGCTGGGCGAAGAACATCACGCCGAAGCGCGAGAAGACGAGGGTGTGGTCGGGGGTGAAGGGCTGGACCGCGGCGTCGGCGCGGCGGAACGCGACGCCGGAGACACCGGCCGCGCGCTGCTTCGCGAGGGCGAGCATCGGCTCGGAGATGTCGACGCCGAAGACGAGGCCGCCGCGGCGGGCGAGCTCGAGGGTCGTCGTGCCGCAGCCGCAGCCGACGTCGACGATGCGCTCGCCCGGGACGACCGCCGCGCGCTCCAGCAGCGCCTGCGTGATCGGCGCGAGCATCGCATCGATGCGGTCCATCCGGCGGACCCAGGTCTCGCCGGCCTGGCCGTTCCAGTAGTCGATCTGGGCCTGGTTGCCGGCGTCGGCCGGGGGATTCGATGCGGCGCTTCGATCGGGGGGCACGGGCGTTCCTCGCTGGGTTCGCGGGGAACGTACCGGGCGGCGGATCGGCCGCCAGCGAGGCGCGAGCCGAAACGCCGGGGCAGACGGGCCAGGAGCCTGACCCAAGATGGCCGCGCGGCGCCGGAGCGCCGATCCATCGCCTCTCGCGGCGTTGCGCTCGGTCGCCGTAGCTCGGCTACGGCTCCCTCGCGCGCCTTGCGAGAGGCGCGTCTCGACGCTCGGGCATCCACGCCCAACTTGGGTCAGGCTCCTGGCGTCGCGCGTCATGGGCGGCGATCGCGGCAAGGGAGCCTGCGCGCGGCCCGGCGGCGTCCGGCAGGGCCTGGAGATGTTCGACCGTTGAAGTACCGGGGAGGAACTGCGAACGATCGAGGCCGGGATCCGGTCGATGCGACGCGCTGCGCGCTTCCAGGTGGCGAGCCGGAAGATCGCGCTCGCGCGGCGGGCCGCCGATGGATCGACGCGGCGAGGGGCTGCGATCGCGGCGGGGCGGATGCGGCGCCGTGCTGGGGTCGTCGAAGCGCCTTCTGGCGGCGCTGGTCGCGCGCGCCCGGGCGCGCGACGGCGGCGCGGCCTGCGTCTGCCGCCGCTGTCTCGAAGCAGCTCGCGCGGGGGCGAATGGAGGCAGGCGGAACGAGGCAGGAGGAATGGAAGGGGGCCGGGTTGGCCTTCAGGCGCCGCCGTTCTCCGCGATCCGGCGCGCCTCGCGACGCCGCCGAGGTCGGCGGCGAGACCTTCGGCATCAGGCCGAGCAGATGCGCGCCTCTGAGACCCCACTCGCAGTAGAGGACATAACGCTGGGCCTTGTCGAAGGCGGGATAGGCGCGCAGCGTGCCTGCGAAGTCGAGGAAGAGGGCGTCCGGGCGTACGCCATTCGTCGTGGTGCTGTGCGGCTGCGCAGGTCGATCCAGATTTCCTCGGGGCGGCGCTCCCGGGCGCAGAGCGCCCGGCGTCCCAGCCCGCGAGGTCGAGATCCGGCAGCATGAACCGCTGCAGGCCTGGCGAGCGCCCGGGCGAGGATCGCCGGATCGAGCTTCGCCTCTCCTCGAGGAATCTTCGGCGAGGCGCGCACTCGTCGCGGGATGGCTCGGCACGATCGCGCAGTATTCGCCGACCTTCTCGAGAGATCGGTCCCGATGCGCCAGTGCCTGGCGATGATGTCGTCCTTGTTGTCGCCGACCAGCGGCCGTGCAGTGGATCGGGAGCGTCGAGCCGTGGGAGACGACGGCGAGGTTCTGCAGCGTCTGCAGAGACCTGCCCGATCGCGTCGCCCGTCACGACCGCGAGCGCGTCGATCTGCCCGGCGACGGCTCTTCGGCCGCGCAGCATCATGCGCTTCAGGACGATTCGCCAGAAGCGTTGTCGACGCTGGCGCTGATCTCAGGCGAGACGGGATCGAACCGATCGCATGAAAGCGCGGCCAGCGCGTGCTGCCAGAGATCGCAGAGGCGCTTCGCGATCTGGAGCGCCTCCATCTGATGGGGCCGGCCGCCGAGGTTGCAGAAGACGTAGTCGAGGGCGACACCCCGCCGCATCAGCTGCCACGATGCGACCGGCAGAATCGAAGCCGCCCGAGAGCAGCGCGAGACCGCGCGGCCCTGGGTCCCGAGCGGCAGCCCGCCGACGCCGCGCGTTTCGCGACGAAGTAGTAGGCGAGCTTTCGTTCGACCCTCGACGTGCAGCGTCACGTCGATGCGAGATCGACACCGGCCGCCGCGGGCAGCAGCGCGCGCTGCCGAGCTGCACCTGGACGTCCGCCGAGCGCAGCTTCACTCGTGGCGCTCGCCCATCCGGCGCGCGGATCGCGAAGCGCCGCCCGCGTACGTGGGGCTCGCCGAACGCGAGGCCTTCGCGCACGACGTCCCTCCAGCGTCTGCCACGGTGCGGCATGGGCTGGCGCTGAGATGGGATTGACGCTTCAGCGGACGTGCGCGCGAGGCGCCTGACCATCTGGCACGAGGGCACCCCGGCATCGGAGGGCACGGCCTGCGGATCGAGTCGACGAAGACGCGATCGCGCGAGGGCGGACGCGTGTAGTCTGGCCGCTCGCCTTGATCGACGCCCGCAGGTTGTCGACGAGGCGGCGGGTCATGTGGCGTCGCGTGGTAATGGCCTTGGTCGTCAGGTCGCCGCCAGCGCAGCAACAGGATCTGACCCTGGCTTCCGGCGCGGCGGCCGGTCGGGTGGAGCTCTTGGTTCGTTTGGGCATCATAGGTGGTGATGAAGCGCCTCCGGACCTCCGCGTCGCCGCGTCTTGACAGGGACCTCGGAGTCGCGTGGCGGTCTTCGGATTCGGGCTCGTGGCGGCGTTCTTCCTCTATCGGCGCGGCCGGGCTCACAGCCCCTGGTGCCGACCGGGCCGGTGGGACACTACTAAGGCCGCGTTCTCCGGCTGTGCGCTGATCGGTTGGGGAGCGCGATGATCGGATCGGCCTGGGAGCCCTGGTCGTCGACGTCCCGCACGGTCGGGACGGCAACGGCCTTCGTTCTCGTCCTGATGGCCGTGGTGCGCATGGTCGCCTGGGCGATCGGCGACTACGCGACCTGGCTCGGCGAGGTTCCCGCAGAGGCGGCGCTGCTGATCGTGGTACTCGCGCTCGTCTGGCTGAGGCCGACGGTGGCGGACGATCGCCCGGGGCGCAACGAATCGACGCAGGCGGAGCGACCGGGCGCCGACGCCGGCGGCCAGCACCCCAGAGACGCCGAATACTCCCCGGAGAACCTGCTGGCCAGTCGAGGCGGCCCGATGATCCTGCGCTTCCTGGCCAGCCTGGTTCCTGCTGGCGCTGCTTCGCTGATCGACTTCCTGCTGCCGAGCCGCCAGCTCGCTGCAGGCGCGCAAGCGGCCTGGAGCATCGGGTCCGCAGGACATCGAGACTGCTGGCGGTCGGTGGCGAGTTGCTGGCCTCGAGCTGGTGCGGGCTCGACGGCGGGACCCACACCCGTGAGGACCTCGTCGGCCGGCGAACACTGCTCGTATTCGAGCGCAGCGTCGATTGGTGCCCTCGCGAAGGCCCGGCTTTCGCTCGGTCTGGACGCCGCTCCTCCGCTCGGTGCCGGACCTCGACGTGGGTCATGTCCGGACACCAGTGCAGAACGAGCGGACCCGGCTCTTCCTCGCCGAGGGCGGCCTGGCCGATCGGATCCCTTCCTCGCCGACCCGAAGAGCACGCTGATCCGCAGCCGGCCTTGAAGGCGGATCCGGAGAGCCTCGAAGTCGGCGTCCCCCATCCGGTGACCCTGCTGCTCGACCGCTCGGGCCGGATCCGTTTCTGTCGACGTCCGCCAGATTTCCACCACTGGCTGATCCGCAGGCGATCGTCCTCGCCCTGGCCGAGCCGGGCTAGTCGGAGGCGGCGGGGCCGGGCCGCAGACCGAACCGGACCGCGCGCGGCGGCAACTATCGGCGCCTCCCTGTTGCGGGAGACGGCCGACGCCTCCATCATCCGCCTCGGCTCGGGGCCGCCATGCGATTTGTGCAGCGATCCAAGGCCTGGCTGAGGTCCGGGCGGGCCGACCGGAGGCATGATCGCCTGCACCGTCGAGTCTGATTCCTCCTCGCACGCCCTGCATCCTTGGCAAGCAGCGGTCGAGGCGGTTCGAAGCGGAACGAGTGGGGTGCCGGGTGGACGGCGCATAGCGCACACCATTCAACTGTTATTCGAGAAGCTCGATGAGACCACCGGCCGTGCGTGTTTGCGGAGCGGAGCTCGTCGTGGAGGCAACGACCGGTCATGATGACGACTTTCTCCTCTTCGATTGAACTGCGACTGGTTTTCCGGCAGTCCTCGCCCTGGCGACGGCGGGCTGCAAGACCACGCCGGATGCCGACGCGAACGCTGGCAGGCGGCACGGCAGCGAGTTCGACGATGCGAACGCCGCGCGGGCGACGGCCGGACATGGGCTACGACGCCAGCGGCTCGAGCATCGCGCCGATCTACTTGACCTCGACCGCCTGGACGTCAAGCCCCAGTTCGAGTCGATCCTCGAGGCGGCGGCGGCGACGCTGAAGAGGCTCGCGGCTTCCGCTGCATCGAAGGCCACTGCGACGAGCGCGGATCGGACGAGCGTCGTGGCTCCCGGTGAGCGCCGCGCGGAATCTCGGTCCGCCGCTACCTCTACAACCTCGGCGTGCCGGTCTCGCAGCTCTCCGTCGTTTCCACGGCGAGGCGCGGCCTGGGCGGTCTCCGGCACCGGCGAGACGGCCTGGTCGCTGAACCGCCGCGCGGAGATCAAGCCCAGTAGCGCGGTCTTCCACTCGCCTCCCCGCCTGCCGCCTGGTGAGACGGTGGCTCTTCGGGCCCGCAAGGAAGACCTCGAGGTTTCAGAACGAGGAAAGCCGGTGGACACCAGCAGGTGTCCACCGGCTTTGTACTTGACTCCGTTCCTGGCGTCCCGGATTCCGTCCCTCCCAGCACGATCGGAGATCCATGTCCCTCCATGGTGGAAAGCTCGCGGCCAAGGCCCTGAAGGAAGCGGGCGTCGAAGTCGTCTTCACACTCTCAGGCGGCCACATCATGCCGCCTACGACGGCTGCATCGACGAGGGCATCAAGATCGTCGACGTGCGCCACGAGCAGGCCGCCGTGCATGCTGCCGACGCCTGGGCCCGCTGCAATCCCGGCAAGATCGGCGTCGCCGCGATCACCGCCGGCCCCGGCGTACCGACGGCGTGACCGGCATCGCGAACGCCTGGCGCGAACCTACCTTCGATCCTCGCCCTCGGCGGCCAGGGGCCTCTTCGAGAACCCTGCGCCGCGGATCGCTGCAGGAGATGGATCATCTCGGCGCGTCGTCCGCCCGATCAGCCAGTCACCGCGACGCGATCACCAGACCAAGCGCATCCCCGAATACATTGAGCCGCGATCCGCCACGCTGTCTCCGGCATCCCTGGTCCCGCGTTCCTCGAGGATCTCGATGACACCTTCATGGGCGCCGTCGAGGAATCCGAGGTCGATTCCGAAGATCCGACCGAGCCGCCGCGCCTCTCGCCGATCCCGACGAGGTCCGCCGCGCGCTCGATCCGCCGCGCGCCGCGTCGGCCGATGCTGCTGATGGCGGGCACCAGCGTGAAATGGTCGAAGGTCAGCGGCGACATGAACCGCTTCATCGCCGAGACCCACATCCCGACCTTCCATACGAACGGTATGGCCGCGGCTCGGTGCCTTCGACTCGCCCGGAGTTCTGAATCCAGCCGCGGCGCGACGAAGAAGAAGCTCGATCTGATCGCTCGCCGGGACGCTGCTCGATTTCCTCGCATGCGCTTCGGCCAGACGATCGGCGGAGCGCGAAGACGACCAGCTCGACATGGACGCGACGCTGATCGGCCAGAACCGCCAGGCCGACGTGCCCCTCGTCGGCAATTCAGCAGCGCCTCCAGGCGCTCGATAGAGCGAAGAGCCAGAGCATCCGGCTCGACTCTCCGGCTGGCGCGACGAGCTGCGCACGATCGAGGACGTGAAGAGGCAAGGCTTAGGTGCGAGCCTCCAGCGACGAGAGGTGCCGATCGATCCCCAGCGCATGTGCCGTGAGGTAACATCATTCGACACGCTCCGATCCGGATCGGGAGATCGGCGACGGCGGCGACATCGTCGCGACAGCGGCGAAGACTGATCCTCGTGAAGAGCAGGGCGCCTGGACGGATCCTGGCCGCTCGGGACTCTCGGTGTCGGTATGCCCGCGGCCGCCGGCGAAGCTCGCGCATCCGGGCCGGCCCGTCGTCATCATCTACGGCGACGGCTCGTTCGGCTTCAACGGCATGGAATACGACACGGCCGTCCGCTTCGCCTCCCGATCATCGGCATCGTCGGCAACGACGGCGCCTGGGGCCAGATGATGCGGCCGCAGGCGCCATCTACGGCTGGGATCGGCTCGAGGCCGCTGTTGAACCGCACGCGCCACGACAAGGTCGTCGACGCGCTCGGCGGCTATGGCGAGCGGCCGTCACGCGGCCCGAAGAGCTGCGGCCGGCGCTCGAGCGCGCGGCGGCTGGGCAAGCCCGCCCTCATCAACGTCGAGATCCGCAGGATCGGCAAGTAGCGGCGGTATCTACGTTCGACGCGCGCGCTTTCCGGCGACGCCTGGCGAAGTGATCCGGAATCGGGCTTGTCCCTCGTGCTCGAACGTCGCGATCCGAGTCGCTCGAATGGATCGAGCTCGCGCGGCGCTCGATCCCTGGCTGCGCGCGGTCGGTCCGCTGGCGCTCATCGAGGGCGAGGTCGCGGCGAGCGGGCGCGGCGGGCGCAGCGGGAGCGCGATGGGCGCCCTCGGCGTCGTGCTGCTCGATCCGGGTGATCCGTCGCTGCTCGCAGGCCGCGTGCGCGGCGACGGGCTGCGCGGCCTGCGGCGCGTGCTCGCGGGACGCGCCCTCGTGCTCCACGACGGCGAGCGCCTCCGCGCACGGCTCGCCCGCGACGTCGATCCGATGCTCGCCGCGCGTCCGCATCTCGAGCTCCAATCGCTCTTCGCCCTCGCCCATCCCGACGCCCCCGATCTCGAGCTCGACACCCTCTGCCAGCGGCTGCTCGGCCGCGCGGCCGCAGCGGACGCGCTGGCTCGCGCGATCGACCTCGGCCGACTGCTCGCGGCGACGGCGATCGCCGCCCGCTCCGGCGCGGTGCGTCATGTCGAGCTCCGGCCAATCCTCGCCGCACGCCTGCCGGGCTCGCCCTGGCGCGCCCTCGTCGATCCGGATTTCGCGCCGATCGCCGAGGGCGCCGCCGAGCAGCGCCTCGACTTCACGGCCTTCGCGAAGCAGGCGTTCGCCGCGCAGCGCCGGGAGCCGGGTGCGGCGGCGTCGCCCGATCCGGTGCGGTCGGCAAGCGTCCCGCCGTCGCCGTCGCCGCTGCCGGCCCCGGGCGAGGGGCGTTATCTCGTGATCGGCGCCAGCGACGAAGCGCCCGTGCCCTTCGAGATCGGCGCGATCTCGGCGGCGCTCGCCGATGCCGAGCGGGGTCGGCGCCATTTTCCCGGCTATCGCGTGCGCAAAGAGCAGATCGAGCTCGCGCGTCAATTCGTCCACGTCCTGCAGGACGGCGGCGTCGCGAAGCTCGAAGGGGGAACGGGGGTCGGGAAGTCGCTCGCCTATCTCGCGGCGGTGATCCCGTTCGCGGTCGCCCGGGCCGAGACGGGCGAGCGCGAGCCCGTCGTGCTCTCGACGCGCACGAAGCTCCTGCAGGATCAGCTGCTGAACAAGGACATCGCCGCCGCCGCGCGCTTCCTCGGGCATCCGGGGCTGCGTGCGCTCTCGATCAAGGGCCGGGCGAACTACGTCTGCGAGCGGCGGCTCGCGGCGGTGCTCGCGGACGGCGGGGATCCGGCGCTGCTCGGCGAGTGGCAGGCGGATTTCGCGCAGCTCGAGGCGTGCGCGCGGATCCGGCCGGCGGGCGAGGTGGGGACGGTGCCGGCGGTGCTCCACCGAATGCACCCGCGGCTGCGGGAGCTGCTGCGCGGGAGCGTCGCGGCGCGGGCGGATCAATGCTCGCGCGAGCAGTGTGCCCACGAGCGGCGCTGTCCCTTCGGTCGCCACCGCCGCGCCCTCGCGAAGGCACATCTCGTGGTCGCGAATCACGACCTGTTGCTGCGCTGGCCGCCCGACTATCCCGCGTTCTCCCATGTCGTCGCCGACGAGGGCCACGAGCTCGGCGGTGTCGCCGAAGAGGTCTACTCGATCCGCATCCGGCCCGAGGAGATCGAGGAGCGCCTCGAGGTGCTCTTCGGTTCACCGGCCCGCCGCGGCCAGCGCCGCTTCGCGACCCGCGGGCTCGTCGCCGATCCGCCGACCAGGAGCGGCGCGGCGCTGCTCGAACGCAATCGCAGCGATCTGCGCCTCGAGCTCTCGGGGCTCGGGCATCAGATGGCGGCCCAGGCCGACGGCTTCGGCGGCGCCGAGCTGCCGAGCGATGCCGGCCGCGCGCGCCCCGCAGCCGCACGCCTCGCCGCGGCGGCCGCCGAGCGGCTCGAAGCGCTGGCGGGACACGCCCTGCGCGAGGGGCCCGCGCGCCGCTTCGAGACCGGCGAGAGCGGCGCGGGCAAGCCCATCGAAGGCCTGCGCAATCTCGCCGCCGAAGAAGAGGCGCAGCGCAGCATCGCGAGCCATGCCGAGGCGCTGCTCTCCGCGGCGAACGGGCTGCGCATGGCGTTCGCCGTCGACAACGAGGCCTACGTCGGCGCGTTCGAGGGGCTCGAGGCGCCCTACGATCGCTGGTCGCTCGTGCTGCGACCGGTCGATCCCGGGCCGTCGTTTCGCGAGGAGTTCCTGGGGAAGGTCGAGAGTCTCGCGGTGGTGTCGGCGACGTTATTCGTCGGCGGAGACGATCATGCGGCGCTCGGCGAGATCGGGCTCGCGGACGACGAGGACGCGACGCATTTCCGGTACAGCGTGCCCTCGCCGTTTCCCTATGCCCGCGCGATGCGGGTCGTCGCGCTCGAAGGGAGCGCGGATCTCGTCGAAGACACGGCGCTCGCCCTCGCGACCCTCGCCCGCACGCTGGGCGGCCGCACCCTCGGCCTCTTCACGAGCCTGGCCCGCATGCGCGAGGTCGCCGAGCGCCTCGAGGTCCTGCTCGCGGACGAGGGGCTCGAGATCCTGGTTCCGCTGCGGGCGAGCGACGATCCGGGCGGCCTGGTCGAACGCTTCCGCAAGCTGCACGGCGCCGCCGTCATGCTCGGCTCGCGGCGCTACTGGCAGGGCATCGACGTGCGCGGCGACGATCTCCAGGCGGTCGTGATCGAGAAGCTGCCCTTCGACGTCCCGACGGAGCTCCGGCGCCGGCGGGACCTGCGCCTGCGCGCCGCCGGCGAGGACCCCTTCGCCCGCGCCTCGCTCGGGCGGATGCTTCTCCATCTGAAGCAGATGGCGGGGCGGTTGATCCGCTCGGAGACGGATCGCGGTCTCGTCGTGATCGTCGACGCGCGACGGGATCGAGGTTATTTCCGGCGGCTGGCCGATGCGTTTCCGGACGGCGTCGCGATCGAGCGTGAAGGCGTCGACGCGCTGCCCCGGATCGCCGCGGAGCTCGGGCTCGGGGTGGGGCTCGAGCGGGGCGCGGACGCTCGGCCGACGATCGATGCGAGTCCGCAGGCGAAGCCAGGACCGAGTTGAAAACGCCACATGCGACGCTCCGCAGCATTGACGCCCTTTGACCTTTGGTCATCATCCGCCATCACCGCGAATTCCGGGGAAGAATTTGCGGTCGAGATGCAAGACGGAGCCGGATCCACCGCTACTTTTCCGCCATCGATGCCCGCCCATCCGGTGATGAACGGGACGTCCGTCGCAGCGAGTCGAAAGCGCCCTTCGGGTTCGACTCCCCCCACAGGCTGCGTCAAACCGTCGAGCGTGCACACGCCCTTTTCCTGCTCGGAAACGGACGGGCGCGGCTGCGGATGGGCAACGTCGAGACGAGGTGAGGACAGCCGTTCGAGCGGCCGGGGCGAGCAGCATCCCTCGGCCTCCGGACCTGTCCGCGAGCGATCCGGATTCGAATGGAAAAGGGGGACGACATGAGCGCAACCGAGATCAAGGCGAGCTTTCCGAGCAACGAGTGGGTGTTGATCCTGGGTGGTTCGAGCGGCTTCGGTCTCGCGACCGCCAAGCGCTTCGCGCGCAGCGGCAACAACGTGCTCATCGTCCATCGGGACCGCCGCGGCGCGATGGCCGCGATCGAGCCCCATTTCGAAGAGATCAAGGCCCTCGGCCACGGCTTCCACACCTGGAACGCCGACGCGATCGAAGCGGCGAGCCGGACGGAGACCCTCGGCGAGATCGTGAAGACGATCGGCCCGAAGGGGCGCATCAAGGTGCTCCTGCACTCGATCGCCTTCGGCAACCTGAAGCTCATCGCGCCCGAGAAGATCGAGGCCCGCACCGCCGGCCCGAACCTGGCGCAGCGCCTCGGCGTCGATCCCGCGAAGCTGACGGAGATCGCCGACGAGCTCTTCGAAGCCGGCGAAGACGGCCTCCATCCCCTGACCTCCGCGCCCACCTTCCCCGACAAGTCCTACCTCGACGAGGAGGATTTCGGCCGCACGATCCTCGCGATGGGCACGAGCCTGCTCGGCTGGACCCAGGAGATCTTCACGCGCGGGATCTTCGCCGAGAACGCGCGCATCTTCGGGCTGACGAGCGAGGGCAACGAGGTCGCCTGGAAGGGTTATGCGGCGGTGTCGGCGGCGAAGGTCTCGCTCGAGGCGCTCTCCCGCTCGATCGCCCTCGAATTCGGCCCGTACGGCCTCCGCTGCAACGTGATCCAGGCGGGTGTGACGAACACACCGGCGCTGCGCGCGATCCCGGGCAGCGACCAGCTGAAGAGCCAGGCGCGGCTGCGCAACCCGGGTGGTCGTCTGACGACGCCGGAGGACGTGGCAGGCGTGATCTTCCTGCTTTCGCAGGCCGAGGCGTCGTGGATCAACGGCGAAGTGATCCGCGTCGACGGCGGCGAGCACATTTCGGGATCGACCAAATAACGGGTTCGATCTTCGAGTCGATGGACGCAGACGCGGGGGCAGTCACGTGGCCTTGAATCTCCTGGGGCTGGGCCATTTCCATCCCGAGAACGAAATCACGAATCAGTTCCTCGAAGATCTCGACATTGGCACCAATGACGAGTGGATCATGGAACGCACGGGCATCCGCTCCCGGCGGACGGCGCTCTCGCTCGACTACATCCGGACGACGCGCAACGTCGATTCGCGCGCGGCGATCGAGGCCGCCGAGATCTCGAATGCGGAGATGGGCGCGCGCGCCGCACGCATGGCGCTCGCGCGAGCCGGCCTCGAGCCCGCCGACGTCGGCCTGCTCGTCGGCGGCGGCTGCGCACCGAACACGGCGTCGCCGGCGGAGGCCTGCAACGTCGGCGCCGCGCTCGGAATCGAATCGCCCTGCCTCGACGTCAACTCCGCCTGCACGAGCTTCATCGCCGGCGTCTACGTGCTCTCGTTGATGGATCCGGCGAAGCTGCCCGATCACGTCCTGCTCGTGACGCCGGAGCCGATGACGGGGACGGTGAACTACAACGATCGCTCCTCGGCGGTGCTCTGGGGCGACGGGGCCCTCGCCGCCGTCTTCTCGACCCGCGAGCGCGGCCGCGCCCGGCTGATCGGCCAGCGCCTGATGAGCGATCCGGCAGGGCATGGCAAGGTCGTCGTCCCGCGTCTCGGCCATTTCCATCAGGAAGGCCGCACGGTCCAGACCTTCGCGATCCGCAAGACCTCGGATCTGCTGATCGAGACCCGCGACCAGTACGAGACCCCGGGCCGCGATTTCCATTTCGTCGGCCACCAGGCGAATCGCCGCATGCTCGAGAGCGTCTGCAAGCGCTGCGACGTGCCCGAGGATCGCCACCATTCGAATTGTGAGTTCTTCGGCAATACGGCGGGCGCTTCGTCGGGCAGCGTCATCTCGCAGCTCTGGGACAAATGGACGGAGAAGGACGACATCTGCGTCGTCGGCGTCGGATCGGGGCTGACCTGGGGCAGCTACCTCATGCGCTTCGGCGACACCGATTCCCCCCCGCGATGAGAAGGCGAACCAATCGATGTTGACCCATGCCGAATTCACGAGCCGAGACGCCTTCAGCCAGCAGGATCTGCTCGCCTTCGCCTACGGCCGCCTCGTCAAGGATGCGCCCGAGGGCTTCAAGGCGCGCCTGCCCGTGCCGCCCATGCTGATGGTCGACCGCATCGACCACATCAGCGGCGACAAGAGCCGCGGCAAGATCAGCGCCGCCCGCGATGTGCGCCTCGACGACTGGTTCTTCCACTGCCATTTCATCAGCGATCCCGTCCAGCCCGGCTGCCTCGGGCTCGACGGTGTCTGGCAGCTGCTGGGCTTCTACTGCAACTGGCGCGGCGGCGTCGGCGCGGGGCGCGCCCTCGGCTGCGGCGAGGTCGAGTTCTTCGGCCAGATCCGGCCCCACGACAAAGTCATGCGCTACGAGGTCGACATCAAGCGCTACACGGAGCTGAAGAACGCCGGCGCCTCGATGGTGATCGGCGATGCGAAGGTGCTGATCGACGACCAGGAGATCTACACGGTGAAGGGCGCCCGCGTCGGCCTGTTCCGCGACATCGACTACCCGGACTACCCCCACGAATCCGCGAACGCCCGGGGCGGGAGGATGGAGCGATGAGCGAGGCGAGCGACAAGCCGGTGGCCCTGGTGACGGGCGGCGGAACGGGGATCGGCGCGGCCTGCTGTCGACGGCTCGCGAGCGAGGGCTTCCGCGTCGGCATCCACTACCGCTCGAGCGAGGAGAAGGCGAAGAAGCTCGAAGGCGAGCTCGCGGCGACGCCGGGCGGCGCCTTCCTGATCAAGGCGGACCTGATGGATTCCGCGAGCCTCGACGGGCTCGTCGCCGAGCTGAAGGACGTGGCGGGGCGCGTGGACGTGCTCGTCAACAACGCGGGCTACAACGTCAACGCGCCGATGCTCTCGATGAACCTCGAGCAATACGACGCGGTCGCCTCGGTCGCGCGCGGGACCTGGTACCTGACGAAGCTCGTGCTGCGCCGCTTCATGCTCCGCAAGGGCGCGGGCCGCATCATCAACATCTCGAGCGTCGTCGGGCATACGGGCAACGCCGGCCAGATCCCGTACACGATGGTGAAGGCCGGCCTCGACGCCTTCGTGAAGTCCCTGGCCCAGGAGCTCGCCGGCCGCGAGATCCTCGTCAACGCCGTCGCCCCGGGCTTCATCGATACGGACATGACCGACGAGCTCCCCGCGGACATCAAGCAGTCGATCCTCGGCAAGATCCCGCTCGCGCGCATGGGCAGCGCGGACGAGATCGCCGACGTCGTCGCCTTCCTCGCGACCCGCGGCAGCTACATCCAGGGCAGCGTGCTGCACGTCAACGGAGGCATGTACGGTGGGTGAGACGCTGTCGAAGCAGCAGGTGCTCGCGGCGGTGCCCCAGCAGGCGCCGTTCCGCTTCATCGACGAGATCGTCGAGCTCGACGCCGAGCACATCGTCGCGCGCTACACGTTCCCGCCCGACTCGGATTTCTACCGCGGCCATTTCCCGGGCAACCCGATCACGCCGGGCGTCATCCTCGTCGAGACCGCCGCCCAGGCCGCCGTCGTCGCCTTCGGCATCTATCTCTACGCCCTCGAGACCTCGCGCGAGGAGCTCGAGAAGATCCTGACGATCTTCACCGACTGCGCCGTCGATTTCTCGGGCACGGTCAAGCCGGGCGATCGCGTGACGACGACCGGGCGCGTCAAGTTCTTCCGGAGGAAGAAGCTCCGGGCCTCTTTCGAGATGAAGCTCGACGACGGGACGCTCGTCTGTTCCGGAGAGCTGTCGGGCATGGGAGTACCGCGATGAGCGGATCGAACGCACAGAACGCTCGCAGACGGGTCGTGATCACGGGCCTCGGCGTCATCGCGCCGAACGGAAACGGCGTCGCCGAGTTCGAGCTCGCGCTGCGCAAGGGCCGCTCCGGCCTCAAGACGCAGCAGTCGATGATCGACGCCCAGTTCGCCTGCACCGTCGCGGGCACGCCGACCGGCGTCGACGCGCTCTGCAAGTCGACCTTCTCCGAAGAAGAGCTGCTCGCGATGAACATGAATCATCGTTATGCGAGCCTCGCCGCCCTCGAGGCCTGGCAGGACGCCGGCCTCGAGCGCCCGTCCCGCGACTCCGACGTCGTCGACTGGGACACGGGCGCGATCCTCGGCACCGGCATCGGCGGCATGGACACGATCGCCGAGAAGGTCGTCCCGTTGACCAACGCAGGGAAGGTCCGGCGCATGGGCTCGACCTCCGTCGAGCAGGTCATGGCGAGCGGCATCTCCGCGCGCATCTCGGGCCAGCTCGCCCTCGGCAACCAGGTCACGACCAACTCGAGCGCCTGCAGCACCGGCAGCGAGGCCCTCGTGATGGGCATGGAGCGCATCCGCGCCGGCCTCGCGACGCGCATGCTCTGCGGCGGCGCCGAGGCGGCGAGCCACTACATCTGGGCCGGCTTCGACGCGATGCGCGTGCTGAACCGCGGCTCGAACGACGCGCCGGAGAAGGCCTCGCGGCCGATGTCGGCCTCGGCGGGCGGCTTCATCCCGGGGGCGGGGGCGGGCGTGGTCCTGCTCGAGAGCCTCGAGAGCGCCCTCGCGCGCGGGGCGCGCATCCATGCGGAGCTGGCTGGCGGGATGGTCAACTGCGGCGGCCATCGCATGGGCGGCAGCATGACGGCGCCGAATCCGACGAGCGTGCAGCGCTGCATCGCCGGGGCCCTCGCGGATGCCGGCGTGGCCCCCGAGCAGGTCGATGCGATCAACGGCCATCTGACGGCGACCGGTGCGGACCCGAAGGAAGTCGATTCCTGGGAGAAGGCGCTGCGCCGCCGCCCGGGCACGCTGCCGCCCATCACGGCGACCAAGAGCATGATCGGCCATGCCCTGGGTGCCGCGGGCGGGATCGAGTCCGTCGCCTCGGTCCTCATGGTGGCCCGGGGCTTCGTGCATCCCTCGATCAATTGCGAAGACGTGCATCCCGAGATCGAGAAGCACGCGGCGTCGATCCCCCACGAGATGCGCGAGCTCCCGGACCTCGATGTGCTCGTCAAAGCCGGCTTCGGCTTCGGGGACGTCAATGCGTGTCTGGTTTTCCGGCGCTATCGGGCGTAGCCTCGGGGGGAAGCGTCGATCCCCGTGGTCGGCCCCGGATCGAATCACAGAGCATGAAGAGAGAAGAGGAGCAGAGCGGATGGACCGAGCGGAAGTGATGGATCGGGTCGTGAAGATTCTCACGCCCTGGGTGAAGGACGAGGCGGCGCTGGCGAAGGTCTCGATGGAGACGAACATCCTCGAGGATCTCAAGGTCAACTCGGCTCGACTCGTCGACGTCGTGATCGCCTTCGAGGACGACTTCGACATCGAGATCGCCGACGAGGACGTCGACCAGGTCAACACCGTGGGTGACGCGGTGAATCTGATCGCGGGCAAGCTCTAGTCCGGGAACGGGCCAGGGTGTCGAGCATCCCATGGAGCACTCCAATGGGGCAGGACGTCGCGAGCAGTGAGCCGCCGCTCTCGGGCCCCGAATCGGGTCCGGAGGCGGGCCTGGAGGCCGTGATCCGCAATGCGGAACGGGCCGATCCGGTCATGGTGCGCCAGCACGGGCGTCAGCGTCTCGTCAGCATGATCGCGGGCCCGATCTGGGTCGGGGTTTCCGTGCTCGTCATGCGGTTCTGGTTCCGGTATCGGATCGCCGACGTCCGGCGCGTGCGCGCGACCTATCGGCGGATCCGGTCCGAGTCGAAGGGGCCGCTGCTCGTCTGCGCGAACCATCTGACGATGGTCGACTCGTTCCTGATCGCCTGGGCGCTCGGCTCCGGCTTCTACTGGATGATGCATCCGGACGAGCTGCCCTGGAACACGCCGGAGCGCAAGAATTTCGGACGCACGAAGCTCCAGCGCCTGCTCATCTTCATCGCGAAATGCATTCCGATCACGCGCGGCGGGGCGCGGGAGGACGTCGGCGACGTGCTCGAGCGCGTGAAATACCTGGTCGCCCGGGGCGAGACCGTCTGCATCTTTCCCGAGGCCGGCCGCAGCCGCACGGGGCGCGTCGAGGAGACGGCCGCGGCCTGGGGCGTGGGGCGGATCGTCGGGGCGGTGCCGGGCTGCCGCGTGCTCTGCGTCTATCAGCGGGGGCGCCGCCAGACGACCTGGGGCGACTGGCCGGAGCCGGGGGATACGCTGGACGTCTCGCTGGCGTGCATCGAGCCGAAGAGCGACGCCCGCGGCGTGCGGCGCTCGCGCGATCTCGCGCAGCAGATCGTGCGCCAGCTGATGCGGATGGAAGAGGAATACTTCGATGCTCGGCAATGACGTCGTCGATCTCGAGGACGTCGACGCCCGGCCCGAGACCTATCGCAGCCGCTTCGATCTGCGGGTCTTCGCCGAAGAAGAGCGGCGCGCGATCGCCGCAGATCCGCATCCGCAGGCGCGCCGCTGGGCCCATTGGGGCGCGAAAGAGGCCGCCTACAAGCTGGGGCGGCAGATCGATCCCCGCTTCGTGTTCTCGCCCGCCCGTCTGGTCCCGCGCTTCGGGCCGCGCGGCGCGCGGGCCCGCGAAGTGCAGGCACAGGGCACGCGGCCGGGCCACGACGCACCGCAGAACGGCCTCGGTGCCGTCGTCGCCTCGGAATCCGTCGAATGCCGCCGCGGGCGACTCGCGCTCGCGATCGATCCACGAGCGGACGCCCTCGCGCTCGAGCTGTGCAGCTTCGAAGCGCCCGCGTTCGTCCACGTCGTGGCACAGCCGGCGGGCGGCGACTGGGCCGGCGTCGTGATGGCGGTCGCTGTGCTCGACGCGTCCGGCGAAGATCCCGGGCGCGCGGTGCGACGACTGGCCGTCCGCGAGATCGCGCGGGCGATCGGAGTCGATGCGGCGCGGCTCGAGGTCGTTCGCCGGGCGACCGGCGCCGACGGCCGCATACCGGCCCTCGCGCTCGACGGCGTCGCGTTCGGCGGCTCGCTCTCGCTCTCGCATCACGGGCGCTTCGTCGCGTTCGCCTTCCGCGAAGCGCTCGCAGCGGACGCGCGCGGCAACGCGCCGCGACCGGCGCCCCCGGACACGCGCGCGGACGCGGGCGAGCGCGCCGGCCGCACCGGGCGGACCGAGCAGTCTCTCTTCACCGGGCGCCCCGCGTGGGCGCCCGGCGTCTCTGCTCCGATCGGGTTCGTGGGGGACCCGGTCCGGAGGAGGGCCACAGCATGGATGACGGGATGACGAACGTGAGCGAGACGAACGGACCGGCCCGAACGCGACGCATCGAGCGGCTCGCGATCGTGAATCGCGGCGAGGCGGCGGTGCGCTGTCTGCGGACGGCGAAGAGCCTGCGCGCGCGGGAGGGCGGGGGCCTCGAGGTGATCGCCCTGTTCACGGCGCCCGACAGCAATACGCCCTTCGTCCGCCAGGCGGATCTCGCGATCCTGATGCCCTCGCCGCGGGGTGCCGTCGCCGCCTACCTCGATCACGACGGCGTCCTCGCCGCCCTGAAGGAAGCGCGTGCGGACGCGGTCTGGCCGGGCTGGGGCTTCGTCGCCGAGGATCCGATCTTCGTCGAGCGGCTCGCCGCCGAGGGCATCGTCTTCCTCGGCCCGAGCGCCGAAGCGATGCGTTCGCTGGGCGACAAGATCCAGTCGAAGCGCTTCGCGGAGAAGGCGGGCGTGCCCGTCTCGGCCTGGAGCGGCGGCGCCCTCGCCGACGAGCACGAAGCGCTCGAGCACGCCCAGCGCATCGGCTTCCCGGTCGTGCTCAAGGCGACGGCCGGCGGCGGCGGCCGCGGCATCCGCATCGTCGAGAATCCCGAGTCCCTGGCCGAGGCCTTCCGCTCGGCGACCGCGGAGGCGACCGCGGCCTTCGGCAACGGCGCGCTCTTCGTCGAGGCGATGGTCCGCGGCGGGCGACACATCGAAGTGCAGGTCGCGGCCGATCAGCACGGCCATGCCCGCGCCTTCGGCTGCCGCGATTGCTCGGTCCAGCGCCGCCATCAGAAGGTCGTCGAGGAGGCGCCGCCGCCGGGCCTCTCGGACGCCCTGCTCGAGCGCCTCGAGAACGCAGCGACGAGCCTCGTGCGCCACGTCGGCTACTGCGGCGTCGGGACCGTCGAGTTCCTGCTCAAGGGCGAGGATTTCTTCTTCCTCGAGGTGAATCCGCGCCTGCAGGTCGAGCACGGCCTCACCGAGCTGATCGCCGGCATCGACCTCGTCGAGATCCAGATCCGCATCGCCCGCGGCGAATCGATCGAGAGCATCCCGCGCCAGCGCCGCGGCGTGTCCCTCGAGGCGCGTGTCTGCGCCGAGGATCCCGACGAGGGCTTCCTGCCTTCGCCCGGACGCATCGCGCTCTTCGAGCCCGCGCTCGGCCCGCATACGCGCGTCGATTCGGGCGTGACGACGGGAACGGTCATCTCGTCGGATTTCGATTCGCTGATCGCGAAGGTGATCACCGTCGGCGAGGATCGCCGGGAATCGATCGCCCGGCTCGCCTGCGCGCTGCGCGACTTCGAGCTCGTCGTCGAAGGCGGCGCGACCAACAAGGGCTATCTGCTCGACATCCTCGCCGCGCCGGACTTCCAGGCGGGTGGCGTCGATACGCGCTGGCTCGATCGCTTCAGCGCCGAGCGGACGAGCCTCGCCGAGAGCCATCCGGAGCTCGCGCGCGACGCGCTCGTCGGGGCCGCGATCCTCTCCTATCAGCGGACGCGCGCGACGCTGCGCACGGGCGTCTTCGGCGGGCAGGGCATCGGCATCCGCCTGCCCGCGTCCGAGGGCCAGCAGATCGATCTCTCCTTCGCCGGCGAGAGCTATCGGCTCAAGGTCTTCGCGATCGGCTCCTGGCGCTACCGCGTCCATCTCGACGGCGTCGCCGTCGCGGCGACGATGCGCGAGGAGGGCGAGCACGCGGCGCGCCTCGTGATCGACGATCGCGTTCGCCGCATCCACTACGACGTCAACGATCGCGGGCTGCGCCTCGAGGTCGACGGCCATCCGCTGCGCTTCAGCTCGCAGACCGCCGGCCAGGTGCGCGCGGGATCGCCGGCCGTGGTCGTCGCGCTGCACGTCGAGGTCGGCGCGACGGTGGCTGCCGGCCAATCGCTCGGGCTGCTCGAGGCGATGAAGATGGAGATCGGCTTCCAGGCGCCGGTCGCCGGCACCGTGAAGGAGATCCTCGTCCACAAGGGTCAGCAGGTCGCGGCGGGCGACGTGATCCTCGTGATCGAAGAGGCCGCCGACGATGCGGGCAGCGCGCGCGATCGCGTGCGCATCGACCTCCCGACCCAGGCCGACCCGCTCTCGCTCCTGTTCCGGCCGAGCGAAGAGAAGCCGCTCGGCGTGCCCGATCTGGCGGCGGCGGACGCGGCGATTCCCGATGAGCGCCGCGCGGCGCTCGGATCGGCACGCGAAGAGATCCGGCGCGTCCTGCTCGGCTACGACGTGAATCCCGAGCGATCCGAATCGCTGACTTCCTTCCTCGAGGCGTCGATCCCCGAGACGATCTCGGAGACGTTCCGGCGCGAGCTGTCGGAGATCCGGCACGAGCTCACGACCTTCGCGGACGTCGAGGTCCTCACGATTCGGGCGCCCTCGGCGTCGATCTCGGGCCAGTCGGGCCCCTCGAACAGCGCACGGCTGCGCATGTACGTCCGGCGCGTCGAGGCCGAAGGCGCGGGCATCGACGAGGACTACCTCGGGCTCGTGAAGGCGGCGCTCTCGCATTACGGCGTTCCGAGCCTGAAGCCGACCGACGCACTGCGCCGGGCGCTGCTGCGGCTGTTGACCTGCGAGGCGGGGCGCTCCGCACGCCTCGCCCTCGTGCTCGGCGTGCTCCGCCGCATCACGGCGCTCGCCCAGCTCGGCAACTACATGGGGGACGACGAGCGGCTCGCCCTCGCGCTCCATCGCATCGCGCGCATGCGGCCGCAGGTGACGGATGCCGTCGCCGACGCCGCCCTCGAAGCCTCGTACGTCATCTTCCAGCAGCCCGGCATCGAGGAGCGCGCCCGGCGCTCTTCGAGCTCGGTCGAGCGCTGGCTCGCCCAGGCGGAGGTCGATCTCGTCGCCCCGCCGACCGGCGTGCTGCTCGAGGTCGCCTCGTCGCCGCGGCTCGTCTTCGAGCGCGTCGGCCGCTGGATCGGGGGCGAGGACTCGAATCGCCGCGTGATCGCCCTCGCCGCCCACGTCCAGCGGCGTTATGCGCCGATCATCCCCGAGGCCTATCGTGCCGTGCGCGTCGACGGAGAGCCGATCCACTGCGTCGAGTACAAGGATCGCGGCGTCGTGCTCGCCGCCACCGGCAGCCCTTCCGAGGCCGCCGTCTGGATGGATCGTCTGATGCGCGGCGCCGAGTCGCTGCGCGAACGCGATCCGGCGACGCCGATCGTCGCGCTCGAGTACCTGATCCCGTCGGGCACCGGTGTCGACTGGGAGCCGCTGCTCGCCCAGATCGAGGACACCTATCGCGATCGCGAGATCGATTGGCGCATCACCGTCGGCTCGCTCACGCCCGACGGTGAGGGCGACATCTACCGCACGCTCGTGCGCCGGGGCGGTCGCCTCGAGCTCGCGAGCGAGCACTACGATCTGCACCCGGAGACCGCGAATCGCATCTCCCTCGACCGGTACGTCGCCTTCGACCTCGAGCGGCTCCAGTCGGAGGAGGGCATCTACGCCTTCCACGGCCGCGCGAAGAGCGCACCCGGCGACGAGCGGATCTTCGTGCTCGCGGACGCGCGCGATCGCTCGCCCGAACCGGGCCGCGAGCTCTACCACCATCTCGCGACCTTCGAACGCGTCTTCAACCGCGCGGCGCGGCGGCTGCGCACGATCCTCCAGATCCACGATCCGCGGCGCCGGCTGCAGTGGAACCGGATCGCGATCTTCGTGGCGCCCTCGATCTTCATCGAGCCGGAGGTCGCGAACGACATCGCCCGCCGCCTCGCACCGGCGACGCGGCATCTCGGCATCGAGAAGGTCGTCGTCCGGCTCAACCGCCTCGATCGCGCGAGGCCGGACGATCCGGCGCAGCCCTACGAACTCGTCATCAGCGATACGGGCGAGCAGCTCGAGCTCGTCTGGCGCGAGCCGCACGACGCGCCGCTGCTGCCGGCGCAGGAGTACGAGCGCAAGGTCGTCGCCGCCCGCCATCGCCGGCTGATCTATCCCTACGAGATCGTGAAGATGCTGACGGCCGACTCGCCGGATGCCTCCGGCGGCGAGGGCTCGTTCGAGGAGTTCGACCTCGATCCGAAGAGCCCGAGCCCGATCGCGATCAGCGTCGCCGGGCGGCCCTACGGGCAGAACAAGGCCGCGGTCGTGTTCGGTCTGATCCGGACGCCGACGGAAAAGGTGCCGGAGGGGATGCTGCGCGTCCTCGTGCTCTCGGATCCGACGATGGGCATGGGCGCGCTCTCCGCGCCCGAATGCGATCGGCTCGTCGCAGCCTTCGATCTGGCGGAGAAGCTGTCGGTGCCGCTCGAGTGGGTGCCGGTCTCGTCGGGCGCGAAGATCGCGATGGACAGCGGCACGGAGAACCTCGACGCGACGGCGCGGGTCGTGCGCCGGATCGTGACGTTCACCCAGGCCGGCGGCATCGTGAACATCATCGTCCAGGGCGTCAACGTCGGCGCCCAGAGCTATTTCGACGCGCTCGCGACGATGCTGATGCATACCAAGGGCGTGCTCATCATGACGCAGAACGCGTCGATGGTGCTGACGGGCCGCGCGGCGCTCGAGGCGTCGGGCGCGGTCTCCGCCGAGGACGAGATCGCGATCGGCGGCTTCGAGCGGATCATGGGCCCGAACGGCGAGGCGCAGTACTACGCGCGCAGCCTGGTCGACGCCTATCGCATCCTCTACGAGCACTACCGCTTCAGCTACGTCGTCCCCGGCGAGAACGGGCCGCGCCTGCTCGCGACCCGCGACGAGCGCCACCGCTCGATCGCGACGAGCCCCCTCTCCACCGGCGACGCCGAGGGGCTCTCGACCGTCGGCGAGCTCTTCGACGACGAGACGAATCCCGGTCGCAAGCGGCCCTTCGCGATGCGCGCCGTGATGCGCTCGGTCATCGACATCGACGGGGGCTTCCTCGAGCGCTGGAACGCCTGGGTCGGGGCGGAGACGGCGATCGTCTGGGATGCCCACGTCGGCGGGTTGCCCGTGACCCTCATCGGCATCGAGAGCCGGAACGTGCCACGCGACGGCTTCCACCCGCCCGACGGGCCGGAGGTCTGGAACGGCGGCACGCTCTTCCCGCAATCCTCGAAGAAGGTCGCGCGCGCGATCAATGCGGCGTCGGGCAACCGCCCGGTCGTCGTGCTCGCGAATCTCTCGGGCTTCGACGGCTCGCCGGAATCGCTGCGCAAGATCCAGCTCGAGAACGGCGCGGAGATCGCGCGGGCGGTCGTGAACTTCCGGGGGCCGATCTACTTCGCGGTCGTCTCGCGCTACCACGGCGGGGCCTACGTCGTCTTCTCGCAGGAGCTGAACGACGAATTGAAGGCGGTCGCGCTCTCGGGCTCGTACGCGTCGGTGATCGGCGGTGGGCCGGCGGCGACGGTCGTGTTCAGCCGGGAGGTGGCGGCCCAGGCCCTGCAGGATCCGCGGGTCAAGGACCGCTCGGATCTCGTCCGGCGCCATCCGTCGGAGGAGAACCGGTCGGCGCTCGATGCGGTGCTGCGCGAGGTCACGCTCGAGAAGCAGGCTTCGGTCGCCGCCGAGTTCGACGCGATCCACAACGTCGAGCGGGCTCGCCAGGTCGGCTCGCTGTCGGAGATCCTCGAGCCCGAGCATCTGCGTGCGGCGCTGATCGAGTCGCTCGAGCTCTCGCGCCGCGGCTTGTGAGGCGAGCGCGCGGTTGGGGCGCGCGGGTCGGGCAGCGGGGCTCGTCTCCGGTCTGCGGGGCGCCTGCATCGCGGGGCTCGTCGAGGCGCTGACCGTCGTGGTCGAGCGGCTCCCGATCGAGCGGTCGCTCGCGTTCGCGGGGGCGTTCGGTCGGGCGTGGTACCGCGCGCGGGGGCCGCGCACGCGTCGGGTCGAGGAGGCGCTGGCGCTGGCGCTGCCCGAGTGTGCGCCGGCGGAGCGCGTCGGGATCGCGCGGGCCGTCTTCGTGCATCTCGCCCAGAGCCTCGCCGAGCTGCTCGTGCTGCGCGGCCGAAGGCGCGCCGAGCTGCTCGCGCGGGTGGAGGTCGAGGGGCTCGATGCGCTGGCCGAGGCCGCGCGCGCTACGCCTTCGGGCGGCGTGCTCGTCGTGAGCGCTCATCTCGGGAACTGGGAGCTCGCCTGCGCGAAGGTCGCGGCCCTCGGCCATCCGGTCTCCGTCGTCTACCGCGAGCAGCGCGATCCGGTGCTCGACCGCCTGCTCTCGCGATTGCGCGCTCGCGCCGGGAGCGAGCCGGGCGGCGCGCCCGTCGAGCGGATCAAGATGGGCCGGGCGGGGCTCCCCGTTCTGCGGGCCCTCGAAGCCGGGCGCAACGTGCTGGTCCTGCTGGACCAGAACGCCCGGAGAGAAGAGGGCGTCTTCGTTCCCTTTTTCGGCCGCCCGGCCTGCACGCGGTCCGGACCGCTGGCCCTCGCGGCCCTGCGCGGACATCCCGTCGTCCCCGCCTTCATCCACCGCGATCCGGATGGCCTCCGGCATCGCGTCGTGATCGAGCCGGCGCTCGCCCTCGAGCCCGGGGCCGCCGAGGACGACGCGGCGCTTCGCCGCAACGTCGCGCGGGCGACGGAGGCGATCGAGCGGGCGATCCGTGCCTGGCCGGGCCAGTGGATCTGGACGCATCGCCGCTGGCGGACGCAGCCCCGGCCGCCCGGCGACGCGCCCGGGGCCTGATCGGGCGCGTTGCCGGGTAGCCGGGGCCGGATCGGGGGCGCCTCTCGATCGGTTTGCGGGGGCCCGAGCGCGTGTGTGATGATGTCCGCCGCACCCGCCGACCCCCGGCCGTTTTGCCGGAGGCCGAGGAAGGCCTCATGACCTCCACCGATCTGCCCGCGGCGCCGAACGCCCTGCGCGTCGCCCCCTCCCGGGCGGATGCGGAGCGCTGGGCCGCCGACGTCGTGGCCGGGGGCGAGCTCGAAGCCGATCAGGCCTTCGCCCTGGCCGGCGCCCTGCGCGAAGCCGGGATTCGCGACACGCTCGCCGCCGCCGCCCTCGCGATCAAGCAGAGGCAGACCGGCGACCGGGTCACCGTCTCACGCAACATCTTCATCCCGCTGACGAACCTCTGCCGCAATCGCTGCGCCTACTGCACCTTCGCGAAGCTCCCCGACTCGGCCGAGGCCCATACCTACACCCTCGAAGAGGTCGCCGAGGTCGTGCGCGGCGGCGTCGCGACGGGCTGCCTCGAGGCGTTGATGTGTCTCGGCGACAAGCCGGAGATCGCCTACGGCAGCTACCGCGAGCTGCTCGCGAGCCGCGGGGTCTCGAGCACGACCGAGCTGATCTTCGAAGCCTGTCGCCGCACCCTCGAGCTCGGGATGCTGCCGCATACCAACGCCGGCATCCTGTCGCGCGAGGAGCTCGTGCGCCTGCGGCCCGTCAACGCCTCGATGGGTCTCATGCTCGAGACGACGAGCCGCCGCCTGCGCGAGAAGGGCGGCCCGCATTTCCACGCCCCCGACAAGGAGCCCGCCGTCCGCATCCGCATGCACGAGATCGCGGGCGAGCTGAAGATCCCGTTCACGAGCGGGATCCTGCTCGGCATCGGCGAAAACGACGCCGAGCGCGTCGATACGCTCCGTACGATCGCCGATCTCGCCCGCCGCTGGGGCCACATCCAGGAAGCGATCGTCCAGCCCTTCCATCCCAAGCCGGGCACGAAGATGCGCGCCGCTTCTTCGCTCGACGACGATACGGTGGTCGGCTGGGTCGCCCTCGCGAGGTTGATCCTCCCGCCGGACGTGCATCTGCAGGCGCCGCCGAATCTCGGCTCGAACATGCTGCCGCGCCTGCTCGCGGCGGGGGTCGACGATTGGGGCGGGGTCTCGCCGGTGACCGTCGACTTCATCAATCCCGAGGCGCCCTGGCCGGCGCTGCATCGGCTGCGCGAGCAGACGAAGGCCGCCGGCTTCGAGCTCCGCGAGCGCGGACCCGTCTACCCCGAGTGGATCCTCGGGAAGCCCGATTTCTTCGACCCGCAGGTGCGGGCTCTGCTGCGCAGTCATGCCAACGACGAGGGCTATGCGCAGCGGAAAAACGACCAGTCCAAAGAGGAGGCCGCCTGACATGCTCGACCAACTGACATCCGCCGTATCCCCCGACGTCCGCGGCCTGCTCGAGAAGGCGCTCGAGAAGCGCGAATTGACGGCGAAGGACGCCGAGCGCCTCCTGACGGTCCACGGCCTCGATTTCCACGCCCTGATCGCCGCCGCCGATTTCGCCCGGCGCGAGGATTGCGGCGACGACGTCACCTACGTCGTCTGCCGCAACATCAACTTCACGAACGTCTGTTATGTCGGCTGCTCCTTCTGCGGCTTCGCCCGCCACAAGGACGACGCCGCCGAGGCCTTCGATCGGACCCACGCCGAGATCCTCGCGAAATGCGAGGACGCGGTCCGGCGCGGCGCGACCGAGGTCTGCATCCAGGGCGGCATCCATCCCAACAAGGACCACACCCACTACCGCGACATCCTGCGCGCCGTGAAATCCGCCTACCCCGATCTCCACATCCATGCCTACTCGCCCGAGGAGATCGACTTCGGCCACAAGAAGAGCGGGATGAAGCTCTCGGAATACCTGCAGTGGCTGGTCGACGCCGGCCTCGGCACGATGCCCGGCACCGCCGCCGAGATCCTCGACGACGAGATCCGCGACATCCTCTCACCGAACAAGCTGAAGACGGCGCGCTGGATCGAGATCATCAAGGCCGCCCACCAGATCGGCCTGCGCTCGACCTCCACCCTGATGTACGGCCACATCGAAAAGCCGCGCCACATCGCCGCCCATCTCGACATCCTGCGGGAGATCCAGAAGGAGACCGGCGGCTTCACCGAGTTCGTCCCCCTCGGCTTCATCCACGAACGCAACCTCCTCTACAACCTGCTCGGCTCGCGCCCCGGCCCGTCGATGGAGGAGGATCTGCGCATCATCGCCGTATCGCGGCTCTTCCTGCGGCCCTGGATCACGAACGTCCAGGTCTCGTGGGTCAAGATGGGCCACAAGCTCGGCCAGATGGCGCTCTCGGCCGGAGCGAACGATTTCGGCGGGACGCTGATGGAGGAGTCGATCAGCCGGGAATCGGGCGCGGACTTCGGCGAGAACACGCCCGCCGAGGAGTTCCGCCGCCTGATCCGCGAGCTCGGCCGCGTTCCGGTCGAGCGGACCACGCTCTACGCCACCGTGCAGCGCTTCGAGGATCCCGCGCTCGATCCGCCGTCGCGGGAGCCGCAGAAAGCCGTGGAGCTGTCGGGGCCGGCGCGCTGGCGCAAGGCGGTCGAGGGTGCATCGGCGGGCCTGCCGGCCTCCGGGAAGTCCGGGGCATCCGCGGCCGAATCGGCGAGCGCGTCCGCACCGGTGGCGCTCGCCCGCGCCTGAGCGCGACGGCGCGGCGCCCCGCGGCCATCTCGGGTCGGACTTCTAGCCCTCTCGCTCGGGCAGGGCAGGCGCCTTGCGCTGGCTGGCGAGCGTCTGGTCGACGCGCTCCGAGAGCGCCTCGACCTGGTAGCGCAGCGGCGCGTTTTCGAGCACGAGGCGCTCGATCCGCGAGATCGCGTTGCGGACCGAGGGATGATCGCGGCCCAGGCAGCGGCCGATCTCGGCGAACGAGGCGTCGGTGTAGCGATGGGCCAGGTACATCGCGAGCTGGCGCGGCAGCAGCACGTCGCGCCGGCGAGAGCGCGCGGCGAGCGCCTCGGGCCGCTTGCCGAAGAATCCCGCCACGATGCGCACGATCTCACTGGTCGCGACACGGCGCGGGGCGAGCGGTGAAGTCGTTCCGGCCTTGCGGGCGATCGCGTCGCGGGTGAGCGCGAGGTCGATCGTGCGGCCGAGCAGCGAAGCGGTCGTCACGACCTGGATCAGCACGCTTTCGATGTCGCGCACGCTGCCGCCGGTCGACTCGACCAGCAGATCGAGACAATCCGCCGGGAGGTGGACGCCGCCGGCCGCCGCCTTGGCGCGGAGGATATGGCGCCGCACGATGGCATCGGGCCGCTCGAGCTCGGCGACGAAGCCGCGGGAAAGCTGGGTTCGCATCCGATCGGAGAGGCCCGAGAGCGCGTGGGGCGAGCGGTCGCCGGTCAGCAGCACGCGGCCGCCAGCGTCGAGCACGTGCTGCACGGTGTGGAAGAGCTCGAGCTGGGTCTTGATCCGGCCGTCGAAGAACTGCACGTCTTCGACGATCAAGAGGCCGATCGGTGCGCGATAGCGCTTCTGGAATTCTTCGGAGCGGCCGTTGCGCATCGCGGAGACGAACTCGGTCGTGAACTGCTCGGCGGTCGTATAGACGATGCCGGAGCGCGCGCCGCCCGATTCGCCGCGTGCTCGCGCGCCGAAGCCGGCGAAGCCGCCGGAAAGCCCCCGGCTGATCGGTGCCCCCCCCGCCTGGCGCCGCGCCTCGATCGCCGCGGCCCGCGCGAGATGGGTCTTGCCCATGCCGGATTCGCCGCCGAGGTAGAGCTGGTTCAGGCTGTTCTGGCGGCGGCGCGCCAGGGCGAGCGCGGCCTCGCGCGCGAGCGCGTTGCAGGGCCCGACCACGAAGCTCTCGAAGCTGAAGGGAAGCTCGCCCTGGGCGGGCTCCCCGTCGAGTCCGAAGCGCGGGCCCGAGTCGACGCGCAGAACGTCGGGCTGCGCCGTGCGGCGTGCGGGCTCCGCGCGCACGCTGCTTCGGGTGGGCACCGCATGCAGCGCGGGAGAGCTCGCGGGCTCACCTGCCGATCGCCGCGCGGCCTCGCCTGCATTGCGATCGATCGGGTCCAGCCCGTCGATCGTCGCATTGGCCGCGTCGAGTTCGATCCGCGAATCGTTCGAGGTGTCGTTCTGTGGATCGAGCGATTGGATGCGATCGGGACCGGCCAGTGCGATGCCGCGGCTCCCGAGCTCACCTCGCCTCGCCGCGCCGATGACGCCGCTCGCGACGGAGACCCGTTCCGCCGCTACCGCCTTTGCCTCCGCCTGACGCGCGGGGATGCGGATCTCGATCGCATGACCCGCCGCGGCGGCGAAGTCCTTCATGTCGACGATCGCGATCGGGATCGCATTTCCGATCGCTTCTCCGGCCGGATGACCGGCCGCGCTGCCGACGTTCGCATCGAGCGGCGCGCAGGCGCGCTGCCAGCAGCGTTGGATGCCATCGCTGAAATGCGTTCGAACGCGCTCGCGGTGGAAGGCGTTCGGACATCCGAGCAGTAGCCGCCCCTCGGAGAGCTTCACCGCGATCGGAGCGATCCACGCCTCGAACGCGAATTCGGGAATTTCATCCTGAAGGAGACGCAGCGCATCTCTCCAGACCTTGGGCACAGAGGTCATTCAGGTTCCAGAGGCTCGGAGGTTGGACGGGTCAGGCTCGATCCGACCGGTCGAGAATCCGATCTGGATTCCCGGGCCCCTTCCGGCTCCGCTCGAGACAGCTCACCCCTCACCTGCCTCGTATGCGCGCTTCCGATCAGCGAGCGGCGGGGCGTGTGGGCCCCAGAACGGGGTGGGTCAGAGCGGATTCAGGCGGATTTGGAGGGCTCCACGGGGATTCTCACGGGCTCTCGTTCGAATCGGTTGGAACGCGTCGCAGTTAACCACCTGGCTTCGGGATTGGCAACGAATTCCGATCAGGATCGCGACGATCCGGTGACACATTCGAGAAACGAGCGCTCGCGGCCTCCTGGCGGCCGAATACGGCGGTTTAGGATTCGAATTCCGAAGGGAATCAAGCAGCTTCCGCGCATTCACGAATGCTGTTTCGACTCCACCTCCCGCGCATTCGAACCATCGTTCTCAAAAAAGCGAACTCGACGATTCGATCTTTTTTTCAAGAATGCTCGAGATTGCTCGTTTTTTCATTCGGGCGGTTCTTGCCGGCCGCCGAGCCTTCTCAGTTCGGGAGCCGCTGGGCTCCGGGGTTGCCCGCTCCGTTCTCGGCGAGCTTGAAACGCAGCAGGTCGCTCGCGATCCCGAAGCGATCGATCAGCGAATCCGATTCGAGGATCTGCTGTCGCTCGATCGCACGGAACGGGATCGACTGGGTGATCGCGTTGACGAGCGGAACGGGTTCGAGGCGCTCGAAGCTCGCGATCGTATTCGCAGGATCGTCGATCGAGGCGCCGAGTCCGCGCACGAATCGGGCGAGCAGCGCGAGCAGCTCTTCGCGCCGCTGGCGAAGCCGCGCATGATCGTCCGAGCTGCACGGCAGCTGATCGTCGAGAACGGAGACCCGCGCGCATCGGAAGAGGCGCTCGCCACTGCGCGGCAGCTCGTCGAGAATGCGAAAGCGCGCCTCGCCGACGAGCAGGATGTGAAAGGTGCCGTCGGGGCGCTCCTGGGCGTGCGCAATCCGACCGAGGCAGCCGACCTCGAAGATCGGCGGGTCGCCGGCCATGGCCTCGAGGCTGTCGGGTCGGACGGTGACCATGCCGATCTGTCGCGCGCCTGCGAGCGCCGCACGGGTCATCTGGCGATAGCGCGGCTCGAAGATGAACAGCGGCACCGAGCTGTCCGGCAACAGCACCACGTCCGAGAGCGGAAACAGGGGAAGCGACTCGATCACCGTCATCGCCGCGGAGCTTAGCCCCGCCGCGAGCCGTTGACGGAAATCCCTGCGGTCCCGAAAATGCCGCCCGGGGGCGCCCGATTGGATCAGGCGATGAAGCGGGCTCTGCTCGCGCAACTCGAGCGGGATGCGCTGGATCTCTGTTCGCGATTCGGTCTTCGCTACCGGACGCTCGAGGCCGAGCGCGCGAACGTGAAGCGCCGGTACGGCGTTTGTTTCTCGGACGGGACGATCCGGATCCGGCTTCGCAACGTCGCGACGGGGCGGCCGCTCAAATACTCGAGCCTCGTGAACACGCTCTGCCACGAGCTTGCCCATCTCCGCCACTTCAATCACGGTCCGCAATTCCAGGCGTTCTACGCCCGGATCCTCGAGTGTGCTCGGCAGGAGGGGATCTACCGCCCGCGCGCGGCTGGGGCGAGCCCTGCGCCGGTGCTCGGCGGGCCTGCCTCGCCGCTGGATCAGGCGCGCCCGGCGGCTCCGCAGTCGGCATCGACCATCGGTCGGAAGCCCGTCCGTCCCGTGTCGGAATCGAAGGCGGCCCAGCTCGAGCTCTTCGCCTCGATGCCCGCGACCCGGATGCCGCGCCAGCCGAACGATCGTCCTGCGGACCGCTCGCAACGGAGCGAATGAACGCGTACGAGCACGGCGTTCGGCGTTCGGCGCCGATGCGCCTGCTCAGCGGTCCTGAACCGTGAACCCTGAACCCTCGAAAAAAGGGATGGAATTCGGAGCCCGATCGTCGGTCGTCGAATGGGCCCGGTCGGACACTCAGCTCGCGTGCGACGCCGAGCGAAGCTCGTCCACCTCTTCGAGGTTGTTCGGGCCTTCGAGGACCTTGCAGCGGATGTCGTCGACCGCGATGGACTTGTCGAGGATCTGCGTGATCAAGCTGTCCACGCTGAGCTCGTCGAGTTCGGCGAGTGCATCTTCGAGGTCGCCCTCCGAGATCGAGAATTCGAGTGCGAGCTTGATCTTGATGTTGTCCATCGTTCACCTTCCCCGTTCACCGGCCTGCGCCGGCTTTCCTAGGCCAACCGGATTGGCCATCCGTGCTGAGCCGCCATCGCCGCTCCGCCAGTCGTCCCGATTCGCAGCACCCATCGGGCTTCGGCGAACGACCGCCGGGCTCTCACCCGTTCCGTCGCGTCCTGGGCCCGACCGGTCTGCTCGACGAACGACCGACGCTGGAGATCCATCGACTCTCGCCACTCGTCTGCCGCTCGTCCGTCTGTCGTCCGTCGCTCGTCACTGTCGCTTGCGCGGCGGCCTCTGTCTCGTTCCCGGCCGACTCGGCTCGAATTCGTTCGGCACGATTCGCGCTGCATGCGTCGTGCCGGAGCCGTCGAGCGGTCCACTCGCCGATTCCGACCCCTGTCCCGCGGCGTCCCGAGAGGCGCTCCAGGAAGGGTTGGTATCACGCAAGTCCGTGAATTTAAAGAGAAATTTTTATCGGGGGCCTAGGATACACCAAGCCCTTGCACGCGGCTATGAATTTTTTTCGCAATTTCGCGTGGTTACACGTCAAGCCTTCGGCGGGTGGGGATCCCGTCGATCTCGCGCATCGAGCCAGGCGACCCAGCCGACCAGACCCAGGGTCGCGAGGTGGATCGCCATGAAGAGCCCGAGGGAGAGGCCATGGAGCAGGCCGAATCGGGCCTGCGTCTCGGCGGTGTTGGCGGGGCCGAGGGCGCTCGGTCGCAGGGCGGCGATCTCCGGCGAGAGGATCAGCTCGCTCGCGACCGCGGTGACGGCCAGGGCGATGGGGAGCCAGACGACGAATCCGCGGCGGCCGAGGGCCGCCAGCGCCGCTGCGACGACCAGGCCCGCGATCGCACCCCCGAGATGGAGCGAGCGGATCAAGACGCCCACCAGCTCCCCGACGACGTCCCCCGGAACGATCCGGAAGGCGACCCGCGAGACGACGAACGCGAAGAACCCCCAGGCGCCGACCCAGCTGCCGAGGGATAGCCAGAGCGCGCTCCGGATCGCACCCTCGCGTGCGAGCGATCGGTTCACGCGCGCTCGTCCGCGATCGGCTCGAGCGTAACGGGGTCGAGGCGCTCGGCCTGGATCTGCTGGGCGATGGCGTCATCGGCGACGTCGCTATGGCACGCCGCCTTCTGGCCCTGGGCGCCGACCGCCGCCTTCGTCTTCGAAGCGAGCCGATGAACCTCGGCGGGCGAGAGGACCCCGCGCTGGATCAGGATCTCACGCTGTGCCGGATTGAGCGCAGCCGAGATCTTCGGCTTGTCCCATTGGTACTCCGCGTCCTTGCCCGACACGAAGAGCCCGATCTCCTTGCTGATGCGAACCGAACACCAGTCGTGGCCGCACATCGCGCAGAAATCCGTATCGACGTCGAGATCCTCGTCGTGATACGCGCGGGCGAGATCGGGATCGAAGGAGAGCTCGAAATGCTTCTCCCAGTTGAGCGCCGCGCGCGCCTTCGTCAGCTCGTCGTCCCGATCCCGCGCCGACGGAATGCCGAGGGCGACGTCCGCCGAATGCGCCGCGATCTTGTAGGCGACGCAGCCCTGCTTGACGTCATCCTTCTTGGGCAGGCCGAGATGCTCCTTCGGCGTCACGTAGCAGAGCATCGCCGCGCCGTGGTACGCGGCGGCGGTCGCGCCGATCGCGCTCGTGATGTGGTCGTAGCCGGGGAACATGTCGGTCACGAGGGGGCCGAGGACGTAGAAGGGCGCGCCGTGACAGAGCTGGCGCTGGAGCTTCATGTTGAATTCGATCTGATCGAAGGGCACATGGCCCGGGCCTTCGATCATGACCTGGCAGCCGTGGCGCCAGGCGCGCTCGGTCAGCTCGCCGAGGGCCTCGAGCTCACCGAGCTGGGCGGCGTCGGTCGCGTCCGCGAGGCCGCCCGGGCGCAGTCCGTCGCCGATCGAGAAGGTCACATCGTATTGGCGAACCAATTCGCAGATGTCGTCCCAGATCTGCGACATCAGGTTCTCCTGCTCGTGATGGATCATCCATTTCGCGAGCAAGCTCCCGCCCCGGCTCACGATTCCGATCAGCCGCTTCGCGACGAAGGGCAGATGGGCGCGGCGCACGCCGGCGTGGATCGTGAAGTAGTCGACGCCCTGCTCGGCCTGGCGCTTCAGCGTCTCGAGCACGCACGTCGCATCGAGATCCTCGATCTTCCGGCCGAGGATCATCGAGTAGATCGGCACCGTCCCGATCGGCACCGTCGCCGCCCGGCAGATCGCCTCGCGCGTCTTCTCGACGTCGCCGCCGGTCGAGAGGTCCATGACGGTGTCCGCTTCCCAGCGTTCGGCCCAGCGAAGCTTCTCGACCTCTTCGTGGGTGCCGCTCGAGATCGGGCTTGCGCCCATGTTCGCATTGACCTTCGTCCGCGAAGCACGGCCGATGGCCATCGGGTCGAGCTGGTTCGCGAGGTGGATCTTGTTCGCAGGGATCACCATCCGCCCGGCGGCGATCTCGTCGCGGATCTCCTCGGCTGAAAGATGCGGCTCGCGTTCGGCGACGCGGCGCATCTCCGGCGTGATCTCGCCGAGGCGCGCGAACTCGAGCTGCGTGATCGGCTCGAAGCCCGGCGGCGGCTCATAGGCGTACGCGTTCGCAGGGGCGAGCTCGGGATGCGCGGACTGCGCGAGCCTCCGGCCTCCCGGAAGCGGACGCCAGTCGGGCGGCATGAAATCCCAGGCCGTCTTGTCCGAGGGCGCAGGCATCCCGGGCGTGTCGGGCGACGAGAAGGTTCTCGGTCCACCGACCTGCGGCGGATTCGCGAAGCTCCCCGGCGTCGTTCCCTGACGGGTCGAAGAGGGGTTCTGGCCGAGCGCCGGAAGCGCATAACGCGCGGCGGACGCCGACGACGGAGTCGGATCGAGGCGGAGATTGGAGCTCATCGGGTCGGGCCTTCCCTACGCACGCCGACTCGCGAGCCCGTGCGAAGACGGGCAGCGAGGGACGAGATCAGGTTCAAAGGGTCTGTTCTCAGGCCGCCCCCGCATTGAGCGCGGCCACCCCCAGGCAATCCAGCAATCCAGGATGTCGCTGATCCACGCGGCACGCTCTCGCGCGCGCTCGCAATCAGGAGAAGCCCGAGCGTATCACGCCGGGCGGCGGTCTCAATTCGCGTCGAGTTCGCGGGCGAGCGCCGCCGGTGGTGCGGCTGCGGCGACGGGACCGGGCAGGGCGGGCTGCGAGAGGCTCGCATCCGTCGGCCGGGCAGGGCGGGATTCGACGATCTGGTCCGCCTCGACCTGGATCTCGCTCCGCAGGCCTCCGCCCGCCTCGGCGGGGTAGTGGCTGGTTGCGAGTCCGTCTTCGAGCCCGTCCAGGAAGCGGGTGCGCGACTCGAGGCTGCCATCGGGGAAACGGGTCTCGACGGGGCCGTCGAGTCGGCCGCGGCGAAAGCGCGCCGAGAGCCAGCGTTCGCCGTTCGGATGGAAGAGCTCGAATGGCCCCTCCCACTCCCCGTCCGCGATCACGCCGCGCAGCCAGAGCGTGCCGTCCGGATCCAGGACCTCGACGGGGCCCTCGATGCGTGACGCCACGTAGCGCGCGCGGGTCCGGAGCGTGCCATCGGGATGGAGGTCCCAATAGGCGCCCGCGCGCGTCGCATGACCCTCCCGGTCATAGGTCTCGCACCAGAACGCCTGAACGCCACGGGAGGCCTCGCGCGCGAAGATCGCGGGATCCGCAGCGCCGGTCGCGAGGGTCTCGCCTTCCGCGCACGGTGCCGCGGCGCTCGCCGGCAGATCCGGCTCGGCAGCTGTGCGGATCGGATCCTGAGCCGCACCCGGCGAGGCAGCGAGCAGGAGCGCGAGCCCGGCCGCTGCGATGGCGCCAGGCAGGTGGAGGCGGCGTTGGCGTCGGTTCCGATTCACCGCGCCTGCAGCGGCCGATCCGGCCCTTCGCTTGATGCCCGGGGAGCCGATCAGCCCCTCTTTCGCCCGAGTCGGCGAGGGGTGTCGTGCGGACCGGTTCCGCGCGCGCGCCCGATTCGCGCAGCGGCCGCGGCGCAGCTTCCGGATGGTCGCCCGGGCCCCCCGCGCTACCGTGCCGCGCGATGTCTCCCCGACCCGTTCTGCATCCGCCGAAAAAACGCCGCTCGCCCCGGCCGGCTCGCCGCCCGCGCTCGACAGGGCGCCTGCCGGGCGTGCTGCTCGCCGGATTGCTCGCCGCCGCCGGCCTTGCCTGCGACCGCAACATCGAGCCCTTCGAGCCCGGCGAAGTCCCGCGCAGCCCCGACCTCGCGCGCATCTTCCCCGGCGCGCCGGCCGGCGGGATGCGTGGGGGGGCCGAAGCCGGCGGTGCTGCCGCCGCCCTCGCAGCGGATTCGCAAGAGGCGGGCGCGGGAGCAGCGCGCGGCGCGTTTCCGCCGACTCGCACGGAGGGGGCGGGCACGGTCGCTGCGGCTGCCGGGTCGCCGATCACCGGGCGGATCGAGGTGGCCCCGGAGCTCGCGGGCTCGCTGCCCGCCGGCGCGATCCTGTTCGTGATCGCCCGGCCGGAGGGCGCCGTCGGCGGCCCGCCGCTCGCGGTCCTGCGCATTCCGGAGCCCGAGTTCCCGGTCGCGTTCGAGATCGGGCCGGGCGACGTGATGATTCCGAGCATGCAATTCGCCGGGCCGATCGCGCTGACGGCCCGCCTCGACTCCGACGGCAATGCGATGACCCGCGCCGAATCCGACCTCTCGAGCCCGGCGGCCCCGCCCGCCGAGCCGGGGACGACGGGCGTCGTGCTCGTTCTCTCGCAGAAGGGTTAGGCGCGCGGCCGTGAAGGATTCGCATCCGAAGCCGTGGCGCATGCTGCGCGAAGAACATCTCCAACACTGTCGCGTGTTCGACGTCCACGTCGCGACGATGGAGTCGCCGCAGACGGGCAACGCTCATCCCTTCTACCGCATCGAGTCGCCGGCCTGGGTGAACGTCGTCGCGCTGACCCCCGACGATCATTTCGTGATGGTCCGGCAGTTCCGCCAGGGCTCGCGGGTGGTGACGCTCGAGATTCCGGGCGGCCTCGTCGATCCCGGCGAATCACCCGAGGCGGCGGCGGCCCGCGAGCTGATCGAGGAGACGGGTTACCGCGCCGGCCGGCTCGCGAGCCTGGGCTCGCTCAACCCGAATCCCGCGCTCTTCGGCAATCGCTGCCACATGCAGCTCGCGCTCGATTGCGCCCCGGCGGGCGCGATCCAGAACAGTGCCACGGAGGAGACGCAGGTCGAGCTGATCCCGCGCGCGCGGCTGCCCGAGCTGCTGCGTGCGGGCGCGATCGATCATGCCCTCGTCGTCGCGGCGCTCTACGCCTACGAGCTTTGGCGCTCCAGCGCGCCCTGACGCGTCATCTGCTCGAGCACGATCTCGACGAGTCGGGGATCGTCGCCGAGCGGCGGCGACAGCTCGATCTCGATTTCGGGGTGGCGGACGCGCATGTCCTGCGCGAGCTGTGGCAGGGACTCGCGGACGTGGAAACCGGTCCCGAGGAAATGCAGGTGGACGAAGATCGTGCGCGCACCGCGTGCGACGAGCCGATCGATGCCGCTCGCGAAATCCGGCTGTGCGAGCTCCATGTGGGCGTGCTCGACGAGCCAGTCCGGGCGCGCCTCGGCGATCCGCCGGGCGAAGGCCGCGAGCCGGTCGTTCGCTTCGGCGCTGCGGCTGCCGTGGTCGACGATCAGGAGGCCGCGCATCGGATCCGAATCCCGGGGCGTCATCGTGCGGCTACCAATAACCGGCGCGCACGCAGAGATCGGTTTCGGGGCGGACACGACAGGCGAGCCGATGCTTCGGATCGATCCGGTTGCGCTCCTTGATGCGCCGCTCCCGCTCGGTCTCGGGGGCGAGTCCCGCCTCCCCCTCGACGATCTCGAGACCGCAGCGCGCGCAGGCGCCTTCGGATCCGCAAGCGCTCGCGATCGGGAGCCCCGCCGCCAGGGTCGCGTCCAGGAGCGTCATCGCGCCCGCCTCGATTTCGACGCTCCGCTCCGAGGGCAGGAATCGGATCACACAGCGCGCTCGGGTCTCGCTCATCGGGTCTCGCTCATCTTCCCGCGCAGATCGCGCCACGCCGCTCGGCCAACGCAGATCGCCGCTCGCACGTCGAGGGTGCGGGCGGAGTGTAGAGATCCGTGGCGCCGCGTCGAAGCGGAGCTCCCCGATCTTCCTGAGGGGGCTCGATTCGCGCGCGGGTTGCCGGCTCCGCGGTCGACCGCCCGGGCGCGGGACCGTTCTCCGTCTCGGGCCGTGCGTTAAGGTATCGGCCATGTCCACGGCGGCGCTCCTCGTCATCGGCAACGAAATCCTTTCGGGCAAGGTCCGGGACACCAACTCCCCGTTTCTCGCCGTCGAGCTCCGCAAGCTCGGTGTCGATCTCGAGCGCATCGTGACGATCCCCGACGTGATCGAGACGATCGCCCGGGAGGCGCGCGCTCTCTCCCGCGAATTCGACTACGTCTTCACCTCCGGCGGCATCGGCCCGACCCACGACGACCTCACGATGGACGGCATCGCCCTGGCGTTCGAGCGCAAGATCGTCGTCCACCAATCCATGATCGATCGCATGGAGCGCTATTCGGACAAGCCCGTCAACGACGCCATGCGCAAGATGGCGATGATCCCCGACGGCGCGGAGGTCCTCGACGTCGGCGGGCTCTGGTTCCCCGTCGTGGTGGTCGAGAACGTCCACATCTTCCCGGGCATCCCCGAGCTGTTCGAGAAGAAGTTCCACTCGATCCGGGACCGCTTCGCGGGTGTGCCCTTCCATCTCAAGAAGTTCTACGTGCGGGAGAACGAATCCGACATCGCCGACGTGCTGAACGCGCTGCTCCGCGCGTTCCCCGAGCTGATGCTCGGCTCCTACCCGAAGATCAACGAGGCCGACTTCCGCGTGCTGCTGACGCTCGAGTCCCGGGACGAGGACTATCTCTCTCGCGCGGTCCAGACCCTGGCGCGCGAGCTGCCCGAAGGCGCGATCCACCGCATCGAGTGAGCCGGCGGCGGCCGTTCGCCCGCACGGTGCGGCGGCGTGCCCCGGCCCTGAACGGAGCCCGGCGGGCGTGAATCGAGCGACGATCCTGCGCCTTCTCGCCTTCGTCCATCCGATCTGGATGCTGACCAGCCTCGCCCTCGCCATCGCCACCGCGCGACTCGGGCTCGAGATCCGCCGGCGGCGAGCCGCGGGCCGACCCGTCGGCGCACCGCTGCGCGAGCGTCATCTGCGGCTCGGCCGGAGCGCGATCACCCTCGTCTGGGCCGGGTTCGGGCTCGGCGTGCTCTCGATGGTCGCGCTGCGCGATCGCGCCGCGTTCGAGAGCTTCCACGGCATCCTGGGCATGATCGTCGGCGGGCTCTTCGCCTGGACCGGCTTCTCGGGTCGCGCGCTCGCCCGCGGAGATGCCTCGGTGCGCGGGCTGCATCGGGGCGTCGCGGCGGCGAGCATCGCGGCGGCACTGCTGTCTGCGGTCGCCGGGTTCGTGTTGCTGCCTTGAGAACCGTGCGCCGTGGCGGGGCGGCGCACCATGCGCGATCGCCGGCCGACTAACGTTGTGGATCCGGCAGCACGTCGACGGCGCGCTGGCGCAGCCAGTGGTCCGCGAGCGTCAGGCAGACCATCGCCTCGACCATCGGCACGGCGCGCGGCAGGACGCAGGGATCGTGGCGCCCGCCGGCCTCGAGCACGACGGGCTTGCCGTCGCGATCGACCGTCTGCTGTGCGACGCGCACGGTCGCCGTCGGCTTGAACGCGACGCGCAGCAGGATCGACTCGCCGTTGCTGATCCCGCCCTGAATGCCGCCCGAGCGGTTGGTCGTGGTGCGGGTGCGGCCCTGCGCATCGGTCGTGAAGGGATCGTTGTGTTCGCTGCCGGTGAGGGCAGTGCCCGCGAAGCCGGAGCCGATTTCGAAGCCCTTCGCCGCAGGCAGCGAGATCAGGGCCTTCGCGAGATCCGCCTCGAGCTTGTCGAAGACCGGCTCGCCGAGACCCGCCGGAACGCCGCGCGCGATGCATTCGACGACCCCGCCGACCGAATCCCCGCGCCGCCGCACCTCGTCGATCAGCGCGTACATCCGCTCCGCCGCTTCGGCGTCGGGACAGCGCACGTCGTTCGCGTCGATCTCCGCGAGCCGGACCGTCTCCGGATCGACCTTCGAATCGATCGACTGCACCCGGCTCACCCAGGCCAGCACCTCGATCCCCGCCACCTCGCGCAGCAGCTTGCGCGCGATCGCCCCCGCTGCGACGCGGCCGATCGTCTCGCGCGCGCTCGCGCGCCCGCCGCCCTGCCAGTTGCGGATTCCGTACTTCGCCTCGGTCGTGAAATCCGCATGCGAGGGGCGGTAGAGATCGCGCATGTCCTCGTAGGCGCTGGGGCGCGCGTCCTGATTGCGGACGAGCAGCGCGATCGGGCTGCCGAGGGTCCGGCCTTCGAACATCCCGGAGAGGATCTCGACCCGATCCGCTTCCTGGCGCGGGGTCGTCAGCACGCTCTGGCCGGGACGCCGGCGGTCGAGATCCGCCTGGATCTCGGCGACGTCGATCGCGAGCCGCGGCGGGCAGCCCTCGACCACGACCCCGACGCCCCCGCCGTGGGATTCGCCGAAGGTCGAGATGCGGAAGGCCTGGCCGAAGACGCTGCCCATGGATCGAAGGAGCTCCGGATGCGGGATGGAGTGGACGGCGCCGAGGGTATCGCTTGTGGGCCGCCCCTGCCGTCGGCGGGCGGGCTCTCGGGAGAAGCCCGGACCTCGGCCCCGGCCTTGTCCCCGTGTGCTCCCGAATTCGCGTTCCAATGGGAGCGCAACGTTGCGGCAGCACTCAAGCTGGACCGCCCCCGGGTCGACATTTTTTCGAGCGGACGGCTCCACGGAATCGGGGCCGCTGGGGTGAGGCGAGATGCGGAGCGAGTCCATCGAGGAGACCACCGAGGCGAATCGCGCCGCCGCCGCGAGTGTCGCCCGGGGTCGGGTCCTCGCCCGGGACCGGGAGTCCGCGGCGGCCGCGATCGATGCCCTGCTTCCGAGCCTGGTTCGCCTGCTCTCGGGCTCGCCGGCGCCGGTGCTGAGCACGTGCCTGGCCCAGGCGAGTGAGCGGCTCGCCCGGGCGCTGGGCGCGGATCGCGTCGGGATCTACCTGCCGGATCCCTCGGCCGCAGCCCCGACGCATCCGACCAACACCTCTGCCTCCGAGTCCGTCGCCACCTCCGCCCCCGGCGCCGAGCGTTTCGTGCTGGCCGCATCGAGCGGGAGCCCGGTCCGGCCGCGAGCCGACGCCGCCGCCCTCGCGGACGTCGATGCGATCGATCTTTCGGCCGTCGAACCGGTCGGTCGCCGGCTGCTCGAAGGCCGTGCACTGCGCGTTCTCCGGCCTTCGTCGCTCCGCCGATCCGGCGCTGCATCGGGTGCGATCGGGGCGAGCGGCTGGTCGAGGGTCCACACGACCCTGCTGGTTCCGTGTCCGGGCCCCGCCGGTCCCGCCGCGCTGATCGCCTTCGATGGTGCGTTTCTCGCCGCACCGGATGCGCGCGAGATCGAAGCCCGGCTCGAGCCAGTCGCGCTCCTGCTGGCGGGGTTCCTCGAGCGCGACCGGCTCGCGCGCGAGCTCGCCGCCGTGCACGCCGAGCGGGCTCACGCTGAGCGCCTCGCGACCCTCGGCCGCGTCGCCTGCTCGGTCGCCCACGATCTCAACAACGTCCTCACCGTGATCGTCGGCCATGCCGACCTGCTCGGGCTCGACCTGGAAGACGGTCGCGGCCCGGTCGCCGACACACCCTCGGGTCAGGCGCTCGAAGAGATCCGCCTCGCCGCCGCGCGCGGGGCCGGCCTCGTCGAAGAGGTGCTGGCCTACGGACGCCGGCCGCGCGGCCTCGCCGGGCCGGTCGACCTCGCCGAGGTGCTCGAAGGGCTCGGCGGCCTGTTGAAGCGCCTCGCCGGGGACACGATCGAGCTGCGCTGCGCGATCGAGCCGGCGCTCCCGCCCGTCCGCCTCGAACGCGAGCGCTTCGAGCGCATCGTCGTGAACCTGGTCGCGAATGCCCGCCACGCGATCGAAGCCGGTGGTGCGCACCCGGGGCGGATCGAGCTCTGCCTCGAGCGGGCTGGCGAGATGCCCCGGTCCGACACCAGGGCCGGCGGCGATCGCGTGGGGGATGAAGCCGTGCGCCTGCGCGT
Source organism: Myxococcota bacterium (assembly GCA_041389425.1). GTDB lineage: Bacteria > Myxococcota_A > UBA9160 > UBA9160 > UBA4427 > UBA4427. The sequence goes on from JAWKRX010000008.1 coordinate 138,109, forward strand.
CCGCGACGATGGCTGCGGCATGGACGCCGCGCTGCAAAGCCGCGTCTTCGAGCCGTTCTTCACGACGCGGCACGGCGAGGGTGGCAGCGGCCTCGGCCTCGCCGACGTCGCCGACTTCGCCCGGGCGTCGGGCGCGATCGTCGACCTCGAGAGCGCGCCGGGCGCGGGCTGCGAAATCGCGCTCCGATTCCCCGCGGCGAGAGCGCTCGCCGGCTGAAGCGAAGCCCGGCCCCTCCGCCTCCCCGTCCGGCCCGATCGGTTACCTTGCGCCGACGCCGGCGCGAGGAGGATGGATGCGCGAGTGGTTGTACGACGTGTTTCGCGAACGTCCCTGGTGGATGAGCGCGACCATGATCTTCTGCGCCTGGATGGCTTTCGTGTACGTCCCCTGGGATCTCTTCGTGAAGCCGATCGCGCGCGACGAAGAGATCTGGTTCGGGATCGAATTCCGCGGCGCGCTCGCGAAGCTCGGCGCCGTCGCCCATGGGTTCGTGTACGGCGCGGCGGTCTACGGTTTTCGCCGCCGTCGCCCCTGGATGGCGATCTGGGCGCCGGCTTATGCAGCACAGGTCGCCTTCAGCATCTTCGTCTGGAAGGCGCTCGAGACGGGCGGGTTGACCGGCATCGTCTTCGGGCTGCTGTTCGCGCTCCCGATGGCCGGCCTCGCCTTCGCGTTCTGGTCGAATCGGGACTACTTCGCGCCGCGACCGCTCGGGCTGGTCACGCGCTACGGCGACTGGGCGCTCGTGACGGGCGCATCGTCGGGGATCGGCGCGGAGCTCGCGCGCCAGATCGCGGCGGACGGCATGAACGTCGTGCTCTCGGCGCGCCGGGGCGATCGCCTCGCGCACCTGGCGGAGGAGATCGAGAAGGCGTCGGGGGTCGCGACGCGAATCGTCGTCGCGGATCTCTCGGAGCGCGACGGGCAGGCGGCGCTGCTCGCAGGCGTCGACGACCTCGAGATCGGATTGCTCGTGAACAACGCGGGGCTCGGCTACCAGGGCCGCTTCGATCTCCAGGACGGGGATCGGCTGCGCCGGCTCGTCGCGGTCAACTGCGAGGCGCCGCTCGTGCTGACGCATGCGCTCGCGCGGCGGATGTGCGAGCGCGGACGCGGTGCGGTGCTCTTCACGGGCTCTGCGGCCGGCCATCAGCCCCTGCCGCTGCACTCGGTCTACGCGGCATCGAAGGCCTTCGATCGGATCCTCGGCGAGTCGCTCTGGGGCGAGCTGCGAGCTTCGAACATCGACGTGACGGTGCTCGAGCCGGGCTCGACGGAGAGCGAGTTCCAGGCGGTGGCGGGGGAGATCCCGCATCCGGGTGCGGCGACGGCGGGGGTCGCGCGTGCGGGGCTGGAGGCGCTGGGGCAGCAGCCGTCGATCGTGGTCGGCTGGTACAACTGGCTGCGCGCGAACGTCGCTTCGCGCCTGCTGACGCGACCGATCGCGATCCATGCCGCCCACGCCTTGATGCAGAAGCAGACGCCCGAGGACATGCGTTAGGCGCGGAAAGAGAGCGGAGACCGAGCGATGGCCCAGGCCTACTGGCTGATGAAATCCGAGCCCTTCAAATACCCCTTCGAACGGCTCGTCCGCGACGGATCGACCCATTGGGACGGCGTTCGCAACTACGAGGCGCGCAACAACCTCGCCGCGATGAAGAAGGGCGATCTCGCGCTCTTCTACCACTCCAACGAGGGCAAGGAGGTCGTCGGCGTCGTCGAGATCGTGAAGGAGTCGTATCCGGATCCCACGACGGACGACGAGCGCTGGGTCGTCGTCGACGTCGCGCCCGTCGTCGCCTTCAGGGAGCCGGTCTCGCTCGGCACGATCAAGGCGGATCCCGCGCTCTCGGAGATCGCGCTCGTGCGCCGCGGCCGACTTTCGGTCGTCCCGCTCACGGCGGCCGAGTTCCGGCACGTGCTCGCGCTGGGCAAGACGAAGCTGCCGCCGCGAAGAACCGGGCGGTCGCTCGCCTAGCATTTCCGCCGGCGCGCTAGTTCCCGAGCGCCGCGAGGGCGTCGGCGTACTCGTTCCAGCGCAGGCCATCGTGGGCCCGGATCCAGCGCAGCTCGATCCGCGGCTTCTCCTTCTTCAGGGCGTAGAGCTGCTTCACGAGATCGAGGTTCTTGATCGGGCCGCCCTTGCGGGTCCACCCGCGGCGTTCCCAGCCGACGGCCCATTCGTTGATCGTGTTGACGCAGAGCTGGCTGTCGGAGTGGACGACGAGATCGCGGTCGGCCGGCAGCGCCTTGAACGCCTCGATCAGGGCGCGCAGCTCCATCCGGTTGTTCGTGGTATCGGGCTCGCGGCCGTGGCCTTCGGCCTTGATCTCGCCGCGTTCGACCCAGACCCAGCCCCAGCCGCCGGGGCCGGGGTTCGGCTCGCAGGATCCGTCGGTGAAGACGCCGTCCTCGGGGCCGTCGAAATGGGATTCGAGCACTTCGTCGGGCGTCAGGCGGCGGGTCGATCGCTGCGACATCAGGCGCTGACCCGGAAGTAGACGACGTCCCCGTCCTGCACGATGTAATCCTTCCCCTCGACCTGCATGACGCCCTTCGCCTTCGCACCGGCTTCGCCACCGTTCGCGACGTAGGCCTCGAAGGGAATCACCTCGGCCCGGATGAAATGCTTCTCGAAGTCCGAGTGGATCTCGGCGGCGGCGCGCGGGGCGGCGGTGCCGCGGCGGACCGTCCAGGCGCGGATCTCCTTCGGGCCGGCGGTGAAGTAGGTGACGAGCTCGAGCAGCGCGTAGGCGGCGCGGATCAGGCGGTTGAGGCCGGGCTCGTCGATGCCGAGGCTCGCCAGGAACTCGCGCTTCTCGTCCGCGGGCAGCTCGGAGAGCTCGGCTTCGATCTTGCCGCAGATGCGGACGACTCCGGCGCCCTGCTCGGCGGCATAGGCCTCGAGCTCGGCGCTGTGCGGGTTTCCACTCGCGAGGGAATCCTCGTCGACGTTCGCGACGTAGAGGACGGGCTTCGCGGTGAGCAGATGAGCGTCGAGGAAGGCGGGGCGGAGCGGCTCCGGGACGTCGAAGGTGCGGGCGGGCAGACCCTTGGCGAGGTGCTCCCGCAGCGCCTCGAAGAACTCGACCTCCTGCCTGGCCGTCTTGTCGCCCGAGCGGGCGACCTTGCGGGCCCGATCCGCCCGCTTCTCGACCGAGTCGAGATCCGCCAGCCCGAGCTCGATCTCGATCGTCTCGACGTCGCGTCTCGGATTCGGGCCGCCGTCGACGTGGATCACGTTCTCGTCATCGAAGCAGCGGACGACGTGGATGATCGCGTTGGTCTCGCGGATGTTGCCGAGGAACTGGTTGCCCAGGCCCTCACCCTTGGACGCGCCCTTCACGAGCCCGGCGATGTCGACGAACTCGACCGTCGTGGGGACGACCGATTGGGATTGGACGATCGCCTGGAGCTGGTCCAGGCGCGGGTCCGGCACGACCACGACGCCCGTATTCGGCTCGATCGTGCAGAACGGATAGTTCTCCGCCTGGATCCCCGCCGCCGTGAGGGCGTTGAAGAGAGTGCTCTTCCCGACGTTCGGGAGGCCGACGATGCCGCAAGTGAGTCCCATGGGAGGCGCATGTTCCCGAATTCCCGCGCGTCTGTCATGTCGTCAGGCCGAAGGCGGCCGGCTTCGGGGCCGGCCGCTTTCGGCATGTCCGGGTCGTCGGGAGAACTTCGTTCTGATCTAACGGGACATTAGTTTCGGGCGCGCCGCGAATTCCTCTTTTCGATCCCGGGGCGGATGTGGGAAGCTGTCTTCACGACGAAGGTCGGGGTGGGAGACGGAGGGTTCGAGGCACCTTTCGTTCGACCGTTCCGGTCCGGACTCGAGGTCGGGACTGCACGAAGGCGGCATCGCTCGTCGCCGAAATCAGCTGCTGGAGTCGGCGCATCAGGGGCGCCGATGGAGGAGACGGACAGGTCGGAGAATCGAGAAGGACGGAGTCGCGAAGCGACGACTCCGGGGTGCGCAGACCGCCCGAGGACGACCGAGCCCGCCGCAGGCCACGGAAGTCCGGAAGGGATCCCGCGGTGAGCCGGATCGAGACCGATTCGGAGCCGAGGGTGTGAGGGATGCGAGGCCCGTGCGCGGCACTTGGGAAGGGCCGCTTTCGACCTGCGTGCAGGCCCGTTCGGGCGAGTGGGATCGGGATGGATTTCCATCGGATACGGCGGGGACTGCGCTTCGGACGACGAAGCCCGGCCCCCGCCGTTTTCATTCGGGCGCCGAAGATTCCGGCAGCTACTCGGCGGCGGCCGAGAGACGGGCGAGCTCGCCGTCGATCACGCGGCTGAGTTCCGCGACGTCGCGGGCGCCCTTCATGGGGATGCCGTTCACGAAGAAGGCGGGCGTTCCCGTGACCCCCGCGGCTTCGCCGGCCCGGGCGTCGTTCTCGACGTAGTCCTTGAAGCGCCCCTCCTCGATGCAGCGGTCCAGCGCCGCTCCGTCGAGGCCGATCTCGCCGGCGATCGCGTCGAAGCTGTTCGCCTCGATCCTGCCGTTCAGGGCGAAGATGGCGTCGTGGAAGGCCCAGAACTTTCCCTGCTCGTCGGCACACATCGCCGCCTCGGCGGCGGGCCGTGCGAAGGGATGGATCTGGTCCAGCGGGAAATGCCGGTGGACCAGGCGGACGTCCTCCGGGTACTTCGCGAGCACGTCGGCGAGCACCTTCTCCGAGCGGATGCAGTACGGGCATTGATAGTCGCTGAAGGTGATGAGCGTGATGCGCGCGTCGGCCGGCCCGCGCACGAGGCGCGTCGCCTCCACCTCCTGGCGCGGCGGCGCGAGCACCATTTCCCAGGAGAGCGCCTCGAGCTTCGGATCGATGAACGCGTTCCAGGCGGCGGCCTTCCGCTCCTGCCCGAGCATCCGCTCGATCTGCGGCGCGATCGCGTCGAGCGGCGCTCCGCCCAGACGCGCCTCGTTCTGCTTGTACCAGGTGGTGACGTCCTCGACCGAGACCGGCGCTGCCGCAGCCGTCACCTCTTCGAACAGCGCATCGGGCGTCAGGCCCTTCTTCTCCGCTTCGGCCTCGACGACGTGGCGCTGGATCAGCTCGCGCACCGCGGATTCGCGCATCTCGTATTGCCGATCCTCGGGCTGCCGCAGGAACTCGTCGAGGAATTGCTCCTGCATCTGCTCGTTGAGCTCGCCGACGCTGATCTCGCGGCCGTCGAGCACGAGTGCGATCTGCTCGTCGCCCGGTCGTGCCTTCTTCGCCGTGCTCTTTCCGGAGTCGTCCGCGCCGAGGCCGATCCGGCCGCAGCCGCCGAGCAGGACGACCATCGCGAGCAGCGCCGCGGCGAGGGAGGAGAAGGAGGGAGGGCGGACGGAGTCGATGGGGTTCGTCATGCGGGCAGGGTATGCGTTTCCGGCCCGTCCGTCTCCTGGGAATCCTGCCGGTAGCGGGCCAGGAACTCGCGCGCGAATTCCGCGTAGTCGCCGGCCAGGATGGCGGTGCGCGCGCCCTGCATGAGGCGCTGGTAGAACCGCACGTTGTGGATCGAGCACAGGACGGCAGAGAGCACTTCGTTCGCGGCGAAGAGGTGATGGATGTACGCGCGGCTGAAGCCGCCGGTGCAGGTATAACAGTCGCAGGAGCTGTCGACGGGATAGGCGTCGCGGCGGAAGCGGCGATGGGTGAGCCGGAGGCGGCCGCGGCTCGTGAAGACCGTCGCCGAGCGCGCGTAGCGGGTCGGGATCACGCAGTCGAACATGTCGATCCCGAAGCCGATGCAGGCGATCAGGTCCTCGGGCAGGCCGACGCCCATCAGGTAGCGGGGCTTGTGCTCGGGCAGCAGGGGCGCGGCGTGAGAAGTCACCTGGCAGAGCAGCTCGTGACCCTCTCCCACGGAGACGCCACCGATCGCATAACCCGGGCAGTCCATCGCGACGAGCGATGCCGCACAGGCCTCGCGCAGCTCGGGATAGGTCGAGCCCTGGACGATTCCGAAGAGCGCCTGATCGTGGGGCCGCGCATGGGCCTTCATGCAGCGCTCCATCCAGCGCAGCGTCCGGCGCACGCCCTGGCCCGCGAGCTCGCGGGTCGCCGGGTAGGGTGTGCATTCGTCGAAGGCCATGATGATGTCGGCGCCGAGCTGGTTCTGGATCTGGATCGAGCGCTCGGGCGTGAGCTCCATCTTCTTGCCCGTGACCTCGTTGTCGAAGGTCGCGCATTTGTCGCTGATCTCGACACCGGGCAGCGAGAAGACCTGGAAGCCCCCCGAGTCCGTCAGGATCGGCCCCGGCCACTGCATGAAGGCGTGCAGGCCGCCGAGCTTCTCGACGAGCGCTTCGCCCGGGCGGAGCGCGAGATGATAGGTATTGGCGAGCACGACCTCGGCGCCCGTCTCCGCCACCTGCGCCGGCGTCATCGCCTTCAGCGCGCCGTGGGTCCCGACCGGCATGAACGCCGGCGTGTGCACGGGGCCGTGCGGCGTCGCGAGCCGGCCCGCGCGCGCGAGATCGCTCGTCGCTTCGAGGGAGAAACGGAAGTCGGAGGTCGGGTTCGGATCCATCGCGGCGCAGCGTAGGGTACGATCGCGCCGCTCGGCGAGTTCGCAGGGATCAGAAGGCCCACAGGGACGTCGCGAGGGAGGCGGGGTGGACGAAGGCGGGAGAGGCGGGGCCGAAATGGCCACCGATTCGGCGATCGGCGCGGCGCAGGCGACGCAAGCGGCGTTCGCCGATCACTTGATCCAGCGCGTGCGCGAGCTCGGGCATCCGCTCTGCGTCGGCCTCGATCCGCTGCGCGCCTCGATACCTCCGCTCTTCGCCCAGGGCTCGATGAAGCCGGCCGACGAGCGGACCGCCGACGCAGTCGAGGCGTTCCTCGCAGCGGTGATCGATCGCGTGGCCGGAAGGGTCGCGATCGTGAAGCCGCAGATCGCCTTCTTCGAGCCGCTCGGCTGGCGCGGGATCCGCGCGCTCGAACGCCTCGCGGCCCGCGCCCGCGCGCAGGGGCTGATGGTCCTCGTCGACGCGAAGCGCGGCGACATCGGCTCGACGGCCGAGGGCTACGCGGAGGCCTATCTCGGCGCCGAGGCGGCGCTCGCGGCCGACGCCCTGACGGTGAATCCGTATCTCGGCTTCGACACGCTCGAGCCCTTCGTCCAGGCGGCCCGGGCGAACGGACGCGGGCTCTTCGTGCTCGTCAAGACGAGCAATCCGGGCAGCGGGGATCTGCAGGACCGCGACGTCGAAGGGGAGCCGCTGTTCGGTCGGGTCGCGCGGGGCCTCGCTCGCAGCGAAGCCCTGCTGCGCGGCCCGTCGACCGGCTGGTCCTCGCTCGGGGTGGTCTGCGGCGCGACCTGGCCGGACCAGGCCCGGCGCGTCCGCGAGGCGCTTCCGTCTTCGCTCTTTCTCGTGCCGGGCTACGGGGCCCAGGGCGGCAGCGCGGCGGCGGCGGTCGCGACCTTCGTCCCGGGGCCGAAGGGGCTCGAGGGCGGGATCGTGAACTCGTCGCGCGCGATCCTGTTTCCCGACGCGGCCCGCGGCGCCAGCGATGCCGGGACCTGGGAGCGCGCGCTCGAGGCGGCCCTCGATCGGGCGATCGACGAGCTCGGCAACGCCGTGCAGGGCGGGGTCTGATGCGCGCTGCGCCCGCCCGAAAGCCCTAGCGGTAGAACTTGCGCTCGCCGCCGGTCTGGCGCTTGCGGGCGCGGCGGTGCTTGGCCTTGAGCTTCGCGCGGTGGCGGCTCGATTTGTTGCGCTTGACGTGGCCGGTCGACTTCTTTCGGACGCTCATCGGAGATGCCTCGCGCGGGCGCTCGGGGAGCGGCTCGGGACCCTCGGTCCGAGACGATCCGGGCCCACGCCGTACGGGGGTGTCGGAAGGGGCCGGAATCTAGGCGAGTCGTCCGGGGATTTCCATGGCCTGGCGGGCGGTTCGGGGAGTCCGCCGGCTTGCGGGCTAAGCTGCGCCCCAGCCCGGCCCCGGATCCGAGGGGCCGCGCCGAAGGTGGCCCCCCGATGACTGCCCTGCTCGACCGGATGATGGATTTCGACCTGACCGAGGACCAGCGCCTCGTCCGCCAGACCGTCCGGCAATTCGCCGAGGCCGAGATCCTGCCCCATGTGGAGCGATTCGAGCGCGAGGAGCGCTACCCCTCCGAGCTGATCGAGAAGCTCCCCGCCCTGGGCCTGATGGGCCCGATGATCCCCGAGGAATACGGCGGCTCGTTCAGCGACGTCGTCAGCTACGGAGTCATCTGCGAGGAGCTCGCCCGGGTCGACTGGGTCGTCGCCTCGGTCGTTTCGGTCGCCAACTCGCTGGTCGCGGGCTCCCTGCTCCGCTTCGGGACGAAGGCCCAGAAGGAGCGCTTCCTCCCCGGCATCGCCCGCGGCGAGATCGTCTGCTCCGCCTGCCTGACCGAGCCCCGCGGCGGCACCGATCTCGGCAACATGGACACGACCGCGACGAAGGTCGACGGCGGCTGGCTCCTGAACGGCACGAAGGTCTTCATCTCCCACGCCGAGCACGCACGGCTCTTCTTCATCGTCGCGACGATCGACCGCGGCCGGAAGCACAAGGGCGTCACCGCCTTCGTCGCCGACCCCCGCGCGATGAAGGGCATGCGCCTCGGCGCCTTCCCGATGCGGACGCTGAAGCGCGACAACCTCGCCGAGGTGCATTTCGAGGATTGCTTCGTCCCCGACGAAGCGGTCCTCGGCGAGCCCGGCGGTGGCTTTCCGATCCTCGGCTCGGCCCTCGATCTGGGACGTTATTCGGTGGCGGCGCGCTGCGTCGGCCAGTCCCAGCGCGCGATCGACCTCGCGATCCCCTACGCCCTCGAGCGCACGGCCTTCGGCCAGCGCATCGCCGAGTTCCAGCTCGTCCAGAGCAGGATCGCCGACATGGTCGCCCGTACCGAGCAGGCCCGGCTGCTCGTCTACCGCCTGGGTCGCATGAAGGACGCGGGTCTCGAGCGCTGCTCGCTCGAGAGCTCGCTCGCGAAATTGAAGGCGAGCCAGGCCGCGACGCAGAACGCCCTCGACGGGATGGCGATCTTCGGAGGTTATTCGGTGACCGCCGAGTACGAGATCGGTCGTCTCCTGATGGAGGCGAAGGCGCTCGAATTCGGCGAGGGCACCTCGGATCTGCATCAGAAGCTGATCGCCGAGTTCGCGCTCGGGCTGCGCTCGAGCTGAGGAGCCCGACATGGGAGGGGAGACGGAAAGATGACGGAGGCCGGACGGATGGTGGCGCGAACGCAGGCGGAGCAGGATCGCGATCGGCGCGCGCTCCTCGAGCTCATTCTCGCGGTCTCGTTCGAGCGCCGCGAAGTCACGCTCTCGAGTGGTCGCAAGAGCGACTTCTATCTCGATCTGCGCCAGACGCTGATGCGCCCGCGCGGGGTCGAGCTCGCGGGGCGGCTCGTGCTCGATCGGCTCGCGAGCGGGCCGGCGGTCGACGCCGTCGGGGGAATGGCGGTCGGCGCCGTGCCCCTCGTCTCGGCGGTGCTCGCAGCGGCGGCGCGGGAGCCCGGGCGGGAAGGCCTGCTCGGATTCTTCGTGCGCAAGGAGAAGAAGGCCCACGGGCTCGGGCGGCAGCTCGAGGGGGGCTTCGCGCCGGGCCAGAGCGTGGCGCTGGTCGAGGATACGACGACGACCGGCGGTTCGACCCTCGACGCGCTCGAGATCGTCGAGGCGGCCGGCGGCAAGGTCGCGCGCGTGCTCTGCCTCGTCGACCGCGGCGAGGGCGCGGCCGAGGCTTTCGCGGCTCGCGGCGTGCCGCTCGAAGCGATCTTCGGCCGTGCGGATCTTCCGGTCTGAGTCGACCTTCCCGCTGAATCGATCGGCATCGGCGCGCACCGCGCGGTGCGCGCCGCGCGATCCAGGCGAACTCATCCCCCATCGAGGAGTCCCCGAGCGATGATCCTGACGACGACACCGACGGTCGAAGGCAAGCCGATCCGCCAATACCTCGGCATCGTGACGGGCGAGGCGATCCTCGGCACGAACGTGATCCGCGATTTCTTCGCCGGCATCCGCGACATCGTCGGCGGCCGCTCCGCCGCCTACGAGAAGGAGCTGCGCAAGGGCCGCGACATCGCGCTCGCGGAGATCGAAGAGGAGGCGCGGCGGATCGGCGCCGATGCCGTCGTCGCCATCGACCTCGACTACGAGACCGTCGGCCAGGGCGGCACGATGTTGATGGTCACGATCAGCGGCACCGCCGTGAAGCTCTGAGCGAAGCGAATGGACCTCTACCACATCTGGTGCAATCTCCGGCCCGGCAGCTCGGACCTCGAGTTCTGCAGCGCCGTCGACCGGTACCTCGGCGCCCTGCGCGCGGAAGGACGGATCGCGGGCCACCGCATCGCGCGCCGCAAGCTCGGCCTCGGCCCCCGCGAGCTCGGCGAATTCCACATCGTGATCGAGGTCGAGGATCTCGCGCAGCTCGACCGCGCCTTCCACGAGGTCTCGAGCCGCCGCGGTCCGATCGAATCGCTCCACCATGCCGTGAACCAGTCGGCCTGCGACGTCACTTTCGCGCTCTACCGGGATTTTCCCGACGCCCACCGGGAAGCCGGCGGCGAACGTTTCTGAGGGGCGAGGATTCCGAATGCGTCATCTGGCCGCTCTGCTCGCCGCCTGCGTCCTGACCTTCCTGCTCTTCTGGGCGGGCGCGCGGATCGCGCAGATCGTGTCGGGACCGGAGCGTGTGGTCAACGACTACACCGTCGGGCAGACGTTCGATCTCTGCGGCTATCGGGTCGACTCGCGCTACGCGATGGCCGGCTACGAGCTGGAGGACTGGCAGGGCGATCGCTGTCGACGGATGAGCGCACTCGACCACTGCGTCCTGGCCTGCCTCGAGCAGGCCGGAACGGTCGAGATCGCCGCCGCCTGCTACGAGGAATGCGTTCGCAAGCGCTGAGATCCCCGCCTATCAGCCCGCCTTTCGCGTCGATGGGCTGTGATAGGATCGGCCGGGTCGGCGCATCCGGGCGATCGTCCGGGGCGCGCCGGGCGGGACGAAGCCGGCGAACGAGGCGATTCGAAGCGAGACGGCGAGACGGCGAGACGGCGAGAGGAGGAAAGCGTGTGGCGGCGATTGCTCGCGTGAGAGCTTCCTTGCGCGTCCTGGGCGACGCGCTCGAGCCCGACGAGGTTTCGGCGCTGCTCGGCCACGAGCCGACCCGCTGCCATCGCAAGGGCGACAAATGCGGCGCCCGTCGCGGATCGATCGAGCCGACCGGTGCCTGGATTCTCGATAGTCGGATGCCCGAGCGAGCCGAGGTCGAGGATCACATCGAATCGATCCTCGATCTGCTGACCTCGGACGTCGACGAGTGGGCGAGCCTGACGGACCGGTTCTCGGCCTCGGTCCTCTGCGGTCTCTTCCTGGACCAGTACAACGAGGGCTTCGAGCTCTCGCCGCGCGTCTGCAAGGCCCTCGCGAGCCGAGGCCTCGTGATCGCGTTCGATCTCTACAGCGGCGATCCGGACGCCTAGGAGCCTGACCCGAGCTGGCCGCGCGGCGCCTGAGCGCCGATCCATCGCCTCTCGCGGCGTTGCGCTCGGTCGCCGTAGCTCGCGCGCCTTGCGAGCGGCCCGACGGCACGTTCTCGGTGCACTCCGGGGTGGTACTGTGTCCCCTCGACTTCGACAGCGTATTTCCCGGACGGGACACGAGCGGGAGCGAACAGAGTGCGAAGAATCGGAACGAATCATTCGATCGCCGGCCGGACGGGCCTGGCGGCCGTGGCGCTCATGCTCGGTGCGGGCTGCACCCAGGAGACGCAGAACGAGATCGGCCGCGCGGTCCAGAACTGGACCGGCACGGATGGAATCCTGGAGATCTACGCCGGCGAGAAGCTGGTCAAGCGCTTCCTCGAGATCGACAAGTTGACGACCGCCACGGCGACGACCTCTTCCGCCTCGCGGGCCTATCGATTCGGTTACGGGGTGCTCGACGAGAACCTGAACGGGGTCGTCGATCCGGGCGAGAAGAAGGTCTATTTCGAGATCAGCGATTTCTCGACGCCCTACGTCTTCTACGAGAATCCCCGCTGAACGCGCGCGGGGCGAGCGGGAATCGAAGGAAGACTCGAATCCGGCGCCGAAGCCGGTAACGAGTCGCGAGAGAAGAAGAGAACGAGAAGAGCAAGAGAGAGGAGATCGAGACCGATGCCGACCCCCACCTTCGCCGAGCTGAAGAACTGGGCCGAGAACTACCCGCGCCTCTGGAACGCGGGCGACAAGCAGGCCTGGATCGACAACTACCGCAAGATCGCGCCGGGCAATTTTCGCATGCTCGACCCGGTCGGGACTCCCGAGAAGTTCGGCTTCGAGCATTGCTGCGCCGATTCCTGGGATCTGTTCCAGCCGAGCGTGAAGTTCCGGATCGTCCCGGGCTCGCTCTTCATCTGCGGCAACGAGGTGGCCTGGCTGCTCGAGAATCATTTCACGTCCGGAGGCCGGGACCAGATCGGCCTTTCGATCGAGACGTATCGCTTCGAGGAAAACGGCGACGTCACGATCCGCACCTACTACAAGGTGCCCCGCCATTCGAATGCCGAGATCGGCGAGCTCTTCCAGACCTACCTCCCCGACAACGGCTGAGGCAGAGCCCCGAATCCGGCCGCGGGTGCTCTGCGGTTCCCGCGGCCGGCGCCTCGGGCAGGGCGGCCGACGGCACACGCCCCGCCGCACCCGTGTTCCCCGCGTCGTGGGCGGACCCGCAGCGTCGACGGCGGTCCGCTCGGCGTCCGGGCGAGGGGGAATGGGGGACGGCAGGGGTGCCGTTTTTCGTTGCACGGCCGCACGATGCGGCGCCCGACTCGGCACTCCGGGCATCGGGCATCGGGCGCCGGCTACCGGTGCCGAGCGCCGAAGTTGCGAGCGAGCCCGAATTCCCGTCGTGTTCGTGGCGACGACGCGTGCGGTGCATCACGCCGGCTGGCTCGCGTTTCGGGCAGGCCTGGGAGATGTTCGTCGGCGCGGAGGATCGATGTCGCCTAAGGCCTCGCGAATTCTCCGCGAGCGGGTGGCGAATCGGAATAAAGGGCTATTCTCCGGCGCGCACGTCCTCCCGGACGCGCTTCACATCCATTTCTTCCCACTTCATATCGTTAGGTTCAATTGATGAGGAAAGTCAGAGACTGGTCCGCGGTGATCGATCGTCTTAACAAGAGCCCGAAGGGTGAGCTGACCGTCAAGATGGGCTCGCCGGGCAGTGCGCAGGTGACCCGATGTCGCCTGCTGGCCGAGTGGTCGAATCTCGACGCTACGACCAAGGGCGCCACGCTCTACCTTCGCCTGAAGGGCTGAGGCCGAGCGGAAGACGATCGCTCCAGCCGAAGGGTGACGCGACGGATCGCCTCGATCCGTCGCGAACCCGGAACCCCGGCCCGCCGTCCTCCCGCCCGTTTCCCGAGAGCTCCTAGTCCTCGATCGGTTCGAGCTCGTCCCAGACCGGGCCCACCATCTGCTTCAGGATGGCCTTCGATCCCCAGATCCGCTCCCCGCCGAGCAGGCCGTCCCGGGCGAAGAGGATGCCGATGACGTGGTGGGTCTCGAGCTGGCCGTCGATCTCGACGACCATCTCGTACTCCTGCGCCAGCGACTTCTCGGAGAGCCACTCCTCGATCAGCCGATAGCTCTTCTGCGCGCCGTAGAACGGCCCGATCAGGTGCTCGTAATAACGACGGACCTGATCCCGCCCGCGCATCCGGAGCCCGATCGGCCAGAATTCGTAGACCGGATCGGCGACCAGCGTGTCCATCACGAGATCGAGCTCGCCCTCGGCCTCGAGGCGCGCGTGCCGCGTCCCGAGCTCGAGCATCGCCCGGGCATCCCAGCTCCCGTCCCGTCGTGTTTCGTCCTTCGCCATTTCGATCCTCCCGGTTTCGCACGACGCTAACCGGCGCCCCGCGCAGGCGCCGCCCCTCGCGTGATACCTTCGCGAGCCCCGACACCGGAGGTTCCGCTTGGTCTACGTCGTTGCCGCCTACTCCATCACGTTCGGCGCCCTCGCGATCTACGGCGTCTGGCTGCAGTCTCGTGCGCAGCTGGCGCGCGTCCTCGCCGCGGGCTCTGGCCGCGACCCGGCGGCGCTCGGCCGCGGATTCAATCTCGGGGCGCTACTGCTCGCGCCCTTCTGGGCCTGGTTCCACGGCCTGCGCGCATTCGGCTTCGCGCTCCTCGCGACGAGCCTCGTCTCGATCTTCGCGGCCGCGAGCGGCTTGCGCGTCGCTGCGATCGCACTCGTGGCGATTTTCGCGCTCGCTTCGATCGGCCTCGGATTCGTGGGCAATCGCCTCGCCGCGGACCGCCACGCGCGCACCGGCGGCGGCCTCGACGCCGCGGCGTTCGTCGCGGGCGAGCGGAGCTGGGCGCTCGCCGGCGCGGTGATCCATACCGTGCTCGCGCCGTGGGCGGGCTATTTCTGGCTGTCGGGCGGCTGATCCGCGCGGGCGGGTCCCGGGCCGGCCGGGCTCGCGACTGCGTCGTCGCGAGGCCCCGCCTCGCGCCCCGCGTGGGCGCGGATCGGCCCGCTGCGCTCAGGACACGTCGACGAAGCGCGCGACCGCGGCGAGCACCGCGTCGTGGATCTTGCCGTTGGTCGCGATCACGCCGGAGTTGTTCGTGAGCTTTCGGCCGTGGGCGAAGTCGAGAGCATGGCCGCGCACGTCGGTCACCCGGCCACCGGCCTCCTCGACGACGATCATTCCGGCGGCGTGGTCCCAGATCTTCTCGCGGTAGTCCTTCCGGGTCGGCAGGCGGAGATAGATCTGCGCTTCGCCGCGGGCGACGATCGCGTACTTCGCCTGGCTGTCGACGCGGATCGGCTCGGCCGTGATGCGCAGGGCCTTCGCGATCTGGGCGCTCTGGTCCTGGTCGCTGTGACCCGACTCGACGGATTCGCAGAAGCGGGCGAGGGCGGCGTCGGTGATGTCGCTGACGCGGATCGCCGCCGCGCCGTCCTGGCCCCGGCCCGAGAGCGGCAGCGCCCGGGCGCCGCGTCCGCGAACGGCGGCCATCAGGCAGCCGGGCTTGCCGTCGGGACCGAGCAGGTTCGGGCAGCCCAGCACGCCGAGCACGACGCGCCCGTTCTCGATCAGGCCGAGGGCGATGGCGTATTGCTCGCCGCGCAGGAAGCCCTTCGTGCCGTCGATCGGATCGAGCGTCCAGTACGGCTGCTCGGTTCCTTTGGGCGTGAGGCCGCCGAGATCGATCCAGTCGAGCGCCTGCTCGGCCGAGACGCCGGCGCCGCGAACGCCGCGCACGTGCTCGACGACCTTGTCGCGCGTCGCCTCTGCACCCTGCTCCCGCAGCTCGGCGGCATCTTCTTCGCCGACGACCCCCGAGATCTTCGAGCTCTTCGCGAGGGAGGAGCAGACGAGGGCCTGGGAGGCGAAGTCGGCGACCGTGACCGGGCTCTGGTCCTTCTTCTCCAGGGTTGCGGCGGTCACGAGATTCTTCTGGACGCTCTGGCAGACGGTGGCGGCGTCGCGGACGGCGACGATCGCGGCCTCGAGCTCGGCATCGAGATCGATCTTGGACAAGGCTTCCTCACATCGGATGGCTGGCCCGAGGGGCACAGGGGGTGGCCCACGATAGCGAACGATGTCGGGGCGGCGATCGCGCCGGTGCCGCGCCGGTGCATCCGACACCATGCCCCGCGCGGGACGGGCCGAAGACCTCGTTGCAACGGCGTGTCGGGCGTCGGCGGGCCCGCGAACGCCCAGAAAGGACAACGCGCTTCCCTCCCGTGGGCGCGCTGCCGGCGCGCGGCGTCTCCTCGCGGGCGCAGCCCTGCGGCAGGCAACCGCGCACAGGCGCCGGGTGTCTCGGGAATCGCAGAGCGCCCGCCGCTGCATCGATCTCCGGCGTGGAACTTGCTCGCTTCGGGAGACGATCGAAACGCGATCGGCACGCAGGCGCGAGATGCTGCGTGCAACCGGGAGACGCCCGCTGTCCGGGCGATCGGAGGTGCGAAGCGATGCGCCTCGGAACCTTCAACGTCTGGGGCCTGCCCGAGGCCTTCTCGGACGACGTCTCTTCGCGCATGCGCGCACTCGTCGCCCGCCTCGAGGCCACCGATCTCGACATCCTGTTGATCCAGGAAGCCTGGACCCGGGAAGTCCGGCGGACGCTGCGCCACGGCGCGCGGCGCGCCGGCTTCGCCGTCTCCGAAGGCGACGGCGCATCGGGCGGATTGATGACGCTCTCCCGGCTGCCGATCCGCTCGAGCCGCTTCGAGCGCTTCCGCTTCCGCGGCGATCCCGAACGACTCGACAAGGGCGAATACCTCGGCGGCAAGGGCTTCGAGGTCGTCGAGATCGAAGGCGAGGGCGGCCCCTTCGCCGTCGTCAACACGCATACACACGCGCGCTATCGCATCGAGAATTCGACGCTCGACAGCGCCGTCCGCACCGCCCAGCTGCTCCAGATCGTCGCCTTCGCCCACGACCACGCAGGAAGCCTCGTGATCGGCGGCGACTTCAACTGCCGCGAGTCCGATCCGGAGTACCGCGTCTTTCGCGGGCTCACGGGCGCGATCGAGCTCGGCGCGGGCGAATCGCTCGAAACGCTCTCCTCGAGCAACTTCTACAAGCGCCGGCGGACCGCGCCGGACAAGCGGATCGACTTCCTGTTCGTCCGCCCCGCGCGCGGCGTCGCGTTCACGTCCGCCGATCCGAGTCTGTTGTTCGCGGAGACCGCACGCATCCGGCGCCGCGACCGCTCGCTGTCGGACCACTACGGATTCCGCGCCGATCTGCACTGGCGGACTGCTTCCCTCTCGGCGCCGCCGGTCGTGAACGCGGCGATCGATCCTCAGGCGGTCGCGACCGCGCGCGCCCTGCTCGAGGTGGGCATGGAAGAAGCGGATCGCCGCGAACGACAGCATTTCCGCTGGTCGGGCGGCTTCTTGCTCGCGGCGCTCGCCGCGGCGGGCCTAGGCCGACATCCGGCCGTCGACCGCCGGGCGTTTCTGCGCGGCACGGTGCGCGGGGCGGCGGTGCTCGCCGTCGTGCCGGCCGTCGGATTCGGTGCCCTCGCGCGCGTGGACTCCGATCACAAACGCGACGCATTCGCCGACGCCCGCGCCCTGCTGCGCGAGCTCGAGGCGAAGCGGCCCGGCTCGCGCGTCGTCTAGATCGCCGCGCCGCGCGGTGCACGCCGCGCGACCTGAATCCGCTCGGGACGCGCGGTGTGTCCTGTCCCAACGCGCCCCGGCGTCGATGGTTCTCCCGTCCCGCGGGCGGCGCGAGGTGGTACGTTCCGCGCCGGGCATGCGGGCATGACGGACGATCAACAGTCGCAGCAGGAGTCACGGCAGGAGAGGTCGGGCGGTGCGAGCCCCCGTGTCTGGATCCTGCTCGGCCAGAAGCCGGGCGACAACGCCCAGGTCCTGAATCTCCAGCGCGCGGTCGGCTGGCCCGCGGAGTCGAAGCGGATCGTCGTCCTGCCGCGCTGGGAAAAGGGCAAGCCGCTCATCCGGCCGAGCCTCGCCCACGTGGACCTCGGCCAGTCCGATCCGCTCGCAGCGCCGTGGCCCGACGTCGTCTTCGCGTCGGGGCGTCGCCTCGCGTGTGTCGCGCTCTGGATCAAGCGCGCTTCCGGTGGGCGGACGCGCATCGTGATGGTCGGAATGCCCCGGCATCGCCGCGGCGACTTCGATCTGATGGTCGCCGCTTCGCATTACGTCACGGCCCCGGCGCCGAACGTCGTGGTCCACGATCTGCCGCTCATGCACGTCGATGGGAGCCGCATCGAAGCCGCCGTCCAGACCTGGGCGCCGCGGCTGCGCGAGCTCCCCCGCCCGATCACCGCCTTGATGATCGGCGGCCCGACCGGCGGCCTGCGCCTCGACGTGCCTTCGGTGCGCGATCTGCTCGCGCGCGCCCTCGCCGACGTCGAACGCGCCGGCGGGTCGCTCTACGTCACGACGAGTCGGAGGACGCCGCCCGAAGTCGTCGCGTGGCTCCAGCGCGCGTGTCCGGCCGGGGTCCGCCTGCACGTCTTCGACGCCGAAGCCCCGGCCGCGGAGAACCCCTATCTCGCCCTGCTCGGGCTCGCGGATCATTTCATCGTGACGACCGACAGCCCCTCGATGATGGTCGAGGTCGTCGATCTCGGAAAATCGCTCGCGCTCCATCCGCTCGCCTGCGACGTCGGAAGGTTCGAGCGCGCGCTCGAGCGGCTCGGCCTCCTGCGCCCCTTCGATCCGCGGCGTGATCCGATTCCGGCCGGCGGGCTGCTGGCCCGCTCGAGTCATCGCCTCGGCCTGCCGATCCATTCGCGGGATCTCTCGGCGATCCCGCGCCGGCTCGTCGAGCGCGGGCTCGCGAGCTGGCTCGGCGATCCGCGCGTCGTGCCGAAGGCGGGGGGCGCGGGCGAGGATCTCGACCGGATCGTCGAGCGGATCCGGCACCTCTCGCCCGGGTCGCCGACGCCCGTGTGATAGCTTCTGCCCGAACCGCCGAAATCCCTGATCCAGAGGGAGACTCAGACATGCAGTCCAGCGATCGCCCGACCGTCTTCATCCACACCAACCACAAGCAGATCCTCGGTGCGATCGTCTCCCGCTATTCGATGAAGCGGAACTCCGCGCGGCCGGACGCCTTCGACGTCGAGCTGATCGAGCACCGCGACTTCCCCTTCTTCGCCGAGTACGAGGGCCGCGAGTACCTGCGCGACGGCGCCTCGCGGGTCTGGCGCAACGACGATCTGCAATCCTTCACGCCGCTGCGCTTCATGCCGCCGGAGCGGATGGGCTATCGCGGCCGTGCGGTCGTGACCGATCCCGACGTCTTCGCCGTCGGTGACGTGATGGAGCTGCTGGAGCGCGACATGCAGGGCAAGGCGATCTTCTGCCGGCCCCGCTCGGGAGCGAAGCGGCTCGAGGGCGTGCTCGCGACCAGCGTGATGCTGCTCGACTGCGCGAAGCTGACGCATTGGCGCTGCCGCGAGCAGTTCGACGCGCTCTTCCAGCGAAAGCTCGACTACGCCGATTGGATCGGCCTCAAGAACGAGGATCGCAACACGATCGGGCTCTTCGAGAACGAGTGGAACGACTTCGACCGGCTGACCGCGAAGACGAAGCTGATCCACAACACGAAGCGCCAGACCCAGCCCTGGAAGGCCGGTCTGCCCGCGGATTTCGTGCCCGCCGAGAAGTACCGGATCTTCCCGCCGATCCGCTGGGTGCTGCGCGCGCGCCGCAAGATGTTCGGCGACTACGCCTTCGTCGGGAACTACCGCCCGCATCCGGATCCGAACCAGGAGGCGTTCTTCTTCGGCCTGCTGCGCGAATGCGTCGATCAGCGCATCGTCGACGAGCAGTTCATCCGCGAAGAGATGAAGCAGAACCACGTGCGCCACGACGCCTTCGAGGTGATGGACCGCCTCGCCTCGCGCGCAGCCTGACGAAGAGCCGCCAGGAGCCTGACCCAAGATGGCCGCGCGGCGCCGGAGCGCCGATCCATCGCCTCTCGCGGCGTTGCGCTCAGTCGCCGTAGCCCGGCTACGGCTCCCTCGCGCGCCTTGCGAGAGGCGCGTCTCGACGCTCAGGCATCCACGCCCATCTTGGGTCAGGCTCCTAGTCCGGGAACAGTGCGCGCACGCGCGCGACGGTGCGCGGCATGTCTTCGAGGGGGCGGTACTCGCTCTTCGGATGGCCGTCGCCGAGCCAGATGGCGCGGTCGGTCTCGACGAGCAGCTGCTGGACGATGCGGATGTCGCGGGTCAGGCGCTGCGGGCCGAGCCGCATCGTCAGCCGGTAGATCCAGGCCTTCAGATGCCAGCGATCGAGGGGGCGCCGCGCGCCGCCCGCGCCCTCGGGCTCGCCGTCGAGCCAGGGATTGCGCTTCATCGAGGTCCGACCTTCGCCGGTGTCGTAGAGGTAGACCGGTCGTCCCGTCGCGCAGGCCTCGGTCATCATCGAGACGCTGTCCGCCGTCACGACGACGCGATCCGCGAGGCCGAGGAACGCGAAGAAGGGATTGTCGGGATCGTTCTTCTGCCAGCGATAGCGGATCGAGGGGGCGCGGATGCCCTCGAAGAGCGCCTGCGTCGTCTCGTCGAGGGTTCGGGCGCTCGTCGTGACGAGGAGCGATCCGCCGACGTCGGCGACGAGGTCCTCGAGCATCGCCGCGAGCCGCGCGCCGGAGGCGCGATCGAAGGGATAGGGCCCTGAATTGCCCCCGGCGAGCACCGCGATCCGGGGCCGGGGTAGATGGGCGACGCGTGCCTCCCAGGCGCGCGCAGCCTCGTCGAGGCGGGCGCGGGTCACGCGGTGCAGCGGTGTGTCGTTGTGGAGGATGTTCGGATCCTGGGGCAGCCGGTACTGGGGCGTCGTCACGACGAGATCCCAGGTCGCGGGCTTCGCCCACGGCCGCCCGCAATGGATCAGGCGCACGCGCTTGCCCGCCTCCTTCTTCGCCTGCGCGCGGATGTAGCGGGCGATCGGCTCGTTCTTGCGCCCCGCGGAGATCACGAGATCGGGCCACGGCGCCTCGACCGCGTCCGAGCGCGCGCGATCGACGCCGAGCAGGTGGGCGCCGAAGGGGAGGTTGACGAGCTTTTCGTGCAGGGTGTAGACGAAATGCTTCTGGACGAGGGGCCAGCCGAGGGCCTCTCCGAGGCCCATGACCTGGGAGTTGTCGCCCGCGCGATCACCCATCAAGAGCCAGACGAGCGGCGGACTCGTCTCGTCTCGCGATTGACTCGGCAATCCTGCTCCCGTCCCGCGGAGTCGTCCCGAAGATCGCACTTCGCCGCGCGCTCGGGGACCGCGCGACCGCGCGACTTTATCAGATGCGCCCGGCCCTATCCCGCGGTCCGGGAACGGATCCGGTGGCGGATGCCCATCGCGAGGGCGGCGATCGCGAACAGGATCGAAGGGCCCCAGCCCGCGAGCCACGGCGAGAGCGTCCCGCCGTGGCCCATCGAGCCGGCGAAGCTGGTCGCGAAGGCGTGGGCGACGGCGATGATGGCGCTCGCGATCAGCGTATGGACGGGCCGCGGAAAGGGCGGGCCCGTCGCGGAGAAGAAGAGCGCGATCAGCGGCAGCAGGAGACAGGCCAGCGGCGATGCGAGCTTGATCTGCAGATCCGTCCGGTAGGCGAGGGCGATCGGTCCCTCGAGATCCGGATCGTCGATCTCCGCGCGCAGCTCGGCCGGCGTGAGGTCCGTCGTTTCGATCTCGGTGGGCGATTCGTCGCCGAACTGGACCACACGGCTCGGCTTCGGGACCCGCGACAGGCGCCCCTGCTCGTCGAGCTCGACGCTGCGCGGCTCGTCGAGCAGCCAGGTGCCGTCGCCGACGCGACGAGCGCCGCTCGCATCCGTCCGGCGGACCGGCAGGCCGCCCCGGCCGAGCTCGTAGAGCGTCACCGAGCTCGCGAGGCCGCTCAGCAGATCGAGGCGCTCCATCTCGTGGATCTTCTTCCCGACGCGGTACCAGACCCGCTCGCGCGCTTCCTTCGGTGCGTCGTCCTGGTTCTTGATTTCGACGCGTTTGATCTTCTTCGCGCGTCCGCTCGAGCGGGGCACCAGCTCGTTCGCGAGCAGATGGTCCGCCGGCACGGCGAGCGCGCACAGCAGCCAGACCGGCGCCAGGATGCGCAGGATCGGGATGCCGCAGGCCCGCATGCCGAGCAGCTCGCCGTTCGCGCCGAGCAGGCTGATCGTCAACGCGACGGCGATCAGCAGCGCCATCGGGATCACGCGCGCGGCGAGCACCGGCAGGCGGGCGACGTAGTAGCGGGCGATCACGTCCGCGTCGGCCCCGTAGCGATTGAACCATTTCAGGTTGTCGAAGACGTCGATGATGAGATAGGCGATGACGAGACCGGCGACGCAGACCGCCGCCATCTGCAGGAATTGCGTCGCGACGTAGCGCGGCAGCGCGAAGCGTTTGACCCGGATTCCCTTGCGGGCGATGCCGAGGCGCTCGAGCAGCGTCCGATTGCCCTTGCCGGAGCTGCGGTCGCTCTCCGACGCATGCCGGCCCGCGATCGCGAGCAGCGTCACGGCGACCGTCGTCATGACGATGTTCGGCAGCCAGATCGCGATCGCGACCGGCGTGGTATCGCCGCGCAGGAGGCCCTCGGAGAGCTGGACGAGGGCGTAGTAGGCGATCGCCCCGGCGATGCCCATCAACGTGCCGGTCGAACGCGAGAGATCGCGGCGCCCGAGCGCGAGCCCCATCGCGAGCAGGCCGAAGGGAAGCGCCGCGGCGCCGAGCGCGATCCGGCGATGGGCCTCGCCGGCGTACCAGCGCCCACGCTGGTTGTCGCCCTCCTCGCGCGCGGTGTCGACCAGCTGCCGGAAGGAGAGCGTCGTCACGAGGTCGACGGGCACGTCCTTGCCGGGCGCGATCGTCGGCAGGGAGGCTTCGAGCCGCTCGAAGCGCAGCAGGGACGCGCGGTCTTCGGAGTTGAAGAGAATGAGGCCATCCTCGAGCACGATCCGCCGGCTGCGTTCGCGCGCGGAAGATCCGGCCGCGCGAGTCGATGGATCGCCGGGGGCGGTCCCTGCATCGACGATCGTCCCGCGATTGGAGAAGATCGTCTCGTCGAGATTCGGCATGTAGACGAGCACGCCCTTCAGCTTCTCACCCGCCTCGTCGACCTCGCGCGCCTCGATCCGCCAGCCGTCCAGATCCGTCGTCATGCCGGCGCGCAGGGAGAGACCCGGCCGGTCGCGGGTGAGCTCGAGCATGCGATCGCGGACCGCGCGCTGGGAATCGGGCGAGAGGAAGACCGAGAGATAGAGGGAGAGGCCCGTCGCGACGAGGGTGAAGAGCAGGCCGGGGAAGGCGAGCTGGCGGGGCGAGAAGCCGCTCGCCTCGAGCGCGAGCAGCTCGCGATCGGCGGCGAGCCGACCGAGGCCGACCAGCGTTCCGACCAGCACGGCGAATGGCAGGGTCCTCGCGAGGGTCGGGATCAGCTGGAGCCCGGCGATCCGGGCGACTTCGCCGATGTCGAGGCCGCGATTGACGATCAGGTCGGCATAGCCGAGCAGATCCGTCAGCAGGACGACGAGGCCGAACGCCGCAGTCGCGAAGAGCGCCGGCAGCCACATCTCCGACACGAGGTACCGCGACAGCTTCATGCCCGGCAGCGCGGGCCCTCTGCGACGCTCACTCGATTTCAATCGGATTCCCCCCGGCCAGGGCCCGAGTTTCGCGCTCGTTGGTGCCTGCGGCCACCGCTCGGGCCGGAGCGGGGGGATCACCGGAGCCGCGGATCGGACGCGTCGCTTCGCGACGAAGGCCGCGCAAGCTGTGATAGATTGCGATCGCTCCGGTCGCCGGCGCCGAACCCGAGGGGTCGCACGCCGGATCCCGAGCGAGCGATTCGCGGCGATCGGCTGCGGGACGGATGCCCGGCGATTTTGCAGGGCAGGCCTCGAGATCCGCGGCGGCGATCGCGGTCATGTGGCGACGCAGTGAAGAGCGCGGCGCGGAACGTCACGAGCGTCAAGAACGGCGCGACGAGAGAACCACCGAGAGCGCCACCGAGAGAACCAGCGAGAAAGCCATCGAAAGGGCGGGCGAACGGGCATGGATTCCATCTTCAAGAAGGTGAGCCGCGAGGTCCTGATGGCGCTCCTCTTCTTCCTGCCCGAGGCGCGGCGCATCCGGATCGAGCGCTGGCTGCGGGGGCGGGAGGAGACGAAGCGTCTGGCGGAGGCCGACGTCGCGATCGTGTCCTTCGGCAAGAGCGGCCGGACCTGGCTGCGCGTCATGATCTCCCGCTACTACCAGCTCGTCCACGACATCCCCGAGCGGATCCTGCTCGGCTTCTCGAACTACCATCGCCGCGACGCCGCGATCCCGAAGATCTTCTTCACCCACGACAACTACATCAAGGACTACACCGGCGATCTCGATTCGAAGGCCGCCTTCTACGACAAGAAGGTCGTGCTGCTGGTTCGCAATCCGAAGGACATCGCCGTCTCGCAGTACTTCCAGTGGCAGCATCGGATGCGCCCCGTGAAGAAGAAGCTGAACAACTACCCGCCCCACGGCGCCGACGTCTCGCCCTACGCGTTCGTCATGGATCCGGCCTGCGGGCTGCCGCAGATCATCGACTACCTGAACCTCTGGGCGCGCGAGGCGCCGAAGGTCCGGGAGCTCCTGATCGTCCGCTACGAGGACATGCGCGAGCAGCCGGTGGAGACGCTGGCGCGGGTCATGGATTTCGTCGGCGGGAGCCCGAGCCGCCGGGAGGCGGTCGCCGCCGCCGTCGAGTACGCGAGCGTCGAGAACATGCGCAAGCTCGAGGAGAAGAACACCTTCTGGCTCGCGGGCGGACGCATGAAGCCGGGCAAGAAGGGCGATCCGAACTCCTACAAGGTCCGGCGCGCGAAGGTCGGCGGCTACAAGGACTACTTCGACGACGCCCAGTCGGCGGAGATCGACGAGCTGGTCCGCAAATCGCTCTCGCCGAGCTTCGGATACGAATCCCCGCCGCCGCCGCAGACGGCCGAGCCTTCGCGGTAGTCGGGCCGCGACGATGACCGTGCGCATCGGCTGCCTCGCCTGGGGCTCCCTGCTCTGGGATCCGCGCACCCTGCCCCTCGCCGAATCCTTCCGCCCCGATGGCCCGGCCCTGCCGATCGAGTTCTCTCGCGTCGCCCTCGACGGGCGCGTGACCCTGGTGGTGGATCCGGAGGCGGAGCCGAGCGCGAGCTGGTGGGCGACGCTGGCGGTGGGGTCGCTGGCGGAGGCGGTCGCGGAGCTGGCCCGGCGCGAGGGCGTGTCGCCGGATCGCGTCGGGGACTGGATCGGCGCCGAGCCGCGGGGCGGTGGCGACGGGGCTTCGGGGCAGACGCCCGGCCCCGTGCGCGCCACGATCGCGGCGTGGCTCGCGGCGAAGCCCCTCGACGCCGTCGTCTGGACCGCGCTGCCGGCGCGGCGTCCCGATGGCCGCTTCGAGCGGCCGGGTGGGCCCGAGCTGGTCGAGCATCTCGCGCGCCTCGAAGGCCCGGCGCGCGAGCGCGCGGAGCAATACATTCGGCTCGCGCCGGAGCGGCTCCGGACGCCGAATCGGCTGCGTTTCGAGGCGGTCTTCGGCTGGTCGCCCGGTCCCTGGCCGGCGGCGATCCGGCCTGCGGGAGGGAGATGAGATGGCCATCCGCGAGGTCGACGCCGAGGGCGTGTCGACGCGGGTCGGGGAGCTCGAATGGCTCTTCGCGACGCCGGAGCTGCCCGTCGCCGACGTGCGGGCGACGCAGGCCTACTATCGCGACGTGCTGGGGTTCCGGATCGCCTGGGTCTACGAAGAGGAGTACGGCGCCGTCTACCAGGGCAAGACCGAGATCTTCCTGCGCCGCGAGCCGGGGCCGATCGAGCGCTGCTGCGTCTTCGTGCGCGTCGCGAACGCGGATCGGATGCTCGCGGCCTATCGCGAGCGCGAGGCGAAGATCGTCGCCGAGATCGCCTCCCAGCCCTGGGGCATGCGCGAGTTCAGCGTGGAAGAGATCAACGGCCACCGCTTCCGCATCGGACACAGCCACGGGCCCGTGCGTTCGAGCGTCGAATCACGAGCCGCGGGCACGCGCGGGCGCTCCGATGCGGAGGCCGGCGGATGACGACGCCCGCGAGCGACGCCGAATCGACCCGCGACCGCATCCTCGACGTCGCCGAATCGCTCTTCGCCCAGAAGGGCCTCGCCGGGACCGCGGTGCGCGACATCGCCCGCGCCGCGGGCCTGACCGCCCCGAGCCTCTACAACTACTTCGAGGGCAAGCAGGCGCTCTACGAGGCGGTGATCGCACGCGGCGTGCAGCCGCTCTTCGATCTGATCGGTGCCGTGGCCCGGGGCGGTGTGCAGGGCGAGGATCGGACGGGGCTGATGCTCGACGGCATCATGGACCATCTCGCGAGCCATCCGGATCTCGCGCGCCTGATCCAGCACGAGGCGCTGACCGACGGCGCCTCCCTCGAGAAGATCGCGCAGGGGTGGCTCCGGCCGATCGTCTCGCGTGGCCTCCTCGCGATGCAGTCGAGTCCCGACAACGTCTGGAGCGAAGAGGAGCGGCCGCTGGCCGTCGCGGCCTGGATCCACGTGATCCTCGGTCATTTCGCGATGGCTCCGCTGCTGCGCTCGCTCTTCGATTTCGATCCGCTCGCGCCCGATCAGATCGAGCGCCAGAAGCGCTTCCTGCGGCATTATGCGCAGCTCCTGATGTCCGGGGCAGGCCGCGACCGGAGCGGTTGAAGAGAGGGTCGAAGAGAGGAGAGCCGTTCGTGCGGACGCCGCGCGTCGAGATCGAATACTGCACCGGCTGCCGCTGGGGTCTTCGCGCCGGCTGGATGGCCCAGGAGCTGCTCGCCACCTTCGAGGCCGAGCTCGCCGAGGTGGCGCTCGTGCCGGGCCGGGTCGGCGGCGTGTTCGTCGTGCGCCTCGACGGCGAAGTGGTCTTCGATCGCGCAGCCGTCGGTCGTTTCCCCGAGCTGCGCACGCTGAAGCAGGCGCTGCGCGATCGCATCGCGCCCGGCCGGGACCTGGGTCATGGCGATCGCCCCGGAGACTCCGGATGACCCGCCCGCATTCGACGAGGCGACCGATCGCAGCAGCAGCAGCAGCAGCCGGAAGTGCTGCCACCTCCGCCCGGCGGCGCACGCACCCGGGCTCGGGGCATCGACGGCCATGAAGGGGGCGATCGCGAGCGTCGAGATCTTCGTCTTCGACCCCGGGCCGGTGGCGAACCGTGGGGCGGAGGCAGGTGCATCGGATTCCGGCTGGCCGGGCCGGCCGCGGCGCCTCAGCCTCGTCGTCGGGCTCCCCGAGCGCGTACCGGGAAGCGCGGGCTGGCAATGCCGCGTGGCGCTCGCCGATCTGCACCGGCCGGAGGTCTTCGAGGGGCGGGACAGCGCCGAGGCGCTGCTGCTCGCGGTGGCCCGTGCGAAGACCTGGCTCGCCGCGCTCGCGGCCGACGGACATCGGCTGACCCGCGATCGGGCGGGAACGGAGCCCTTCGCCGCACCGTTTCTTTCCTGACGGATCGTTCGATCCGGATGCTCGAGCGAGCCGGTCAGCGCCGACTCTGCCCGTCGCCTGCACGGCGGCTGCGCACTGCCCGCCGGAGGGCGCGGTGCGCACGCTCCCGCCCGTTCACCTGGCGATCCGATGCGTCCGAATTCGCCGGCTCGCGCGCCGGGCGAATGGGTTATCGTGGGCGCCGGGAGACAGCGATGATCGATTCCCTCTTCACGCTCTACTGCGAAGCTTGCGAGGTCGCCTCGCGCCCGAGTCGGCTCTGGGTGCGCGCCGAGATCGAGGTCGCCTCGGGTCGCGGTGCCGAGACGCACCACTACCTCGAGTGCATGAACTGCGGATTCCGGTTCAAGAGCTACATGGAAGACCACATGGAAGCCGTCGGCGAGGAGGAGTGGCGCCGCTTCGTCTCCGACGGCGCGTCGACGCCCGAGCATCCGGACCCCGCGGAGCTGGCCGATCGCGGCTCCGATCGCCGCTCGACCGCCCGTTAGTCCGGCCCTCAGTTCGGCCGTCAGTTCGGCAGGGCCGGGCAGCGCGCCGTCGCAGCCGCTTCTTCAGGCGAGCCCGAGATCCGCACGGCCCGCCGAGAGACCGAAGACTCGAGCCATCTTCAAGGGAGCCCTTCATGTCGAATCCCCTCGATCCGGCCAACGCCCGGACGGCGATCGAAAACCTGATGTTCGTCTACGCCGAGCGCATGGATGCCGGCGACTTCAAGGGTGTCGCCGCGCTCTTCTCGAAGGCGCGCATGATCGGACCGAAGGGCAACGTCCAGGGCACCGGAAGCGCGGAGATCGAGGACGTCTACGTCCGCTTCACCCAGGTCTACGAAGACGGAACGCCGATGACCCAGCACGTCACGACGAACCTGATCCTCGAGTTCGCGCCCGACGGCCGCAGCGCCTCCGGCCGCTCCCGCTTCACGGTCATGCAGGCCGTCCCCGGCTTCCCGCTCCAATGCGTCATCGCGGGCCATTACGAAGACCGCTTCGCCTACACCGAAGCCGACGGCTGGCATTTCACCGAGCGCCGCATGAAGCCGAAGCTCGCCGGCGATCTCTCGCGGCATCTGAAATACGAATTGCGGGACGCCTAGCCGACGCCGGGTCGCTGCCCGATCGTCGCCCCTGCGAAGCCCTGCTTCCGAGGTCCGGATGAAGCGCCTCGGCCGCCTTCTTCCCCAGCGTGTGCCCCCGGCAGAGCCGCTCGCACGAGCGCTGCTCGACCATCATCGCGACGGCCGACCGCGCCGGGTGACGGCGCTGCGCGCGGACGGCGTCGAATTCGAGATCGAGACGGCCGAGTATTTCACGCTCGAGGGCGAGCTGGCCGAGCTCGATCGGATCGCGCTCGAGCAGGCCCGCGGCCGCGTCCTCGACGTCGGGGCCGGCGCCGGCCGGCACGCGCTCGCGCTCCAGGCGAGGGGCTGCGAGGTCGTCGCGATCGACGTCAGCGCGACCTGCGTCCTGCTCTGCCGCGAGCGCGGCGTCGTCGATGCGCGCGAGCTCGACGTCATGACGCTCGCGGGCGACGGGCCGAGGGACGACGCGCTCGGCACCTTCGACACGATCTTCTTCGGCATGCAGACGATCGGCGTCGCTGGCGGCATCGCACCGCTCCGGCGTCTGCTCGCGGGGCTTCGGAGGCGGCTGCGCCCGGGCGGATCGGTGATCGCCGATTCGTCGGCGCTGCGCGAGGCCTGGGAGGGCGACGAGAGCGATGTGTCGCCGACGCGCGGCGAGATCGTGCTCGCGACCCGTTATCGCCGGCTGCGGGGCGAGCCCTTTCCCTGGCTCTATCTCGCGGAGGCGGATCTCGCCGAGGTGGCGCGGGCCGCGGGCTTCGCGCTCGAGACGCTCGGGCGGGTCGGCGGCGGGGAATACCTCGTGCGGCTGTCCGTCTCGGCCTCGCCGGACGCCGCGGCGGGCCGCCGATGACGCGCGAGCGCTCACGCCTCGAGCAGCTGCGCCGCTGGAAGCAGGCGGCGAGCTGGGCGCCGGTGGCCTGGTTCCCGCTGCTCGTCTACCTGCTCTCGATCGGCGAGACGCAGGTCGCTGCGATGATCGGGCTCGCGGGGAGCTGCTTCGCCGGCGCGGCGCGGCTCGCCGTCTGGACCGCGCGCTGCCCGCGCTGCGGCGAGTCGTTCCGATCGAGGCCGGGCGGCTTCCGGCGCATCTGGGACGAGTCCGGCTGTGCGGCCTGCGGTCTCTCGCTCTTCGCGCTGCGACGGGCGCGGCCCGATTAATACTTCGCGATCACCGTGTCGCCGAAGCGCCGGACCCAGTCGATCTTCTGCTGCAGCGTCATGCGATCGGGCTCGTAGGGGTTGCGGTAGCCGACGCCGAGGGTCGTCACGCCCTTGTCCTCGAGGCGGCGCATGTCGTCGATCCCGAACGCCGCCATGCCGGCGAAGACCTGGAAGGGCTCCTTGTCGCGGCCGTATTCCTTGCGCAGCTTCGTGATCGTCGCGAGGCGATCGACGAGCTCCTGCTCCGAGAGGCTCACGAAGTTCACGCCGTCCGCGAGGCGCGCGGCGCGACGATAGGCGGGCAGGGAATGGCCGCCGATGATGATCGGCGGGCACTTCTTCGGTACCGGGCAGAGCTTGATGCGCGGAATGTCGTAATGGTCGCTCTTCCACGAGAAGTAGTCGCCGCTCATCAGCCCGCGGATGATCTCGATCTGCTCGTCCATGCGCGGACCGCGCGAATCCCAATCCTCGCCGCAGGCCTGGAAATCCTCGACCCAGGGCGAGAGGCCGACGCCGAGCACGAAGCGCTCGTTCGTGAAGACCTGGAGCGACGAGACCTGCTTCGCGACCAGCACGGGATTGCGGATCGGGAGCTTCAGGACGCCGACGGCGAACTTGATCTTGCGCGTGACGACGGACATCGCCGCGAAGAGCTGGAAGGGATCGATGAAGGGGGCGCCCTCGAGGAACTCGCGCGTTCCGTCCGCGTTGTAGGGGTAGCTGCCGACGGCGCGTTCGGGATAGAGGACGCTGTCGCCGAGGCCGAAGTAGGCGAAGCCGGCCTCGTCGGCGGCCTGGGCGATCGGAAGGTAGTGGTCGATGTCGCACATCGATTCGGCGATCTGGAAATCCATGATTCGACTCCGTGTCCGGCGAGGGGGCTGCGTGCCCGGGGCTTCGGGGCTCGGCGGACCATAGCCGCGCGCCCCGAAGCGGGTAGTGTTGGAGGTCCAGGAGGATCGCCCGATGAACGCGTTCGCCCACGATCTGCCGACCGGCATCTACGAATGGATCGAGCAGATCGGAGGCGGGACGATCTCCCGCCTGGTCCGCCACGTCGCGCGCCGCGAGGCCTGGGTCGTCGACGTCGCCCGCCCCGACGGCACGGTGCTCGAAGGCTTCCTGCGGCTGCAGCGCGAGGATGGCGGCGTCGACCCGCGCCGCCTGGAACGCGAGACCCGGATCATCGAGGCCCTGGGGCGGACCGACGTGCCGGTGCCCGCCGTCCACGGCTGGAACCCCGAGCTGCGCGCCACCCTCTTCGCCCGCGATCCCGGCCGCTCCGACGTCGACAAGCTGACGGACCTGCGCCAGCAGCGCGCGATCATGGAGGACTTCATGCGCGTGGTCGCGCGCATGCATCGCCTCGACCTCGACGCGCTCGGCATCGACGACGTGATGACGCCGCGGCCGAAGAACGCGCGCGAGACGGCGCTGAACGAAGTCGACTTCATCGTGGGACAGTGGCAGAAATTTCTCGCCGGCTACTGCGATCCGCTGACGACCTACGGCCTCGACTGGCTCCGCCGCTTCGCCCCCGAGAAGGTGGCGCGCGTCTCCCTCGTCCAGGGCGATACGGGCCCCGTCAACTTCATGTTCCAGGGCGATCGCGTCTCCTCGGTCATCGACTGGGAGCTCGGGCATTGGGGCGATCCGATGGAGGATCTCGGCAACATCGTCGTGCGCGAGTTCTGGAATCCGTCGGGCGGCCTCACGGGCCTGTTCGATCTCTACGCCGCCGAATCCGGCATTCCGTACACGCGCTTCGCCGCGCAGTATTATGCGGTCCACCAGAACGTGCGGGGGATGATCCCGATCCATGCGGTCTGCGCCCACGCCCATCCGCGCGAGTCCCTCGCCTGGTATCTCTGCTACCGCTACGTCGGCGACCGCTCGACCTGCGAGATGATCGCCCAGGCGATGGAGATCCCGATCGCGAAGCCGTCGATGCCCGAGGACGAGGGGGCGAGCGACATCCTCGCCGAGGCCGCCCTCTACGCGCAGACGAACGACGTCGGCCCTGCGATCGGCGACGCGTTCGCGCGTTCCCGCGCCAAGGACGTGGCGACGCTGGTGGCCTGCATGGACCGGCGCCGCCGCTACGGCGCAGCGATCGATCGGATCGAGCTGGATGCGCTCTTCGAGCTGCTCGGCCGGCGACCGGCGAGCGCGGCGGAGGGCACCCGCGCCCTCGACGCCGCGATCCGCGAGCGGAAGCTCCCGGACGAGAAGCTCGTGCCGTATCTGACCCAGCGGGCCTATCGCGAGGAGTGGCTCTTCGCCCCCGCGGCCGCGCTCTACCCCGAGCGAAGCTGGTCGGCCCTCGACTGAGATCCGGTCGGGCGCTCCGATCGCGCGCGATCCCGAGCGCGCGCATGCGGTGGCCCTTCAGATTTCCACCCCGATCGGCCGAATCGGCAGAGGCGACGATGGAATGCCATCGCGTGCCGATCGGGGGGTCGAGGCTTGGTCAATCCGCGCGAGATCATGATGGGACGCGACGAGATCGCGTTCTGGGAGGGCATCCGCCGCCGCGGCGCCTTCTGGTACCTGGTCCACAAAGGACTCCTTTTCCTGTTCCTCTATCCGGTGCTCGGGCATTTCCTGATCGGTTGGCCCTGGCAGCCTCGGCTGCTGATCGAGGGCTGGGTCGGCGGGATCGTGTGCGGCGGCTTCGTCTGGATGCGCAAGGAGCTGCGATATCGCTTCACGCTCGACGAAGAGGGGCGCTTGATCCCCGACGGATCCGACGATTAGTCGGTCGGGGGCTCGTCCTTGATTTCGGTCGTGACCGCACTCGTCGTGCTCGCCTGCGTGCTTGCGATCTTCGCGACCACCAAGACCGGCGGCCGTGTGGTGGCGGCGCTCGGGCTGCGCGGCCCGGGGCCCGGGGCCGCGACCGCCGAAGACGTCGATTTCCTGCTCAGTCGCTGCCACGACGATCCGAAGGAGGTCGCCCGGCGCATCGCCGCCGAGCGGGAGCGCTACCCGGATCTCTGCGAAGCCGACCACTATCGTCGCGCCATCCGCCGCCTCCTCGCCGAGGCGAAGTCCGGCTCCGATTCCGCATCGGATCCCGGCGAGCCGGCGGCTCGCCAGCGCGGGAAGCACTAACCTCGAAGCGTGGACCGCGAGCTCGTCGCAGGATTTCGGATCGAGCCGCCGGCGGCGACGCCCGGATTCGATCGGCGCGCCGGCTGGGAGCAGGTCGGCCTCGCCTGCGAGTGCGGTCGTTCGGCGTTCAGGATCGTCGGATGGCCGTGCGGCGGGATGGGGCCGGGCGGAATGGGACGGGGGGGTGTGCTCTGGCAGACCTTCTCCCGGGCGTTTCGCGAGACACGCGCGGTGCTCAGGAACGCAGCGGCGGATCAGCCGATGTTCGAGCTCCCGCTCTCGGCGACGTGCGAGGCCTGTGGCCGCGAGATCGTCCTGCTCGACGATCCGCGCGTACCCGGCCGGATGCCGATCGAACACCGGCGCTTGCCGCGCGAGTCCTATCGCTGTCGCGTGTGTCGGCGCGGTGCCGTCTCCATCGGGATCGCCTTCTGCGAGGGCGCGCCGCCGCGGGGCGGGGCCGCCGTCGAGGTGCACGTGGATTGTCTCGCCTGCCGCCGGACGGCCCGGATCGCCGCGGTCGACTCGCGAGCGAGCGAGCAGCAGCAGCGACTCGATCGGCTCTATGGGCGGAGCTGAGGCGAGGATGGAGCGGGGGATGGGCATCGAGGCGGCTGCCGGGCCCGTCGTCGCCGCGTGCGTTCGGCGCCGCGCTGCAAGCGCCCTGCGGCTCGCGGCGTTCCTGCTCGCGCTCGTGGTCGTCTGCGGCACGAGCGCTTGTCGCGATCCGGATCGTGCGATCCTGGCGGGCCTCTCCGAAGCGGAGCAGGCGCGCTTCGAGCGCGGCCGGAGCGTCGCGGTGCCGTGCTGGACGTGCCACGACCTCGCCGGCGAAGTCGACAAGGTCGGCCCCTCGCTCGTCGGCGTCTTCGGCCGGCGCTCGGGAATGGCGCAAGACCAGCGGGGATCCGACGCGCTGCTCGCCGCGGCGATCGTCTGGGACGAGCGTTCGCTCGCCGCCTTTCTCGCCGATCCATCCGGCTACGTTCCGGGGACGACGATGGTTTCCCCCGGCGTGCGCAGCCCGGAGGCGCTCTCCGATCTGATCTTCTACCTGCACCACGTGACGCGCCCCGGCGCGCGCAGCGGCGGCGGAGACTAGTGTCCCATCCGGGAAATACGCTTGCATTCGAACGCGCCGTCGGGCCGCTCGCCGCGTTGCGCTCCCTCACCATGACGACGGCCATGGCTCGGTCGCGCGCCTTGCGAGCGGCCCGACGGCACGTTCTCGGTGCACTCCGGGGTGTTACCGTGTCCCCTCGACTTCGACAGCGTATTTCCCGGACGGGACACTAGGCATGGATCGTCGCGAGCTCCTGCGAAACGTCTCGATCTTCTCCTTTCTCGATGCCCGGGAGCTCGATCTCCTGATCCAGGCGACGACCACCCGGAAGCTGAAGGCGAAGGAAGTGCTCTTCAGGAAGGGCGATCCGGGCAATCAGCTGTTCGGGATCCTCACGGGATCGCTCAAGGTCAGCGCGGTCGGCGCGGACGGGAAGGACGTCGTCTTCAGCCTGATGCGCCCGGGCGAGGTGCTCGGCGAGATCGCGCTGCTCGACGGCGAGCCGCGCTCGGCGACGGTCGCCGCGGTCGAGGCGACGACGCTCGTGACGCTCCACCGCCGGGACTTCACGCCCTTTCTCGAGAAGCATCCGCGGGCCGCGATCGGCCTCGCCGCGGTTCTCGCCGCGCGCGTCCGCCGGCTCTCCGAGCGCGCCGAGGATCGGCAGACGATGCCGCTGCCGGCGCGCATCGCGAAGCGCCTGATCGCCCTGGCGCAGGAGCACGGCAAGCGCCCGATCGTCGGCGGTCCCGTCGAGGTGCGGCTGCCGCAGCAGGATCTCGCGGATCTCGTCGGAACCACCCGCGAGAGCGTCAACAAACATCTGCGCGTCTGGGAGGACGCGGGCATCGTCGCGCTCGGCCGCGGGCGGATCGTGCTCGCCCAGCCCGGGCTGCTCGAGCAGATCGCGGCGGCGCCCCACGTCTGAGCGAACGCCGGCCCGGGCGCGGCACGCGTTCGGGGGAACGCGCTGCCCGGCGCCTCTCAGTGCGGCGTGTACTTGCGCAGCTTGCGCTGCAGGCTCTGGCGATGGAGGCCGAGACGGCGCGCGGCCTGCGAGATGTTGCCTTCGCATTCGGCGAGCACGAACTCGATGTACTCGCGCTCGTGTCGGTAGAGACTCTGGAACTCGGAGGGGATCGGGACCTCGGTGTCGTCGTCGACCTGCTCGAGCAGCGCGCGCTCGACCTGCTCGACGTCGGTCGGTTTCATGAGGTAGCCGACGGCTCCGAGCTTGGTCGCCTTCACCGCGGTCGCGATGCTGCCGTAGCCCGTCAGTACGACGACCTTCGCCTTCGGCGAATGGCGGAGGATGATCTGGATCGCGTCGAGGCCCGAGTCGGCCCCGAGCCGCAGATCGACGATCGCGTAGTCGACGTCGAGATCGGTCTGGGATTGCAGGCTCGCCATGTCGGCCGCGCGCGAGACGTGATAGCCGCGGTCGCGAAACTCCGAGGCCAGGGTCTCGGCGAAGCGGGCGTTGTCGTCCACGATGAGGAGCGTGCGATCGTTCTCACCCTGGGCATGGCCGGGCTGGGGACCGTTCGTTTCAGCCATTCTGGGTACTCCATTCCGTCCCCGCGATGCCGGGCGCGCCGAGCCCTTCGGCCTGGGTCGCGACCGGGACGATCGGCAATGAGATGCGGGCGACCGCCCCGCCGAACTCCCGATCGGCGAGCGAGAGCTCGGCGCCGATCGCCTCGGAGAGCGAGTGAACATAATAGAGTCCGAGGCCGACGCCTTCGGGCTTCGTCGTGACGAAGGGCTCGCCGAGATGGCGCCGCACGACCTCGGGCCAGCCCGAGCCGCGATCCTGGACCGCGAGCTCGGCGCGCATCCCCGTGCGCTGGACGACGACCTCGACCTCGCTCTCCCGGCCGCCCGACTCGACGGCGTTGTCGACGAGGTTGATGAGTGCCTGGGAGAAAGCGACCGGCGGGACGAGCACACGCTTCGGGCCGCGGCCGTCGGTGAGGAAGCGGATCGTCGCCTCGTCGTGGACGGAGGCCATGCTCTGGCAGACCTGGCGCGCGATCGCGTCGAGATCGACGACTTCGAGGGCGAGGCGATCGGGCTGGAGCTGCGAGCCGGCCATGTGGCGCAGGATGTCGCCGCAGCGATCGAGCTCCTCGATCGCCGTGCGCAGATCCGGATCACCCTCGAGGCCGTGCTGCCTGCCGACGCGGGCAAGGCGAAGCTGGGCGGTGTTCAGCGGCGTCGCGAATTCGTGGGAGAGGCCGGCGGCGAGGGCGCCGACGGCGCGCAGGCGATCGATGCGCGTCTTGCGCTGCTGCGCGTCGACGAACCAGCCCTTCAGGCTGTCGAGCGTGCGGGAGAGCCAGGCCGTCAGGATCCAGAAGACGAGGGCGACGACGATCTGCGCCGGAAACAGGATGTTCGCCGGCACGATCGCCCCGGCGAGGCCCGCCGGAATCCGTCCGTTGTACTGGATCAATCCGAGACAGACGAGCAGCAGCCCGAAGAAGATCAG
Organism: Myxococcota bacterium; assembly: GCA_041389425.1. GTDB lineage: Bacteria > Myxococcota_A > UBA9160 > UBA9160 > UBA4427 > UBA4427. Next base: position 174,005 of record JAWKRX010000008.1, read on the forward strand.
CCCCAGCCGCCCTTCGAGCAGCAGGGCGCCGAGCACCGAGTGCACCAGCAGGATCGGCACCATCGGATTCCAGGCGCCGCCCGTCAGGATCAGCAGCGCCGAGAGGCCGAGGATGTCGGCCGCGAGCTGGGCGAGCAGATGACCGGGGGTTCCCCGGATGCCGCGGCGCAGGCCGATCCAGGTTCCGACGTTCAGCGTCGTGAGTGTCGCCACGACGGTGACGAAGAGCGGCAGCATCTCGGCCTCGAGCAGGCCGTATTCGAGGGCGGGCACGATCGTCAGCAGCTGGGCCGCGAGCGCGACCCAGCGCAGGCGCACCACCCAGGCGAGCTTCGCGGTGCTCTGCTCGGGATCGGCGGTGATCGGCGGATCGAAGAAGGAACGGATCGTCTCGAACATGGGACCTCGCGCGAAAACTAGCCCGGAAGCTGCGAATGGGCGGGGGCGCCGGTCGTCTCAAGCCGGACCCTCGGATCACCGACCCGTCGGGAGGCCCGCGGGAAGCGAGGCGGAGGTGGCGTGTGAGCGGGGAGGCTTCGGACGGGCAGCTCCGCGCGGAGCAGGGCGAAGAGGCCGAGCAGATCCGCGCAGGCACGGGCACGGGCACGGGCGAGGGCTGGCGCTGGACGCCGGCCCCGCGCTGCCCGCGCGAAGGTCGCGCCCGCTTCGGGGCGCACCCGCTTCGTGCACGTCTCGTCGGTCCCGTTCTGGCGTTGATCCTGGCGATGTCGGCCGGGCTCGCTTCGCCGGCCGGAGCCGGGGAGTTCCGGAGCGGCTTCGGTTTCGGGATCTCGGTGCCCGAGGTCTGGCTCGTGTTGACCCGCGGCGAGATCGAGCGCAATGAAGCGCTCTTCGTCGAAGAAGAGGGCGGCGGCGAGCCGGCCCTCGAGCAGATTCCCCTCGCGATGCGACGCGCCGTCTTCGACCGCGTTCGCGACGGCAAGCTCGAGATCTTCTACCGGCGCGAGAGCGAGACCGAGGGCTTCGTCGACAACGTCAATTTCCTGCTCCAGCCGGCCGAGCCGCCGCTCTCCGCCGATCAGCTCGTCGGTGTCTGCCGTGCGCTCCCGACGGAGTTCTCGCGCATCTTCGGCCGCCCGATCGCGATGGAGGCCTGCGAGATGCGCGAGCGCGTGCGTCGCCCGGTGCTCTACCTGCAATTCGAGGGCGCGCTCCCGGGCACGACGACGATGCAGTATCAGCTTCCGCGCGGCCCGGCGGGCACGATCGTGATCACCGCGACGACCGCGTCCGCGAGCCTCCCGCGCATGCTCTCCGAGTTCGAGGGCATGGTCGAATCGATCCGGATCGACTGACGACGGCGACCTCGCGCGTTCGCGCGTTCCTCCCTCACGCGTCTTCTTCGTTCCCGCCCTGCTCCGCGCTCTACACGCCTGCGTGTGCCCCCTCCGGCGAGACGGAGAGCTCGGCGAGCGAACGTCGGCTGGTCCGCGCGACCCAGACGCAGAGAATTCCCGCGACGCAGGCGAGGCCCGCCGCGAGGCCCCACCAGATCCCGACGATCCCGAGCCCGCAGCGGAACGCGAGCAGCCAGGCGAGCGGCAGGCCCAGCAGGTAGAACGAGAAGAGGTTCGCGATCGCGCCCGCCTGCGGTCGTCCCATGCCGCGCATCAGCCCGCCGCCGACGACCTGGATCCCGTCGAAGATCTGGAACGCCGCCGCGATCGGCAGCAGCGATGCGGCGATCGCCGCGACCTCCGGATCCGAGACGTAGAGCCGCGGCAGCGCCGTTCGGAAGGCGACGAAGACGACGGCCGCGACGGCCATGACGCCTCCGCCCATCACGAGCGCGACGCGACACGCCAGAAGCAGGCGTTCCGGCTCGCGCGCGCCGATCAGATTGCCCGCGCGCGCGCCGGCGCCGATCGCGATGCCGAGGGGCAGCATGAAGGTGAAGCTCGCCATGTTGATCACGACTTGATGGGCAGCGAGGGGCGCGACGCCGATCGAGCCGACGAGCAGCATCGCGATCGTGAACGCGTTGGCCTCGAGCGCGAGCTGGATCCCGATGGGCAGGCCGAGGCGGAACGATTGCAGCAGGCCGTGCGACGCGAAGGCGATCCGGTCCCAGGCTCGCCAGGCACCGACATGGAGCCGGAAGCCGCGGATCCAGGCGAAGAGGCCGAGCGGCAGCAGGAGGTTCGTGATCGCCGTCGCGAAGCCGGCACCTTCGATCCCGAGCGCCGGAAAGCCGAGGTGGCCGAACATCAGGACCCAGTTGAGGAACGCGTTCACGGCGTTGCCGAGCAGCATGACCCACATCGCGGGCCGCGTGATCGCGCGGCCTGCGAGGTATTGGCGCTGGGCGGTGAAGAGCAGGAATCCGAGAGCGCTCGGGAGGCGCGCGGTCATGTAGCTCTGGGCCTGGCGCGCGACCTCGGGATCCTGCCCGAGGGCGACGAGCAGCGTTCCGGTCGCGAGCCAGATCGCCATCAGCGGAAGCGATACGAGCACCGCGAGGATCAGGCCGCGCTGGAAGGCGAGGGCGACCGCATCGCCGTCGCCCGCGCCGTGGGCCTGGGAGACGAGCGGATCCATGCCCTGCACGATGCCCTGGGCGATCGAGCCCGAGGACCAGACCCAGGTGCTCGCGATCGCGACGGCGGCGAGCTCGCTGACGCCGACGCGGGCGACCATCAGCGTATCGACGACGCCCATCGCCATGTGGCCGACCTGGGCGAGGGCGATCGGGGTCGAGATCGCAACGAGCGTGCCGATCTCGCGCGCCGTCGCGTGCTCGACACCATCCTGTTTCGCCATCACGAGGGCTCCGCCGCCGACGCGCAGAATCCGGGGCGGCGGCGGAGCCTACCGGGCTGCTCTGCGGCGTGCGATGGTCCGCCGCGCCGGCCCGGCGGCGGCTCGCGGACGATTGCCGGGCGAGCGGGCGCTGCGTGCGGCCGCGGCCTGGCGGGGAGGAGGCGGGGAGGAGATGTGCATGCATTCGAGAAGACGGTTTCGGGCGGCGTGGCTGTGCGCGGCGATCGTCGCGCTGGCCTGCGTTTCGGGGGGGCCGGCCCGGGCGCATGGACCGACGGTGAAGGTCACGGCGACCGGCTTCGAGCCCGTGCTCCTCAATCTCTTCGAGGGCACGACGGTCCACTTCACGAACGCGATCGCAGGCTCCGCGCCCGGAGCCGAAGGCGTCGTCGTCTCCGACGAGGCGGGCCGCTTCGAGAGCCCGCCGATCACCGCCGCGGGCGACGGCTGGCATTACACCTTCGAGGAGCGCGGAACCTACGTGATTCGCGTCGCCGGCCGCCCGGAGCCGACGCTCCGCATCGTCGTCGTCGCGAAGAAGACGCCCTGAGGCCGGGGCCTGCGTGCCGGGGGGCGGATCAATCGCGCCCGGTGAGAACGGCGAAGAAATCGCCGAGGTCGCCGAAGGCGCGCTCGGGATCGAGCAGGAGGTCGTAGGTCACGGGGGTCGGATGGGAACCGGGATCCTTGGCCGGGCTCGGCGGCTCGGTTTCGTCTCCGAACTCTTCGATCCGCCGGTAGAGGGCGTCCCAGGCTTCCTGGGGATCCTCGAGGTCGATCTCGATCGTCAGCTTGGCCATCGGACTCAGACCTCCTGCGCTAGCGGCACCCTCTTTCGGGCACCCTCCGCATCCTGCGATGCGCCCGGGGGATCGGGGAGGGCGAAGCAGAATCCACTCGCGAAAGCCTACGAAGCCACAAGCTACGGGATTCGCGCCCGTCCACAAGAAAAATCTTCAACGCGAAGCGAGGACGTGCTCCGCTGCCCGAGCCACGAGCATGATCGGGGAATCAACCTATATTGGCGGTGAGACCGGCCACGGCAGCTTCTGAATTCCCCTCAGGAAAATTCATTGTCGGGATCGTGTCGAATTCGAGTAAGGTGAGCGTGACTTGCAGTCCGTCCGGCTCCCTGGACAATCGCGCCGTTCCTGGGCGCGTCCGGGTCGGAGCGGGCGGCAAGCCAGACAGCTCGTGACTGGAGAGAGAAAAGGAGAAGGATCATGCCCGCGGCTCTTCTCGCCCCCCGTTCGATCCATGCGAAACGCCCCCCGATGCCGGTGCACGACGAGCCCGGCGTCGCCCTCTGCGACCAGGGCGGGCGGCCGCTCGGACCCCGCGCGCAGAACACGCGTGTCCGGATCCTCGATGCGACCGTCGTGTTGCTCGCGGAGAAACCGATGCGCGAGCTGCGCGTCATCGACATCGCCCGGCGGATCGGATCGTCCCCGGCGACCTTCTATCAATACTTCAAGGACGTGGAGGACGTCGTCCTCCATCTCGCGAGCCACGTCAGCGAGTTCACGCCCGAGATCGTCGAGCTCGTGCAGGGCGATTGGACCGGCCGCGAGGGACACGAGCGCGGTCGCAAGCTCGCCCACGTCGTCATCACGCATTGGGACCGTTATGCGCCGATCCTGCGCGTGCGCAACAACGCCTGCGACGAGGGGGATCTCGCGTTCCGCGAGCTGCGCATGAGCGTGATGATGCCCCTCGTGCACGCCTTCGCCGAGATCATCGAGGCCTCGCAGCAGCGGGCGGCGCAGTCGGCACCCGCCGAGGCGGAATCCGGAGAGGAAGTCTGGGAGGGCGGTCGCCTCTACCCGATGATGGCCGCGGCGGCGCTCGCGAGCGTCCTCGAGCGGCTATCGATGTACCACGTCTCGATCGAGGAGCTCGCGGGAAGCCGGGAGCAATTGATCGAGACGCTGGCGACGCTCCTGCAGTCGATGCTCACCGCGAAGCGTTAGGCGCGTCTCCGAGCGCTGCGTTTCGCACGACCGTGATCTGCTCGCGCAGCTCTTCGAGATAGCGGCGGAGGGCCTCGTCGCCGCGTCTTCGCACGAGATCCTCCCGGACGAGATCCTCGATCTCGGCGAGAGGGGGCGTCGACTCGGGCTCGCGCTCGAGGAGCTGGACGAGCCGGAAGCCGCCGGCGGCCTCGAGCGGCGCGCTCCATTCGCCCGGTGCGAGGGCGGCCAGCGCTTCGATCGCCGCCGGTCCGAGGTAGTCGCGCAGCTTCGCGAGGGGAAGCAGCGCCGCCGGCACCTCCAGCACCGCGCGGTCCGCCGACTCCGCCGCCACCGAGGCGGGATCGTCCCCACCGACGAGGCGCGCACGCGCTGCCTCGGCGCGTTCCCGGGCTGCCCTGCCGCCCGCGGCCTCTCCGCCGTCCCTGCCCGCCGAAAAGAACAGCGACGCGACGCGCAGGCGACCCGGCCGCGCGAAGAAGGCGGCGCTCTCCCGGTAGTGGCGTTCGATCTCCGCGGCGCTCGGCGGATCGGCGTCGGCCTCCGAGACCACGGAATCGACCAGGCTCGATACGAGCTCGCCGCGAACGCGCCGATCGACCTGCGCGAGACCCAGGGCGAGCGCCTGCTGCACGAGCAGCTCTTCGTCGATCATCCGCTCGAGCACGCGCCGCCGGGTCCCTTCGTCGATGGGCCCCCTGCGATCCTGCTCGACACCTGCGAGCATGCGTTCGTAATCGATCCTTCGGATCGGTCGCTCGCCCACGATCGCCGCGGTCTCGTCGGAGAGCCGGTGACGCAGAGCACGCTGCTCGAGCAGCCCCCCTGCCGACAGCGCGAGGCCGACGGCGGCGCCGGCGACCAGGAGCCAGCGCGTCCGGGCCGCAGACGGCGAAGAATCGGGCTGCGGGGCGTCCAGGCGGGCTCCTCCGGCGGGGGCGCGGGGTGGGCGCCGCGCCGAACATAACCCAGTCGCTCGCGGCGTTGACCGCGACTAGATTCGGGCCATCCGTTCCGCCGCGCCGAGGAGAAGTCGATGCATCTGAATCTGGGATCGATCCTGCGAACGAGCGCCTTCGAGACGCCGGACGCCGTCGTCATGCGCGCCGGCGAGCGCTCGATTCCCTATTCCGAGCTCGATCGCGCGGCGCGCGGCGTCGCGAGCCGATTGCGTGAGCGCGGCATCGGCCCCGGCGACAAGGTCGCCCTGCTCGTACCGAACGTCCCCGAGTTCACGATCGCATACTTCGGGATTCTCTATGCGGGCGCGGCGGTGGTGCCGATCAACGTCCTCGCCGCGGGGCCGGAGGTGACCTACTTCCTGCAAGATGCCGAGGCGCGGCTGCTGATCGTGCATCCGCTCTTCGAGGAGGTCGGGCGCGCGGGCGCCGCGCCGCTCGGTGTCCCCGTCGTTCTCGCAACGAGCGAAGTCGGCCCCGACACCCTCGGCGAGCTCGCCGCGGCGGATCCGATCGATCAGCTCCACCCGACCTCGCCCCAGGACACCGCGGTCATTCTCTATACGTCGGGAACGACCGGCAAGCCGAAGGGCGCCGAGCTCACGCATTCGAATCTCCTGCTCAACTGCGCCGTCGTCGTGCCGCGCCTGCTGCCCCCGACCGATACGGCCCACCGCGCGCTCGCGACGCTCCCGCTCTTTCATTCCTTCGGACAGACGGTGATCCAGAACGCGATGATCGCCCTGGGTGGCAGCTTCACGCTGCTTCCGCGCTTCGATGCGGAGCAGGCGTTCCAGCTGATCGAGCGCGATCGCCTGACGCTCTTCGCCGGCGTCCCGACGATGTACTTCGCGCTGCTCCACCACCGCGGCGACCGCGCCTACGACGTCTCGAGCCTGCGCGGCTGCCTGACCGGCGGCGCGCCGATGCCGGTCGAGGTCCTCTACGCGTTCGAGGAGAAGTTCAACGTCGAGGTGCTCGAGGGCTTCGGGCTCTCGGAGACCTCGCCGATCGCGAGCTTCAACGTCGTCTCGAAGCCGCGCAAGCCGGGCTCGATCGGCTATCCCGCCTGGGGCGTCGAGATGTGCATCGTCGACGATTCCGACCGACAGCTCGCCGACGGCGAGCACGGCGAGATCTGCATCCGCGGCCACAACATCATGAAGGGCTATCTCAACCGGCCCGACGCGAACAAGGAAGCGCTTCGCGGCGGCTGGTTCCATTCCGGCGACATCGGCTATCGCGATGCCGACGGATGTTATTGGATCGTCGACCGCAAGAAGGACATGATCCTGCGCGGCGGATTCAACGTGTATCCGCGCGAGATCGAAGAGGTGCTCTACCAGCACGAGGCGGTCGTCGAGGCGGCCGTGATCGGCGTGCCCCACGAGAGCCACGGCGAAGAGGTCAAGGCCGTCGTCGCGCTGAAGCCCGACGCGAAGGTCACCGCCGAGGAGCTGCAGTCCTTCTGCAAGGACCGCCTCGCCGCCTACAAATACCCGCGCCTGATCGAGTTCCGCGACAGTCTGCCCAAGGGCCCGACGGGCAAGATCCTGAAACGCGAGCTCCGGGACGCCTAGCAAGCGGATCCGCGCCCAGACACCGGGTGGTCCCGCGGCGTCGCAGACGCGAGCCGCGCGAGCCGACCGCACACCGCGCCGGCGCTGGATTCTTCCGCACTTCTTCGACGGTCGTGACCGGATTCGTCATGCCATCGCGGGATGATCCGTTCGTCCAGTCGTCCGAGTGGCCAGCGCGGCCGCCGAGGCGCGCGAAGAACGGGAGGCGGGAGAGCGGATGGCAGCGATCGAGACGGTCGAGGGAATGGGAGTGCGCTCGCGAGGGCTCGGGAGCGCACGGGATCGGGAGCGGCTTCGCGAGCGGGTCCTGGCCGAGCGGGCCCGGGTGGAGCAGGTGCTCGCGAGAGGGCCTCGCGAGGTCCCGCGGCGCCGGGCTTCGCGGGAGGCCCCGCGCCCCCTCGAGGGTCCCGTCGGGTCGGCAAACGCGTCGATGCAGAACGCCGTTCGCTTCCCGGCAGGGGCGGGGGCGAAGCGGGGCTGCGGGCTCTGCGGCGGAAGCGACATCTTCGAGGACAAGGTCGAGGACGAGGTCGGCGGGGGGCGGGAAGACGTCCTCCTGCTCGGCCGCTGCCGCCGCTGCGACCATCGCTGGACGCATCGGATGGCGGCCCGCTTCGTTCCGCGGGTCCGGCGACCGGAGCCCCGCTCGGGGGAGATCCGCCCTGCGCCCGTCCGCCGCGGCGCCGCAGCCGTCGGTTGAAGCGGTCCCCGCGGCACGAGCGGCGCGTGATACGTTCGCGCGATGGTCGAAGGCGGCGATCCGACCAGGCCCGATTCCATTCCGCCCGGGCTGCGCTGGGCGCGTCGGCTCGCCGATCTGCCGGAGCGCCGGTACGGGCGCATCGTGAGTCTGGTGCCGAGCCTCTCCGAGGCGCTGGTCGCGCTCGGGCTCGGCGATCGGCTCGTCGGGGTGACCCGATATTGTGTCGAGCCGCCGGGTGCCTTCGGCGGCCTCGCGCGCGTCGGCGGAACCAAGGACGCCGACATCGACGGGATCCTCGCCCTGCGGCCGGATCTCGTGATCGCGAATCAGGAAGAGAACACGGCCCGGGTCGTCGAGCGGCTGAGCGATCGCGGCGTCGCCGTCTGGGTCACCTATCCCCGCACGGTTCGCGAGGGGGCCGAGCTGCTGCGAGAGCTCGCCGGGCTGGGGGCGAGTGCGGAGCGCCGCCGGGAGATCGTGGCCCCCGTATTCGCCGCTCTCGAGCAGGCCGAGAGCGCCCGCGCGGCGGCCCGCCGGGCGGGCAGGCGAGCGCCCCGCGTCTTCTGTGCGATCTGGCGGGATCCCTGGATGACGGTCGGCGAGGATACGTACATCCACGATTTGATTGCGCTTTGCGGCGGCGAGAACGTGTTCGCAAACAGCTCGGAGAGCGGATTGGCGGGCGCTGCCGGGGAAGCGGTCGCCGCGGCCGGTGAGAAAAGGGCAGGGGCGACGGGCGCGCGGCGGAGCCGTGATCCGGGTCGCAGCGCAGCGGAGCGGCGATATCCCATCGTCGGGCTCGCGGAGATCGAGCGGGCAGCGCCCGACGTGATCCTGCTGCCGAGCGAGCCATATGCCTTTGGGATCGCGGATCGAGCCGAGCTGGGCCGGCTCGATTGCCCGGCGGCTGCGCAGGATCGCATCCATCTGATCGACGGCACTCTGGTCTCGTGGTACGGTCCGCGCATCGCTGAGGCAATTCGGGTACTTGGGCGGCTTCTTGCGATTTCGTGAGCGATCGGGACGGGCGGGGACCGGCCGGGGTCGAGCGGAATCGTCGGACATCGTCGGAGCGTGGTCAAAGCGTGGCCGGAGCGTGGTCGGAGCGTGGTCAGAGCGAAGGCGAGCATCGGCGAGCGTAGGGCGTGGTCAGAGCGAAGGCGAGCATCGGCGAGCGTAGGCAGAGCGCAGACAGAGCGTGATGGCGGAACGGAGGCGTCCTCGTGGCGGTCCGTGGAGGCGACTCCCGGGCGTCCGGGGGTGGACGCGGCGGAGGCACGATGGCGGGCGGAATCCGTCAAGTGGCCTCGGACGCTGCCCGAAGAAGCACGCAGCGCCAGTGCAGCCGAGGCTGCATGCGCGCCCGGGCGAGACGGAATTCGACGTGAGCCCGGGCCATCACCGCGAGGCCACGGGGAGGTGCCGAGCACGATGACGAACCAACGGACCGAACGCTTGCGGTCCGGGCGCACGCCCGGAAGGCGGGGCTCGGGGTACGGACGCGGGATCGGGCTCGGATTGATCCTGCTCGGTCTGCTCGCCTCGGCCGCGCCGATCCAGGCAGCGGAGGTCGTCGAAGTTCGCGTCGGCCGCCACCCCGAATTCACCCGCGTCGTCTTCGAGCTCGATCGCGCCGCCGGCTACCGCATCGAGCGCAGTGATCCGAACGCCAAGACCGCGGAGCTGATCATCTCCCTCGAGGCGGGCTCCATTCCGCGCCGGATCCAGTCGAGCAAATCCTTCATCGAGCAGGTCGTCGTCGAGCCGAACGGGACGCGCTCGATCGCGCGCATCCGGCTCGCGCGTGGCGGCCTGCGACTCAAGGAGATGATCCTCGCGAGCCCGCCGCGCATCGTCCTCGACGTGATCTCCGAAGACGGAGCAACCACCGCTTCGTCGACCGTGAAGGCAGCGACCCGGCCGGTGCAGAGCGCTTCGACGACCCCGACCCCGGCACAGAAACCGACCGCCGCCCCCGTTGCCCCGAAGCCCGCCCCGGCACCCGCGCCCGTCGCCCCGAAGCCCACGGCCGTCGTCGCCGACGCCGCGCCGGCCGTGAAGCCCGCGACTGCGGCCCCGCAGACACGCGTGCTCGCGTCGACCGAGGATCCGAACGCGAAGACGCCGAGTGCCGCACCGGCGCCCGCCGCCGATGCGCCTGGCGCCGACGCGATCGCGCTCGCGGCTGCGAACGCAGCCGCCGACGGCGGGACGAATGGCTCCGGCGCGAACGAATGGAACGACGGCGGCGCAGCGAGCGGGTCCGATGGCTCCGGCGATCCGGATGCCGGCGCGAGCGCGTCCGATACGCCCACCGCACAGCCTTCCGAGCCTGCGGCCGCCGAAGCGCCGAAGGCCCGGCCGATGATGGTGAAGTCCACGAAGTCCGAGGAGGGCGGGGGCCTCATGACCTGGGCCCTGGCCGGAGCTGGACTCGCCGTCGTCGCCTTTGGCGGGCTCGTGGTCGCGCGGCGCCGCGCTGCGAGCGCAGCGGGCGACGAGTACGAAGACGACGACGAAGACGCGGACGATGCGTCGGACGAGGAAGAGCAAGATGAAGAGGCCGAGGGCGAAGACGAGGAAGAAGAGGAATCTTCGACCAGCGCTTCGCGCAACCCCTTCGCCGAGCTGACCGGGGGCAGTGCGTCCCTCGCGGCCGGAACGACCCGCGGCAGCGCGAGTCCGTCCCGCGCCGCCGACCAACGAGAGAATGAACCGTCGGAGTCTCTGCTCTTCGACGACGCCGAGGAGAAGACGATGGAAGGCATGGAAGTCATTTCGCGCTCGCAGGCGAACGAGGGTCTCGGGGGAGCGATGCCGATGATGGGAGCCGGATCCGACGAGATCACGCAGATGTTCCGGGAGATGCAGCGCCGCGTCGCCGCGCTCGAGGGCCGGATCGACGAGCTCGTCGACGCGCGCGATCGGCTCGAGCGCCAGGTCGCCGCGCAGACCGAGGAGCTGCGCGTCCAGCGCGCCGCGATCGCCCGCACCCAGCGCGCGGTCCGCAACCTCGCCCGCCCCGAAGAGGGCAACGACGACGAACCGACGGAGCCGGCGCTGCGCGAACCGAACTGAGCGGCGATCCGCGGAGGGAATGACGACGGACGGTCGGCCTGGCGCCGGCCGTCCGTTCTCGTTTGGGGCGCGGGTCCGGCCCGGCTTCGCCCCGTGTCGCCGAGCGATTCGCGGCGCCGCGACTCAGGCCGCGAGGAGCATCGCGCCGAGGGCGCCGGCGTGGCCGCTGCGCGGAAGCACGATCGCCTCGAAGCCCATCACCGTCGAAAAAAGCCGCACCGTCTCGACGATGCGCGGGTTGTCATGGAGCGTCGAGCCGCCGTAGACGATGCGCTCGACCCCGGCGAGCTTCGCGCTCGCGTTCGCGATCAACGCGATGTTCTCGGCGACGAGCGTCATGATCGCGGCCGCGAGATCCTCGCGCCGGGTCACGAGTGCCGCTTCGTCCTGGTTCTCGAGGGCGCGTGCGAGCTTGCCGAACGAGGCGGCCGTCGCCTCGCCGGCGATCGGGATCGCGTTCGTCGGATAGATGTCCGAGATCAGCAGATCGATGTTCGCGCGATTGCCGCGAGCGGCGAGGGCGGTCAGCTCGTCGTGGCTGCGGCTGTGCGTCAGGGCGAGGCCGAGGCCGAGGGCCGTGCCCCCGCCGAGCGCCGTCCCGCCGACGCGCTCCACGCGGTCGCCCTCGACGCGCAGCGCCGAGGTCCCCGTGCCGATCGAGACCAGCAGATAGGGCGCCGCCTTCGCGAGGCCCGAGAGGGCGAGCAGCTCGTTCGCGCCGCGCCCCCAGGCTTCGAACTCGATCGGGTTCGCGGCGGGCCGGGCGATGTCCGCCAGGATTTCGGCGCTTCCACAGCCGGTGACCCCGATCCGGTCCGGCGCGAGGCGCGAAACCAGTCCGCCGACCCGCTCGGTCGACGGCGAGGCCCAGGTGGCGAAATGACGCTCACCGCTCCGGTCCCGGACGCAGAGCTTGACCAGCGTCGCCCCCGAGTCCACCCCGACCGCCTCGGCAGAGCCCAGCGCCTCGTCGAACTCCCCGAACGCCGCGAATGTCCCAATCTCGGCGGCGGAGGCGAGCGTGTTGCCCGACGCCGAATCCACCGAGCGGTCTGTCGAACCGTCTGCCGATCGCTTCACCGATTCGCCTCGAGATCCGGTCCGTTAGACTCTCGCCGCACCGGCAGGTCCCCCCGGAAGGCCCCCCGACGGAAGCCCGATGTATACCGCGTTCTATGGTCTGCGTGAGAAGCCCTTCGCGCTGAGCCCCGATCCCCGATTCCTCTATCTCGCGGCATCCCATCGCGAGGCGCTCGCCCATCTGCTCTACGGCATCGAGCAGGGCGAGGGCTTCATCTCGGTCACCGGGGAGGTCGGCACCGGCAAGACCACCCTCTGCCGCACCCTGCTCGAGCGTCTCGAGGGCGACATCGAGCTCGCCTTCCTCTTCAATCCGAGCCGCAGCGCCCTCGAGCTGCTCCAATCCATCTGCGCCGAGTTCGGCCTCCCCGCCGAGGGCCTCGCGCGGCGCAGCCTGATGAGCCAGCTCAACAAATTCCTGCTCGAGCAGAAGGAGCGCGGCCGCCGCGTCCTGCTCATCATCGACGAAGCGCAGACCCTCTCCGAGAACACCCTCGAGCAGGTCCGCCTCCTCTCCAACCTCGAGACGAGCCGCGAAAAGCTCATCCAGATCCTGCTGCTCGGGCAGCCCGAGCTCGACCGCAAGCTCGACGAGCGCGGCCTGCGCCAGCTGCGCCAGCGCATCAGCGTCCGCTGGAAGCTCGAGCCCCTCTCGGCCGACGAGACCGTCGCCTACGTCCGCCATCGCATCGCCGTCGCCGCCGGCGAGCCCCGCGACCTCTTCAGCGAAGTCGCCCTGCGCGACGTCCACCGCCGCACCGGCGGCATCCCCCGCCTCGTCAACCAGCTCTGCGACCGCGCCCTGCTCGCCGGCTACGCGACCCGCGCCGCCCAGATCGGCCCCGCCCTGATCCGCGCCGCCGCCCGGGAGATCCCCGACGTCCGCGATCCGAGCGACCGCGATCCCCGCCTCGCCCGCAACCTGCTGCCGACCTGGGTCACGCGCCCCTGGATGTATTTCGCGCTGACGCTCTTCGGCGTCGGCCTCGCGCTGATCACCGGCCTCCTGCTCGGCCGCAGCACCCGCGACCCGGGCGAGACCGACCCGCCCGCCCTCGCCGACACCGGATCGCGTCGCACCGATCCCGCCGGCGGAGCCGGAGGCAATGCCCCGCCCGCCGTCGGCGCGCGCGGCCTCGGCGCGAACGCGAGCGCGCCCCTCGGCCGCCTGATCGGCTACGTCGGTGGCGACGAAGCAGGCCGCCCCTCCGCCGAGCTCCGGGCGACCGATGGCCAGCTCGCCGCCGCAGGTGTCGGCCTCGCCGGAACGCCCGGCCTGCTCGACCCGCTCACCGGCGCCAGCAGCATTCCCGCCCTCGGCCGGAGCGCCATCGCCCCCGGCCTCCTGCCGACACTCCTCGCCGAGCGCGCTCCTGACGCCGCCCTCTCCGAAAGCGAACGCGCCTTCCTCGACCTCTACGACGTCCCCTACGCCGCGCTCGGCCCCGCCCCCGCGAACGCCTCGGCCCTCGCCGAACGCCTCGAAGCCCGCGGCCTCGTCGCGACCGCCTTCGAAGGCGGCTCGTTCGAAATGCTCCGCCGCCTCGACCATCCCGTGCTGATCCCGCTCGCGGTGATCGACCCCGCCGCGGCGCGTCCCGCGCCCTCCGCTTCCGGTGAAGTCGCCGAATCCGACCGCCGCTGGCTCGCGCTCACCGGCTTCGACGGAGATCGCGTCTGGCTGGCCGGCCTCGTGCCCGGCCGTGTCGTCAGCGTCGCGCTCGCCGAGCTCGCGCCCCGCTGGCTCGAGGCCGGCGTCCTCGTCTGGAAGAACCACGAATCCCTCGCCCAGCGATTCGAACAGGGCGGCCGCCGCGAAAGCATCGAGTGGCTGCAGGAAGCGCTAGGCGAGCTGCAGATCTACGAAGGCCCCGTGACCGGCGAATTCGATGCGCCGACCGCCGCCGCCCTCCGCGATTTCCAGCGGCGCATCGGCCTCGTCGAAGACGGCCTCGTCGGCCCCCTCACGCAGATCGCACTCTACGCCGAGCTCCCCCGCTACCCCGTGCCGCGTCTATCCGCGAGCGCCGTCCGCCCCCGACCCGCGCTGCCCCCCGTCTCCGCCGGCCCGCCTCCCGTCGTCTTGTCGCCCGCAGCCCGGCCCGACCTGCTTCCCCCCGCCGCGGCCGCCCGACCGGGCAGCGACGCCAGCTCCGCCAACTCCGCCAACTCCGCCAAGACAGCCAACACCCCCGACGCGCCCCGAACCACGCCCCCCGGAGACCGCGGATGAGCACGATCCTCAAGGCCCTGCGCCGCCTCGAAAACGAAGACACGCGGAAGAAGCCCGTCGGCGCAGGTACACCGCCGACCCTGCGCGACGCCGACGCCAGCGCAGCTCCCGGTGCTCCGCCCGCGGCGTCGCCCTACCCGGCGACCGATCCCCGAGCCGCCGACGCCCTGCGCAACCGCATCCTCGCCGAAGAAGCCGCCGCCCGCGTCGGCAGCACCGCCGGCACCGCCACCGAGGCTCCGCCGCGCTCACGCCGACCGATCCTTCTCGCCGCTCTCGCTGCCGCCGCCGTCGTCGCCGCCGTTCCCTTCCTCCTGAGCCGAACGAATCTGCTCGGAGCCGCCGGCCCCGAACTCGCCGACACCCCCCAGGCCACCGAAGCGCCCACGACACCCCCGCGCCCGGCCCGTCCCTCGGCTGCTCCGAACGCACCGCCCGCCCGTGCGATGGTCGCCGTCGAAGCCCCGCTCGCTCCGTCGGCCGCACCCATCCCTCGCGAAGGCCGGGCTGAACCGTCTCCGTCGCCATCGACCTCCCAGCCGCCGCCGAATCCAGCCCCCACCGCCGCGGTCACCCCGCCGGCCACCCCCCAGACCGCTGCCCGCGTCGCGCCGTCCGCCGCGCCCGCCGCTTCCTCGCGCACCGCCGCGCGCCCGCCCGATCCGGCGACGCCCGAGCGAAAGCCCGAACCGATCGCCGCCGCCGCGCCCCGCGCGCGCCCGACACCCTCTGAGGTCGCCCCGACGCCGAGTCCTGTCGCCGCGACACCGGATCCGGTCGCCTCGATCTCGCAGGCGACTGCCCCGACGCCCCGACCCGTCGCCGCGACTCCGCGCCCGGCCCCCACTCGCCCCGAAGCCGTCGCCCGGCCGAAGGTCGCCGCCGCCCCCGCTCCCAGGGCCTCGGCATCCCCGGTGCAAGCGCCCGCTCCGCGCGTCCCGGATTCATCCTCCGAGCCGTCCGCTCCCCCGCCGGCCGAGCGCGCCGCGCGCCCGCCCATCGCCGCCGAGCGCGCCGGCGAGCCTGCGCCGTCTGCCGCCGCTCCCGCTTCCACTTCCGCGCCGCGCGAAGAAGTGCAGCGCATCGCGCCCGCCGGGATGCCGGAGGTCTACGTCGTCCGCACCGCCTGGCATCCCAAGCCCGAGCGCCGTTCCGCAAAGGTCCGCGTCGCCGCCAGCAGCGAGCTCATCAGCGCCCACGAAGGCGACACCGTCGCGGGCCTGGTGATCCGAGAGATCACCCCCTCCGCCGTCGTCTTCAGCGCCGGAAGCGTCGAGATCCGCCGCCGCATCGGAGAAGATCCAACGCGTCGCTGATGGCGCCTGCTTCTTTCGCTGCCTCGCTCGCAAGCTTGTCTCCGCGTCTCGCGAGCCGGTATCCCGGCTTGCCCAAGGCCCGGACCCAGTCCTAGCCCCAGACTGCGACGAGCCGAGCGAGTCCACGCCGGACACCCTCCACGCCCGACGATCAATCGTCCCGCGTTTCCGCCCGGCCCGGCCGCATCTCAAGGTCGGGTCGCCACCGCTCCCACGCGCCGCCACCCGCTCGATCCGCGGGCGAAAGAACGCCGCGACCTCCGCGATTCAGCACATGGGTGTAGATCATCGTCGTCGCCACGTTCTGGTGTCCCAGAAGCTCCTGCACCGTCCGGATGTCGTAGCCATGTTCGAGCAGTGCCGTCGCAAAGCTGTGTCGAAGAACGTGGGGCGTCACCCGCTTCGTGACCCCCGCCCGGACTCCCGCCTCACGAACATGCCGCTGGATCGTCGTCTCGAAGAGATGATGCCGCCCCACGCGCCCCGTCCGCGGACACGCCGACAACCGATCCGCCGGAAAAACCCATTGCCACCCGGGCTCGAACCCCGCCCGCGGATACTTCCGCGCCAACGCCCGGGGCAACTCGACCTCGCCGTACCCCTCCGCCCGATCCCGCGAATGCAGCGCCAGCGCCGCCCCGATCCGCGCCCGCAGCGGATCCACCGCCCGCTCCGGCAGCACCGTCAAGCGATCCCGCCGCCCCTTCCCGTCGCGCACCCGAAGCTCCCGCCGCTCGAAATTCACGTCCTGGACGCGCAGCCGCAGCGCCTCGAGCAGCCGCAGACCACCGCCCCAGAGCAGCAGCGCAACGTCCCGCGATTCCCCTTCCAGCCGCGCCAGCACACGCTCCACCTCGTCCACCGTCAACACCACCGGAATCCGAACCGGCCGCCGCGCCCGCACCACCTCACCCAGCGTCCCGAGCTCGCGCCCGATCACGTGGCGATAGAAGAACAGGATCGCATTCAGCGCCTGATTCTGGGTCGACGCGGCGACCTCGCGACCCGTCGCAAGATCCGTCAAGAACGCCTCGACTTCCGCCCTCCCCATCTCCGCCGGATGCCGCTTCCCATGGAAGAGGATGAACCGACGCACCCACCCCACATAGCTCCGCTCGGTCGACAGCGAGCGATGACGCAGCCGAAGCTGATCCCGCAATGCATCCAATACCCGCGGCGGATGCTCCCCTCGAAGCGGTGATCGAGGCCCCAGCCCAAGCGCCTCCGTCTCCGCGGGCCCCGCCTCCCCGGGCCGCTCCCCCCGCCACCGTTCCGAGCCGCTCGAGCCCGCCGCCTCCGGCCCATCCCGCCGCCTCCGGCCGTCGCCACGATCACCCGTCCGACCCCCGAGTCCCTCCATCCGCGCTCCCGCGTCCCTCACCGTTCCGACCACCGATTCCGAAGCCGTTCGAGGACACCGACCGTGCGCTTCAGCCCCCGACTACGCCCTCAGCCAACCCAGAACGACATCTTCGACGGTGACTGCTCTTCAAGCAATCCGCACCCGCGCGTTCACGCCCCGCGAACTCTCGTCCACAGACATCACGCGCCGCCCCCGATCAGCCTCGACCCTATCCCTCGTGCGCGATAACCAGCGACACAGCCGCGATAAATGGTTACGCATCACCCGCCGGGATTGACGAGGCTGGAATCCATGCCTGCAGCACTCCTGGCGGATCGACACCTCACCGGCCCGGCTGCCGCTCAACGCTTATCACACCAAGCCACCCCCCCGACCTGCTACGCTGGGCTGGTTACTAACTAGTTATGCGGCACTCAAGCTGCGCTTCCGGTAGGGCGAACCGTCGCCAATGATGCGCTTTATCGGATACATAGGCGGCTTCGCACTCGGAGTGGGTCTCGGTGCCGCTGCGATGAACCATATGTGGATCTCCGCCCATCGCGTCCAAGGATCCATCGTACGTGCGCATCTGATCAGTGAGCAGGAGGTGCTTCGTGCTCGAGCGGAGCGAAGGGGTGACGATCTCGGCGTCGTGGTTCATTCGAGCAGCGTTGCCCAATTCCAGGCCGGAATGGGTTTTCGCTGGCTCGAGCGATCGAGCAATCAGTCGTACATCGAGTTGTCCTCACTTCCATGGGAACTCTATCGCCATCGAGACTTATTGATTCCTGAGCCGAAGCTCAAACGAGGCGAAGAGATTGTGATCGCACTTGAGCGAGGTCGAGCGGCCCTCGCTCTCGAGCGGCTCGGTTTAGAAGCCGAAGCCGAATCTCAATGGACGGCTGCAGCGGCTCTCGTCCCGACTTGGCCTGAATCCAACCTTAGGAAACTGGCAACTCCTGATCTGAAGAAACTCAACAGTGAAATGCAACTTGGTCTCGAGCAAGCTTCTCTAGAGACGACCACTTGGGCCGAGCATGCTCGCGTGCTCCAAAAGGTGCGCGAGAGCCTTGGTGTCGAAATCGGAGAATGAGCGCCGCATAACAAGCGAATGCAGACGGACGAGCCTTGGCCGAACCCGTAGCGGGCTTCGCCGCCCGCTAGGCCTGCGGCTTCAGGGCCTTGGAAGCGGGCGGCTCGTGCGGCCTCGCAGCGATCTGTGTACCCTCGTCGAAACCCTTTAGCAACGGCTCGCCGCTGATCCGCGATCCGTTGTACGGCCCGCAGACCTCCGCGAGTTAATCGCGCAGAAGGCGTGACGTTGTAGATGTCGCGGCTCGAACAACGGTCGAAGGCGTCGACGCAAACCAGTCGGCCGATACCCGCTGAGTTTCGATCGGCCGCCGAATCTGGCTTCGCTGCAACGATCTCCGAATTCGCGCCGGAAACGCTCGCTGGCTGAAGAGGCTGCCCTTTCTCCGGCCACTTCAGGGCGGCCTCGCCAACAGCTGCGGCTGGGCTTGCGGCTCAGAGGCTGGATTCTCCGAGCAGATCCTGAAGATCAACGCCTCGGCTCTCCGAGTCGGCGTCGCCGTGCCAGTGCGGGCCGTACAACAAGCCGCTGCAGACGGACGAATCCGCGGCAGAGGCCTTTCGGCCTCCGCCGCCCAGGGCGTTGTGCGCCCATTCGGGCGCCAGGGCGTGGGCGGCTCGTGCCGCCCGGCGCCGATCCGTGTACATTCGGCGAAACCTTCTAGCTCGCGGCTTCGCCGCTGATCGGCGATCCGTTATGCGGCGAGGCTCCATGCCTTACTTGTCACCGCAGTTCTCATCTCGAGCGGAGGCGAATCTCGCGCTCCAGATCCTAGAAGTTGAGGGAATCACGGCGCGAATCTCCGCAAGTGACGCCGGCGGAGCAATTCCGTCGATGCAAGCCATTGCTGCTGTGCGCGTAGAAGTTGCAGCCGAAGACGTCGAGCGAGCAGAATCGTTAATTTCCGATTTTGTGGGGCATCCGCGCGGCCGGATGAGCGAACTCTCTGCCTCCGAGCGGAATAAAAGCCGTCTCGCCTTGGCTATTTTCCTTGCGCTCCTTGCGATCATCTGTTGGAACGCGCTTCGTCAAACCGATAACCAGGGCGCGGGTCGAATAGACGTCAGGCCAGACCAACAGATTCCATGGTGAGATTCGCGTGCGGAAGACCGCCTCGCCGCATAACAAGCGAATTCAGACAGACGAGCCTTGGTCGTGCCCGTAGCGGGCTTCGCCGCCCGCTAGGCCTGCGGCACCAGTGCCTCGGAAGCGGGCGGCTCGTGCGCCTTCGCAGCAAACTGTGTACCCTCGCCGAAACTCTTTAGCAACGGCTCGCTGCTGATCCGCGATCCGTTATGCGGCATCGATCGGGAGGCCGAGAGAGTGCGGTTCCAATCCCCGATTGCCGTAGCGATCCTACTCGTGGCCATAGTCTTCTCGTCCTACTACGTGGCGCGATATCTCAAAGATTCTCTTCGCGGCCAACAAGAACTCGATGACGCGGAACGCGGCGGCCTGCTCTCGCCAGACCTCCGCAGGAGGTGGGATCGGGATCGGCGCAACGTAGTCCTAATTCTGGCGGCCATCGTGGCTCTGATGTGTTGGCTGCTCTGGTCTGTCAACCGAGATATGAGTCCGTGGAGTTGACGCCGCATAACCAGCGGCTGCAGACGGACGAGCCGCTGGTCAAGCCCGTAGCGGGCTTCGCCGCCC
Source organism: Myxococcota bacterium (assembly GCA_041389425.1). Lineage (GTDB taxonomy): Bacteria > Myxococcota_A > UBA9160 > UBA9160 > UBA4427 > UBA4427. The sequence continues at coordinate 193,793 of JAWKRX010000008.1, forward strand.
GCTAGGCCTGCGGCACCAGTGCCTCGGAAGCGGGCGGCTCGTGCGGCTTCGCAGCGATCTGTGTACCCTCGCCGAAACTCTTTAGCAACGGCTCGCCGCTGATCCGCGATCCGTTATGCGGCACGAACGGACCGATGAAGTCCCACGAGATTACGTTCAGCGGAGCAGTTCTGCAGCGCGGATTCTGGATCTATGTGATCGAAATCCTCGCGCCGAGTCGAAAGCTGTTCTACATCGGGAGAACAGGCGATAGCTCCTCTGCGAACGCGGCATCTCCGTTCAACCGAATCGGAAACCATCTCGATGCGCGGCGAACTGCAAAGGGCAATGCGCTTGCCCGAAATCTAGAGAGAGCAGGCGTCAAGCCTCAAGACGCGCAGTACCGGATGATTGCGGTCGGGCCCGTGTTCCCAGAGGAATCGTCATTCGAAAACCATAAGCGGCCGCGAGACCTACTCGCTGCGCTTGAGCGAGACCTGGCTGAGGAGTTTCGAGTTCGCGGACTCAATGTGCTCGGCAATCATTCCTCTGGGAGCAGAGGCAATCCGGACCTCTTTCGCAGCGTCGTGGCCCAGTTCGAATCCCGAATTCCTAGCTTTCGCGCCGCATAACCAAACGCTGCAGACGGACGAGCCCTAGGCCGTGACCGTCTCGGGCTTCGCCGCCCTCGATCCTCCGCCCTTCGGGCTCCGGAAAGGGCGGCTCGTGCGGCCTCGCAGCGATCGCTGTACGCTCGCCAGACCTCTCTAGCGCGGACTCGCCGCTGAGCGTTGATCCGTTAGATACTCTATCCCCCGTCAAGCCCCTAACGCATAGAACTTCTCCCCTTCGAAGTCGCGATCGTGCTTGAGCATCCCGTGGATCGAGTGCAGCAGCTTCCGCATCACGGCCACGTTGGCCTGCATCTTCGTCTTGCCTCGGCCGAGTAGCTTCTGGTAGAACGCACTCACGTGCGGCTCATGCTGCGCCGCGACAAGCGCGGGGAGGAAGAGCGCTCGGCGTAGGTGGGCGTTGCCCCGACGGCTGATGCGCGCGGGTCGATTGACTGATGTTCCGGATTGGATCTGACGTGGATCGATCCCCGCGTGCGCGACCCATTGCCGAACATCCATGTCGCTTGGGAGCACAGACAGCTCGGCCAGGAGCTGGATCCCCGCTGCAGTCGCGATGCCCTTGACCGAGGTGAGGTGCTGGAAGGCTCGCTCCAGATCCGGGTGCTTCGCGATGAGCTCGCGAGCCTGGTCTCGGAGTAGCTCGATCCGCCGTTCGAGGTGGCGAACGTTGACCTCGATGTCGTTGCGCACCACCTCACTCATCTCCCCGAAGCTCAATGCAGCATGGAGACGGTTCTTCTCCTGGGTCGCCGTCTTGGTCAACGCTTCGATTCGGCGGGAGATGGCCCTCAGATCGAACGCGGACGCCGCAGGGGGCTTCCAGGCCTCGAAGGGCATGCGCTGGGCGAACTCGACCAGGACCAGTGCATCGAGCGCATCCGTCTTCGATCGACGCAGATAGGCGCCGGCGAACTGACTGACGGCCCGGGGGTTGGCCACCATTACCTCCACGCGGAGAGCCCGATGGAGGGCGAGTGCCAGGTCGAGGCTGTAGTTGCCCGTGGCCTCGAGGACGACCCGGGCCTGGAAGCCTCGCTTCGTGATGAGTCGGATCAGCTTCTTATGCCCCTTCGGGTCGTTGGGCAGATCGCAAGGCTCCGATCGCACTCCCGCTTGCTCGATGATGAACGTGAACGTCTTCGCACTGACATCGACGCCGACCCAGTTCTGTTTTTCCACGAAGGCTCCTCGTGTACATTGGACAGCCGGTCCCCCGACCCTGGACCTTCACCTACTCGTCTTGTGAATCCAGGCTCTCGGGCCTCGGATACTCCTCGGCATGGGTGACGAGGGCGGGGGGCCGATCTAACGGTCAAGCTCTCTGGCTTCATGCGGCAACGGCCTCTCCCGGCAGTCCTCGTGGAGCATACGATGGGCGAATCGACTAACGAGTCGATATACAATGCGGCAGGAGAAGCGGTGCCCGCGCTGAACCATTTCTGGTGGCTAGCGATCTTGGCGACCGTACTAAATGCTGGCATTTGGTGGATACGCGGCCGAAGCGCGCGCGCGGCGAATCCGGAGCTTACCAGCGGCTACGTAAGATTGATCCTGGGCTTTTCGTTCTGGGCAAACATTCCGTGGGTCGTTATGGGAATCGGCGTTCATTTTGGCGGCGCAGAATCGATGAATGAACTCTTCGACCCATTGGCCGGCGGTCCATTTGTCGTGGCGTGGCATCTTTCGGTGATTTCGACCTGGTGCGCGGGGACCTACTGGCTCTTCCTCCAGAATGGAGCCGAGAAGCTCGCCGAGCATCCTGGTCTTCTCAGAATGCAGTGCAACGATCCCGGATATATCAAAGGTATCTGGATCGTGTCCGTTCTCGGTGGGATCGTAGCTCTGGCTTCGCTTCTTTTGGGACATAATCGATAGTGAAAAGCGTGGTGCCAGGTTCCTGCCGCATAACCAGCAGCTGAACCTGACGAATCCGAGGCCGTGACCGTCTCGGGCTCCGCCGCCCTCGATCCTCCGCGCTTCGCGCTCCGGAAAGGGCGACTCGTGCGGCTTCGCAGCGATCGCTGTACTCTCGCCAGATCTCTCTAGCGCGGACTCGCAGGTTATCTGCGATCCGTTATGCGGCATTCAACGAAGTGAATCTCGAACTCGAGTCCGGTCCCAAGATCGACAATCCGACTCCTGAACAGGTGTCGAAGTCGCTCCAGACGCTGGATGGTGCGGGAAACTCATTCGTGATCCTTGCAAAGGATCAAATGAACTACGTCCAAGCCTCGGGCGGACCAGAATCAGGGTTCTCGGTCGAGTATCAGACGGGGTCGATCGAGGAGCATTTCGGAACGACGCGATTGGATCTTCCCCTGGCGACAGTGGATTCCATCTTCAGAGCCTACGCGGCCAACGACCCGCGATGGACAGAAGCGACAACCTGGGCTCATCAGGAGTTGAAGTCCGCCAGTCAAGCGCGTTTTCCATTCATCCCGTCCGCTCTCGCAGCTGGTATGTTCTTGGTCTATCTGTGGTGGAAGAACGCCGCATAACAAGCGAATGCAGACGGACGAACCTTGGACGAGCCCGTAGCGGGCTTCGCCGCCCGCTAGGCCTGCGGCCTCTGGGCCTTGGAAGCGGGCGGCTCGTGCGGCTTCGCAGCGGACTGTGTACCCTCGCCGAAACTCTTTAGCAACGGCTCGCCGCTGATCCGCGATCCGTTATGCGGCAGGACGCGACGTGCGAGCATTGATTCTTGGACTCGCGGTCCTCTTCTCCGCGACGCGCGCTGGAGCCGAGCCGAAGATGACTTTCTGGAGATGGTTCGAATCCAACGACGAGCGAATCGCATCGTATGAGTCGAACCAAGAGGCAATATTCGACGAGATCGCCGATCAACTTTCGAAGATCCACGAAGATCTCACCTTCGAAATCGGTCCTCTGATCGACGGCCGAAGGGACTTTGTAGTGAGCGCTGGTGGGATAAAATCAGCCTTCCCGGCTGTCGAGTCTTTAGCTGCGTCCGCGCCCAAACTCTCAAGATGGAACGTGATCGCGTTCCGCCCTCGTCACGAACCTATTCTTGCCATAGGGTACGGCGCGGTGCGAGTTGATCCCAAGGACGTACGGTATTGGCTAGGTCGCCACGACGGCGAGATTGCTGTCGTCATCTATCTCCCTAAGTTTGCCAGCTACAACGAGACCACGAAAAAGATGATCGCGTATCTCTTCCTCGACCAGTCTCTTGGTGAGTACGATGTCGAAATGGGACTTGGTCCAATCGACGTGCGCGCCGTCGAGAACGTCGACCCGAGTCAGGTGAAGCCCATCGATCAGCTCGCGAAAGACTTCGACGAAATGCGCAGCCAGTCCCGCCGCATAACAAGCAAATGAACCTGACGAATCCGAGGCTGTGACCGTCTCGGGCTCCGCCGCCCTCGATCCTCCGCGCTTCGCGCTCCGGAAAGGGCGGCTCGTGCGGCTTCGCAGCGATCGCTGTACTCTCGCCAGACCTCTTTAGCGCGGACTCGCAGGTTATCTGCGATCCGTTATGCGGCAGGAAAAGCGGTGCCCGCGCTGAACCATTTCTGGTGGCTAGCGATCTTGGCGACCGTACTAAATGGTGGCATTTGGTGGATCCGCGGCCGAAGCGCGCGCGCGGTGAATCCTGAGCTTACCAGCGGCTACGTAAGATTGATCCTGGGCTTTTCGTTCTGGGCAAACATTCCGTGGGTCGTTATGGGAATCGGCGTTCATTTTGGCGGCGCAGAATCGATGAATGAACTCTTCGACCCATTGGCCGGCGGTCCATTTGTCGTGGCGTGGCATCTTTCGGTGATTTCGACCTGGTGCGCGGGGACCTACTGGCTCTTCCTCCAGAATGGAGCCGAGAAGCTCGCCGAGCATCCTGGTCTTCTCAGAATGCAGTTCAACGATCCGGGATATATCAAAGGTATCTGGATCGTGTCCGTTCTCGGTGGGATCGTAGCTCTGGCTGCGCTTCTCTTGGGACATAATCGATAGTGAAATGCGTGGTGTCAGGTTCCTGCCGCATAACCAGCAGCTGAACCTGACGAATCCGAGGCTGTGACCGTCTCGGGCTCCGCCGCCCTCGATCCTCCGCGCTTCGCGCTCCGGAAAGGGCGGCTCGTGCGGCTTCGCGGCGATCGCTGTACTCTCGCCGAATCTCTTTAGCACGGACTCGCAGGTTAGCTGCCATCCGTTATGCGGCAGCCTCGGAGACATCTTGATGCGTCTTCCTGGAATGCGCGGAATCATCGAGCGCCGAGTCTTGGCGAACTTCCGCCTCGATCCGGAAGCTGCAAGCCAGTTTCTCCCGGATCCTTTCCGGCCTGCTCTCGTGAACGGATGGGCGATAGCCGGAATTTGCTTCATCAAGTTACGTGCAATTCGACCAAGCGGATTTCCAGCGGTGTGCGGATTCCGATCCGAGAATGCCGCCCATCGATTCGCCGTCGAATGGGACTCTCCAACGGGCGTCCGGTCCGGCGTCTACATACCACGCCGAGATACTTCATCACGTATCAACTCGTGGGTTGGCGGCCGGCTCTTTCCCGGAGTCCATCAACTCGCAACCTTTGAGACCTCCGATACAGATCCGAGGATTTCGGTGGCGTTCAAGGCGAACGACGGATCAGCATTCGCCAAGGTGTCAGGAATCGTTGGCAGCCCATTCCCGAGCGGCTCAATCTTTACCTCCTTGGCCGAGGCCTCGGCATTCTTTGAAACAGGTTCGATCGGCTATTCCGCAACGAAGTCTCCAGATCTCTTCGACGGTCTAGAGCTCAGGAGCCATTCTTGGAAAGTCGAGCCGCTCATGATCGACCTCGTAGACTCAAGTTTCTTTACTGACGGGGCGAGCCTACCGGCAGGCACTGCTGAGTTTGATTGCGCTTTGCTCATGCGGGAAATCTCCCATGAATGGCTCGCGCGAGATCCACTGTGTTGCGAGGATGTGGCGCCGGCGGCCGCATAACAAGCAAATGAACCTGACGAATCCGAGGCCATAGCCGTCTCGGGCTCCGCCGCCCTCGATCCTCCGCGCTTCGCGCTCCGGAAAGTGCGGCTCGTGCGGCTTCGCAGCGATCGCTGTAC